>CAYVNR010000016.1:0-83191 GCA_964453045.1 uncultured Flavobacteriaceae bacterium
TATAACCGCAATTACGGCGGATTCGACTACGTCCGAATCCACTCGGAATTGCTAGCGTCAGTGCTAAACCGAAAAGTCTGTGTATATTAACCCGTAACCGACGGTTATACGAGACCGTTGTGCAACATTAAAAACAAAACTTCAAGTTGAACATAAAGACATTACAAATACTTCTGATTTTATCAACGTTGATTTTAAGTTGTAAGTCACATAAAGAAATTAATAGACTAGCATACGAATTAAAATGTGATAAAACAATTGAATTCATTTTTGACAAACAAAGTAATACAGTACAAATAGAAAAAGTTGGACCAAGTATTGGCGAATCAAAAATTCCAAATTATGAGCTTACATTTAATCAAGCTGTAGAAGAACTGAACGAAAATATAAAATCTGAAATAAAAGTAACTGAAACTATCGGGTTTCCGACAGATTCCATTTTAAAAGTTAAGGTCAAAATCGACAAAATTATCTGGAATTTCAGAACCGCTGATGCAGTAATGAGTACGGACATAATCTTTTATTTCGATAATAAAGAAATAAAAACGACAGGAACCAACACTACTTATATGCATGGAACAAAGAAAGGTAATCTTCGGAAGAGCATTAAAAGTGGAATTTATGAATTCTTAAAAATTAATTGTAAATAATAATAACGTTGTACAACAATGCCTATAAGTAGTTGCTAGGTGTCGCCTAGTCTTCGACAGGCTCAGACCATCGCTTCTGAAAATCCTCGAAGATTTTCTGTTTGTTGTATACTTGCAAATTTCGTAATAAACCACGCAACTACTCATAGCCGAGACCGTTGTGCTTAATACAAAAAACACTCTCGTTATTTGAAACTTTATGAGGGATTTTTTTAACTTTGTACCCTAATTAAATTTTATGTCTATTACATCTGTAATATCATATTCGGATATTATAAAATAGATAGCCTTTTTTCTTTGGCTATCACCATTCTTTACTTCAGGTAACAATCTGGAGCATTTCTACTTATTTACATTTTACAAAAATCACGTTTTGTGAATGCTATTGTATTTCAACAAACTTAAAAATACTGTAGTATTTACAATATCTTAAAACACAAAGAATATGAAATTAGAAGATTTCGGATATAACAATAAAATAGAAAAACTAAAAATTCAACATAATCTTTTAGACTTTAAAATCGGAAGAGTTATTTCAGAACATAAGGAAAGATATATAGTTAAAACTGAAAAAGGAGAATTTGATACAGAAATTATTGGAAACTTACGATATACTGCAAATACTCGCGAAGATTTTCCTGCTGTAGGAGATTGGGTTGCAATTTCTGAATATGATGACAATAAAGCTCTCATACACTTTATTTTTCCGAGAAAAACAATCATTAAAAGACAAGCAATTGGGAAAAAAGGAGAACAACAAGTCATTGCAACTAATATTGATTTTGCTTTTATAGTACAAGCAATCGACAGGGATTTTAATATAAATCGAGTGGAAAGGTATCTGACAATTTGCAATGCATCCAATGTAAAACCGATTATCATCCTAAACAAAATTGACTTGATAAATGATACTACTTTAACCGATTTAATATCCAAAGTTCAAGAAAGAGTGAAGCAGGTACCGATAATTGCTATTAGTAATAAATCTAAAAAAGGGATTGAAAGACTAAAAAAGCACTTAGTAAAGGGCAAAACTTACTGTTTATTGGGCTCGTCAGGAGTAGGGAAATCAAGTCTTCTGAATAATCTTTCAGAGAAACAGCTGATGAAAACGAATACAATTAGCACAAGTACGAATAAAGGACGACACGTTACAAGCCACCGAGAATTAATAGTTCTTGAAAATGGTGGGGTTATAATTGACAATCCCGGAATAAGAGAAGTAGGTATCGCAGATTCGGTTGGAGGATTGGAAAAAACATTTGAAAAAATAGTTGAGCTTTCCGAAAACTGTAAATTTAAAGACTGTACCCATACAATAGAAATTGGTTGTGCTGTTATCTCAGCAGTTGAAAGTGAAAAAGTAGATAAATTGTTCTATGAAAATTACCTGAAAATGAAACGAGAAAAAGAACATTTTGAGTCAACTGTGGCTGAAAAACGCCAAAAGGATAAAAATTTTGGAAAAATGGTTAAGCAATTTAAGAAATCAAATAAGTACTAAGCACAACAAAGTGTATAAGCAATAGCGGTTTGGGTGCCAACTCGAACCGCTTTTTTGATAAATTAAAGTATATTGTAATCCAAAAAGTAGTTATGTGAAATCCGCTACTACTCATACACCAGACCGTTAGCAATAATTTAAAACAAGCATTGTGAATGAAATTAAACTTTCTAAATAGTGGAGTTGACTCTCTAAAAAAAGGATTTGAAAACCTGAATAAATATGAAAGTATAAATTATAGTAATTCAAGTGCTAAAACCAAACAAAAAAGATTTTACTACTTAAAAGATGCAATTCTGTTCATTCAACACGGAATTGAAATTTTGTTTAAAAGTATTTTAGCACAGCATAGCGAATATTTGATTTTCTCACAGATAGATTCTAACGTTAAAAAAGCTTTACTTCAAAAAAAGCAAAGAAAATTAAATAGCGTTTTTGAATCCGACTTAAAAAATAAAATTCACACCGTAACTTTTTTAGAATCTATAGAAAGAATCAAAGTAATCCCAAAAGTAGAACTATCAAAATCATTAGAAAAAAGACTAAATGAATTAGAAAGCTACAGAAATATTATAATGCATTCTGAGCCATATTTAAATGAATCTCAAATAAATAAAACCTTAGATGGATTGTCAGATGATTTGGATACTTTTTTTATAAAAAACATCGGAAAAAAATATAAAACTATTAGTGGGTATAGTATGCTGATTAAAAATATGTCAAAATTCAAGACACTATTGGCTAAAAAGGAACTTGAGCTTAAAACATATTCTATTGATATTATATTAAAAGCACTAAAACAGTCAAACATTAGTATTGGAAGTAATGAGGTAAAACGCATAACAAACTTAAATTCTTGTACGAAGTTTTTATACGAAATTTTTGCTTCAGATTTAGTTTTTGGTACGGATTTATATAACGGATATTGTTCTGGTCAAGTTACCGAGATTAAAAGAAAGGATGGAAACATATTTGAAATGTTCACAGCGGATAACAACGCCTATTTTGAATTTAAACTAAAGAACATCATAATTCATATTCCTCAAATTGTTAGTGATGAATCACCGATAATTTTTATAGAATCAGATAATATCGACATAGAAAAAGATGTTCTTGACGAAAAATTTATAGAAGAATTTAGTCAGATAAAAACAATTCATTATTACCAAAGTAAAGAAGATAATGAAATTGTATATTCTGACCAGATAGATGACGATGATGACGATTTTGAATATGAAAAATTTGATAGTTATGTAAGATTCTACACCAAAGGCATATACTGTTTTTTAAACATACACGGATTAGAATACAATAGAAATTATGCTAAATTAGTTGAGGATTTACGTGCAATGAATGGAAAAAGACTTGAAGTTGAACTTAGAGATAATATTCTGGAATAAAAACTATTGCTAACAATGGCTATAAGTAATTGCTTGTTCTCGCCTAGTCTTCGACAGGCTCAGACCATCGCTTCTGAAGATTTGCGAAGGTTTTTAGTTTGGTGTGTACTTGTAAAATTAAGTGCTAACCCACGCAACTAGTCAAAGCAGAGACCGTTACCACACATTGGAATGAACCTCTCAATTAACATAAAGTTACTCTTAATTCTGACTATCGGATTTATTATGTTCACAGTAATTGGAACTATAAGTCACGAGTATGGACATATAATTGTAGCAAAATACTTTGGCTATGAAACTAAACTACATTATGGAAGTATGAATTATTTACCCAAAGGATATTTAGAAGATGAAGATGTAATAGCAGTTAGAGATTTAACAAAGGATTATGTGGATATTGAATATGACTCTTGGCCAAAAGATATTAAAGAAAAAACAGAGGAATACAATAATATTTTACGGGAACGATATTGGAATGAACAATCCAATAGTGGTTTACTTATTACAATTGGCGGTCCTTTGCAAACAATTTTGACAGGAACAATTGGATTATTAATTTTAATATGGCGTAGGAAATCTATTTACAAAAACGGATTGAAAATTTTAGATTGGCTCGCTATTTTCCTTTCTTTATTCTGGCTACGAGAAATATTCAATCTTGTAACTTCAATTGGTGGAGAAATAATTTCGCCAAACGGAACTTGGTTTGGTGGAGATGAGTTATATATTTCACAAGGTTTGAACTTATGGCCAGGAACAATTCCATTAATTTTAGCGACTATTGGAATTGTAATTGCTATTTATGTAGTTTTTAAAATAATACCTAAAAAGAAGCGTCTGACTTTTATTCTAAGCGGATTTATTGGTGGAATAACAGGCTTTATTTTATGGATGAATATAATCGGACCAAAAATTTTACCATAATAATGAATAAAAAAACGTGTTACAACAAAGAACTGATTTGAAAAACAGTTAATTAACGCAAACTCTACAAGAGAAAACTATGAGAGTGGATATTTTAATCATTAAGAAAAACTAAATTTTAATTAATGAATTTAATTTTGGATTTTTTTCTAGTGGGCGGCGTTGTAATTATTGCAATAATTTTATTGCGACTATTAAGAATAAGACCTAAAGAATTACCCCAAAAGGTACTGATTGTACTTTTCCTGCTTTTATTTTTTGTTGCTTTATATTTTTATGCTTTGTTACACAATATCATTTGGCTAATAGAGCTCTGTTTTTTACCAAATGATATAACAATAATTACTTTAGGACCTTTATTTCTCCTATATGTAAAGTCTTTATTTTTAAAGGAAGAGGGTTTAGTCAAGAAGACTTTAGTACACTTTATCCCTACTTTTTTATTTGCTTTTGGCATTACAATACCAACCATATTGTTCAATAACTTTAAAATAGATGAACTGGCTTATACACATACAAATTTTATACGTGGTATTATACGGATCGAAAACTTGCACTTTATCTTATACTTAATTCTTTCATTGCAATTACTATCAAAATATCAGAAACTAACAGCACATAAATATTCTAACCTAACGAAGTTTGATTTTAATTGGATAAAAATTATGTTTTTATCAACAATCTGTATTATATGCATTGATTCAGGGGTTAAAATATATGAATCTTTTTTTGGTGATTTTTCATGGAATGCTGACATTATTTCCGTGTTGGCTATGATAGTTTTAGTTTCATATTTATCGTATTATGGCACCAACCAATCTAAAGTATTATTACCATCTTTTTTACTGGACATTGAAGTTCAATCTAAAACCAATAAGACAATAAATAAAGTATGGCCTTTAGAGAAAAAAGAAGAGTTTGAAAGCTTAAAAAACAAACTTGAACTTATTATAAAAACCCAAAGACCATATTTAGATGAAGATTTAACATTAGGAAAATTAGCAGAACAGATTTCTACAACAGACAAAAAACTTTCCACAATGTTAAATCAATACTTAAATACTACTTTTTATGACTTGATTAACAGGTATAGGGTAGAAGCAGTAAAAGAAAAGTTAAACTTAGGAAACTACGAAAATTACAGCCTATTTGGGATTGCCTCAGAATGTGGTTTTAAATCAAGAACCAGTTTTAATCGAATTTTTAAAAAAGAAACAGGGTTTACCCCTTCTGATTACAAAAAAAATATTTCGTGAAAATAGTTCAATATTTTTTAACATATAATAACGTACCAACGCTTCTATTGGTCAATTAAAGTCATTGTTAGTTCATTGTTTTGTAGTTCAATTTATAAACTTTAAAAAAATGACAAAACAGGTATTGACACTATTATTTGTAGGATTAACATTAATCGTAAAATCTCAAAACTCAACCGAACAAGCACAAAAATCTAGTGTTGAGAAATCAATCTTCGGAATTCAAACAGGATATGCAGGACTCTGGATATATAATGAATTAAAACTATCAAATCAAATTGCATTACGAACCGAGCTAGGCTTTGATGCATATGACAATGACGAGTTTTATCCTGACACAGGTTTTTTGTTAACTACTGTTATTACAGCTGAACCACGTTGGTATTATAACCTAAATAAACGACTAAGTAAATCAAAGCGAATAGATAATAATAGTGGAAATTTCTTTTCACTCAAAACAAGTTTCCGTTCGGACAATTTACTAATCAATTTCGGTGATGATAATAAAGCACAAATAGTAGATAACCTAGCCATGATTCCAACTTGGGGAATTAGAAGAAACCTCGGTAAACATTTTAATTATGAAACGGGTATTGGGATTGGTTATATTCATTATTTTGCCAAAAGTTCTGGGTTTGCAAAAGACAAAGGGGAAGCGGCAATTAACTTACATTTACGAATTGGATATCAATTTTAAAAATAACAACGTTGTACAACATTGGCGATAGTTCATTATGGCTCAAATTCCTAATCGGAATTTTGAGCCTTTTTACTAAATTTATGGTTGAGGCGAAATGATACTCGCGTACCATTCTGTGACGAAACCATAGTCAAAACCGTTGACAGCAACTTGAGCATAAGCATTGAAATACCAAAAGAAATATTTGAATTTATGAAACACCTTTTATACTTTTGTAAAAGTACTTTCATAAATAATTAATATGACAGATGTATTGAACGCATTGGGATATCTTGCTGGGGCATCGAGATTTCGAAGAATTAGCGAAAAACTTCAACAAGATGGCGACAAAATTTATTTAGATGCCAATATACGTTTTAAGGCAAGTTGGTTTTCTGTATACTATGTTTTAGCAAAATCTGATGCACCACAAACTATACTCGAAATTTCTAGCCAGATCGACTTTTCTCATATAACAGTAAAAAATATTTTACGAGACCTAAAAAAAGAAGAATTAGTCAATATTACACCCAACCCAAATGATAAACGCTCAAAGTTAGTCGTACTGACAAAAAAAGGGAAAGGATTACAGAAAGAACTTGAACCTTTATGGTTATCATTTTCTAATACACTAAAAGACCTTTTCTCAATTGGACACCCAGATATGATTAATATTTTAAATAGATTGGATTGGGAAATTAGTAATAAACCAATAAATAAACGTATTTATGAGCCAAAAGGTGAATTTGTAAAAATCATAGATTATAAACCCAGTCTAAAAGAACATTTCTATGAATTGGCTGGACCTTGGCTGTTGGGTGTTTTGAACGGTAAATTAGAAGAAGATGACAAATTCACTTTGCATAATCCTGACAAGGCTTATTTAGAGAATGGTGGATTTCTTTTTTATGCTAAATTCAAGAAAGAGATAGTGGGTTGCGTCGCCCTAAAACGATTAAACGAAGATACATTTGAATTCGCTAAGCTATTCATCAATCCGAACTATAGAAAACTTGGAATAGCAACAAAATTAATTGAACGTTGTATAAGTCGTTGTTTGGAAAATGATGCCACCGAATTATGGTTACAGACTACGATGAGTATGCCCCAAGCACACAAGCTATACTACAAACTTGGGTTTATCGATCGGGAAGCACCCAAACAAATGGATGTTTTGGAAAGAACTGAAAAAATTATGTGTTTGTCACTATGATACACATTATTGGTTATTCAGCTTTAGGAATCAATCTACTCTCAATGACAATGAAGAATATCTTATTGTTGAGAGTTCTGTCACTGATTGCCAATTTGATTTACATTGTTTACGGAATATTGTTAAATGCACCGCCTTTTATAATCGGCTGTGGGATTGCTGTTTTGATTCACGGATTTCATATATTCAAAATTCAAAAATCAAAAAAGACAGCTGCTAACAATGAACTAAGCTAAATTCCTAATCGGAATTTTGAGCCTTTTTACTAAATTTATGGTTGCGGCGTAATGATAATCGCTTACCATTCCGTAACGAAACCATAGCCAAAAGTTGTAACCAACATTGTCAAACAAAAAGCAGAAATGAAATTAAACGAAAAAACTACAGAAAAGCTTGAAGGAGAATTAAGAGGATTGAAAATTATAAATGGAGCATTAATTGGAGTATTAAGTGTTCTCTTCATAGTTTGTATTTATGGACTATTGAAAAAAGATGACAATGGAATTTTCAGTGCTTTAATTGTTGTACCTATAGCTTTGAGTGCTATAATTCCTGTGAATTTTGGAAATATGAGAAAAATAAAAGCTGAATTGGAATCAAGAAAATGAGCAAACTCTGAATTCTAAATTGCGGATTGAACTATGCAAATGGAATTCTTAAATTGGAGTGGATAACTCAATAGAATTTTGGTGAAATTGATTTTTAAAAAATCAGAGACAATTAATGCATACACATTGAATTTTATTGTAGAGTAGAGACTTTTGAGTTGTCAAAAAAAATTGAAAAAAATGTAACTTTTGAAAGGTTATGTTTACCTACAAGATAAATTAAACAATTATGAAAAATACTAAAGCAACAGCAATTGGAATAATTTTAGGCTGGATAGCACTTATACTTTTTGGAATCTATAAAGGTTTTGCAACGGAAATTATTATCTTATTTATTGTGCTTGCTATAGCAACGAGTAGCTCTACAATTTTTATTGGAAAAAATAAACATAAAAAATCTTAAAAAACGGTACACTACAACGACCATAAGTAATTACATTGTATCACCAATTTAAAAAGCCCAAACTATTTAAAATTGTTCGGGCTTTTCAGCTATTAACCAACTTAACTAACACTATTATAAAAATTAATTTATAATTACTATTACTTAAAACTTATCTCACATATATAGACGTAATACTTTCGGTTTTATTTCACAGCTTTGCATTTTTAACGTGTATTTAACAAAAACCCTGATAACTGGGAAGTTTATCAGGGTTTTCTTATTTAATAGCTAAACATTAACACTAACCATCAACTATTTATGCAAACTATTAAATATACTTTTTAAGCTTTTCATTCTTATATTAAAGACTCTTGTACCGTACACTTTGTGACAGTTTTTGTGACCCTAATACCAGTTTTAACATTTTTTATAAAAATCCACCACCAGATTTTTCGTCATTATCTCTTCGCTTTCGGGATTTTGCCCTGTATTTTCCACCACCAAAGCGATAAGATAAACCGGCGTAAACAGTATTGAATTCGGGCATAAAGTTAACCTCTTGTCGAAATGGTCTTTCGCTTAAGATGTTGATCTCTTGCGTATCAAAAACGTTGTTAAAGTTTAAACTAAAGGTAGCTCTGTTGTCTTCCAAGAAATTGTAACGCATACCTAAGTTGGCAAAGTACATAGGATCCATTTCAAAATTAAGACCGGTGTCTTTTCCTCTGTACATGGCAAATGCCGAGAAAGATAACTTTTTGCTCACTTTAAAATTATTGAATACTCTAAAGTTGTAGATAAGGTTATCAACTTCAACATTGTTTAATTCAATGTCATCTTCAGTTGGGTTTTCAATCGTTGGATCTAATGTTTCGGCAAATCCACGTTGTGTACGACCATACATGTCAAAACTTGCATTGAAACTCCACCATTTTGTGGGTTTGTAATTACCTGAAACTTCAAATCCGAACGCAGAAGTATTATCAAAGTTGTCAATTCTTAAAATAACCCGACCAGAGCCCAATGTTGTACGATCTACAAATACACCTTGGTTGATTTCATCTTCTATGAGTCGGTAAAATACACCTGCTGTAATGCTTCCTTTTTCTAGATTTCTGGTGTAATTAACTTCTACTGAGTTGGTAAATTGTGGCTCTAATTCCGGATTACCGAATTGTGAAATCAAGGGTGTATTAAATTCTGGAATAGGATTGACCTGTCCCACACCTGGTCGGTCCACACGTCTACTAAAACTAAATTGATATGAGTTTTTTTCTGAAGCTTCATACGTTATAAATGCAGATGGGTAAACTTGTGTGTAATCGTTTTCAAAAGGAAATTCAGTTACATTGTTATTGGTCAAATCTGTATCTAATGCCAAAGCATCAACATTAACCGTTTCTGCTCTCAAACCAAATTGGTAAGACCATTTGTCTTTTTGTAAACTGTAGCTGGCGTAGAGAGAATAAATGTTTCTTTCGTAATTAAAGTTAGTTGCAGTTGGTATGTAATTTCCAAATTCATTAAGTACCCGACCATCGGAGTTGTAATCTATTGTATTTTCAAATAACCGTGCTTGTGCTCCAAGCTCTAATTTTGAAGTCTCGGATAAGGGGTTTACGTAATCTAAATTGATTTCTGTCCTAGATCTATCAACATCGGTAAATTCGTCAAAATCTGGCCGGCTGCCAACACCACTGAAATTGTTGTCTGTAAAAATATCGTTATTAAAAATATTATGATCTGCTTCTAGCTCTATATTGTGACCTTCTTTATCAAATTCTAGCTTGTAATTAACATTGTACTGTTGGCTGTTATTTTCATTGGTATTATCAAATATTTGAAATTGATTAAAACTTGGGTCATTACCAAAAAGCAAATCGGTTTCTCCCAAAGCACCACCATCAAATATGTTTTGATTGGTAAATACAGAAAAGGTGTTTTTATCATTGATGTAATAATCCACACCAACTTTAAACAGATGAGAGTTGCGTATGTCCGTGATGTCAAACAGTTGTGTGAGGTCAGATTCTATCTGTTCTAAAATACCCTCGTTGGCGTTTCGAGAAATATTATTGCCATAGCTTCCATAAAAATTGAGTTTACCATTTCTGTAATTCATATCTATGGAACTATTAAACTTAGGTTCAATTTGGTAACCCAATCCAAAATTGAGATTACCATTAAAACCAATGTTTACATTCTTATGGAGTATTATATTAATAATACCGCTCATCCCATCTGGGTTATATTTGGCAGATGGATTGGTAATCAATTCAATTTGTTTAATGGAGGTTGAAGGAATCTGTCTCAATAATTGAGCTGCGGGTATATTAGATAGCTGTCCATCTACCATTACCTGTACGTTTTGGTTACCTCGTAGTGCAATATCACCAGTTTGTTGGTCTACATTTACAGACGGAATGTTGTTCATTATATCAGAAGCCGTTGGGCCAGATGTTGTCAAATCCTTTCCGACGTTAACTACTTTGCGGTCAATTTTTTGTTGAATGGTTGAGGTTTCAGCAACAACTGTAACTTCATCTAAGTTTTCGGCATCTTCTTCGAGCATTAGGTCTCCCAGGTTTATATCGTAGTTGCCCTTTCCTATGGTTTCTTGCTTCAGAATACTTTTGTAACCTATAAAAGTGATCTCCACATTAATTGTACCTTCAGGAATTTTATTGATGTTAAACATGCCATTATTATCGGTGATACCTCCTGTAATTAGCTTGCCTTTTGCATCTTTTACAATGATATTAACGTAGGGCAGAGGTTCGTTGAGCTCTGCATCTAAGACACGCCCATTTATAGAGCCGTTTTTAATTTCTGAATTTGAATTGGGTTGAGCACCTATTACGATTGATGAGATCATAATAAGCATTGCGAAGAAATGCTTCATTTTTTGATTGTTTTTTGATTGATTGATAGTTTCTTAAAATGTAGACGACTACTTTTACATTACGTTACCTTATTTAACACGTCTTAACATCTTTTTAACAATATGACTAAAAAAACACTTGTTATCGGAGCCTCACTAAAGCCGCAGCGTTATTCCAATATGGCCATTAATAGACTTAGAATGTATAATCATGAAGTTGTAGCTTTCGGGCTTAAATCGGGTAAGGTGAATGATGTTGAAATTGATACGAAGTTGATGTCCTATACCAATATTGATACAGTAACACTTTATTTAAATCCAAAACGACAGCAATCATATTACGACTACATTATTGGGCTGCAACCAAAACGGGTAATTTTCAATCCTGGAACTGAGAATCCTGAATTCTATAATCTGCTAAAGCAAAATGAAATCGATTATGAAGTTGCTTGTACATTAGTTTTGTTGGGCACTGGTCAGTACTGATTTTCTAATGCACATGAGTCCGATAAACATTAATAATCCGTTAATGATTAAAATTTCAAATCCTATTTCGTAGCCATTAAATAAGGCCTTAGAATTACGGTTTAAGCCATAGGAAACTATCGGCGCAACTATTGCGATTACCCAAACCCATCTATCCTTAATTTGCCATTTGGTCAACAAACCAAAAGCAAACATCCCCAATAGTGGCCCATAGGTATATCCTGCTGCTTTAAAAAGTTCCCAAATGACTGAAATATCAGTAAAAATGGCATTAAATAGTATAATAATTAAAATTAAAACAATGCTAAAACCAATATGTACTTGTTTTCTGATTTTTTTGCGTTCTCTTTCTGCTTTGTTTTCAATTTCAACAATATCAATACAAAATGAAGTGGTTAAGGAGGTTAAAGCTGAATCGGCACTTGAGTATGCTGCGGCAATAAGCCCAAGTAGGAAAAATGCAGAAGTTGCCACACCGATTTCGGGTAGCATTGCAATAGTGGGAAATAAATCGTCTTTTTTGGCATCGATACTATTGATTTCTGCATATTGGGTGAGCATTAAACCGAGAACCATAAAGAGCAAATTAACAAATATCAGCACTATGCTAAATGATACCATATTCTTTTGGGCATCTTTTAGGTTGCGACAAGTTAAATTCTTTTGCATCATATCCTGATCTAAACCAGTCATGGTGATGGTAATAAAGATTCCAGATAAGAAACTTTTCCAAAAATATTGAGGGTCGTTGCCATTATTAAAAAAGAAAACCTTACTGAGATGACTTTCCTTAGCATTGTCAATAACTGCCGATACACTATTTAAATCTAAAGCCGAAGCTAGAAAGATAATGGTAACGACAACAGAAACTAACATAAACAAAGTTTGTAGCGTATCAGTGAAAATAATAGTCTTTATGCCACCTCTAAACGTGTAGAGCCAAATTAGAGCAATCGTTATAATAACAGTTATCACAAAAGGAACATTAAACATGTCAAATACCAATAGCTGTAACACCTTAGCAACTAAAAATAAACGAAACGAAGCGCCTACAGTTCTCGATATTAAAAAAGCAATAGAACCAGTTTTGTAACTCACATTGCCAAACCTATCCTTCAAATAGGTGTAAATTGAAGTTAAATTGAGTCTATAGTAAAGTGGAAGTAAAACATAGGCAATAATTAAATACCCGAAAAAGTAACCAAAAACAACCTGCATATATCCAAATTGTTTTGCTTCAACAGCCCCAGGAACAGAAATAAAAGTAACTCCAGACAATGATGCTCCGATCATCCCAAAGGCTACCAGATACCAAGGTGCAGATTTATTGGCTTTAAAAAATGCAGCGTTCGAGTCTTCCTTTCCTGTGAAATAGGATATTAAAACAAGTACAGCAAAATAGCTTACAATTAAGATTAATATTGAAATAGAGCTCATATTTTGGAGGCTTTTATACTGGAAATTTTTGCGGAAAATAGTACATTTGAAAAAAAAAGAGCTATTTATACCCTAAATTTTATGAAAAATAATATCCTATTATTAGCATTTTCGTTATTTACTTTTAGTGTTTTCGGTCAAGATTACAGAGAGTTAATAGCAGAAGGAACACATACTGTAGAATACATCTCAGAGGTTGCAGAAAATCATTTCGATACTATAGGTCGAGGTCGTGGAACTGGCTATAAGTCTTTTAGGCGTTGGCAATATTTTGCTGAACGTTCTATGGACGAAACAGGCAAATTAAAATCCCCAGAATTTTATTATAACGAATTACAAAACTATAATGCAAGAATAAACAATGAAGGTTTGGCGGCCAGAACTGTAGTTGGTACTTGGGAAGATATGGGGCCAACCTATTGGAATGCTACTTCGGGCTATAATCCTGGTGTGGGACGAATTACTTCAATAGCCGTTGATGACAACAACATAGACCACATTATAGTAGGTAGTCAAACTGGTGGAGTTTGGAGAAGTACAGATGGTGGTACAAACTGGACAGTTTTAACAGATAACTTATCCAATATCGACGTATATTCATTAGCTATAGACCCTTTGAACAGTACAACCTATTACTGGGGGTCTATAGGCGGTACCATATTTAAGTCTACGGATAGCGGCGCAACATGGACACTCCTTAGCAACTTATTTGGGGGAAATGTCAATAGAATTTTAATACACCCTACAGACACTTCAAAAATGTATGCCAGCGTTCAAGGTAATGGATTGTACAAATCTACAAATGGGGGTTCATCGTGGAGCTCTATATTTTTTGTAGGTACAGGTACTGGTTATGATTTTGAATTTAAACCAGGCGATCCTAGTGTTATATATGCTTCTGGAAGTAGTTTTTACAGGTCTACAAACGATGGAGCAATCTTTACGGAAATAGATGGTGTAGGTCCGGATCAATTCTCTAATGGTACTAAAATGATTGGTGTATCAGCAAATGATCCTAATGTGGTATATGTAGTCGAAGCATCAGGAAGTGCTTTTGGAGCTCTGTACAAATCTACAGACAGTGGCGCTACTTTTACAAAACTAGAGCATACTGGCAAAAACTATTTTGGTTATTCATCAAATCCAGAAGATCCGAATGATGCTGGGATTGGACAAGCTCCAAGAGATATGGATATAACAGTTAATCCCAACGATGTGAATGATGTCCATGTTGCAGGTATTAATACTTGGCGATCTACAAATGGTGGGGTTGATTTCAATATTAGCTCACAATGGGTGCCATCTAGTGCTTTTGCTCAGAATATCGGTTACTGCCATGCAGATGTAGATATTATGCTGTTTAGTGGCACAGGTACTAATGCTAAGCTTTTTGTTGGCACAGATGGAGGTATTTATAAAGCGGAAAATCCAACAGTTGTAAATAGTAATTATTACACAGATTTAACAACAGGTTTGGGGATTAGACAATTCTACAGAATCGGAATTAGTCAGACAGATCCTGTTGTGGTTACGGGTGGATCTCAAGACAACGGTTCTTCGGTACTTGGTACAGATGGCAATTGGACAGATTGGTGGGGAGCAGATGGTATGGAGGGCTTTGTGGATAAAAATGATTCGCAGATTCTCTATGGTACATCACAATTTGGTTCATTTGTTAAGTCATTCAATGGCGGATTAAATGTATCAGGAGTAACACAGCCAGATGATAAAGGAGGTGAATTTACATGGAATTGGATTGTACCTTTTGAGCAAGACCCAATAACTCAAGATGTCATCTATTGTGCATTTGACGAAGTATATAAATCCTTAGATGGAGGATTTTCATGGACCTCAATATCTCAGAATTTCGGATTAAGTGTAGATCATTTTAAAGTTGCACCTACCAATAATCAGATGCTCTATTTATCCATTAATGGTGTGTTTTGGTATTCTACTAATGGTGGTGTGTCATGGTCGCAAGCTACACTTAACTTATTTGGAGGCCAAATAAACGAAATTGCCGTTCACCCAACGGATCCATCTAAAGTAGCAATTGCAACCACAAATAGTGAAAAAGTATATGTGAGTACAAATAATGGTATGACCTGGTCTTCAATAGGTTGGGATCTGCCAAACTTTTCTGCTCAGGCATTAGCTTGGCAAAACAATGGAGAAGACGGATTGTATGTAGGTATGAATTACGGAGTTTATTACACGGATAATGCCTTAGGTAATACTTGGGTGCCTTTTAATAATGGACTGCCCAATGTCAGAATTAACGAGCTAGAGGTAAATACAGCTGATAATAGATTATATGCAGCAACTTACGGAAGAGGTCTGTGGAGATCAAACCTGTATAATGAAAGCCTAAGTGTAGATAATTTTGAGCTTAGTGATTTTTCAATGTATCCAAATCCTGCTACTAATGAAGTTAACCTCAAATGGAATGAACAAGAAGATGTTAGCATTAGAGTTTACAACACCGCAGGTAAACTTATGTTTTATGGAAAAAAAGTGAACCTGTTTAATGGGCATAAAATAGATGTGTCTTCATTTAATGCAGGTATGTATTTTGTAAAACTGAATAGTACAAAAGGAGAAATAACAAAGCAACTCATTTTAAAATAAGAGCTAAACAAACAGTAACTGAACCCAATTGTAAATCATAAGCAATTGGGTTTTTTTATATACAAAAATCAGTAACTTCGCATTTATGGAATTTTCATCAAAACTCTTAGAAAATGCGGTTAACGAAATGTCGCAACTACCAGGTATAGGTAAGCGAACAGCTCTGAGATTGGTACTTCATTTACTACGTCAGCCAGAGCACCAAACGTTTCAGTTATCAGAGGCATTGTCTAAAGTTAGAGCAGAAATTAACTTTTGTAAATCTTGCCACAATATAAGTGATAAAGCTCTGTGCGAAATCTGCGAAAACCCCAACCGTAATGAAGAATTGATTTGTGTAGTTGAAGACATAAGAGACGTTATGGCCATTGAAAACACAAGTTCGTTTAAAGGGTTGTATCACGTTTTGGGCGGGAAGATTTCTCCTATGGATGGTATTGGACCTCAAGATTTAAATATCAACACTTTAGTAGAAAAAGTAAAAACAGGAAAGATTAAGGAACTTATTTTTGCTATGAGTCCAACGATGGAAGGAGATACTACTAACTTTTATATTTTCAGACAAATACAAGATTATAACATTACCATGTCAACTATTGCAAGGGGAGTTGCCGCTGGAAATGAACTCGAATATACCGACGAAATAACACTTGGACGTAGTATTATGGATCGTGTGCCTTTCGAAACTTCGCTAAAATCTTAGTCAATCGTGAGGTTATCAGTTATCATTTTAAATTATAATGTACGCTACTTTTTGGAATTGTGCCTTAAGAGTGTTGAAGCTGCTATTGAAGATTTAGAAGCCGAAATTATTGTAGTGGATAACAATTCGTCAGATGATAGTTGCGAAATGGTAAAGCAACAATTTCCTAATGTAATTTTGATTGAGAATAATGAAAATTCAGGCTTTTCAAAAGGGAACAATTTAGGTGTTGCAAAAGCAAAGGGAGAGTATTTGTGCATTCTCAATCCTGATACGGTTGTAGCAGAAGACATATTTAAAGACATGCTTCAGTTCGCTGAAACAAAGCAAGATTTAGGCATTATTGGTTGTCAGTTGATTGATGGTAAAGGTGAATTTTTACCAGAAAGCAAGCGCCATATCCCAACAGCACGAATTGCGTTTCAAAAAATGATGGGTTATGCAAACAACTATTATAATTTAGATATAGACGAAAACGACATAGGAAAAACAGATGTGTTGGTTGGCGCATTTATGTTATTAAAACAAGAGACTTATAATACTGTTGGAGGTTTTGATGAAGATTATTTTATGTATGGTGAGGATATCGACCTATCTTATAAAATCCTAAAGGCTGGTTTTACCAACTACTATTTTGGTAAAGCAAGCGTCATTCATTTTAAAGGCGAGAGCACCTTAAAGGATAAGGTTTATGCCAAGCATTTTTACAGGGCGATGGAAATTTTTTATAGGAAACATTTCAGTAAAAATATAGTGTTCACTCTTTTGGTAAAACTAAGTACTAAGTTAGCATCTAAAAGGGGAAGAAGTTTTCCTGAAATAAAAGAAAACGACATTATAAAAACGGTAATTGTTTCTAATAATATACCCGAAGCGTTAATACCTAAATTGCCTCGGCCCGTTTCAAAAGTCGCAGATCTTTCAGGTGCCATTAATAATGCTTTAATTGTGTTCGATGCTAATCACCTTAGTTATAAGTCTATAATAGACTACATGAAGTCTAAAAATATTGCTGGCCAAAATTCATATAGAATATTACCAAAAAATAGTAATTTTATCCTTGGAAGTGATAGCAATGTCAATAGAGGAGAGGTATTACACTTCTAAATGTTTTAGTTGAATAAAAATCAGCAAAACACACTATTTTTTACTAATTTTGCATTCAATTAGCTAATAAAGACCTTCAAATTATAGATATGGCAAAGTTTGAACTTAAGTTACCTAAAATGGGTGAAAGTGTTGCGGAAGCAACGATAACGTCTTGGTTAAAAGATGTTGGAGATACAATTGAAGCAGATGAGGCCGTTTTAGAAATCGCTACGGATAAAGTTGATAGTGAAGTCCCAAGTGAAGTAGATGGTGTATTGGTTGAAAAGCTCTTCAATGTAGATGATGTTGTGCAAGTTGGCCAGACTATAGCTGTCATAGAAATAGAAGGTGAAGGTAGTAGCGAAGTAGAAGCTCCAAAAGCAGAATCTGTTGTTGAATCTGATGCACCAAAAGCGGTTGCTGAAGTTGCAGAGACGGTTACAGCAGCAAAGACTACTGTAGAACCTGTAATCTCTTCTGGGGAACGTTTTTATTCGCCTTTGGTTAAAAATATAGCAAAGCAAGAAGGTGTTTCCCAAGCAGAGTTAGATGCTATTCCTGGATCAGGAAAAGATGGTCGTGTTACTAAAAATGATATTAAATCATATTTAGAATCCCGTGGGTCAGCACAAGCCTTAGCGACAAAAGCAGTTGAAGTAAATCAAGATACCACAGTGAGTGAGGTCGCTGAGCAGAGTCGTGTTGCAGCCGAGGTACAAAAAACAGAGGCGGCAAAATCTTCGGATAAACCAGCTGCTGACTCAGTAGTTGCTTCTGGCGAAGATGAAATTATAGAAATGACCAGAATGGGTAAGCTTATCTCTAAGCACATGGTTGATTCTGTGCAAACGTCAGCACATGTACAATCGTTTATTGAAGCTGATGTTACAGATATTTGGAACTGGAGGAATAAGCATAAAAACGACTTTAAAAAACGTGAAGGTGAAAACCTAACCTTTACACCAATATTTATGGAAGCCGTGGCAAAAGCATTACGCGACTATCCAATGATGAATATTTCGGTACAGGGCGACAATATCATTAAAAAGAAGCATATCAATTTAGGTATGGCAGCAGCTTTACCAGATGGAAATTTAATTGTACCGGTTATTAAAGATGCCGATCAGTTAAATCTTTTAGGTATGGCCAAAAAAGTAAATGATTTAGCAGGTAGAGCCAGAGAAAATAAACTAAAACCAGATGACATACAAGGTGGCACATATACTGTGACCAATGTCGGTACATTTGGTAGTATCATGGGAACTCCAATTATTAACCAACCTCAAGTTGGTATTTTAGCACTTGGTGCCATTAGAAAAGTGCCAGCTGTTATAGAAACTCCACAAGGAGATTTTATTGGTATCCGTTATAAAATGTTCATGTCACATTCCTATGACCATCGTGTGGTAAATGGTGCTCTAGGTGGGCAGTTTGTAAAAGCTGTAAAAGATTATTTAGAAGCTTGGGATTCTAGTAGAGAAATTTAATCTAAAGTATTTTTACAGGTCATTTACTTTTATAAAATTAAGAGACTGTCTGAGAAGTATTAAAACTGTCATCTTGAGCGCAGTTGAAAAATATCAACTTACTAATAATCAGCATATTAATTTTTTGAGATTCTTCATTTTTATTCAGAATGACACTTTTCAGACAGCTTTTTTGTTTGAGAATAAATAGGTCTTAGTTTTATTGTGAAGTATTAGTTTAATTCTTCACAATGAAACCCTCCAGATTTTATTAGGTTGATTATATCTTTTTCGCTTAAATTTTTTAGAGATTCAACTCTTAACACTTTGTCAATATCTTCTAAGTCTATAGACCAATTTAGAATGCTAGAATTAGAATTAAGCAATACTTTTATGCTGTTTAGCTCTAGCTTTGTTTTTATGTTTGTTTTAAAAATTTGAATTTTAAAACCGCTTTTTTTACTTTTATAAAATGGACTAATCATTGGTTTCTTCTTTAGAGGTTAAACGATTGAGGTATGCTTCATAAGCTTTATTGCCTTCTTCTTTCCAAAAGTTGTCGTAATGTTCCCATTTAGAGAATTGCCTTTTAGATTCGTGATTACAATTCGACGTTTTGGTGTTTTTCTTGTCTTTACCGCCAAAACCACTGCAGCCTCCTAAAAGGATTTTAAATAAAATAAAAACTCCTACGGCCTCCCAAAATGTTAGAGTAGTAAGTCCAAAAATCATTGGCATTAACCAATTCCATAGCCACATAATAACAAAGCCAAATAATATGGCTAGACCAGTTATAAATATGGCACCAAATATTATCATTCCGGCAATTTCCCCAGGTGATTTGCCTCTCATTTTGTGTTTAAAGTAATTTGACATATTTTTTATATTTAACTAATTATTTTCTGTTTAGGTTTTAAGTTTTTGTATAAGAGTGAAATAGCCCTATGCCTTCTAGACATTAACGTGCCTATAGGTATGCCTGTTTCTTGTTCAATCTCTTTATAAGTGTAGCCCTCAAAGTCTACAGCGATAATAATCTCTCTATAGTGTGGTTTAAGGTTAATTATTGCTGTTTTCAGTTCTCGTTTCATTTGCTTAGAATATAAATCTGAAGATGTTTCATATATTAAACTGGCAAACTCAATTAATTTTGTTTCGTTTTGGGATTCATAATCAATTTTATTGGTCTTTGAGCTTCGCATAATATCTATAAGCTTGTTTTTAATCGCACGATATACAAAGCCTGCTACATTATTAATTGGCGAATATCTATCAGCACCAGTAAATAGTTTTAAAGCTACATCTTGTATAATATCTTCAGGATCTCTATTAATACTCGATTTAAGATTTGAGCTTACATAAGATTTAAGGGCATTATACTCCTCGTTAAAAAATGTATTTAGCTTTTTGCTATTTTCTGATTGGTTCATTTAAAAGTGCTTTTTTACAGCTCTCAGTTATAAAGACGTAACTTTTTTAATCTATTGCATTTTTTTGTTATTAATTTATGACGAAACACATTCTATTCTGTTTCAGAGATTTTAATTAAAATCCCAAACCAGCTTTTCCAATTCGGTGAAGGCTATTCTACTTATTCTATTTATCTTTGGTATTCAAAATAAAGATAATGCAGCTCAACCTTAACAAACCCATTTGTTTTTTCGATTTAGAAACTACTGGTATCAATATTTCTAAAGACCGGATTGTGGAAATTTCTATCTTAAAAGTGTATCCTAATGGTAAAGAGGAAACTTACACAAAGCGTGTTAATCCAACGATTCCTATTCCACCAGAGGTAACGAAGGTTCATGGCATTTCAGATGCCGACGTTGCAGATGCACCAACCTTTAAGGAGATTTCAAAAGAAGTCCATAACCTTATTAAAGACTCAGACTTGGGAGGCTTTAATTCTAACCGATTCGACATTCCGCTATTGGCAGAAGAAATGCTACGTGCAGACGTTGATTTTGATATGAAAAATAGACAGTCTGTTGACGTGCAGACGATTTTTCATAAAATGGAACAACGTACTTTAAGTGCAGCCTATAAATTTTATTGTGATAAAAATTTGGATGATGCCCATAGCGCAGAAGCAGATACTAAAGCAACTTACGAAGTATTAAAAGCGCAATTGGATACATACGAAACTTTAGAAAACGATACCAAATTCTTGGCAGAATTCAGTTCTAGAAAGAAATTTGCTGATTTTGCAGGCTTTTTAATTTTTAACAAAGAAGGGGAAGAATGTTTCTCGTTCGGTAAACACAAAGGTAAACGTGTTGTTGATGTTATGGAACAAGAACCAGGTTATTTTGGTTGGTTGCTTAATGCTGACTTTCCTTTGTATACTAAAAAAGTGTTAACTGCGATTAAGTTGAGACAGTTTAATAATAAATTAGGCTAGCCTAGCAATCTGAAAACCGAATAATCAAGGAAGTCTAAGATGAAACTAATCTGCATAGGTCGCAACTACACCGACCATATCGAGGAACTAGAAAACGAAAAACCTACTGATCCTGTGGTGTTTTTAAAACCAGATACTTCAATTTTATTAAAGAAACAACCGTTTTTTATCCCAGATTTTTCAGATGATGTACACCACGAAGTTGAGGTTTTGGTAAAAATCAAAAAAGTAGGTAAGTACATTGATAAGAAATTTGCACATAAATATTATGATGAAGTTGGACTTGGAATAGATTTCACAGCTCGTGACCTGCAAGCAAGACTAAAAACAAAAGGTTTACCTTGGGAAAAGGCCAAAGCCTTTGACGGTGCTGCCGTAATAGGAGAATGGTTACCTAAATCTCAGTTTCAAAATATCAATGACATTAAGTTTAGTTTAAAAAAGAATGATGAAGTGGTGCAGTCTGCCAGTACAGCGTTAATGTTATGGAAGATTGATGAACTTATCGAATATGTCTCAAAATATTTCACTTTAAAAATCGGAGACATTATCTTTACAGGCACACCAGCTGGTGTTGGCAAGGTTGTTGCGAATGACCAATTAAAAGGATATATTGAAGACCGAGAAATGTTTTCAATTAAAATAAAATAAATGGCAGAACATTATAAACTAGATCGTGTACGTGATATGGCCGATAATGACGAGGATTTCGTTATGGCATTGGCAGCAGCTTTTATCGAAGAAGTTCCGGAAGATGCAGAGCGTCTAAAAAAGGCAGTACCTTCAAGAGACTATCACGAGACCTATCAGGCCGCCCACAAGATGAAACCAACTATCGAGTTATTCGACTTAGGTGTTTATGACGAATTGATTGAAGTGCAGAACTGGGGTAAATTTGAGGAAGAGGATAAAAATATAGATAAGCAACTTCAAAAAGTGCTCACAGCGGTAGAAAACGCTACTAACCAGATTAAAGCAGACTTCGGGTTATAAATGCAAGCAGAAATAATAACCATTGGTGATGAGATACTCATTGGTCAAATCGTAGATACAAATTCAGCATTTTTAGGAAAAGCATTCAATAAAATAGGTGTGTCTATCTATCAAATCACGTCAATACAAGATGATAGGGCACATATTCTCAAGGCTTTAAAAGAGGCAGAAGATAATGCAGATATTATTATAGTTACAGGGGGATTGGGACCTACCAAGGACGATATCACCAAACATACTATTTGTGAGTATTTTAATGATACTTTGGTTGAAAATAAAGCTGTACTCGCTCATGTTGAGCATTTATTTTCAAAATATATTAGTACACCAATTTCAGACTTAAATCGTCAGCAAGCACTAGTGCCTTCTAAATCAAAGGTGCTAATGAATCGATTTGGTACAGCACCTGGTATGTGGTTGGAAAAAAACGGAAAAGTATTTGTGTCGCTTCCTGGTGTACCATATGAGATGAAGGCTTTAATTAACGATGAAGTCATTCCTGCATTACGATTAAAATTCGAATTTCCTTACATAAAGCACAAAACCGTATTGACTTATGGCCTGGGTGAGAGTGCAATAGCCAATAGAATTGAAGGTTGGGAAGAGGCTTTGCCAAGCCATATAAAACTAGCTTATTTGCCAAGTTTAGGAAGGGTAAGGCTACGCTTGTCCGGTAAATCAAGAGATAAGGATTTACTCGAAACCGAAATAGAACAACAGATAGATTTACTTCTGCCCCAAATTGAAGATATTTTTATTGGCTTTGAAGAAAACGGCTCTATTGAGACCCTAATAGGGAACCAACTCTCAAAATTAGGAAAGACATTATCATTGGCTGAGAGTTGTACTGGAGGAAAAATAGCTCAAGTACTAACGGCCAATGCTGGTGTGTCAAAATTTTTTAAGGGAAGTGTTGTGAGTTATGCAACAGAAAGCAAGATCAATGTTTTAGAGATTTCAAAACTAGATATAAAGTTACATTCTGTTGTGAGTAAAGAGGTGGCCGAGGCCATGGCTATAAATGTCCGAAAGCTTTTTAATACAGACTACGCTATAAGCACAACTGGCAATGCTGGTCCATTAAAGGGAGATTCAGACGCTGAGATTGGCACAGTATGGATTGCATTAGCTACAGAAAACGAAGTCTATTCTCAGGTTTTTAATTTTGGCAACCATCGCGATAAAGTGATTATGAAAGCTACGAATAAGGCTTTTGAAATGCTTCAAAAAGAAATTTTCAAAAAGTAGGACTTTATGTTTGTTGAAACGCAAAGTTTTCTTAAATTTGCACCCTGTTTTAAAATAACATACCTTAAAGAAAGAATACAATGTCAAGAGTTTGTGAACTTACTGGGAAAAAAGCAATGGTTGGAAACAACGTTTCTCACGCCATGAATAAAACAAAACGCAAGTTTAACGCCAACTTGGTTAAAAAGCGTTTTTTCATTCCTGAAGAAGATAAGTGGGTAACATTAAAAGTTTCTACATCTGCGTTAAAGACTATCAATAAAATTGGTATTAGCGCAATGTTAAAAGAAGCTAGAGCAAAAGGATTTTACAAATAATAGCATACGCTAAAGTCAATTTACAATGGCAAAAAAAGGAAATAGAATACAAGTTATCTTAGAGTGCACAGAGCACAAGGCTTCTGGTATGCCAGGAACTTCAAGATATATTACAACGAAAAATAAAAAGAATACGCCAGACCGTATGGAGATTAAAAAGTTTAATCCTATTCTTAAGCGTATGACAGTTCATAAGGAGATAAAATAATAAATCATGGCAAAGAAATCAGTAGCGTCTTTACAGACAGGATCAAAGCGTTTGACAAAAGCTATTAAAATGGTGAAATCACCAAAAACTGGGGCTTACATGTTTGTGGAATCAGTAATGGCACCAGAATTTGTCAATGACTTTTTAAACAAAAAATAAGCTACATTTAGATGTAGATATATAAAACTGCTTTCATTTGAAAGCAGTTTTTTTATGGCTATATTTGAGTAAATCTGACAACATAGCAGTAAATTATTATAGGCAAGGTTATTGCTTTTAGCTTTATAGATTTACTTTTTAAAGATGGATCAAACAACTAAACAAAAACCGACTAAACGATAAAATGAGTTTTTTTAAAAAAATATTTTCTTCTGAAAAGAAGGAAACTTTAGATAAGGGTCTGGAGAAGTCTAAATCTTCTTTTTTCAATAAATTAAATAAAGCTGTTGCTGGTAAGTCTAAAGTTGATGATGACGTACTGGATAATCTTGAAGAAGTTTTGGTAACAAGTGATGTTGGTGTAAATACAACATTAAAAGTTATCGAACGTATTGAAGAACGTGTTGCAAAGGACAAATACCTTGGGACTTCAGAATTGAATAAAATCCTTAGAGAAGAAATCGCAGGTTTATTATCCGAAACCAATTCTGGTGAGGATACCGACTATACCATTCCGGAATTGCCAGCTCAAGAGCATGGAAAAAAAACACCATATGTCCTTATGGTTGTTGGTGTTAATGGAGTTGGTAAAACAACTACAATTGGTAAGTTGGCTTACCAGTTTAAAAATAAAGGCTTAAAAGTGGTGCTTGGTGCTGCGGATACCTTTAGAGCAGCAGCAATAGATCAATTACAAGTTTGGGCAGATCGTGTAGATGTACCGATGATAAAGCAAGAGATGGGTTCTGATCCTGCTTCTGTAGCATTCGATGCATTACAGTCTGGTGTTAACCAGGACGCTGATGTGATTATTATAGATACTGCTGGTAGATTGCATAATAAGGTTAACTTAATGAATGAGCTATCTAAAGTAAAGCGTGTGATGCAAAAAGTAGTTGGTGATGCGCCACATGATGTACTTTTAGTCTTAGATGGGTCTACTGGGCAAAACGCTTTTGAGCAAGCCAAGCAGTTTACAGCTGCAACAGAAGTAACGTCTTTGGCCGTGACCAAATTAGATGGTACAGCTAAAGGAGGAGTAGTGATTGGTATAAGTGACCAATTTCAAATTCCTGTTAAATATATCGGAGTAGGTGAAGGCATTGAAGATTTACAAGTGTTCAATAAATACGAATTTGTGGATTCTTTTTTTAAATAAAGCGAAGTTTCGCCATCAGTGGCATCTTCTATTCTAACGATTACTAAATCTTCATTTAGAACACTATAAATTTTCGATTGTTTTTTGCCAATTCACAATACATTGTATTTGGTGCGATTTAAATTAAGTTCAATGTGTATACTAAAGGTTTAAAATCTAAGTCTGGTATAATCGCAATTCAACAATCGTAAATCATAAATCATTGCGTATCTTTGCCAACTGATTTGCAAAACCATGCGTACTAAAACTTTAAAGAAAAATAGAATCAATGTCGTTACCCTTGGCTGTAGTAAAAATGTTTACGACAGTGAAGTCTTAATGGGACAACTAAAAGCCAGTGGAAAAGATGTAGTACATGAGCAAGAAGGTAATGTCGTGGTGATTAATACGTGCGGTTTTATCAATAATGCAAAGGAAGAAAGTGTAAATACCATTTTGCATTATATGCAAAAAAAGGAAGAAGGTGAAGTCGATAAAGTCTTTGTAACAGGTTGTTTAAGTGAACGGTATAAACCAGATTTGCAAAAAGAAATCCCTAATGTTGACCAGTACTTTGGAACCACTGAGCTACCAGGATTATTAAAAGCACTTGGTGCTGATTACAAACATGAATTAATAGGTGAGCGTTTAACAACAACACCTAAAAATTATGCCTATTTAAAAATTGCCGAAGGTTGTGATAGACCTTGTAGTTTTTGTGCTATTCCCCTAATGCGAGGTAAGCATAAGAGTACACCTATTGAAGATTTGGTTACAGAAGCAGAGAAACTTGCGGCCAATGGTGTTAAGGAACTCATTCTCATTGCACAAGATTTAACCTATTATGGATTAGATCTATACAAGAGAAGAAACCTTGCTGAGTTGCTAGAAAATCTAGTTAAAGTTGATGGCATTGAGTGGATACGTTTGCATTACGCATTCCCAACAGGTTTTCCTATGGACGTTTTGGATATTATGAAACGTGAGCCAAAGATTTGTAACTATTTAGATATCCCCTTGCAACACATTTCAGACGCAATTTTAAAGAGTATGCGTCGTGGAACTACAAAAGAGAAAACAACAAAACTACTTAAGGAATTCAGAGCAAAAGTTCCTGAAATGACCATAAGAACTACATTAATAGTTGGTTATCCTGGTGAGACTGAAGAGGATTTTCAAATATTGAAACAATGGGTTAAAGACATGCGTTTTGAACGTTTAGGGTGTTTTACCTATTCACACGAAGAAAATACACACGCCTACAATCTTGAAGATGACGTTCCTGAAGATATAAAGCTTAATAGAGCTAACGAAATTATGGAAATACAGTCTCAGATTTCTTGGGAACTTAACCAAGCTAAGATAGGGCAAGAGTTTAAAGTGGTTATCGATCGTAAAGAAGGCAATTATTTTATTGGTCGTACTGAGTTTGATTCGCCAGATGTAGATAACGAAGTTTTAATTGATGCCACAAAAACCTATTTAAAAACTGGTGAATTTGCTACAGTAAAGGTTATTGAGGCTGAGGACTTTGATCTTTATGGAGAGGTTGTGAATTAATCATTTACTTAGCCTTTAATCTATTGGGTGTCCAAAACATAAGATATAGCCATCAATATCTTCAATCTCAAAATCCCTATTACCATATTCAGTATTCTGAATTGGTTTTATTATTGAAACATTTTTGGCTTTAAATTCTTCATAGAGTTTGTCTGCATTTTCAACCCAAACATAGACATCACATGCTTCTTCCCCTTCTGTATGCCAACCAGCTTTAATAAATGGTATTCGGTTTGGTCTAGAATGACCAGGTTCATTAAGTAGACGGAGCATAACAGAAAAATTGCCACGACTGAGAATCGCAAATTTTTTGCCTTCACCAACCCAATCAACTTCAAAACCAAGTTTTTCAGAATAAAACGCAATTGATTTTTCTACGTGGTCTACTATCCATTGTATTCCAACACTTTTCATACTAATTTTATTGAGAGTGTTTGGCAAAAGCTTTCAATTTTAATATTTTCTTACATTCTTCCAGTGACTTACCAGTTGTTTTAGGCATGTCGTTAATCATGGTCTGTAATGCTTTTCCCATAATAAATTTTATATTTTATGTGACTATTCCCACAAATCTGTGTCTTACAATTAAACCCCATTCCACCTATGAGAAATCCAATAAAGCATAATAGACTACAAATAGCATTATTATCACTCTACATATTTATATCTGTGATGATTTGGATTTTTGTTTTTTAAACTACAATCCCAAAGTTATTTTGGTGTCATTGCATTAACGTAAGTGAAGCTTTTCATAAAAACACCTTTGAAGCTTTTATGTCTTTTACTGCCATGCTTACTGAGAATGCTCCTAGTTTCATAATACTATAATTTGCGTGTTCTTAAAGATAATAAAATATAAAAAATGTTTTAGCTAGATTTTATTTTTTGTAGAAGAC
This sequence comes from uncultured Flavobacteriaceae bacterium, assembly GCA_964453045.1. Taxonomy (GTDB): domain Bacteria; phylum Bacteroidota; class Bacteroidia; order Flavobacteriales; family Flavobacteriaceae; genus Winogradskyella. Next base: position 28,233 of record CAYVNR010000016.1, read on the forward strand.
ATTTATTTGCTTAGATTTAATAACTTAACTAGCTTTAAATATAATTAATATGACAAAATTTTACACATTAAGCGTTTTCTTATTATACTTTACTTTTTCATTCTCACAAGAACGTATAGCTGTAGCGCAAAGTAGTAGAGATGTGGTTATACTTTTAGACCCTAATGATGGTTCGTTAATTGATAATGACTTTATAGATTTAACAGCTTTTGGTGCAAGTACACCAAAGGATATTTTGCAGGTTAGTAATGAGCTTTGGATAACAGATCAAATTGAAGATAGAATAGATAGATTTGACTTAACAGGAAGTTACATAAGTACAATCGATAGCTCGGTAGGTCTTGATAATATTAGAGGGTTAGCTTCAGTCAATGGTGAAGTTTGGGTTTGTAATGCAGGTACAAATAATGGCGCACCTGGTAATGCAATTATCCGGTTTGATACCTCAGGAAATCTATTAGGTAATTTTTCTACGACTAATAGTCCTTTTGATATTGTCGATACGGGTACCGAAGCAATTATAGGTTTTATTAATACTGATTCAATAGAGCGGTTTGATTATAGTGGCAATAGTTTAAGTGTTATTACAACTACAGTGGATTTTCCGCAACAAATTCAATATAATGAAACCGATGGTTCAATTTATGTCGCTGCTTTTAGTGCACCACGAGGTGTCTATGAATTTAACATATCCTCTGGTAATCAAGACTACTATTTAGATATAGGCGTTAGCCTGAGAGGAATCATAGAATTGGATAATGGTAACTTATTAGTATCAGGTGGTTCTGGTCTTTACACTGTAAATACCACAACTAACGCATTTACAAATTTTAATACAGAAAGTTCTCAATATTTAAGTAGAGTTAATTTAATACCTTTAAGTGTAGAGGAGAACGCACTTTTAAGTTTTAGCATACATCCAAATCCTGCAACAGATGATTTAAACCTTACGGCAAACATTAATTTTACAAACATTAGAATATCAAATCTTTTAGGTCAAAACGTTTTTGAACTCAATACTGATTCTAAAACTGAACGAATTGACGTTTCTAATCTAAAAGCTGGAGTGTATATGCTATCGGTTCAAAATGAAAATAGAAGTGTAGTAAAAAAGTTTGTAAAGAAATAGTAGTTCTAATTCAACTAGACCAAATAATAAGTTGTCTGTAAATAATGGATTATAATTACAACTCATAGGCATTATTGTTTACAAAGAAAATAGAGTTAACCATAAATAGTTTTCCGTTTTCCCAAAAGCTTCTAAAAAGAGGATTATCTGCCATGTATATATAGCTTCCTCTGCCCATACGCTCTTCACCAAATACCAAGGTTTTATCTAAATTCTTTAGTGCATCTTTACCAGCAAAACCTGAATAAACTTTTGCATCGTTTAAGTAAGCAACATTGTAACCATCATCTAAAAGATTATAGGCAGTACTTCCTAGTTTTAAAGAAAAGTAGTTGTCTCCATAACCAAATCCCATAGGATGTGTAGAATCTACATTGGTTTTAAAAATAGCACCGGTGATGAGTTTGTTGGTATACTCACGTTCGCGATCTGCATAAGGAGTTAGATTGTCATCGCCTTCGTCATTATCTGATTCTTTATAGTTTAAACTAAAACCATCCTTACCAGCAAAGCTTCTAAGCGCACCATCTATGGCAATAACTTTTCCGCCAGAAAGTACCCAATCTTTCAATTTTTTCATATTATCATCATCTAAGACATTGCCATAATAACCACTGGGCATAATCAATACGTTATACTTACTTAGGTTGGTTTGACTAAAATCATCTGTGTTTATCGAAGTTAAAGGATAGCGTAATTGTTGCTCAAAAAAGTGCCAAATGGCACCGTAGCTCAACGATGAAGTGCCTTTGCCAGAAAGTACAGCAACTTTTTGCTTATTAATAAGTTTTATATCAGGAGAACCTATGTCTGGAGTAGTTTGAGAAAAACCAGAATTGATTTGTGTTAAAGTTTGTTCATGCTTTTGCGCAATTTTATTCAAAACGTCTATAAAGTTTTTAATATGCTTATTATCTCCTTTTGTAATAATTAGTGAGCCACGTTCAAAATTTGAATTGTTAGAACTAAATGGTTTTTCGGTAAATCTAACTTTGAAATTGTTTTTCAACAAATCTGCCAAAAACTGAGCATCATCCATAGAATTCCATTTACTAACGTAGCCATAAGCATCTTTTAAAATTTGTAATGCGTTTCGTTCTGCCAATTTGCTACTGCTCACTTTGGTTGTGCTTGCAATAGCATCTAAGCCATAAGCATAAGGCGCTGACCAAGCTGTAATATCGTAGGTTAGTGAATCGGATAGTTTAGCATTGGGTTCAAACAGAACTTTTACCATCTTACCTTTTGGTTGATTGGTGTGTACCACTATGGCATTTGCATCAATAGTCATACTGCCTTGCTGACCTGTGGCATAATTATAACCCGTTGCTTTTGAGCCATTGGCGTTTTCAAAAGTAATTTCGTGTTTATTGAGTAATTTTTTTAAACTGTTTAACTTGTCTGTATTACCTTTTAGAACATAGCTCTTATATTTTAAGTTTGAATTGTCAAAGAATTTTGCAAACTCGGCATTCAATTGTTTTGCATTTTTAGAGGCAATTTCAACAGTAGATAGCCCTGTGGTTGTATGATGCGTCAGTCGCTCCACTAAGGTTAAAACATGTCCTTCATCATTTAAAATACCAAGTCCTGCCATGCCGTGACCTCCTTGTTCGTAGGTCATGCCAATAGCTCCCATGTAAGTTGGATAGGTGTCTCCATAACTTGGGTAGAATAAATCGAAACGCTCTCTGGTAAAGAACAACCAGCCTTCAGCATCAAAATATTTTGCATGATTCTTACCGATTTGTATCTGAAAATCGCGCTGCCAATCACTTATAATTTCATGGAATGGTTCTGCGGCTGGTGCAAAATAATAAGGTTCATTGGGGCCTTGTTCATGAAAATCTACATGAATATGTGGCATCCATTTGTTATAAGCATACAATCTCAATTCACTTTCTATTTGTGTTGCCCAAGCCCAATCCCTATTTAAATCAAAGAGGTAATGATTAGGTCGTCCACCAGGCCAAGGCTCATTATGTTCGCTAGCTTGTTTGTCAATGTCGTAAGGTTGGCTGGCCGTCTCGTTATACCAATTCACATAGCGATCCCTTCCATCAGGATTAAGGCAAGGGTCAATAATAACAACTGTATTCTCTAATAAATCTTTGCGCTCGGTTAAAAGTTTATAGAGCGTTAGCATCGCTGCTTCTGTACTTGATGCCTCGTTACCATGCACATTGTAGCTCAACCAAACAATAGCAACATTTGTGGCACTCGGATTACCGTTGAGTAGTCCAGTGCTCTTTAGGTTATTTTCTCTAATGGTTTCTAGGTTTTTTATATTAGCTTCGCTAGAAACGTAGGTCAAATACAAAGGGCGTCTTTCATAACTTGAGCCATATTGCTCTAGCTTTACTTGATTTGGAGCGGCAGCAGCTACAGCTTTAAAATAATCTATTACCTGATGGTGACGACTAAATTGCGTGCCAATATCATAGCCTAAAAATTCACTTGGGGATTGAATATTTTGTGCAGAAATGATTGATGTAGCAATAAAAAGAATAAGGAAAAAATTGCGCATGTGTTATGTTGGTTTTGTTTCAAAGCTAGTAAATATAGTTAGGGATATTGAGAATATGATGCTTGTTATTTGAATTAACTAAAAATTAGCAATTAGAATTTAACACTTGCCGTATATTTATACCTTTATAATATTTTTATATGCCAACCGACTGTCTTTCCTTTAGGGATACCAACTATTTTTCTGACTTTATATGTGATTATCTCGATGAGAAATCAGAATTACAACAACTTTATAATCGGTTTCCAACTCTCGAAAATTTTAAAGCTCAGATAGACGAGAAGCGCCATTCTAAACTTGTTTCAGAACCCCGTAAAAAAGTTTTAGTGGAGGTGTTAAAAGAACAGTATTCTAATTTGGTAACTTCGGAATTGACTCAACAACATATTGAAAGTCTGGCTTTAAAGAATACATTTACAATTACAACGGGTCATCAACTCAACTTGTTTACTGGACCATTATATTTTCTATATAAGATTATATCGACAATAAATTTAACAAGGCAATTAAAGGAAATTTATCCGGATTACAATTTTGTGCCTGTGTATTGGATGGCTTCAGAAGATCACGATTTTGAAGAAATCAATTATTTTAATTTTAGGGGAAAGAAAATCCGATGGAATTCTAATCAAACGGGTGCGGTAGGACGTTTTGATACCGATGGGTTGGATAAGGTTTTTGAAGTGGTTTCAGCCGAATTTGGTGTAAGTAAGCATGCGGAACAATTAAAAGACTGGTTTAAGAGCGCATACTTGAATACTGATAATCTGGCTGATGCTACACGCTATTTGGCCAATGCATTATTTGGTGAACATGGTCTAGTAATTTTGGATGCAGATGATATTGACTTAAAGCGTTTGTTTATTCCACAGATAAAACGTGAGTTACTTGAAAAAACTGCTTTTAAACACGTCTCTGAAACTAATAAAATACTTGAGGATTTAGGACTTAAGATTCAGGTTAATCCCAGAGAAATTAATTTGTTTTATATAAAAGATGATTTGCGCGAACGTATCGTTGAAATTGATGGATCCTATTCTGTTTTAGAAACTGATATTAGTTGGAGCAAAGACGAATTGTTAAAGCATCTCAATGAGTTTCCTGAACGCTTTTCGCCAAATGTAATCATGCGACCGCTTTATCAAGAAGTTATTTTACCAAATCTCTGTTATATTGGTGGTGGAGGGGAAATGATTTATTGGCTACAGTTAAAATCTAATTTTGAAGCACAAGGGGTAACATTCCCAATGTTGTTGTTGCGAAACTCGGCGTTGGTAAAAACAAGGAAGCAGTCAGAAAAGTTGGAGAAATTGAATATTTCTGATCAAGATTTATTCTTGGATAGAAATTCATTCATAAATAAGAAGGTTCGAAAAATATCAAATATAGATATTGATTTTTCAGAGCAAATCCAACACTTAGAGCAACAGTTCAAAAATCTGTATCAACTTGCTGAACAAACGGATAAATCATTTATCGGTGCAGTAAAGGCCCAAGAGGTTAAACAGATAAAGGGCTTAAAACATCTTGAAAAGCGATTGCTTAAAGCACAAAAACGTAAACTTAAAGATCAGATAGAACGCTGTACTGAGCTACAAGAACAGTTGTTTCCCAACCAAAGTCTACAGGAAAGAACTATTAATTTTTCAGAATTGTATTTGGAGTATGGTGATAGTTTAATACCAGAATTAATGAAATCTCTTGAACCTTTAAAGGGAGAATTTTCCATAATTACGCTTTAGAGTTTAATTTTTTAAGACTGTTAAAAACTATTCAAAAAATCTAAAGTCGTCAATCTAAAATCTGAAATCAATTAGTATTTTTGCACATGCAACACAACAAAGTCCTAATTTTAGATTTCGGATCGCAATACACACAGCTTATAGCAAGACGTGTGAGAGAATTAAATATTTATTGCGAAATCCATCCTTTCAATAAAATTCCTAACGATTCAGATAGTTTTAAAGCGGTAATCTTATCTGGTAGCCCAAATTCCGTAAGGGGAGAAGATGTACTTCATCCCGATCTTTCAGGAATTCGAAGTAAAAAACCTCTATTGGCAGTTTGTTATGGTGCCCAATATTTAGCGCATTTTTCTGGAGGGGAAGTGGCTGAATCTAATACCCGTGAGTACGGCAGAGCCAACTTAGATTTTATTAAAACTGATGAGGATTTCTTTGAGAATATCCATGAAGGCAGTCAGGTATGGATGAGCCATAGTGATACAATTAAAAAATTGCCAAATGGTGGAGTTTTACTAGCCAGTACAGAAGATGTAGAAAATGCGGCTTATAAAATTGAAGGTGAAGATACATACGCTATTCAATTTCATCCAGAAGTTTATCATACAACTGATGGGCATCAATTGCTTCAAAACTTTCTGGTAAAAATCGCAAAAGTAGAACAAGATTGGACACCTAATGCTTTTGTTGAAGAAACGGTTGAAGAATTAAAAAGTAAGCTTGGGGATGATAAGGTGGTTCTGGGACTATCCGGCGGTGTAGATTCTTCTGTAGCAGCGATGCTATTGCATAAAGCGATTGGTAAAAACCTCTATTGTATCTTTGTCAATAACGGATTATTGCGAAAAAATGAGTTCGAAGATGTACTACATCAATACGAAGGCATGGGATTAAACGTTAAAGGTGTAGATGCTTCGGCACGCTTTTTGGATGCCTTAGCTGGAAAGAGCGACCCTGAGGAGAAAAGAAAAATAATAGGTCGTGTGTTCATTGAGGTTTTTGATGATGAAGCGCATCGTATTAAAGATGTAAAATGGTTGGCACAGGGTACCATCTACCCAGATGTTATAGAAAGTGTATCAGCTACGGGCGGACCAAGTGCTACGATAAAAAGTCATCACAATGTAGGGGGCTTACCAGACTTTATGAAACTTAAAGTTGTTGAACCCTTGAAAACATTATTTAAAGATGAAGTTAGACGTGTTGGTGCTTCTATGAATATGGATTCTCAGCTTTTAGGCCGTCATCCATTTCCTGGGCCAGGTTTGGCAATTAGAATACTTGGAGATCTAACTCGGGAGAAAGTACGTATATTACAAGAAGTAGATGCTATTTTTATAAATAACCTTCGTTCTTGGAATTTATACGATAAGGTTTGGCAGGCTGGCGCTATGTTGTTACCTGTAAATAGTGTAGGTGTAATGGGAGATGAGCGTACATACGAAAAATGTGTAGCACTTAGGGCGGTAGAAAGTACAGATGGCATGACAGCAGATTGGGTAAATCTACCTTATGAGTTTTTACAAAAAATCTCGAATGAAATTATTAATAAAGTAAAAGGTGTTAACAGAGTGGTGTACGATATCAGTTCTAAACCACCAGCAACGATTGAGTGGGAATAGATTTTGTGACTTGTCAAACTAATTTGTTTCTTAAAACAGGTAAAATAGAATACATGAAGAATTTTATAACCGTTATATTAATTGTTTTTACAATAAGTTTAAGTGCTCAAAATTATATTGAGCATAAGGTAAAAACTGGTGAAACCATTGAGAGTATTGCCAAAAAATATTTGGTAACTCCCTTCGATATTTTTGCATTAAACCCAGATGCCAAAACAAAATTTCAGCCCAATACGGTTTTAATCATTCCGAACTCTAAGATTAAGAATGAACCTATTGAGGAAGAATCACGTGAGTTAATAGGTTACAAAAAACATAAAGTAAAGCGTAAAGAAACACTTTATGGTTTATCAAAAAAATACAATGTCTCTGAAGATGATATAAAAAAAGCAAATCGTTTTCTATACTCAGAGAATTTAAAAAAGGGGGATAAAATTCGTATTCCTAAATACAAGACATTTATTTCTAAAAAAACCCTGAAAAATACGGTTAGAAAATATACGGTGTTACCTAAAGAAGGTAAATGGCGGGTTGCCTATAAATTTGGAATCACTGTAGCGGAGTTGGAAGATTTAAACCCTAATATGAAACCAACTCTTCAGCCGGGAGATGAGCTTAATGTTCCCAACATTCAAGATAAAGAAGAAAAAGCAATAGAAGCTGAGTACAACTACTACGAAGTACTGCCAAAAGAAGGGTTTTACAGGCTTAAGATAAAAACTGGTTTAACTCAAGAGGAACTCGAAGACTTAAACCCAGAATTGAAAGATGGTGGATTAAAGGCTGGCATGGTTTTAAAAATCCCTGCCTCAGTTGATACGTCTGAAAATATGTCTAACGTAGAAGCTACAAGATTAGAAACTAGCTTAAAAAACTTTGAGACTAAGAAGATCGCTTTAATGATGCCATATCGCCTCAATAGAATTGATGTAGATTCTGTTGCTGAAGCCAAGGCTATGATAAAAAAAGATAAGTTGTTGTCTATTGTTTTGGATTTTCATACTGGAGTTAGAATGGCTTTGGATTCTGCTAAACAATTAGGTATTTCAACAGACTTAAAAGTTTTTGATACTCAATATCAGGCTTCAAGAACCAGTAAGCTCTTAAGTGAGAATGATTTTTCCGATTATGATGCCGTTATCGGTCCTATGGAAGAAAAAAGCTTTGATAGAGTCGCAAATGCTTTAAAGCGAGATAAGATCCCCGTAATTGCAGCTTTAAATAAGCCTAAAGAGGTTTATGGTAATGTGTTTCAAACCATTCCTGAAAATAAATTGTTGCAAAAAGCAATGATTGATTTTGTAAAAGCAGATAGCTTAAAAACTAAAGTTGTGATAATTGCTGACCAGGCACACCGTGAGGTAAGCAACATGTTGAAAAAAGAGTTTCCAAATGCTACACAAATATATTCGGAAAAAGACAAGAAAACTGGCAAGGACGAATATTTTGTGTATCCTGTACGATTAGAAAATATGTTCCCCAAAGGTAAGACTTATGTGTTTCTAGAAACTAAAAGTATGCCTATGGCATCTAGTGTAATTAGCATGCTTAATGGTTTGGTTGTAGATAGAACAGAGATTATTTTGGCAACCCTAAAAATAAATGAGGCATTTGAAGGCAAGGATGTTGATAATAACAATTTATCTAATCTTAAGTTTCATTATCCATCCGTAAACAAATATTTTGATGAAGAGAAATCCAATGGCTTTGTGAAGGCCTATAGAAAAGAGTTTGGTGTTTCACCAAGTAAGTATGTAGCTCGTGGTTTTGATCTCACTCTAGACATTCTATTGCGTTTAGCAACTGAGGATAATCTATATGAAGCGTCAAATGATACTATTGAGACAGAATACATCGAAAACAAATTTAGATACAACAAATCGTTATTTGGTGGCTATACCAACGAAGCTGTCTATATTGTTAAGTTCGATAATTTAAAAATTGTAGAAGCTAATTAATATGACCTCTAAAGTCACATATTTAGGCAATCTTAGAACAGAAAATGTTCACGTAAAATCCAATAATTCTTTCATTACGGATGCACCAACAGACAATAATGGCAAAGGTGAAGCGTTTTCTCCAACAGATACTGTTGCTACGGGATTGGCAAGTTGTATGCTAACGGTTATGGGAATTAAGGCACAAGATATGGATATTGATATGTCTGGCACTACGGCCGAGGTTACAAAAACCATGGCAAGCAACCCAAGACGCATCTCTAAAATAGAAGTTTTTCTTAATTTTCCGTTTGAAACTGATAGTAAAACCCGAAAGATTTTAGAGCATACCGCAAATACTTGTCCTGTACATTACAGTTTACATCCAGATATTCAGAAGAGTATCACGTTTAACTGGCAATAGATGCAAATAAAACATGTTATAATCTCACTGTTGTTTCTTTTTGTTGGATCGACGTCCAATGAAGAGAGTATGACATGGAGTGAATCACGGAAATTAACTTGGGAAGATTTTAAAGCAAGTCCAAATCCCAATTCAGATGCTGTAGCTTTAACGGCTTCTGGTATTACCTTTGGATATTCTGTAAAAACATCTGGTCGCAGAATTATAGACTTCACCACCACGGTAGAGGCACATTTTTACCCTAATAAATCTTGGTATTTAAACGATAGAGCCAACGATTATATATTGGCACACGAGCAGTTACATTTTGATATAACAGAACTCTACGTACGTAAGTTTAAACAACAGTTAGAACGTTTGGTAGCTAATCAGAACATTAAGAAACAAATGAGCCAAATCCATGTGGCTATTAATGAGGCTTTAGAAAAGATGCAGAAAAGCTATGATGCCCAGACCAAACATTCTATAAATGTTGAAGCCCAAAAGTATTGGCAGAACTTTATAGAAGAAGAACTAAAGAAGTTGGATAAATATAAGTCACAATAAATAAAAGAGAATTTTTGTCACTCCTGTAATGGTCACCGAGCATAGTCAAAGTGGGGCAGGAATCTATTTAGATAAATAATGTGAGTTCGATATAATAATAGAACATCCAAGATATAAAAGACGGATTGTCAGTTCGAGTGATTTCTGAGATTATCAAAATCAAAATACATTTTGATTGAAGATACAGAGCGTAGCTAAAGAAATTGTATCGAGAATTATTAAAAAAAAGAACGTCTCGATACATTTTTCTCTTTTGGGTCAAAACACACTCAAAGAGATGATTTCAACGACTTAAATAACAGCATTTTAAATTGTACGGTGCTTGAATCTTACGTCGAACTCACGTTAAATAATAAAATTGTATTAATGGAACCAGACAAAAATGCTCTAATTGAATTGGCCCACTACAAAATGCCTTTTGGAAAATACAAAGGCGAATACCTTATTGACATCCCAGAATACTATTACACGTGGTTTAAGCAAAAAGGCTTCCCAGAGGGGAAACTGGGCAGAATGATGCTACAAATGCACGATATAAAAATCAACGGACTGGAAGAGTTGATTTACACTATTAAACGGGATTTTAGGAAAGGATGATTTTGTTTTGGCTAAACTTTCCTAATCTAAGTCAGTTTTGAAAATTCATACCGAATGTTGATAAAATTAGCTAAGAATTTCAGTCAAATCAACCGCTCAAATTAGCAATGCATTGCTCTCTAATTTTCCAAATCCTTTCAAAACTATAGGGAATACAGTTTTGTTTTATCCAGTCTTTCAGATAGATGCTATGAAAATCAACTTTAAACCGAGCGACTTGTTGGGGTGTAATTATCTTTTCCAACAAAATATCGTTTTTTATGGTATTAAAATCTGAGGTAATTGAAGTGTAATCAAAACGCTCATCTTTTATCTTTAAATAACAATGTGCTTCAGGTATATGATCTAATTCATATTTGGACAAAACATTGCCGATTTTTGGTGTATTGGAGCTGTTCATTCTGTACATACCGAGAATAAGTTCAATATTCGGCAAATGATTTAGGTCAGCAACATGTTTTAAAAAAGCATGTTTAGAACTGCATGTGCCTTTTTGCTCCTTCCAAACTAAAGTCACATCTTTACGATTTGTGTTTCGTCCATAAGGCAAAGCTTTAACTTTAGTGGTTATATCTTGCCAGCTTTTTATTTGGCTTTGTTTTAGCTGTAGTGTTAAATGATCGTTGGATCGTAATTTTAGTTCAGACTTCATGCTATAAAAATAACATATCAACAAACCTTAAACAATTCTAAAATTACTCGTTTTATTTTGTAAATTTGCCTGCGTTTAACAGCGCAACATGACCACAAATCCTAAGTATATCTTTGTAACTGGCGGCGTGTCTTCCTCACTCGGAAAAGGCATCATAGCTGCATCTTTGGCTAAACTTTTGCAAGCTCAAGGTTACAGAACTACCATTCAAAAATTAGATCCCTACATTAATATAGACCCTGGAACCTTAAATCCCTATGAGCATGGTGAATGCTATGTTACGGATGATGGTGCAGAAACCGATTTAGATTTGGGGCACTACGAACGTTTTTTGAATGTGCCAACTTCCCAAGCCAATAATGTAACTACTGGTAGAATTTACCAAAGTGTTATTGATAAAGAACGACGAGGTGAATTCTTGGGAAAGACGGTTCAGGTGATTCCCCACATTACAGACGAGATAAAGCATAGAATTCAAATCCTTGGTAATTCAGGAGATTACGATATTGTTATTACAGAAATTGGTGGAACTGTAGGTGATATTGAATCTTTACCATATATAGAAGCGGTGCGTCAGTTGCAATGGGATTTGGGAGAGCATAATGCTTTGGTCATTCATCTAACGCTTATTCCTTTTTTATCTGCTGCTGGGGAATTAAAGACCAAGCCAACACAGCATAGTGTAAAGACTTTAATGGAGAGTGGAGTACATGCTGATATTTTGGTCTGTAGAACAGAACATGAATTAAGTGATGGATTAAAAGCTAAATTGGCGCGTTTCTGTAACGTAAAGCAAGAAGCTGTTATTCAATCTATAGATGCATCTACAATTTACGATGTGCCAAATCTAATGTTGGAAGAAGGTTTAGATAAAGTAGTGCTCGAAAAATTGAACCTTAAAAGCGATGTGCCAGATCTAAATCAATGGAATGAATTTTTAAAGCGTCACAAAAATCCAAAAAGTGAAGTCACCATTGGTTTAATAGGAAAATATGTAGAGCTTCAAGATTCTTATAAGTCTATTTTAGAAGCCTTTATTCATGCTGGAGCAGAAAATGAAGTGAAGGTTAAAGTAGAGCCTATACATTCTGAATACTTGAATGAAGACAATATAGATTTTAAGTTAAGGCATCTTGATGGTATTTTGGTGGCACCTGGTTTTGGTGAGCGTGGAATAGAAGGGAAAATTGATGCTGTAAAATACGTTAGGGAAAATAATATTCCTTTTTTGGGCATTTGTTTAGGTATGCAAATGGCAGTGATAGAATATGCCAGAAATGTACTGAACCTTAGTGATGCCAATTCTATTGAGATGGATGAGGGGACACAACACCCTGTCATCAATTTAATGGAGTCACAAAAAAATATAGTGAATAAAGGGGGAACGATGCGTTTAGGAGCTTGGGATTGTGACATTACTGAAGATAGTATTGCTTATAAAGTTTATGGCAAAGCAAACATAAAGGAGCGTCATAGACATCGTTTTGAGTTTAATGACAATTACAAGGAGCAGATTGAAACTGCTGGTATGAAGGCAACAGGTCTAAACCCAGAAACGGGACTTGTGGAAATCATTGAAATCCCAAATCATAATTGGTTTGTTGGTGTACAATATCATCCAGAATATAAAAGTACAGTGGCTAACCCGCATCCGCTTTTTGTGGCGTTTGTTGCAGCAGCATTAAAGTATAAGAAGAGGAAATAACGTGCCACTTTGGCGCAAAATGAATTTTGGATAGCTTTTTGGGACATGAAAATCATAAATATTATCTTGATGTCACACTGAGCGTAGTCGAAGTGTTTTAAAACACAAGATAAGAGATTAAACTAAATTAACCAGATTACCGCTTTTGCGGCAAACAGCATGGAAGAAAAGAAATTAGACATCAACTCAATCATAGGATTCATCCTCATTTTCGGAATCCTAGTATATATGATGTATCAAAATAGCCCAACACCAGAAGAGGTTGAGGCCAAGAAACAAGCGGAGCAAGAGCAAGTAGAAGCTGAGAAAAAAGAGAGTAAGCAAAATGAAGCTGTAGTCACTAAAGCTCAAGATTATGGTACTGAGCAAGTTTTGGACTCTACGCAGCAAGTGGCGCTTAAAAATAAAGTAGGAGCGCTTTCTTATGCATTAACGCTGCCTGGTAAAGATATTACCACTGTACAAACGGATGTTTTTGAGCTTAAGTTTAACAGAATGGGTGGTCATTTAGCTGAAGTTAAACTACGTAACTTCGTAGATTATGACTCAGTGCCAATTTATTTGGTAAAGGATCAAAATAGTGCTTTTAACATTACATTCGGTACTTCTGATAACAGAACTTTAAACACTCAGGATTTTCCTTTTCAACCAAGTGTTACTAAGCGTGGTGAAAACACAGTAGTATCTATGAAGCTTAAAATTTCAGAAACAGCTTTCTTAGAATACAGATACGAGTTAAAGCCCAATGATTATATGATTGATTTTTCAATCAGGTCACAAGGCTTAAGTAGAATATTTAATACATCCCAACCCATTACTTTAGATTGGAAACAAAAAGGGATGCGCCATGCAAAGAGTATAAGTTACGAGAACCGTTATACAAGGTTAACGTATATGCACGATGAGAATCGTGTAGACAAATTATCTCAAATGGGTGATGATGATGAAATTGTCGAAGATGTAGAGTGGTTGTCCTACAGACAGCATTTCTTTAGTTCTATTTTAGTGGCTAATGATAAGCCTTTCAAAAAGGTGGAAATGACTTCTAAGAATTTAGTCGAAGATGAAGAAGTCGATACCTTATATACAAAAATGTACACTTCCAAGATGCCTTTAGCTTACAGTGGAGGGGAAATCAATAAGGATTTAGGGTTGTATTATGGGCCAACGGATGCGAAGACACTTAAGGCTTACGACAAAAGTTTAGAAGAAAGTATTCCTTTTGGTTGGGGAATTTTCGGCTGGATCAATAAAGCATTATTCATTCCGTTATTCGGGTTTTTAAGTGGTTTCTTGCCTTACGGTATCGCTATTATTGTAATGACCATATTGGTAAAAATTATGCTGTCTTTTGTACAGTATAAACAATTTTTATCTCAGGCCAAGATGAAAATTTTAAAGCCAGAACTAGACGCCATAAGGGAAAAGTATAAGAACAACAAAATGAAGGCTCAACAAGAAACCATGGCATTGCAGAGTAAGGCTGGGGCAAGTCCTTTGAGTGGTTGTTTGCCTGGTTTAATGCAGATTCCTGTATTCTACGCACTGTTTATGTTTTTTCCAACGGCATTCGATCTAAGACAAAAAAGCTTCCTTTGGGTAGATGATTTGAGTTCTTATGATTCTATTGCTGATTTACCATTCAATATTCCGTTTTATGGTGACCATGTAGCCTTATTTCCAATCTTGGCGGCCATTGCTATTTTCTTTTATATGAAAATGACCACTGGGCAGCAAACCGCTATGCAGGGCCCACCGCAAGAAGGGATGCCAGATATGGGCAAGATGATGAAATATATGATTTATTTTTCACCACTTTTAATGTTGATCTTCTTTAATAACTATGCCTCTGGATTAAGTTTGTATTACTTCATATCTAACCTTATTAGTATAGGTATTATGTTGGTGATAAAAAATTATATTATTGATGAAGATAAGGTACTCGCTAAGATAGAAGTGAGCAAGAGCAAGCCCAAAAAGCAAAATCGTTTTCAGAAAAAAATGGCAGAAATGATGGAGCAGGCCGAGCAGCAAAAGCAAGCACAGCAAAGAAAAAAGAAATAACAACACTTTATTATAAATAATGAAAGCCTTAGTTTTACTAAGGCTTTTTTATGTGTATAAATTGATTAGTTTAATTTTGAATAGCATATTAACTACAATGTAATTTAGCAAAGAACTTAGTGATTTGATTCTGAACATAGTAAGGCTAAGAAATAGATATCATGATACCAGAACATATTAAAAACAGAAAAGGAGCACGAAGTTTAAAAGATCTTAATCCAGAAGTCATTGAATACTCAAACCAAGGCCTAATCGAAACCCGTAACTTAATGGAGTGGTTGGCAACAGATCAGTTAGCCCTTTTAAGGTTAGTTCTGAGGGATTTAGGAAAAGAATCTTGGTATACTGATTTTGAAATTGCTTTGAATGCTCAAAAAAAACCTACAGCCAATAGCAATACAAAAGTAATAGGTCAAACATTTGGTGTGCTTACTTCAGATAAGTCAATATATAGAATATTGAAGGGTCACACATCAGATTTGGTTCGTTGCTGGTCTTGTTGGGCGGAAAGCACACATTATGATTCAATTCCTAAATTAATTAATGCCATGAAACCTTATGCGTCTGATACCCATTTTGGCGTAAGGGAAGTTGTCATCTTTGCTAGTAAAGAACGAATGATTGAAGAGCTAGAAACCGCTATTCGTGTACTATCAAAATGGACAAATGACAAAGATGAGAATATAAGACGTTTTGCAGTCGAGTCATTACGCCCAGTTGGTGTATGGACCAAGAAGGCACCGGTTTTTCAGGAACATCCAGAAAAAGGTATATCACTCATCGACCCTCTCAAATCTGATACATCAAAATACGTTCGTGATTCTGTTGGTAATTGGCTTAACGATGCAAGTAAGTCTCAACCAGATTGGGTAAAATCTATTTGTAGTAAATGGGAAAAAGAATCTCCCACAAAATATACTGCCTATATTATCAAAAAAGGATTGCGGACGATTAATAAATAGACTTTGTTGCATTTAAAATTAGTCTATAAAAAACCCAGACAATTGTCTGGGCTTTTCTACTAACTAAATCAATCAATATAAAAATGAGGTAATCAGCCTCGATCTTTTTCTTTAATTATGGTGCTGGTAAAATTACCTTGTCGATAACATGTACAACACCATTTGTAGCCTGTATGTCAACTAGGCTTGTAACTATATTACTTACTCTACCATTAGCATCAGTTAATGTAAATGCGGTAGCGTCTGCTGTAATGTCACCACCCAAAGTTGTTACTGTACCAGTTTGCAATCCAGAAGATTGTACATTTGCATCAACCACATGCATCAATAAAACATTATTTGTAGTGGCTGCGTTTAATTCGCCCATGCCTTCGCCAAATCCGGATAACCCTAGTTCAGCTAGTACACCATCATTAGGATCAAGAAAAGCATCGTCTGTTGGAGCAAATACTGTGAAAGGGCCAGCATCTCCATCTGATACTGTTGCTATCCATGGAATTGTTGGCATGCCTGTATCAGCATAATTTAACGCAGCTTCTAACGTTGATAAAGCATCATTTGTTGTTGCAAAAGTTGCAATTGTTGGTAATGCTATAACAGCATCCACTATGTGTACAGTTCCATTGGTTGCCGTTAAATCTGCAATAGTAACATCTGCGCCACCAGCAACATCAGAACCACCGTTAATTTCAACTGTTCCTGCAACTACATTATAATATAAACTTAAATTGGTATTTGCAGCTGGGCCTGGTGAAGCCGTAGTTTCATAGCCAGAACCTGCATCAATTAGTGCTTGCGCTGGTATATTGTTACCAATAATCACATGATTTAGCAATACACTATTTAATGTAGCGGTTGGTATGTCACTTAAAGAGTTCCAAGCAGGGTTGCTACCTAACAAAGCAGCAAAGGCTGCGTCAGTAGGCGCAAAAACTGTGTAAGGGCCAGTTTGCTCTAACACATCATCCAAATCTGTTAATTCTAGAGCTTCCTCTAGTATTGATAAATTTGGGTTGTCATCAATGATTTCGTCAACAGTTGTTGATTGTACGCCATCTCCGTTGTTGTCATCGTCATCGCTACATCCAGTTACACCTAAAACCAATAGAAATACTGTGAGTAATTTGAAAGTTTTTGAAATAATTTTCATTTTTTTGAGTTTTTAAATTGTTCAACATTGCACAAACCTTAAATTTGTTCATCAAAAATAAGAAATGATTAAACAAAAATTATTTTTAACTTTCATTTTAACATTAATTTTAACGTTTGGTTATGCCCAAAAATCGGTTAATCGGTACGATAAAGACGGTAAACGTCATGGTTTGTGGACAAAAAACTATTATCAGACCGATCAAAAGCGTTATGAAGGAGTTTTTGAGCATGGAAAGGAAATAGACACTTTTAAATACTATACTCTATCTAATGGGAAAAGTGTTTTGAGTGCAACAAAAGTTTTTAATACTAAAAATAGTATAGCCGAAGTGACTTTCTATACCTCTAAGAAAGCTATCATTAGTAAGGGTAAAATGGATGGCAAGCTATACGTAGGCCAATGGATATATTACCATAAGAATACGTCTAAAGAAATGATTATAGAAAATTACAATGATAATGGTGAACTTCATGGAGAGCGCAAAGTATTTTACGAAACCGGTATAGTTGCAGAAATTGCTAACTATAAACAAGGAAAACTACATGGCGCATCTAAGTGGTTCTTTAAAAGTAATAAACCGCTTAGGCAGTCCTATTATAAGAATGATCTTTTAGACGGTAAAACTATTAATTATGACAGTAAAGGTAATGTGACCTCAGAAGGCAATTACGAAAAAGATAAAAAGGCTGGGATATGGAAATATTATAAAGATGGAAAAATCACTAAAGAAATTGACCATACCAATCAAAAAGTCATCAAAAAATATGAATAGCTATAAACTATACGAGCTATAGTTTTTATGGATGGCAGTCTTATTTAGATTGCCTTTTTTATTTTGTAATTTTGTCCATGTTTTTGGGACTAATAA
The DNA here is from genome assembly GCA_964453045.1 of uncultured Flavobacteriaceae bacterium. GTDB lineage: Bacteria > Bacteroidota > Bacteroidia > Flavobacteriales > Flavobacteriaceae > Winogradskyella. Next base: position 46,161 of record CAYVNR010000016.1, read on the forward strand.
CCATATAAGAACTATTAAAATTACCCTATGAAACGTGTAATTGTCGGACTTTCGGGCGGCGTGGATTCCAGCGTTGCGGCTTATCTTTTAAAAGAACAAGGCTACGAGGTCATTGGCTTGTTTATGAAAAACTGGCACGATGATTCCGTGACCATTTCCGATGAATGCCCTTGGTTAGAAGACAGTAACGATGCCATGTTGGTAGCTGATAAACTAGGTATACCATTTCAAACGGTAGATTTAAGCGCACAGTACAAAGAGCGTATTGTAGATTATATGTTCAACGAATATGAAAAGGGACGTACACCAAATCCGGATATATTATGTAATCGCGAAATAAAGTTCGATGTCTTTATGGACATTGCTATGGAACTGGGAGCAGATTATGTAGCAACCGGTCATTATTGCAGAAAGGGCACAATCACTAAGGATGGTAAAGAAATTCATCAACTTTTGGCAGGTGTTGATACCAATAAAGATCAATCTTATTTTTTATGTCAGTTATCACAAATGCAGTTGGCAAAAGCCTTATTTCCAATTGGGGAACTGACCAAACCCGAAGTTAGGGAAATAGCAAAAGCACAAGATTTAATTACTGCAGAAAAGAAAGATTCCCAAGGCTTGTGCTTTATTGGAAAAGTAAGGTTACCAGATTTTTTACAGCAACAACTGAAGCCAAAAGAAGGTGTCATTGTTGAAGTGCCAGATTCGTTTAAAGGATATGGTGAAATAATTCCGGAATTCAGTTCTAAAGAGCATAAATTGGCATTCATGGCCAAGAAGCCAGAATATTCAATTTCAGATGGAAACATCGTTGGTCAACATCAAGGTGCACATTATTTCACCAAAGGGCAACGCAAGGGCTTAGCCGTTGGAGGTACTAAAGAACCATTGTTTGTTATTGAAACCGATGTAGAAGATAATGTGATTTATACTGGTCAGGGCAAAAATCATCCAGGCTTATTACGTAATGTGCTATTTGTTTCAAATGAAGAGTTACATTGGGTAAGAGAAGATTTAGCTTTACAGGAAGGAGAAACTATGAATGTGATGGCGAGAATTAGATATCGTCAACCTTTAGAAAACGCAATACTTCATAAAGTGACTTCTGGGCTGTATGTAGAATTTGAAAACAAACAATCTGCTATTACCGAAGGCCAGTTTGTAGCTTGGTACGTTAATAATGAATTACTAGGTTCGGGAGTAATATCTTAAATGTTAGTTAGAATGAAATTCTTGATTGATATTTCAAGAAATTTGTATCGAGAACAATTTAATACGAATTCCGTAAATTGCAATAAAAGAAAAGCCATGATTAGAAACTTAACCGTGCTTTTGCTGCTCCTTTTTACAATAAATAGCCATACTCAAGAAGATGCTTGGGTATATCTCACCGATAAACCAAACGAATCTGCAGCATTAAGCAATCCTATTTCTATGCTTACCCAAAAAGCCATAGATAGAAAACAAAATCATGGTATTGCTATTGATGCTAGGGATGTTCCGGTTCATGAACCTTATATTGCCGATTTAAAATTGCAAACAGGAATCACGGTTTTAGCAAAGTCCAAATGGTTTAATGCGGTGCATGTTAGGGGAACGGAAACAGATATTTTAGCTTTAAATAGTTTGCCTTATGTAGATAGCATAGATTTTGCAAATAATGACTTGGATGCACTTTCACGCTCATCAGCTATTGAAAATAAAAACGAAGTTGAAGATGAAAGTATTGTTTTTACCTACGGAAATACACAGAACCAAGTCGAAATGATTAATGCAGATGAATTACACCTTGATGATTTTACAGGTGAAGGCATTACAATCGCAGTGATGGATTCTGGATTCACAAATGTAAATACTATGGGAGCATTTCAGCGTCTCAGGGATAATGGTGATTTGTTAGATGGTTATGATTTTGTAAATCGCAATGCAGATGTATATGCCAATACAGCTAGTTCTCACGGTACAAGAGTGTTGAGTACAATGGCGGCTTTTGTTCAAGATGAATTTGTTGGTACTGCACCAGATGCTTCTTATTATTTGTTTTTAACTGAAGATGTAAGTAGCGAAAATCCGGTTGAGGAAAGCTATTGGGTAGAAGCAGCAGAGCGAGCGGATAGTTTGGGAGTTGATATGATTAATACCTCTTTAGGATATCGTGTGTTTGATAATTCTAATTATAATTACACACCTGCTGACATGAATGGTGAAGTGGCATTTATTACCAAGGGTGCTTCCATTGCAGCCGAAAAAGGAATTTTAGTTGTAGTAAGTGCAGGTAATGCAGGTGCAACGACTTGGCAAACTGTTGGTGCACCAGCAGACTCACCAGATGTATTATCCATTGGGGGAGTTAACGAAAACGGTAACTATGTTACTTTTAGTTCGCAAGGTGGTGCAGCGCAAATGGGTTATCAAAAACCCGATGTTGTGGCAAGAGCTGGGTTGGCCTATGTCATTGATGAAAATAATACCATTGTACAAAACAACGGCACGTCTTTTAGTGCACCAATTTTATGTGGTGGAATAGCATCGCTTTGGCAAGCTGTTCCTAACGCTTCACCGACAGAGATTATGGATTTGGTAAGGCGATCGGCTTCTCAGTTTTCTACACCAGATGACTTGTTGGGCTATGGGATTCCAGATTTAGCTTTGGCCAAGACTTTAGGATTAGAAGAAACATTTAAAGAAAGCTTTAGTTTTTATCCCAATCCGGTTAAAAGTGACATTAATCTTAGTATACCTTCAACAATTGGGGAAGTTCAAGTTTCTATTTATAATCAATTGGGTCAAGAAGTTAATAGGGCCAATATTAGTATAGAATCTAACCGTCTCAATGTATCAGGATTAGCTTCGGGTATTTATTTGTTGAAAGTATCTTCCGAAAGACATTCAAAGACTTTTAAATTTATAAAAGAATAGAAGCTTATCAGTTCGAGTGATGTTTCATGTGCAAAAAAGCTCGAATTTACTACTCGAAGTGACAATAAAATTTCATCCATTTTCATTCGTGAAATTCACTCAAATTGACGAATTTTATCGAAATTATCTCAACAATGGCAAACAGAATTACAAAACTCTTCAACATAGAATACCCCATCGTACAAGCAGGAATGATTTGGAACAGTGGCTGGCGACTGGCTTCAGCAGCAAGTAACTCAGGCATTTTAGGATTGATAGGTGCAGGTTCTATGTATCCAGAAGTATTGCGCGAGCATATCCAAAAATGCAAAGCTGCGACTGATAAACCCTTTGGTGTTAATGTGCCGATGCTGTATCCCAATATAGAAGAGATCATGAACATCATCGTTGAGGAAGGTGTAAAAATTGTCTTTACATCAGCCGGTAATCCAAAAACGTGGACCAATTGGTTACAGGATAAAGGGATTACGGTGGTGCATGTGGTAAGCTCTGTAAAATTTGCATTAAAGGCGCAAGCCGCTGGAGTCGATGCCGTGGTAGCTGAAGGCTTTGAGGCTGGCGGACACAATGGACGTGATGAGACCACAACCTTAACCTTAATTCCCATGGTAAAGGAACAATTGGAGATTCCGTTGATTGCGGCAGGTGGTATCGCCACAGGAAAAGCCATGTTGGCATGTATGGTATTGGGAGCCGATGGGGTACAAGTCGGTAGTCGATTTGTCGCCAGTGAAGAATCTTCTGCGCATCAAGCCTTTAAACAAGTGGTAGTCGATGCCAAAGAAGGGGATACCCAATTGACATTAAAAGAATTAGCGCCAGTACGACTCATTAAAAACAAATTCTATAATGAGGTGCAAGAGTTATATAAAACAGGCCCGACAATAGAAGAATTAAAACAACTCTTAGGTAGAGCTAGAGCCAAGCGTGGTATGTTTGAAGGTGATTTAGATGATGGCGAATTGGAAATTGGTCAGATTTCTGGTCTAATTCATAATATAAAGCCTGTAGCCGAAATTGTACGGGATATGGTTACTGAGTTTGAGGAAGCTAAGAAGCATATGATGTCCCTTTAGATAAATTCTACCTGTTTGCATTTTGATTGGTTTCGACTTTTTCAGAATGTAAGTATGAAAATATAGACCAAACTTAATCTTGCAAATGTTACTTCTTAAAACTATATCTGAGTACCATAATTTAACTCATGTCGATAAACAACAAATTGTAAACTGTTTTGAAAAGCATGTAGGCACAAAAAATGAAGTACTGCATAGCGAAGGTAACTATGTTAGAACACTATATTTTATAGAATCTGGTTTTGTACGTTCGTTTTACACCAGAACAAATGGTAACGAAAAGACACATTGGATATATTCTGAAGGCGATTTTTTTACGTCTTGGTATAGCTTCTTTACCGGAAGACCTAGTTTTGAAACATTAGAACTTATCAATGATGCGGTAATATATTCTCTATCTGAAAAAAAGTATGCAGAACTATATAACACCAATAATGCATTCAACACGTTTATAAACGGATACTACCAACAAATCATTGCTGAAATAGAATTTTTAAGCAAGTCTTTTTTGCATTTATCAGCAAAAGAAAAATACCAATATTTGATAGAAACAAGCCCAACTATGATTAAGGAAATCAAACTAGGGACACTTGCTTCTTTATTGGATATCAGTCAAGAAACACTAAGTCGTGTAAGAGGTCAAATTTGACCCCTTTTTTTGATTCAAGTCAAAAAAAACCTGCTGATTGCATTATAATTTTATCCAAAATAAAACTAAAAACAATATGGATGAAATTATTATTAAAATGGAAAACAATATTGAGCTGTTGCTTTTTATAATATTTGCCTTTTCCATAGTCTTAGCGATTATTGAGTTTTTTTACGAATTATACAAGAAAAAAATCAATAAATGGAGATTGAGTGAGATGTGGGCAAGTTTTGGGGTTTTTGTTATTGCACAGCTTTTGGAAAAAACCTCTACGTTAGTTTTTGTTGGTGCATTTTTTTTTATTGGTGCATACATACCATGGCAAATTCCTGTAAATGTCTGGACGACCTTGATCTGTCTTTTGTTGGTTGATTTTGTCTACTATTGGGAACATGTTATAGAGCACAAGGTAAGAATTCTTTGGAGCTACCATAGTATTCACCATAGTTCGCCAATCTATAATTACACGACTGCTATGCGAGTTTCTTTTATAGATAGCTTTATTACTTGGATGTTTTATCTGCCCTTGATCATTATTGGTTTTCATCCTTATATTGTTTTGTTATGTTTCATTTTGGTACTGTCTTATCAATTTTGGTTGCACACTGAAATTATTGGTAAGCTAGGTTGGTTTGAAAAAATATTCATGACTCCATCCCAACATCGAGTACATCATGGCTCAGATAAACTGTATCTCGATAAAAATTTTGGCGCCTTGTTGTCCATTTGGGATAGAATATTTGGAACGTTTCAAGAAGAACTACACCGACCAAACTATGGGTTGACCAAACCAATTAAAACCGTTAACCCTATTAAGGTACATTTGGTAGAATACATAAATATTTTTAAGGATCTGCGAAAAGCTAAAACCTTGAAAGATATGTGGTATTTTATTGTTAAACCACCGGGCTGGACTCCGAAAAAATAATAAGACTTAAAATGAAGATGAAAACTATATTTAAAAAGTATCGTTTCAATTTTTGCGTCACACTATTTTTAGTTTTATTAGAATCTGCCTTAGCTGTTATGTTTCCTATATCTATTGGTCATGCCATAGATAGTGTTATTGACAGAAGTAATTTTGGCATAATTCAATTGGGTCTACTGGGTTTGACTGCACTCATAGTTGGTGTTGGGAGAAGAGTTTATGATTCTCGTTTCTATGCAAAAATTTATCAAGACATGGGCTCAAATATCATTTCTAGTATGGAAAATGATTTACCTTCAAAAAAAACAGCCCGCTTAAATATGATAAGAGAGCTGGTTGAATTTTTAGAAAATTCATTACCAGAATTATTGAATACTATTATAGGGCTATTGGGTGTTGTTATAATTTTATTTGCACTCAATATCAAGGTTTTTACTGGTGCCATAATTGTAACGTGCATCATTTTTTTAGTTTACTGGTCGAGTCGTAAAAAGACATTGATGTATAATAAATCTACTAACGATGTGCTGGAGCGTCAGGTAGATGTTATTTCTTGCAATAACGAGGTGATGTTACAAAATCATTTAAAAGAAATAATGAGTTGGAATATAAAGTTATCAGATTTGGAAGCTATAAATTTTTCCCTGTCCTGGCTCTTGGTAATGGCCTTTTTAATAATGTCTATAATTATTGCAATGAGTGATGGTATTATGGAGTACGGTATGTTGTTTGCGCTGGTTATGTATGTTTTTCAATATATTGAGAGTATCATTAATTTACCTTATTTTTATCAAAACTGGTTGAGACTTAGAGAGGTTATTGACAGATTGGAGGAAAAATGACTTTTTTCTTTTCAGATAGAACTGTTTGTTTGGGTAGTCAATGATTAATTTTAAAACCATTCAACATATTATAAGATCAGTTATGATGCTTTATGATAATCATTACGCAAGACCAATAATCGCAATTCTTAAAATCCACCTCAAATTTAATTCGCAAACCTAAAACCTAAGCCCTACTTTTGCGGCATGGTTTTGCGTCACTACACCAAAGAATTTAAATACAACCTAAAACTAGCGTCACCGGTAATTTTAGGCATGCTTGGGCATACGTTTGTCAGCTTTATAGATAATATAATGGTTGGGCAATTGGGTGCCGCAGAATTGGCTGCTGTATCTTTGGGCAATAGCTTTATATTTATTGCCATGTCGATTGGTATTGGGTTTTCCACAGCTATCACACCTTTGGTCGCAGAAGCAGATTCCGAAGAAAACTTTATAAAAGGTAAATCTGTTTTTAAGCATGGATTTTTTCTATGCACGGTATTGGGCATTGTACTTTTTCTGTTAGAATTGGTCGCAAAGCCTTTAATGTATGTTATGGATCAGCCCGAAGAAGTGGTTGTTCTAGCGATTCCCTATTTAGATTTAGTAGCGTTTTCGTTGGTGCCCTTAATTGTTTTTCAGGCTTTTAAACAGTTTAGTGATGGGTTGTCCTTAACTAAATATCCTATGTATGCAACGATAGTGGCTAATGTGCTTAATGTAGCCATTAACTATGTGCTTATTTTTGGAAAGTTTGGGTTTCCTCAAATGGGCATTGTGGGTGCTGCTGTTGGGACCTTGGTTTCAAGATTTGTGATGCTCTTTTTCTTATGGTGGTTATTGGCCAAAAAGGAAAAATCTAAAGCCTATGTGACCAATATTAAATTCTTTAAACTCAGTAAGCAACCACTTAGAAAGTTAACCAATTTGGGTTTGCCAAGTGCCATGCAAATGTTTTTTGAGGTTGGTATATTTACCGCAGCCATTTGGTTGAGCGGTACATTGGGTAAAAATGCACAAGCGGCCAACCAAATAGCCCTTAATTTATCCTCCATGACCTTTATGGTGGCTATGGGCTTAAGTGTTGCAGCTATGATACGTGTGGGTAATCAAAAAGGCTTAAAGGATTTTAAAGCTCTAAAGCGTATTGCCGAATCTATATTCTTGGTAGGTTTTATTTTTGCCGTGGTATTTGCCTTGTTTTTTGTCATTTTCCATAAAGCCTTACCAGATTTGTACGTAGATTTAGATGACCCCGCAAATGCATTGGATACTGCAGAGGTAGTGAGAATAGCATCAACCTTATTGTTGGCAGCGGCAGTATTTCAAATTAGTGATAGTCTTCAGGTCATTGCTCTTGGAGCTTTACGTGGCCTTCAAGATGTTATGGTGCCTACATTGATTACCTTTATTTCGTATTGGGTCGTTGGTTTTCCGGTCAGTTATTTTCTTGGCAAGGAAGAAACTTATGGAAGCCTCGGAATTTGGTTGGGTTTATTAGCGGGTTTGAGTGTTGCTGCAATTCTGTTGTTTATTCGGTTTAATCATTTAACAAAACGTTTAATTTCCAAAAGTGCTTAAAGCTTATAGTAGGTATCGATAACAAGAATTTATAGCTAAAAAAATTCCCATACAGTTTTCAGTAAAAAAATCACTTGAACTGACGTTCAGAATCATATAACTAAATTCGTATTTTTACACTTTAAATACTTATAACTCTTAACTCATCACATGGAATTACCTAAGTTCATATTGGGCGATAATACAGATTATCCTAATGCAATATTCATTATACACACAGAGTTTCCGAGATTCATTATCAACTTAGAGAATGATGAGGTCGAATGGTTTGAGGAATTCGATCAGCACGATCAGAAAGAATTGGAGACCGAAACGGAAAATTATATTAAGCAGGCCACCGAGTTTTACGATAGGGAAGTGGCCAGATACGATGATTAATACCATTTAGCATGTTAGATCAATTAATTGAATTTGATAAGGAATTATTTTTATATCTCAACGGACTGGGGACAGATACTTGGGATGGATTTTGGTTGGCCTATACCAATAAGGTCTATTGGATACCATTCTATATTTTCTTGGCTTATTTACTGTATAGGCGCCTTGGAACAAAAATGGTGATTCTAACACTTTTGATAGCGATTTTGATGGTATCGTTTACAGATCAAATTACTAATTTATTTAAGCACGGATTTGAACGTTTACGTCCATGTCACCAAGACGGTGTTAAGGAAGTGATGGATTTGGTAAAATCTAGATGTGGTGGGCGATATGGATACTTCTCTGGCCATTCTAGTAATTCTATGGGAGTAGCCATGTTGGTAGGCTTAATGCTTAGGGAAAAGTATAAATACCTCATTTATATTTTAATTGTTTGGGCACTTATGATGGGTTATAGCCGTATTTATATAGGTGTGCATTATCCTTTAGATGTACTTTCAGGGTTTATTTTTGGTGGGCTTTCTGGATTTATGTTTTATAAACTTGATAAGTATTTGCAATCGCGCTTTACAATCAAGGAGATTGATAATGTCAACTGATTTTAAGTTGTGGTGTTTGTGGTCTGGTCCACATCATAGTTAATGTATCTTTTTTTCATCCACAAGTAAACAAAACAATCTACCAAAGTTATAGGTAACCTATTGCTAACTCTATATTTAGAGCTACCGGCAACTCTCGGAAAATGCCGAACAGGAATCTGTTTTACCCTACCATTTTGTAATATAATCATAGCTGGAAGAAAACGATGCAAACCTCTAAACATGGGTATGCGTTTGGCATAATCGGTTTTAATGATCTTAAGCGGACAGCCCGAATCTTGTGTACCATCTTGTGTAAAAGCACGCCTTATGTAATTGGCAATTTTTGATGCCATAGTTTTTACTAAGGTGTCCTTTCGGTTTAAGCGTATACCTGTTACTAAATCGTAGCAGTCCTTGTGTTCCAATAGTATATTGAAATCCTCCGGAATAGTTTGTAAATCAGAATCCATGTAGCCAACCCATTCAGAATTTGTATAATCAAATCCTGCTTTTAGCACTGCACTTAAGCCTTTGTTTTCTTTAAAAGAAATAAAAGAAAAGGCATCATTACGTTGGCAAATAGCTTCGATCAAAACCAAACTGTTGTCCGAAGAACCATCATTTATAAACAACACTGAAGTTGAAACTATAGCAATTTCTAAATATTTAGAAAGTTCAGTCTCAACACGTTTAAGGTTGTCTTCTTCATTAAATACAGGAACTATGATGGTGAGCTTATACGTCATATAGTTTGTCATTATGTCACAGAGAACCTACTTTTTAAAGTGAAAGCAAATATTCAGCCGCAGCAAAAGGGGTCGTTTTACCGGTTTCTATCAATTCAACTTGCTTTTGCAGTTCGTCTTTAATTATTGCCGAATTGTAGAAATTGGATTTTAAACGTTCTTCAATCGTTTGTAGTAACCAAAAGGTATTTTGGTTATTACGATTTTTTTCAAAGTAATGATTTGTAGTTGTGTTTTTTATATAGTCTTCAATCAATTTCCATACATCAGAAATGCCTTCATGCTTCAACGCACTGCACAAAGATACCTTTGGTGACCAACCAGATGCTTTTTCGGGATAGAGATGCAAGGCTCTGTTGAATTCAACTTTAGCAGACTTGGCAGCTTTTAGGTTATCTCCATCAGCTTTATTGATAACTATGGCATCTGCCATTTCTATGATCCCACGCTTAATGCCCTGTAGTTCATCACCGGCACCTGCAAGTTTCAATAATAAAAAGAAATCGACCATACTGTGTACGGCAGTTTCACTCTGTCCCACACCTACAGTTTCAATGATAATGGTATCAAAACCAGCGGCTTCACATAAAATAATAGTCTCTCGGGTTTTTCTGGCAACCCCACCGAGAGAATTTCCGGAAGGTGAAGGTCTTATAAAGGCATTTTTATCTCTCACCAAATCCTCCATTCGGGTTTTGTCTCCAAGAATGCTGCCTTTGCTTAACGTGCTACTGGGATCGACCGCCAAGACAGCAACTTTTTTTCCTATGCCAGTGAGGTAACTGCCAAAAGCTTCAATAAATGTACTCTTTCCAACACCAGGAACTCCTGTAATGCCAATTCTTACAGAATTATTGGCATAAGGCAAGCATTGGGTAATAACCTTTTGAGCTTTGCTTGTATGTGCTTGATTTGTACTTTCTACTAAAGTAATTGCTCTACTTAAATCCGTAATGTTTCCTGAGGTAATACCGGTAACCAAATCATCAACAGAAGGTTGTCGTTTTCGTTTGAATTTTATAGATTTTGCAGAATCTTTACTTAATGTTTCTGGGGGTTCAATCCCGTCTTTTTCGTGCAAAGCAGATTTATATGTTTGGTCCTTTTTTGCCACTTTGCAGTTTTATTTTAAGATTTAGCGTGCGGATGTATTTGCATAGGGATTTCAATTAAAGTGTTATCCCATGCCATTGTAAGCTTTAATGTGCCTAATTTATTATCAAAAGCAATAGTAAATTGTTCTACGGTTTCTTCAACATTTTGGGTCGCAACTTCCGTTTCCAAGACGTCAAAATTTGGATCCCACATAGGTTCCATTTTTTCATTTACACCCCATTCGTATTGTTTAGAATTGAACATTACCTTCCAACGATCTGCTTTGGGCACGGTCCAAAGTGTGTACTTCCCTTTCTTTAACAGCATCCCATCAATCATTAAATCTTTGTTGGTTTCAAATGTTGTGGCTTCGTTTGCACCTGTTCGCCATACCTTATCATACGGTACCAATGCACCAAAAATATCGCGCTCGCGCTTAGAAGGTCTGTTATATTCCACTTTTATGTCTAACTCATTAAGTGTAATCTTTGCGGTATCTTTTGGGCTTAATCGAGGCGCAAAAATATTTTCAACAAATACGGAATACAAAAGTAATCCTAAGGCTAGGATAGATAAAATAATGAGAAGACGTTTTAGCATAGGTGTTTATCTTAAGCAATTTTTAAAATTCAGATTTTAAAGATAATTCAATTCCCTAAATTTATAGGATGCAAACGCCGAATTTTAAGTAAATCTTATAAATTTTAAAATTTTTAAAACTTTTTTGCAACACTTAAAATTTTGTGTCGTCTTTAGAGTGAACCAATCAAAAACCAATTAAACATCAGCACGTTTCAAATTCATATTGTTGAAAAATGCAAACAGAACGATAGGCAAGCGCAAATGCAATTGTACAATCAATACTGTGATGGGATGCTTATCGTCGCAATGCGTTTTTTAAAAGATACCATGGAAGCCGAAGATGCAGTGCAGGAAGCGTTTATAAAAGCATTTTCAAAATTAGAACAGTATAAGGCAGAAGTGAGTTTTGGGGCATGGTTAAAACGCATTGTGGTTAATAAATGTATTGATGTTTTAAAATCTAAGCGTCAACGCTTAATAGAATTAGAAGACCACCACCTTAATGTTGTGGATGCAGATTACGAGAGTGAATGGTTGGTGGATGATGGTATAACGGTAGATGTTGTAAAAGAAGCTATTGAGCAGTTACCTGAAAAATATAAATATGTTGTCATACTCTATTTAATTGAAGGCTACGACCATAAGGAAATTTCTGAAATTCTGAATATTTCTGAAGTCGCATCAAGGACACAGTTGTCTAGAGGAAAGCAAAAATTGCAAACCGCATTAAAAACAAAGAAAAATGGCACAAGATCTTAGAAAATTATTTGAAAAAGATGAAAAGGTTCAGAACGTAAAAATGTCTGAAGGTCATGAAGCACGTTTTCTTCAAAAGCTAGAAAAAGAGTTGCCTCAAAAAAAATCATCAAACCAATTTAGGTTCTTAAATATTGCAGCGAGCGTAGTGGTACTTCTTGGACTGAGCTATGGTGCATTTCAGTTTTTTCAATCACCTGTCAGTACAGAGGAACCGGTAGAAGTTGCAGAGACTAAAAATGATATAAAAAGTTTGGGAGAAGTTGTGCCAGATTTAAAGAAAGTAGAAGATTATTATTTGGCAAGTATAAATTTAGAACTGTCAAAGGTTGAGCTAACACCAGAAAACAAGGAATTATTTGACGGTTATGTATTGCGCCTAAAGGAACTGAACGAAGAATACAATAAGCTAACTATTGAGCTCAATGAAAATGGGCCTAATGAAGAAACACTTAATGCATTGATCGACAACCTTAAATTTAGATTAAATCTTGTGACGCGTCTCAAAGAAAAGCTTCAAGAATTCAATGACGAATCCTTTAAGCAAGAAAGCATCTAAGTCAATTTTCCTATGGGTGTGCTGCTTATCATTAAAGCATTTTTAGGGAAGATATTTATAATTAATCAAATCAAAAAACGAACAGTTAAATCAAAAAAACCATGAAGAAAACAATTAAAGTTTTAGTATTGTGCTTATTGACCACATTTGGGTATGCACAAAAAAAATTGAGCAAGACATCGCAATCCATTAAAGTCAATAAGGACGTTGTTGTAGATTTAAATACAAATTATGTTGAAATAGAAATTGACACTTGGAATAAAGACATTGTTGAAGTTGAAGCTTATATAGAAAGTGACAAACTTTCTGCAGAAGAATTAGAACGTGCTTTAAAAGCATGGGACTTAAAAGTAGATGGCTCTAACGATAACGTGATTATTTCATCTCGAGGAGGCAGAGCTGTTGGCTTATTCGGAGAAGAAGATTACGCTAATGTATTGCGAGACTTAGAGTTTGAGCTTGCAGATTTGCCAGACATCCCAGAAGTTGTTGTAATGCCGAGTATACCTTTAATGGGTGATTTTCCTGAATTACCTGAAATGCCAGCTATGCCAGAATTTCCTGAGCTGCCAGAATTACCAGATGGTATTAAAACAATATCTTTTGATTATGACAGGTATCAGAAAGAAGGAGAAAAGTACCTAGCGGAATGGAGTAAAAAGTATGAAAAGGAAGGTGGCAAAGAATTGCAAAAAAGTATGGAAGAATGGGCTAAAAAGTTTGCAGAATCTGGTTATCAAGAAAAGATGGCAAAGTGGGGTGAAGAATATGGAAAGCGTTTTGAAGGTAAATGGGCCAAGGATATGGAAAAGTGGGGAGAAGAGTTTGGCGAAAAATTTGGTGAGAAGTACGCCAAAGACATGGAAAAGTGGGGAGAAGAGTTTGGTGAAAAATTTGGTGAGGAATGGGCGGAAAAAATGGAAGCTTGGGGAGAACGCTTTGGCGAAAAATATGCCAGAGAAATGGAGAAAAGAAGCGAAGCTATGGCAAAACGCCACGAAAAAATGGCAGAGCGCGAGGCTCGTATAGCAGAACGTCACGCAGAGCGTGTTCACGAATTGTCTAAACGAGAAGCCGAAATGGAAGAAAGACGTCATTCTATGCGTAAGGAAAGAGAGTCTATATTGGCTAGACGTTTAGAGTCAGGTAGTAATAGTAAAGTAAAAAAAGTCATCAAAATTAAAATCCCTAAGAAAGCGAAGCTAAAAACAAACATTAGACATGGTGAGTTAAAGCTGTCTTCAGTTATTTATAACTTAAGAGGAGATATATCACATGCCTTTTTAGTAGCAGAACACATTGATGGAAGTGACACTTCCATCAATGTGTCTTATTCGCCAGTAGTAATCAATACTTGGGATTTAGGGACGCTTAATCTCAGTTATGTAGATAAAGCTCAAATAAAGAGTGCTAAAAATCTAGTTTTAAATTCTAAGTCGTCAAATATTAATATTGAAAACTTAACAGATACAGGAATCATTGATGGTAGTTTCGGTGATTTAACCATTTCTAATCTCACAGCGTCTTTTAAGAACTTAAACTTGGTACTGGAAAATAGTGATGCATTGGTAAACTTACCTAAGAATATCGATTACAATATGTACTTTAAAGGGAGTCGTTCTAAATTCAACAATAAAGTCACGGAACAAAAAACCATAAGAGCCAATTCTGAAGAGCAAAGTTCTAACAGAAACATTATTGTCAATGCCAAATTCAGTAATCTGATTATGAATTAAAACTATGTTCTAGCTTCTAGGTTGAACAAGCTTGTTACTAGCTTTAGTGTAAACTGTTGAAACCTGATGTATTATTCTGAATTAATTTCAGAATCTATTTGCCTTCCCGTTTTCCATTAAAATAGAATCGTATTTTTATGGAAATTTTGTTTTTATGCCTCCTTCCATTTTTGAAGCAATTCTTCGCGCTCTAAATACACATCCCATATTGAACGTTCATAAGTCTGATTATACATTTTTGGATTTGTCGATCCATAATTCTGAATTAAAACGTATTGATATTTCATCATCAAAAGATTTAGAAACTTATATTTTTAATCACATTAAAAAAAACAATGCTAAAGCTGCTTTTGGAGGTTATTTAGAACATCGTGGTATCTATAAACGAAGTACTTATTTTAATGAGCAGAATCCTAAAACAGAACGCGATATTCACTTAGGTCTAGATCTTTGGATAGAAGCAAATACGCCCGTATTTTCGCCTTTGGATGGTAAGATACACAGCTTTAAAAATAACACCAACTATGGTGATTATGGTCCAACAATTATACTGCAACATCAAATAGATGCCTTTGAGTTTTATTCACTTTACGGACATTTGAGTTTGGAATCCATAGAGAATTTAAAGATTGGGACATACGTAAAGCAAGGACAACAAATCGCATTGCTTGGTTCTGCAGAGGTTAATGGAGATTACCCTCCGCATTTACATTTTCAGATTATAAAAGACATTCAAGATTATGAAGGTGATTATCCTGGTGTTAGTAATCAGTTAGATTTAGAATTTTATAAAGTCAATTGCCCAGATCCTAATTTACTTTTAGGTTTAGGTTAGTGTTTTCTTTATAATTCGAATATATAAATCTAAGGATACATATTATTAATTATCTGGCATAAAATAATTTCCATCATAACTACCGGAAATCACTTGTCCGTCATTCCTGGTAAACGTAAAGGTAAACACAATATTAAATTCTGTGAAATTAGTTACAGTTACAGAAGCTGATTGTGCATAGACATCGGATTCTGGATCATTGTCTGATAGTAGAACTGTACCATGATTAAATTCACTATTTACTATGGAGCTATTAATAGAGATGTCATAATCTTCAATTTGAGTGTAGGTCGTATTCTGAATAGTAACGTCTTCAAAGTCAAAGTAGATATAGCTAATGCCATTTAAATCACTATTGCCCGTAATTTCAGAGCTTGTTTTGTTAAATAGACTAATGCCTATGTCGCTAGGGTCGTCAGTTGCGGTATTCTCATCAGTGATAATAGCTGAGACTAAGTTATAAGTTATGCCGTTAAAGACAAATTCATTATTAGCTTCATCTGGGTTAGAATTGGTGTCGTCAGAAGAACAAGCCACTAAAATTAAAGTAAGCAGCAATACAAATAAATGGGCAAGGTTAGGTTTCATAACATTGATTTTAAGTAGGTTATAAAGTAAATATATAATAAAAAGTTGTATTATCCTTATGGACCTTATATTTTAAAATCTATTTTTACTTGGCTTAAAGCGATTGTAATATGAAAAATACCATACTTCGGATTTTTTATTTAGTAAAAAAGGGAGAGCTCAAATTTATGATTAAAGGCATCTTTAAACGGGTGTTATCAAAAACAGAAGCTTTCGGCTTAAAACGCGATTTAACTGTTAAATTTGAAGTGCCAAATGCACAAATTGAGCTATTAACAAGACCTTATAAAGCTAGTGATAAAATTCATTTTACAGCTGATTTGCAAAATTATGGTTTAGTGGAAGAAAACATTCCAACCTGTTATATAGCTACCAATACAGAAGGTAAACCATGTTACAGACAATGGTTAATGGGATCAAAACAAAATGAAAATATAAAAGCATTTTGGGGAGAATCATTTCCTGAATTAAAAGATGATGAAGCATTAGTGGAAAGTGTATTTACGATTCCAGTATTTAGAAGAAAAGGCATTATGCCAGCAGCATTAGATAGTATATCTAAAAAGGCACAGGATTTAGGTGTACGGTATTTGATACTCTTTGTTGAGCTTGGTAATATTCCCTCGTTAAAAGGTTGTCATCGGGCTGGGTTTTCGCCTTATGTGCTGAGGATAGAAAAATGGTTTTTCTTTAAACGTTCTGTAACTTTTGAAGAGGTGTCAGAAGTAATGATGAATGATTACTTTAAAAGGGTTGAGTCGCATTGAGATACATTGCGATCTGATGTTTTTAGCGAGTGGTTCGCATTGGGCTTTGCGGTTTTCCTTGATACAATAAAAAAATCCTGATGTAACCATCAGGATTTTCTTGTTTGTTATGTTATCAGTTCGAGTGTTTTGAGCTTGCAAGAAATGTATCGAGAACCAGTTTGGTTGCAAAGGCTTTTCGATGTAAAATTCTTTTAAAATATAACTCCAAGCAGCATTAAGATTTAATCATTCACCAAAACCCATTCCCCTTTATCAATTAACGGGATGGCTTGTTTATATTTTACCACTTTACTTTCTCCGCTCATTACATGCTTAATCGTTACTCTGTCGTTACGACCAATCTTTGGTTGCTCTCTTACAATGGTTTCTACCACTTGTGGTTGGCGAGATGCTCCTTGACCTGCAGCTCTACTTTGTGCGGCGCGCTCGTCCATATTAGGAATTTCCTCTTTTTGCGTTTCTAGATTTTCTTGCTTTCTACGCTTAGCTTCCTGAATATTGTTAGCAGTTTCCTGAGGTATTTCACCTTTAAATAAGAATGAAATCACATCTTTATTCACTTGGTCAATCATGCTTTTAAACAGCTCAAAAGATTCAAATTTATATATTAATAATGGATCTTTTTGCTCATGAACAGCTAATTGTACCGATTGTTTTAACTCATCCATTTTACGTAAATGTGTTTTCCAGGCATCATCTACAATCGCTAAGGTGATGTTCTTTTCAAAATCATTAATTAACTGCTTTCCTTTAGACTCGTATGCTTTTTCTAAATCGGTTACAACTTGTAAATTCTTAACACCATCTGTAAAAGGTACAACGATACGTTTAAAACGGTCACGTTGCGTGTTATATACATTTTCAATTACCGGATAGGCTAAATCTGCTGCACGTTGCATTTTCTCGCGATAGTGCTTAAAGGCTTCTTTATAAATGACACCAGCAATCTCTTGCTCTCCCATTTTTGCAAACTCTGCTTCAGAAATAGGCGAGGACATTGAGAAATAACGAATCAATTCGAACTCAAAGTTCTTATAATCGTTAGCTTCTTTATTGCTCATGGCAATACCTTCTGAGGTGTCAAAAATCATATTGGCCAAATCTACACGTAGACGTTCACCATGTAAAGCATTTCGACGGCGCTTGTACACCACTTCACGCTGAGCGTTCATAACATCATCATACTCGAGTAAACGTTTACGTACTCCAAAGTTATTCTCTTCGACTTTTTTCTGTGCACGCTCAATAGACTTAGAAATCATAGAATGCTGAATTACTTCACCTTCTTTTAATCCCATTCGGTCCATCATTTTAGCAATACGCTCACTACCAAATAAACGCATTAGGTTATCTTCCAGGGATACATAAAACTGCGAACTTCCTGGATCACCTTGACGACCAGCTCTACCACGTAATTGTCTGTCTACTCGTCGCGAATCATGACGCTCAGTACCGACAATGGCCAAACCACCAGCTTCTTTAACTTCGTCACTTAATTTAATATCGGTACCACGACCAGCCATGTTGGTAGCAATAGTAACCTGACCAGCATTACCAGCTTCGGCAACAATTTCTGCTTCCTTTTTATGTTGTTTTGCGTTCAATACATTATGCGGAATTTTACGGATACTCAGCATTTTTCCTAAAAGCTCAGAAATCTCAACGTTAGTTGTACCAATCAATACAGGTCTACCTGCATTGGATAAACCAACGACTTCATCAATAACCGCATTGTATTTTTCACGTTTTGTTTTGTACACTAAATCCTCTCTATCGTCTCTGGCAATCGGTCTGTTGGTTGGAATTTCAACTACATCCAATTTATAGATTTCCCAGAATTCACCGGCTTCAGTTACTGCAGTACCTGTCATACCAGATAGTTTACGATACATTCTGAAGTAATTCTGTAATGTTACAGTCGCAAAAGTCTGTGTAGCCGCTTCAATCTTAACATTTTCCTTGGCTTCAATCGCTTGATGTAATCCATCAGAATAACGACGGCCATCCATAATACGACCTGTCTGTTCATCAACAATCATTACTTTGTTATCCATTACCACATACTGTACGTCTTTTTCAAAAAGTGCATAAGCTTTTAGTAATTGGTTGAGCGTATGGATACGTTCAGATTTAATTCCGAAGTCTCTAAACAAGTCTTCCTTTAGATTGGCTTCTTCTTCAGAAGAGAGTCCTTTTTCTTCAATCTTAGCGATTTCAGTTCCCATTTCTGGCATCACAAAGAAATTAGGATCGTCTTTACCAGATAGAAATTCTACACCTTTATCGGTCAATTCTACCTGATTATTTTTCTCATCGATAACATAGTAGAGTTCAGCATCCACTTTTGGCATTTCTCTGTTGTTATCTTGCATGTAGAAGTTTTCGGTTTTTTGAAGTAATTGTTTTACACCTTCTTCACTCAAAAACTTAATTAAGGCTTTATTCTTAGGAATACCTCTATAAACTCTTAACAGTTGAAAACCACCTTCTTTGGTGTCACCTGCTGCGATTAGTTTTTTAGCTTCGGCCAACACACCGACTAAGTATTTGCGCTGTACAGATTCAATTTGTTCAACTTTAGGTTTTAATGCATCAAACTCGTGCTCGTCTCCTTTTGGAATAGGGCCAGAAATAATCAACGGTGTACGTGCATCATCAACTAAAACTGAATCCACCTCATCCACAATAGCGTAGTGATGGCGACGTTGTACTAAGTCGTCTGGCGAATGCGCCATATTATCACGTAAATAATCGAAACCAAATTCGTTATTGGTTCCATAGGTAATATCTGCATTATAGGCTTTACGACGTGCGTCTGAATTTGGTGTGTGATAATCAATACAATCAACGCTCAATCCGTGGAATTCAAAAATTGGTGCCATCCATGCGCTATCACGTTTTGCTAAATAATCATTTACGGTTACTAAGTGTACGCCTTTACCAGCCAGTGCATTTAAGTACACAGGCAAGGTTGCTACTAAGGTTTTACCTTCACCGGTTTGCATCTCCGCAATTTTTCCTTGATGCATGGCAATACCACCAATGAGCTGTACATCATAATGAATCATGTCCCAAGTAATTGGTTTACCTGCAGCATCCCAAGAATTTGCCCAAATGGCTTTATCTCCATCTAAGACCACATAATCCTTATCACCAGATACTTCTCTATCGAATGCATTTGCTGTAACTGTAATCTCAGTATTGTGTACAAAACGTTTTGCAGTTTCTTTGACCACAGCAAAAGCTTCTGGTAAAATATCGTTTAAAACCTCTTCCGTAACTTCGTAGATATCGTCTTCAATTTTATCAGCTTCTACGTAAATATCTTCGCGTTCGTCGATGTCTTCTGTTTCTTCTGCCTTAGCTAAAAGTTCATTCTTTTTCTCTAGAAGTGGTTTTCTGGCTTCAGCAATTTTATTTTTAAACTCAGCAGTCTTTGCCCTAAGCTCATCATGCGATAAAGCTTCGAGGGCTTGCTCAAAAGTTTTTATTTTGTTTACAATTGGTTGTATAGCACCAACGTCTTGTTTGGATTTATCTCCAACAAAAACTTTAAGTACTTTATCTAGTATGCCCATTTTATGTGTTATATTTTATGCTGTCATTTCGAGCGAAGTCAAGAAATCTCAACTTATTTGTTAACAAGACATCTCGATTACGCTCGATGTGACAGTGGTTGTAAATTTAGTCTTTCGGATAAATCGTCCGAAAATAAAAAAAGTCTCTCAGTTAAGATAACGCAAGAGACTTTTTTATGATTATATTATGTGTTAATATTCGTCCTCATTCCAGAGGTAATCTTCATCAGTTGGATAGTCTGGCCAGATTTCTTCGATAGAGTCGTAAGAATCTCCTTCGTCTTCTATCGCTTGTAAATTTTCTACAACTTCTAGAGGCGCACCGGTTCTAATCGCATAATCGATAAGTTCGTCTTTAGTTGCTGGCCAAGGTGCATCACTTAAATACGATGCTAATTCTAATGTCCAATACATTTGCGTGTAATTTTAATTTTTTGCAAAAATAATTTTTTAGCTGAATAATTCAAGAAAAAATCAAATTAATTGTTTATTAATAAAAAGAACGTGTAATCTTCAACTTACTTAGATCACAATATTGCATTATTGAAATCTAATTGCAGAAGTATTTAATGAATCACGATTCTTTTTGCGGAATCCACTTAATCTCTTCGGCTTGCAAATCATGTGACAACTTCCGTGCCAATACAAAAAGGTAGTCAGATAGTCTATTAATGTACATCAAAGTTTCGGGTTGAAACGGCTCTAAATCATTAAGATCAGAGGCTAGACGTTCGGCTCTACGGCAAACTGTACGTGCAATATGACAGAATGACACCGTTTGGTGACCTCCGGGCAAAACAAAGTGTGTCATAGGTGGTAAACTCGCTTCCATCAAGTCCATTTCCTTCTCAAGGCGTTCAATATCCTCATTAGAAATCTTAGGAATATTTAAACGGGCTTTGCCATTTTTTAATGTGGCTTTTTCTGGATCTGTTGCTAGTATTGCTCCAACTGTAAATAAACGATCTTGTATGTGCATCAAGGTATTTTTATACAATTGATCTATGTCTTGGTCTCTTATGAGCCCGATATGCGAATTAAGTTCGTCTATAGTACCGTAACTCTCTATACGTATATGGTGCTTTGGTACTCTTGTACCACCAAATAGTGCAGTAGTACCTTTATCACCTGTTTTTGTGTATACTTTCATAGTAACAAAGTTAAGTAATATGACTTGAAGTTGGAAGCTTGAAATTTTAAGTTTTTTAAGCAAAGTAGCTAAAACGCAAAACTCTAATCTCTAAATCTTCTTTTTCTGAATTTACTTGGTCTTTGATTGGTTTTTCGTTCCGTATTTTTAGCAATCGCTTTTACGATTAAGTAGACTCCAACAAGTATTAAAATAACAAGCATTAACTCTGTTTATTCATTAAAAGTATCACTTTCAATAACACCGTCGCGTAAACGGATAACACGTTTGGCGTGTGCTGCAATATCTTCTTCGTGGGTTACCATAATTACCGTATTGCCAGCAGCATGGATTTGATCGAATAAAGCCATAATTTCTGTACCTGTTTTAGAATCAAGGTTACCGGTTGGCTCATCTGCTAAGATTATTGACGGTTTATTCACTAAAGCACGACCCACAGCGACACGCTGTCGTTGTCCACCAGACAATTGATTGGGTTTGTGATCCATACGGTCCGCTAAACCGACATCAGTTAAAACTTCGGATGCTCTATCATTACGCTGTTTTTTTGATGCGCCAGCATACACCATCGGTAAAGCTACATTATCTAAAGCGGTCGTTCTAGGTAATAGATTAAAGGTTTGAAAAACGAATCCGATTTCGGTATTTCTAATATCGGCCAACTCATCATCAGACATTTGACTTACGTCCTTGCCATTTAATCTATACAAACCAGCGGTAGGTGTATCTAAACACCCCAATAAGTTCATTAAAGTGGATTTGCCAGAACCCGACGGTCCCATTATGGCCACATATTCACCACGTTTTATATCTAAATCGATACCTTTTAATACGTGGACAATTTCTTGGCCTAATTTAAAATCCCTAATGATGCCTCTAATCTCAATGACGTTGTCACTCATGATAATCTATAGCTGTTGGTTGAAATTCTTCCTGCAAGATACAGGAATTTACGATTAATAAGACGTTAAAGTTGCAAGCTTGTTACACTCTAATTTTAAAATGTTCTTTGGCTTGCTCTTTTCTAAAGAATACAAAGGCTAAATGGAAACAATCTACAGTTACAGTAACAGCTTCGTGAGCTTTGATATACTCCCATGCTTCTGTCATTCCTTTGGACCAATATATGTCATCAAATACAAAAACTGTTTCGTTATGAGTCTTTGGTAAAAGTGATTTGAAGTATTGAATTGTGGCAGCTTTGTTGTGATGCCCATCAAAAAAAATAAAATCGAATTTTTCTTTTTTTAATGATGGGATCATTAGTGTAAAATCTCCTCTAACAAATGATACATTTCTAACCTCTAATACTTTAAATTTTGATTTGGTAAAGTTTGAAGTATTGGGGCAACCTTCAATTGTAATGATATTTGAATCCTTATTGGCTAATGCCAAAGCATAAGTGCCCATACCTAAAGAAGTACCTAATTCTAAAATTGTTTTTGAATTAAAGTACTTAGTTGCTTTAAAAAGTAGTTTGGTTTCTTTTTTAGTACTACTGGAGTTGCGTATCATTTTAGCAACTCGACGTTTTTTAGAACCAAGTACTTTTGAGCCTTCCCCCAAGTCTGTAATTTCTAAGATTGTATTTGATTGTTTTAAATTGCTTCGGTAAGTATTGAGTTTCTTGTATTCAGGATAATTTAATTTATCATACAAACATCTTGTGACGAAATTATATATGAACGGTGAATGAACACCATGTTGATTGGTGGATGAGAAGAGGAATTTTATGTAAGATAATGCTTGATACATTTTTCTTTATTCATTTTGTCCTGATACAAAACGAACCAAAAAATCACAATCAAAATTAGGAAATTACAAAGCAACATTTGCTTTCGAAACTTCATGCTTGAAGCTGCGCTTCACAGTTATGTTTCTTCGCTCATTATTTCCAAATTTTGATGCTTCCGACTTTGTCTGAAATGGGACTTGCTTATTTTTAAGATTAGTAAAAAAATTTAAGTTTTTGATTGTTTTCCTTATAAAGATGAAACTGTATACTGATAACTGAGACTGAAAACTAATCACCTAGTTTCTCAGCCAACTCAAACCAACGTATTTCTTTTTCTTCAATCATATCAATGATAACCTGAAGCTCATCAGACAATTTATTAATATCATCTTGTGACAATTCTGGGTTGTTAAACTTAGCCTCAAGTGCTTTTTTATCAAGCTCTAAAGACCGAATTTTAGATTCTAAATTTTTGTATTCTTTCTGTTCATTGTAAGATAATTTATTGGCTTCGTTTTGCTTTACAGCTTTTGTACTGTCTGCTTTTGTAGACGCTTCAGCTTGCTTGGGTAAGCTGCTGTCATAAACCCTAAAGTCTGAATAATTTCCTGGGAAATCATCAACTTTGCCACTACCTCTAAATACAAATAAGTGATCTACAATTTTATCCATAAAATACCTATCGTGAGAAACTACCAAGAGCACACCAGGAAAATCCATTAAGAAACTTTCCAATACATTTAAGGTTACGATATCCAGATCGTTTGTTGGTTCATCTAAGATTAATACATTTGGATTTTGGATGAGAACTGTGCATAAATAGAGCCGTTTTTGTTCACCACCACTTAGTTTTTCAACAAAGTCATATTGTTTCTTTCTATCGAACAAAAAGCGTTCTAATAATTGTTGGGCACTTATTTGTCTTCCCTTGGCCAGAGGAATGTAATCTCCATAAGCTCTAATAACATCAATAACTTTTTGCTCTGGTTTTACTGTGATGCCACCTTGTGTATAGTATCCAATTTTTACAGTTTCACCCAATACAATTTTTCCTCCATCTGGCTGAACACTACCAGTGAGTAAGTTTAAAAAAGTAGATTTTCCTGTACCATTTTTACCAATAATGCCAATGCGTTCACCCTTTTTAAAAGTGTAATCGAAACCGTTGAGTATTTTTTTGTCTTTAAAGGCTTTAGAAACATTATGAAATTCTATAATCTTGCTGCCAAGGCGTTCCATATTAATTTCTAGTTGTACCTGATGGTCTTTTCGTCTCTGATGTGCCTTTTTCTTTATTTCAAAAAAATCATCTATTCTACTTTTGGATTTTGTTGTACGTGCTTTGGGCTGGCGACGCATCCAATCGAGTTCTTTTTTAAAGAGCTGTTTTGCTTTGCCGGTTTCAATGGCTTGGTTTTCGATTCGGGCTTCCTTCTTCTCTAAATAGTAAGAGTAATTGCCCTTGTATGTATAAAGCTGACCATGATCTAGTTCTATAATCTCATTACAGACGCGCTCTAAAAAATAGCGGTCGTGTGTTACCATAAAAAGTGTTTGTTGGGTTTTTGAAAAGTAATCTTCCAGCCATTCTATCATTTCTAAATCGAGGTGATTGGTGGGCTCGTCTAAAATTAAAATATCAGGTTTGCTCAACAAAGCCTGAGCCAGTGCCAACCGCTTTTTTTGCCCGCCAGAAAGTGTGCTCACTTTCATGGATAAATCATCTAGTTTTAATTGCGATAGTGTCTGTTGGTATTGCGTTTCAAACTCCCAAGCATTGTTTCTGTCCATAGCTTCAAAGGCTAATTGATAGGCTTCTGTATCCTCAGGGTTTTTCAACGCATTTTCGTAAGTTTCTATGGTTTTTAAGATGGGAATATCTGACGCAAAAATCGTTTCTTCTATGGTAAGTTTTTGATCTAAATCGGGCTCTTGATCTAAAAAAGCCAGGCGCAATCCTTTTCTAACAACTACTTGCCCTTCGTCTGGCGTGTCTTTTCCAGATAAAATATTTAGAATAGATGTCTTTCCGCTTCCGTTTTTTGCAACAAAAGCAATCTTCTGGTCTTTATGGATACTAAATGACAAATCCTTAAAGAGTACAAGCTCTCC
Organism: uncultured Flavobacteriaceae bacterium; assembly: GCA_964453045.1. Classification (GTDB taxonomy): domain Bacteria; phylum Bacteroidota; class Bacteroidia; order Flavobacteriales; family Flavobacteriaceae; genus Winogradskyella. The sequence goes on from CAYVNR010000016.1 coordinate 71,345, forward strand.
ATAAGACTTGGATATATTTTCTACGTTGAGGTAATTCACACTAAAATTTTTACAAAGAACGAAATAAACCAAAAAGAAACCTAATAGTTTTGTTATTGCTGTTGATACATTATATTTGTCTGTAAACATCCATTTTACCTATGAGAAGCATCAAGCTTTCGATTATTATTCTTAGTAGTATTCTTATCTCTTCTTGTATTCCCCACAAAGACACGGTTTATTTACAGAACAAGGAAAACGCTACAAATGATACAATTCCATATAACTTATCAGAAGTTCAAAAACCTTACAGGATCCAAGTTGATGATATTCTAAATATTAGAATAAAAGTTTTAGATCAGGATAATGTTCAGATATTCAACCCGATAGGGGAGGCAAACCTCAATGCCAGTAGTGCTGAGCGCGCTTACTTCGATGGTTTTACGGTAGATTTACATGGCAATGTTAGAATTCCTGTTTTGGGAGATATGAATGTTTTGGGTTACACAGTTGCTGAAATTGAAGAAAAAATAAAAAAGAAATTATTGGATGAACAATTTAAGGAAACCTCCAATATTTTCGTTACCGTAAAACTGGCGGGTTTAAGGTACACTGCTACTGGAGAAATCAATAGTCCAGGAACCGTTACTTTATTTAAAGAGCGTGTTAACATTTTTGAAGCTATCGCCAATGCTGGGGAAATACCAATTACGGGCAACAGAAAGGATGTCGTGGTAATTAGGCAATACCCACAAGGTCAAAAAATCCACCACTTGGATTTAACGGATGTTAATGTTATGCAGTCACCATATTACTATATTCAACCCAACGATATGATATATGTTAAGCCTCTAAAACAAAAATCCATTGGTACAGGTGAGACTGCAGTCTCTAGTTTAACTACTATTGCAACTATTGTTTCGTTAATTACGTCTTCAGTTTTAATTTTCACAAGATTATAATACATGGATTATAAAGATTTTGAGGATATTGAATCGCAGGAGTCACAACACATAGGTTTTGATTTTAAAGGCTTTTTATTTAAGGCGCTTAATCTTTGGAAACTCGTATTGCTTTGTATAGGTGTTGCTTTAATTATAGCATATTTTATTAATGTAAGAAAGCAGAATATTTACAGGCTTGATTCATTGATTACAGTGGAGAACGACCAAAATCCTTTTTTTACCTCTACAACAAGTATTTCCTTTAACTGGGGTGGTGTATCTGGGAAAGTTGGAAGTATAATAACTGAAGTGAAGACAAGAACTCATAACGAACTTGTTGTGGATTCTCTAGAATATTACAAGCAATACTTAGAAGAAGGCAAATATCACCTCTTGGATATTTACAAGGACGCACCATTTATTGTGGAAACCGATAAGTCTAAACCTCAAGTTCTAGGAAAACCTATAGGAATTAAAATAATAGACAATGATACTTATGAATTGTTCTATGAGTTTGAAACTGAAAAAGTATTATGTCAATTTTATGATTCTAAAAAGAAAATATCTGTACCAGTAAAACAAGGTAAGTTCAGTGAATCATTTAAGTTTGGCGAAACAGTGAATCTACCTTTTTTTAGTGGAGTTGTTGATTTAAGGCCTAGAGCTAATATTCCAATAGGGAAAAGTTATTTTGTAAGATATTTAAATTTTGATGCTGTTGTTAATAACTATAAAAATAATATTAAGATAGAGCCTTCTTCCAAGCAAGCTTCCTCAGTTCTAAAGCTGTCTTTAACCGGAAAGAATAAATCTAAAATAGTAGATTATCTCAATGCTACTTCGGCAATATTAAGTAGAACAGAACTACAGAGAAAGAATTTGTATGCTACAAATACTATAAAATTTATAGATAGTAGTCTTGGTGCGGTCAATACGGACTTAAAAGCTGTAACCGACGAAATGAATGAATTTACAAAGGCTAACAAAGTTTTTAATGTAGAAGCTTCTGCTGCACAGCTTTCAGATCAACTTAAAGATTACGATCAAGAAAAATTGAAAGTACAATCTAAACTCAACTACCTTAACTCACTCGAAAGTTATTTGAGAACCAAAAATGATTACAGCCAAATAGCAGCACCATCATCGGTAGGTATTGAGGAGATTAATATCTTATCTAGTGTTAGTAAAATCATCGCTCTGTCTGTTGAACGGCAGAATTTAGAATATTCCACAAAAGAAGGATCTATACTTTTTGATGAATTAGATCGTAGAATTGATGCGGAAAAAAGTGTTCTATTAGAGGCCATTGATGTAACAAAACAAACAATAAGCATACAATTAGGAACTATAAACAGAAAAATAGCCAATCTAGAATCTGATTTAATAGGGCTGCCAAAAGACCAACAAGAATACCTTCAGATACAGCGAAAGTTAGATTTAAGTAGGGAAGCTTTTGATATTTACCAAGCTAAGCGTGGTGAAGCTGCCATTGTAAAAGCGGCAAACGTATCGGATATTACAGTTATAGATGAGGCCAAGGACATAGGTGATGCACCAATAGGACCAAAGAAATCACTTAATTACATGATGGCTTTGATGACGGGATTCTTTGCACCAATGTTTTTAATATTTATTATTTACCTGTTAGATAGTACAATACACGGATCTGATGAAATTACTAAAATATCCAAGATTCCAATTTTAGGCCTAATTGGTAAATATCGCTACAAAAATAATTTAGTGGCTTATGAAAAACCAAAGTCTGCAGTAGCAGAGTCGTTTAGAGCTATACGATCGAGCTTACAATTTATATTTAAGAATAATCCTTCATCAACCAAGGCTAATACCTTAATGATTACTTCTTCGGTGAGTGGAGAAGGAAAAACATTTACATCAATTAATATCGCTACTGTTTATGCCATTTCTGGTAAAAAAACCATATTACTAGGTTTAGATTTAAGAAAACCAAAAATCTTTGGTGATTTCAACATAACAAATGAAAAAGGTGTTGTAAATTATCTGATAGGAGATAGTAGTTTTGATGAGATAATAACCAATACCCATATAGAGAACTTAGATTTAATTACATCTGGTCCAGTTCCTCCTAACCCTTCAGAATTGTTAATGGGCAATAAGCTTAGGCAACTTATGGAAGAGCTTAAGCAACAATATGATATTATAATTTTAGATACACCTCCGTTGGGTCTGGTAACAGATGCCTTGGAATTGACTCAATATGCTGATGCTACTATTTTTATGGTAAGATTAGATTATACAAAAAAAGGCATGCTACAACTTGTTAATGCCAAGTATAGAACAGGTGAACTGAAAAATATAAGCTTTGTTCTTAACTTTTACAGGCATAAAAACAACAATAACTACGGTTATGGCTATGGATACGGTTATGGCTATGGATACGGCTACGGTGTCTATGGAAGTGCTTACCATGAAAAAGATAATCAATCATTGTTTAAAAAGGTTAAGAATTTCTTTAAACGGTCATGATCTTTATTAAATCCTAAATTTTGATTACTAAAACACAACAAAAGACAAAGCGCATATTTGATGTCGTTTTAGTTTTGGTGTTATTCCCCATATTAATTATTCCAATCTTAGTTTTGGTTATTGCTGCCACTATAGATACAAAGAAATGTGGTGTGTTTTCTCAATTGAGAGTAGGGCAACACGCAAAATTATTTAGAATATATAAGATAAGAACCTTAAGAGAGGAAGAGCATAGGTTAGGGCATTTGGAGAAAAGCGCAACTTCACTGGGAAAGTATCTAAGAAAAACCAAACTAGATGAATTGCCACAGCTTTATAATGTATTCATTGGCGATATGAGTTTTGTTGGGCCAAGGCCTGATATTCAGGGTTTTGCAGATAAATTAAAAGGGGAAGATCGTATTATTTTAAAAGTAAAACCGGGTATAACAGGAGAGGCTACTTTAAAATACAAGGATGAAGAACGTGTATTAGAACGACAAAAAGACCCTGAACACTACAATAGAACGATTATTTGGGTAGATAAAGTGAAAATCAATAAAAACTACGTTAAGAATTACAGTTTTTATTTAGATTTGACACTCATTTTAAAATCTACTTTAAACAAATGACACATTCTGAAGACAAAATTGCAATCATAGGATTAGGTTATGTCGGTTTGCCCCTAGCAGTAGAATTTGCAAAAAAATTCTTCGTTGTTGGTTTTGATATCAATAAACAGCGCATTGAGGAGCTAAATTCTGGTGTAGACAAAACATTGGAAGTTGAAAATGATAATCTCAAATCTGTTTTAACAACAGACTTAAAAGCGGATAAAGGCTTATATATCACTGACAATCTAGATGCTTTATCAGTAGCCAATATATATATAATTACTGTGCCAACTCCAACTGATGCTTTAAATAAGCCTGTATTTACGCCGCTTATCAAAGCAAGTGAAACAGTTGGTAATGTGATTGGAAAAGGAGACATTGTTATATATGAATCAACGGTGTACCCAGGAGCCACTGAAGATATTTGTATTCCTGTCTTAGAGAAGATTTCTGGAATGGAGTTTAATAAAGATTTTTATGCTGGTTATTCTCCTGAGCGTATCAATCCGGGCGATAAACATCACACGGTGACTAAGATATTAAAAGTAACATCTGGTTCAACACCAGAGATGGCAAAAAAAATAGACGACCTATATAAAACTGTTATAACAGCCGGTACGCATTTGGCTCCTTCAATAAAGGTGGCTGAGGCTGCAAAAGTGATTGAAAACTCACAGCGCGACATTAATATTGCCTTTGTTAACGAATTATCTAAGATTTTTAGGCTTTTAGATATTGATACTAAAGCCGTATTAGAAGCTGCTGGTACTAAGTGGAACTTTTTAAAATTCTCACCAGGTCTAGTAGGGGGACATTGTATAGGTGTTGATCCCTATTATTTGGCACAAAAAGCAATAGAGTCTGGTTATAATCCAGAAATTATTTTGGCAGGTCGAAAAATGAATGACAGTATGGGCGGTTATGTAGCTACCGAAACTGTTAAGATGATGATTAATAAAGGGGCAACTATAAAGGGATCCAATGCACTTGTCTTGGGGATTACTTTTAAGGAAAATTGTCCTGATATTAGAAATTCTAGAGTAATAGATATTATTGAAGAATTACAATCGTATCATGTCAATGTAGATGTTTACGATCCATGGGCTTCCAAAGAAGAAGTAAAGCACGAATATAACTTGGATTTAAAATCATCAACTTCAGAATTAAACTCTGATTACGATGCTATAATTTTAGCGGTGTCGCATAATGAGTTTTTAGAAATGTCTATTGACAATCTTAAGTCTGATAAATGTGTGGTTTTTGATGTAAAGTCGTTATTGCCGCATCATACCGTAGATGCTCGTTTGTAGGTTAAAATCAACCCAATTACTATGTACTCAAATCAATATCACACGGAAGACCTGTCTCAATTAAGTTTTTTAGTAACAGGTGGCGGTGGATTTATCGGATCCAATATCGTAGAATACTTATTAAAGTATGGTGCCAAAAACGTTAGGGTTCTAGATAATTTTTCTAACGGTTATCGTGAAAACTTAACTGAGTTTATAGATAACCCTGCTTTTGAGTTACTTGAAGGCGATATACGAGACATAGATACATGTAGAAAAGCTGTGGAAGGTATAGACTACGTGTCGCACCAAGCGGCATTGGGCTCTGTGCCGCGCTCCATCAATGATCCTGCAACCTCAAATGAGGTTAATATCTCAGGATTCTTAAATATGTTAATCGCAGTTAAAGACAGCTCAACTGTAAAGCGTATGGTCTATGCGGCGTCTAGTTCCACCTATGGTGACAGTAAGGCATTGCCAAAAGTTGAAGACAACATTGGTAAACCATTATCGCCTTATGCCGTTACAAAATATGTCAATGAATTGTATGCCGATGTTTTTGGAAAGACATATAACACAGATGTAATTGGCTTAAGATACTTTAATGTATTCGGGCCAAAGCAAAGCCCTAATGGAGCGTATGCCGCGGTTATTCCATTATTTATGCAAGCACTAAAAGATAACGAACCATCTAAAATAAATGGTGATGGCGAGCAAACTAGAGATTTCACGTTTGTTGATAATGCTGTGCAAGCTAATGTAAGAGGTTTCTTTGCACCTAAAGAAGCTGCAAATGAGGTGTTTAATGTAGCTTGTGGAGAACGTATTTCTGTAAATTACCTTTGGGATTCACTTAGGGTTGCAGCAGATTCAGATTTAAAAGCGGTTTATGGACCACCAAGACAAGGAGATGTAAGGGATTCTTTGGCAGATATATCTAAAGCACAAAAATTATTAGGCTATAAACCTCAATATACAGTTCGTGAGGGCTTAAAAATTACTTGGGATTATTTTAATTAAGGAAATCTTATTCTTAATTGGTTTTCTATATCAAAAAATTATATATTTATTCTTCAATTTAATCAACCAAAAAGTCTAGCCATATTCCCTAAATATATAAGGCTTTAATATCCATATTATTAATGACAAATATCTTAATTACAGGAGGAGCCGGGCAGTTAGGGAGTTCATTGGCTTCAAAGTTAGCATCAGATAAAGATGTGACCGTTGTCGTTATCGACAACCTTTCCACGGGCAAAAAATCGAAAGTTCCAAAGCGTGATAATGTAATATTCATTAAAGCAGATGTAAATGATTATAATGATATTATCTCAATTTTTTCGACTTTTAAATTCACGTATGTTTTTCATTACGCAGCTGTAGTAGGAGTGGAGCGTACTCTCAGTAATCCAATAAATGTCCTTAGAGATATTGATGGTATAAAAAATGTATTGTCGTTGTCTAAAAACTCAGGTGTAAAACGAGTGTTTTATTCGAGTTCTTCAGAAGTGTATGGAGAACCTTTCGAAATCCCACAAAATGAAAAAACCACACCGTTAAATTCCAGATTACCTTATGCTATTGTCAAGAATGTTGGTGAGGCATTCTTTAAAGCATACCAAAAAGAATACGGATTGGATTATACGATTTTTAGGTTTTTTAATACTTATGGTCCTGCCCAAAGTAATGATTTTGTAATGCCTCGTTTTATGCGTTTAGCTCTAAACAATCAGCCTATTCCTATTTATGGCGAAGGTAGTCAAACGCGCTCATTTTGCTATATCGATGATAATGTAGATACATGCATCAATGCTTTAAAAAATAATGAATATGTAAATGATGTATTAAATGTAGGTAATGATTTAGAGATAAGCATTTTGGAATTAGCAGAAAAGATTGTTGAAATAACCAACTCTAAATCTGAAATCATGTTTTTACCAGCACTCAAGGAAGGCGATATGAATAGAAGATGCCCAGATATATCTAAAATGAAAGCCTTATTGGGTAGAGATTTAATCTCAATCGATGAGGGTATAAAATTGCTCGTTCACAGATACCAAACAGATAATAAAACAAGTATAAGCATTTAATTTTATCCGCTAGTGTTTTTCTGCCGTATCTTAGAATTTTAGACACTTAAAAGATATGATTTTTAATTGCATTTATTATTTTTAGGCAAAATAAAAATCACGACGAATTTTGAAGATTCAAAATGACAACCAATGGTTATATACCATATCTTCCAAGCATAAACTGTTTGCTCTAAACTTTAAAGAAATATGGCGCTATAGGGATTTATTGACAATGTTTGTTAAAAGAGATGTTGTGACGCTCTATAAGCAAACAATTCTTGGGCCACTCTGGTATCTCATACAACCCTTATTTACATCTGTGATTTTTACGCTTGTTTTCAATAATCTAGGAAATATTAGTACGGGTTCAATTCCACCTTTTCTTTTTAATTTGGCAGGTATAACAGCGTGGAACTACTTTAAGGAATGTCTCACAGGTACCTCTAATACATTTACTAAAAACCAGGCTATATTTGGTAAAGTCTATTTTCCCAGAGTTATAATGCCAATGTCCGTAACAATTTCAAATCTTCTAAAGTTTGGTATTCAGTTACTCATTTTCTTAGGTTTCTATTTGTACTACTTCATCGTTGGAAGTTCTGTAGAAATGAACCTCAACATACTTCTATTTCCGGTTTATGTAATTATGATGGCACTTTTGGGTTTAGGTCTGGGTATGATAATTTCATCAATGACTACAAAATATAGAGATCTACATGTGCTGGTTGGTTTTGGGGTTCAGTTGTTGATGTATCTTTCTGCGGTTCCTTATTCAGTAGCTGAAGCAAGATTAAAGTTTCCTGAGTTTGTAGTTCCGTTTGTGGAGTACAGTCCTTTAACACAAATTATAGAAGGTTTTAGATATATGTTATTGAACAGTGGTGACTTTAGTTGGATGTCCTTCACTTACACGTTGGTAAGTAGTTTTGTTATATTTCTGCTAGGTTTAATTATTTTCAATAAAACAGAAAAGAAATTTATAGATACCGTATAAGTAATGCAAAAAGAAGCAAACATAGAGCAGAACAAATCGCATTACGATAACCAGTATCAGAGTATAAATATTGATAGAATTGCAGATGTATTAAATAATCGCGATAGTTATTTAGAGGGAGCGACCAAAACAGATATAAGCTGGGTTGGGATGTATTATGGAAACTTAGAGCAAAAGCTGTCAGGAAAGAAAGTTTTAGAGCTTGGTTGTGGTGATTGTTTTAATGTTGCAATAATGGCATCTTTAGGGGCTAGGGTCTATGCCAATGATATTTCTGATAGAAGTGGAGAAATAATAAAAGAGCTTAATAAAAGGTTTGAATTCAATTACCCCATTGATTTTATTTCAGGAGATATAACACACGCTAATTTTACTGAACATAATTTTGATTATGTTATAGGTAAAGCTTTTCTCCACCACTTAACACTTCAGCATGAGGAGCAAGTTTTAAAAGTTAGCAGTTCAATCCTCAAGCCAACAGGTGAAGCCCGTTTTTTTGAACCAGCTATTAATAGTAAGTTATTAGATGAAATAAGATGGGCAATACCAATTAAAGATCGTCCATCCAAGTTATTTAGTCCTAAAAAGTTTAAGCAATGGGAGGAAAGTGATCCGCATCCCCATAGAGATAATTCGTCTAAGCATTTTAAAACTACAGGAGCAAACTATTTTGATGAAATCTCTATTGTGCCTTTGGGTGTACTAGAGCGATTTTACAGATTAATGCCCAGTACAAGAGACAAGAATGGCGCTTTTAAACGCAGAGCACTGAAATTAGAAAAGTACCTCCCAAGTTTTGTGAGGTACACGGGAGCAAGAAGTCAAACAATTATCTATAAGAAACCCAAGGGATAAATGAACGACATAATATTAAAAGTTGAAAATATTTCTAAGCAATACCGATTGGGCCTTATTGGTACAGGTACATTGCGACACGATTTAAACAGATGGTGGTATAAAATAAGAGGAAAAGAAGATCCTTTTTTGCAAGTTGGCGAAGTTAACGATCGTTCAGTAAAGGGCGAGAGTGATTATGTTTGGGCATTGCAAGACATTAACTTTGAAGTTGAGAAAGGTGAGGTATTGGGTATTGTCGGAAAAAATGGAGCAGGTAAATCTACATTGCTAAAAATTTTATCGAGAGTAACGGCACCTACAAAGGGTGAAGTGAAAACCAAAGGCGATATAGCTTCATTATTAGAAGTTGGTACAGGATTTCATCCAGAAATGACAGGACGGGAGAATATCTTCTTAAACGGAGCTATCCTTGGGATGACCAAAAAGGAAATTAAGCAAAAACTCGAACAGATTATTGCCTTTAGTGGCTGTGCAAGATATATTGATACGCCAGTAAAAAGATATAGCATAGGTATGCGAGTGAGATTGGCGTTTTCTGTCGCCGCATTTTTAGAGCCAGATATTCTAGTTGTTGATGAAGTCTTAGCTGTAGGCGATGCTGAATTTCAAAAGAAAGCCATAGGCAAAATGCAAGATATAAGTCAAGGAGAAGGTAGAACAGTATTGTTTGTAAGCCATGATATGACATCGATTGAAGCCTTATGTTCTAGAGTGATTGTTTTGCAAAATGGAAAAATTGCACTGATAGATACACCTCAGAAAGCCATTGAATTCTATTTAAAATCGGATCAAACAGATGATGAAATTAACTACGTTAATGTTAGGGGAGACAAGCAATTTTATATAAAAAAGATTACGATTAATGGAGGACATAACCGAAACAATATAGTTAAGTCTGGTAGTTCTATAAAAATGAAATTTGAACTCAATAAAGAATTGTTGCCAGAGGAATTAAAAAAAATCGCCTTTTATTTAATTATAAAAAACGAATTGCAATCCCCTGTGTTAACTCTTTCTAATATGTATGACTCCAGTTTTGAATATTCAGAAATGGCCACTAAATATTTAGAGTGCGAAATTAAGGGCATTAACCTCACAGAAGGCAGATATTCTGTTACAACTTGGTTAACGTTTAATAATGCTTTGTCTAATCAAATTAACGATGCATTTGTATTTGATGTTATTCAAACAGATTTTTATAAAACAGGAAAAATGCCAAGCCCAAGAGAACATGGGTATATGTTATTAGATCAAAATTGGAGTTGTTCTTAAATATAATTTCATTTATAAGATGAAAAAAATTTTAGTGGTTGTAGAATCTATTAATGTAAATGATAGCAGTGCTAGTAAAGGAAGGGTTGCACTAATTAAGAACTTACAAAAGTGTAATTACGACATTAAGGTATATCACTACACGAGAAAAGATATTTCTATAGAAGGTATTCCTTGTGTAGCCATAAAAGAAAAAAAAATAACATTCTTGGCTATAGTCAATAAACTTCAACTTATTTTTTACAAACTCACTAAGATTAGACTTAGTAAATACTATGAGATGCTAACGGGCTTTTCATTTTCTTTTTTAAATGATGCAAAGAGCATAAAAGCTGCTCTTAAGAACGAAAAAGATTTTAATCCAGATTTTGTATTAACATTAAGTAAAGCAGCAAGTTTTACTGCTCATAAGGCTGTTCTTGGATTACCGAAATGGCATTCAAAATGGTTGGCTTACGTACATGATCCTTATCCATTCCATTTTTATCCAAGACCGTACAACTGGGTTGAGCCTGGCTATTATAAAAAACAAGAATTTTTCAGGGAAGTATCTAAAAAATCTGCCCATGGTGTCTTTCCAAGTCAGCTATTAAAAGAATGGATGGGTAGTTATTACCCAGATTTTTTAGAACGAGGTATTGTTATACCACATCAAATACAAGATGAAGAGGTGCCCAATAAGGCATTACCAAATTATTTTAACAAAGAAGGATTTACTATTTTACATGCTGGTAATCTAATGCGACCTCGAAACCCTAAAGGTTTAGTTGAAGGGTTTAAGCAATTCATAAAAAATAACAACGATGCTGAAGAGCATTCACAACTACTTTTTCTAGGGGTTAGTGGAGTTTTTGAAAATTATTTGAAAGAAGAAAGTAATAATTTAAAACAGCTTTATGTTAGTGACGGCTATGTGACGTACGAGGATGTTAATATAATGCAAAACAATGCTGTTATAAATGTTATTTTAGAAGCAAAAGCTGAAATAAGTCCTTTTTTACCAGGCAAATTTCCACATTGCGTAAAAGCAGATCGCCCAATTTTATATTTGGGTCCTTCTTTGAGTGAAACATCAAGGCTTTTGGGAGATGAGTATCAGTATAAAACTGAAATAGATGATAGTGAAAGAATAGCAGAATACCTTGAAATACTATATGAAAACTGGAAGATGGATGAATCTAACAATCGACTCAATAGACAAGATTTAGTTAATTATTTATCTAAAGTAAATCTAAAAGAAGTAATGGATACCATATAGTTTAATTATTGATATGAGTTTTAGATACACTATAATTTTTGCTTACAGAAACAGAGATTCTGAACGTGTAAAGTTGTCCTTAG
>CAYVNR010000017.1:0-75782 GCA_964453045.1 uncultured Flavobacteriaceae bacterium
AATGAGTAATACATTTGGATTTGGCGGACACAACGCTTGTGTATTATTTAAAAAAATAGATTAAATCCCGAATGAGTTTCATTCGTAACATATTGAAAAATTCCCGCAATAACAATGACGGGAATTTTTTTTTACAACTAAAAGATATTCTAGGTTTTAAGCCAAAGTCCAAAACACTTTACGTAAAAGCCTTTACCCATCGTTCTATGAACATAAAGGACAAAAAGGGCAATCCCATTAACTACGAACGCCTAGAGTTTGTTGGTGACGCCATGATAAGTTCTGTGATTGCGGCATATCTTTTTGAACAGGTACCGCATGGCGATGAAGGTTATCTTACTAAAATGCGCTCTAAGGTTGTAAGTAGAGAGCATCTAAATGAACTCGGTAAGGAACTCCAACTTATAGATTTAGTTAAAAGCAGAATACCTAAGAATAATTTCGGAAACAATATTCACGGTAACTTATTTGAAGCTTTGGTCGGTGCCATCTACTTAGATAAAGGTTATAAAGCTTGCGAAGAGTTTATCTATAACCGTGTTATCAACCCTCATGTAGACATTGAAACCTTAGAAGGAAAGGTCATCAGTTATAAAAGTCTGCTTATTGAATGGTGCCAAAAAGAAAAAAACACCTTTAATTACGATGTATATGAAGATACTGGAAATGATGAATTAAAACACTTTTCAGTTAAATTAAGCATTAACGATAAAGTCGTTTCTAAAGCAAGGGCAACATCTAAGAAAAAGGCAGAAGAAAAAGCCTCAAAGCGTGCCTTTTTTGCATTTCAAAAACAAATTACCAAGCTTATTTAATCGGTCTCTAAATAATTCTTACCAAACTATAACGTTTTCGTGAATTTTAAGGGTTAAGATTAACCCAAAGTTGGGCTTTCTAAGTTATTTATATTCTATATTTACACTTCAAAGTTATAACTGTATGGCTTTACACAAACTTCTGGTTGACGATTTTTACGACGATACCTACAAACTCATTGCTATTCATTGTGGGTTAGAAGATTACCGTTTGGCATATTTACTTAACCAAAGTTTAGAGCTAAACTTAGAGCGCAAACCAGATGATTTAGATTTTGAATATTTAAAATCTTCGTACAGTATTTTCGAATGGAACAACACCTCACAATACATAACTTGGAATTTGGTTTCTAACGTGTGCAAAAAAGAGGAAGCAAGTTTATCTAGTTCTGGAACATTATTTCAAACAAACGAAAACGTATTAAAAACCTTTAATTTGGTTCCGGAGTTTAAAAAGGTGGATTATTTTATTAAGATTTCTGATGAAATTCAGAATGTAAATGAAAAACTAATTTTGAATAAATTGCAAGCAATACCCCAAATTATCACAAGTTATTCGGTTAACCCGAAACAATTAAAATCGAAAGACCATTTAATTTTTTGAATTGATGTCAAATAAAAAAACAAAAATAGTAGCCACATTAGGACCAGCAACAAGCAATAAGGAAACCCTTAAAGCCATGCTAGACGAAGGTGCCAATGTATTTAGAATCAACTTTTCGCACGCTGATTACGAGGATGTAGAAGCCCGTATAAAGATGATACGAGAACTCAATGACGAATATGGTTACAACGCAGCAATATTAGGGGATTTACAAGGTCCTAAACTAAGAGTTGGCGTGATGAAAGGAGAAATCATTGTTAACGAAGGTGATGAAATTATTTTTGCCACAGGAAAACGTTTTGAAGGTACAAAAGAGCGTGTCTACATGACTTACGATAACTTCCCACAAGATGCAAAGCCAGGTGAACGTATTCTTCTTGATGATGGTAAGTTGATTTTTGAAGTGGTTTCTACCGATGGCAAAAAAGAGGTTAAGGCCAAGGTTATTCAAGGTGGTCCGTTAAAGTCCAAAAAAGGAGTTAACCTGCCAAATACCAATATCTCGCAACCCGCATTAACTGAAAAAGACATTGAAGATGCCGTTTTTGCGATTAGTCAAAAGGTAGATTGGATTGCGCTATCCTTTGTAAGACATGCCGAAGATTTAATGCAGCTAGAAAAATTGATTAATGAACATAGCGATCATAAAATTCCGATTATAGCCAAAATAGAAAAGCCTGAAGCTGTTGAGAATATTGATAAAATTGTAGCATACTGTGATGGATTAATGGTGGCTCGTGGTGATTTGGGTGTAGAAATTCCGGCAGAAGAAGTACCGTTAATACAAAAGAAATTAGTGTTAAGGGCAAAACGTGCCAGAATTCCTGTGATTATTGCTACACAGATGATGGAAACCATGATTACCAGTCTTACACCAACACGTGCTGAAGTAAATGACGTAGCTAACTCAGTTATGGATGGAGCTGATGCCGTAATGTTATCTGGTGAAACATCTGTTGGACAATATCCTGTACAAGTAATTCGCCAAATGGCAAATATTATACGTAGTGTTGAAGATTCCCCATTAATTGAAGTACCACAGTCCCCACCACATATTCGTACCAAGCGTTATATTACAAAGTCTATTTGCTATCATGCCGCCAATATGGCCAATGAGATTAATGCTAAAGCAATTTCTACATTAACCAATAGTGGCTATACGGCATTTCAAATTTCGGCATGGAGACCACAGTCTCATATTTTAGTATTTACATCTAATAAGCGTATTTTAACCCAACTGAGTTTACTTTGGGGAGTCGAGGCTTTCTTCTATGATAGGTTTGTTAGCACAGACGAAACCATTGAAGACGTTAATGCCATTGCCTGTAAAAAGGGGTATCTCGAAGTCGGTGATATGTTAATTAGTTTGGCGGCGATGCCTATACAAGCTAAAGGTATGGTAAATACACTCCGTGTTACAGAGATTGAGAGCTGTAGTTTTTAAACAAGCTTAATAGGAATTAATTCCATTATACCACTCGATCATAAAAGCCTATTTAGAAATAACGTTTTATAAACTAAAAAGATTACTTGCCCGGAGTGAGATATAGCAGAATGTAGAACATATGAAATAATTAAAGGAGCAATAATTGAGTAAATTAATTGTTGAAGATTACTTTATAAATCCGGCTCGCCCCATTATCATATCTATTAATTTCCGAAAGCAATTCTTCGGTTGATTTAAAACCGTTTTCCTTTTGAGTTACACTACTTCTTCGGCTTGTAAAATAAAGTGTTCCATTAATTACAAAAGGACAGAATTCCATGTATTTAGAATTAATCTTGTTTCCTAAGTTTTCAGCTTTAGTCCACTCTCCATTTATATTTCTACTAATATACATATCACCTGAGCCCAATCCGTCTGGTCGTCTCCAGCCTCCAAAAATGATATAAGATTCATCTGGCGCTATAAAGGCATTATACTCTGCACCTCTGGTATTTATTCTTTCACTTAGCAATTCGGGTTCGCTGTATGCATTGTTTTTCCATTTGCTTATAAAAATATCATCCTCTGAATCTAGTTCTTTTTTAATCGTGGTAAAATAAAGATTGCCGTTATTGGCTACCGAAGGATAAAACTCATCCCCTTCAGTATTTATTGGTGCTCCTATATTTTTAGGTTTAGACCAGACATCCATTTCTGTGGTCCGCTCAACATACCAAATATCCATATCCTTAGTATTTATGCTATCCTTAGAAACTGGTCTGTTGGAAACAAAATAAAGTTTTAAATTATCCGGTGAGAGAAAGGGCTCTAGGTCAGAATACCGACCAGAAAAACTGCAAACCTTGGGATATTGCCATTTATTATTCTCTTTTTTGATTTTCATGATAACTGAAAGCTCTCTCGCTGGACTTTGAAGTGTAAAGTAGGCTTCGGTTTCATCTGCATTGATGGTAAAATCTCTCACATTGGTGAATTTTGAAAATATATGTTCAGCAAATGGTTGCACCTCTTCTTTTATCTCAGTGATAGTTTCTGATTTAGTAATGTCTTCTTTTTGAGTTTCTTTTTGTTTACATGACATAAGCGATGTAATAAAGAATAGGGTAAACAATGATCGGTGGAGTCTCATTTTTTGGTTGTTTAAGTTATTCCATAAACTTAAACAATTCAATAGAGAAATATCAAATTTTTAACTGTACGCTAACAGGTCTTCAGAAAGGTTTTTAGGTTACGGCAGCCTTTTTCATTGAAAAGGATTGCTATATTTTTCATCAGTAAGCACATCTTGGTCTGTTAGTGTATGAAGAAAGGCGACTAAGGCTTCTTTCTCTTCTTGTGTTAGGTTTAATCGAAGTACATTTGAGTCTGGTGAAGGGTCGTCAGAATCTTTTAATCTAAAGTTGAGGTTAGTATGATCTTGAACATTGTCACTATAGTGATTTACGACATCCATTAGAGTTTCAAAACGCCCATCGTGCATGTATGGTGCCGTATTAGCAATATTTCTGAGGGAAGGCACTTTAAATAGAGCATTATCTGATGGGTTATCCGTTATTTCTCCTTTGCCATTATCAATATAGCTTAAAGATAGTCCATTGTTTTTGGCTTCATCATTGACAAATTGTGGTGTACCGTGACAGTACAAGCAAGTACCTCCTTTTCTTCCTCTAAAAAAGATGTCTATTCCCAAGTTTTCTTGTTCAGTAAAATTAGGAAGATTTGGCATTTCTTCTTCATTTTCAACATAGCCTAAGGCTATGAGACCTCTATCGAATTTAGAATTGGTTGCTATTATGGAGCGTGTAAATTGAGACAAAGCCCTTGCTATACCTTCTGATGTAATTTCACTTGTGCCAAAAGCTTTTTCAAATAAGATGGGATAGTATTCTAATTGTTGAAGTTTAATGTTTAATTCATTGAGATCCATTCCCATTTCAATATGATCTTGTATCGGCATTAATACCTGATCCTCAAGTGTTTCGGCTCTTTCGTCCCAAAAGAATTTTCCGGCTTCATAATATCTACTGTTTATAAGCGTCATTGAGTTTCTACGTGTCAGCTCCCCGTTCAACCCTACACTAAATGTTCTGTTATCAGAAAATGCTGCGCTTTGTTCATGGCAAGAAGCACACGAAATACTATTGTTTGATGAGAGATTCTTGTCGTAAAACAACACTCTTCCCAGTGTAGCACCAAAATCTGTTATGGAATTAAACTCTGGTGTATTATCAGCTTCACCAGCTTCGGCTGAGTCATAATGCCAGGGTAATTCAGGGTTTGCATAGTTAAAAGGTGTAGCCTGAAGGTTTAAGGTTTCATTAAGAACAATCAATTCGGAAGTTGTAAAATTCTCATTGGTGGTTTCTACATCTTCATAACCTTCATTCTGATCGGAGCAGGAATTAAAAAGAACTATTACAAATATTATTTTTAGATAGCGCATTGGGGAAGTTTTACTTATTTATAAATAAGTTAACGGAAAAATCTTACTTTTATTTTGTTAGGATTTTTTTTACTTCTCCAAATAGATAATGAATTCGTTTAAACTTTTTGGGTTTAAGCGAGTTCAATTGCCTACAATAGCACTATAACAACAGCGTAAACTAAAAATCGAACTTTAACTGTACGCTAACAGATTTTTCTCTGTCCTCGATAGTTTTGTTTACTACGGACTTATCCGTATTTAGGTTAGAAAGCGAAATACCTAATAGCCTAACGGAATTCTTTAGCTTATCTTGGTACAATAAATCTTTTGCAGTGTCAATAATTACAGCTTTTTCACTAATGTAGTAAGGTAGGGTTTTGCTACGGGTTTGAAGCGTAAAATCGCTATACTTTATTTTTAGTGTTACGGTTTTACCAGCAACTTTACTTTTACTCAGTCTCTTGGATACTTCTTCCGCTATGTGATCCAGTTTTTCGAGCATAAAAATTTCAGAAGAGAGGTTTTCACTAAATGTGCGTTCAGCTGCTAGAGATTTTCTAATACGATTGGGTTTTACTTCACTATTGTGAATTCCTCTTACTATATGGTAATAGTAACGACCCGACTTCCCAAAGTGTTTGTCTAAATACTCAATGGACTTTGATTTTAAGTCTTTACCCGTGAAAATTCCTTTTTGGTACATTTTCTCAGCCGTAACCTTACCGACTCCATGAAACTTTCTAATATCTAAATTTTCCAGAAATTGAAGTACATCTTCTGGGTTTACAGTTTTCTGTCCGTTGGGCTTATTATAATCGCTGGCAACTTTGGCAATAAACTTGTTAATGGAGATGCCTGCTGATGCTGTTAAGCCAACTTCTTCAAAAATACGCTGTCTAATCTTTTGGGCAATCAAAGTGGCACTGGGCAGTCCTATTTTGTTTTCTGTGACATCGAGATAAGCTTCATCCAATGACAAAGGCTCCACAAGGTCTGTATAATCGAAGAATATCTTTCTAATGCGATTAGAAATGTCTTTGTAACGCTCAAAATCGGTTCGCACAAAAATAAGATCAGGACATAGTTTTTCTGCTAAACGCCCAGACATGGCACTTTTTACACCAAACTTTCGAGCTTCGTAACTTGCCGCACTGATTACGCCACGTTTTCCACCTCCACCAACAGCAATAGGTTTACCTCTAAGCTCAGGATGATCCATTTGCGCTACAGAGGCATAAAACGCATCCATATCGACATGAATTATCTTTCTTATTGGTAAATCAACTCCCATAAAACAAAATTATGGTAATTTTAGCTTGAAAAATCCCAAATTCTAAAATTCAGATTCCAATGCCATATTTTTATTTGGAATTTAGTTATTGATAATTGAATATTTTCATTTTTATGATAGAAATAGAGCGTAAATTTTTAGTTAAATCACAAGTCTTTAAAAATGAAGCCTACAATAGTTTTAATATTAAACAGGGGTTTTTAAACAGCCATAAAGAACGCACTGTGCGTATAAGACTTAAAAAGGACAAAGGTTATATAACAGTGAAGGGAAAATCGACAGAGAATGGTTTGTCGCGCTTTGAATGGGAAAAAGAAATATCTAATATAGAAGCTGAGAACCTTTTAATATTATGTGAAGAAGGCATTATTGATAAAAGGCGTTACGAGGTTAAATTTGAAAATCATACCTTTGAAGTTGATGAATTTTTTGGTGACAATGAAGGTTTGGTCATTGCCGAAGTGGAGTTAAATACTAAAAACGAAACCTTTAAAAAACCTGAATGGTTAGGTAAAGAAGTTACAGGAGACATTAAATATTACAATTCTCAATTAAGTAAACAACCCTATAAAACCTGGAAATAATGAAAAAATTACTGACGTTGCTTTTGTTATTCGCATGTTTATTCGCATGCAAAAATGAAGATAAACCCAGTCTGGAAAAAGACATTGTGATAGAAGAAAAGGCTTTAGATAAATCAGAGAAGGAAGTAGAGACCATAAAAGAACAATCTGTAGCTGAGCTTAAAGCAAAATTAGTTAAAGACGGCTATCAAGTTTTTGATTATGTGGACGAGAAAACAAAAGATACTACACTAATGCAACAGTATTATATTGCATTTTTAAAACGTGGGCCAATCCGCAATCAAAACGAAGAAGAAGCTAACCGTCTTCAAAATGAACACTTGGCACATTTAGGTAAAATGTATGAGCAAGGTTATGCGGATATTTCTGGTCCTTTTGGTGATGATGGTGATATAAGAGGTATTACGATTTACAATGTACCGACATTAAAAATGGCAGATAGCTTGGCTAATGCTGACCCGATGGTTAAAGCAGGCCGACTTGTTATAGAGATTCACCCTTGGTGGGCTGCAAAAGGTTTTCCGTTACGATAAAATAAAAAGCGCTCTGGTGTTATGAGAGCGTTTTTGTTATTACAATCTATTTATTATAATGCAACATGTGCTATCTATTAAGCATTCATTAAAAAGCCTATCATTGATAAAATGATAGGCTTAGTTATTTTATTGTTTAAGAATTACTTCTGATTCTGTGGAGCTCCACCAACAATTAAAAACTCAGAACGTCTATTTTGTTGGTGCTCTTCGTCTGTACAACTAGAACCACATTTAACTTTTAGATCGCTCTCCCCTTTTCCTTCGGCAGATATACGAGACTTATCTATACCTTTAGAAATCACATATTGTTGTGTGCTTTTTGCTCTACGTTGAGAAAGCCTTTGGTTATAAGATTCTGAACCTCTGCTATCGGTGTGTGATGTAGCATTTATTACTAATTCTGGGTATTTATTCATTACCTGAACTAATTTATCCAACTCAAAAGCAGCTTTAGCTGTGATATTAGATTTATCGAAGTCAAAATAAATAGGGTTTAGTACAATCGCTTCAGGTGTAACAATTTTTTCAATAGGGTCTAACGAGATTTGTACATTAAGTTCTTCTTCATTACTGCCCTTTACAGGTACTTTTTTGCTTTCAAAATCTTCCATAACAACTTCAAGCTCAGTGTCTTGATCACATTCAACGATAAATTCAGCAACACCTTCGGCATTAGTAGTTTTAGTTACAACTTTATTACCTTCGGCATCATATAATGTCACGGAAGCACCATTGACTGGCTCTCTAGTTTTATCATCTAATACAGTAGCCATTATTAATACATCACATAATGGTTGTAGTTTTTTAAAAGCGTATATATCATCACTTCCTTGGCCACCATCTCTATTAGAAGACACAAAACCTTCTTCTGTTTCTTCATCAATTGTAAATGCAAAATCGTCACCGTTGCTACTAATTGGTATACCAACGTTTCTAACTGGAGCAAGTTTTCCATCAACTTCCTTTGTGTAGAATACATCCATTCCTCCTAATCCTAAATGCCCATTAGAAGAAAAATAAAGTGTATTGTTACTACTTATAAAAGGAAACATTTCTTGTGCTTCAGTATTCACTTTTTGACCCATATTTACAGGGTCTCCGATGGTTCCATCAGAATTGATTGGTGCCTTGTAAATATCATATTTACCAAAACCACCTGGCATATCAGAAGCAAAATATAATGTTGAACCATCTGGACTAACAGACGGGTTTTTTACAGAATAGTTCTCACTGTTAATAGATAAGCTTTCCACATTATCAAAATCGTTACCAAGCTTTGTAGCTTTAAACAAATATAGCTGGCTATAACGTACTTTGCTTATAGAATCTTTTTCATAATCTTTTTCAAAATAACTCTCTCTAGAAAAATACATGGTTTCGCCATCTGGTGAAAATGACACTAAACCTTCATGATGCCTTGTATTAATCTTATCGTTCATCAAAGTTGCCTCTTGGTATGAACCGTCAGAATTTTTAGTTAATGTATAAATATCCAAGAAAGGTTCTTCGTTCCACCCATAAGTTTTACGGTTATCGTTTCTTGCAGATGTAATATAGAGTTTGCCGTTTTGTACTACACCACCAAAATCTGATTGTGCGGTGTTAAAACCTGCATCTTGCACATTAAACTTTTTACCTTGTTCTAAAATCTTAGGAAGGTAGTTAGGGTTTTTTCTAAAGGCAGTTGCTCTATTATCCGATGGACGCATAGAAGCAAATTTTTCCATTTGCTGATTAGATTCTTCATACTTTCCGTTTGCCTTAAGCATTTCGGAATATTTAAAGATCATCTCAGGATCGTCACTAGACTCTAAGGCCTTAGCGTACCATTTTTCGGCCTCAACTGAGTTGAAAATGTTGTAATAACATTCTGCTAGTTGCCCATAAACGTAAGAAGAACCATCTCCTTTGTCTATAAGTTTTTTATAGCTTTCTGCGGCATCAACATATTCAAACCTAGCGAATTCTTTGTCGGCTTTCTTTGTGTCTTTGTTTTGAGCAGTTAAGCATAAACTACTACTCAGCAACGTAATAAATAAAAGTGTTTTTAAGTTTTTCATAATTTGTTTAGCTTAACGGATTAAAAGTATCTAGGTGAACGAGAAACACGCTTAGGGAAATTAAGATCGAATAACAACATAACCTCATGTGATGCAGGTGCAAAGGCTTTTATCTCAGATGAAACTGCATCATATGCATATCCGACTCTTATCGATGGTGATAATGCAAAGTTTACCAAGCCAGATAAGGAATCGTCCAATCTGTATGATGCGCCAATTTCAAACTTCTTAAAAAATCTTGCGTTTAAGTTTACATCAAAAGATGTTGGAGCATCAAAAGCTGATTTCAACATAAACGAAGGCTTAAGTTCAGTATTAGGTGATAAGTCGAAAACATAACCACCAGTTAAGAAGTAATGCTGAGTTTCTGAACCTATTTTATTACCATTAGAGTCTAGATGTACAGATGATAACATATTAGGAACAGATAACGACAAGTAATACTTATTGGTGTAGTAAAAGAACCCAGCACCTATATTAGGTGTAGTTTCGTTAATACCTATGCCAAAAAAAGGATCACCATCATCAATGACATCTACATTACCGCTTGTTAGATTGATGTCGTGAAATGTTGCACCAGCCTTAACACCAAAAGCTAAGCGGTGTTCACCACCTAGTTTTAGTGTATACGATAAATCAACGTATGCATTTGTTTCTTTTACAGGGCCGATTTGATCGGCAATAAGAGATACACCCAGTCCTAAGTTACTACCAATTGGTGAGTGGCCAAAAAACGTTCCTGTTTCTGGTCCACCACTTACACCAGCCCATTGATTTCTGTATAACAGTCCAAACGAGAGGTTTTCTCTGGAGCCAGCATAAGCTGGATTGATAATATTCATATTATACATGTACTGTGTGTACTGAGGGTCTTGTTGCCCATACATTTGAAATGCTAAGAGCAACACCGCTATAATAGAGAGTTTTTTCATTATAAATTTAAGTTGATTCTGTTAGTTATTATCTGTTAATATATACCCAAGCACTTTTTTGCTTAGCGCCGCCTTCGTATGTCATTGTATAGAAATATGTCCCAACAGGAAGTTCTTCACCATCATTGGTTTGTCCTTCCCATTCATTAGAGTAATTTCTCTTTGAATAAACAAGAGTTCCATTTCTATTAAAAATATCAAGTCGAGTAACATTAAAATATCTTAGGTCAAAACTATCATTGAAACCTGGAGAAACACCAGGGGATATACCTTCAGGAATAGTACAATTATCTATTTCAACAACGGTAACAGCACTATCCGAAACTATATTTGAACATCCCGTAGCATTAAACGTTACCCTCGTAGAATATTCTCCTGCAACATTAGCTTCATATGATAAACCTGTAGCTCCTGCTATATCAACACCATCAAGTAGCCATTGTATTGAAACATCCGAAACACTAAAGCCGTTTGGTATTATTGTTAAGACTGTACCAGACTCTGCTTCAGTACATAATAAAAACTCACCAGCATCTTCATCATAATAGAATACATTTGTATCAATAGTAAATAATGGTACAACGTTAACATCGAGATTAAATGATGTTGTACTATAGCAACCTGTAGTATTATCTTCAGCTCTTACAAATACTGTTTCACCGCTACTTAAATACGGACTTGCTAAAGCTCCTACACCATTATCCGCATCGTCTTGAGACGTGTGATAAGTAACAGTGACATTAGCATCGGTAGTAACTTCGGAATCGATTGAAGTTAAATCGAACTCTGTAGAACCATCAACACTACCATCTGCATCATCACAAACTACAAGATCCATAGGTTGATTTATAACTGGGTTAGCATTGACTACTAATTGTAGTTCAGAAAGTTGTCTACAACCTAAGAAACCGTTATTTGCAGCGTCTGTGTCCTCAACTCTTATAATTAAATTTTCTCCAGAAGACGTGTACGGTGAGGTAACTGGATTCATGGCTGTGTTAGCATCCGTCATGTTAGTATAGTAACTAACCGTGAAGTCTGGTCCATAACCTAGAGAAGTAGTAAAGGCATCTAAGTCGAAGTCTTCTTCACCGTCTGCTACAGGTCCATCGCATACCACAAGGGACTGTGGCTCTAGAGTACCTGGATCTTGATATAGGTTTACAATTACTATTTGAGAAAATGTATTTGCATTACATTGGCTATCAAACGCTAATACTTGATAGTTAGTTGCCCCCAATCCAAATCCTCCAATTGGAACTGTCAGTGTACTTGAAGTTTCACCAACGATTTCAAAACCATCTTCAAACCAAACAAATTCATCTGCAAATGGAGAATCTGTCTCAATAGTAACAGAGTCAAACCCACATACTGAAACTTCATCAGTCTCTGTAGGATCATTTGTATCATCTATAAATACTTCATTACTTGTTATCTCTGCTTCAATATCTGCTATGGTACTACCAGATCCAGGGTCACCAACATTAGTTTGGCGTACTTGTATAACACCTGCTTCTGCTTCAAAATTAGTTATTAATAACAAATAAATTTCTCCTTGTACAGCACCTGTAAGCACCACATTTTCAACTGGTGCAGCAGAGTAACTACAGTCTACAACTGATCCAAGAACACATAAATCGTCATCTGGACCGTAAGGTCCCCAAAGTAAGAAATCAACATCCAATTCATCACCTATTGGGTTGTCGTTGGCGTCAAAAGCTGAATTTTGTACCATTTCTATCAAAATATCACCTGAGGTTCCTATTTCTAAAACACTGTAAGTAGGATTAGGCGTAGTGAATAAACAGTCTATCTGAGAAGTATCTGGCATACCTATGGTATTATAGCTATAGAGTATATCACTAGCATCGCTACCACTACAGAAGTTTGCCGCTGTATCACATGCTATATTACCTGGCGCATTATAAGGAGTAATACAAAGATCGAAAGTAGTATCTTCTGGGTCATTTCCGCCCGAATAAACTCTAACGAAATACGTTTCGCCAACAGTAAGTCCAGAGGCAACACTCGATAACTCCGCAAAATCAGCTACACATGATATCTCAGTTAAATTATCACATGTACCTCCATAAACCGAATGGTCAACATCCGTAGTAGTACTACCAGAAATATTTGCTAAGGAAATTAAATGAGATTCACTTACTGCAACGAATTGAAACCAAACATCGTCATCAGCGGAACTACCACATGATGGATCTGGAACACCACTTGGTGAAGCTGCTAAAATTGTACCAGGTGTACTAACTTCACATAAAATATCGTCATTAACAACAGCTACAGTTGCATCACAAGGGTTGTTATTGTCCGGAGGACAAGCTAACAATTGTATAGCTGGACTATTAATAACACAATTGACATCTTGGTCGTTACTTATTGTTACTACTACATCCACCAAGAAAGGAAATGGTCCTATCTGATAAACACCCGTTGCAGCAACTGGCACTGTATTGGTGTCAATATTATTAGATATAGTAAGAGAGGTAGCATCACCTAAAGAAGTAACGTCTACATCTATTAAAAATTGGTCGCCATTTGCACAATCATCAACAACTGAATAGTTGGCTTGTGGATTAATACACGTAGCACAGCTTACGGTATAGTTGATCCCATCTGGAAAAGCACCACTTTCACAACTAACTGAGCCGTCAGAATTTATATAAAATGAAATTGTATCACCTGTGGATTGAAAAGTTAACCCACCAACATCGCCAACACTATCATTTAATAGTTCTGTACCATCAGTATCTATAACAACCAATTCATCACAACAATCTTCAACCTCACCTGAATTGAAAGTAAGGTTTAAAGGAGTACCATCAGAACTGGTGAAAGTAAACGTTTCTAAAGATGGGTTGTCATCAATATCATTACCATAGCAATAATCTATAATTAATGGCCCATCGTTAACACAATCTAATGTGAAATTGGTCTGTATTGGGGTTGTAAATGTAAATGGACCAGCCCAATCACTAAAACCATCGGCACCACAATCTGCACGCACCCAAAACTCGTAAGTTGTAGAGAAATCTAGTCCAGGTTCAGAAATAGAATTTGTACCTACTGTAGTTCCTGGTGCTGTTGGTTCGCCTGTGCCATCTGGTGACACTACATACTCCCAGGAAGATTCACCATTATTTGATGTCCAAGAAATATCAATCGATTCTCCGTTATTATTAGTAAATGTTACACCTCCTGGTACAATACATGCCGGAGCTTCATCAATTGTAACATCATCAATAGCGATATCATCATAAAAATCCCCAGGGACTGTTTCAGAAAAGATGAACCTAACTTGAGCATCTCCTGTAAAAGTTAAAGAACTAAGCCCTATTATTTTTAATTCCCAACCATTAGTGTTAGTATTAAATGTTTCCATACTGTTCCATGCTGCACCATCCCAAACTTCAACATCCAAGTTACTGTTGGCATTACCTTCATTATCACTAATTATATAAAATGAAAGCGCTGGCACTGCAAGTGTAGATACATCTATAAGCGGACTTGTTAAGGTTCTAACACCTTCATCACCAGAAGAATCACACCATGCAAAATAACCATTTGTAGCAGTAGACCCCGTAATTACACCATCATCACCAATATGCTCACCTGCTGGGTCATTGTCAAAAAACCAATCTTCACCACCATCCATGGACCAACAGTTAGGAATAGTTCCTGCATTCTCAAAACCTTCTGTATATGGTGCAGTAAATGTTACACATTCTGTTATGAAAGTAAAAGGCCCTGCCCAACCACTCAAATCACCTCCACCGCAATCTGCTTGTACATAATAATCATATTCAGTTATAGCAGTCAATGCCATTGCAGTATAAGGGTTAGACACTCCTGTAGCTGTTGGCACACCCGTTGGTGCTGTGCCCGATGTTACGATTTCAACATTCCACATTGATACTGCACCATCCTGTGACCAACTTAATTGTGCTGTAGTAGCAGTAATTGCAGTTACAGTTAAAGCTGTAGGGTCAAAGCATGTAGGAGCTTCGTCGATTCTAACATCGTCAATAGCAATATCATCATAAAAATCTCCAGTGACTATTTCAGAGAATATAAAACGTGCTTGTACATCACCTGTAATTGTCAACGCACTTAAATCTATAAAGTTCTGAACCCATCCATCCGTATTAGTATTGTAAGTCGCCATACTATTCCAAGCTGCACCATCCCAAACTTCTACGTCTAAATTACTGTTGGCATTACCTTCATTATCACTAATTATATAAAATGATAGTGCTGGCGCTGCAAGTGTAGATACATCTACAAGAGGACTTGTTAATGTTCTAACACCTTCATCCCCAGAAGAATCACACCATGCAAAATAACCATTTGAAGCCGTAGTACCTGTAATTACACCATCGTTACCAATATGCTCACCAGCTGGATCATTGTCAAAAAACCAATCTTCACCACCATCCATAGTCCAGCACAAAGGAATAGTTCCCCCATTTTCAAAGTCTTCTACAAACGGTGCAGTAAATGTTACACATTCTGTTGCAAATGTAAAAGGACCTATCCATTCACTAAAATCACCACCACCACAATCTGCTTGATAGTAAACAAAATAGTCAGATGATGGATTCAAACCTGTTAAAGACGCAGTAGGTGTCACAGTAGGCGTTAAAGACATTTCTTCTTCACCATTGCCTGGCGTAAAATCCGCACCAGAATTATATTCAATTACCCAGGCAGTTTCAGAATCTCCAATAGTCCAATCAAGTATTGCGTCTGTTGCTGTAACACCAGAAGCAGTCATTCCAGATGGTGCCACACATGTTGGTGACTCAAAAAGCGTAACCTGTATATTAGACCAATTAGCATCAGAACCCCCGAAACTTTGATTTAATACTAAATCTATGTAACCATCTGTAGTTGGATCATATAGTCCTGCCAATTCGCCAGAAAACGTTAAAGTTGCATTCGCATTACTAGTTGCGCCACCAGTTGTAGGTGGGTCAATTAAAATGCTACCAGCTGTAGTTGTAAAAGTGAGGTCTGCCTCACTAGACCAAGGGTTTCCTCCGCCCGCTACCCAATCAACAGTAATTGAAAATGAATCATAAGAACCTGTTGAAGATGCTGGGACACCAGCTACGTTAGCCGCGTCGTTCAAATTAATAGTAGTAGGAGAACCCGACGCTACGTTTGTTGGGCCTACAATTGGGGGAAAATCATATTGTTGAGCATTAGTTGTAATGATGCACCCAAAAATGATAAATAATAGAGTAATCTTTTTCATTATTATTCGTTTTATTAGAAATTATCACAACCTCTATAACACGCTGATTATAAAGGCTTTGTTTTTTATTATAAAATGAGACTTAAAATAGAGCATTAATTACGTTAGTTAGTCGTTTTTTTTTATGCCCACTCGAATATATAAAAAATGCCTATTAACAAGATGTTAACAATACTATAATAGATTAACTACCGTATTAATCGATAAAAAGCTTATAGAGTTTTTAATTGTATATAAACAGGAAAATGATCGCTATATCCTCCCTTATATTTTTTTCCTACATAAGTTCTAAAAGGTTGTCCTTTATACTTACCATGATATTGAGTTAAAAATTTATTATCGAAAACATCTGCACTGTCAAATACTAAAGTAGAATTTGAAGCATCGAAAAAATTGGTTGAGAACAAGATTTGATCGAACAAGTTCCATTGAAAATCATGGTTTAAGCTACCTTTATCTCTCGACCAAACGGTTTTAAATGGATTGTATAAATCACTCTCCTTCTCCATTAAAGATAAACTCCTATTGTTTGGGTTATCGTTGAAGTCTCCCATTACAATTACCTTTGCATTGCCATCCTCCTTTTTTATTATTTCAATAATAGAATTTACAACATTGGCTGCTGCAATACGTTTGTATTCAGTTTCTTTCTCACCTTCACGCCTCGAAGACCAATGATTAACAATAATGTTTAGGGTTTCATCTTTTAATTTACCTTGTACCAACAGAATATCTCTTGTATAATCGCGTTCGCCAGATTCTGATTGTAGATATACTGAAAATGTTTCAGAATTTTCAACTTTAAAGACATCACTTTTGTAAAGAAGTGCTACATCAATTCCTCGTTCGTCTGAAGAATCGTAATGCACATAACTATAGCTTTCCTCAATAAGATTTTTACTCCTTATTAAATCTGACAACACTTTTTTGTTTTCTACCTCAGCCAAACCAATAATTATTGGTGCTTCCTTAGCATCTTCGTTCCCAATTTTAGAAATTACCGTACCTAATTTCCTTAATTTATTTTTATATCGCTTAGGTGTCCAACGCTTCACGGAAATTGGCAAAAAATCATCATCGTTTGTTAAAGGGTCATTCTCTATATCGAACAAATTTTCAATATTATAAAACGCAATAGTATAAGTATCTAAAGAATTATTCATGGGATTAAATATAGGTTTTTTAAAGCGCATTAAGAGTACTACATTTATTAACTTTGCACTTTAGTTTATTTATGATAGAAAAAAAAGATGTTAATTTAGAAAAGGTTGTTCTTATTGGTATTATAACTCAAGATCAAGATGAAGAACAGTCCAAGGAGTACCTCGACGAATTAGAATTTTTAACCTATACTGCAGGAGGTGAAGTTGTAAAACGCTATACCCAAAAAATGACCATGCCAAATCCTAAGACTTTTATAGGAACAGGGAAAATGGATGAAGTAATGCATTTTGTTAAGGAGAATGATATTGGAACCGTAATTTTTGATGACGAATTATCTCCTGCACAAGAGCGGAACATTAGCAAAATTCTTAATTGTAAAATCTTAGACCGAACCAATCTTATTCTCGATATTTTTGCCCAACGTGCGCAAACCAGCTATGCAAGAACGCAAGTAGAATTAGCACAATGCGAATATTTACTGCCAAGACTGAAAGGTATGTGGACTCACCTTGAACGACAAAAAGGTGGTATCGGTATGCGTGGCCCAGGTGAGACTGAAATAGAAACTGATAGACGTATTGTCCGTGATAAAATTTCCTTATTAAGGAAAAAAATAAAAACCATTGATAAACAAATGGCTGTGCAGCGTGGTAACCGTGGCAAAATGGTACGTGTTGCATTGGTCGGTTACACAAACGTAGGGAAATCTACATTAATGAATGTTATTAGCAAAAGTGAAGTCTTTGCTGAAAACAAGCTCTTTGCTACCTTGGATACTACAGTGAGAAAAGTGGTTATTGGTAATCTCCCTTTTTTAGTTAGTGACACCGTAGGTTTTATTAGAAAACTACCGACGCAATTGGTAGAATCTTTTAAAAGCACGCTAGATGAAGTAAGAGAAGCCGATTTATTGCTTCATGTAGTAGACATTTCCCATTCTAATTTTAAAGAACATATAGATTCTGTCAATCAGATATTAGATGAGATTGATAGTAAGGACAAGCCAACCATTATGGTGTTTAACAAGATTGATGCTTATGAGGCTGAACCTTATGATGAAGATGATTTGGTTATTGAACGCACTAAAGCCAATTACTCCATAGAAGAATGGAAAAAAACATGGATGGCAAAGTTGGGCGACAATGTGTTGTTTATCTCGGCATTAGAAAAAGAAAACCTTGAGGAATTTAGAAAGCGGGTTTACAAAGAAGTACGGGAAATTCATGTAACCAGATTTCCATACAATCATTTCCTTTATCCAGACGTAGAGGATATAGCCTAAAAAGATGAGCTTGTCTAAAAGCCAAGGCTTTTAGACAAGCTCAATTTATTTAATTAACAAATGAAGGTTTAGAAACTATAGCTCAAACCTACGGTATAGTAACTTTGAATATCGTTATCTGCATCTTCTAAAGCTACACCTTGAAAGTTAGCTGCTTCTTGTTTGTTGCTACGCAATCCAAAATCGAAACCTACGCCAATACCTTTCCAAAATGTATAGGCAAAAGAGTTGATCCATGTCCAGCTAGAGAGATCACTATCTTCATAACTTTGAAACGTAGAAAAATTGGTCTTAAAATTAACCTTACCTATTTGCCTTGTATAATCGGCAACAACCTTAGCACCAAAAGACGAATCAAAAACGGTATCACCACTAGAGAATACAAAGTTATAGTTTGCAGGATGTATTACCACAACTAGATCTGTGATTGGTGTCCAAGTAAAACCAACACCAACATCTAAATAACCAGGATCATTAAAATTATTCAATATAGTAGTTCTGTATTCGGTTAAACCAGAAACAGCCCATTTTTCGTTTAATCGTCTTCCATATAAAGATGATATATTAAACACATCTGTTGTTGGCTCAAAATCATCACTGTCATTTGGGTTATCCTTATTGTCTAATTTTGTCCAGTTTAGGTTTGTATTTAAACTATTTCTCCAAAAATATTTGTCTTCAATTTTATTAGCAAAAGCATTAACGGTAAATCCAATAGCACCAGACTGATTGTTTGGCGCTCCTTGCGCATACCATTTACTAAAGTTAGACAAACTTCCACCAACGGTTCCAAAGGCACCAAAATGCCATCCTGGCAATGCATCGATCTGAGCCTGTATGGCATCCGCTTCTGCTTTAAACTTATCAGCCTCTGCTTGTTTCTCTGCTTTTTGAGCTTCTAGCTCTTCCTTTGTTTGGGAAAAACCAAATGTAATGGCAAATATTAAGAGCCCAGATAAAAATATTTTTTTGTTCATGGTAAATTAAAATTTAGTAAATCTTAGTTGTTGTATAAGTTATTGTTGATTTGCAAATATAAATCTTTATTGATTCTTGTTAAAGAATTCCGTTTAGTTACGGAACTGGTAATAAGACATAAAAATCTATAAAAAGTCACATCTGTTTTCTTTTAAAAAGTGGGACCGACGAGCATGCCTCCCCAAACATGATGGATTTTGCTACAGGTTTTAATCGCTGTGATAGTAAAACCAAAGCATTTGCAGGTACGGGCTTATGAGAGCATCCTTTTATAATTACTGGCATATCTTTATAATCAGATATATCTAAATCGGAAATAATCGAAGTGTAAATAATAGATTCTAAATGTTCTAATGAACCAATAACGGTTAATTTAGAATAATCTTGAAGTTGTAAAGAAATAAGCATATATGCCCAATCTGGTACAATGGCGTCGGTTGAGCAGTACAAAGCCACATAACAATCTTGGTACTGCGACCAATCGTGCTCATTCACCGAAGCTCTAAAATCTTTTTCCCGTAGCACTAAACCTTCTAGCAACCAATCCTGAATATCAAAAAAGATACGTTTGCCTTTTGGGTAATAATCTTCGAGATCTATAACCTTAAGCTTACTATTTGCTACTCTATTTACAATTTCGCCTTCCATATGTCAATTCACTTTATAACGGCGCAAGCCATAATTGGTGTCTTCTTTTTCAATATAGTCCAAAGCAATTTTACTACCATCAAATACCGCTGTTTCTAATTGAGAACGGTGAATTTTTTCGTAGGTAGGTACATCAATAGCGGTTCTGTTTTCTAAATACTCAAACAGCTGAACATCTTTTAATTTTGAAGCCCAATTGGGTTGCATTGTACCTTCAAACACTTTTGATTTTGAACCACTTCCATAACTTATAAAACCAACTGTATCTCCTGTAATTGCCTTTGAAGTACTTAAACTATGTGACAAATAGCTCAAAAATGACATAAAAATTGAAGCTGTATACATGTTACCAATCTCTGAAGATGCCAATTCGCCCGATACAATTTTTGAATTTATAAATTCATTGTAAACCTCTGATTTATATGCGCGTTTTTGCCATTCTTTTTTATCTGAAGTTTCTAGTTTTCCTACTTCATTCTCTAAAACTGTGTACGTCTCAGTATCATTTATCCAGTTAAGCCAATTATTAAATATAATACGTCTCCCATGGTAGGCATATGGCAAATGGAAGATAAGTTGTTGCCATTTAATGGTAAAATCTGTTTCCCTTTGTGCATTAAAATGTGCAATAGCTTCCGTAATTCTATCACTATAACATGTGTTAGAAAACTGTCCATCAAATACGGGTTCTTCTTTAAAAACCTCAACCAAATCATTATTGTCTGACCAAAATTCGGATGAAGATGAGTTTAAAAAATCTTCAATTTTCTTATCCGAAGTGTCTAAGTTTAAGTCCTTAAATACCGTTTTTAAAAGCTCAGTTTTTTTGTATGTCCGTCTTGGCTTAAAAAAGTCACCTTCGCTTTTTGATGCAATACCCCAAATATCATTTATTTCTAAAATTGCTGGATTATGTGCAACTAGAATTGCTACAGCACCAGCACCCTGTGTATATTCACCAGTAGAATTTAAATCGTATTTGGAAACATCAGAAGCTATAATAACAGCTTTTCGTTGAGGGTTTTGCTTTACCCAATCCAAACTATTGTGCATCGCATCAACAGCACCAACACATGCAAAGGTCATATCTAAAATATCGCAGTGTTTAAAACTACGGCTACCATACTTTGAAGCTAATTTGTTTTCTACAATTTCAACCGCATAGGTAGCTGATGGTTTTGAGCCATCAACTGCGCTTTCTGTACCCAAATATACTCGACCAATATCATTAGGGTTGAGATTATTTTGCTCAATAAGATTTAGCAAAGCATTAGAAGCAAAGGTTACCACATCTTCGCCAACATTTGGGACTGCCATTTTTTGAAGCCCTAAACCGCGTTTTAACTTTTCGGCAGGAATACCTCTTCTTTCTGCCAAATCATCCATTGAGACATAAAGCTTTGGTACGTAAAATGCTATGGAGTCAATTCCTACTTTCGACATGTTTGTGTAATTTATTAGAGCATTCCTAATTCGAGCTTTGCTTCCTCACTCATTAAATCTTGTGACCATGGTGGGTCAAATGTAATTTCTACCTCAGCATCTTTAATATCGTTAAGAGATTTTACTTTTTCTTCGACCTCAAGAGGCAAAGTTTCAGCAACCGGGCAGTTTGGTGTTGTTAATGTCATAAGGATTTTTACATCATAATCTTCATTTACAAAAACATCGTAAATTAATCCTAATTCGTAAATATCTACAGGGATTTCGGGATCATATATAGTTTTCAATACTCTCACGATTTTATCTCCCAGCACATTCGTATCTATTGTTGTATCGCTCATATAAAAATTATTTTTTTCATTCCCATAGGAATAGGAACTTTATTTGTTTAATATCGATGTCCGCATTAGCAGGAACGACAAATCAAATTAATTTAATTGCGTTTGGTATGCTATGGCATATAGCTTTATTTGTTTTACCATGCTCACCAAACCATTTGCCCTAGTTGGTGATAAGTGTTCTTTTAAACCTATTTTATCAATGAAATCCGTATTGGCTTCAATAATATCATTTGGGTGCTGATTAGAGAACGCCCTGATAAGTATTGCTATTATTCCCTTGGTAATAATAGCGTCGCTATCTGCAGTGAATCTTACTTTATCATTATCCATATCTGCGTGAACCCAGACCTTACTTTGACAGCCTTTTATAATATTGTCTTCTGTTTTGTACTTTTCGTCAATGAGAGGGAGAGTTTTGCCTAAATCTATCATGTATTGGTAGCGTTCTTCCCAATCTTCAAACATTGAAAACTCTTCTATAATTTCGTTTTGAACTTCTTGAATTGTCATAGTCTAATGCTTTGCTGTAAAATTACAAAATCACTAGGATTTAATTATGCTTTTCTCAATGGTTCTTGCAGGCAATTAAGTATTCTATTTTTTACCTCCAATAGTCTTTTGCTTTGAGCCGTTTACTTTGCGATTTGCCTTAATTAAAAGTGTTTTATCTTTTAGTAAAGTAATCGAATTACCGTTCACTATAAAATTATTTGCACTTTCTAGAATCTGAAAAAACTGACGTTCCAGGATGTTTTTATCTCCTTGACAATACTTTTTTGAGGCTCCAATGGCACCAAATCTAATGGTGTTGCCATCAATAGTGTAATTTCCGAAAAAGACGTTACAGCCAGAAAATCCAGATATCTTATTTGTAGATTCATCAAAAGTGATGGAGAGCTCTTCAGATAAATTCTTATTGGACTCCATTTCTTCAACAATGTATGTTCCTGAAAGAGTTTGCTGTGCCGTACTACTTTTCTCTTGGTTGTTTTCTGGAGTAGCCGTTTCTTTTGTTGAGTTACAAGATTCTGTTAGTACTATAAGTACCAGTAAACTAAATAAAAATTTCATATTGTATATTATTTAAAAACTATAAAGTACAATTTTGATGCCAAATTCTTACAGCAACATCAATATTGCCTTTTTAAGGGAAGTAATGAATATATCTATTTCATGTTTGGTGTTATAGAACATAAAAGATGCTCTAATGGTACCTGGGATTTTGTAATAATCCATAATAGGTTGTGCGCAATGATGGCCTGTACGTACGGCAATGCCCATTTTATCTAAAATGGTACCGATGTCATAAGGATGAATGTTACCCACATTAAAAGAAATAACAGATGTTTTATCTTTAGCAGTTCCATAGATCTTTAAACCATCTATTTGAAGTAACTGCTCAGTAGCGTATTCTAGAAGTTCGTTTTCATAACTGGCTATATTTTTAAAACCTATAGCGTTCATATAATCTATTGCTGTACCAAAGGCAATTCCTCCAGCAATATTAGGTGTGCCAGCTTCAAATTTATGCGGTAAATCTGCATATGTTGTTTTTTCAAAAGATACTTCTGCAATCATTTCGCCACCTCCTTGATATGGCGGCAGCTTCTTTAACCATTCTTCTTTACCATAAAGCATTCCCACACCAGTTGGACCGCACATTTTATGTGCAGAACACACATAAAAATCCACATCTAACGCCTGAACATCTGGTTTTATATGTGGGCAAGATTGCGCACCATCTACCAACACAGCTGCATTAACTCTGTGGGCTTCTTCAATTATATGTTCAATAGGATTTATGGTTCCTAAAGCATTAGATATATGATTGACAAAAACAAGCTTTGTTTTTTCGTTTAAAAGCGAATCAAATTCCGAAAGTACCAATTCCCCATTTTCATTCATTGGAATGACCTTCAATGTTGCACCAGTTCTTTCACACAACATCTGCCAAGGCACTATATTACTGTGATGCTCTAAAGCCGAAACCATGATTTCATCTCCTTTTCTTAATAATGACGAAAAGCCATTGGCAACCAAATTGATACCATGTGTTGTGCCTGAAGTGTAAATAATCTCGTGAGCGTGTTTTGCATTAAAATGGTGTTGAATTTTAATACGTGCCTGCTCATAAGCATCCGTGGCTTCTTGACTTAGACGATGCACTCCTCTATGAATATTGGCATTGTAGTTTGAATAATAGTCTACAATAACATCAATAACCTGTTTTGGTGTTTGTGAGGTCGCTGCATTATCAAAATAGACCAATGGCTTACCATTAACCTCACGGTTGAGGATTGGGAAATCCTTTCTGAGTTTTTGTACGTCTAACATAACTTTCAAATCCATATGCAAAGGTACAAAGCAAAGCTCTTAATCTAAAACTTATAACAATGCTTTAAGAGTAAATTCAGTATTTGATTGGGTATATTTGTAGTGTATTGAAGCTACCTTGGATAGACTATTTTTTAGATAATAACATCTTGGACAAAAGTGGTAATAAAAAACAAAATGGCCAAAAAACGAATAATAAAATGCATCTCTTGTGGTGTTTATAATGAAAACAGAGAGTCGTGTAAAAATTGTGGTGCTGTAATTTCGTATGAAAAACGCCGTAAAGCACATATAAAAAAAGAGAGTAAAAAGAGAATTGAAGCTGTAAAGAAGGAACCGCCTAGTTTTATCGAAAACCTTAAAGCACATCACTTTTTAGCCTATCGTGCATTGGGTTGGTTGCTCTACTCTAGTTTTGTTGTTGTCAGTGCTATTGGAGCTTTTTTGGCTTGGCTAATATTTGCCATCGCAGCAGGATAAACCGATTATTGAAAAATTTAAATTACGTGAGTTCGATACAATAATAAAACATCCAAAATGTAAAAGACCGATTGTCAGTTCGAGTGATTTCTGAGGAACGAAGAAATTGTATCGAGAATTATTTAAAAAAGAACGTCTCGATACATTTTTCTCTTTTGGGTCAAAAAAACTCGAAGTGACGATTTTAACTATTTGAATAACAATACTTTAAATTATGAGGTACATGAATCTTATATCGAACTCACGTTAAATAGATGAAGACATATCTAAATCTTTATTTTGTAATCTCCATAATCCTTGGCACAACGATTTATGTTGCCCAGCGATTGGCGATTTCACTTCCTGCTTTAATCAACAATTACGTAAACGATTTTTTAATAATCCCAATAAGTTTAACGATTAGTCTATACATTATAAAGTTCACAAAAAACGAAAGTGAATACCGAATTCCACTCTATCTCATTTTGTATTTGTGCCTTTTTTATAGCCTTCTTTTTGAGTATATATTACCTAAATACTACCTGAGGTATACTGCTGACTATATAGATGTACTACTCTATTTTTTGAGTGGCTTTCTATTTTATAGATTGCAAAAAGTCAGTTAGCCAACAAGTAAAAAAGCTTATTGGCATGTCTTACAAATCAAACCCAATATTAACACCTAGTTTATTGGCAATAATCTTTGTAATTCTATTTTTAATTTCAGGAATCTTCACTGAATCTAAAACATTATTGCTAAACGCAAACATTAATAACGCTCTGGCTTCTTTTTCTGGAATACCACGAGAACGTAAATAAAACATTGCGCTTTCGTCTAGCTGACCAATAGTACAACCGTGAGAGCATTTTACATCGTCAGCAAAAATTTCTAACTGCGGTTTTGTATTGATACTTGCTTTATCGCTTATAAGAATGTTATTATTTGCTTGAAACGCATTGGTTTTCTGAGCTTCTTTTTCAACAACAACCTTTCCATTAAAAACACCTGTTGAGCTATCATCAAAAATACCTTTGTAGTCTTGGTGGCTCTCACAGTTTGGTTCTATATGATGTACCAATGTATTGTGGTCCACATGTTGCTTGTTGCCAATAATGGTAATACCCTTCATGGTTGAATCGATACGTTCTCCATTTTGGTAAAAGTTGAGATTGTTTCTAATTAGCTTGCCACCAAAAGAAAATGTATGCACCTTGGCTAAACTCTCTTGTTTTTGATTTACAAAAGTATTATCTATTAAAGATGCACTTTCTCTGTCATTCTGAATTTTATAATAATCTACAATAGCACGTTTATTAGTAAATATTTCGGTAACACTATTGGTTAAAACAGGGTTATCCGTTAAACTCTGGTGACGTTCAATAATCTGAACATGAGAATTCTCACCCACCACAACTAAGTTGCGTGGCTGGAGCATTAAAGCAGCCTCATTACCTGTAGAAAAGTGTATAATTTGAATTGGTTTTTCAACCAACTTATTTTTAGGGATATGAATATAAGCGCCTTCTGCTGAAAACGCTGTATTTAAAGAGGATAAGCCATCTTTAGATGCAATTTTATTGAAGTAATTTTCAATCACCAATCTATACTTTGGCTTCGATAAAGCTGCAGACATTAAGCAAACATCAATACCATCGTGTGTGGTTTGCGATAAATGAGATGAATATTTTCCATCAATAAAAATGATCTTATAGCAATCAATTTCATGAATAAAATACTTTTTTACATCCTTAAATTCTAAAGCATTTTCATGCTTAGGGAACACACTATAATCGTGCTTTAAAACCGAATTTAATGAGGTGTACTTCCATGCTTCTTGTCGCTTGGTCGGGAAACCTTCAGTCTCAAAGTTTTTAATTGCTTCAGTTCTAATATCATGGACAGGCGAATCAATGTCCACCATATTTTCAAATGCCATGAAAGAAGATACTAACTTTTCTTTTAATTCCATTTTTTTAAGTTTTCGGTTTTCAGTCGCAGTATTTAATTATTCAGAATTAGCGAAAAAAATCCGTTTACTATTTTATATTATAAGATTTAAAGTGTAATCTGAGTAATCAGTCCATGGTAAGCTACTGCAAACTGTAACTGAAAACTGCACCTAACGCTGCTATGCGCCAACTTCTTCTTTAATCCAATCGTAACCTTTAGCTTCTAATTCGTGAGCTAAATCTTTAGATCCTGATTTTACAATTTTTCCATCGTGCAACACATGTACATAGTCTGGCACAATATAATCTAATAACCTTTGATAGTGTGTAATGACTATTACTGCATTATCCTTAGACTTTAGCTTATTTACACCATTGGCAACAATACGAAGTGCATCAATATCCAATCCAGAATCCGTTTCATCCAATATGGCCAATTTAGGTTCTAACATTGCCATTTGAAAGATTTCATTACGCTTCTTCTCCCCACCGGAAAATCCTTCGTTAAGCGAACGCGATAAAAACTTGCGATCTATCTCTAGCATCTCAGATTTTTCACGAATCATCTTAAGCATTTCGTTAGCAGGCATATCCTCTAAACCTTTAGCTTTTCGGGTTTCGTTAATTGCAGTTTTCATAAAATTAGTTACACTAACTCCAGGAATTTCTACAGGATACTGAAATGATAAAAATACTCCTTTGTGCGCACGTTCTTCGGGTCCCAACTCATCAATATTTTCACCATCTAACAGAATTTCTCCTTCATCGACTTCATATTCTTCTTTTCCTGCAACAACTGATGCCAAAGTACTTTTACCTGAACCATTTGGTCCCATTATGGCATGTACTTCGCCTGGCTTAACATGAAGGTTTATACCTTTAAGAATTGCTTTATCCTCTACACTTGCATGTAAGTTATTTATCTTTAACATTGTCTTTTAGTTTGCTAGTTTTATAACGTCTTCTTTATTTGGGTCTGGTGCTTCCACCTTTAATATTTCTTTTATTTCCACTCGGAATGGCCAGCCTTCTTCTCCTTCTGGTTTTTCAAATTTTCTTACCCTAACCGTGACAGGTACCATATCCGTAGCCTCTTTTTTCAGTGGTTTTACTTGGGCTTCTAGTTGGTGCATATTATCATCTATAACAACACCGTAAATTTCATTAGCTGTCTGAAAAACAGCAGCGTCTGCGTAGTACACAAACTCGCCTTTCATAGTAATAAAGCCATCATTTTGGTCATAGGACTTTGCTCTGTTTTCTTCCAAGTTTACTTCCTCTTTCTTTTCACTTTTACAAGCAACCAAAATAATTGTCATTAAAAAAAGTATTATTAATCTTTTCATAGTTTATATAATTAATAACGGACGTTTATAGGCTCAATATTTTCATTCATTTTAACCTACAGAACCTTCTAAACTTATTTCTAATAGTTTTTGAGCTTCAACGGCAAATTCCATTGGTAACTTGTTAAGCACTTCTTTACTAAAACCATTAACAATCAAAGCAATGGCTTTTTCAGTATCGATACCACGCTGGTTACAATAGAAGATCTGATCTTCCCCAATCTTACTTGTTGTAGCTTCGTGCTCAATTTGAGCCGATTTACTTTTAGCTTCTATATACGGAAATGTGTGCGCACCACACTCATTGCCCATTAACAGGCTATCGCATTGCGAAAAGTTTCGTGCATTGTCTGCTCTGGAGCTGATTTGCACCAAACCTCTATAAGAATTTTGTGACTTACCAGCAGAGATTCCTTTAGATATTATAGTAGACTTTGTATTCTTGCCCAAATGAATCATTTTGGTCCCTGTATCTGCTTGCTGATAATTATTTGTCACTGCTATAGAATAAAATTCACCAACTGAATTATCCCCTTTTAGCACACAGGATGGATATTTCCAAGTTACAGCAGAGCCTGTTTCAACTTGTGTCCAAGAGATTTTTGCATTGTTTTCACAAAGTCCTCTTTTAGTCACAAAGTTGTAAACGCCACCTTTACCTTCAGCATTACCAGGGTACCAGTTTTGTACTGTTGAATATTTTATTTCCGCATCGTCAAGTGCAATTAACTCAACAACAGCAGCGTGTAATTGATTTTCATCTCTACTTGGTGCTGTACAACCTTCCAAATAACTTACATAACTACCTTTGTCTGCAACTACTAAAGTCCTTTCAAATTGGCCTGTGCCTGCTTGGTTAATTCTAAAATAGGTTGATAATTCCATAGGACAACGCACTCCTTTTGGGATATAACAGAAGCTACCATCACTAAATACGGCAGAATTTAATGCTGCGTAAAAATTATCCTTTTGAGGAACAATAGTACCAATATATTTCTTTACCAATTCTGGATGTTCTTGTATAGCTTCGGAGATACTCATAAAGATGATTCCTTTTTCTGCTAAGGTCTTTTTAAAGGTCGTCGCCACTGAGACTGAATCTACAACAACATCCATCGCTACACCTGCAAGTTTCTTTTGCTCATCTAGAGAAATACCCAGTTTTTCAAAAGTTGCCAGTAGTTCTGGGTCAACCTCATCTAAACTATCATATTTTGGTTTGCTGTTTGGGGCTGAATAATAAGAGATCGCTTGAAAGTCTGGTTTTTCATAATTCACATTAGCCCATTCTGGTTCTTCCATTTCTTGCCAAATACGAAATGCTTCTAATCTCCATTCGGTCATCCATTCTGGTTCTTCCTTCTTTTTAGAAATTGCTCTAACGATATCTTCATTTAAACCATTTGGAAATGTTTCAGATTCTATATCTGTATAAAAACCATATTCGTATTCTTTGGTTTTTAACTCTTCCCTTAAATCGTCTTCAGTATATTTGCTCATGTTTTAATTTCATTTTATCTTCTTCCCTCTTTAAAGGTTAGAATGGACTTACAGCGAAAATGATTCTCCGCAACCGCAGGTGCGATTTGCATTAGGGTTATTGAACACAAAACCTGTTCCGTTTAACCCTCCTGAATATTCTAATGTTGTACCTATTAAGTACAAAAAACTCTTTTTATCGACAATGATTTTTACACCATTGTCTTCAAAAACTTTATCCCCTTCTACCTGGGCATTGTCGAATTTTAAATCGTAAGACAAACCAGAACAGCCACCACTTTTAACACCTACTCTAACATAGTCTGTGTCTGGATTGTAGCCATCATCCATCATGAGTTCCATGACTTTTTTCTTTGCTTGTTCAGAAACTTTAATCATAAAATTTAACTAGATTAGTTCTAAATAGATTGCAAATATACAATTTAGCTAAGGTTTAACCATATTTACTAACATTATATTAGCATATGATTTCATAGAACTTACCTATCGATTGTTCAATAAATTTGGTTTGGAGATTTGAAGATTTAGATGAAATAATTGCCTAAGTGTAGATTGAATGTCTTTGTTGGTAATATTAAACTCTTCAAAATTACCATGTATATCAGTTTTTACAACGGCATTGCAATGGCAACATCTAAGTTCTGCAGTATGGTCTGCGTATGTTTTGGATTTTATATAATTATGACCAAATACAGCACATGGTAGTGCTCTTTTTAAAGTAGGTTTCATCTAAAGTAATTTGGGATTGAAAATTTAGGCAATTCTTACATGAGTAATGCTCAAATACTCTATTTTTCGATGAAATACATAATAAAAGTATATTATTCTTACAAAATTTAATTTTGAAAATCAGGATTGTTAAGAAATGAAGGGTCAGAAAGGGTTAATAAAAATGCTTTTAAATCTGCTTTTTCCTGCGGTGATAATTGTACTCCTCCTTGATCTATCTGTTTCATTAAAGGATCTATAGTTGATGAATCTTGAAGTCCTTCACTGTAATGATCAATAACTTCATCTAAAGTTGCAAATCTACCATCGTGCATGTATGGTGCTGTATATGCCAAATTGCGTAAAGAAGGTGAGCGGAATTTACCATTATCGTTGGGGTCGCCAGTTACAGCACCTAATCCTAAATCCGTAAAATTACTGTCTAAACCATTGTTGTGAAAGTCATTATCTGTCCAAAGTGGGCTGTTAGGATTTCCATGACAATGAAAACAATCCCCTTTATCTTCTCTCAGAAAAATATCTAAACCATTTAATTCTTGAGATGTCAACATTGCTTGACCTAAAGAATATCTATCAAATTTTGAGTTTGCAGAAATAAGTGTACGCTCAAATTGAGCAATGGCTTTTGTAGTTAATTCCTTTGTAATGGTTGACGTCTCAAATGCCAACCTAAACAGTTCTGGATATTCAGGATGTGCCTGTAGTCGTTCTACGACATTGTCCCAATCGCTATGTAATTCAACTGGGTTTTGCACAGGTTCTTCAGCTTGTCGCTCTAAACTGAGCTCTTTTCCATCCCAAGCAAAACGTTCACTATAATTCCACGCTAAGTTGAACAATGGCATAGAATTTCGTGTTCCTGCTATACCATCAACACCTACACTGGTTGGTGAGTTATCAGTAAACGCACTTTGAGGGGAATGGCAAGAAGCGCAAGATTTTGTGCCGTCAGCCGATAAAATTCTGTCAAAGAAAAGTCTTTTCCCTAATGCAACTCCCTCAACTGTTTGCCTGTTATCTGTTGGAATAACAGGTGGAATTATGTTGTCTGAAAAAATTTCGGGAATATCTAAAGGTTGAGGAGTAGGCTCATAACCAGAATCATCATTTGAGCAACCCAGACAAGTCCATAGAATTAAAACCCAAAAGTGCGTTTTCTTCATAACTCATTTTTTTACTGAGTTACTCCACCTAGAGTAAATACATTTTGACCATTTTCGTACATCATAATCTGAGCGCTAGAATTTGGCATTAACATTTGGTTGTAAACATTTAGATCCCAAACATTAGGACTTCTAAACCATTGAGCTAAATTGGCCTTTACCTCAATTTCAACAATATTATCTATAGATACCGGACCCAAATTTACAGTAAAGAAAGTGTCCTGTGGGAATGTAGGGTTTGCACCAGGATTATCCACAGCTCTGATAGCATGGTAGTTAAACCCTTGCTCATCTGAGTTTTCATCTAAATATTTGCCATCAAACTGCATGTAATGATAGCCGCCTCCTAGGTTATCTGGTACATTGAAATTTTCGGCATTCAAATCTGGATAATTTCCTGCATTATAGGTATTGTCTAGCCCAAATGTAAAAGATATATTGCTGTAATCACCTACTGGAACAAGCGAGCTTAAACTAAAACTTAAGCCATCATTCTCGGTAACATCAATTAAGTAATGTGTATTAAAGGTTAAATCCTCACCTTGCGAATCCGTAAGTGTAATATTTGAGATTACATAACGTAAGCGTTCTATGCTCAACATGTCCCCATTTTGATTCGTGTATTTAATATCATTAAAATCTGAATTTGTTACAGGGTCACCCTCCCAGTTATGTGTAAATTTGAACGTAGCAGAGACCTTAAAGTCTTGAATACTATCTGTATTTGAGCTACAAGAGGTAAAGCCTAATCCTGTAACTAAAAGTATGAGTAAAATCTGTTTACTTAATTGATTTTTGTTAGTTGTTTTCATTTTCTTTTTCTTTTTTTAAATTTTTATTTTTTAATTGATTTTTATGATTAACAAATCGGTAAACCCTTTATTTTCTATTATATCTCCATTGTTACTGGTAGAGTCACCAACAGCAATTACCGAGCCGTCATTAAGTTCTGTAATACTATAAGCAAAATCAATATTTGAACCTCCAACAGTGGTTTCCCATTTCAAATTACCGTTTGTATCGACCTTAAGTACCCACGCATCATTCTGACCTTGGTTATTGGAGACATCCATATCGT
Organism: uncultured Flavobacteriaceae bacterium; assembly: GCA_964453045.1. Taxonomy (GTDB): domain Bacteria; phylum Bacteroidota; class Bacteroidia; order Flavobacteriales; family Flavobacteriaceae; genus Winogradskyella. The sequence goes on from CAYVNR010000017.1 coordinate 32,382, forward strand.
TACTTCTAGAACTGCCAGCCAGCAAAAATCCGTCATTTTGAGATTTTACCATGGCGCGTGACACATCAAAGTTACTACCTCCTATGGTTTTTTCCCAAATTAAATCACCGCTTGGTGCCATTTTTATAAGCCATAAGTCAGCGGCCCCATTATTTTCTGAAATATCAGTATCATTACTTCTAGTATCACCCGCAATGAGATAATTGCCATCATCTGCTTTTACAATTGCCCTTGCTTCATCGATTTGTGTGCCACCAAAAGATTTTTCCCAAACCATATCACCCACTGAAGAAATTTTTAGCACCCAAAAATCATAAGTTCCTTTATTGCCCGAAATATCAGTATCGTCACTGTCTGAACTGCCCACAACTATATAACCATTGTCATCAGTCTGAATAACACCATAAGGCGTATCAGTAAAGTTACCACCAAAGTATTTGCTCCATTCTAAATTCCCTGAAGCATCTAACTTTAAAGTCCAATAATCCCCACCAGCATGTCTATTAGCCGTTCGTGATGTATTTCCTTCACCACCAGAAGCTGTGACATCCAGAACACCAGTAATTAAATAACCTTGGTCATTTGTTTGAATCACCGATATTCCTGAATCAGCACCTTGATAACCAAACGATTTTTCCCAAACAATATTACCACCCATATCTAGCTTCACTATCCAATAATCTTGTAATCCAGAATTTTCAGTAACATCACCATCATTACTAAAACTGTGGCCTAAAAGCGCATAACCCCCATCTTGAGTTTGAATAATATCACTCCCTCTTTCATCCGAAGACCCACCATAAGTTTTCTGCCATTGCAAATTGTCTTGGGCATCAAATTTCATGACCCAATAATCAAAGCTTTCATTTTGTTTATCTGTAATATCTTCGTCATTGCTTTGGGTATACCCTAAAATTGCATAGCCTCCATCTGTAGTATTTACAACCGCTTGCCCACTATCGTTTTTTGTACCTCCATAAGTTTTTACGAAGGTAATATTTGTATCAGCAGAACGTTTTGTTGAATCGTCGTTGCTACAGCATAAGAGCAACAGAGAAAGCGTAGCATATAGATATGATAAACCTTTAAAGCGCATAATTATTCTGATGGTCTAACAATGAATAATCCACCATCAATATCACTGACAACGATATTACCGCTTTCAAAAAACGGATAGATATTCCAAGCCCCATTAAATGCTGTATTGTCATTTGGTATATATGTATCTATAAAGCCAGATTCTACCATAATTCCAGAAGCAATGTTGGAAATGTCAACAGCTCTAACCCCTGCAGTGTAATTGGCAACATAGAAGGTGTTACCAACAACATAACCGTTGTGATCTATAGCAGCAGTTGGTCCTAAATATTCCATATGAAATACTGGATCATCCAAATCCGTGAAATCGAAAACAATAGTCCTTGAATTTATTCCAAAGTCAATCTCATCAACTTCATCTCCCAATAAAAAGTATTCCATATTTTCCGTGAACCAACCTTGGTGTGTGTATCCAATATTACTGTAATCTATTGTAGAAATTTGAACAGGATTGTCTTTATCCGTTACATCTACAATAACCACTTCATTCTCGTTGCTTCCAATTAAAATTTCTTTACCAGTATGGTCTGTGTCTGGGCCGTTATACGTAACGACCTGTGCGTCATGAGAGTAAGCATCGTCTGCATAACCACCAGCTGCAATAGGACTGGTTGGATTTTGAATATTTATAAAATGAGGGCCGCCACTAAAAGTTGTAGTACCTACAGCATAAGCAAAGCCACTATCTTCGTTAATGACAATATTGTGTGCCTTTCCAAATTCAGTGTAATTGGCATCTGCTGTAAATGTTTCTGGTGGATTGGCAACATTTCTTAAACGCGTTAAATCGAATACTTGCATACCATGACCAGGAGCTTCACTTACAATAAAGGCATGATTATTATAGGTCTTAATATCTCTCCAATCACTATTTACTGTAGCCGTAGGTAATACCCCTAGCAAAATAGGATTAGCAGGATCAGTCATATCTACAAAAGCTGCATTAGTTGATGTACCTACCAAGGCATACTCCTTTCCTGTTTGCGGATCTGTCCAGCCCCAGGAATCATTGCCTTCCGCACCATCTCCTCCTAGCACATCAATTGGAATATGACTCATTAAATCAAAACCATTACAGGGATGACCATTAGCAAAACCATTAACACATGGGAAATTTGCAGTTTGATTATTACCGGAATTATCATCGTCGTCCGAACAGTTTACAGAAAACAGCACCAGTAAAATCACCAGCGCACGAAGTATTAATTTCATAATCTTTTTTTTAGCAATTTACAGTAAATTTTACATTTGACTGTAAACACAGTATAAATAACGTTAATTATCACTAAATTATTTAAAAAAGCATAATACTTTTGCAACATGATAGAAGATAAAAATCCAAAGCGAACCCCTTTGAGTGAGTTAGGTGAATTTAAACTTATTGAACACCTTACTGCACATTTTGAAATCAATCAAAAGTCTACTGTAAAAGGCATAGGAGATGATGCAGCAGTTTTAAATTTTGAAAAGAAAAATGTTGTAATTTCTACAGACTTATTGGTGGAGGGAGTACATTTTGATTTAAGCTACGTACCTTTAAAACATCTAGGGTATAAAGCCATAATGGTAAACCTATCGGACATCTACGCAATGAATGCGACAGCAACTCAGGTTACGGTATCTATTGCTGTTTCTAATCGTTTTCCTTTAGAAGCCTTAGAAGAATTATATGCAGGTATAACTACCGCAGCAAAACTATACAATATAGATGTTGTTGGTGGTGACACAACATCATCAACTTCTGGTTTGGTCATCTCTATTACTGCAATTGGTGAAGTTGAGAAGGACAATAAAGTTTTACGATCTGGCGCTAAGCCCAATGATTTACTAGTGGTTTCTGGGGATTTAGGTGGTGCTTATATGGGGCTGCAAGTGTTAGAACGCGAAAAAGAAGTCTTTAAAGTTAACCCAAATAATCAACCAGATCTTTCCATGTACAGCTATATTGTTGAGCGTCAATTAAAGCCTGAAGCAAGAAAAGATATTGTAGAATTACTGAATCAACTCGAAGTAAAACCAACCAGTATGATCGATATAAGCGACGGACTATCTTCTGAAATTATTCACCTGTGCAAGCAAAGCAAAGTTGGTGTAGACATATATGAGAATAAAATTCCATTAGATCCCCAAGTGATATCCACCTGTGAAGAATTTAATATCGACAGTACAACAATAGCTTTAAATGGTGGTGAGGATTACGAGTTGTTAATGACAATTTCTCAAGAAGATTTCCCAAAGATAAAAGGAAACCCAAATGTTACGGTTATAGGTTACATGACCGAAGAAGATAGAGGTAAGCATCTAGTGACAAGAGCCGAGGAGAAAATACCGATAATTGCAAAAGGGTGGAATGCTCTTAATAATCCATCATAAGAAGTTTTTGACTTCTTTCTAAGCGTTTGTTATGAACGCGATTTAATACCGAATTTATTTCTTTGAATTTTGGTGTCAATGGAATAAATTTTCCATTACCATCTATTGTCATCTCTAACCCGCAATTTTTACATCTGTACTCTTTTACATGGTAAGTTACATTTTTGGAGACCATATAGTCATGACCAAATAATGAGCAGTAAACATTTTTCATTTTAGTTTCGTAGTCTTATGGAGATTAAGATCAGTTTAGGAAACTAAATATAAGAAAACAAGTTGTTCACAGGTTGTTAACAATCAACAAATCGATGAACTGATAGATTTTTGCTTCAAACGCATCATTCTATTATTGTAAATACGCTCTAGAGCTGAGTTTATCTCTTGAAATTTTGGAGTCAATTCTGTAAGCTTACCGTTACTATTTGTGGTTAGCTGTTTTTTACAACGTTTACAAGTGTACACTTTAACATGATTGGTTACCTTTTTTGTCTCTTGGTAATTATGGCCGAAGAAGTCGCAGTATAATTTATTAGGCATAAGTAGGTTGTTTTATATCTAACTGGTTGGGTTTAGAGGTATAAACTTAGAAAATAAATTCAAAAAAAACGTTTAAGCGGTTTATTTTTCGATGAAACGCTTTAATAAGTAAGTTAATTCTGTTTTATTTTCAATATAGCTCATATGACCTTCAGATAATTCTTCATAAATAACAGATGTATCTTTAATTTGAAGTTTAATTTCTTCAGTATTAACAAGTGTATCTTTTCTTCCTGTCAAAATCAGTTTTTTACCATTCAACCCCATAAAAACCTCAAATCTATTGGGTCTTAGCTTCATGCCTTCTTGAGCAGCAATGTAACCTTGTACTGAAGTTCCTAATGCCACTTGCAAAGCCTTCTCATAATCGTGTTTAAATTTTGTTTTACTTTCTGGGGCAAATAAATTGGCAAAAGACATACGCACTAAATTTTCGTAGTTAGTATGTGTCATTTTAATTGCGCGAGTTCTCATTAGCTTTCGGTCTTCTGTATCAGCATTAAACGTAGAATTCATTAAGAACAGGCCACTAAAAAGTTGTGGTTGTTTTTCTGCTAATGCTAATGCAACATAACCTCCCATTGAGTGACCTATAAACTTTGCAGTTTTGACTTTTAAATGCTTTAAAACGGCAAGAACAGCATCTGCCATAGCTTCCATAGTATGTATGTAACCTATACAATCTGTTTGCCCATGACCCAATAAATCAATACAAACGACTCGGTTGTTTTTAGATAATTTTGGTATAAAATTTTTCCACATGGCACTTGTTTCCAAAAACCCATGTAATAAAACAATTACAGAACCTTTGCCCGATACTGTATAATAGATATTGCTGTTTTTGTAAACTATAACCACAATTGCAAAGATATATTTTGAAAGTATCATAACCATCTAATCATCATGAACATTTATTATATTTGAAGCTATTCAATTTAAATAGAGAATCTCATGTTTTTTAGACGCCTTTTAGTTCTTACTTTATTGGTCACCGGTATTTCAGTTTCGGCTCAAATGGAAGAAGCGGAACTCGATAAATTAATACAAGAAACCTTAACCACTTTCGATGTACCTGGTATATCTGTTGGTGTATTTAAAGACGGAAAAGAAGTCTATGCCAAAGGTCATGGAGTACGTTCATTGACTACTAAAAAGGACATGAACTCAAACACCTTAGTTGGCGTAGCTTCTAACAGTAAAGGTTTTACCTGTTTTGCTCTGGCCATGATGGTAGATGCCGGAAAGTTACAATGGGATGACCCAGTACGTAAATATATCCCAGAATTTCAATTATACGACCCTTGGGTGACAGAACATTTTATCGTTAGGGATTTGGTGACCCACAGAAGTGGTATGGGATTAGGAGCCGGTGATTTAATGTTTTTTCCCGAAGGGAACGATTTTACAGTGCAAGATGTGATTAACAATGTAAAACATCTAGAACCTGAAACCTCATTTAGAAGCAAGTTTGCTTACAACAACAATATGTTTATAATAGCTGGTGAAGTTTTAAAACGTGTGAGTGGTTTGTCTTGGGAAGACTTTATTGAAAACAAGATTATGAAACCGGTTGGTATGAAAAACTCCAAAGCTTCATACAATCGTATTTCTGACAAATCGAATATTATCGATGCGCATACCAGAGCTGAAGGTAAGGTAATCCAAATTCCGCATGATTGGAGTGAAACGGCCAATGCAGCTGGCGGTATAGTCAGTAATGTGCATGATATGATGACTTGGGCTAAGTTTTTAATGAACGATGCCGTGACTGAAAACGGAGAACGTTTGTTAGACTCAAGACTTTTTCATGAATTATGGCAATTGCAAACCCCATTAACCGTTCGCCCTGGTGATTGGTACGATTCTAATTTTAGAGGTTATGGATTAGGTTGGTTTGTTACAGATGTAAAAGGCGGACACAAGCAAGTCTATCATACTGGTGGGTTGATAGGAACCGTAACACAGTTTACTATGATACCAGATTTAGATTTAGCCATTGTGGTATTGACCAATCAAATGAATGGCTCTGCATTTAATACCATAACAAATACGATTAAGGATTCCTATTTGGGTTATGAAAACAGAAATTGGCTAGAAAAATATGGATCTCGAAATACAGATTATCTTAAATATAATGATAGTATAAAAGCAGATGTTTACGCTAAGGTTTCAAAAATTAAAGGTAGTCCAATATTGCCTAAACCAAAACAAATTGTCGGCACTTATATAGATGATTGGTTTGGTGAAGTTATAATCACTCATACCGATGGATACAAATATAAAATTGAATGTAAACGCTCCCCTAGATTGTTCGGCGAACTATTACCATACAATGCTACGACCTATGTAGCAAAGTGGAATGACCGAAGCTATGATGCCGATGTATTTGTACAATTCACTTTTAATGAAAAAGGGGAAGCAGTCTCTGCTACAATGAAATATATTGCACCAATTACTGACTTCAGTTTCGATTTTCACGATTTAGAACTTGTAAAAACCAACTAAGTGAACATACAACGTAAAGAGTTATTAGTTACAAGTTTTGCTTTATTCTCTCTATTTTTCGGTGCAGGCAACCTGTTGTTACCACCATTATTAGGCTATAATGCAGGCGAAAACTGGTTTTGGGTAACTATAGGTTTTATGATTACTGCCGTTGTTATTCCTATAATCGGAATTTTAGCACATGCCAGATTACAAGGTACTTTGTTCGATTTTGGTAAAAAAGTATCTCCAATTTTTAGTTTAATATACTGTATTGTTATTTACATAATCGCTGTTGCAATTCCTTCACCCAGAACAGCTGCTGCCACGCACGAAATTGCCATTCATCCTGCTTTAGGCACACCGCCAATATTAACAAGTGCTATTTACTTTTCGCTTGTTTTAGTATTTGTATTGAATCGCTCAAAAATTTTGAATCTCATCGGAAAGTTTTTAACTCCATTTATTGTCATTATGCTTTTGGCTGTTATTGGTATTGGGTTATCATCTTCGGCATTTACAACTGGGATTTCACAAATTGAAACCCCAATTGTTACCGGAATATTAGAAGGTTACCAAACCTTTGATGCTATTGGAGCTGTCGTTGTTGGTGCCGTGATTATCGTATCCTTGAATTTTAAAAACATGAAAGTTGAAGCGTTTGAATCTAAACGCAAACTTATTAGAAGATCGGGTTTTATAGCTGGCACAGGGCTGTTTATCATATATGCAGGTTTAATTTCTGTTGGAGCTTATTATGGTTCTGAAATTAAGGTCAACTCAGAGCTGAGTAGCGACATGCAGCGTGCCAATTTATTGCGAGGTATAAGTATTGCGTCCTTAGGAGAATTTGGAAACACCATTTTAAGCATTCTCATTTCATTGGCTTGTTTTACAACAGCTATTGGCATTGTTGCTGGTACGGCTGATTATTTTAAAGGATTGCTCAAAGATTCTCAAACCGTTTATGTGGTCACGGCAATTATAGCCTGTGTACTTGGAGTTGTTGTGGGTCAGCTAGATTTTAAATCTATAATAACCGTGGCTATTCCTGTTTTATTATTGATCTATCCAATCACTATAGTTCTTATACTACTGAATGTAATGCCCGAAAAACTAGCAACACCATTAGTCTTTAGAGCTGTAATTATCTCTACAATACTTTTTAGCATCCCCGATTTTCTTGGTGCCATAGAATTAAGAGAGTTTGTTGAGCCTGTTGCTGAAGTCATTCCTTTTGCTAATTATAGTTTAGGTTGGGTATTGCCAGCCGTTTTAACTTTTGTAGTTTCATCTATTGTACAATTAAAAACTACTAAAGACAGATGAAATACATGGGAAGCAAGGCACGTTTTGCCAAAGATTTATTGCCCATTATTTTAAAAGGTAGAAAATCTAACCAAGCCTACATCGAACCTTTTGCTGGCGGCATGAACATGATAGACAAAGTCAATGGTATCCGTATCGCCAATGATCAGCACGAGGAACTTATGGCCATGTGGCAAGCTTTGATTTATGAGAATTGGGATCCACCACAATTAATAACTGAAGACGAGTATAGACATATTAAATACAACCCGAACCAATACCCAAAACACTTATTAGGCTATGTTGGTTTTAATTCATTTGGAGGCAAATGGTTTGCCGGTTACCGACGTGATAAAGAAGGCAAACGTGATTATTGGGGCGAACACTACCGAAACATTACCAAACAAGTGCCCAATTTAGAAGGTGTACAACTCTCATGTAAATCGTATCTAGATTTAGACACACCAAATAATAGCATCATTTATTGCGACCCGCCTTATGCATCCACCACCAAATACAGAGACAATTTTGATCATGATGTTTTTTGGGATTGGTGCCGCCAACAAAGCAAAGCTGGTCACCAAGTGTTTATAAGTGAGTACAAGGCTCCAGAGGATTTTACATGTATTTGGGAAAAAGGAGCAAAAACCACCTTTTCTTGGCATGCTGAAGAAATACCTACTAAAGAAAGTGTGGAACGGTTGTTTGTTCACGATAAACAGATTTCGCAATAATCGAAGAATTTTAATTTGAAAACTAAAATTTTTGGCTATTGACTGACAGTTGTCCATGAAATAACTGAGAACTCCTTAAAAGGATCATAAAAAGTTCTTTTTAATAGTTGCTTAATTGTCAGTAATTGTTGTTTGATTATATTTTTTGACTGTAAATGAAATCTTTTAAATACTAAGTTAAATGATTACTTATAAAGAATGATTTAACCTAAGAATTCATAATATCTTCAATCTCTTCCACCTCAATAGGAATATTACGCATTAAGTTGAAAGGTTCACCAGAATCTTGTATCACCACATCATCTTCCAAGCGAATCCCAAAACCTTCGTCTGGAATATAAATACCTGGTTCTACAGTAAATACCATGTTGGCTTGCATCGGTTCGTGCAATAAACCATAATCGTGCGTGTCTAACCCAATATGGTGCGAAGTTCCGTGCATGAAGTATTTTTTATAGGCTGGCCAGTCTGGGTTTTCATTTTGTACATCGGCTTTATCGAGCAAGCCCAAGTCTAATAGTTCTGAAGTCATAAGCTTACCAACCTCAACATGATATTCTTCCCAAAGTGTGCCAGGCACCAATAGTTTAGTGGCTTCGTCCTTAACACGATTTACAGCATTGTAAACATCTTTTTGTCTATCTGTAAACCTACCAGAAACTGGTATGGTTCTACTCATATCGCTAGAATAATTGGCATATTCAGCACCAACATCCATTAAAATTAAATCACCTGCTTTACACTGTTGGTTATTTTCTATATAATGTAGTACGTTGGCATTGTTTCCAGAAGCTATAATCGGAGTATATGCAAACCCTTTTGAACGATTGTTTAGGAATTCGTGCATAAATTCTGCTTCAATATTGTATTCCCAAACTTCTGGTTTCACAAAATTAAGCACACGCCTAAAGCCTTTTTCGGTAATATCACAGGCTTTTTGCATCAAGTCTAATTCTATAGAATCTTTTACAGAACGTAGACGCTGTAAAATCGGATTGCTCTTCGCTACAGCATGAGCAGGGTATTTGTCTTTTAACCATTTGATGAAACGATCTTCGCGTGTTTCAGTTTCAACATTGGCTCTGTAATGTTCGTTGGTATTGATGTAAACCGTATCGCATTGGGTCATGAGTTCAAACATTATTTTTTCCATATCCTGTAACCAATACACGGTTTTAATTCCTGAGGTTTTTAAAGCCGCTTCTTTGGTAAGTTTCTCGCCCTCCCAAACGGCGATATGCTCATTCGTTTCTTTTAGAAAAAGAACTTCACGGTGCTTTTCTTTTGGGCAGTCTGGAAACAGCACCAAAATACTTTCTTCCTGATCCACTCCGCTTAAATAAAATATATCCCTATGTTGTTGAAACGGCATAGTACTATCCGCGCTTATAGGATAAATATCATTAGAATTAAATACCGCTAAACTGCTGGGTTTCATTTTAGCCATAAAATTGTTGCGGTTTCTTATAAAAAGTTGGCGGTCAATTAAATTGTATTTCATTTTTGGTTTAAATTTTAAGTGATAAATGATATTTTCTTCTAAAAAAAATCGATAAATTGCTATATTAGCCCGATAAAACGAATTAAACTACCCTAACCATGAAAAAAATTACTCTAAATTTCTGTTTGCTCATAGTGTATTGTGTTTTTGCAAAACAACAAACAGTAAATGCTCAAGAATTAACTTATGAAGTACCTTTGGATGTTCAAGTTCAAGCTTCATCTCAAATTATTGAAGGTAAAGTTATCTCAAAAAAATCATATTGGGATGCGAATCGTGAAAATATTTATACTATTAATGTTGTAGATGTCTATAAAGTATTTAAAGGTCAACAATTATCTACTGTTGAAATTATTACCCAAGGTGGGGCCGTTGGTCTTGAAGCTCAAGTCGTAACGCCAAGTCTTCAGTTGCAAAAACATGATATAGGCATTTTTACACTTAAGAACAACACTGTAGCTGTTACTACACAACACAGTGCTTTTGAAGCTTATAGTGACACTCAAGGGTTTTATAAGTACAATGTATTTAACAATACCGTTGTTAACCCATATTTTACAAAGGAGGGCATTGCAGATTTTTATAATGATATTATTGACCTTACCAATACCAACTATCTCAACGTTAAGGACTTTAGCCCTAACCAAACAGCTAATAGAGGTGGAGCCAGCATTTCTTCAATTAGCCCCACAACAGCGACCGCAGGAACATTGACACAACTTGTTATTAATGGGTCTGGTTTTGGCACAACAGCACAAAATGTAGGGTTTGCCAATGCAGATGATGGTGGCGTTACATTTGCCATAGCCCTAGAGACTGAGATACTTAACTGGACGGATACCCAAATTACTGTATTAATCCCTTCTGGCGCAGGAACAGGATCAGTAGCTATAATTAATTCTGGTGTTACGGCAATATTGGCAACCTCTTCCCAGACACTCAATATAGATTATGCACAATTAAATGTTATATCAGATGGTGTGTCAACAGGAACAAGTATCGCTTACCCTACCCAACATATCAATGAAGATGGAAACGGTGGGTATACATGGCAGATGTTTACAGATTTTGATGCCAATGCTGCAGCTAATGCTTCTTTTATGAGAGCCTTAAATACTTGGAGATGTGAAACAGGAATCAATTGGACCATTGGGACAGTGACAAATACTGATGTTGCCGCTGACGATGGTATTAATATTATCCGTATGGACAATGGCAATGAACTGTCTCCTGGTGTTTTGGGAGTCTGCACCTCTAGATTTATAGGGTGCTTTATCAATGGTGGCACTGATTTAAATTGGTATGTAGATGAATTAGACATTGTATTTGATGATGCCGTTAATTGGCAATATGGCCCTTCTGCGCCTTCCTTTTCGCAGTTTGATTTTGAAAGTGTCGCCGTGCACGAATTGGGTCATGGTCATCAATTGGGGCATGTTATTGACAGTAATGTAGTGATGCATTTTTCATTAACTAATGGAGAATCTCAACGTAATCTAAGTACAGGTGACATTAACGGTGCGGGTGATGTTCAAAGCAGAAGCACCAGTACTTCGGTTTGTGGGGAATCACTAATGCAGGATTTTGATTGCTCTACATTATCCGTTTCTTCTGAAGAATTAAGCACAGCAATTAGTATTTATCCAAACCCATCTAAGGGAATAGTTTATATTAATAATTCGGGGCTCTTTACTTTAGAAAATGCTGAGGTTTATGACATTAACGGTAGGCTTATTATGCAAAAGAAATTAGTAAATACGCCTCTAAACCAAATTGATTTAGCTGGAGCAAGCAATGGAGTTTATTTCTTAACAATACGTAGTAATGGAGCTTCGGTAACGGAGAAAGTTATTATCGATTAGTTTTCAAATCCTTAAGCAAGCGGCAGCATAAAAATCGTAGTTTTTATGCTGCCGCTTTTCTATGTTAAACTATAGATTGCAAAACTTAATTACTACATTACTAGAAATAATTTTTCAAATATTAAGAACGATTAGGAACGTTCTGCATATCTGCCGGAAGTATTAACTGATAATCGTAGGCATATATAAGCTGTCTCAACTTATGATAAGAGCCATCTGTAGGAAGTTCAATTTCCTTATTTTCTATGGCAGCTCTAATAGCTTTTAGATTGATTATAGTCCACTGGTCTTGCTTTGCCAATGGTATAAATATTTTATAGCGTTGGTAACTGCGCTTGTATTCTTCAAAGTAGTTGATGATACTACCGTCCTCAGAAATTTCATAAGGTCGCCAAGATCCAATTGTTGTGGCTTTGGTTTCATTCTCTTTCGCTAGGGCCTCCACTAATTCACCAATGTCATAAGCTCCGTTCGATAAAATTTTTCTGGCATGTAAACTTCCTATTTTAGTGTAGACTTTAGGTAGTTTTTCAGTTTTTAGTGCCTTATTGTAGTTCTTCATAAAGTTTTCTCGCATGTAACTAATGCGATCTGCATGAGAACCATTTCTCCAATTAATATAAATATTCCAACTGATTTTTAAATCCTTGATAATGGCCTGTGCTTTTTGGTTAGATGTATCAAAGGCAGCAAAATAATCTTCGACCACAGGTTCTTTTATAATTAGGCCATAAGCTCCATCATTTTCCTTTTTAAGTTCATCAATAAAATGTTTGTACATGACAGCTTTTGCTCTATTTTGTAATTGAACAATGTCTTTGAAATTGGTTTTGCCCTCAGCTGTTTTTGTGAGTTCGTCCATCAAATAAAAGGCTGAAAAATAAAACTCTTGGTCCAATCCCCAAAGTGTCATGCCGTTATTACGTGCCGCTTGTAGAAATTTAGCATCTGCCACACTGTCAAAAAAAGGAATAGGTACAGCAGTTTCATCCCCTTGCGATACTGTATAAGCAGAATTAAAAGCTTTTAGTTGATCCATGGTTTTCGCCGCAGGAGTTGAAAGCTGTGTTAATTTATCTGCGGAATGTGGCCCTACCTCTATTGCAAAATACTTAAAGCCTGAGTTTGCCAATAAAGGCATTAATGCTTCGTTAATAATAGAAGTTTGTTTAGAGCCGTGGATTTCGCCATAAACTATAAACTGAGATGTACGGACAATATCCCTAAACACTTCAGCTCCTTTACCTATTAGCTCAGAATTGTCAATAGTGAAGTAGCTGGTGTAGTTTTTTAAGAGCTCTGTATCTAATTGTTTTGGGGTTTGCTGAGCAGTTATAGAAATACTCATTATAAGCAATAGCGTTGCAATGTTATTTTTCATGACGTGCAGTTTTAAAATTAATATCAACACAATAATAATTTTCAAAAACCGAAAAATTGTGGCTATTTAGACAAACAGTGTTTAAAGACCACATGAACACATAAGATTTCTACATCAATACGTTTATCCTAAAAACAAATACGTTTGTGTTGTAAAATACAAAGTTGATATAATCGTATCTTCACTTTTACGGAATACTATTAAATTAGCCTAATGCGATGGTCTAAAGAATTAAAATACAATATAGTTTTTGCCATACTTCTAATGGTGATAAGCGTAACTTGGGAATACTCCAATGATATAATTTTCAATCAGTCAACTGATATATGGTTTAAACCTGGCTCAATAGTACTTTTTACGACCATGCAGATCACTTATTTTTCTGTGTATGCCATAAATTATTTAGTATTTGCTCCACGATTTTTAAAACCTGATAAAATAGTAGAGTATTGTTTGTCTTTTATTTTTATGGTATTATGTTTTGCAGGTATTCGATTTTTTCTTGAAGAAATTCTAATTTTAGCTTTATTCGATTTTCATAATTACAACCTCGACCGACCTAACATTATAGCTATCTATTTAACCGACAGTGCGGTATACACCATTAGACCTTGCTTGTTTAGCAGCTTAATGTTCCTGTTCTTTAGGTTTAATGAGAATAAATCAAAAATGCACCAAATTCAGATGCAGCACCAAGATGCTCAGATGGCAATGCTACGATCACAGATAAGTCCGCATTTTCTATTTAACACCTTGAATGGATTTTACTCAGACTTATATGACGACAAGCCTGAGACAGCAGATGATATATTAAAACTATCCAACCTTTTAAGGTATGTAACCTACGATGCCAAAGAGAACTATATGCCTTTACATAAGGAAATTGCATTTATAAAGGACTATCTTTACTTTTATAGAAAACGGTACGAAAACGAGTTTTATGTCGATTTCAAAATAATGGGTGATATACAACAACAGAAAATACCTGCGCTAATGCTTATCCATTTCGTGGAAAATTTGTGCAAGCATGGAATCATCAATGATGCCGAGCAACCTGCAAAAATTGAAGTAAATATTAATCCACACAGCTTAGAAATTAAAACTGAAAATGCCGTAGATCCTTCAGAAAATTACATGGATAAAGGTATAGGAACAAAAAACATAAAGAAAAGATTAGAGCTTCTTTTTGGCGAAAAATTCACGCTCTATTCCAAAACACAAAACAACATCTACAAGTCCTATTTAAAACTGCCGTTGTGATGCAAAAAATACAGTGTATTATCGTAGATGACGAACCCGCAGCAATTAGATTATTGGAGCGTTACATTGCAGATGTTCCCTTCTTAAACTTTAAAAAAGCCTTTACGAAACCTATTGAAGCCCTTGCCTATTTAGAGTCAAATACCGTCGACTTGGTTTTGCTAGATGTACAAATGCCACAATTGACGGGCGTGCAACTTTCCAGAATTATTAGTCCCAACACAAATATTATTTTTACTACGGCCTATTCTGAATTTGCATTAGAAAGTTACGAAGTCTCTGCTGTAGATTATTTACTAAAACCTATAGCCTTTGAGCGTTTTTACAAAGCCGTATGTAAGGTTCAGCATTCAAGTATTGACACACTAACATCCAATGGAGATACTGAAGATTATATTTTTATAAAGACAGACGGAAAACATAATTTCAACAAAGTCTTTCTAGAGGATATTCTTTTTGTTGAAGGTTTAAAAAATTACGTTTCTGTACAGCTAAAAAAAGAACAGATTATTACCTATAGTACCTTAAAGCATCTGTCCGAAAGATTGCCCAGCAATCAGTTTATCCAAATTCATAAATCGTACATCATTGCAATAGCACATATTGAAAGAATAGAGAACGATGCTGTTTGGATGGAAAGTCGGCAACTACCGATTGGTAATACCTACCGAAAAAAATTCTTTACGATGATTAATAAACGGCAGTTGTAAGTTAACTTCCGATGGCTACATATTAAGTATACGTCCAATCTTTATTTATGCAAAGACTTTTTTGACGCTCTTAGCAATATTCATTAATTTCATGGCTTACAAAATCAACTGAAAATGTCTTATTGTAAATTCTTTACATTCGTATTATTACTGTTTACTTGTTTAGGTTTTTCACAGCAACCTGCAACTTCTTCAGAAATCGTAAAGCAAGCCTTGAATCAAAAAAAGGCGATGGTACAATCGTCAATGGTTAAAAATGTACCTTTCAAAAATATAGGCCCTACCATTATGAGTGGCCGTGTGGTAGATCTAGATGTCAACCCAGAAATGCCTTCAGAGTTTTATGTCGGATACGCGTCAGGTGGTGTTTGGCATACCGTAAATAACGGAACAACATTTACACCTGTTTTAGATAGCTCTAACACACAAAATGTGGGTGATATTGCCGTGCATTGGCCAACACGAACAATTTATGTTGGCACTGGCGAGAACAATGCATCACGATCTTCGTATGCAGGTATTGGAATTTTGAAATCGACGGATAATGGAAAAACATGGTCTAATGTTGGCCTTATGGATGCACACCACTTTGCACCAATTTTAATTCATCCTAACAATCCCGATATTGTTACCGTTGGAGTAACGGGTCATTTGTATTCTCCCAATAAAGAACGTGGGATATACAAAACAACTGATGGTGGAAAAACATGGAAGCAAACCCTTTTTGTGGATGATGTGAGTGGCATTATTGATTTGCAACACAGCCCAAATAATTATAATGTGATGTATACCACATCTTGGGCAAAAGATAGAAAAGCATGGAATTTTAAAGGAAATGGAATTAACTCAGGTATTTACAAAAGTACAGACGCAGGTGAGACTTGGACAAAAGTTTCAACAGTAAGTAGCGGTTTTCCAACCGGCGAAGGTGTTGGCAGAATTGGCATAGCCATATTTAATGATAATGTGGTTTATGCAGTACACGATAGTCAATTTAGAAGACCAGATGATAAAAAGAAAGATGAAAAACGTGGACTGACAAAGGAAGATTTTAAAACGATGTCTAATGCAGACTTCTTAGAATTAGACGATAAAAAGCTTAATAAATTTTTGAAAACTAATGACTTTCAGGAAAAGTATAAGGCGGAAAATATAAAACAAATGGTACGCTCTGGTAATGTAAAACCTATTGATTTAGCCAAGTATTTAGAAGATGCTAATTCTATGTTGTTTGATACTCCAGTAGTTGGTGCTGAAGTTTATAAAAGTACAGATGGAGGGAAATCTTGGAAGAAAACGCACGATGACTACTTAGACGGCATTTACTTTAGTTACGGCTATTACTTCGGTCATATACATGTTTCACCAGCAAATGAAGACCATATTTATATTTATGGAGTTCCGATTGTAAAATCTAAAGACGGAGGAAAGTCATGGACTTCAATTAGTGCAGAAAACGTACATGCAGACCATCATGCTCTTTGGATAAATCCAAAAAATCCGAATCATTTAGTAGATGGAAACGATGGTGGTGTAAATATTACCTATGATGATGGTAAAAACTGGATTAAAAACAACTCACCTTCTGTGGGTCAGTTTTATGCTATTAATGTCGATAATGAAAAGCCTTATAATGTTTATGGTGGCTTGCAAGATAATGGTGTTTGGAAAGGGCCACACAACGCACGTGAGGATAAAAGCTGGCACCAACAAGGTCAGTACCCTTGGAAAGCGATTATGGGAGGAGATGGTATGCAAATTCAGATTGATAATCGTGATTCCAATATCGTATATACGGGTTATCAATTTGGAAATTATTTTAGATTGAATTTACAGACCAAAGCTCAGACTTATATTCAACCAAAACATACTTTGGGAGAAAAACCATATCGATTTAATTGGCAAACCCCAATTCTGCTCTCACCCCACAATCAAGATATTTTATACTTAGGTGGCAATAAACTAATGCGATCAATGAATCAAGGTAATGATTGGGAAGCAATTAGTGATGATCTAACCAATGGAGGAAAAAAAGGAAATGTAGCTTATGGAACATTGACATCCATTAGTGAGAGTCCATTTCAATTTGGATTGATTTATACAGGTAGCGACGATGGTTTGGTGCATATCACTAAAAATGCTGGTGGAAGTTGGACGGCTATTTCAAACTCATTTCCAAAAGATCTATGGGTCAGTCGCGTTATTGCCTCAAAACACAAAAAAGAACGTGTTTATGTGACACTGAATGGTTACCGTTGGGACGATTTTAAAGTCTATGCCTATATGAGCGATGATTACGGACAAACCTGGAAAGACATTAGTAGTAACATTCCAGCTTCGCCTGTTAATGTCATTAGAGAAGATGTTGAAAATGAAGCCATTTTGTATTTAGGCACTGATAATGGTGCCTATGTAAGTTTTAACAACGGTGACTCTTGGGAAGCCTTTTCAAAAGGAGTTCCAAACGTTGCAGTTCATGATATTGTGATTCAACCCGAAGCTAAAGATTTATTGTTAGGCACACATGGTAGAAGCATTTATAAAGCCAACATTGCACCTTTACAAAAATTTAGTGACACTTTAGTAGCGTCTAATGACATCACACTCTTCGATGTAAGTCCAGTACGCCATTCAAACAGTTGGGGAAATTCGTGGAGTCAGTGGCTAGAAGCTTACGAACCCGAAAAAAGCATTCAATTTTTCAGCAATTCATCGGGCGAAAAAAGCATTGAAATTCTATCTAAAAAAGGAGCAGAATTATACCGTATTAAAGTAGATGCAGATAAAGGCTTTAATTATGTAGATTACAATTTAGAAATAACTTCAAAAGGCAGAAAAGCTTTACTAAAAGAAAATACCAGTATTGACATTAATGAAGGAAGTAATGGAAAATATTATTTACCAAAAGGCGTTTACACAATACAAATCGATGATAAAAATACAAAACTTGAAATAAAATAATTTAGTTATGAAACCAAATAAAATCCTACTACTGTTAAGTTTTATCATTTGCTTCTCTTGTAGCGAAGATCAAGATGATAATCCACAACCTAATCTTATAATTAAGCTCAATTTTGATGCTAACCAAGTACGTTTAGATAATTTAGGTCAACCAGCAACGATCCCCGATGGTAATGCTGCTCAAACCCCATTGATTAAGAGAATGAGTGCCAATTATATAGAATTTGCTCCGACAGCAACAACACTTTTAGGACAAGGAGAAATAATTTATGAAGGACCAGAAACAAATGCTGGAGGTGATATGGCAATCAATTTTCAACAGTCCATTTTTGCAGGAGATGATGATGTATTTTTAAGTATCCCTTTAAGCCAAGTTGAAACGGGAACTTATGAATGGGTAAGAGTGTCCCTGGCCTATCAAGAAGGTGATATTTCAATTTACAATGGTAATGACGATTTTACAGGAACTTTAGCCAGTTTTGTTGGTTATAACAACTATATAACGGAATTTGATTTAAATGGAAGCACTATTACAGTCAACGACGATAAGCTTCAGGGATTTTGGGCGTTTGAAGCCTTAGGATTCACCACACAAGGACAAGCACCAGAAGGAGCTACTACAGTACCAAATCCATTATTTAATACATCTCCGGTTCCACAAGGGTCGTGCGTTGTCACAGGTCAATTTTTAAACGCATTTACCATCACAGGAAATGAAAACCAAGATGTTACGGTAACGTTGTCTTTCTCAATAAACAATAGCTTCGAATGGACCGAAGTCAATAACGATGGGAAATATGAGCCTTCGGCTGGTGAGCAAGTGGTTGATATGGGACTTAGAGGCTTAGTGCCTAGCGTTTCTAATTAAAACCATTCTAAATAAATAATTATACCATACTACTGTTGGCAAAACGCCAATTCTACTGTATTTTTGTAAGACTAACAAAAAGTTTAGATCTACAATGAGCGGAATTTTAAATTCGTCGATTGGAAGAAAGTTTGCCATGGCACTTTCGGCACTCTTCCTAATGGTTTTTTTATTACAACATTTTGCAATCAATATTTTATCAGTTTTTAGTCCAGACACTTTCAATGATGTATCTCATTTTATGGGTACATTTTGGGTAATTCAATACCTTTTGCAACCCGTTTTAATTTTTGGCGTTGTGTTTCACTTTGTAATGGGCTTTATTCTAGAATATAAAAATTGGAGCGCAAGAAAAATTGGTTATGCAAAAACAAGTCGTTCTGCAACCTCAACTTGGATGAGTAGAAATATGTTACTAACAGGTGCTGTTGTATTAGCATTTATGGTGTTGCATTTTATCGATTTTTGGATTCCCGAGATTAACACAAAATACATTGTTGGTGATATGAGTGGTCTTGTAGACCCGGCTAATACCGAAAGTGGTTTTAGATATTATGAAGAATTGGTACACAAGTTCCATCACCCATTACGTGTAGCTGCTTATGTAATCTCATTTGTACTTCTAAGCTTACATCTATTGCATGGTTTTAATTCTGCTTTTCAGTCTGTCGGAGCCAATAATAAATATACCAAAGGACTTAAAGGTTTTGGTAAAGTGTACGCTATTGGAATACCTCTTGGATTTGTATTTATAGCTTTATTTCACCATTTCACCCACTAAACAAAAGATAATATGTCAATATTAGATTCTAAAATACCAGAAGGTCCTTTAGCGGACAAGTGGACAAAACATAAAAACGACATCAACCTAGTTAATCCAGCTAATAAGCGATTAATAGACGTAATTATTGTTGGTACAGGTTTAGCTGGTGGTTCTGCTGCTGCTACCCTTGCAGAGCTTGGCTATAATGTAAAAGCATTCTGTTTTCAAGATTCCCCAAGACGTGCACATTCAATTGCAGCACAAGGTGGAATCAATGCTGCCAAAAACTACCAAGGTGATGGAGATTCAACATACAGATTATTTTACGATACTGTAAAAGGTGGTGATTACCGTTCGCGTGAAGCCAACGTTTATCGTTTAGCTGAAGTATCTACAAATATTATCGACCAATGTGTAGCACAAGGTGTACCTTTTGCAAGAGAATATGGTGGACTTTTAGATAACCGTTCTTTTGGTGGCGTATTGGTATCACGTACATTCTATGCTAAAGGTCAAACAGGACAGCAATTACTATTGGGAGCTTATGCAGCTATGAATCGTCAGATTGGTCGTGGTAAAATAAAGATGTATACACGTCACGAAATGTTAGATGTTGTAATTGTTGATGGAAAGGCAAGAGGAATTATAGCACGTAACTTAGTTACTGGCGAAATAGAAAGACATTCGGCACATGCTGTTGTATTAGGAACTGGCGGTTACGGAAATGCATTTTACCTTTCTACATATGCCATGGGAAGTAATGTAACTGCAGCATGGAAAGCTCACAAACGTGGAGCCTTTTTTGCAAACCCATGCTATACGCAAATACACCCTACTTGTATTCCTGTTTCTGGAGATCATCAATCTAAATTAACTTTAATGTCCGAATCGCTGAGAAATGATGGACGTATTTGGGTACCAAAACATAAAAAAGATGTTGATGCCATTAGAAATGGAAGTTTAAAACCAACAGATTTAGCAGAAGAAGATAGAGATTATTATTTAGAAAGACGTTATCCAGCCTTTGGTAACCTAGTGCCTCGTGATGTAGCATCAAGAGCCGCTAAAGAACGTTGCGATGCAGGTTATGGTGTTAACCAAACCGGTGAAGCGGTTTACTTGGATTTTGCTTCTGCGATTGAGCGTTATGGAAAAGAGCAAGCTTACGTAAAAGGCTTAAATGTTGATGACAAAGCAACTGTAACTAAGCTTGGTAAAGAAGTCGTAGAAAACAAATATGGAAACTTATTCCAGATGTACGAGAAAATCGTAGATCAGAATCCATACGAAACACCAATGATGATTTATCCAGCGGTTCACTATACCATGGGAGGACTTTGGGTAGACTATAACTTAATGACAACAGTTCCTGGTCTGTATGCTATTGGAGAAGCAAATTTCTCTGACCATGGCGCTAACCGATTAGGAGCTTCAGCTTTAATGCAAGGATTGGCTGATGGTTATTTTGTGTTACCGTATACGATAGGTGATTATTTAGCACATGATATCAGAACAGGAGAAATTCCTACTGACACAAAAGAATTTGACGAAGCAGAACAGAAAGTTCGAGATGATATTGAAAAATTTATCAATAACAAAGGTTCTAAATCTGTGGATCACTTCCATAAGCGTTTAGGAAAAATTATGTGGAACAAATGTGGAATGGCACGTAATGAAAAAGATTTAAAAGAAGCCATTACCGAAATTGCTGCATTAAGAAAGGAATTTCATAGAGATGTATTTGTGCCTGGTACAGAGAACGAATACAACGAAGAGTTGGCCAAAGCTGGCCGAGTTGCAGACTTTTTAGAATTAGGTGAGCTATTTGCAAAAGATGCCTTGGAGCGAAACGAATCAGCAGGCGGACACTTTAGAGAAGAGTACCAAACCGAAGGAGGCGAAGCCTTAAGAGTAAAAGAATACCAATATGTATCGGCTTGGGAATATAAAGGGCAACCTAGTGAGGCTGTACATCACAAAGAGTCTTTAAAGTATGATAATATTGAAGTAAAAGAAAGAAGTTACAAGTAACATTATAAATTTATTTATGAATAATTCAATCTTAAAAATAAAGCTCAAGCGCATAGATCCTGTTAAATATGCAATTATTGCAACATTGACATATCTGGCTATTATGTTATTAATATTTGTTCCGATTATGTTAATTGCATCAGCCGTTGGAGCTACTCAAGATTTAGCCGGTGGTTTTGCCATGCTTGGCGGTGGTATTTTTGCCATCATATTTATTTTGATTATTTATGGAGTTATGATATTTATTGTAACATTATTAGCAGCTCTACTTTTAAATTTTATTCTAAAAAAAACTGGCGGACTACCAATGGAGTTTGAGAATACGGAAGTAGATGTTACTCAAATCGGTCAAGATTTTTTAAAAGAAAAATATTAGACATTAAATTCATAATCGTATGAATCTTACACTTAAAATATGGCGTCAAAAAGACGCAAACGATAAAGGAAAAATTGTTGATTATCCTGTTAGCGGTATTTCACCAGACATGTCTTTTTTAGAGATGTTAGATGTTCTTAACCAAGAATTGATTGAAAAAGGTGAATCACCGGTAGCATTCGATCACGACTGTAGAGAAGGTATTTGTGGAACATGCTCTTTGTATATTAACGGTAGAGCTCACGGTCCACAAACAAAGATTACAGCATGTCAATTGCATATGCGCAGTTTTAAAGATGGCGATACAATTTATATAGAGCCTTGGAGGGCTGAAGCATTTCCTGTAGTTAAGGATTTAATTGTAGACCGCACTGCCTTTGATCGTATTCAGCAAGCGGGCGGTTTTATTTCTGTTAATACGTCTGGTAATACTCAAGATGCAAATGCTATTCCTATTGAAAAAGAAAATGCAGATAAGGCATTTGATGCTGCAACTTGTATTGGTTGTGGAGCTTGTGTAGCAAGTTGTAAAAACTCTTCCGCAATGTTATTTGTGTCTGCAAAAGTATCGCAATTTGCTCTACTACCACAAGGACAGGTTGAAGCTACAGATAGAGTATTAAACATGGTGAAGCAGATGGATGATGAAGGTTTTGGTAATTGTACCAATACTGGAGCTTGCGAGGTGGAATGTCCAAAGGGCATTTCTTTAGAAAACATTGCACGTATGAACCGTGAATATTTATCAGCAAGTCTTAAAGGCTAAAAATTATAACTTATATTTATTAAAAATCCTGAGTTAATCCTCAGGATTTTTCTTTTATTTGATGTCAAATCCCTAAACATGAAGAACGAGTTATTTGCGTTATTACTTTGCTTATTGTCTATTACGCTTAATTGTGCACAAAATACAGAAGCAAAAAAAGCCACATTTAACAAAGAAAAACTCCTAGAACGTGTAAAAACTTTAAGCTTTGACACATACCAAGGCAGAGCAACAGGGAGTGTTGGTGCGCAACTGGCAAGAAACTATATAATTAAGACTTTTAAAGAAATGGGAGTTCAGCCTTTCCGAAATTATAAACATTCTTTTGATGTTTATCGCAAAGAAGACACTATCACCGGCACAAATATTTTAGCTCTGGTTAAGGGCTCAACATATAAAGATAAATACATAGTCGTTAGTGCGCATTACGACCACTTGGGTATTGGCAAGAATGGGCAAATATATAATGGTGCGGACGATAATGCATCTGGTGTTGCAGCTTTATTTTCGTTCGCGGAACACTTAAAGAAAAACCCGCCCAAACACTCTGTAATTCTAGCAGCCTTTGATGCTGAAGAAATAGGATTACAAGGCGCGAAACATTTTGTAAAAACTATTGAAAAAGATAAGGTCATTCTTAATATTAATATGGATATGATAAGCCGTAGTCAAAAAGATGAATTATATGTCGTCGGTGGTAGATACAACGATAAATTGAAATCGATTATTGATAATTTAGAAAATGAAACCACAACTAAATTGTTACAAGGACACGATGGAACTGATGGGAAACAAGACTGGACAATGTCCTCGGACCACGCCCCTTTTCATTTAGCGAAAATTCCTTTTTTATACTTTGGTAATGAAGATCACGAAGCTTACCATAAGCCAACAGACGATTTTGAAGCTATTACACCACAATTTTATAAAAATGCAGTCGAGATTATTTTAGCTGTTTTTGATGATGTTGATGTATCAGGACTATAATTTATTAAAATGCAAAACCCAAGTTCATTTTATAAGGAACAATTAAAAAAACACAATGCTGAATCTAAACGCATATATAAACAAATGGGATTGTTTAGTATGCTTAGACTTTCTGTTTTTGTAATGGCTGCGTTTGGTATTTATTTAACCTTTCAAAATTGGCAAATCGCAGTTATTATAAGTGTTTTGGGAATTGCTATTTTCTTGTTTTTATTATCAAGATATACAGATTTAAAGGCTCAAAGATTTCTGCACAAAAGACTAGCGATTATTAATGAAGAAGAGCTAAAAATAGCATCAGGTGATTTTCACAACAGACTTGATGGCTCACGATTTCAAAACCCAAAACATTATTACAGTTTAGATATCGATTTATTCGGACGAGGTTCTTTCTTTCAATTTATAAATAGAACAACCATTAAGGAAGGTACAGAAACACTCGTTAAGCAATTACTTGCTAACGACACCTCAAATATAGCAGCCAGACAAGAAGCAATAAAAGAACTAGCAGCATTGCCAGAATGGAGACAGCATTATTCTGGAGTGGCACAAGGTGTAGATATAGAACATTCAGCAAAGTCTATAATTAAATGGTTAAAGGATTATATACCCTTTTTAAGCACATCATTTTATTGGTTAACAATTATCTTTAGTATTGTATCCGTTACCATTGTGGCTTTAGGGATCCTGGAAATTATTCCTATAAAATATGCTGGTTATTGGCTACTTTTTGGTCTTGCCATTACAGGTAAATATTTAAAAAAAATCAATAACGTAGCCCAAAATACAGAAAAAGCCAAAGACACCTTTAGGCAATATGCACTACTTTTAAAACAGATCGAACAAAAAGAATTTTCATCTCAATTATTAAAAGAACAACAACAGAAAATAGAATCTGAAGCTTTAAAAGCATCTCAAATATTTTCAAAATTCTCAAAAGCCTTAGACGCTTTAGACAATAGAAATAATTTTATTTCTGCCATTTTCGGCAACGGATATCTATTGTGGGATATTAGACAAACCTACCATGTTGAACAATGGATAAATACCTATGCAGATAAGATGGAAACTTGGTTTAAAGTGGTAACCTTTTTTGATGCATATAATAGTTTAGGAAACTATGCCTTTAACCATCAGCAATTTACCTATCCCAGAATAACTAATGAGAACGCTACAATTTCAGCAAAAGACTTAGGGCATCCGTTACTAAAGCCAGAGAAACGAATTGATAGTGATTTAGAGCTAAATGAAGAACAGTTTTTTATTATTACCGGAGCCAATATGGCTGGTAAAAGTACCTTTTTAAGAACCGTAGCATTACACATAGTTATGGCCAACGTTGGTTTGCCAGTTTGTGCCAAACAAAGCAAGTATAAGCCCATTAAACTCATTACAAGTATGCGCACTACCGATTCGTTAACAGACGACAGTTCGTATTTCTTTAGTGAATTAACACGGTTAAAATTCGTTGTAGACACAATAGAAAAAGATAAAAACTACTTCGTGATTTTAGATGAAATTCTAAAAGGGACTAACAGTACAGACAAAGCGATTGGCTCAAGAAAGTTCGTAGAAAAATTAGTGAAGTTGAATGCTACAGGAATTATAGCAACACACGATTTGAGCCTTACCGAAATCGAAGCAGAATTAAAAGCTGTAAAGAACTATTTCTTTGATGCCGAAATTAAAAATGATGAGCTCTTTTTCGATTACAAACTCAAACAAGGTGTTTGCCAAAATATGAATGCAAGTTTCTTATTGAAAAAGATGGAAATCGTTTAGTGTTTCATACTGAACAAAGTGAATAATCTCTGTTTCATTATATTAATTAAATAGATTAGACTTCTTCGTTAGTGCTCTTAATGAGACATAAAACAAAAAACCCTCTCTAAAAACAGAAAGGGTTTCAACTTTTTAAGAAAATTAATTTCTTAAGCCTCAAAAGGCTCAATAGAAACGTAAGACTTGTTGTCTTTCTTCTTAGTGAATTTTACGATACCATCAACTTTAGCGTGTAAAGTGTGGTCTTTTCCTTGGTATACATTCTCACCTGGGTGATGCGTATTACCACGTTGTCTTATGATAATGTTTCCAGCAACAGCAGCTTGTCCACCAAAAATCTTAACACCTAAGCGTTTCGATTCTGATTCTCTACCGTTTTTAGAACTACCAACTCCTTTTTTATGAGCCATTGTCTTAAGGTTTTATAGTATTATACTTAAGTGGTTAGCAATTAAGCTTTACCACCATCTAATTCGTCTTGCCATTTTTTAAGCTCGTCCCACTTGCCATCAGCAGCTAATTTAGCTTGTGCTGGCCAAGTATCAGTAACATGGTTACCACGAACGTTAGCGATGATTTCAGAAATTGCTTCTGGTTTAGCTTTAGCCAAATCAGCAAAGGTAGCAATACCAGCTTCTACTAAAGTAGAGGCAATTTTTGGACCAATACCTTCAATCTTCTTTAAATCATCTGCTTTACCTGTTGCTTTTTTTGCAGCTGGTTTAGCTTTTGGTGCTTCCTTCTTTGCTTCCGCTTTTGGTGCAGCAGCTTTAGGTTCAGCTTTGGTAGCTGAGCTTGTCGAAGCTTTAGTTTCTTTCTTTGGAGCAGCTTTCTTAGCTCCAGAAGCAGTAATACCTTCAATAACGATTTCTGTTAAGGCTTGTCTGTGACCATTTTTAACACGGTAACCCTTACGTCTTTTCTTTTTGAAAACTATTACCTTATCACCTTTGAGGTGCTTTAAGACTTTAGCACTTACTTGTGCTCCGTCTATAGCTGGGGCGCCTAAAGTTACATCGTTACCATTTCCTATTAAAAGAACGTTGTCGAAAGAAACTTTCTTACCTTCTTCAGTAGCTAAACGGTTAACAAAAACTTTTTGGTCTTTTTCAACTTTAAATTGATGCCCTGCTATCTCTACAATTGCGTACATAGCGTAACGTTTTTATTAATTTGTTTATAAATCAAAATGCGCTTTTCTCAGAAAGCGGATGCAAATATACTCCTAAATTCTTAATCTACAAACGTTTTAAGGCTTTTGAGGTGGTTTATAATCAAATCTTAAAAGTATCAGATGGTAGATATTTAATATTGAGCAACTTTTAATAGAGTTTTCACATTTAATTATGTTAAAAAAGACGAATGATTCCTTATTTTTGCAAGGCTTTGTGTAACAATCTACATTAGAATTAGACAAACACTAAAACAATTTTAAAACTTAAACACTATTAATAATGAAAAAAAGCTTATTTACTCTAGCGCTTTTGTTGCTTATTGGGTTTCATACCAATGCGCAACAAGTAGAATTTGAGGAGTACGATTTAGATAATGGGATGCATGTTATTTTGCATCAAGATGATTCTGCTCCTGTGGTAACAGTTTCAGTAATGTATCATGTTGGTGCTAAAGACGAAGACCCAGAACGTACAGGTTTTGCTCACTTTTTTGAACACCTATTGTTTGAGGGAACAAAAAATATTCCACGTGGGGAGTGGTTTAATATTGTAACCTCTAATGGAGGAAGCAATAATGCAAACACCACTGATGATAGAACTTACTATTACGAAGTATTTCCTTCTAACAGTGTAGAACTTGGTCTTTGGATGGAGTCGGAACGTTTATTACATCCTGTTATAAACCAAATAGGCGTAGATACACAAAACGAGGTTGTAAAAGAAGAGAAAAGATTGCGTGTAGATAACCAGCCTTATGGAAATATTCTAGCTGAAGTTAAGAAACGTATGTTTAAAGTTCATCCCTACAAAGGGACTACGATCGGGGAAATGGAGCATTTAGATGCTGCAACTTTAGAAGAATTCCAAGCTTTCAATAAAAAATACTATGTCCCAAATAACGCTGTATTAGTTGTTGCTGGTGATATTGATAAAGCTGAGGTTAAGAAAATGATTCAAGATTATTTTGGTCCAATTCCTAGAGGAGCTGAAGTAACTAGAGATCTTCCTAGAGAAGAACCAATTACTGAGTCGATGAGAGATAAAGCTTATGACCCTAACATTCAGATACCAGCCGTAATTGCAGCATACAGAACACCTTCTTTTAAAGATAGAGATGCTTATGTTTTAGATATGATTTCCCAATACTTAAGTGGTGGTAAAAGTTCCGTGCTTTACAAAAAAATGGTAGACGAACAGAAGCAAGCACTACAAGTTGCCGCAGTAAACCTTAGCCAAGAAGACTACGGAATGTATGCTTTGTTTGCTTTACCGTTAGGTGATGTATCTTTAGATACATTGATTACAGAAATGGACGAGGAAGTAGCAAAAATACAAACAGAATTAATTTCTGAGCGCGATTATCAAAAACTTCAAAATCAGTTTGAAAATCAGTTTGTAAACTCAAACTCTAGTGTTTCTGGTATAGCAAACTCATTAGCGCGTTATTATATGTTATATGATGATATTAATTTAATTAATAACGAAATTGACATCTACCGTTCTATTACAAGAGAGGAAATGAGAGATGTTGCTAAAAAGTATTTAAATCCTAATCAGCGTTTAATACTTGAGTATTTACCAAAAAAAGATGATCAATAAAATAAAAATGAATAGTAATATGAAAACTAAAATATCAGCATTTATTGTATTGTTTTTAATGGCAATGGGTGTAAATGCACAAATAGATAGATCTAAAATGCCTGAGCCAGGCCCAGCTCCTAAAATTACATTAGAGAAGCCAGGCGAGTTTAAGCTAAATAACGGTATAGAAGTACTAGTGGTAGAAAACCACAAATTGCCTAGAGTTTCTTACTCACTAAGAATTGACAACAAACCTATTGCAGAAGGCAAAAAAGCCGGTATATCTAGCATACTTGGTGCTATGCTAGGTAACGGAACTACAAACATTCCTAAAGATGAGTTCAATGATGAAATAGATTTCTTAGGTGCTAATCTCAATTTTGGTCCGCAAAGCGCATTTGCAAGTTCATTATCTAAATATTCAAATAGAATAATTGAGTTAATGGCAGATGCCGCCATCAATCCGCTATTAACTAAGGAAGAGTTTGAAAAAGAAAAAGAGAAACTTATTGAAAACTTAAAATCTCAAGAAAAAAGCGTTGATGCTGTTGCCGGCAGAGTTGGTGGAGCTTTATCTTATGGAAAAAATCATCCAAGAGGTGAATTTGTTACTGAGGAAACTGTAAACAATATTGAGTTTGGTGATGTATTGGCCTTTTACGAAAAGTACTTTAATCCAAACAATGCATATTTAGTAGTTGTTGGTGATGTAGACATGAGTGAAGTTAAACGACAGATTAAAGATCATTTCGGTAAATGGGAAAAATCAGCTGGTGTGGATATTACAATTCCAGAGCCAAATCCTAATGCACAATACACACAAATTAATTTTGTGGATATGCCAAATGCGGTACAATCTAATATCTCATTGACTAACAATGTAGATTTTAAAATGAATGATGATGATTATCACGCTGTATTGATTGCCAATAAAATCTTAGGAGGTGGTTTTGGCAGTTATTTAAACATGAATCTTAGAGAAGAACATGGCTATACTTATGGTGCACGTTCAAATATTAGTACAAGCAGATGGAATGCGTCTCGTTTTACAGCAGGAGCAGCAGTAAGAAATATGGTTACAGATAGTGCAGTTGTTGAAACGCTTAAAGAAATCAATAGAATTAAAACCGAACCCGTAGATTCTAAAGATTTAGCCAACGCAAAGGCAAAGTATGTTGGTGATTTTGTTTTGGCTTTAGAGCGACCGCAGACTATTGCAAACTATGCCCTAAACATTAAGCTAAATGATCTTCCAGAAGATTTTTATTCTACTTACCTAAAGAAAATCAATGCAGTTTCTAAAGATGATGTTATGCGAGTGGCTAACAAACACTTTAAACCAGAAAATGCACGTATTGTTGTTGTTGGTAAAGGAAGTGAAGTACTAGAGAATCTTGAGAAAACAGGAATCCCTATTATGTACTATGATAAATATGCTACTAAGACAGAGAAGCCTGTTTTTTCTAAGCCATTACCTGAAGGTTTAACGGCAGAAACTGTAATTAAAAATTATGTAAAAGCAGTTGGTGGTGAAGATAGTTTGAGAAAAGTCAACTCTACTTTAATCGTTTCCGAGATGACAATCCCAGGTGCACCATTTAAGCCTAAAGCTACCATAAAGCAGATGGCACCAAACAAATTCTACATGGAGGTGGTTGCTGAAGGTATGGGAACCTTAATGAAGCAAAACTTTGATGGTGAAAATGGATACATGGAACAACAAGGAAGAAAGATTCCTATGGAGGAAAAAGAATTGTCTTCAAGAAAAGCCAATAAAGGGTTATTTGAAGAACTATACCTTGAGCCTTCGACTATTGAACTGAACAGCAAAACAACGATCGATGGAACAGATGTTTATAAAATCACTGTAACTAAAGACGGTAAATCATCTTTTAGATATTATGCCGTGGATACAGGATATTTGGTAAGAACAGAGGAAACCAACGAAGCACAGGGGCAATCAGTGACTACCGTAACAGATTTTTCTAACTATAAAGATGTAAACGGAGTTATGATGCCTTATACAATGAAGGTTACTACCGGTCCTCAAGCATTTACTTTTGAGACTAAGGATGTAAAAATAAATGAAGGCGTAACAGCAGAAGATTTTAATTAAAATCTATTTTAATTATTATGAAAAACCGAAGCTTTTGCTTCGGTTTTTTTATGCCCTACGTTTGTGGGACAGATAAACACCAACTAAAATAAGTAGTGCTGCTAACCCTTGAAGCATTGAAAACGATTCCCCATCCATAACTCCCCAAATTAAAGCTACTATTGGCATTATATAAGTAACTGAAGACGCAAATACCGGGGTAGAAACTTGTACCAAAGTATTAAATAGTACTTTTGCCAAAGCTGTACCAAACACTGAAAGTATAATTACATATAATATAGCATTAGGTAAATCTGGATTATTGAAACGTTCTGCTGTGAAAAAATCCGTAAAAAAAAGAATAACCAATGCCGGAATAACGATAAACACATAATTACCAGCAGCTATGGCCAATGGATTTACAAATTGTAAATAACGCTTTATAATATTAACATTAGCAGCATACATTAAGGTAGAAGCGATGACGAAACCCGCATATAAATAATTTTGGTTTGGGTTTAGTTCAGAGCCTTTTAAAATTAAAATTGCAGTACCTACAAACCCAACTATAACACCTAAAACTTGTCGTTTAGTTGAAGCGATTTTGAATACGGCAAAACCCAACAAGATAGTATTTAAAGGCACTAAAGAATTTAGTATGGAAGCTACAGCACTATCGATTTCTGTTTCGGCAATGGCAAAAAAGAATGCAGGAAAAAACGATCCTAAAAGTCCAGAGATTAACAACCATTTCCATTTAGACTTAGGAATATCTTTTAATTTAGAATAACCAAAAGCTAGAAGAATAATTCCCGTGATTATAGTCCTTAACGCACCAAGTTGATAAGGTGTAAGACCCAGAAGTGATTTCTTGATTAAGATAAAAGAACTTCCCCAGATTACGGATAGTATTAAAAGGTAAATCCACTTTATGTTAGGGTTTTTCATACAAATGCTATGTAAAAGAATCACAAAAATCGTTAATTCTTATACAAGAAACACCAATATTTATTAGATTTATCCAAAATTAAATAAATCCATGTACACATTTAAAAATTTATGCATTGTTGCGATTATGGCTTTAGCCTTTACTTCATGTAAAAATGAAGTGAAACCAGAAGTTAAAACTGTAGATACTGAAGTTACTAATAAAGATGTTTCTCAAACTTTAGACCCAAACGCCACTTATGCTAAAGTAGAATTTAGCATTGATGGTATGACTTGTGCAATGGGCTGTGCAAAAACCATTGAAAAGAAAATGGCTAAGATGGAAGGTGTAAAAACGGCTAAAGTGGATTTTGATAAGCGACTGGCTATGGTCGAGTACGATGAAGCTAAAGTTACCCCAAAATCTTTAGAAGAGGCTGTCACTAATGTCGCTGAGATTTACAAAGTAAAAGATATTAAGATTGTTGATGAGTTTGGTGGCAAAGTAAAAAAAGCTTCTAAAGCAGATTGAGATAAATTATGTTGTGCAAATAAATCTGAAGTACAGAAAAAGTTTGCTCCAAGGAATGTAAAAAAAGCCTTTTATACAATAAAGATTAACGCTATTCTCTAAAGAATAGCGTTTTTTAATTTAAATAATTGAATTGATTAATGGACTTGCAATAAGATACAAGCAATTACCACACATCCAAAAGGTAAAAACCATAAAAGGTATATAGAGGTTGGCTTAGCTTTTAATTTAGCATTTAGGACATTACGTTTTTTACCATTGTAACGCATCCAATTTTTGAAGATTGTAAATACAGCTATAACATTAAAAAGCACCCAGAATTTGGTCGTGGACATTGTTATAAGATTCATTTGGTTAGCAAATGCCATAAAGAAAGCACCTAGTGCAAGGATAATTGCAAGTTCTAAAAAATTAATATAGAACATTGCCAAAACAAGACTACGCTTTTTTAATCGCTTTTTGTAGTGATTAAATATGGTGATATAGAAAGTGTCTAACATGTTTGAAACATAAAAAATCCGCATCAACTTAATGATACGGATTTTAAATTAATAAGTATTACATAAAATGGTTATTATGGTATTGTTATTTTAAGATTGTCAATATCAATAGTCATATTTTCGTTAGCAGTGTCGCTTCCTGTATACTTAAACGCTATGTATGCTGTACCAGTAACAGCAGATAGGTCAATCTCACCAGAACTTACAAAAGTAAACCAAGTGCCAAAGTCTTCAATATAACTTTTTGTAAATGGTACTGATATCCATGTTGCAGTAGCTATACCTGCTTCTGTACCGTCAAAATCAGTAGAGTATAATAACTCCATTGGATCATGGCCTGCATCTGGAAATGCATGCTGCATTTGAAAAGTTAAGATCTCACCCTCTTGTGCATCCATATCAAAAGGTGGAGTAATCAACCAACCTATGTTAGAAGTATCTCCACTACTAAATGCAGAGAAACGTGCTGTACCATTCCCGTTAAACACATCTTCTGTCCATAATGCTGAACCAGCCTCTGCAAAGTTTAACCAACCATCAAAATTAAAAGTGGTACCGTCTGTTGCTTCTTGGAAATCTTCTAAGAAAAGTGGATCGCAACGAACTCCTTCTAGATCAACATCTATAGTGCTCCTAATCAATATCTGAGGTGTTCCATTAAATTGACTATTTACTGCTGATATAGTACCTCTACCTGTTGGGAAAGGTGTACTAGCAAAGCTTGCGAAACCACTGTTTCTCATAATAATGGTATTGCTGCTCTCACAGTTTTCCACAATTCTATTAGCTGAATTAGTACCGCTATAAAAGGCATACGCTTGTCCAATATCTCCTTGCGGCAGTTGCATATCAGAAAGTTGGATTAAAATACCTTCTGGCGCATCAACCTGATCAGTCTCACCGTCCATATCTGCATCAACAGGATTACCCATGTCGTCCAGTTCGTCTATAGTTGGTCCAGAAGAGCTTAGTTGAGCTGGTGTTGGTACAATTTGTACTGGGTCTCCTGCCGTAAATAAAATTGTTTGTATTTGTCCTTCTTCAATTCTATCTATGTCATTTCCGTCTAGGTATCCGACAGAGAATACACCTCCAAATCCTTCACCTGCATAAAGACCGTCTAATCGTAGTAAGACTCTAGATCCTACTGGGTAAGCAAAATGTAAGTCATTTTCATCTACTAATAATTGTAAAGCCGCCTTAGGGTTTTCTGGTGCGTCTTGAATGTAGATATTTTTGAAGAAATTACCTTCTGCATCACTTGACACCACATAACCTTCAACTACAGTATCAGACCCAGGAGGGAATAACAAGTTACTACCACTAAACATTTCTCTTAATTCTAAGATAGTCAAAGTTGGTTCTAAAGATACGCTAAGGTCGCAACGTGTTTCAGTTAAGGAAACATCTTCTGGTGTATTTATTACAAAATTATTGGTGTCTCCGAAAAAGTCCTTAGTAAAAACCCCTTTAACCGAACCTGAACCACTAGGTACAGTTAGTCCTTTAAAATCTGAAAATGTACTTGTGCTCAAAATAATGGCACCGCCATCGTCACAATCTTCTAACACACGTTCTCCGTCAAATTCATCTTCTGGCTCACTTGCATAAGACTTGCCTAAGGATGTTCCTGCAAATTGTACATTATCTAATTGTATAAAGGTATTTAGGTTTGCGTCCGAAAGATCGCCGATAGATAGAACCGTTGGTACAATCGTAGCTATTTCTGTACTTCTAAAGAACGTATCGTCTTCTGAAGCAGATGGTATTTTTTCTGCTCCATCCAACCCTTCTAATATACCAAGAGTAGGCACCCCATTTGATGTTCCTATAGTTAATCCATTTAATTTTACAAAGATTTTACGGCCAACTTCGTATCTTAGGAAAAGTGGATTTACATCAATAAGTATTCTAAGACCTGCTGTTGGATTTTCAGCTCTATCTTGTATCACAATTTCTTCAAAGTAGTTGCCAGCTTCGTCATTTGAAATAACATAACCTTCTACAAATCTTTCGATGCCTTCATCAAATTCGAAATTATAAACACTCTGACTATCTTGTTGTGCTTGTTCTAATTCTCCTATAACAGAACTAATGCTTATAACATCCGCAGGGTCGATATTGGGATCTACGATTGAAGTGTTTGGCGTGTCAAAATCATCATCCTCAACACAACCGTTAAATACTACTAATCCTATTAGTAGTAGTATTACCTTGTTAATTTTTAAAGTTTTCATTTTTTTAATTTTATTTTGTTCTAACATAGCTTTTTTAAAATCTTACATATAAATTAAGGTAATATGTAGTACCGTTGCCAAAGAAATATCTCGGACCAAATACAGGACCGTTATCCCTAGATTTATCTTCTTGTAAACGACGGAAATTAGCCAAACGCGATTGTTCAAAACCACCTGTTCTATATTCCTCGTTAAATACGTTATTTATAGTAGCAAAGAAACCTACGAAGTAATCTTTTATTTTCCAAGATTTTCCACCTATAATGTTAACGAGCATGTAATCATCAAACTGTTCTTGTTTCAAGAGTTCTTTAGCAACAACGGGGTCGTAATCATTAAATGTATTGCCATCGAAATCTGATGAAAAGTTGGCCGATCTTGCTAAATTACTAACGTCTACATAAGCATTAGAGAAGAAGTTACTTGTTACACCTATATTCCAAAAGTCAGGATCTCTATATTCAAAACCAACTTGGAAAGCACGTTCTGGACCACCAGCGACATGGTAGCCATCTAACTGTGTAGTGCCATCACCAAACCTTACTTCTGAATCGATATCGCTTCTATTCTGGAAATCGACACTTGTTAAGTATAAGTCTGGATTATTTTGAAATGTATATTGACCAATTGAAGCAGCTCCTTTTAGTTTTATTGTAGGTGTTACTTGAGCTTCGATACCTAATTCTACACCAACATGTCTTCGATCGATATTAGTTAAAACCTCTTGTACAAAGGCATCGCCAGTGTCTATACCCAAACCAGCTAAATCTTCTGTAAAATAGAAGCCAATATCTGATCCATCCTGGAAACCAGCATAAAAACCAGTTATTCTAGCTTTAACTATTGGGGATCTAAAGATATAACTAACATCTACAGATTGAACTTTCTCACTTTCTAAGCCTATAACCTTAGCAT
The DNA here is from genome assembly GCA_964453045.1 of uncultured Flavobacteriaceae bacterium. Taxonomy (GTDB): domain Bacteria; phylum Bacteroidota; class Bacteroidia; order Flavobacteriales; family Flavobacteriaceae; genus Winogradskyella. The sequence goes on from CAYVNR010000017.1 coordinate 68,126, forward strand.
TAGATTGTCTTGCATTACTAAAAGAGTTTCTAATAGATGGCGCTTTTGTAAAGTAACTTCCGTTAACATCAATTAAATGTTTACCTGTAACCTTATAGGTGAATCCACCTTTAACACCATAATTAGAAAAATCTAACTTATCACTTTTTCCAAAAGAGCCATCATTACCTCCTCCTTGAAAAAATCCATTTTCGTAAATACCTATTCTTTGATACGTTGTTTGAGAAAGACTTACACCAGCATAAAAATCAATCTTATTGTACTTAAATTGTGCTTGAGCAAAACCACTGATAACATCTGAATCAATTTCGTAATTATACTTGTAGCGATCACCTTCTCTAGCAATTCTATTAGGGTTTCTAACATCACTCTGTGCAAGATTAGCAGCAACCTCATCACTAATGGTAGAATTAGCATCTTCCTCTGCAAAGAAATCAACATCAAGGTATCCAGTACCACCAAGTAAATCTTCTACGCGTGCAAAGTTTTCGCTCTTTAACTTTCTATAGTTGATAGCTGCGTTCAATCTTATATTTTCTGCAAGCTCAGCATCTAGTATAGAGTTAAATGTCCATTGTTGATCTTTTACAACATCTGCTTGTACAACATATAATGAATTGTGCCCTTGTCTTCTGAGGGTTGCATTACCTTCGTATAGCGCATTCCAGTCCCATTGACCATCGTCAATAAAAGCTTGCTCAGCCAAATAAGCCTGTTGGTAATCGTAAGCTGTCGGATTGGCATCTTGCAAAAAGAAGCTAGGCAAATTTTGATAATATGTAGGATCTGGGTTACGTGCCCCACCTAAGTAAGCATTCTCACCATCTATTGTTACTAATCGCGTACCACCATTATCAATTCTTGTATTGGCAATCTCTCCAAATTGGTAAGCAACATTGGTGTTCAATTTTACTTTTGAGGAAATATCCCAAAAGTGGTTTAACATTAGAATTGGTTCATTGGTTTCGCGCATTCTAGAATTACGAATGTCCCCATTTAATTCTCCCCAAAAAGGATTATAACGTCTTCCTTTCAACTCATACACTTCTTCTGTTATTGCTGTAGAACGACCACGTCTGTTTTGCGCATATATTCCTGTAAAATTTATGCTATGTTTGTCGTTGATTTGTTTTTCAACGGCTACAAAGAGAGAGTTTGCATCGTATAACGTTCCATCAATATAACCTTCTTCGCCAAAACGTCTTGATGCTAATACAGAATAAGACCAACCACCTTCTCTTACACCCGAACTGTAGCTTCCCATTATTCTCCCTTGGTAACTTCTATTAGCTGACGCATAAGATATACGACCACCTCTTCTGTATTTTGAGGCGCGCATTACAATATTGTTGGTTCCTGCTAAATCCCCAAAATTGTAGTCATTTGCAGACATCCCCATTGAGAATTCTTGGTTACGCTGAACATCATTCAATCCTCCCCAGTTGGCCCATTGTGGTCTACCGTTAAACTGCTTGTTCATTTCTACACCATTAATAAGTACCTTACCATTGGCATTATCTAAACCTCTTGGTCTAAAAAACGTTGCACTAAAATCAAATGCTGCTGCACTAAGAAATACATCTCTAGATGCCTGCAACAATCCAGAAATATTGTCTGTTAAACCGTCATCTTCACTATTCAGATTGGCATCTGAGATTGAAATAGTGAATAAATCTTTTTTGTCACTCGTATCAAAATCTAATGTCATACCACTGATATCAACAGTCTGACCTTCGTTTACAATGATTGGGTAACGTTTTGTAACATAGCCTACTTTTTCAATTTTCAGAACCTGTTCTCCAAGAGGTACATTAAAGGTAAAATTAAATTCCCCTTTACCATTTGTCTTTTTGGTTTGTCCGGTTTCTTCAATAGTAATTGTTACATCAGGAATTGGTTCTCCTGTAGTTCCGTCCAAAACGCTTCCTTTAATAATGGTTTGTTGTGCAAAACCTAATAAGGAAAAGGCAATTGTGAACAGAAAGAGTAAAAAACTTTTTTTCATGCCTAATTTTAATATTGATTGTTACTGTAGATTAAATTATAGTTATTTCGGGCGTGCAAATGTACATCATTTATAATAATTACATACTTTTGGCAAGCAATTTGCTTAGGATATAACAATTAGATAATATATCAATGATGAAAATATTAAAACCACTTCTATTGCTTCTGGCTATAGCTTGTATTTCTAACGTCTCGGCACAAGAAGAAAAACGCTTTAAAATCCATACTGTAGCGTTCTACAATTTAGAAAATTTATTCGACACCATCAATGACCCATTGAAGTTTGATGAAGCTAGTCCTATAATGGAGATGAAAGCCAATCGTTCTCAAGTTTACAAACAAAAAATTAAGAATATGGCTAGAGTTATTGCAAGCATTGGTGCAGACAAAGCCAATAATTCTCCTGCCGTAATTGGTGTTTGTGAAATTGAAAACAGAAAAGTTCTCGAGGATTTAGTAAACGACCCTTTACTTCTAGGTAAAGATTATGGGATTATTCATTATGATGGCCCAGATAAACGAAGCATAGATGTAGCGTTACTTTACCAAAAAGCATTGTTTAAACCTATAAGCTCTAGTTCTCACGAATTATTAATATATGATGATGTTACTAGAAAACGCGTTTACACAAGAGATCAGTTGTTGGTTAAGGGCAAATTAGACGGAGATTTAATACACATTCTTGTTAATCACTGGCCATCTCGTAGTGGTGGTGAAGCTCGGAGTCGATCTAAACGTGTTGGTGCAGCAAAACTTAATAAACGCATTATTGATTCTTTGCAATCCGTAGATCCTTATGCCAAAATCTTTACTATGGGAGATTTAAACGATGACCCAACAAACGAGAGCGTAAAGGAGGTCTTAAAAGCAAAAAAAGAAAAGAAAGATGTACCGCTAAAAGGAATTTATAATCCTTATGAAAAGATGTTTACGGAAAAAGGTTGGGGAACTACAGCGTATAGAGATGCTTTGAGTTTATTTGATCAGATAATGATGACTCAGCCTTTAATAGAAGATGATTATTCATCATTTAGATTCTGGAAAGCAGGCATTTATAATCCAGCATATATGTTTAATAAACGTGGGCGTTATAAAGGTTATCCTTTAAGAAGTTTCTCTAATGGTAGTTTCACAGGTGGTTTCAGCGATCACTTCCCAGTATATGTTTATTTGATTAAAGAAGTAAAAGAAGAAGAGGAAAAAACTGATAATTAGTTTAAAAACTGATAAAAACAAAAAGGCGCAAATTTAAATTTGCGCCTTTTTATTTTTTTAGAACCATAAGTTCCATGGAATTTTTGCCAGCACTAGCACCAAAGCCAAAGTATAAAAAATGGCAATTAATTTAAATTTAGGTTTAGAAACCAATTTCTTTTTATGTTTAGAATAGCCAATAGTAACTAAAGTAACAGCTATAATCATAGTTAAAGGATGCTCAACAATAAGATTTCTTAGTGCCGAATTTTTCATAACTTCTCCCATACCTCCCACTTCACTTATGGTGCTAAAATAGTCTTTTGAGAAAAAGAGTATAATACCCAATAGCAGTTGTATGTGCATGGTAATCAAAGCAAACAGAGAAAATCTAAAATCCAGTGCACCATATTCTTTGTTACCAAAAAATTTGAATAATGCATTAAAAGTTGCAATTACTAAAACAAGCAAAACCAAATATGCCCAGCCAGAATGTAAAAATTGTAAGGTTTCCATTTTTAAAAATTTAGATTACAAAAATAGGGATTTGATGATGAATACGATTACTCCGAAATCGTAATTTTATGTTTCAACTCATTGCCTAAAGCATCTACTACTGTAATGATGTGTTCTCCATCAGAGGGTAAAACAGCCATATCGTGAATATCTTTTGTGCTACCAACAAACTGATTGTCAATATACCAATACAACTCTAACTCTGGTTTAGAATGTGCTACTTTTAATACCAAATCATTAGTGTTGCCATCAAAATCTTTGGGAAGAAAAATAGTACTTTGCTGGTTGGGATAAATAAACTCCATAGATACTCCTGAGGATTCAGTACAATCGTTTCGATACGGAGGAAGTGGCTTGTAAAACGGATTTTTATTCTGAAAATAATGAGCCTGTAAAGGAGGCAAAACAAACCAAGGTGTATTATTGATATTTGAAATTGCCTCACAAGACGAATTTACCTGAAAACGTTGAGATATATCTAAATGAATTAGCTTATGAAACGGACACGGCTCCGTTTTTTGTCCACTGACTTGAATATATCGTTGCTCTGTATCATCACAGATTGAAGATGCTCTGTAGCCACTTTTTTTACAGATATTGACCTCAAGCATTTCGTCATAGGGTATTGAAAACCAATTACTTTTGGGTAAGATACCAAATACATCAAACAAAATTGGTGCTGCGGTTTGTACGCCAACCAAACCTGGCCGCCCTTCTCCATCAGCATTGCCAACCCAAACACCAACTACATAGTCTTTAGTGGCACCGATTGCCCAAGCGTCCCTAAAACCAAAACTTGTTCCCGTTTTCCATGCAATATCTTGCGAAGAGTCGTAGAATTCCCAACTCTCATCGCTTTCTGGTCGGTTAACTTGCTTCATACTTTCAAACGTAAGATATATGGAAGCAGCATCAAAAACTGTTTTCTCATGAGTGAGCTTACCAAAATCGATATTTAATTCAGAATTATATATAGGCTGAATAAATTCGTTAGTAAAATATTGACTCGAATTCTCATTAAAATGATTTAGAGTCGAAGCCATTGCTGCATAGCTTTTACACAAATCCCACAGGTTACTTTCTGCACCACCCAATACCAAGGACAAGCCATAATGATTAGCATTGTATCTTAAATCTTTTAGCTTTAATTGCTTCAAATAATGGTAAAAACGGGCTAATCCAAAATCCTGAAGCATCCGTACTGCTGGCACATTCAAAGAACGTGACAAAGCTTCATTGGCATGGACAACTCCATCGTAAGACTGATTGAAGTTTTCAGGCTGATAACTTCCAAACTGTGTTGGGACATCGGCAACCAAAGTATGCGGGAGCAAATCACCAGCATCGAGCATTGAGGCATAAAGAAAAGGTTTTAAAATACTGCCTGTACTTCTAGGCTTATCAATAATATCAACACTTTTTTGATGCGCTTTATCCGTTGGAGAATTTCCAATATAGGTTAAAACTTCTCTTGTATTAACATCCAAAACCAATACCGAAATATTATAAATTTCATTTTGCTTTAAGTGATTGTAGTGTTGTTTTACAATTGCATTTGCCTGCTTTTGAAGCGATGTATTAATGGTTGTTTTAATCCGTTCTCCTTTATTTTTTTTCACCACTTTTTGAAGTAAATGCGGTGCGATTTGAGGCAAAGGATATGGTTTTTGAGGTAATCCTTCAGCAATTGATAGTTCATAGGTTAGCTTATCAATCGTACCGTTTTCAAATAGTTTTTTCAATAAACGGTTACGCTTGTTTAACAAGTATTTTTGGTTTTTTCCAGGATAGATTAGACTTGGTGCATTTGGCAGTACGGCCAGCGTAGCACTTTCTGCCCAAGACAAATTATACGAACTACGGTTAAAATATCTCCAAGATGCAGCATCAATCCCAACAACATTACCACCAAAAGGAGCGTGACTAGCATATAGGTTTAAGATATCATCTTTCGATAACCTTAATTCAAGTCTCGTGGCCAATATAATTTCTTTAAATTTTTCTATATAGGTTCTAGACTGTCCTTTTCGGGACAAACGAATCACTTGTTGCGTAATAGTACTTCCCCCACGTTTTACAGAACCAGAATTTAAATTTTGTTTTAAAGCCTTAAAAATTGAGATAGGATTAAACCCAGGGTGCTTGTAAAAGTATTCATCCTCAAACTGAAGAATACATGTCTTAAATTTATCTGGAATACTATCACTTTCAGGAAATCTCCATTGGCCATCATCAGCAATTGATGCACCTAATAATTCATGAGTATTGCTGGTTATAACTGTAGCTGTGGGATCTTTGAATAGTTGACGAGGTAAACAAAAGTAGTAAGCTATTAGAAGTGCTAAGACCACTAAAGATTTTTTACGATTACGCTTAACATACCTAATTAACCTATACATGTACTATACAAAAGTAATTTTTAATACCATTTCATCGAAAAGCCACAATAATTATATAAACTTATCTATATATTTAAACGTGCAAAACTCTAGATTAGATCTTAAATTACTCGTTTTTTTCTGCATTTCTTTATTTTCTAGAGATTTGTATGCCCAACTCAATGCAACTACAATAGGTGATGCAGTAGATCTGGGAAATAACTGCTATAGAATTACACCAGATTTGCTTAATCAATCTGGTGGCGTTTGGTTTAATAATCCTATCAATTTTGATGATGATTTTACCATTTATTATCAAAATAATTTTGGGACTAAAGATGCCAATGGTGCTGATGGCATGGCTCTGGTATTTAAGGCAAATGCTACTCCAATAATAGGTAGTCTAGGTGGAGGCCTAGGCTATCAGGGCATTTCTCAATCACTTATTGTTGAATTTGATACCTTTCAAAACAACAGTGGGGATATAGGGATACTAGGTGATCCAGCATTTGATCATATCGCTATACAAAGAGACGGAAGTCCATTTCACAACAATCCCATAGCTAATTTAGCTGGGCCAATACAGGCTAGTGCCACAAGTGCAAATATTGAAGACGGTTTAGATCATGAAATAAAGATACAATGGAATGCAACTACACAAGTTTTTGATGTTTACTTTGATTGCCTATTACGACTAAGTTTAAATTTGAATATCAAAGCTAATATTTTTAGTGGTGATGATAGTGTTTTTTTTGGTTTTGTAGGTTCTACTGGAGGTCTTTCAAATTTGCATCAGGTATGTTTTAATAGTATCACATTTGTAGATAATTTATTACTGGAAGATCAAACAATTTGTACTGGCGATACTTATGATGTTGATGCCTCAATACCAAGTGGTGCTAACTATGTTTGGAGTCCAACTACTGGAGTAAGTAACCCAAATATAGCCAATCCTACGTTAGCACCATTAACCACTACTACTTATACCGTAACTATTAGTGATATATGTGGAGAAACTACTACAGAAAACATAACGATTAGTGTAACTCCAACAGAAACACCTATTTTTGATACTATAGCTGCAATTTGTCAAGGAGAAACCTTAGCTCCATTACCAATTACATCCAATAATGGAATTACAGGAAGTTGGAGTCCCACATTAAATAATTCATTTACAACTACTTATACTTTTACGCCAGACGATGATCAATGTGCTTCAATAACTACATTAGAAATTGCTGTTAATCCACTCGATGATGCTACATTTAATGTGACTCCTACATGCGATGGAGCTACAGTTAATAGTCCTTTGACCACACCAGGAGGAGTGTTCGAATTTACTGGTTTTCCCGGAATAGGAGTAAATATTGATTCTTCTACGGGTGAAGTAACTGGAGCTATTTCAGGTTTACCCTATGAAGTTCGTTACACCACTACAGGTATTTGTCCAGATAGCTTTACATTAACATTCACTGTTCTAACTCAAGATGATACGACTTTTAGCGTTACCCCAACCTGTGATGGCGGTACGGCCACAATAACCGGTGACATGGGCGGAACAT
>CAYVNR010000018.1:0-63464 GCA_964453045.1 uncultured Flavobacteriaceae bacterium
AAAAAAGCACTCTCCCGTACAGTTCGGCATTGAGTGCTTTTTGTTTTTTATACGTATATTTTATGAAACTTTTCTTTCTCATATATTAGATTGATTGCCCATTTTTTATGTTAATTACTATTTAATTGAGGTGTTCCCAATAATCACTGTAAAAATTGGAAGTTTCTAATAGCTGATTATGAGAACCATTTACTAAAGCTTGACCGCCGTCAATAATATAAATTTTATTGGCTATTTTCTTTAATGAGTGTAGTCTATGTGAAATAAAAATTATTGTAAGTTCCTTTTTTAGTTTCTTAAGAAGCTCTAATACAAATTGCTCTGTCTTTCTATCCATAGCAGACGTAAATTCATCTAAAATCAGCAGTTGAGGCTTTTTATATAGCACTCTCATTAACGCAATAATTTGTTTTTGTCCACCTGATAAGTTAATACCTTCTTCTCCTAAAATTGTTGCGAGTCCTTGTGGTAAACTTTTAATAAAATCCTCAAAACCATAAGTTTCACAAAATTGCTCTATGTTCTCTGGACTATCTTCTTGCCCTAATAGAATGTTGGTTACTACATTACCACCAAAAATGGTTACATCTTGAGGTATCACACCTATAATATCTCGCCAATCAGCTGTATTTATATCTATTAGGTTGTTTTCATTATTAACGATTATCGCTCCATTCTCAAATGGATAGAATTTTTGCAGTATTTGCCCAAGCGTACTTTTACCGCTTCCGCTTTCGCCAACAATAGCAATACACTCATTTTTTGATACAGATAAATTAATATTTTTAAATAGCTGACTCCTACCTGCAAATCGAAAACTTAAATTTTTGACTTCTAAATTTTCAAAATTAGATAACGCTGAATTACCTACACTTTCTTTTTCAATAGATGCAAACTCATACATTCTGTTAAAAGCAACTTTAGCTTCGTTAATTGGAATGGTAATGAGTGCTAAACTGGCAACCGATGGCAACAAAGAACCCGCTATACTTAAAATTGCCATTAACTTGCCTAATGGCATAGTCTCATTATACACTTGAATAGAGGTATAAACCAAAATCCCAATTAAAAAAAATACGCTGAAAACCCCAGAGAATACAGATAAACGCACATTTATTTTACCAAGATTAAAGGCTTTTTCTTGAAAGTTACCATAGATGAGCTGATTGATTTTTTGAAATATTGATTGCCTATTATTGTTTTTTATCGTGGCTATTCCTTGCATTGAAGTAATATAATTACTTTCACTCATTGCATATCCTTGCATTACTTCTTTTTGTGCATTGATAATACGTTTATTGAAACTATAAATTAGAAAAAAGTAAAAAGGTAAACTTATAAAGGCTATTAACCCTGTTTGCCATGAATAATAAAATAAAAAGCTTAAAGAAACAACAGTTACTAAAGCATTAATAACCACATTGCCTACAACTGTTTTTATAACACGTTGCACACGTTGTGTATCATTTAAACGTGCCACTAATTCGCCAATTTTACGAGTGTCAAAAAATGGTTTTGGTAGGTGTAGTAAAGATGTGTAAAAACTATCAATAATACGATTGTTAAAGTCTTTGGTTTGACGTATTAAAAAGTAGTCTCGTAAGGCTGTAAACAAAACTCTAACCAATAATAGAAAAGCAACTAATACAATTCCTGTTAAGAGCTTGGTAAAATCTTTTGAGGGCAATATATCATCTATTAACTTTTGTGAAAATATCGCCATAGCCAAGCCCAAAATGGCAATACCCAAGCCTAACAAAATACTAAAGCTAATCAGCCTGTAATCTTGTTTTAAGAGACTTAAAAACCATTGCTTCTTATCATTTGCTTTGGTTTCTGCTTTTATAAAATTTTCGTTAGGAGTTAATGTTAAGCACGTTTTAGACTTCCAAATATTTTCTAATTCCTCTTTTGTGTATGTGGTAATGCCTTTGGCGGGATCACCAATTATAAATTTACCATTCTCATATTTGTAGCATACTACATAATGCTGTGAAACTCCCTCTAACACTATGTGTAATATTAATGGTTTTCCATGATCTATTATAGCTTGTATATCGGCCTCATTGCCTTCTGCTGTAAACCCTGTTTGATTCGCAGCTTGAAATAATCCTAAAAGAGTAGTTCCTTGTTTGGTTGTACCGCTTAATTCTCTTAGTTTTTCTAGGCTATTTACACCCCCATAATATTGGATGAGAGATAACAAGCATGCAACGCCACAGTCACTATTGTCATGTTGCAGTACTAAAGATTTTTGTAGATTTTTTTGTTTCATGTGAAGAGAATTCCCAACTACGCTAGAAACAGAAGCAATACTTAGATTTCAAATTACTTATTTAAAAATTTCAATATTCCTTTGGCATTAAGCTGTCCTTTATGTGCTTTGATGAGTCTTTGATTTTCGTTATAAACTAATACGTAAGGAATAGATCTAGCTTTAAATTGATTAGAAAAAACACTAAGGTGATCGTGCAGAAAAATAATATTTTGGTAATTGTTTAACTCATGTTGATCTACAAATTGCCGAATCTTATTAACAGGTTCACTGGACACAAAAATGAGTTGTACATTTTTAAAATCTTCTATACTATTCTTTATGCTCTGTGCCTCATATTGACAAAAATCACACTCACTACTAAAATAGATAAATACTGTTGATGAAGTTGACTTTAAGTTATTGTTACTGAATATAGAGTTATCTATAGTAATAAAACTAAATTTTGGCATAGTATTTATATCATTAACCATATTACTTTTTTCTTGTATTGTTATAATTACTTTATAACTTAGGGAGAATAATAAAGTAATTGCAACAACAGTAAGGGTTACTTTTATTTTTGTCTTCATTTACTTTTCTGTATTAATAAAAATCTTGATTCTTAACTTTTAATGAATGTCATATCATTTCTTTTTTAGCTAATATTTAAGAAAAAAAACATTACACCTACCACCCAAATAACCAAAGTAATAACGTAGCTACTAGCTACAATAGAAAAACCTTTGTCAGTAGTTGTTTTTAGTGCCTTAGCAAGTAAATATGATAAAATATACCAATAAGCTAACTCAAATAGATTAAGTACTTGTAATGGGTAAATCCACCAAACATCTATAGTTGAGTAACCTACTATATTGAGTGAAGAAAACGGATAAAAATATTGTAAGTCTTCAAAAGTATAGTCTTGTTCAATAAAATAAAACCATATTATTTTAAATACTATGACTAACAAGAATACATATTCTGCTTTTACAACAATATTAAAAAGATGTTTGTATTTTATTTTTTTATCAAAAAAGAAGCAACCAATATCTATAATGGCCGCTATTACAGCAATTTTAATTAATAAAAGAATAGTTACCGATAAATAATATAACCATTCCCATTCTCTTCTTTTTTCAAAAATTTCTTCTATTCTATTTGTACTTAAAAAATCGAAAAGATAATTAGCAAGTGCCTCGTTTTCATTTAAGATAAGTTTAGATAAATAAACGAGAGCTAGATTCAATAAACTTAAAACAGCAAATAATAAAGCATTTTTATTTTTCACTATAATAGATTTCTTTTTAATAGAAAAAACTGCCCGAAAGCAGTTTTTTAAATTTATTTGCTTTACTTAGTCTAATTGATTTAATACGTATTCCTTTAGACAGACTTTTCCCCATAAAGCGGTCCATGCCCAATACACTAACCACCCTGATCCTGACGAAGTTTCTGGACATGGGTTGCCTGCTTGCAAATTTTCCATCTGTTTTACATCTAATTTTTTCATAAAGATTATTTTAAGTTGCGCCTACTCTTTTTAGGTTTTTCAGCTTTCACCTGTATATGACTTAAAAATTTATTATAACTATTTAATTTTAGGCTATTACTGTATGAGCAAAAGTTCTAAAAAAAATTAGATTCAATAATTATAAATGTTAGATATGCTTTATTCTCACTTATAGCTAAATCAAAGAGGTAGCTATGTCGATCCCGAACGTAAAACTTTTACCAACAAGGTTTATTCCATTAACGACAACTATAAAAAAAACATCTATAGCAATTTCTAAAGTTTTTTGATATATAAGATCCATGTGTACTAAACTTTAATTCTTAATATTTATCGGATTAAATGCATATAAATGTAGTATTTTTTTTATAAAAGGTATAATTTTTTCTATCTTATATAGAAATATTTTTTTTAAGTTATTGAGAACTTGGTTATTACAATAAAGATGATGGATATGTTGGAGTCGATAACTAGGGCAGAAGATTGAATTTTCATGTTATCTATATTTTGGATAGTATTTAAGACTTAGATTCTTCGCTGCGCTCTGAATGACAATAAGCAAAAAAGCATCTCAGAAATGAGATGCTTTTTTTGATACTTAATTTTGGGATTTCTGCTTTCGTAGAAATTTATTAGCCTTCACAGCTAGTACATTCTTTCTTTTGCTTAAATTTCTGTGCGGCATTCATACTGTGTTGGTAGTACAATGACTTTACACCTAATTGCCATGCGGTAACATAAATTTTATTAATGTCCTTAACTGGCATATCTGGATGTACCATAATGTTTAAAGACTGGCCTTGGTCGATATGATTCTGTCTATTTGCCGCCTGATAAATAAGAGTCATTTGGTCAATTTCAGAGTAGGTTTTAAAGACATCTTTTTCATGATCTGTCAATCCTTCCAAATGTTGTACAGAGCCATCATAATCGCGTATACTTCTCCAAACCTCACTTGTATTCATGCCTTTTTCCTCTAACAATGCTAGTAAATATGGATTCTTAATCGTTGTTTTTATTTTGGCGATATCCTTTACGTAACAATTAGACCAGATCGGTTCAATTCCTTGAGATACTTGTCCTAAGATAAAAGCAGAAGACGTTGTCGGTGCCACAGCATTTAATGTAGCGTTACGTCTTCCGTAACCTTTTAATACTTTTGGCTCACCAAATTTTTCAGCTAACTCTTCTGATGCTTTAACTGATTTTTCTTTAATGGTCTTAAAGATTTCACTATTAAGGTTAAAGGCTTCCTGACTATCAAAAGGTAACATTTTAGATTGTAATAACGAGTGCCAGCCTAAAGCTCCCATACCTAAGGCTCTGTTTTCCTTAGCAAAGTTATAGGCCTTTTCCATAAACAAGAATGTTTGTTGGTCATCACGATCTGGTGAATCTCTGTAAACTTCGAGTTTTGTTACAAATTCTTCTAAAACAGCATCTAAGAAATAGATCATGGTTTCAACAGCATCTGTATTTTTCCATTTATCGTAGTGCAATAAATTTATGGACGAGAGTACACATACAAATGACCATCTGTCGTTTGTTGGTAACATAATTTCTGAACATAAGTTACTTGCGTAAATCTCATGTTTATTTTTTTGATAAACCTCTGGTGCAGCATTGTTTGCATTATCTTTAAAGAAGATATAAGGGTATCCTATTTCTCCTCTTCGTTGCAACACTTTTGCCCAAATAGCTCTTTTTTCAGTATCCCCATCGATCATTTCTTGCATCCACTTATTACCAACGGTAACACCATGTGTTAACTCTTGTATAGGATTACCTTCTGTACCGATTTCTAAAAACTCATGTATATCATTGTGTTCGATTGGTAGGTATGGAGAAAAGCGACCTCGACGCACTGAGCCTTGACTTACAACATCAACCATTTTTTCAAATAATTGCATAATGTGTACGGCTCCAGAAGATTCTCCATTATTTTTTACTGGCGCACCTCTATGACGAAGTTTACCAAAATAACCTGAAGTACCACCACCTAACTTGGACATCATACCAACTTCTGATTGTGTGTAGAGTATATCTCCCATATCATCAGAAATGTGTGAACCAAAACAACTAATTGGTAAACCACGTTTTTTACCAAAATTAGACCATACCGGTGATGCCAAAGAGTAAAAGCCTTCTGCCATATAACCATAGAACTTATCTGCAAAACCATCAATTTTTAAGATACGTTCTGCATTGTCGGCAATTTCTCTAATTCTTGCTTCGGGAGTTGTCCCTTCTGTAAGATAACCAGAGGATAAAAATTTACGGCTATGTTCTGTTAACCATTTTATTTCAGGTTCTGCTTTTGCCTCCTTTATGGCTTCTTTTCTAGCCTTAATCAATTCATCGTGAGGTGAAGCTGTAGTTTGAGGATTTACTACTTTGTTTTCGAAGTCTAAGTTAGTTTTGTCGTTCATGGTTTAAAATAAGTCGTCGCTAGTTATACTTTTAGTTCTTTTGCTATAGTTAATAGAGCGTTTTACGAAGAAGTCTCCGTGTTTGGTGCCAATAATTTCATCATCAAACCACTCGGTCTGCTCTAGCAAGCTTTCGTCAATATCAAATATCTTATCAATGCCGATACTTTCAAGGGAATTGTTAAATCTGTTCTTTATAAACTCGTTGATTACATTTTTAGGAAGGAAGTCTAATTCACCTGCTTCAAAAATCCAATCGATGATTCTACTTTCAGAATCAAAAGCCTCTTCACACATTACCTTAACTATGGTTTTGTATTCTTCGCCAAACCATGTTGGGTTTTCGTCTTTGATAATTCTAATCACATCGATACCAAAATCACCGTGAATTTGTTCTTCTTTAGAAGTCGCTTCAACAACATTAGAAATGCCTTTGAGCATATTTTTATGTTTGTTAAAAGCCATTATGATTAAAAATTGTGAAAACAAAGACACGTGTTCTATAAAGAGTGAGAACAATAAAATAGATTCTGCATACTCTTTGTTGTCTTCACTTTTTGCATTCTTTAAAGCAGTTTCCAAATAATGAACACGTCTCATTATTACAGGATTCTTCTTTAACCTTTTAAACTCGTTATTAAGTCCAAGAATTTCCAATAAATGAGAATACGCATCGTGGTGGCGTACTTCACTTTCTGCAAATGTTGCTCCTACAGACCCAATTTCTGGTTTTGGCATTTTATGGTAAATGTCTCCCCAAAATGTTTTTACCGCAACCTCGATTTGCGAAATGGCAAGCATAGTGTTTTTTATGGCATTTTGCTCAACAACGGTAAGTCTGGCCTTAAAATCTTGAATATCACTGGTAAAGTTAAATTCTGAATGGATCCAGTACGAATGTCTAATGGCATCCACGTATTCGTTTAATGCAGGATATTCGTATGGTTTTAGATTGATACGCTTTTCAAAAATATTTGTCTTTCTATTTCTGGCCTGCTCGTCTCTATACAGAATGTATGCTTTTGCAACGTCCAAAAACTGGCTGTCCATCAGTTTGACTTCAACAAGATCCTGAACCTCTTCTACAGTCGGTACATACTTATAATCTTTAGCCTTTCTGTCTAATAATTCTTGTAGCACTTTTACAGCAATGGTATTGGCATCTTCTTTGGTGCCATTGCCAACTGACATCATCGCTTTTTCAACTGCATTGGAAATTTTGTTTAAAACAAATGGACTCGTTTCGTAATCTCTTTTTATTATTTCTGTGATTTCTAGTTGTTTGGTTTCCATAGTTTGTTTTAATTTAGAGGCTAAAAGACCTGTAGAATAATTGCTCAATTACTCCGAATTCGATTAGCAAATGCCTGTAATATTGTGTTAAATTCTTCCTATTAGAGGAATAAAAAGAGGCGTGAAATTTTCAAAAACAGAGATTTTTTTTAAAAGGTTAAAAAACCACTACTAAAATCTATTTTCTACTTTGCCCTGAACAAAGATTGATAATTGTCGTTAAAATTAAAAGACAATATCGTAAACGTTGTCAACAAGTTTTTAACAAACCAAGGTATTGCCCATAAAACCTAATGGTTTGTAAAATAATATCTTAAACAACTGATAATCAAATAATTAATAAGTTGTTTATATTTATTTCAATGTAGGTCTTATCGTATAAAAACTAAGGTTAGTAGGCGTGTTTATTGATGATTTATATTTTTATTTTATAAAAGTGTGTAACGAAAAAGAGCGTTTTTTAAAACGCTCTTTTTCTCCCTAATAACTAACTAAGTAATGAAAAGCAACCCTTAATTGCTTTATAGTAAATTAACACTCAAATAAAATTTAAGCATTACATTTTAATCTTAAGAGCAAACCCTCAATAAGCTCTTAATTTTGGTCAGCTTTATACCTCAAATATCATTATAAATCCAAGTCCCCAATATCCAAAATGTATAAATGGTAAAAAAACGTGTATAATTGGATATGAGTATTTTAGCTGTAGGTTAATAACACATTATACATAAAATTCTACACGATACACATAAAACCATCTTAGAAATTTAGGATATGTATATATTTATAATCTATATATTTAGCTATGTTAAAATCTGTAATTGTTGATGATGAGCCAAAGGCTATTCAAAGTTTAATTTGGGAGCTTAATAACTTTAAGGAAGAGATCGAGGTTGCTGCGTCTTTTACAAACCCAGAAGAAGCACTAAAGTATTTGGCATTCAATACACCAGACTGTTTGTTTCTAGATGTGCAAATGCCAACCATTGGTGGTTTTCAGTTTTTGGAGCAGTTAGAAGATGTTAATTTTGCGGTTGTCATTACTACGGCCTATGATGAGTATGCAATAAAAGCTCTTAAACACGAAGCTATTGACTACCTCTTAAAGCCAATTGATTCTGATGATCTAAGAGAAACTATAGCTAAAATTAAGAAACATAGCGACCGTAATCTCAATGCTGAAAAGTTTGAGCGTATACTGTCAAACTTCAACACTAAATTCGACAAAAAACGAATCACCATAAATGCTGATGGTAAGCTGCTCTTTTTAGATGTAGATGATATTGTATATGTGGAATCTGATGGTAACTACAGCACACTTTTTCTTCAAGATCAGAAAAAAATTGTAGTCACAAAAAAACTTAAAGAAGTTGATTCTATACTTCCGGAGCATTATTTCTTTAGAATTCATAATTCGTACATCATTAACCTTAATAAAATAAAGGCATTTATTAAAAATGAAGGTTATGTTATTATGGATAGCAATCATAAAATCCCTGTTGCCAGACAACGAAAATCCGATTTTCTGGAAAAATTATAATAAAAAAACGGTAAGACTTGAATAATAGCGTTTCATATAAATTTTTTAAACTCTTCTTAGTATGCTGCACTTATACTCTGATTGGAAATGCTCAAGATTTAACTTTTGAAACGGCATTAAACGACATTACTAAAACTAAGCCCACAACTTATATTGGTATTGACAGTTTACTTAAACCTTTTGAAAGGGATAGCGTAAAGATGCAGCATGTGTTAGAGATGTCTAAATTGAATGCCTATAATGAAGGTACGAGCTATGCACTGAACGCATTAGGGGTTATAAATAGAAATATTTCCAATTATGACAAATCCATAAAGTTACACGAAGAAGCAAAATCTTTTGCAGACAAAGCAGATAGCGATGAGTTAAGGATTGTAAGCCTTAATATGATTGGCGTTGCATATAGGCGTATGGATATTATTAAACCGGCTCTAGATTACCATACACAAGCTTTAAAGATTGCTTATGAGGTTAATAATCCTTCGCCTACCGTGAGCTACAATATTGCGGTTTCGCAAAATAGTATTGGTAATATTTATTTGGCTCTTAAGCAATATGATATAGCCCTTGTACAGTTTAGAAAATCACTTGAGATAGAAGAAAAAGCAGATAACAAATTGGGCTTGGCCATTAACTACCACAATATAGGTTATGCGGAAGAAGCCAAAGGGAATTTAGATGTGGCATTAGCCAACTATGAAAAATCCCTGTACTATAACGAAACCATCAATTCTGAAGTAGGCCGAATGATTTGTTTTAACAGTATTGGAGGCATCTATCTCAAAAAAGAAAATTATGAAAATGCTGAGCCCATAATTAAGGATGCACTAAAAAAGGCTTTAGCTCTTAAGGATCAGTTTTATATCGCATCATCCTACATTAATCTGGGGCAGTTAGAGATTGAATTAAATCAAATTTCTGAAGCAGAAAAGAATCTGAAAAAGGGTCTCGAAGTAGCAAATACCTATAATTTAAAATCATCAATTGCAGCGTCTAGTAAACTATTGTCTGAAGTCAATCAGAAAAAGGGAAATTATAAAACCGCTTTAGAATATTACCAAAAGGCTGTTGGTATAGAAAACACAATTCTTACGGAACAGAACCTTCAATACGTCAATGACATTGTTATTGAATACGAGAATGAAAACAAGAATAATCAAATTAAGGCATTGGCTTCAGAAAATGAAGCGGTTCGTCTACGGTTAGAGCGTAATAAAAATATTTTTTGGTATTCAATGCTTGCGTTATTCTTAATTGGCACTGCCATGTTTATTATTAATAGAAATAGAACTTTAAAGCAGGATAAACAAATTTTAACCTTAGAGCAAGATATGTTGAGAAGCCAGATGAATCCTCACTTTATCTTTAATTCGCTCAATTCCATAAAGCTTTATATTATTAATAATGAAAAAGAAAATGCAGTTTATTATCTGAATAAATTCTCGAAGTTGATTCGCAAGATTTTAATCGCATCCAAGGAAAAAGAGACCACTTTGCAGGATGAACTCGAGACCATGAAGCTTTACATGAACATAGAGAACATTCGTTTTGACAATGAAATAGACTTTAAAATAAATGTTGATGATTCTATAAATACAGAAGTCACCAAAGTGCCATCTTTGATTCTTCAACCGTTTTTAGAAAATGCTTTATGGCATGGTTTATCCTCTAAGCCAAACGATAAAAAAATAACATTAAATGTTTTTAAAAATTCTTCAGACCATATCACAGTTGAAATCATAGACAACGGCATCGGTAGAATTGCTTCAAAGAAAATAAAGGATAACAAAAAATTAAAACGAAAATCTGTTGGGATAGATATTACCAAAGCGCGTTTGGCTAACTTCTCTAAAGCTTTTGAACACTCCTATACTCTAGATATTGATGATTTATATGAAAGCGATACACCTTCAGGCACAAGGGTAACTCTAAACATTCCTGTGTAAAAATTACTTTCCGAAGTTTTTCTCAGCTACCTTTTCTAACTCAGCATACCAATCTTCACCAAACTTTCTAATCAGTGCTTCTTTAACAAATTTATACACGGGCACTTGTAATTCTTTCCCTAGTGAACAGGCATCATCACAGATCTCCCATTTCTCGTAGTTAACACCAGAAAATTCGGAATAGTCTTTTACTCGTATGGGATACAGATGGCAGGATACAGGTTTTTTCCAAGCTATTTCACCTTGGTTATAGGCTTCTTCAATAGCACATAAAGCGGTATTCTTTTCATCAAAAATAACATAGGCGCACTCGGCTCCATTAATGAGAGGTGTTTCTAAATCTCCAAAAGCTGTTTTTACAGAAGTCCCTTGGGCTTCGATGACTTCAATGCCCTCTTTTCTAAGAAAAGGCTTTACTTTAGGGTAAATGTCATTGAGAATTTTCACCTCTTCTTTATCTAAAGGTGCACCAGCATCACCATCTACACAACAAGCGCCTTTGCATGCCGATAGGTTGCACACAAAATCCTTTTCGATAATATCTTCTGAAACGATTGTTTTTCCTAGCTGAAACATGTCACAAAAATAGTTAAACTTTACTGTAATTTAATATTGAAAATAAGTATTAAAATCGCACCTTTGCGGCGAAATTTAAAATTAGGTGTTATGGAATTAAATTTTAAAGAAATATTCACGGCATTTATGGTACTTTTTGCCGTGATAGATATTGTTGGAAACATCCCTATTATTATAGATTTACGTAAAAAGGTTGGGCATATTCAGAGCGAAAAAGCATCGCTTATCGCTGGTGTGATTATGATTATATTTTTGTTCGTTGGTAAAAGCTTGCTTAACCTCATTGGTATTGATGTAAATTCTTTTGCGGTAGCGGGTGCTTTTATCCTGTTTTTTATTGCATTAGAAATGATTTTAGGAATAACACTGTACAAGCAAGAAGACAGTAATGCCATTACCGCTTCTGTGTTTCCTTTGGCTTTTCCACTTATTGCTGGTCCGGGAAGTTTAACAACTTTATTATCATTACGTGCGGAATTTGCTACTGAAAATATTATTGTAGCCGTTATTTGTAATGTTGTCGTTATATATATTGTGCTAAAAACGTCTGCAAAGATTGAACGTATTCTCGGTCCAAACGGAATTAACATAATAAGAAAAGTTTTTGGTGTAATTTTGTTGGCGATAGCAGTAAAATTATTTGCTCATAACATTAAGGCGTTATTGGTATAAAAGCAGATAATCTTTTTTGCAGATAGATGTGTATTTATCAGGTAATTTATTGCTAATCAATATTGTTTAGTATTGGGTTACGGTTACATTAAACTGTAAAATATAATAGAGTATGAAGATATTCACTTGGATTTTAACCATTCTTGCCGTCGGCTTAATTATTTTTAATGCGACAAAGTTAAATTTTGAAGCCCTTTTTGAAGGTGAAAGTTATACAGCAATTCTTACTATAGTAGCAGCGTTGTGTGCTGTTATTTTACTTCAGATTCTTAGGATATCCAAAAAAATAGAAGTGCTAAGTAAAAAACGCAAATGAATTTTGATGCTTTAATAATAGGCGGTGGAGCTGCAGGTTTATCTTGTGCTTTGGTTTTGGGTTCTGCTAAGGACAAAGTCTATGCAAAAGATAAGCGTATTGGTATAGTAACGCACCAAAAGACCTCGCACCTTCAGAATGCACTGTTTAATAATGTTCTTGGTTTACAACCAGGTACTTTGGGCAAGGATATTTTACAAAGTGGGAAACAGCAGCTCAAAGATTTATATCCTCATGTCAACCAAATTGATAGAGAGAAAGTTACGGCAATTTCAAAAGATATTGAAACGGATAAGGTGTTTTACATTAAGACAAACAAAAACTTATATACATCTAAAATTGTAGTGATTGCTGTAGGTTATACGAACTTAATTACGATAAAGGGTTTAGAACATTATATTGAGCCGCATCCTAGAGCCAACCCTGAGAAAAATAGGATTTGGTTAAAAAACTCAAATCATTTAGTGGAAGAAAATCTTTATGTGGCCGGTACTTTAGCAGGTTGGCGGAGTCAGTTTTCTGTAGCTTGCGGAAGCGGATCGCATGTGGCTACAGACATTCTAACACTTTGGAATGATGGGAAACATACCAAGGTACACGATAAGATTACTGTTTAAAATTAGGATATTCAGTACTTAAGAAAATAATTTCCTGTACCATAATATCTTCCTTGTTCAGGATTTCTTCAAAGGCATTATCATCGAATAATTGACGTGCCAATGTGGCTTTAATAAGCCGTCTAATTTCATCATTGTAGGCTACAAATGTAATGTTAGTTCCTTCCCTTTTGTTAACATAGTCCTGAAAACGCACTACGATGTCGTCACTGACTTCAAAATTATTTATAAAATCGTACTTCGCTATGTTTTCGTAAATACGTCGGTCTTTGTCCAATTCTTCAAAGACAAAATAACCGAAATGGCCTCTTCGCCTTAAATAGTTGATGGTCTCATTGTTAAACGAACGGTCGGTTGGGACAAATACATCGGGTATAATTCCGCCACCACCATAAACAACTTTACCTTTTGGTGTGGTAAATTTTAAAGAATCGTCAACTTCAATACTTGTTTCGTCAGCCAATTCCCCAGTTCTTAAACGTTTATAATAATCATTATAATAAGAGTGGTTGTCGCCATTGGTATATGGCCTTTGTATGGAACGACCTGTCGGTGTGTAATATCTTGAAACCGTTAAGCGAACTGCACTACCATCTCCAAGAGCCATTTCGCGTTGTACCAAACCTTTACCATAAGAGCGTCTTCCTACTATAATTCCTTTATCGTTATCTTGAAGTGCACCTGCTATAACCTCACTTGCCGAAGCAGAGTTTTCATTGATTAAAATATAAATCTCACCGTCTTCAAAATCGCCTCTACCAGTTGCATAAGTGTATTCTTTTTTTCCTTTTTTATCTTTGGTAAACAAAATAAGTTTATCGTCTTCTAGAAATTCGTCAGCTATTTGTTCTGCAATGCCCAAAAACCCACCGGGATTATCACGTAAATCTAAAGCTAACTTGGTTGCTCCTTGGTCTTGTAATTCATCTAATGCTGATTTGAATTCTTTAAAACTAGATTCGGCAAAGCGGTTCATTTTTATATAACCCAACTCATCTGTAAGCATATAAGATGCTACAACGCTTTTAATGGGAATATCCTCTCGCTTTAACTTAAATTCTAAAAGCTCATCCTCACCTTTTCTGTAAACGGTTAGTTTAATTTTAGAGTTTTTATCTCCTTTTAATTTTTTGGATATAAAATCGTTGGTGATGCTTTTTCCAAAAATGGTATCGCCATCAGCTAATAAAATTCGATCCCCACTCATTATACCTGCACGTTCACTAGGACCACCTTCTGAGGGCTTAATAACAGCTATAGTGTCTTTGTAAGGGTAATAATTGATACCAATACCCACAAAATCACCTTTCATATTTTCGGTAATTCGTTGTAAATCTTCTTTTGGAATATAAGTAGAGTGTGGATCTAAGTTGTCTAAAATTCCATTTACGGTGACATCTACTATGCTATCTGTGTTGACTTCATCGACATATTCATAGTCAATATAATCTATAAGACGATTGAGTTTATCCTTTTTGCTATTGGTCGTAAAAAGATTATCGGAAGTATCTGTAAAATTTAATTTTCCGCCAATGACAACTCCTATCGCAATAGCGATTCCGATAATAAGTGGTATATATTTATTTTTTGTTGCCATACGATTTCCCATTAATAGTGGGAATATTAATCTATATCTTCAATATGTTCTAATTCGATCCCAGCTTTTGATAAAAACTGTAAGCCAGAATCATCCTTATATCCTTTGTGATAAACGACTCTAATTATACCTGCTTGATGAATCAATTTACTACACTCTTTACAAGGAGATAATGTGATGTACAATGTGGCACCCTTACTTGATTGGGTCGATGCGGCGACCTTTAAAATCGCATTGGCCTCAGCATGCAATACGTACCATTTGGTATAGCCTTCATCATCTTCGCAACAATTCTCGAACCCTGTTGGTGTACCATTGTAACCATCAGAAATTATCATCCGATCTTTAACAATAAGCGCACCGACTTGCTTGCGTTTACAATGCGATAATTTTCCCCACTCTCGGGCAATGCGTAAATAAGCTTTATCGTAACGTAACTGTTTTTTTTCTGACATTAACTATATAACACAATGTAGGTAACGAATATAAACGGATAGAATTGTATAAACAATTTAGAAGCCGTTAAAGTTTTACCAAACTTTTTAAAATCAATTTAGCAATTCACTTTCAATTATCATAGGGATAACAAGTCCAATAACAACAGAAGATAATACCATCACCCAATCGCGACGTGAAAACCTAAAGATGGTTTGGCATAGAAAACCTAAAAATAATACAACAAAAACAATAATGATCTGAGCGATCTCAATGCCTAAAGCAAATTCAATAAGAAGCTCTACTTTGTTTTCGGATTGCCCAGCAAACATTTTAAACTCCCTTGCAAATCCTAGTCCATGTACCAATCCGAAGAATAAAGTCGTAAAAAACAAGAGTCCAACTTTAGTATTTCTATCTTTTTTACCTGCAGTAAATACGTTGTAGATTGCCGTAATTAGTATGGTTACGGGAATGAGGAACTCAACAAGTTTTCCATTAACACTGACAACTCCATAAGCTGCCAATACCAATGACAAGGTATGACCTAAAGTAAACATGGAAACTAAAAGTAATACGCGTTTCCAGTCTTTAAATATATAAGGAACGGCCAACACCATTAAAAAGAGCACATGGTCATAACCGTTAGGGTCTAATACGTGGTTAATACCATACTGTACATTAAACCAAAAATTATCTAGCATAATTTAATTTATTTGGGATGAATCAAAGTTACGATTAAAAAGCTACATGATTTTGTTAAAATAAAGTGAATAAAACTAATGTTTTTTAAAAGTATGATACAATGGTGATGAGTGTTTAATCTAAGCTATCATCAAAACCAGTCCAATGGATCTTTAAACATAAGTAGGTATATAAAAAAGTAAAAATGCATTAACCTAAATTAATGCATTTTCCACTACTTATTCACCGAGAAAATATCCTTTAATTGTTCAATCACGTTACCGTTTCCTGCAACTGTAATTTCTCCAATTTTATCAGCGATTTTCTCTACATATTCCATCTCCTTTAATTTAAACAACATACTGTTGTCTTCCATTAATTTTGCGGTATTTAACAAGCTTCGTGTAGATGCTGTTTCTTCTCGTCTAGTTACCACATTAGCTTGCGCTTTTTTGTGAGCAATCAATACTTGGTTCATAATATCTTTCATATCACCTGGTAAGATTACATCTCTAATACCTGTATGTAATATGTTTACACCCAATTTGCTAGCCTGTGCTTTTACATCGCTTAAAACTGCTTTGGCGATAGTTTCCTTTTGCTCTAACAATTCATCTAATGTATAAGCCCCAACAAAGGCTCTCAATGCCAACTGTAAGATAATATACAATTGCTTTTCGTAATCTTTGTTATGCATTAATGCCGTCTCAATGTTTGCGACTTTATATTGTGCATAAAAGTTAATACGAACGGTTGCTTTATCCTTGGTTAACAATTCTTGACCAGCAATTTCTAATTGCAATTGGCGCATATCGGCTTTTACGATTTTAATCGTTTGGTCATTTCTCCAGAAATGGTAGGTACCATGTTCTAAAGTTTTTACAAATTTATCGTTAACAATCATAATCGCTTTTTCGTAAGCGGCTACTTCAAATACTCTAATGTATCTGCTTAATTCCAGTTTATTGTAAATAGATTTTTCAATGTCTACTGTAATTTCAATTTTACTTAAATCTGCAGTTACAAATTTGTAGTTAATCAAACTGTTCCAGTAAGTATAACGACCAGCAGTTAATACCTGCTTAAAGTTACCGTTTTCGTAAACCAGAACAATCTCATTATCCTTAACCTCTATGACAGTTAATAGTTCTGCTAAAGCCTGATCTTTAAGTAAGATCTCTAAGGCTCTTGGTGCATTAAAAGGTTGAGATAAGCTGTATTTTACAACCTGTTCTCTAAAGTTTATCCAGTGTTTTCCTTCAGTAATGACGCGTGTGTAATTACCATTTTTAAATACTAAACCGACCATACCAGCATGAATTCTTACGCTTTTCATGATTTCTAATTATTTTGTTCTGATTATTTATTTCAGAACGGTTAAACATTTATAATAGGATTCTCATTGTGAGAATGACTATTCTTTAGTAAAACAAAGCGAAAGAAAACCATCTTTCTAACTACGGAAATACAACCGATTTAAAGTGCTTTAGGGTATTGTTTTATTAGATGATTAATCAAACTCTAGAAATGACTATTTTCAAACCCTTTAATTGAAAAATGAATCTTTTAAAGAACACCTAAAACAGCTTAAAATACATGTGTATCTCAAGGTGTTGTCTAGACTGCGCCAACAACAAGTTGCTATTGCCAGTTTTAGTTCACTTTGTTTTTTGCCGTTTATAGTGCGACACACTTGGTGGTCGATTTTTACAAGGGACCTTCTTGGTGAAAAGATGGATTTTAAGTCCATTTTCAAACTGTAACCGAAATACAGCGCGTCTGCCAGTTCCGCCACCACGCCTAGGCGAGGGCAGGATTCGAACCTGCACTTGAATCTATTGCTCTAACCAACTGAGCTATCCCGAGACTTCTTCGGGAATGGGAGTCGAACCCATGACACATAGAATGGTGATTATTATTTGGCAAATAATCAACGCCTTCAAGTCAAGTTGAACATAAAAACCTAATGCCAAATGGCAAGGATTTATACAATAGTGCTATACCGAAACACCTAACAAGACTTGCTTGATGCTATGAGGCTATTTTATAAAGGGTTTATATTGTCATTCAGAGCAAAGCGATGAATCTTATTTTTCTGAAATTCAGAAGTTTTAATATTATTCAGAATGACACTCTTCAAATAGCCTTTCTTATTAATAAGAACCTTGTACCTCTTACCAGATTCGAACTGGTACTTTTACAATAGTAAACAGATAGGCTCTAAATGCGCTTCCCTACTTTACATCTTGTGTATTTCGGTGCTTCTGCAAAACCTAGTCATTGGCAGGCACGCCACCAACCACATCTTCCTATCACTCCACGGTCACGTCAATCTTTTTCCGTAGCTCTTCCCTTTAAGCTAAAGAGGTAATTAATATTTTAAAAAGCGTTCTGAGAATACCTTTGCTTTGGGATAAGCTTTCTTAGGATTATAGCCGTAGCCCTTCCCTAATTTTCCACACGCCGCTCATTGCTTAGAGCATTGTGTACTTATCCGATGCCTAATTACGTTACAGCTGTTCAGCAACTTAGACTTGGCCTGCATAGTGGTTCACACCACGCTTTGCAGTTACGAGGGTTGGCTCCCTCACCATTCATAGGCGTCCTCTCTCTGAGGCGGCCTATTAGAATGTTCACTACACGATAAAGGTTTGCGGCCTTTACCGTCCCATATGTTACAATGGGTTTAGGCAACTACTAGCTGCTGTAACGTTCGAAGTCTTTTGCGATTTACTCACCGACTGAGCGATCCTGAATTTTGGTTTTAGGATGGGATTTGAACCCAAATAGTTTTTTTGACCTAGGAAAAGGGCTTCGAAAATGGCTCCGTAGATTTTGGCCTACAAAATACCAACCTTTTCCTTGTATACTTCCCAGTATACGGTATGTTAAGTCACCGAATAATTTCTTATCGGGTTACTTTAATACTGCAATACGCTCCGTAAGGTTGGATGACCTATACGTAACCCATTACTACAACTTTTCCTATTGATGTCTCCATCTCAAACCTAATTATTGTCGGCTATAAGCCCTTATCTACGTCAGCGGTTGCCCCTTGCAAATAGTAACTTATGTGAGTTGCTTGCTTACCTGTACTGCTCTCGCGAGAAAACAGTCTCCATTTACAGTGCCTGTAAACAGATTTATCCTTGTTGCCAAGTTTATCTAAGGACGATAAGCCGCCCCATCACTCGATAATCAAGATTAACTAATGATGATTTTTATATTAATGAAACTATATATAGTCTCAATTTATGTCAATGAACATTTTTTGTGAAGCTCTGCCAGCTTCGATATCTGGCAGAGCACTACTTGTAAAGTCTGATTCCAAAAGACTTTTTAAGATTCCCAATTTTTTGGGAATGACGGTTATCTGTTATTACACTACAAATATTTTGAGATACTACGCAATATTTTTGCGTATATAAAAATTATTTTATTTAACATCTTTTATTTAGAATTCCGCTAGGTCTTAGGCTAATTAAAACCCAGCAGAATTCCTTATTCAGGAATAGGAGTCTATTCCATAGAGAAGTGCTTTATACCACCTTATCTGCACAAGATGAACTTGCAAAGGCATGTGGTTTCGTTTTAAATACAAATCCCATTCCTAGGATGTAACCCATGGCATCTTTAAGAGCTGCATTAGATTGAAATTTAGGGTCTGTATTGATGTCTGCGTGTACCTCAAGCTCTACATTGTAGGCTTCAAGAATATTACAGATGGCATAAGCCACTTCTACAGACATGGTTACCTCTTTTAGCATACGCTCTTTAATCCCTATCTTTGTGCTTCCTTTAAGGTTTCGAATAAACATAAAACCACCCTTACCTTCCCGAAGCACTACAACTACGGTAGCGTAAGCAATATGACCTTGGTAAGCTTGCGAATCTGAACCTACACAAATCTTTAAGCGATGCCCAGCTTTTTGTTCTCTAACAATAGCATCTTTTATCAGCTTTGTAATTGGTTCATCAAAGGTTTTCCCACTCATAGTTCTCCATTTTTGTTGAGTTGGTTTCATGATTTTCTCTTTTTTTAGTTAAACAATTAATTAGTGGAACAAACTGGGCTCGAACCAGTATCTTCATGGGTTTAACTCAATGAATTCTATATTTATAAATAGGATTCGTTGAATTCGCAAACTCATTTCAACCAGACGCATAGACCTGCTTTGCTATTGCTCCATTTGGGTGATTCCGAGATTCGAACTCTGTTCCCCTCATTCACAGTGAGGTACTTTACCAAATAAGCTAAAACCACCATATTTAGTTCTGACAAAAGGACTTGAACCTTTATCCGCAAACGTATCAGATTTGCACTTTACCAATTAAGCTATGTCAGAGTCTGATAACCCAATAGGACTTGAACCTATACCTCGGGAGTCAAATTCCCGTATGCTAACCATTTACATCATGGGTTAATATTGCAGGTCTAATAGGACTCGAACCCATATTCCCAGAGTCGTATTCTGGGGTGTTATCCAATTACACTATAAACCTAATTGTACTCCACCTTGGATTCGAACCAAGACTGTACGGATTTTAAGTCCGATGCCTCTTCCAGTTGGGCTAGTGGAGCAATCGTACAGGGAGAGAGACTCGAACTCTCAAATTCCAGATTCTAAATCTGGTGCCTATACCAATTCGGCTATCCCTGCATGTGTTGAGATGTCAGGAATTTAACCTGAACCCTTCGCCTTATGAGAGCGGTGCTCTACCAGTTGGGTTACATCTCAATTTGAAATTGAAATCGAAACCGAAGTTGAAATTTTAATTTTTTTCAGACTTCAAGTTCGTCTTCTACTTCTATTGCGGTTCATACGAGAATCGAACTCGTATCTCCCGAGAGACAGTCGGGAAGGATAGCCATTACCCCAATGAACCATATTTTGTATACCTACCAAGAGTCGAACTTGGACTTAAAGGGTAGAAACCTTTTGTGCTTTCCGTTACACCATAGATATATTTTGCACGTTTATAAGGACTCGAACCTTAATCTTAAGTTTTGGAAATGCTCAGCATTCACGAACTCCTTATTGAAAATTATTAGCGTGTGAGCTAAACTTAAGTGCTACCAATTACACCATAAACGTGTGTTATTTATTATGAGCATCTATCGAGACTCGAACTCGAAACTGTAGATTGGAAGTCTACTATGTTGCCAATTACACCATAAATGCTTATTGTGGGAATCATAGGATTCGAACCTACTTAGCTTTCGCACCAGTTTTACAGACTGGATCAACTCTCCAACGTTGACGCATTCCCTTTCTTTGAGACAAGGATGAGATTTGAACTCATAAAAAACAGGTTTTCAATCTGCCGCCTTTAACCATTCAGTCACCTTGTCTTGTTTGAGATAGCGATAGGATTAGCTCATGTCACTTCTATTTTTTTAAATAGGTATTCGTGAATGCTACGCATTTCGAACCTACAACCAAGGACTTAACAGGTCCACGCTCTCCCATTGAGCTACACTATCTTTTGTGGAGTCGCAGAGACTTGCACTCTGTTCTGCGGTATGCAAAACCGCCGTTTTAGCTTGTTAAACTACATCCCCATTTTCTTGCGGAGAGTAAAGGAATTGAACCTTCACCGCCATTGGCGGACTTGTTTAGCAGACAAGCGCAACGAACCAATATTTGCCTACTCTCCATTTATTAGCCTAGTCTGAGAGACAGGATTTGAACCTGCAATCTTCCCGAACTTGCTTCGGGATAAACCAACCATCCCTTCGAGTTTGCTCAGAACAGGCTAAATCCTCCCAGTTTTGCGGAAGGAGTGGGAGTCGAACCCACACGAGTCGTTATCTCCTAACTGTTTTCAAGACAGCGGCCACCACCAATTGGCTTGTCCTTCCGTTGTGTTGACCCGATGGGAATCGAACCCATGACCTCGACGTTAAAAGCGCCTTGCTCTGCCAGCTGAGCTACGAGTCAATACTTAAACATTTCAATGAACGCCATAAAAAAAGCGCCTCGTTTTACGGAAGGCGCTTTTTTTATATCTATGAATACGTCACTATGTATCCATAACCTTCCTAGTATATATTGTGAATCTTTCATCATTCCCTACCGCGACCATGTATTTCGGCAAGCTTATGCAGAGACGTATTTGAATAGTATGTTGTAAATAGTTTGTCATTTTTTTTTAATTATTTCGACGGTGCAAATATGAAATGCATTTTTGAATTATGCAAGAAAATTTTCAATTTAATTTATTGATAATCAAATAGTTATGTTAAATTTAAACAATAAAATTCCTGTCCGTATATCTACGGATTCTCAACATGTTTACAATAGCCTGTCTCTCAATTGTTTCACTGTTTATTTAGTTTCTATGTTGTCGTTTTATAGCTTCAAAATATTTTCAAAAAAATTTAAAAAAAAGCGTCCAACTTTTAGGTTGGACGCTTTATATTATAGTTTTAATAGTATTTAAATCATATTCAACACTTAAAATTAGATACAAAACGTCCCACAATGGTACTCAGTAAAATCACTGCCCATCTATAATCGCCACATTCATTAAAGCGCGACATCGGTTGTTTATGTGTTTGTTTTATAATCATTTATTATTACTGTGTTGCAAATATATATTTTATAATTTAATGTTACAGATATTGATTATTCTGTAGTTATTTTATTTCAGCTGTAATAAAGTAAGTATCTGTATAGCTTTTCCACTATAAATTATTATAATAATCCTCTGTCTTTTAATCTTTTTTCTACTTCTTCAAAATTTACATGCTCAGGTGTGTTTCTGTTTAATTCTTCAATTATTACTTTCCCTCCTGTTTCCATATATTTTTTTGATATCATTAAATCATTTAAGTAATTGATACTTTCATCCAATGCATCAAAAGCTTCGTAAGCCATATCTCCAGAAATATAACTTTGACCAGAGTGAACAATATTGTTTCTTAATGAATAAAGCTTTTCATACCATTTATTAATTACAGGATTACTTTTAAAATCCAAATTTACATCAAGCGCTTTCCCAATGTGATCAACAATAGTATTCTTGAAAGGATAATTTTTTGCCTTTTCAATTTTATCATCATCTTCACCATTTTTGATTAAAATTAAATTGTGGCACATTCTAATGTATGATTCAAAAGATGTTTGTAGTTCTATAATAGCAAAAAGAAATTCTTCTGTGTATAAATGATGAATTGCTTTACTCAGAAATTTATCAA
Organism: uncultured Flavobacteriaceae bacterium; assembly: GCA_964453045.1. GTDB lineage: Bacteria > Bacteroidota > Bacteroidia > Flavobacteriales > Flavobacteriaceae > Winogradskyella. Next base: position 23,074 of record CAYVNR010000018.1, read on the forward strand.
TGACTTCAAAATATCTATTTCTATCCCAAGCCAGAATTCTACTTTGAATGTGTTTTAATTTTTCAGCATTCAAAGGCTCTGGGTTATTTATTATAGTCGTGGGTGTAGTTATATATAGCAATTTTTGATCTTCTATTTCAATATGAATTATAGGTGGCAAGTCCGTTATGCTAAAGTTCCGAATAAAGTTTAAATCAGTTATTAGTCTGAAGCAGTCTAAGAAATTATTTAAGTAGATAATAGAATTAAAAACTGCTTGTCTCATTAGTAATTCTATTGAAGCATCTTCTGGGCTTTTATAACTCAAGAACTCTAGATGAATACTTGTGCAGTACTCTTCAATTTCAGGACGAGATTTAAATGAATCATTTATATATTCTTTACATTCAAATTTAAAAGTCGCAAAATCTTTATAATCAGATACAATTTTTAACCCATCTTCAATTGGAATATGAAAAGGTAATGGAAATTCAATTTTTACAATTTTCTTACTCATATATACTTTTTAATTATGTGTTGTTTGCAAATATGCGCACCGAAGTACGCAATATTTTTACGTAGTTGAAATTATTTTTAAAAATGGGATACCGAAACAAGTTCAGTATGGCAAATCATTACAATTCATTACTTAAAATGGAGGTTCCCATGTTTTTTGACTCATTATTGCTTTGACTTCCTCGTAAGTAATCGGATAAAAGTCGTGGCAATCTACTCCAACATCAAAACTGTTGTTATTTGGGTCATCTGGTAAACTACCATGTGAGTGGCCGTATAAATGCCAGGTACCTCTAAAGCTAGAGCGCCAAACGCGCATTGCATAATGTAAGAGAATGATCTTTTGCTTACCATTAGGAGCATCTGCATCATTGACATTAAGCTCAAAGTAATCCTTTATCCATTCGAATCGGTTGGGATTTGCTAAAGCAGCACCTTCGTGATTACCTCGAATAAGGAAGATCTTACCATTTAATTGGTCGAGAATCTCTCGCATGCGTTCTGCCTTGCAGAGACCGAAATCACCTAAATGGTAAACTTTGTCATGTTTATTAACCCGACTGTTCCAACGTTTGATGAGTTCTTCGTCCATCTCTTCAACCGTTTCAAACGGTCGGTTGGTGAACTTTATAATATTGGTATGACCGAAGTGATGGTCTGACGTAAAGTATATGTTTCTTGTTGTATTCATGTTTTTTAGTTCCCACAAAAGTGGGAATCTCATTATTTTGACCTACGAGATGAGATACTGAAACAAGTTCAGCATGACAAAACTTGTAGGTTGATTATTAATTATTCTTTTTAGACTTTCCTTTTTTGGTTTTTTTCTTTTTGGAAGTCTTCTTTTTCTTTGGTTTTAGTTTGTTTTTGATTCTTGAAATTTCAGAATCCACATAGCTAATAAATCCGTCGTTATAACCTAATAGCTTAGCTTTTTTCAAGGCTTTTATAGCTTTTTTATATGCTTGAAGGTTTTCAAGCAGTTGTCCTTGAAACAAGTGAATGATTCCTTTATTAAGACCTTTTACAGTAAAAGCAAAATCTATTAATTTCTTAGCTTCTGCATAATCTTCATTCCAGATTAAAACCAAAATGTAGTGTTGATAGACTTTGTGAAAATCCATTTTATTAGCTAAAGCTTCAGCATAATACTGTTTGGCCTTTTCGTAATCACCAAATTGCTCAGCTTGTAAACGTCCCATTAAATATAAAGCATAAGCATTGTTAGCTTCATATGATAAAGCATAATTTAGATTTTCTACAGTCTCTTCTAGCTCGTAAGGATATGCATCCATTGCTTTAAGCACGTAGTTATTTAATAAATTAGTTTCCATTGTATTAAATTTTCTTATTCTGAGTTTGCTTCAGAATCTATTTTAATTCATTACGCAATTCAGTTTTTAATTGATTTCGTTTTGATTTATAATTCTTCTCTTTTTTTTGAGCTTTAAAGTCTGAACCTTTAAATATCTTAACAGGATTCCCACGATCAACTTTTAGGTGGTTTTCCCACTGATGTTTTGCATGCTTTTGCAAAGCTTGTAATTGCAATTGGGCAACCTTTTCTTGCAAACGTTGTTTGGCAATTTTTTTGTTTTGGTGTTGCGATCTGCTATCCATTACCAATACTTGAATGTTACTTGGTTTGTGAATAGCTCTTATTGCAGAACTCACCTTATTGACATGTTGCCCTTCTGGTCCAGAACTCCTAGTGGCTTGGTACGTAATATCCTTTTCATCAATTTGAAAAGTTTGATTATTCTCTATTTTATAAAGACCGATAAACCAATTTTTACGTTTATGTTGCGGTCTAAATGATGATAGACCAATCCACTTAATAGTACCTTTCCAAGATTCTAGAAATGGACTGACATCTTTTCCTTCAATTTGAACTGTAACCGATTGTATGGTTCGGTTTTCTGTTCCTTGTTCTTTTTGAAGAATGGTGTAAACCATTTGTTCTTCTTTTAAAGCCTTAATAAATAGTTTTAAAACCTGAGCTACGACCCAGCAGCATTCTGCTGGGCCACGACCTGAGGTAATTTGTATAATTTTAGTTTCCATTTTTTTATTTTTACTTAGCCATTCTCACAATCTTTGGCGTGAACTTTCCAATGACTTCAACCAATTCTTGTTGGTTTTTCATCACAGTTTCAATGTTCTTATATGCCATTGGTGCTTCGTCTATACCACCTCCAATCAAAGAGACATCGTGCTTTTGTAATTCTTTTTTTATAGCACTTTGTGTTAATGTCATTTTGCATTGGCGTCTAGATAGTACACGTCCTGCTCCATGAGATGCCGACTGTAAACTTTCTGTATTACCTAATCCTCTTACTACAAATCCTGGTGCTGTCATAGATCCTGGAATAATACCTAATTCGCCTTTTTTTGCTGGTGTTGCTCCTTTTCTATGTACAATGCACTCTTGTCCGTTGACTTCTTGTTTCCAAGCGAAATTGTGATGATTATCGATCTTTGCGATTGGCTTTTCTCCCAAGAGTTTTGCAATGCGTTTATGGATGTTATCATGACAAGCCTTGGCATAGTCACCAGCCAAATTCATAGCTAACCAATATTCTTGACCATCATGCGTATTTAAATCTAACCATGCTAAATGCTGTACGTGTTTTGGTAATGGGCATTGCTTTGTTGCTAAATAGGTATAATGCTTTGCAATGTTTGCTCCCAATCCACGTGAGCCGCTATGAGATAACACGCCTAAATAATCACCTAATGGTAAATTCCATTCGTTGTTGCTGTCCATAATGCTAATGACACCAAACTTAACAAAATGATTGCCTCCACCAGAAGTTCCTAATTGTTTATAGGCTTTATCCTTTAAGCGTTTTACTAATGGAATAGTTTTAAATTCTTCACGTTCAAAAACTGGATCATCATGCTTTACTTTATGTGTTTCGTACATTCCAAATTTGGTGTGCTCTGACAAGATGTTTTCCAGTTGATGCTTTTTACCTTTTAAGTAAGAAGACTTTACAGGATAAATGGTTAAACACATTCTACAACCAATATCTACACCAACTCCATAAGGAATTACAGCATCTTTTGTTGCCAGTACACCACCTATGGGTAGGCCGTAACCTACATGAGCATCTGGCATTAAAGCTCCTGCAACTGCTATTGGCAGTTTTAAGGCATCATACAATTGATATTTGGCCTGATCGTCAATCTCATTTTCTCCATAAATTTGAAATGGTGCACGATGTGTGTTTAATTTTTGTTTTACCACATTTACTGGGTCTAGCAGACTTTCTGCTATTTTTCCCCAAACACCATCTCCTTTATAGGCTTCAGGATTTAGTAATACTTTTTTTGCTTCAGTTAATATTTTCTCTTTTTTTACTCGTTTTTGATAGCGATTAATCTGACCTAAGGTCACATTAATACTATTGTTCTTCGGAAAGCCTAATTTAATTAAGTCTTTTCCGCTTAGTTTCTTTCCCATGATTTGAGATATTAGTTATAAGTCATCAAGAATTAAAGCTTGATGCTATTGATTTAATGAGATGGATTCGAACCTTTAAACCTTAACTTTTTTGAAATGAAGGCATACAAAAAAGTCCGAAACGTTTGGCTTCGGACTCTTTGTATGATAAAAATAGATGTCTATTTATCTGGAAAGATATCGCGAAGCGTGTATGCTAAAGAACCTAGTTCTCCTGACATACTTTTGTTTACACTTGTACTAAACATTTTACTTCGTTTTAATAATAGTTTTGTTGCAATAATGCGATGCAAATATAAAATGGAATATTTGAAACTTCCAAATAAAATTTAAATTTAATTATATGATAATCAGATATTTATGATTAATTAGGGCAATAAAATTCCTGTCCGAATAGCTTCAGATATGTAAGTGCTTGGTGGTTTGCTACATAGCTCATCAATACCCTTATTTTCAAATTGAAAAAAACATATAAAAAAAAGCGCCTAATGTTTTAGACGCTTCTGTGTTTTTATACTTTGTTGTTAATTTCTATTGGTACCTAAGACTACAAAACAGCTTTTTAGCGTCTTTTTTATATGTGAGAAAATCTAAAATCATCTAACTAAAATTTGTTTTGTTTGTATTATTTAGGTGCAAATATGCCATTATTTTTCAACTTTTAAAAGTGATTATAAAAAATTCACTTTTACCTTATTCCATATTTTTCTCATATAAGGCGTAATTGAAAATACATTTTCAGTATCTGTTTCTTCTAATAAGCTCCAATATTTAATTATTGAAAAGTGCAGAAAACATTCTTTTTCTAGAATAATTTTACAAACTTGCCAATACTTCTTCAATTCATTATCTGCCGTAGAAATCCCATCATCAAATGAAGAAACAATTAAACCCATTAGCGTAAATTTGTCATCATCATCATCATTCAACTCTGTTTGATAAACTTTAAGAAAATCTGAAATTCTTCCTGAATCCGACACTATTAATTCCCAATCTTGTATTGATTCTTCCCAATACAAACCAAAACGACTGGATAACATCTTTTCTGATTTTCCGCTAGGATATCTTGCATATTGTTCTTCGCTTTTCATAATTCAACTCGTTTTACATAATTATAGGTTTTTCCTTCTTTTCTCATTATCTATTTCTCCTGCGTTTTTTCCAAGGTGCATTTTTTTGCCAATCGCCAGCCATTATGCAGCCGTAAGGCAATACTTCATCAATAACTTTACCTAAGCCAAACTCTTTCATTTGGTTTCTTACAGTTTCTGCATTTTTATAGGCACTTGGCAATTCGGTAATATCAATTTCATTAGAAAAAAACCGAACGTCTAAACCTTTAGTTTCTTCATTAAATATCTCTTGAAATGTATCTGTTTTGCTTTTTCTGTGCTGGGTTCTGCTCACGTTTCTACCTGCGCCATGTGGTGCAAAACCCAAGTTAGAATTTGTTGTTTCTCCTTCTACAATTAGCACAGGTTCAGACATATTTAACGGAATCAATCTTGGTCCTGTAATGTCGGGCATAAATTTAGGGTCTAATGGTGTTGCGCCTTTGGCGTGGTAAAACAAATCGCCATCTTTAAACACAAAATTATGTTCATTCCAAAACCTATTTTCTTTTTCAATTCCTAGTTTTTCAAGTGTGGCATCGTGCAACACTTCGTGGTTTTTCTTTGTCCATTTTCTTATAATCTGTAACGCTTCCCAGTAGTTTTGTCCTTCTTCGGTATCAAAAGGAATCCAAGCGTTTTGTTTTAAGGTTTGTGGCGATAATTCTTTTCTGAATTTCTCAGCAACTTTCATTCCTTTAGAATATAAGTTAGCTCCAAATCCTCTACTACCATGATGTGTTACCATCATGGTATTTCCTGTGTTTTTAGATTTCCCGATAAACAAAAAGTGGTTACCATCACCTTGTGTACCCAAATGCGAACGTGCTGCCGATATGCATTTTTGGTCATTTAAAAAGTAATTGGCTTCTATTTCTGCCAATAAATCTGTAGGAAAACGAAACTGGGTATTTCTATCTCTTCCGCCAGGCCCAAAATGGGTTATGCTATGTGCGGCATCTAAAACACTTTTGGGGTTAGCTTTTCCAAAATCGGTTAGCATTACCGAGCAGCAAATATCGGCACTATGCATACCGGGGTGAATGGCATTTTTAGCCACGGCAACACCACCAACAGGAATGGTTCCCGCAGGACCCGTTGGGCAAGCATCGGGCATTATGGCGCCATCGACCAAAGTTGGGGTTTTCATCAACACTTCCATAGATGTGGTTACCGAATTTACGTTGCTTTCTTCTAGTTCATTTTCGGCTTTTATGTTTATAGAAAAATCTATGGGTGTTTCGTGCAAAGCTATAGGATCGGGCAATTTAAATTGCGCTAAATAGTTGTTTAACGCATCGCCCTGTAATTGATTCTCGTTGATATACGCCAAAGCGTCTTTCATCCATTTGCCTTGTCTGTAGCCTAGCGCTATTAAATCGTGTCCTGTAAATGTTTTGGTTTCCATATTTTCTTTCTTTTTAATTAAGCCCTATCAAATCCTGCGTTTGGCAGAGCACAGCTTTATGGTTTTATTTCTGATACAAATATTTGCAACTAATTACGCAGTGTTTTTGCGTAGATAAATTTATTCCTTATTTTTCATTAAAATTTCATCTATGGCTTTAAATAAAAATGCATTAATACGTTATAAAACGATTGATAAATGTTTGCAAAACCACTATCGAAAATGGACTTTGGATGATTTAATTAATGCTTGCTCAGATGCTTTGTATGAGCTAGAAGGTAGAGATGTTAACGTAAGCAAACGCACCGTGCAGCTAGACATGCAAATGATGCGCAGTGATAAATTAGGGTACAATGCACCTATTGAGGTTTACGAAAAAAAATACTACCGCTATGCCAATGAAACCTATTCCATAACAGATATTCCGCTTACAGAAAATGATATGAATGTACTCTCTGAAACCGTAGAAATGCTAAAACAGTTTAAAGATTTTTCGTTGTTTTCAGAATTGGGAGGTATCATTCAACGCTTGGAGGACAAAGTTTATACTGAAAAGACAGATCAGTCTGCAATAATTCATTTAGATAAAAATGAAAAGTTAAAAGGCTTAGAGCATTTAGATATTTTGTACCAAGCAATTATTAAGAAAATGGTTTTGAAAATAAAGTACCAATCCTTCAAGGCTAGGGAAGCTTCCGAAATTGTTTTCCATCCTTACATATTAAAAGAGTTTAATAACAGATGGTTTTTAATTGGCAGACCCGGAGTGGAGGCTAAAAAACCTATAGTTACTTTTGCTTTAGATAGAATAGTTGAAATTGACTATGATTCTTCGATTACTTATAAAAATGATAATTTTAATGGAGATGAATATTACAGAGATGTTATTGGTGTAACAGTTTCTAATACCAGAGCAGAGCGTATTCAGTTTTGGATTGATAAAAAAAATGCGCCTTATGTAATCACTAAACCTTTCCATCGTTCCCAAAGAATAATAAAGAAAACTGAGGACGGTATCATTTTTAATATTTTTGTTCAGATTAACTTTGAGCTTGAACGCTTAATTTTAGGATTTGGTGATTCTATTGAAGTTATTAAACCCAAACGTCTTAGGGATAGAATGAAACAGAAGTTGGAAAAAGCAGCAAGTTTTTATAAGGATTTGGGTTAAAACAGATTGAATTGTACAAAAATCGTACAAACAACAAAACTAAAAATCCGTAATCATTTTTTAATTAACGAATTACGAATTTTTCTGTACTCAAGGTAGAATTAACTCACTTTGTTCGTTGTTCTCAAAGCGTCGCTTTGAACATCAAAAACCCACAAAAACAAAAAAGCAAGCTTTATGTTTTTGCTTGCTTTTCGATGTATTCGTACTCAAGGTGGGAATCGAACCCACACTCCCGAAGGAACTGGATTTTGAATCCAGCGCGTCTACCAATTCCGCCACTTGAGCTAAAAGAAGCTTGTGGAATAATAACTTCTTCTAATGGTTGTTTTCTAATCAGCTAAAATAATTAGCTTATTATCTTTCATTTCAATGGTGCCAGAATTAATCTTTACAGTCAGTACTTTCTTGTCATCATTATGAGGTATTACAGCAGCGTGTAATTCATCAAAGACTAAATGACTTTGGGTATGTGTATTAACTCTAATTGTACCTTCTTTCAAAATTGAAACAATAGGAGCGTGATCTTTTAGCATCTCAAACTCACCATTTACCCCAGGTACAACCACAGAATCAACTTCTGAACTAAATAGAGTAGCTTCTGGCGATACAATTTCTAAATACATAATTTTTTCAGTTTTCAATATTCAGTACTCAGTACTCAGTAGCAAAATTGCAAACTGCGACTGTCTACTGCTTACTAGTTTTAAGCTTCAGCAAGCATTTTTTCACCAGCTTCAATAGCTTCTTCAATAGAACCTTTAAGGTTAAATGCAGCTTCTGGCAAGTGATCTAATTCACCATCCATAATCATGTTAAAACCTTTAATCGTTTCTTTAATATCTACTAACACACCTGGAATACCAGTAAATTGCTCTGCTACGTGGAATGGTTGAGATAAGAAACGTTGTACACGTCTTGCTCTACCTACAGCTAATTTATCTTCTTCAGATAATTCTTCCATACCAAGAATAGCAATTATATCTTGTAATTCTTTATAGCGTTGTAATAACTCTTTTACACGTTGCGCACAGTTATAGTGGTCGTCACCAAGTATATCGGCTGTTAAAATTCTTGATGTAGAATCTAGTGGATCTACCGCAGGGTAAATACCAAGCTCAGCAATCTTACGAGATAATACAGTTGTTGCATCCAAGTGAGCAAACGTTGTTGCAGGAGCAGGATCTGTTAAATCATCCGCAGGTACATAAACTGCCTGTACAGATGTAATAGAACCCTTCTTAGTAGAAGTAATACGCTCTTGCATTGCACCCATCTCAGTTGCTAATGTCGGTTGGTAACCTACAGCAGATGGCATACGACCTAATAATGCAGATACCTCAGAACCAGCTTGTGTAAAACGGAAGATGTTGTCAACGAAGAAAAGTACATCTTTTCCTTGTCCGTCACCAGCACCATCACGGAAATATTCCGCTATTGTTAATCCTGAAAGTGCCACACGAGCACGAGCTCCAGGAGGCTCATTCATTTGTCCGAACACGAAAGTTGCTTTAGAATCTTTCATAGCAGATTTATCTACTTTTTGTAGATCCCATCCACCTTCTTCCATAGAATGCATAAAGTCATCACCATATTTAATGATACCTGACTCTAACATTTCACGAAGCAAATCGTTTCCTTCACGTGTTCTTTCACCAACACCAGCAAATACAGAAAGTCCACCGTGACCTTTTGCAATATTATTAATCAACTCCTGAATTAATACTGTTTTACCAACACCAGCACCACCAAACAATCCAATTTTACCACCTTTGGCATAAGGCTCAATTAAATCAATAACTTTGATACCAGTAAATAGAACCTCAGTAGAGGTTGATAAATCTTCAAATTTAGGAGCTTGTCTGTGAATAGGCAAACCTGCTTCACCAGCTTTAGGTAAATCACCTAATCCGTCTATAGCATCACCAATTACGTTAAAAAGACGTCCGTAAACATCTTCACCAATTGGCATTTGGATAGGAGCACCAGTTGCATGAACTTCTGTTCCTCTACTTAAACCATCAGAAGAATCCATAGCAATAGTACGTACCGTATCTTCACCAATGTGAGATTGTACTTCTAGTACTAATTTTGAACCATCTTGGTTGTTAATTTCTAATGAATCATAAATCTTTGGAAGCTCTGAGCCAGCAGCGAATTCTACATCAATAACTGGACCTACGATTTGTGCAACTTTACCTGTAACTTTTGACATTACTTATATGTTTTTGTTTTGCAATAATTTAAATATGAAAAAACCCTTGGTTTTTTGCGCTGCAAAGATAGAGTTTTATTTAAAAAAAATATGCTTTTTTGAATAAAAAAAACACGCCTTATAAAAGCGTGTTTCTATTGATAATTTATAAATCTTTTTATTGCAATGCAGGTGAATAATTTGTTGGGAATTCACCAGCTTTAGCAACATTTCCAGAAGCAACAAAATTAGAACCATAAGTGGCATCAATTGCTTCTAAAAAGCTATTGGCCATTAAGGCATAACCTCTTGCGGTTAAATGTATGCCATCTAAACTGACTAAACCACCGAATACCAAATCTGTGTTGAGGTTGAATTCATCAAAAACTATACCCATTGTTGAGGCTTGTTCTAAGATAGAGTTTAAATCTACCAAGGCTAAACCATTAGCACTTGCAGCAGCTGATATACTTGCGTTATAAGCTTGTGTAGCCACAGCAATTTCGTCTTGTTCTTCTGGTGTTAAAACCCATTTATCTTCTAAAGGAATTGCAACTCCATTGACGGTTTGCGGATTTCCTGGTACTGCTTCTGTACCAATAAAACTTAAAGCAGGTAATACAATTAAATCATCTTCGGTTGCTTGGCGCATACTAACTAATGCGGGATTGATAGCTGTTAAGTCCGTTAAGCTCTCGTCGAAAATTACAACAGCATTTCCTTCACCAGGAGCAAATGATATGGTTCGTTTTGCTATTTCTGTATCTGCCATTTCTTGTGTCATAGGTGTATTAGCAACTAAGAATGTAAATGCTTGAACAATACCAGCATTGTACGCTCCATAGGCCGCCGCACTATTTAAGAAACCTGCAGTTGCCTCATCTAATGGAATTGGGTTATGGGGTACAGTTGTAAAAAACGATAAGCTCGTAATATTTGGTAAATTCCCAATAGCTCCCTTGGCACCATTAGCCGTTAAGCCAGTTACTAAAGCATTTAAAGAAGCATCAAATGTAGCTGTATCAGTTATAGGGTTACTACCATCGCCACCAGTGGTCGCATAACCTAAAACATCATTACCACCTACTTCTGATAGTGTAAAGAACGTAGGGTTTTGAGCTATAGCCAATTCTAAAATAGAAGCATTAGGTGCATTACCAGTAACTCTAATAGCATACGGATTAGCAGCAGCTGGGAAATTACCTAAGTTGCCATAACCTGGAGCTACAAGATGAAAACTCTTAGCTCCTGGGATACCCAAATTATTAAATGGCCCAGTAGGATTATTTAATGCAAAATCTGTAGTAGACATTGCTGCAGGGTTTACAGATTGTAGCGGTACTGGTCCAGCACCACCAAAAACTAATCGCTCTTCAAATAGACGCTCCCCAGACATAGGATCTATAACGGGATTTCCTCCTAAAATAAGACCACCAAAGTTATCATTCATTAAAGGCTGATTAAATGTACCTCCACCAATATTGGCAAATTGATTTGCTATAATATTGGGGAATGAATTTTCTTGAGATGCGATAAAAAGCCCATTATCGGTGAACCCTGCAGTAAAAGATGCTCCAACAGCGACATAATTAGAAAAGTCTGCAGTACCAGCTGTTAGTTCGGGTAAAACAACTTCATCATCTTCGCTATTTCTGTCTCTTAGTTCGTCTAATTCCTCGTTTTCACACGCAAAGAAACTTAGCGTGAGCATTGATAAAATTATATACTTTATAGTTTTCATTGCTTAATTTTTTTAAAGATTGTTGATAGTTAAAGACGCATAATATTGAGATCCTATAAAACCTGTTCCAAATGCCGTAAAGTATTCGTCGGCTAATAAATTAGTGGCTCCTAATTTAATGGTCGATTTTAAACTTGGAACTCTAAAGTTAACTTGTGCGTCTAACACATTAAATGCTGGTATTTCACCACTACCAAAAGATGCTTCCCAAAAATAATGATCGCTCCAACGCCAAGCCACATTAAATCCTACATTTTTAAACAATTCTGTTTTACCAAAACCTAATTTTACTTTGTGCTCTGGGGTGTTAAAATTGGTTTGAAAATCTGGATTTCCTGCCACATCAAAATCTAATCTAGACCATGTGTAGTTTGCACTTAAATCAAAACCATCAAATATTTTTGTTGATACTCCTATAGCTGCTCCATACGAGTTTACGGTTTCTTCGGTATTGGTATAAGTTTGGTAACCCACAAAATCATCATTTTGTAGTGCAGCCAAAATTTGTTGTGTGTCAGCATTTAAACCTGCTACAGATGCTGGGTTATTAGGGTCATAGCCCGTAAGATCGAAATTTGAAACATCACCATAAAGCGGTGCTATTACATTTTCATTCGCTAAAAAGTCGTTATAAGTACTGTAATATGCTGATGCATCAATAATAAAGTCATTTATTTTACCACGATAACCTACTTCAAATGAGCTTACTTGTTCAGGATCAACAAAGTTGGAGTTACCTATAAATTGACTACCGTCATTAGCAGGATCATGCGACCCTAAGTCACCTGCAATAGAAGAAAATAAGGAGTTGGTATACGCCGCTGCGCCATTTTGAACAATTGCAGATGGTAGACCAAAATTATTTTGCGCAAACTGACTTACAGGAACACTTCTCTCATATCTATCTCCAATATCTGTAGCACCACCAATTAACGTACCTGCATTGGTTTGCAAACCTATATACAACGCTTGTGTGTCTGGATTTCTAAATCCTGTTTGATAAGATGCTCTAAAGTTGTGGTTTTCATTAACCGTTAAACCTGCTGAAATTCTTGGTGAGAAAAATCCATCAAATAATTCCGACTTATCATATCTAATAGATCCCGTTAACTTAAGTTCTAAACTTTCATTTAATTCTAAGGTACGTTGTAACTGAGTATAAATACCTAATTCCGAGTAGGTAATAGGACCATTAGCATCTGCATATATAGTTCCAAAGGAATTTAATCTATACGTTCTATAAGAGCCACCAACTTGTACTTCTGCAAAATCAAATGTCTCACCGAAATTATAATTAGCATCACCGTGATAGATTTTCGAATTATCTCTAAATCCAGCACCTGTTAAAAAATTAGTATCTGAAGTTACTTGATCTAAAAGACGATTAAACTCTTCAGAGCCTTCTTCTGGTCTTCCTGCTTCTGCAGCAATTCTAGCAGCGGCATGTGCTTCTGCATCTGTTGCCCCACCTAATGTAGCGCCAGCATAGGTTTGAATATAATCACCAAACCAATCCTGATGAGATTTCCATGCATTTAATAGGTTTGGTCCTAAAACGTCCATAACATAAGTGTCTCCAGCTTTATCTGAAGTGACGTAACCTCTAACAAAGAAATCATTATTTCTTACTTCTATTTTGTGTTGTTGTAATGAGAAACCATCTATTCTATAACGTTGTGCGCCTTGGTAAATGGTTGAACCTGTACCCACTTTACCAACATATTGAATTTCGAAATCATCTCCCCAAGGGCGGAAATATAAGCCCCAATCCGCTTTAATACTTTCAGCATCATAATCCGTTAAGTCAGATTCTAGGTAACCTGTTCTACTCACATTAACATCTGGAATTATCGCTAAACCACCAGAGGCTTCTCGTATGTTTGTGGTAACTTCATCACCGTAAACATTAACACCATTATAGTTTATGTTTGATTCTCTTGTACCACCTGGCATATTTTTATCGTCATAGTTTGTTGCAAACCAATCGGTTCCTTTTAGATAACCAAAGTTGACTTTTGCTGCAAATTTATCACTGAATTTATGAGCCATACTTATACCTAAGTCTGTGTAACTATTGTCACCTGCTGCTTCTTGAGATGTTATACCTTGCTTAATATACCCTCTAACTCCTTGATGGTCAAAAGGGTTTTTACTGGTCATAAATAATATTCCATTAAAGGCATTTGCACCGTATAGTGCAGATGATGCACCAGGTAAAAGCTCTACACTTTGAACATCAGTCTCTACCATACCTAGTAGGTTTCCTAAAGGGAAATTAAGTGCAGGTGCCGAGTTGTCCATACCATCTACTAATTGCATAAAACGGGTATTGGCAAATGTGGCAAATCCTCTTGTATTGATAGACTTAAAAGTTAAACTATTGGTGTTAATATCTACGCCTTTTAAATTTTCTAAACCACCATAAAAATCAGCTGATGCAGTATTTTTAATAGATTTGATACCAAATCGTTCTACCGTAACAGGAGATTCGAAAATACGTTCAGGTGTACGAGATGCCGAAATGACTATTTCATCCAACTCATTACCTTCTATCATGGTAACATCAACGGTTTGATCATTTGTTGTAACCTCAATAATCTGTTCTTGAAACCCAGTATAGGTTATACGAATAGACAGAGGAGGCTCACGATCTACAGTTATAGTATAGTTACCATCAAAATCGGATACTGTACCAGAACTAGTGCCTACCACTACAATATTTGCACCAGGCAAGGGTAATCCTGTATTGTCCATAATTTTACCTTTTATTGTGGTTTGAGCAAACGACACCACGCAAAAAAGCATTGTAAAAAGCTTTAAGATTGTCTTCATTTTAGAGAATTAGTTAATTTATTAGATGAGCAATTTAAATAAATATATGAAAAGTTGATAACAAATTCTCATAAAATTATGCATGCATAAGAATATTTGGGATAAGAAAAGCCCTTATATTGATAAATTCTCAATGTAAGGGCTCTTATTAAGTATATTATTTTTTTTATTTACTCTACTGTAACCGATTTAGCTAAATTTCTTGGTTGATCTACATTTTTGTCTAGCATTACTGCAATATGATAAGATAATAATTGCAGAGGAATTGTGGTTAACAATGGTGTAAGACACTCTAAAGTCTCAGGGACTTCAATCACATGATCGGCTAATTCTTTTACACTCACATCACCTTTGGTAACAATACCAATGATTTTACCTTTTCTAGATTTTATCTCCTGGATATTGCTTACCACTTTTTCGTAATGCCCCTTTTTAGTAGCGATAACAACTACAGGCATCTGCTCGTCAATCAATGCAATAGGGCCATGTTTCATTTCTGCCGCAGGATAGCCTTCAGCGTGGATATATGAAATCTCTTTTAATTTCAATGCGCCTTCTAGGGCAACAGGAAAATTAAATCCTCGACCTAAATACAAAAAGTTTGTAGCGTATTTATATATGTCCGCTACAGTTTGAACGTATGCATCTGATTTTAATGCTTCTTCAACTTTACTAGGAATCGTTTCTAGTTCAATTAAATGATGTCTAAACTCTGAACTCGATAAAGTTCCTTTAGCCCTCGCTAAGCGTAAGGCCATTAAAGTTAGAACCGTAATTTGGGTTGTAAATGCTTTTGTAGATGCAACACCAATTTCTGGCCCAGCGTGTGTGTAGGCTCCAGCATCGGTTTCTCTTGCAATGGAAGACCCAACGACATTACAAACACCAAAAACAAATGCGCCTTTTGATTTAGCCAACTTAATAGCAGCTAGAGTATCTGCTGTTTCACCAGACTGGGAAATAGCAATTACAATATCTTTTTCAGTAATAACAGGATTTCTATATCTAAACTCTGAAGCATATTCTACTTCAACCGGTATGCGTGCTAAATCTTCAAAAATATATTCTGAAACTAAACCAGCATGCCATGATGTGCCACAAGCAACTACAATTATACGATCTGCTGCAAGGAACTTTTTCATGTTATCCTCAACACCAGCAAGTTTTATCATAGCCTCATTACTTAGTAAGCGCCCCCTAAAGGTATCGAATATAGCTTCTGGCTGTTCGTGTATTTCCTTGAGCATAAAGTGATCGTAACCACCTTTTTCAATCTGTTCTAGGTTAAGCTGAAGCTCTTGAACATAAGGGTCGACCAAAGCATCATTCTTAATCTTTCTTACTTTAACACCCTTATTACGTCTAATAATTGCCATTTCTTCATCTTCGAGATAAATAGCATTTTTGGTAAATTCGATAAAAGGTGAAGCGTCACTGGCGATAAAGAATTCATCCTCACCAATTCCAATAGCTAATGGACTGCCTAGTTTTGCAACAACAATTTCGTTGGGTTTATTCTTGTCAAAAACAGCAATAGCATAAGCGCCTACCACTTGATTTAAAGCAATTTGTACAGCCTTACCTAGTTTAATGTTTTCGTTTTTCTTTACGTCTTCAATTAGGTTAACTAATACTTCTGTGTCTGTATCTGATTTAAAAGTATACCCACGTTTAATAAGTTCCTTTTTTAAGGCATCGTAGTTTTCTATTATTCCGTTATGGATAATAACTAAATCTCCCGAATTAGAGTAGTGTGGGTGCGAATTTACATCATTAGGAACACCATGCGTAGCCCATCTTGTATGACCAATACCTAGAGTTCCGTCTATTGAAATTTCATTTTCTAAACGTTCTTTTAAGTCAGAGACTTTGCCTTTGGTCTTAGAAAGTTTTATATCGTTACCGTCATACAGAGCAATACCTGCACTGTCATAACCACGATATTCTAACCTTTGAAGTCCTTTAATTATAATAGGATAGGCATCACGATGACCTATATATCCAACAATTCCACACATGGGTTGATTTTTTTAGTCGTTTGGTTCTGTATAATATATCTCTAGATATACTTTTTTACTTTCATCTTCTGTATTGTTGCCATGCAATACCGTACCTCTTGGTGTTAATACCGAACTGATTGGAACTGTAAAATCCGTATCTTCCATCGATTGCACTTGCCTTTGTATGCCCGATCCTTCGATATTGACATTTAATGAAACTGCTAGCCCCAACTTAACATTGGTAGAATCTCTTATGAGCAAATTGTTAATGTGCTCAGTGATTTTCAATTTATATTTAATACCATCTCCATCAGGTTCATCATCAACACGTTGTAACGGTCCAAGATGATTTGAAATCGAGGATAAAGGTAAACTATTGTTAACTCCGTCTAAAAAATAATCTACCAACGGTACTTTATTATCTACATCATACAGATATATGCGATCTGGTTCTCCTCCTTGGAGTATACTTTGGTCTACGTAAAAGACTAAGTTAGCTTCGTTGACCAAACGCTTAGAGCGTACAAATTTTCCGTCGCTTGTAGTTTCCACAAACGTATTTTTCCAATCATCAAAGGTGTTATCATCTTCAATATCAATATCATCCCCATTGAATAATTTAATATTGGCAATAGAGCCTTCACCACCTTTTAGATATAGTCGACTATCACCTGTATCTGGGTCGCCATCATTGATTGGAAGCGTAAACGCATTTTCTAAGAAATTAATGTCATTACCGTTGAGGTTAATAACAAAAGATACATTTTCTCTTGTGTCATCATCATCTGTAGTAGACGTTGTAAGCCTAGAATAATAAATTGTGATATTAGAAGCTGCAGCGGTTGTATTGAGAAATAAGAAGCTGCCATTATCCATGTTATTGGCTTCGGCTCTAAAGTAAAGCCCTCTAAAATATTCCGAAAAGTTATTGGCACTACTTAAAACTGTTTCTCCCTCTTGGTTTAAAATTTTGTTTTCCCAATATGCTGTTTCTAGCTTAAGTCTTATGCCTGGTGATTGCCTTGTAACCAATTGTTCTTCATCTTCATTATCAGGTTCTTCACCTAACAAAATAAAACCTTCTTCATTAATAGTTACATTGCCTTCGTCATCGAGTGTTACGTGGCTGACTTCTGTTGGGTTAGGTATAATGACTAGTTCTTGTCCTTCTAAAGCAGCATCAGATATGGTTTCTGTTTCTGAAGCTGATTTATTTGAAAAATAGGGTTGACTTGCCCCAAAGTTATCATTAGGGTCAAAATCCCTAATAAAATAATTGCTTTCAAAAATACTAAGCTTAATTGGTTCTCTACCTATTACAGAATCAATATCGTATGTAATGTTTCCATCATCGTCAATAGCAGTGACGGTAAATTGATAAGGAAGTGTTAATACTACAGAGTCCACCACAATTTCCTCTCCAAATTCTGGGTCGAAAGTTGATAATGTAGGCTGAGCCACAAAACTAGATGTTACTCTACCGTAAGCATCGTCATAGATTCCTAAGGTATTAAAGCCAAGACCATTTGTTTGAACTGGCCCAAGAGGTTCTGTATATGTAATGACATCGTAAGTATCATTTTCTATATCGAAATTTGTAGCAATATCATCATTTATGATATCAGAATCTAGTGTAGAAAAATCCTTATCGCAGGCTATAAAGCTAGATGTAATAAGTACGAATGCAAAAATTTGAAGGGCAATTTTATTCTTTTTCATAGGTGTCTTAACTGTTGAGAACAGTGTCTTTATAAAATTCTGTATATGGATCTGCAAATTCTTCAATGGGATGAAAATCTAAAACAGGTTTAGTTGCGTCATTAATGTAAGTATCTAATTCTTTAGGCAATACTTCTGATCCTCTAATAATAGCGTCAGAGTTGTCTATAGCTATTTTCATTAGATTGATGTAATCTGGTTTTTCTAATGGTTTTACGGCATCGTCTGCTAAACCGTCAAATTTTACTTTTTCAATCATGTTCTTATTTAACGAACCTTCAAAGGTTTGATTGTATACAGAAGTTACAATTTTACTTTCAGTAAATAAAGGCTCGGTTTTGTAAAACTCTTTTAAGTACAATGGCAGTAATGAAGCCAGCCAGCCATTAACATGTATAATGTCTGGAGCCCAATTCAATTTCTTTACAGTTTCAATTACGCCTTTGGCAAAGAATATGGCACGTTCGTCATTGTCTGAAAAAAGTTTGCCATCTTCATCAGTTAAAGTGGCTTTACGCTTAAAATACTCTTCATTATCAATAAAATAAACCTGAATACGTTCTTTAGGAATCGACGCTACCTTAATAATTAAGGGCATATCTAAATCATTAATTATCAAGTTAATACCAGAAAGTCTTATAACCTCATGTAGCTGATGTCTTCTCTCATTAATATTGCCAAAGCGCGGCATAAAAATGCGTATCTGACCTCCTTGTTTGTTTACCATTCTTGGAGCTTCAAATGACATTGAAGAAATTTCCGTTTCGGGTAAATATGGAACTACTTCCGAGGACACATACAATATTCGTTTATCTTTCATAAATCAACTGCTTTTGAAAATTAAGAGTAAAAACATGCAAAATTACAAAAATTTGTGCAGATTGCCAGTAAAATATTATGTTTGCACGCGTTAATTTTTTGTTAGAGCATTGAAAATATTTTATAATAAAACTAAATTGTCTCAACATGTTGAGACCTTAAAAGCCAAAGGAAGAAGCATTGGTTTTGTCCCAACTATGGGTGCGCTTCATAACGGGCATTTATCTTTGGTAGAAAAAGGACTGAGTGAAAACGACGTAGTTGTTGTGAGTATTTTTGTAAACCCGACCCAATTCGACAACCAAAACGATTTGGACAAATATCCAAGAACATTAGATGCAGATGTATCGCTTTTGGAAACTATTAGCGACAAAACGATTGTAGTTTATGCACCAACAGTTGAGGATATTTATAGTGATAATGTTGTCTCGCAATCTTTTACTTTTGATGGTTTGGAACATGAAATGGAAGGTGCCTTTAGGGATGGTCATTTTGATGGGGTTGGTACAATTGTGAAACGTTTATTTAAAATTGTAATGCCCAACAAAGCTTACTTTGGTGAAAAGGATTTTCAGCAATTGCAGATTATAAAAAAAATGGTGCAGTTGCATAATATATCTGTAAAAGTAATAGGTTGTCCTATTTACAGGGCTGAAGATGGATTGGCAATGAGCTCAAGAAATACAAGACTGACTCCAGAGCATAGGGAAGTTGCCCCATTCATCTACAAAACCTTAAAAACTGCCAAAACAAAGTTTGGCACAAAAAGTGCTAAAACTGTATCGGAATGGGTTAAGAAGCAATTTAAAGAACAACCACTCCTAGAGTTGGAATATTTTATTATTGCTGATGTAGACACCTTAAAGCCAGTAAAACGAAAATCAACAAAAAAGACATATAGAGCTTTTATAGCTGCATATGCAGGCGATGTAAGACTTATAGACAATATCGCATTAAATTAATTATCTTTGTAGCATGCAAATTCAAGTTGTAAAATCTAAGATACATCGTGTTAAATGCACAGGGGCAGACCTTAACTACATTGGTAGTATAACTATTGATGAAGATTTAATGGACGCTGCTAATATTATACAGGGCGAGAAAGTTCAGATTGTAAATAACAACAATGGTGAACGTTTGGAAACCTATTGTATTCCTGGACCTCGTAACAGTGGGGAAATCACTTTAAATGGAGCAGCTGCGAGAAAAGTTGCCGTTGGTGATATTTTAATTTTAATCACTTATGCCTTTATGGATATCGAAGAGGCTAAAGTATTTAAACCCTCGTTAGTATTTCCGAATGAAGCTAACAATCTTCTAAAATAAACTTTTGAGCAAACCAAAATCCATCCTAAAAGTTGTTCTGCCTCTACTCTTAGGAGTAGCTTTGGTATGGTACTCTCTATCGCAAATTTCGGTTTCTAAATTGGTTCAGTATTTTAAGGATGCGGACTACTTTTGGATTGTGCTTGGGGTGAGTCTGGGTGTTCTAAGTCATGCATCCAGAGCGTACAGGTGGTTGTTTATGGCAGAACCATTGGGGTATAAACCCAAGTTTATTAATAGTTTTATGGCTGTGTACTCTGCATATTTAATCAACTTTACAATTCCTCGGGCAGGTGAGATTGCCAGAGCTTCCATTTTGGCAAATTATGAAGATGTACCTTTTGATAAAGGCTTTGGTTCCATTGTGGCAGAGCGTGTGGCAGATACAATTATGTTACTCATAATAATAGGGGTGGCACTCATTTTAGAATTTGAATTCATATATAGTTTTTTTATAGAAAAATTTAATCCATCAACTTTGTTGATTGGTATAATCGTTTTATTACTGCTGATTTCAGGATTGTATCTTTTTATTAAAAGAAGTACTTCAAAATTTGCCTTAAAGGTTAAAACCTTTGTAAATGGCCTAATAGAAGGTGCTCTGAGCATTTTTAAAATGAAGAAAAAATGGGCTTTTATTTTTCATACGGTGTTTATTTGGGTGATGTATTTATCAATGTTCTATGTTACAACATTGGCATTACCAGAATTAAATGATATATCCTTGGCTGCTATTTTAATAGGATTTATTATGGCGAGCTTTAGTATCGCAGCTACAAATGGAGGGATTGGGTCATTTCCGGAGGCTATTGTAATAGCATTTACATGGTTTAATATGCCAGAAGATCCGAGTAGAGCGTTTGGATGGATAATGTGGTCCACACAAACTCTAGTGATTATTGTTTTGGGAGGTTTGTCATTAATATACTTACCTATCTTCAATAGAAAGAAAAACAGCATATAGAAATATTTTTTACCTTGCCTTAACTTTTAAGTCTATCAACAATATGAAGAAATTTTATACGCTTATCATTCTATGCTTAATAGCATTGAATCTTCAGGCACAGGCAATTTATAAAACCTTAGACTCATATAAACTTGGTGATGAGCGCGAGTTAAAAATTCAGTTGCCAAGAAATTATAGTGTTGATTCTGAGAGCACTTACCCATTAATTATTGTTTTAGATGGTGATTATCTTTTTGAGCCTGTAGCGGGTAATATTGATTACCAAGCTTATTGGGAGAGTATACCAGATTGTATTGTGGTAGGGATAAACCAAGTAAATACCAGAAAAGATGACTTTATTCATAATATTGATGGAGTTGCAGTAACGGAAGAAAACAATGGGTTTTACGACTTTATAAATGTTGAGTTACTGCCTTACATAGAGGAAAACTACAAAGTGTCTAGCTTTAAAATTATCATCGGGCACGACTTAGGAGCCAACTTTATTAATTACTATTTGTTTGAGGATAGTCCAATATTTAGAGCATTTATAAGTCTAAGTCCAGATTTAGTACCTGAGATGGTCAATAAATTGCAAGAACGCCTGTCGGTCTTACAACAAGAAACCTTTTATTATTTGGCAACAGCAGATGCAGACCTCAAGGCTCTAAGAAATGATATTATAGAGTGCGATGCTAAACTTAAATCCATTGAAAATGAAAAGTTGAATTATATGTTTGACAATTTTAATGATGCCAATCATTATTCATTGGTAGGTAGAGGAATTCCGAGGGCACTTAATGAGATTTTTCAATTATATAAACCTATAAGTAGAGAAGAATACAAAGAAAAAATATTGACTTCTCAAGATTCTCCATATGAGTATTTAATTAAGAAATATGAGAATATGGCTTATTTTTATGGTTTTGAGAAGACCTTAATCGAAAACGATATTAGAGCAATAGCAGCAGCCTCTAATAAAAAAGATGATATAGAGTCCTTAGAGAAATTAGCCATATTGGTTAATGAGAAATTTCCAAGATCTATGTTAAGTGCTTATTACATGGGTATGTTCCACGAAAGAGATGGCAACCTTAAAAAAGCATTATTAAAATATAAATCGGGCTTGTTGTTAGAACCATCTCAATATATTGATAAAGAAATTATGCTCGATAAGATGTACGAAGTTCAAGATGCAATGAAAAATTAGTAATTTAAAGGTATTTTAACATGTTTAGTAATCTTTGGATTAAACCCAACCTACAAATGAAAAAAACTATTCTTATACTATTGGTCTGTGTTTTGTACTTACCGCTATCGGCACAAATTACTTATGACGAAATTAGTTCATCCGAGTTAAATACTGTTCGTCAATTAAAAATAAAATTACCGAAAAATTACGACCCTTCTTCAGGAATTATGTATCCTTTAATAATAGTTTTTGATGGGGATTATTTGTTCGAACCCATAGTTGGTCAGGTACATTTTCAAACTTATTTTGACGATATGCCAAGTTCCATTATTGTGGGCGTAATACAAGGTAGCGAGCGACGTTACGATGGGTATTGTGATGAGGTTACAGGTTTGCCAAAGGAGTCTGGTTTGCGATTCCATAATTTTGTGGCACAAGAATTAATCCCTTATTTAGACGGAAAGTATAATACAAGTAAATTTAGAGTAGCTGTTGGGCACGACTTAATGGGTAATTTTATTAACTCCTATTTATTTAAGGAAGATCCTCTTTTTAATGCTTATGTATGTATCAGTCCCGATTTGGCGGGCACAGTTAGGGATTATCTAGGAAAACGCCTAGAGTTTTTTAAAGACGATATCTTTTATTACATGGCGACTTCGGACAAGGATTTACCATATATAAGAGACGCTGTTTTAAGCGCAAATTCTCAAATATCAGAAGTAAAAAATCAGTATTTAACTTATTATTTCGATGATTTTAAGGGCGATACGCATTACACATTGGTAAATGGGGCTATCGCAAAATCTTTTGACAAGATTTTTCAATTATACCAACCTCTTCGAGAAAAAGAGTTAGAAGAAAAAGTTTTACCCTATGAGGGTACTTTAGATAAATACTTGGTAGATAGATATGAAAGAATAGAAGACCTATTTGGAATAAAAAAGCCTATAACCGAAGAAGAGTTTGAAAAAACAGTTAAGGTTGCCGAGCAACGAAGTGATTTAGAATCTTTGGAAAAAATCGGGAAATTGGCTAAGAAGTTAAACCCAGAATCTGTTCTTGGCAATCACTACTTGGCCTTACACGCCGAAAAAACAGAAGATATAAAAAAAGCTATTAAGCTGTATGAAGCATCTTTATCTCTTGAAGAGACCGATCTTATTGTTTATGATTTTATAGAGTCTAAGTTAGAGGAACTTCGCTCAACTATTGAATTGGGTGAGCTCGAAAAGGAACTTGAAAAAGAGAAAAGAAAAATAGAAAAAGAAGAGAAGAAAGCGGAAGCCAAAGCAAAAAAGGAAGCGAAGAAAAATGATGATAATTAATCCGCAATAATAAGGCTGTGGCTAAAGTAAAAACAACATTTTTTTGTCAAAATTGTGGCAGTCAATATGCCAAATGGCAAGGTCAATGTACATCCTGTAAGGCATGGAATACTATTGTGGAAGAGGTTGTTCAGAAGCCTCAAAAAAGCGATTGGAGATTCTCATCCTCTAACACAAAACGCGTATCCAAACCCCTAAAAGTTAACGAAATAGACAACTCTCAAGAGGCACGGCTGAATATGCAAGATGCAGAGTTTAATCGTGTACTTGGTGGAGGTATGGTGCAAGGTTCATTAACACTTTTGGGCGGTGAGCCAGGTATTGGCAAAAGTACATTATTACTTCAGATAGCATTACAACTTCAATACAAAACACTTTATGTTTCTGGTGAGGAAAGTCAAAGACAGATAAAAATGCGTGCAGAGCGTATCAATCCCAATGGCAATAACTGCTATATTCTCACAGAAACCAAAACACAGCATATATTCAAGCAGATCGAGACCTTAGATCCAGATTTGGTTATAATAGATTCCATTCAAACCTTACATAGCGATTATATCGAATCTTCGGCTGGTAGTATTTCCCAGATAAAGGAATGTACCACAGAGTTAATAAAATTCGCTAAGGAAACATCTACACCAGTTTTATTAATTGGGCATATTACTAAAGATGGTCATATTGCTGGGCCAAAAATTTTAGAACATATGGTCGATACGGTTTTACAGTTTGAAGGAGATCGTAATCACGTATTTAGAATTCTGAGAGCAAACAAAAACAGATTTGGCTCTACCAATGAATTGGGGATTTATGAAATGCAAGGTTCTGGTTTGCGCGAAGTCTCTAACCCATCCGAAATATTAATTTCTGAAAAGGACGGTGAACTTTCTGGTAATGCAGTCGCAGCCACTTTAGAGGGTTTAAGACCTTTGATGATAGAGGTACAAGCCTTGGTCAGTACAGCGGTTTACGGAACACCTCAGCGTTCTGCAACAGGTTTTAATGCCAAACGATTAAATATGCTCTTGGCCGTTTTAGAAAAACGGGCAGGTTTCCGTTTGGGAGCAAAAGATGTTTTTTTAAATATTACTGGCGGAATTACTGTAGACGATCCAGCTATAGACTTAGCGGTTGTTGCTTCTATTTTATCTTCCAATGAAGACGTGGCACTGCCAAGTGAATACTGTTTTGCTGCTGAAGTTGGTTTGTCTGGTGAGATAAGACCAGTGCAACGTGTAGCACAACGTATTTTAGAGGCAGAAAAATTAGGGTTCTCAACTATTTTTGTATCTAAATACAATAAAATTTCTCTTGAAGATACTTCTATTAAAATTCAGCTGATTTCAAAGATTGAAGACTTGGTTGGGTATCTTGTTTAAAGTCTCATAAAAGTGAATTTCTTGACCTAAGAAAGCCTATTTTTTTAGTATAATGTTAAAATTTTGACCTTATAAACTAAAAAATAATTCATATTTTTTTGAATAAAATTCAAAAATACACATCTTTTGTTGAGAAAAATTCAACAAATTTTCAAAACATTCATTTAATCGTTAAAAACACGCACTTTAACCGATTTTTTAGGTTAAAAACCTGTTATTTAATCAATTAAATTCTATTTTTGTCTTCCCTCCATAACCCAAAATATTGACCTACTTATGAAGAAATTTTACGTTCTTTTCTATTTGATGTTATTGTTTGTCGGTGCGGACACAATACATAGTCAAACCTATTGTACACCATCCTTTGATGATCCTTCACAGCATCATATAAGTCGTGTTCAGCTCAATACTATAGATAATACTTCAACTTATGCTAGCGTAAGTAATAGTTATTCTGATTTTACGGCAATATCTACAGACCTTACTCTTGGTAGTACATATACGCTAACTATACATACATATAGATTTCATTCATGGAGAAGAGCAGGTTATGGTGTTTGGATAGATTATAACAATGATGGTGATTTTAATGATGCTAATGAAGCTATTGGACTTTTGGATGATACTACCGCATCACCTAGAACGGTTACATTTACTGTTCCTGGTTCTGCAAATCTTGGTAATCTTCGTATGAGAATTAACATGGTGAGTTGGTACACGCCAGGAGCATGTGCTGTTGACAACGGTAATTTTGGAGAAACAGAAGATTATACTGTAAACATAATTCAATCACCAGACCCCTTGGCAGTTGATGACAATATGGCTGTAGCTATTGATAGTGGTGCAGGCGCAGCTAATCAAATAGATGTGAGTGCGAACGACGATATTGGTTCAGAAGGTGGTGACGCAAATAATTATTCTATTAATACATTGCCAACAAACGGTTCGCTTACAGAAATATCAGATGGGGTTTTTGAATATATACCAAATGCTGGGTATTTGGGCAACGATAGTTTTGTTTATGAGCTTTGCGATGTAAGTAATGATTGTACAACGGCTACGGTTAGTATTATTGTAAACTTGGGGCATTGTGTCCCTACAAGTGATTCTAATGGATCTCATTACATTACCAATTTTACGCTCCCAGGCGATACTGCTACCATTAATAATACTTCGGGAGATGATGATGGTTATGCTAGTTACTTGGGCGTAACACCAGCAGACCTTACAAAAAATGGAACATACACAGGCTCAATAACCGTAAATGGTGGTAATATGGGTTGGGCAATTTATATAGATTACAATCAAAATGGTTCTTTTATAGATCCTGGAGAATTAGTGGCAGAAACGGCTGGACAGGGTACAGGAAATTTAAATTTTACGGTACCAAATAGTGTTACGTTGGGAACAACAGTAATGCGTGTAGGTGCAAGGCGTTATTATTCCTCAAATGTGTCTTGCGGAAATACTGCATCTCAACCGGAAGAATTTGAGGATTATTTGGTAGAATTAAAAACAGATGCTACTACTCAAGATATTCAATTGTCTGGTAATAACAACCCAATTGATGATGGTGCAGTTACCGTATCTGCTGCCAACCATACCGATTTTAGTATATATGACATCAATTCTGGTGCATTACAAAGAACATTCACCATATTAAATGATGGTGTTTTGGATCTTACCTTAACATCACCTTATGTCTCAATTACAGGATCGGCCGATTTTACTGTGGTCAATCAACCTGCAGTTACGCTTTTGGTACCAGGTAACAGTACAACATTCGATATTGCTTTTGACCCTTCATCTGTTGGTGTGGTCACAGCAACGGTTACTGTGCATTCCAATGATCCAGACGAAAACCCCTATACTTTTGTGCTAGAAGGTGAAGGAGCACGAACCTTTCCAGATACAGATGGAGATGGTGTTTCAGACAATGTAGACATTGATGATGATAATGATGGGATAAGTGACGGAGACGAAATAAATACGTGCACATCATATTCTTATGCATCAACAACTGACCTAATCTTTTTAAATGAAACATTTGGGGCCGGTTTAAACCGAACTCAAATAAACGGCAATTACTCTGGCGCAACAACTACCTACTGTTATGAAGATGGAACGGGTTCGGTTTGTGCTTCAGCTGGTAATCCAAGTAGTGTTAACGATGGGGACTATACTGTACATTATACTATTACAAACGATGATGATGTTGCTGATGGAATAGATGTAGATATCGCTACTTGGGCTGAAGATTATTGGTATGCAGGCTTAGACCATACGCCTGGTGATACTAATGGGCGTATGGCGATTTTTAATGCAACGGAAAATCCCGGTGTTTTCTATAGTCAGTTAATTAGTGGAGCTACTCCAAATGTCCCTATTCAGTTTGGTTTTTACGCTATTAATATAGATAGGGACGATATCGATGCTACAGAATTGGCAACACGAGAAAGGCCTAATGTTATTATAACCATATACGATCCTAATGGTGATGTTATCACATCGGTTGCTTCTGGTGAGATTCAACCTACAAGCCCAGCGGGAGATTGGGTAGAGGTATCTGCATCTTTTACCACAAATTTTTCACAGTTTACTGTTGAATTGAGTAATGCAAATTTAGGTGGTTTGGGTAATGACTTGGCCATAGATGACATCTTTGTTAAGCAAACTTTGTGTGATTTAGATGGTGATGGGGTTGCTGATTCCATAGATTTAGATAATGATAATGATGGTATCCCTAACGTGGTTGAATTGGGTCTTGTTGATGACAACCATGATGCAACGGTATTTAATGATGCCACAAATCCCTGGACAGATACTAATAATAACGGTATGCACGATGCCTATGAAAGCCTTATACCTAGAGATACCGATAACGATGGTGTACCAGATTATTTAGATATAGATAGTGACAATGATGGGATCTTTGACAATGTTGAATACGATGGTCTTGGAGATATAGATATTTCTGGTGATGGAGTTGGAGAGGGAAATGATTATCAAGATACTGTTACGGATATTAAAAATGATGATCCTGATGGTGACGGTATACTATCAATTATGGATGATAATGATGACGATACAGATACAGTAGCATCTTTAGATCATGGAACGTTCAGTTATCCAGATCCGTTGGATAGCGATGGGGATTCCATTCCAGATTATTTGGATGTGGACAGTAATGATCCAACAAATAATACAGCGGATGGAAGCGATATCGACACAACGGTTTATGCACATTTAGATGCCGATAATGATGGTGAAATTGACGGTTCAATAGATAATGACAAGGACGGACTTTTAAGTACATTCGATACTGATGACAATACCTTTGGTTCTCCTAGGGATTTGGATGATTCCTATAGTTTGTTTTTTGATGGTAGAAATGATTATGTCGAAGACTTGGCAAATGTTGTTGAAGGGCTTTCCCAAGTTTCTCAAATGGCTTGGATAAAATTAGATAATGGATTTAGTACAGATGGTGCAGTAATGGGACAAACTAATTTTTGGGTATCTGTATTAGCAAATAGGAGAATCCAGGTAAATATTAATGGTTCACAAATTACAACAACAGAAGCTTTGCCTCTTGGTGTATGGGCTCACATAGCTGTTATCTACGATGGTTTGGCCAGTGGTGATACAGTCAAAGTTTATATCAATGGCGAAGAAGTTACGTCAGACGATACAGTTTCGGGCACAATTAACAGCTCCGCGCCAAGTATAGTATATAGATTGGGAAGAAAACCTTTCGATACAGGCTCTCAATATTACTTTCATGGAGAAATAGACGAGGCAAGAGTTTTTGGTGCTGCACTAACTGAACAGGAGCTTAAAAGAATGGTTTATCAAGAGTTGAGTGATGCTGCTAATTTTAACCAAGGATCAGTTATTCCAAAGGATATTTCTACATCGTCGGTAGGAGGAAGCTTGTTAAGATACTTTAAAATGGATGGTTATAAGGATGATGTTACTGATGATCGTGTTTCTGCAACAATAGATTTGGCTGGAGCAAGACTGTACAATATCAAAAAGATATTTTGGCAAACCGCTCCACTTCCTTTCACAACTACTGATGATGGCAATTGGTCTGATGAAAGTACGTGGGCTCATGGCGATGTTTGGGATATAGAAAGCGGGAGTAATGCTTGGAGTATTGTTGATATTTCTAATGAAGTCACAGTGTCTTCAACAATCGAAAATATAGGTTTGGTGGTTTCTGGCCAGCTTTCAACAAATGGAGATACAGCTATCAATAATTCATGGTATTTAGATTTAAGTGGAACAATTGATCTTTCAGGAGATTCACAAATCATACAGACTCATGAGAGTGATCTCGTTACCAATGCTACAGGTAAAATATTGAGACGCCAAGAAGGAACCAACAATGAGTATTGGTATAATTATTGGGCATCTCCAGTGGGTGCATTGGGTGCAAGTGCTTTAATAGACAATAATGGGGCTTCCAATAATGCAAATAACTCAGCGTTTAGTTTGAGTATGCTTACGGACGACCACGGCGACCCGATGGAATTTACTAATGCTTATGATGAAGCAGGAAGAATCAGTAGGTACTGGTTGTACACATACATCAATGGAGTAACATATTTTGATTTTACAAATTTTGATGAAAATGACCCTTTAGAACCAGGTGTAGGGTACACACAAAAAGGTACGGGAGGTGTAAATTCAGATTATATATTTGAAGGGAAACCAAATAATGGAACAATTCAAATCAGTGTTACGGACACCGGTGGTGCAGGTTCGGTGCCAGCTGTTTCTAGAACAAATTATTTGGTTGGTAATCCTTATCCTTCTGCTTTAGATATTCATGGGTTCATTGATGACAACGCAGGTGTTATTAATGGTGAAATTCAGTTATGGCAACAATGGAGTGGGAGCTCTCATATTTTAAATGAATACAATGGCGGCTACGCAACCGTTAACAAGGTTGGGTCAGTAAGAGCTTATCAATTTGTTGGTATCGAAGGTGCTAATAATGGTAGTCAAGATGGTACGCTTGTGCCAACAAGATACCTGCCGGTTGCCCAAGGTTTTATGGTTGAGATCATTGCTGACGGAACTTTAGAGTTTAATAATTCTCAACGTTTGTTTATTAGAGAGTCCGATGCCGATGGAACTTATGGTAACGGTTCAGTATTCTTCAGAAACGGAAACACAAGTACTAGCAATACATCAGCACAGGAAGAAGAAACTTTAATGCAAAAAATAAGACTTGAGTTTAGTACGGCGAACAGTACAGAATCTAGACGAGAGCTGCTGTTAGGGTTTAGTGACGATACATCAGATGATTATGATTATGGTTACGATTCTAAAAAAGCTAGTGAAAATGCGACAGATTTAAGTCTTGTTTTAGATGATGATTTAATGCTGATACAAGCTTATGGGCCAATTACAACTGATAAAGAAGTGGATTTGCATTTGTCAATAGAAAACACTGGTAATTATTCAATTAAAGCTACGGATTTTGTTGATTTTTCAGAAGATCAA
Organism: uncultured Flavobacteriaceae bacterium; assembly: GCA_964453045.1. Lineage (GTDB taxonomy): Bacteria > Bacteroidota > Bacteroidia > Flavobacteriales > Flavobacteriaceae > Winogradskyella. The sequence continues at coordinate 53,713 of CAYVNR010000018.1, forward strand.
GAGGTGTATTTAAGAGATAATTTAACAGGAATCTACCACGATTTAACAATAGACCAAGGCTATAGCTTTATTTCAGATTCTGGAGTATTCCCCGATCGTTTTGATATTGTATTTCAGCAACATTCAACATTGGGTACAGACGAGAACGAATTAGATAAGGTCACTATATATTATGAAAACAATACTAACCTTCTTTTTATAAACGGATTGAAAGACAGAAGTCTTAATTCTTTGAGCCTATACAATACTATAGGACAAAAAGTTTTTAGTCTTAATTCTTATCAAAACAACCCTGCGGATGGCATATCTGTTCCTGCCCTAAGCTCAGGTGTATACATAGTTGACATCTCTACATTAGAAGGAGATAAATTCAACAAAAAAATTATTATTAAATAACAAACCTAACCCTAAACTAAACAAATTATACATGAAAAGATTTTTACTCTTTGTAATGTTGGCATCAGTATGCTCAGCATTCCCTCAGACCCCATTTACTCCGAGTAATACTGCAACAACATCAGGTTCGGATTGGACTACTACTAAAATAACACCAGATGACGCTTTAGATTATCCTTGGGAAATAACCTATGGACCAGATGATTTTCTTTGGATTACAGAGCGTGAAGGTGAAAAGATAGTTAGGGTAGACCCCACGGCTTATACCAATACGCCAGCAGTTATGATTGACCTTTCTAGCAAAGTTGTTTATGCAAAACAAGGTGGTTTAATGGGTATGGCCATTCACCCTGCATTATATAACGATATAACAACTACAACTAACAATTATGTCTACGTTTCTTATACTTATAATGACGGTGGTTTGAAGGTTAGAATTGCAAGATTGGTCTATGATAATAGCACAAAGACACTCTCTGAGGATACAACCTTAGGTTCTGACGGTGCTATTATTGAAGGTCTGCCGGGTAGTGCAGATCATAATTCGGGCCGTTTAATCATAGGTCCAGATCAAAAAATCTATTACACTATAGGTGACCAAGGCGCCAATCAGTTTAGTTATTCATGCGATCCAATACTTTCACAGGTATTACCAACATCTCCAACGGACTATGATAATTACCCTGGAAAAACATTACGTATAAACTTAGATGGAACGATTCCTTCAGATAATCCAACCTTGAACGGTGTTAAAAGTCATGTGTATACTTATGGGCACAGAAATGCTCAAGGTATCATTTTTTCTGCAGATGGAACACTTTTTAATTCTGAGCACGGTGCCAAAGTTGATGATGAGATCAACATTATAAAAGAAGGAAAAAATTATGGTTGGCCAGAAATTGCAGGTTATTACGATAATATGGCCTACACCTATTGTAACTGGTCCTCTCTTGGAGGAGGTTGTAATGCGGGTGATTTTAGTGACCACAACTGTCCTTCAGGTGCTGATACAGCAACAGAGTATGAGTCTTATCCAACGGCTAATGATGTCCCTTCGAACTTTCAGCCCCCAATAGGTACCTACAACAGTACAATTGCTACGGATCCATCAGGTGGTTGGTTTACTTGGCCAACAGTGGCTCCGTCTAGTATAGATATTCATGAGGAAGGAAATATACCGGGCTGGGGAAGATCTTTATTGGTCACCTCTTTAAAAAGGGGAACAATCTACAGGGCAAAATTGTCGCCAGACGGTGAAGATGTTGTTGGTGATGTTTATGAAGAATGGCACTCATCTAATGACAGATATAGAGATTTGGCCATTTCCCCAGATGGACTAACTATTTATGCTATTACAGATAATGGTGGTGGAACTTCTGGGCCTTCATCTACAGAATTTGTAGGTGTGACAAACCCAGGGATGATAGTAAAGATAGAGTATGTTGGTACTCAAGTTACAAACCCACCAGTAGCGGTTTGTCAAGATGTTACGGTTACTTTAGATGCTAGTGGAACAGCCTCTATTACTGTGGCCGACGTTAATAATGGTTCAACGGGAGGAGCCGCTGGAATTGCTTCTTTAGAAATCAGTAATGATACATTTGATTGCTCGCACGTAGGAAATTCGAACGAAGTCATATTAACTGTTACTGATAACGATGGAAATGAGAGTACATGCACAGCTATTATTACTGTACAGCCAAACGGATCTCCTGCGCCTTTTACGGCACCTGTGCTTGACGATGTAATAAGCGTCTGCAGCATTACAGTTGAAGCACCTACATTAATTAACAATGCTTGTGTTGAGGTTACCGCAACAACTACCGATCAAGTGACTTATGATTCTGGAGAATCTGGCACAATAACTTGGACATTTGATGACGGAACCAACACTGATACAGCAACACAAAACGTAACAGTTAATGCATTACCGGTACCGACAAACATAAATGTAACACCTAGCTCTACAAGCGCCGATCTATCTTGGGACGATGTTGAAGATGTAACATTTAATATTAGGTATCGTGAAGTTGGCTCAACGATATGGTTATACCAAACATCTTTGACTAATGCTATTACGTTAACAAGTTTAACATTGTCAACGGATTATGAATTTCAAGTTAATTCAGATTGTGGAAGCTCACAATCAGCCTTCAGCTCGCTATCAACTTTTAGTACAACATCCATAAATTATTGTGATGCAGAAGGAGCTTCTAGTGGTAGTATTACCAATGTAAGTATTACGGGAGAAGCGTCAACTTCTATAAACAATTCGTCTAGTGGTAATGCAACTTACACTGATTATACATCTATTACTCCGGTTATGTTAAGAGCTGATGGTAGTTCTACCTATAGTATTTCTGTTGCAACAAGCTACAATTCTAGTTCTGGTGTAGCCGTTTGGATAGATTTTAACCAAGATGGTGATTTTAGCGATTCTGGTGAGAAAGTATGGGATGATGCTGGTGGGACAACTGGTAATAGCCCAAGAACCAATTCCTTTACAGTACCAACCGATGCCCTTTACGGTACAACACGAATGCGAGTTGCCTCTCGAAGATGGTGGACACCATCAGGGCCATGTGGTACTATTGTAGAATCTGGTCAGCCATCTGAAGTGGAAGATTACTCGGTAAGTATTTACAGTGGCTTGTTATATACTGGTAACGTTTGGTATCCATATGCGCCATCTGACCTAACTCCTACTGATGATATTCTGGTTATGGATGGTACGTTTACTATTTCATCAGATATCGATGTTAATTCTATTAGGGTAAATTCCGGTGCATCTGTTACAGTGAATAAAGAGAATTCGGTTATGGTTAACGGTAATATTATCAACAATGGAGAGTTTGAATTAAACTCAGACTCTGATGAATTCTCAAGTCTATTGGTAGAAGGTAATGTTGTTGGAAACCTAAAATACAACCGATTCGTTAATTCCAATAGTAATGATAACGATTTAGTAGCGCCACCAGTTAGTGGTGAGAGTTTTGCTGATTTTAAACTAAACAATACAAATATTTTTAACAACGGAACTTTAAACTTATTTGGACCGTTTGATAAGGTTACGGGGAGTTACCTTACTTATTCAGATACTGAGTCTGCGAGTTTACAAGCAGCTAAGGGATATAGGGCAGCTTCGAGTGATAATCAGCCCTTTACCTTTAACGGTTCTGTGACAACAAGCAGTGTCAACGTAAGTATATCGCATTCTGGACCAGCTTTTCAACGTTGGAATTTAATAGGAAACCCTTACACATCTTATGTTAAATTATCAGACTTTTTAGCCGAGAACCTTAATGAGTTTGATGCTCAGGCCGCAGGGGTTTACGGTTACGATACCAATGAGGCCGATGGCAGTAATTGGACCATATGGAATATGGCATATTCTGATATGAATCCAAATGCCATAATCACACCTGGCCAAGGTTTCTTTGTGTCCTCTAAAATTGGTGGTGGAAATGTAGTATTTAATCCTTCGATGAGAGCCAATGGCAATGCAGATGATTTTATAGCAAATAGAAGCACCAATTCAATTTCACACGGAGTAATAAGATTAAGTACGGACAATAAAAGTTTTAATACAGATATTTATATAACAGATAACGCCACTGCAGGTTTAGATATCGGTTATGATGCCAGTCATTTAGGTGGTGTTCCATCAAACTTTGCAATCTACACGCAATTAGTAGATGGTAACCAAGGTGAAAATATGGCTATACAGGCATTGAGCTATAATGACATATCTAATGATGCCATAATTCCACTTGGTGTTAATGCATTACAAGGGGAACAAATTACTATAAGTTTAGAGAATTCAAATATTACAAGCGATGTATACCTTCAAGATGTACTTTTAAACAGTTTTACGTTGTTAAACACATCAGATTATGTTTTTCAGACCACAAATAATTTAAATGGTACAGGGCGTTATTTCCTAAGATTTGGGAATAACTCACTATCTGTTGAAACACCTAATTTAGATGATATTATTATTTATACTGATGCTGTAAATGACAGAATAGTAGCAAAAGGACAATTGCAAAATAATACGACGTTCAAGGTGTTTGATATTCAAGGAAGAACTATAATTAATCGAAGCGTAGATACAAATACAACCGAATATAGTATTAGTACTTCTGGCTTTATGAGTGGTGTTTATATGGTACAGGTTTCTAATGGAATCAATAAGCTCACCAAGAAAGTTGTGATTAAATAACTTAAAGCGATAATATATTACAATATCTATTTTATAAAGTCACCTAACTACTAGGTGGCTTTTTTTTGTTTCAATACAATGATGTTTTATAAAAAGCACTCAGATTTTGCAGGTTAAATTTTCAAAATTGGCGATTTCACCAATTCATTGTCTCAACTTTCTGTAAATGAGGTGTTTTTTATAGCGTTTTTGTTGAATTTAGTATTCCTTTTTCAATCTTTGTAAGTTTCACTTAGGTTTAAATTCTGTAAATATTGCATTGAATCTTTGTTTGTGGAGCTGTAAATCACTGAAAATGAAGTGTTTTTAAACGGATTTTTTTGAATTTGATATTCTTGAAAAATCACTTTATCGGATTTATTGAGCACTTTATCTAAAAAATAGAGTATTTTTCTTTGCGGTCTTATCATGAATCAGTATCATTGTTTCCTAGCATTATAGAGATTTATTACAATTCTCCCTCTAAGTCTCAAATTCATTACATTAAAAATCCATTGTATTAGAAATTTAATTTAGGTGCATAATTAACTATAGCCCCAAACTATAAAAAGATTTAATTATGAACTTAGACTACAAATTCTTAATTGTATTACTTGTTGTAATTACATGTCATTCAGCTTTTTCTCAAGATGTTGATAATGACGGTGTATTAGATGCATACGATGTAGATAATAATAATGATGGTGTTATTGATACATCAGTTTGTGCAGCGATATCTGGCGGTGCTTCTCCACAAGCAGATGCTATTAGCTGGACAAAAAATGGACTTAAGATTTTTTCAATTGCCAATAATACCAATGGATTAGGGTATCAAGAATCCGGGTTTCAAGAAGAGGTGTACTCTAAAGGTGAGACGTTAACAGTTTTAAATGGTTCTAGCGATTATAGTTTTCCAACCAGTTCTTGGACAGCAGGTACTGCCAATACAAGTGTTGGTACATTTGCAAACGGAACAATTGATTTTGAATCTAACTATTACCGAAGAACAAGCTCTTCGAGAATTGCACTTTTAAGAACCACAACAGCTGGTAATTTTAAGTCTGGTAATTCTGGTCATGCAGTTTATATTTATCCAGAAACAGGCGCTCAAACGGGCGATTTTTATACTGTGAATATAAATTTCACATCTCCAGTACGCTCTTTTAGTTTTGACCTCATAGATATATTCGATACAAATTATGATGGTGGAGTTATAAGTCAATACGAAATATATGTAGATGATAACTTAGTTGGTTATTATAGAGATACATTTTTGGGAGATGATAGTACAGGAAATATTGATCTTTATGATGCTGATGGTGTTTTAAAAGGGTCGATAAACTCTGGCCAGAACATTGAAAATAATTTTGGTATAACAGCAGAAACAGGCATTGACAAAGTTTCAATTAAGCATATTGTTGTATCAGGACAAATGGGTATTAATACTCACGAACCACACGGACTAGATACTTTTGCTTATAGCTTTGTATGTTTACCACCAGTTGATATCGATTCTGACGATGATGGTATACCAGATAATATAGAAATACAAAGTACATTAGGGTATATTGCGCCTAGTGGTACTGTTAACACCTCTGGGGCTTACAGAGGACTTTGGACTAATTACGGAACGGGTATGACTCCTGTTGATACAGATGAAGATGGTACACCAGATTATTTAGACTTAGATAGTGATAACGATGGCATCCCCGATATAGAAGAAAATGGACAGTTAAGTACGGTTTCCAATTTAGATACAGATGCTGATGGATTAGATAATAACTTTGACAGTAACAATTCTTCTTTTGATACTAATGACGAAGTTTCTTCAGGTACACTTTCAGATTTGGTAAGCGTATTTGGTGATGCGGATGGTGATGCTGGCACGGGTGGGGATTTAGATTATCGAGATATATTCAATACAAATCCACCAGCTAATGCAACCATAGATTTTGATGGTGTCGATGATTATTTACAAGGGGATAGTTTCATACAAGGCTTAGGGTCGTTTACTATAATGGCATGGGTAAAAATAGATGCATCCAGTGCGGGTAACTCTAGTGCAACAATTGCAGGAGAAGGTACCTCATGTAGGTTGTATGCCCTAAATGGCAATAAACTAATGTTTGGTATCCGCACAGAACTGGGAACAACTGCAATTAACGGAATTGAAATTAATTATGATGAGTGGCATCATGTTACAGGTACTTTTTCAAATATAACAGGTGAACAAACAATTTATGTTGATGGCAAAGAACAAAAAAAATTAGCTTTAAGTAGCTTAATAGGGAAAACTATTCAAGCTCCCAGCTCTTGGAATGGTGATTTTGAAGTAGGAAGAATTCCATGGAATTTGAGCAACAAGCAATATTTTACTGGTAATATTGATGAAGTTAGGGTATTTAACACTGAACTGAGTGATGAACAAATACAGCAAATGGTTTATCAAGAAATAGAAAATGCAGGTGGACTAGTACAAGGAAAAATAATACCAAAACCAATAAAGGATACCAAAACCTTACAAACACTGTCTTGGTCAAACCTATTGGCGTATTATCCAATGACAGATATTAAAAATAGTACCACATCAGATTATTCTAGTAATAACAAAACCTTAAAGCTCAATAATATTTCAACTGTGCAAGAGCAAACTGCACCAATGCCATATCAGACAGGTTCAAATGGCGATTGGAGCAATCAAAGTACTTGGTTGCATGGCGAAGTATGGGATATTGAAGATGCTTCAATTAATAAGGCATGGAGTATAGTGAATATAGCAGACAACGTTACGTCGTCTAATTCTCATACCAACCTTGGGTTGCTTATAGATTCTAATAAAAAACTGACCATTAGTGGCGACCAAAAGGTAGAAAATAATTGGTATTTAGAGCTTAATGGAACATTAGATCTCAATGCGGATTCTCAATTAGTACAAACTGAGAATAGTGATTTGGTAACATCCTCTACTGGGAAGGTTCTGAGACGTCAAGAAGGTAATTCAAGTGTGTATTGGTACAACTATTGGGCATCACCGGTTGGTAGCTTGGGGGCGACGACATTATCAGATAACAATAAAAGTAGCAATAATGATAATAACTCTAGCTACAGTTTAGATATGTTAAAAAAACCAGATGGTACCAATTTTGAGTTTACGAGCGCGTATGATGAACAAGGAAAGATAAGTACGTATTGGTTATACACCTATATAAATGGTGTAACCTATTACGACTATGCATTTCTTAATCCAGATACAGCATTAGAGCCAGGTGTAGGTTACACATCTAAGGGTACAGGTGTTGGTTCACAACAGCAGTATGTATTTGAAGGCAAACCCAATAATGGTACCATAATAGTCCCAGTTACTGATACAGGAGGCAATGGTTCCGTACCAGCAGTCACTAAAACAGATTATTTATTAGGAAACCCATATGCATCAGCCATAGACTTGCATAAGTTTATAGATGACAATGCAGGTGTTATTGATGGTACAATACAGCTTTGGCAACAATGGAGTGGGGCTTCACATATATTAAATGAATATAATGGCGGTTACGCTCAGGTTAACAAAACAGGAGCGACAAGAGCCTATCAGTTTGTAGGTATAGAAGGAGCTAATAATGGTAACCAAGATGGTACAAAAACACCTACTAGATATTTGCCAGTAGGGCAAGGTTTTATGACAGAAATTGTAAATAGTGGAGATATTGTATTTAAAAACAGTCAACGCGTATTCATTAAGGAATCAGATGCCGATGGGTCTTATGATACTGGTTCTGTGTTTTTTAGAAGTGCAACAGCTTCAAATACTGAGACTACAACAGAAAATTTAATGCAAAAACTTCGTATAGAGTTTAATTCTGTAGATGGACCAGCAACCAGACGGGAATTGTTACTTGGTTTTAGCGAAGAAACGTCGGATGGATTTGACTATGGTTATGATGCCAAGAATGTAGAAGAATATGACGATGATTTAAATTTGGTATTGGGAGACGAATTAATGACCATACAAGCTTATAGTGCAATAACAGAGGATAAAGTGGTGCCATTAAACCTAAAAACCTCTGGAACGTATAACTATACCATAAAGCTTACAGAGACTGAGAACATACCAGAAGATCAGGATATGTTTATAAAAGACAATCTCACAGGCGAGTATTATGATCTAAGAAGCGACCAGCCATTTGAGTTCTCTTCAGAAGCCGGAGAATTTGCAAATAGATTTGAAATCGTATTCCAAGAGCAATCAGAGAGTTTGTCAATCAATGATTCAACATTAGATAATTTAAACTTTTACTATGCAATGGGAAGACACAAGATTGTGGTACTGAACCCTAATAGTATTGAGATTAAAACAGTTGAGCTTTATAACATTGTGGGGCAATCAGTTTATAACACAGTTGCTTACGAAGGTGCTTACAATGAGTACGATGTAAATGGTTTAAGTACAGGAGCTTATATTATAAAATTAAACACGCTAAAAAATGGCGTGCTGACCAAGAAGGTCGTAGTAAAGTAATATTTTTAGTTAGTAATAAAGGCCGCTTATAAATTATTTTAAGTGGCTTTTTTTTACCAATAACTGTTTTAGTAAAAAACAGTAATCTTAGATAGTATGAAAAATTTCGCCTTCTTTATGGTATTTTTTACTTCAACTTGTTTTTTACAAATACAAACGTGACTAGAGGTGTTAACCGAAGGTAAAGCCACATTATATGCAAGTGTGAACAGAAGAACATTTTTTCAGCCAACCCATGATGATGGCATGATCCCTCAAAGTACTGTTTCCTTTCCTATGGTAAAATATGATGTTAAAAGAGATGATGAAGAATTAGACACAAAACTAAAAGGACGTTTTAAAAAGTGCATTATAGCATGTTTTGGAGAATGTTCAGGCATAATCAAAGGTATAGATAATCATGAGTTTCGTTGGGGAACAATGATTTTGTGTAGATTAAAGACTTCAAGTAGCAACAATTATTTCAAGTTAAAAAATAAAAATTCCAATTAGAACACATAGCGTTTCAAAGTTGTACTCTATTTATCCAAAATTCTTTAATTTTGCGCTCTTATAATACAATATTACAATGAGCCAAAAGTTCCCTGAATATAAAGGACTTAACTTGCCAAAAGTTGCAGACGAAATAAGCAACTATTG
>CAYVNR010000018.1:63564-74886 GCA_964453045.1 uncultured Flavobacteriaceae bacterium
CTGAATATAAAGGACTTAACTTGCCAAAAGTTGCAGACGAAATAAGCAACTATTGGCAAGACAATAATATTTTTGAAAAGAGCGTAACCACTAGAGAAGGAAAACCGCCCTATGTATTTTTTGAGGGGCCACCTTCGGCTAATGGTTTGCCTGGAGTACACCACGTCTTAGCTCGTGCCATTAAAGATATTTTTCCACGTTATAAAACCATGAAGGGATTCCAGGTGAAGCGTAAGGCTGGGTGGGATACACATGGCTTACCAGTAGAACTTGGTGTAGAAAAAGAGCTAGGTATTACAAAAGAGGATATTGGTACTAAAATCACAGTAGAAGAATATAATGAGGCTTGTAAAAAAGCCGTGATGCGCTACACAGATATCTGGAACGACCTTACGCAGAAAATGGGCTATTGGGTAGATATGGACAACCCATACATTACCTACAAATCTAAGTATATGGAATCTGTTTGGTGGTTACTAAAACAGATTTACGACAAAGGCTTAATTTATAAAGGTTACACCATTCAACCCTATTCACCAAAAGCAGGTACTGGGTTAAGCAATAACGAATTAAACCAACCGGGTACGTATCAAGATGTTACCAATACAACTGTCGTGGCACAGTTTAAGGCTAAACAAGAAACCTTACCAGATTTTTTAAAAAATGAAGGTGATATTTACTTCTTGGCATGGACAACAACACCTTGGACATTGCCAAGTAATACAGCATTGACTGTTGGGGCAAAGATTGATTATGTTTTGGTGGAAACTTATAATCAATATACGTTCAAACCAATGAATGTCATCTTGGCAAAGAATTTAGTTGGAAAACAGTTTGATGGAAAATATAAACAAGTCGAAGAAAAATCAGAACTGTTAGAATATAAAGAAGGAGACAACCAGTCTACCAACAAGGCAGGAAAAATTCCTTTCTATGTTGTAAAAGAATTCAAAGGGAAAGATTTAGTTGGTATTACCTATGAACAGTTGCTAGACTATGCACTTCCAAATGACAATCCAGAAAACGCTTTTAGAGTCATTTCTGGAGATTTCGTTACAACAGAAGATGGTACAGGTATTGTACATACGGCACCGACGTTTGGAGCTGATGATGCCTTGGTGGCCAAACAAGCAAAACCAGAAGTTCCACCAATGTTGGTAAAGGATGATGACGATAATCTGGTGCCATTGGTAGATTTGCAGGGGCGTTTTAGACCAGAGATGGGTGAGTTTGCGGGCAAATATGTAAAGAATGAATATTACGATGATGGGGAAGCTCCAGAACGTTCTGTAGATGTTGAAATTGCCATTAAGTTAAAAACTGAAAACAAGGCCTTTAAAGTTGAAAAATATAAGCACACCTACCCAAATTGCTGGAGAACGGATAAACCTATTTTGTATTACCCTTTAGATTCTTGGTTTATTAAAGTTACTGATGTTGGAGAGAGAATGCAGGAGCTGAATAATACTATAAATTGGAAACCAAAATCAACAGGAGAAGGTCGCTTTGGTAATTGGTTGGCCAATGCCAACGATTGGAATCTATCACGTTCAAGGTTCTGGGGAATTCCTTTACCAATTTGGCGGACAGAAGATGGAAAAGAAGAATTATGTGTTGGGTCTGTTGAAGAGCTTAAATCCGAAATGGTCAAGGCAGTTGAGGCTGGTGTTATGTCCGAAGATATATTTGCAGACTTCGAAGTTGGTAATATGTCCGAAGAAAACTATGAGACTATCGACCTACATAAAAATATAGTAGACAAGATTGTTTTGGTTTCAAAATCTGGACAACCTATGAAACGCGAAAGCGATTTAATAGATGTTTGGTTCGACTCAGGTTCAATGCCTTATGCACAATGGCATTATCCTTTTGAGAACAAGAATTTGATTGATAGGAATGAAGCTTTTCCTGCAGATTTTATTGCAGAAGGAGTAGACCAAACCCGTGGATGGTTTTACACGCTTCATGCTATTGCAACTATGGTTTTTGATTCTGTGGCCTATAAAAATGTAGTGTCAAATGGGTTGGTTTTGGATAAGAACGGACAAAAAATGTCCAAGCGATTAGGCAACGCAGTAGATCCATTTGAGACATTATCTAAATACGGTGCTGATGCCACACGTTGGTACATGATAAGCAATGCCAATCCATGGGATAATCTAAAGTTTGATAGTGATGGTATAGCCGAAGTAAACCGAAAATTTTTCGGAACGCTTTACAATACCTATTCATTCTTTACGCTTTATACCAATATTGATGGGTTCAATTACAGTGAAGCTGACATTCCAGTGAACGAACGACCAGAAATAGACCGTTGGATTTTGTCCGAGTTAAATACTTTGGTTGAAAAGGTTGATAAGTTTTATGCAGAATATGAACCAACAAAAGCAGCTAGAGCAATTTCAGACTTTACACAAGATTATTTGAGTAATTGGTATGTACGTTTAAGTAGAAGACGTTTCTGGAAAGGTGATTATCAAGCCGATAAAATTTCAGCATATCAAACGCTTTATACCTGTATGAAAACAATTGCAAAGCTTGGTGCGCCAATAGCACCGTTCTTTATGGACCGTTTGTACTTAGATTTAAATGCTGTAACTAAAAAGGAAGCTTTTGAAAGTGTACATTTAGCGGAATTTCCAAAAGTAGATAAATCGGTAATTGATAAGGCTCTGGAACGAAAAATGGAAAACGCACAGACAATATCATCATTGGTTTTATCGTTGAGAGCTAAGGAAAAGATTAAAGTGCGTCAGCCACTTCAAAAAATAATGATTCCTGTAGATAGTCAACAACAAAAGGAAGAGATTTCTGCTGTTTCAGATTTAATAAAGCATGAAGTCAACATAAAAGAAATAGAGCTTTTAGAAGATGCATCAGATATATTGGTAAAGAAAATTAAACCAAATTTTAAAATCTTAGGACCTAAGTTTGGAAAGGATATGAAGTTGATTTCCAGTGCGATAAATGCGTTTTCTGCAGATGATATTAAAAAAATCGAGCAAAACAGCAGTTTAGACGTTGAAATTAACGGAAAAAGTATTACTTTGGGATTAGATGATGTGGAGATTACATCGCAAGATATTGAAGGATGGCTTGTTGCAAACGAAGGAGCTTTAACAGTAGCTCTAGATGTAACCATAAATGAAGAATTACGTAAAGAAGGTATTGCACGTGAGCTCGTAAACCGCATTCAAAATTTACGTAAAGATTCAGGTTTTGAAGTTACTGATAAAATTGATGTACAGCTTCAAAACGATACATTGGTTGCAGCGGCAATTGCTTCGAATGAGGCATATATTAAGTCGGAAACCTTAACGGAAGAATTAGAAATTAAAGACACAATAAATAATGGTATAGAAATTGCTTTTGATGAAGTCAATACCAAACTATTTATACAAAAACATTAAAAAGATATGGCAACAGATACAACAAACAGATATTCAGATAAAGATCTAGAAAAATTCAGAGTTTTAATTCAAGATAAAATCGATAAAGCTGAGCACGATTTAGAATTAATAAAAAGTGCCTACATGAACGACCATAACAATGGTACTGATGATACATCACCAACCTTTAAAGCTTTTGAAGAAGGCAGTGCAACAATGAGCAAAGAAGCCAACTCTGCATTAGCCATACGACAGGAAAAATTTATACGTGATTTGAAAAATGCCATGATTAGAATTGAAAATAAAACCTATGGAGTTTGTCGAGTTACGGGTAAATTAATAAACCCTGAACGCTTAAAATTAGTGCCTCATGCAACATTAAGTATTGAAGCCAAAAATATGCAGAAGTAGAATTCCTTTGAAGAAAGGAATCTCATTAAATAGAGATTGTATTAGATTAATAAAAGATAGCAAAGCTTTGAATATAAGTTCAAAGCTTTTTTTAATATGTCGTTAAAAAAAGCCTCAATTATTATAATTCTCATTTTACTGATAGATCAAATCAGTAAAATTTATATTAAAACACATCTTCAACTGGCTGAAACTGTTGAGATATGCACTTGGTTTAAAATTCATTTTATAGAAAACGACGGTATGGCCTGGGGAACAAAGCTGAGTGATTTCTTTACATTTATTTCAGATAAATCAGCCAAGCTTTTTTTAACGTTATTTAGAATTGTAGCCGTAACTGGTATTGGATTTTGGTTGCTGGATGTCACAAAAAAAAAGAAATCCAAAATATTGGTTTTTGCCATAGCTATCATTTTTGCAGGTGCTTTAGGTAATATTTTAGATTCTGTATTTTATGGTACGTTGTTTAGTGATAGCAATATGCAAATAGCTACCTTTCTACCAGAGAGCGGAGGTTATGCAGAGGTGTTTCATGGTAAAGTTGTGGATATGTTATATTTTCCAATATGGAGTGGTGTGTTACCCGAATGGTTGCCAGTTATCGGCGGAAAATACTTTTCATTTTTCGATCCTGTTTTTAATGTAGCCGATGTCGCTATAAGCACAGGTATTGGTATTTTAATTGTATTTAATAAGAAGGCGTTTAAAGATTCCTCTAAAACTGAAACACCTTATTCGGAGTCACACAATAATCAAGCTTAATGTCATTTTCCGAAGCTTCAATAGTTTGGTCTTCAGCTTCAAAAATAGAAACTCCGATTTTTATAACTTTCGGATTACAGTTTGTTAAAAACCGATCGTAAAATCCTTTACCATAGCCTACTCTGTTTCCTACTTTATCAAAAGCCAAAAGCGGAATAAAAACAACTTCTAATTGTGACGATTGAATTTCTATGCCATCAATAGGTTCGGGGATATTATAGCTATTCTTTTTAATTTTTGTATTATCAGTGAGTAGATAATGTGTCATTGAGTAATCTTCAAAATTACTTTTTGAGATAACTATATTTTTATCCTTTCCCGCTAAAACGTTCAATATGTATTCTGTATTGATTTCCTTTTGCTCTTCAATAGTTAAGAAGATATGATAGAATGATTTATCCCAGATATTAAGTTGTAACAATTGATTGGCAATGGCAAGGCTAAAATCTTCAACCTGTTCTAAAGAAAGTTGTTTTCTTAAGGTTTTATATTTTTTCCGAAGCTCATGTTTTGTCATTAGTCTAGCTTTGTAGAAATATGAAAAATAGCATCACCTTGATAGATAATAGGGGATTCATTAACATTAAAAATACAACCATCATTCGGAGCCTTTACAAAATGATTAAAACTGCCGTAAGGATCAGTAATATGCCCCAAAACATCACCTTTTTTAACTTGGGTGTTCACTGAAACATTAGACTTAAACATACCAGAATGGTTAGCCCTAATCCATTTGCTGTCTAAAACTTTAATGCAATTTTTTTTGGGTTTGGATACTTTGAACTTACTATTAAGCATACCCAAATGCGAAAGTACACGTTTGGTGCCATTGACACCTGTATTGGTTATGGTGCTATCAATATTAAATGATTTTCCCCCCTCAAACAGTAGCATTGGAATACCCAGTTTATAGCAAGAATTTCTGAAGGATTTATTGAGGTTTTTAGAATAGTAAATGATCGGTGCACCAAAAACCTGAGCCAACTCATCCAAAACTATTTCGTTTTTTACTATTCTGATTTGAGCAGCATTAAAGCGATCGGCACCACCAGTATGAAAATCCAAAATTAAGTCGGCATGTGGTACAATTTCAGTCATCAATTTATGTGCTACTCTGCTGGCAAGTGAACCTCCTTTTCCACCAGGAAAGACACGGTTTAAATCCCTGCCATCAGGAAATTCCCTGTCCATATGAATAAACCCAAAAACATTAATAACTGGTATACAAATAATCGTTCCCTTTTTAGGTTTGTTGATGCCTTTTGCTATAATCTGACGTACAATTTCTACACCATTGATTTCGTCTCCATGGATTCCGGCAGTTATCAATACCGTTGGTCCAGGTTTTTTAGACCGTTCTATAATTACTGGGACATCAATGGTATTTTGTGTATGGAGTTTCGCAACATTAAAACTCACTTTAGCACTTTCACCCAATGCTACCTTTTCATCAAGTATATGTAACACTTCTTTTTCGCTCATAGTCATTTTCTGCAAAAGCAGGAATCTCTTCTTTTAATCTGACTTATTTTATTTCCTATTTCTTTCAATAAATGTAATAATTGCCCTTGCAATATTTTTTTGTGTTGCGCCCTCGATACCTTCCAAACCTGGTGTGGAATTGACTTCCATAATTAATGGCCCTCTATTAGACCGTAGCATATCTACACCACAAACAGGCAGCTTTAATGCTCTGGCGGCTTTTATGGCTAACCTTAATTCATCTTCAGAAAGTCTAACGAGATTGGCACTTCCGCCTCTATGTAAATTAGAGCGAAATTCACCTTCTCTACCTTGGCGTTTCATTGCTCCTACAACTTGTCCATCCACGATTAAGGCTCTTAAATCCGCACCTTTAGCTTCAGCTATATATTCCTGAACGAGAGCTCTAGCTTGTAATCCGTTAAAAGCCTCCAAAACAGACTCTGCTGCATTTTTGGATTCTGCCAAAACCACTCCAAGCCCTTGTGTGCCTTCGAGTAATTTTATGATAACAGGTGGTCCGCCAACATGCGCTAAAACCTCTTCAACATCGCGAGAGTAATTAGTAAATACGGTTTTTGGCATTCCAATACCAGCTTTAGAAAGCCGTTGAAAACTTCTCAATTTATCTCTACTTCTAATAATTGCATCAGATGTAACGGTTGTAAAGACATTCATCATTTCAAACTGTCTTACTACGGCACAACCAAAAAAGGTAACTGAAGCACCAATTCTAGGGATAATAGCATCAACGTAATCGAGGTAACGATCTCTGTAATAAATGGTTGGCTTTTCTTGTTCGATAATGATGTCGCATTTAAGCGGATCGATCACCTCAATATCATGTCCTCTTATTTCACCTTCTTCAATAAGGCGTCTTGTAGAATAGAGGCTTTCGTTTCTAGAGAGTATGACGATGTTCATAAAAATACTTAAAGTGCCTAAAGTTAAGAAGTATTTAAAGTTACTCAAATTTTTAAGTTGGTTTATTGTTGCGAGATAAGTTATCTGTTAACTTTAAGTACTTATAACCCTAAATTTACAACTTTTATATACCTTTGATTTAATGCCAGAAACAACCCTAGAAATACAAATAAAAACCTTGCCACATCAGCCTGGTGTTTATCAATATTTTGATGCTGATGATACGTTAATTTACGTTGGAAAGGCAAAAGATATTAAAAAACGGGTAAGCAGTTATTTTACCAAACATCATGACTACGGTAAAACACGTGTTTTGGTAAAAAATATAGCTTCGGTAAAGCATATTGTTGTCGAAACGGAAAACGATGCGCTTTTGCTCGAAAACAATCTGATAAAAAAATATCAGCCTAAGTATAATGTAATGCTAAAGGACGATAAGTCCTATCCTTGGATTTGTATTAAAAAAGAACGTTTCCCCAGAGTGTTTTCAACACGTCGTGTATTCAAAGATGGCTCGGAGTATTTTGGGCCATACACCAGTATGAAAACGGTAAAAACCCTGTTGGGTTTAATAAAAGGCTTATATCAATTGCGCACTTGTAATTACGATTTGTCTGAAGCTAAAATAAATGCAGGAAAGTATAAAGTTTGCTTAGAATTTCACTTGGGTAATTGTAAAGGTGCTTGTGAGGGCAAAGAAACCGAAGCGGAGTATCACGGAAATATCAAGGCCATACGAGAAATTCTAAAAGGAAACTTTAAAGATTCTTTACAGCAATTTCGAGAGCAAATGAAGCAATATGCTGAAAATATGCAATTTGAAGATGCTCAGAAAATAAAAGATAAACTTGAAATTTTAGAGAATTATCAAGCCAAATCAACTATTGTAAATCCTAAGATTAGTAATGTAGATGTATTTTCTATAGTAAGTGACGAAACCTATGCCTATATCAATTTTTTACAACTAAGCTACGGTTCGATCATTAGGTCACATACTTTAGAAATAAAAAAGCGATTACAAGAGCCAGACAAAGAATTATTGGAAATTGCCATTACCGAAATCCGCCAACGTTTTAATTCAAATTCCAAAGAAATTTACGTACCATTTAAGGTTGATTTAGGTGAAGAGATTAAGGTAACTGTTCCTAAACTTGGTGATAAAAAGAGCATTGTCGATTTATCAAAGCGTAATGCCATGTATTACCGAATGGATAAACTGAAGCAGATAAAAATCGTAGACCCAGATCGGCATGCCAACAGAATTATGGCTCAGATGAAAGCAGATTTGCGATTATCGGAAGAGCCAAGACATATAGAGTGTTTTGATAATTCAAACATTCAAGGCACAAATCCAGTAGCGGCTTGTGTGGTGTTTAAAAATGGAAAACCAAGTAAAAAAGATTACCGTCACTTTAATATTAAGACAGTAGAAGGTCCAGATGATTTTGCATCGATGGAAGAAGTGGTTTACAGACGCTACAAGCGTCTTGTGGAAGAAAATCAGCCATTACCACAGCTCATTATTATTGACGGAGGAAAGGGGCAGTTATCATCGGCATTAAAAAGTTTGGATGTTTTGGGTTTAAGAGGAAAAATAGCGATCATCGGAATTGCTAAACGTTTAGAAGAATTATTTTATCCAGATGATCCAATTCCATTATATTTAGACAAGAAAAGTGAGACGTTAAAAATCATTCAGCAGTTACGAAATGAAGCCCATCGTTTTGGTATTGAACATCACAGAAATAGACGTAGTAAAAGTGCTTTAACCACTGAGCTTGAAAATATTTCTGGAGTAGGTGAACAGACCATCATTGATCTTATGAAACAGTTTAAAACGGTGAAACGTATTGCTAATGCTAAACTAGATGAGCTTGAAGCTGTTGTTGGAGTCTCTAGAGCCAGTAAAATTTATAATTATTACCATAAAGAATAAACCCATTGAGATTATCCCTAACATATAATCAACTCTTTAAATGTGTTATCTTAAATCTAGCTTTTTTATTGCTGAGCTATAACACATTATTAGCACAAGAAACCCAACAACCAAAGATAGGTTTAGTATTAAGCGGCGGAGGAGCCAAAGGCTTTGCACATATTGGTGCATTAAAAATCATAGACAGTCTGGGAATACAAATAGACTATGTTGCTGGCACCAGTATGGGGGCAATAATTGGATCCTTGTATGCTACAGGTTATTCAGGCGAGCAATTAGAGGATATGTTCAATAATCAAGATTTTAATGAGCTCATAAATGATGAATTTAGAAGATCTTCAAAATCTTTTTACGAACGCGAGAATTCTGAAAGGTATGCCGTCAGTTTGCCCTTCGATAAGTTTAAGATCAATTTGCCATCTGCACTATCAAGAGGTCAGAATGTCTATAATTTACTCTACAAATTAATGCTTCCTGTTAATGAAATAAGAGACTTTGAAAAATTACCTATTCCCTTTTTCTGTATTGCCACCAATATAGAAACTGGCGAATCTTTAGTCATGGATAAAGGTCATTTAGCCGAGGCAGTAACAGCAAGTGGTGCATTACCGTCGTTGTTTCAACCTGTGGTTATTGATGGTGAAATATTAATAGATGGAGGTGTAACCAATAATTTCCCGGTAGAGGAATTAAGAGCCAAAGGCATGGATATTATTATTGGTGTTGACGTGCAAGATGCCTTAAAAGATAGAGAATCCTTAAAATCGGCACCAGATATTTTAATGCAGATCAATAATTTTCGCACTATAAAAGCGATGAAGAATAAAGCACCCCTAACGGATATCTATATTAAGCCAGACATCACTAATTTTTCTGTTATCTCCTTTGATGAAGGTGGTGATATTATTGCTAATGGTGAAGCAGCTGCAAGAGCGAACATGTCCCAATTGCAGAACATAAAAAAACAACAGAGCCCTGATTACAAAAGACCTTATATAAAACCTATAGACAGTATAAAAATCAACTCAATAAACATAAGCGGTAACGAGCGTTATACAAGATCTTATATTATAGGAAAGCTAAAGTTTAGAAATAATGCAAATATCAGTTATGTAGACTTTAAGAAAGGTATCAATAGCCTCATAGCGACTAATAATTTTGACACTTTTAGATATAGCTTAGAGCCGAGCATTGATAATGATGGTTACAACCTCATGGGAGAATTAAAAGAGTCTGAAACTACCACATTTTTAAAATTAGGGATTCATTACGATGATTTATACAAAAGTGCGGTATTGGCCAACCTGACAAAAAAACGCTTGTTATTTAATAATGATGTAGCCTCGTTAGACATAATTTTAGGCGATAACTCAAGATATAATTTTGAATACTTTATAGACAAAGGATTTTACATTAGTATTGGGATTAAATCGAGATATAATCAATTCAGTAAAAATGTTAATCCACTTTTGGTTTTAGAAGAGGATTCTCCTTTGTTGGAGGATTTAAATAGAATAAATGCTAAGCTGTCAGACTTTACAAATCAAATTTATCTGCAAACTATTTTTAGAAAAGATTTTGCATTGCGTGCAGGTGCAGAATATAAACGTCTTAAAATTACGTCCGAAACTTTAATCGATGACGACCAAGAAGACAGAATTACATTTGAAAACTCAAACTATTTCAGTGCTTTCGGAAATTTAATTTTTGATGACTACGACAATTCATTGTTTCCAAAACGTGGTTTTTATTTTAATGGGGATTTTCATTTGTATTTTAATGCTACAGGTTTAAATCGAGACTTTGAAGAATTTTCGATTGCCAAGGCAGATATGGGTTATGCTTTTAGTTTTAACGATAAAGTGGCATTAAAGACGGAAGCTGCGGGTGGTTTTAAAATAGGCGATAATTCAACCACAACGTTAGGCTTTGGTTTGGGTGGTTATGCCAATAATTTTATTAATAACTTTAAATCGTTTTATGGCTATGACTTTTTAGCCCTATCTGGAGATAGTTTTGTAAAAGCTACGTTTACATTAGATTATGAAATCTTTAAAAAGCATCATATTCTGTTGGCAGCCAATTACGCCAATATAGAAGATGGGCTTTTTGAAACAGGTGATTTCTTTTCTACTCCAGAATATAGTGGTTACGCTGTAGGCTATTCGCTAGAAACATTTTTGGGGCCATTAGAAGCCAAATATAGCTACTCACCAGAATTAAAAGAAAGCCAATGGTTTTTTAATTTAGGATTTTGGTTTTGACGAAAACATCTGTTTTTGTCATACTGAATTTATTTTAGCATCTTATTAAAATATGTGAGTTCGATATAATAATAGAACATCCAAGATGTAAAAGCTTGGTTGTCAGTTCGAGTGATTTCTGAGATTATCAAAATCAAAATACATTTTGATTGAA
>CAYVNR010000019.1:0-70952 GCA_964453045.1 uncultured Flavobacteriaceae bacterium
ATACCAAAGAACACCAATCCTACTGTAGTTATTAGTACCAAAATTGAGAATATAAAAGTAATTACTCCGCTTTTGATTAAAGTTGTAAACCAATGACGCTCATAGAATTTAAGCAATGCCACATAAAAGTAAAAGAAGGTTGAAAGTATAATAAGTGTACTAATCCATCCTGGTATTGGCACTATTAATAAATCAAAAGCCATTAAAATGGCAAATAGTGTAAAAAGAAAAGAAAAGAGATAAAATGTAAATACCAAATGGTAAGCATAACGTCCTCTTCTAAAATAGAACAGTTTTAGCAATAATGCAAAAAGCGGTAGAAGTATAAACATGGTTATTGGTACAGCATCAAATGCACGTCGAAACATATTACCAGCTCCAGAGCCTTTGGCTATATTTAGAAAACCTTTATAAATGCCTCTTTCAAAATAATTAGCATTATCAGACATTCCCATTTCTTTGTATATAATATTGTCGTTAGCTCCAGCGTCAATTAAAGAATCAACCTTGGCTTTATCAAAATCCCAAGTAAAATTGGTATTATTTGTTTCCGATTGAATGATTGAATCTGCTTTTGTTAATTCGTCGGTATTTAAACCCAATTTCGACCCATTTCCTTTTAAGTTCTCTAAAAGCTTTGCTTTTTTTATGGAGTCTAACATAACTTTAGATTGCTTCTTTTCGTTAACCTCCACTGGAGCATTGGCGATTTTTTTATTGATGTCCTCTATATCTTTCTGCCATTTATCGATAGTGAATGAGGATAAGAAAAAGAATACCACAGAAATAAACAAGTACATCTGCGCAGGGTGCAAATAAAGCAGTCGTTTACCTTCCAAAAACTTTTTCGCCAAATAGCCAGGTTTAAACATCAACGGAACAAAACTCTTTAAAAAGCGTGCATCAAACGAAAAGTAATTACTGATTGTGTTATAGAAAAGTACACCCAATGTAAGTTCATCATTGGTTTTTTGCCCACAATGAGGACAAAACTGAAATCCTTTATCATAAGGCTGCTCACAGTTTTGGCAAGTGTCTTGGTTGGTTTTCATCTGTGATGATTGGTCTTGGATTAAAAATAACAAAATTAATGTTAACATGCCCCATTCATCAAAAGTGAGAATTCTAAAGTTATTGCTATTCAATATTCAAATCACAATTCAAGTGTCTGGTTTTAAAAACATTACGATTCTTGGCACGTTAATTGGTTTTCAAAAAACATATAGCGTAAACCCAAAAGTCCTAAACACGTTAGCGACTGGGTGAATCTAAAAACCTATAAATTATGAAAAAACAAGTACTTTTTTTGGCGATGGTGTTATTAGGAATAACATCGGCCACAGCGACAACAGCAGGAGATGCTGTTTTTAATGGGGAAGATTTTAATAATGCACGCTATCGTTTTGCCGAACCTATAGTGTTCATTGAGCGTGGTGTAGAATTTTTAATTTTCCCGGATGGAACCTTCGATTTTAATACCGAAGTGCTTCCTGAAGTGACCAACGATGACGATTACTATTACAAGCGTAATAGACGTGTGACCAACCGTACTCATGGAGCACCAGGAACACGTTACCACCTTGAGGATCGTGGTGTTTTGGTAAGACACGACAGATTGGGCCGCGTGAGACGTATCGGCAACGTATTTATTAACTATGATAGACAAGGCCGAATTAAACGTGCGGGCTCTGTATACATGAGCTATAGAAGAGGTCAGCTAAAGCAAGTTGGCAACCTGCGTATTCTCCATAACAGGTATGGAGATATTATCGGCACCAGAGGACATGTAAACTTCGGCAATCGAGGTTTTGGTAGTAGTAACGACAATTGGAATAATGACGGTCACTATTACTACAGAAAAAATATCAGACCTAAAAAATAGGAACACCTATATCCCATTTTAGCATAATGAAACATTGGGATATAAAACCCCGAAAGCTTTCCCCAAAGCTTCGGGGTTTTTAAATTCACAAGCAATTGATAAACAAATACTTAAGTTTTTTGGCACGCTGTTTGTTTAATATTTAGCGAGTTTAATTTTAAAACCCTTAACTATGAAACGGATACTATATTTTTTTGCAGCCCTAGTTGCTTTTAGCACTACTGCATTCGCGACCAACACCACAACATCAGAAGCTGATGCTTCAATCAATAACTATGTGAGAGGTTATAGTAATTCTTTCATATTTAATGAAGGTGGTATTGAATTCTCGGTATATAGAGATGGTCAATTCGATTTTTATATTCCAGATTATGGACCTGATGTAAGCGTAGGTATTGATACACCTGGTTTTACCCTAAGTTTTAATTCTGGTTATAACTACAACCCTTACGTGCAGTACGATAGTTTTGGAGCTATTATTCAAATTGAAAACACACCAATCTTTTACGATTTTTATGGTAGAGTTAATCAAATTGGAGACATATTCATCACCTATAACAGATTCAATAGAATCAATAGAATTGGAGGATTAAATGTGTATTACAGAAACAATGTGTTTTGGAGGTATGACGGGTTTATCAACGTGTACAACAGAGCATATGTATACAGACCATGGCATAGATTTTACATAGTACCACCTATTAACTATTGTGTTGTTAATGTAAATCCGTACAGACAGTTTTATACGCCTGTAAGACATATTTACTATAGACCTTATAGAAATAACGTAAGATATTTTAACGTCAATAATACAAGACGCAGTAATACCAGAGTGGCTACGAGGAGAAATAGAAGTAATATGTACGCGCAAGCTCCAAGAAATAGTAGAGAGCGTACTATACAGAGAAATGTTACACGTAGAAATACTGAAATAACACGTACTAGAAGTACACGTTTAGCACAGAACAGTACAGCGACGCGTTCTACTAGAAGTACAAGAAGTCCTGAAACCAGTACAGCCCAGTCTACAACGAGACGGTCTGATAGAGCGACAACGACTCGTTCTAATACCAGAGCAACACGATCTGGTGAAAGTACTAGAGCGACAAGTAGAACAGTAACAACACGTTCTAACAGAAATGTATCGACACCATCAAGAACTTCTGTAGGTTCAAATTCAGCAAGGTCAACAAGAAATGTAAATAAAAATGTGACCAAAGCACGAAGATCGGTGTCTAATAAAGTAGAGCGAACAAAAAGTACTTCGGTTAGAAAACCAAAAGCGACTAAATCTCGTACATATAATAAATCTAGCTCGCAAAATAATAGACAACGAAGTACAGTTCAGAGCAAAAGAAAATCATCTTCTGTATCGAACAGATCTAATACAAGTAGAAAGAGCAATCAGCGTTCTACAAGATCTAATACAAGACGATCTAGAGGATAAAAAAGTAAAATAATTTTTTTGGTTGGTTAGTAGAAATCCCGCATGATGTATGCCTCAGAGCACCTTGCGGGATTTCTCGTTACAATTCCTACTTTCTCGTGGGAATCTTTTTGTACTTAGAGCATAGCGAAGAGTCTATAGTTACAGTTAGATAAAAATATCCCGCTAGGTTGAAGAATAAAACACGAATCACTTTAACCGTAAGTACTTTTTTATCTGATTTGAAACATCTTCTGAAACATTGAGCTTATAGACAGACGTAAAATACAAGACTCCTACCATTAAAGACTTTAAAACAATATTCATAATAGGATAAAACGGAAATTCCCAAAAATACATTAGGCCAGTGAGTAGAATTAAGAGTAAGATGACCTTTGAGGAGGATTTGGAAAAGGGCAACATATTAAATTTCTGTTTTACAAAAATCACTTTAATGGTGTTGTAAATTGCAACAGCCAAAAATGTTGCAAAAGCAGAACCTTCTATACCGTAAATGGAAATAAAAATATAGTTAAGAACAATAGCTAAAAAGGCCAGTAATACCCCAAAAAACAATACCATTCTATAATAATCACTATTAAATAAAATGGCATTATTGTTTCCAATACTATTATCGTAAAGCTTAGCCAAACTCACAATAAGAACCACAAAAAGCCCACCTCTGAATTCTTGTGGAAGAACTTCATACAATTGGTTGATATTTAAAATAATCAACAAAAAAATAAATCCACTTATTATTAATAGGCTTATAGAACTTCGCTTGTAAAGATCTTCTAAAGCTATCTTGTTATTATCATTTAAATATTTTGCGGTCAATGGCATCATAATTTGATGCATGGCACGTTGTGGAACCGCAATAACCGTAGCAATAAAAATAGCCACACTATAGTAAGCCACTTGCCCTATATCCTCTACCATTAAGCCAATCATAAATTTATCAATATCTAAAATCAACATGGCTACGGAGCCCGCGATAATCATAAGCAAAGCGTATTTTAAAATTGCTGGAAGGGCTTTAATTTTTTGAAATCTTATCTTCGGAAATCTAACTGAATATGCATAAAGCTTCATTATTAGCATGCGCAGTACGTAAACGGCAACAAGTGCCAAAATAAATTGATCCACGGTCAACCAATCTAAATACACCAGAAATAGCAATATCATAATACATGCACGATGAAATATCTCTTTCATTACATTACCAAAGACTGTTTGTAATTGTACTTTAGACCACGCAAAAAAGATTTCGAAATAGGCCATAGCTATTGCTAAAACAAAGATGTGCCAAATATGATCTCCAACTATTTTATTTTCATTGGAAAGTAAATTACCAATACCTTCATAAAAAATATAACCGATTAAGGCTGTTGGAATTATGAATGCTAAAGGTAAGAATAGCATTAAGGTAAAAAAGCTATTGATACTTACCTTAGATTTAAATGACGAATAGAATTTAATTACGGCATTATGCACACCAAACGCCATAAACGGCATCATTATGTTTGCTGCAGATAGCAAAAATGCTACTAAGCCATAATATTCATCGGTTAAAAAATTAGTATATAAGAAAAGGGTGTTTATGGCACCAATACCAAAACCTAAGTATGTACTTATTGTATTTTTAAAGGTTTGTTTTAATACGATGCTCATTGCCTAAACTATAGTAAATCTAACTTGGAAGCTTAAAAAAAATTCAAATTACAACTATAAACTTTTATATTAAAAAATGAATGACAAATCATAAACTATTAATACGCTTACTTAATTTCTCAGTAAGTGCTTTTCTACTGTAAGGTTGCAAACCTACGGCCATGACGTCTAAATTATTGTTTTGATATGCCTCAAAATATTTTAAGACTTGAGTCTTTAATTGCCCTTTATCGTTATAATTAAAGTAAGTACCTGTATGCGTTGATTTAATGATGTGTTCTACATCAGAATTCTCTGGGCCAATTGCCAATATTGGGGTTTCAGAAATTAAATATTCAAAAACCTTTCCTGGAATAATCGCTTTGGTATCTTCCGAATCAATTTCAATAAGCAGTAGCAGTTGAGATTGCATTTGGAATTTAATCGCTTCGTCATGACTTACATAACCTACAATATTCAAATGGTCTTTTAACCCATTTTGATGAATTGATTCTATAACATCATCGCTAACCACTCCAACTAAATTAAGCTGAAACGTTTTTGAAAATGCTTCATTTTCGGTAATTAGTTCTGAAAGTACTTTCCACAACACCTTTGGGTTACGCTCAGATAACAAAGAACCTATGTGCGATAAAGTAAACTTTTTGTCCTTCCCTTCTACTCTAATTGAATGTGAATCGTAACCATTGGTAATTACAGAAATAGGTTGCTTGGTTTTATTTTGAAATTCATTTTTGGTATGGTTGCTCGTTACAATGATTTCATCAGCCGAATTTAAAACCTGTAATTCCAGTGCTTTGTGCTTTTGTTGAGAAGATTGGCTCAGTTTTAAATCTTTATGATAGCCAATTGTTGTCCAGGGATCTCTAAAATCAGATATCCAATTAATATGCAGTTGCCTTTTTAATTGAAGTCCAATCAAGTGTAAACTATGCGGTGGACCTGTAGTAATAATTGTTTTTATGTGATGCTTTTGAATATACTCCGATAAGTATGTTACCGAAGGTTTTATCCAGTTTTTACGAGCATCTGGAATGAAAAAATTACCCCGAACATAAAGCATTAATTTTTCAATTAATGATTGCTTTTTTGCTTTTGGTATCACTCCAGAGCTTATTGTTTTTGCACTTTTCTTTGAAAACAAATTTGCTAAAGCATAAGGCTCTTTTATAGGTTGCCTAAGAACGGTAATTTCATTTGGCACTTCATCTATTAGACTCTCATCGATAATTGGGTAATTGGGGTTTTCTGGACAATATACAATAGGTTCTATACCAAACTCAGGTAAGTATTTTACAAATTTTAACCAACGCTGTACACCTGGTCCGCCAGCTGGTGGCCAATAATAACATATTATAAGTACTTTCTTTTTTTTGTCCATTTTGGCTTTCCCACTTTACTGCTATCTTTCAAGACATACTTCAGTGGGAATATATTTTAACAAAATTAATGATATGGATTCCTCTTATGCAGGAATGACAATCAATCGCTTTTCCTTTTAAAAGCATAGAACATACCTAACAGCAACAAAACCCCAAATACAGCAGAGCTCGCTAAAGCAATTTTACTTCCTGTAGCTACGACTTTAGGTTCAAATTTAAACTCTATGGTGTGATGTCCTTTTGGGATTTCCATACCTCGTAATACATAATTAACACGCCGGTGTGGTACTAAATCACCATTTAGGTAAGCATTCCATCCTTGGTCATAATAGATTTCTGAAAATACAGCAAATCCATCGTTTGTATTAGTAGATTCATACTTTAAATAATTTGGCTTGAACTCTGTAAGCTGAATGGAAGCTGTAGAATCAACTTGGTATTTGATAATATCGGGCTTACTGCCAAAGTCAGACATTGTGGTGACTGCTTTCGTTTTTGTATCTAAGCTGTCCAAAGCTTTAATTTCAGCATTTGCATCACGTAATTGTTTCAATTCGCCAATAAACCATGCATTGCCATTTGCATCGGGATTATCATACGGGAATATACGGCCTTGATCTTCTACTATAATATATTTGGTATTGAGCATGTTAAGAACATTCATATTATTATTATAAATATGAAACTCCATGAGCTCGTTGTAACGTCCCAATTTGGCCGCATGATAACCAAATAGCGAATTATGGAAATAAGCAGCGCGTCCCGGTCGTTGTTGGCCTTCAGAAGACATATCCAAAACTCTAAAATGTCCTTTGTCTTTCAGGATTTGCTTATCCGCAGTATTAGGTTGGTAAGGTTTATCGACACGTAATGCCGATTCAAAATTATCGTTGTTAACATATTGCCTGTTAACACTTACTAAATCAAACAAAATCAAAATAGCAAAAACTACTACAACCAAGGTTTCAGATAATTTCTTTTTTAAGAAAAGAAATACAGTTCCTGCAGAAAGCAATACTAGAATCAATGTTCTAATGGTATCTGCGGTAAACAAAGCTTTTCTGTCTTCTATAACAGCATTGATAAACAGTTGCCCATAAGCTCCTATGTAATCATCATCACGCAAACCTTCAAAATCGAATAAAACCGATTTAAACAAAAGGAATACCAATGCTAAACCAGCAGTAATGCCAACCGTATACTTTAAAGCTTTAAGCTTTTCCTCATCTTTTTGAAAGTCGTTAAACAAACGTGCCAAAGCAAAAATTCCCAATATTGGAATACACAATTCCAAAATCACCTGAATAGATGTCACAGCTCTAAACTTATTATAGAGTGGCACATAATCAATAAAGAAATTGGTTAAGAAATCGAGATTTTTACCATAAGACAATAACAGTGATAAAATCGTTCCTCCTACCAGCCACCATTTCAATCTTCCCTTTACTAAAAACAATCCTAAGACAAAAAGAAATATAATCACAGCTCCAACATAGGCTGGTGCTTCTACTATGGGTTGGTCTCCCCAATACATTGGCGCATTTTTAGAAGCTTCTAGCGCTTCAATTGGAGAAGCACCAAGGTTAATGTAGGCTTTGTAAGTTTCAGAATCCTTACCAACATCTTCAGTATTTCCACCTCCCATAAATTTTGGAATATAGAGGTTAAAGGTTTCTGCAAAACCATAACTATATTCGGTGATATAATCTTTGCTCAGGCCATTTGTGGGGGCTTTGGGCGAACCATCTGTATTAATGGTTAATTCACTCTTGCCTCGTGTGCTTTCCTTTGCATACTCTTGGGTCGCCATAATGTTTGTGGCGTTTAAGCCAACAGCTAAAATTGCGGCAATGGAAAGTAGACCTACAGATTTAAAAAAATGTGGCAATAACTTTTTACGATAAGCATCAATAAAATATGCAATACCAAGCACTATGACCAACAAGAGCAAGTAATACGTCATCTGAAAGTGATTGGCAACAATTTCTAGACCTAAAGCAACGACCGTTAATAAAAAACCTAGAATATACTTTTTTCTGAATGTGAGGATAATCCCCGCTAAAACCATAGGCATATAAGCAATAGCGTGTGCTTTTGAGTTATGTCCTACTCCAAGAATAATAATTAAATAGGTCGAAAAGCCAAAGGCTAATGCCCCAAGAGCTGCGAGTTTAAAATCGACCTTGAGTGCTAGCAGTAAAATATAAAATCCTAAAAAATACAGGAATAAATAATCCGCTGGTCTTGGAAGAAAACGTAAGCTTAAGTCTAATTTCTTAATATAGTTGTGCGGATATTTGGCACCCAATTGGTAAGTTGGCATACCACCAAATGCACTGTTGGTCCAATAGGTTTCTTCACCCGTTTTTTTGGCAAATTCTTTTTGTTGCTGAGCCATGCCAATATAATGCATAATATCACTTTGAAAAATCTTTTTGCCTTGTAAAACTGGACTAAAATATGTTAATGATAACACTACAAATCCAATTAAAATAAGGATATGTGGCAAAAAACGTTTGAAAGAAAAAGCCATGAAAATCTGCTTAATAATTGATTCTGAAAAGTAGTTATTTTTTTGGTAAGATAAAGATTCGTCTAGCAACAATCTTAATCAAGCTCTTCGTAGTCTATGTATTCACCAACTTTTTCGTTGGATTTTTTATTTTGATTGGGCATTTTGTCTATTACAGTTTCTCCTTCTTTTCTTTGCTGTTGTTGCCTTTGGCCGTTTTGATTTTGAAATCCTCCAAATTGCTGACCAAACTTCTCTTCGGCCTTCTTTGCTACGAAACGCATAAGTAAGGGAGCAAAAAGTCTGGCTAAAATCTTTAAGCCAAACCAAACCAGCAAAATAATCAATATCGTTCTTAACAATCCCATTGCCGAAGCTTCTTGTATCATTATAAATTAAGTAATGTTCAAAAATACAATTATAGTTATTTATAATGCGTTATTTATACTTAAAAAAAGTATAAAATATATATATTTGACTTTAAACCATAAACAAATGCGCATACTAAAACCATTTTTTGTTTTCCTACTTTTAATTACCTATTCTACAACCCATGCTCAATATACAGAAGTCATCAATTCTAATCGCCCAGGTGTTTCAGAAAGTGCCTTCTCTGTTGGGACTAATGTGGTACAGTTTGAAGCTGGCGCCTACACTGTAAAAGAAGAACACACGCCTTTAAACTACGAAATTTCTGGATTTGGTTTAGATTTCTCGGTTCGTTATGGTTTACTATTTGAGCAGTTAGAACTGTCTCTAGATGGTATTTATCAAAATGATGAGGTAACTAACAATAGAGCTGTGATACCTCAAAAGAACTCCCGATCTAATTTCAGAAACTTTACGATTGGAGCCAAGTATTTGGTTTATGATCCGTATAAGAATGCAGAAGAAGCCAAACCAAACTTATATAGCTACCATGCCAACAGGAAGTTTCAATGGAAATCCTTAATCCCGGCAGTTGCTGTCTACGCTGGTGCAAATTTCGATACCAAAGACAATCCATTTATCCCTTATAATGCTGTTAGTGCATTTGGTAATGATGGTGGCTTTAGTCCAAAAGTAATGGTAGCCACTCAAAATAATTTTAATGGTGGCTGGGTGTTTGTTATGAATTTAATAAAAGATAGGATCGGTACCGATTTTTCAGAGTTTCAATACATTTTTACTTTAACCCATTCCTTTACCCCACAATGGGTGGTTTTTGGCGAAGCTCAAGGTATTGATGGTGATTTTTATGCCGATAATATTTTTAGGTTTGGTGGTGCTTATCTATGGACTAGAGATTTTCAACTCGATGCTAACATAGCTTTTAATACCAAAGATACGCCTTCGGTTTTTAATATTGCTTTTGGCGCGTCTTACCGTTTAGATTTTCATAAGGACAAGAAAATTGATAATGGAAACGGTAATAATGGGAATTTTAAAAAGAAAAGGAAAAAGAAGAAGAAGAAAAAAGAGACTGATGATATTGATTCTGATGGTATATAGGACTGCTGCATGATTACAATTAAAGAAGCCATATCCAAAAAAGAATTAAAAGCGTTTGTAAAGTTTCCGTTTTCACTTTACAAAGATTCAGAATACTGGGTTCCGCCTATTATTAAACAAGAACTTGAAACTTTTAACAAGGATAAAAATCCGATTTTTAAAGATGCAGATGCGCGTTTTTTTCTAGCCTATAAAGGCAATGAAATCGTCGGTCGTATTGCAGCAGTAGTTAATTGGCTAGAAGTTAACAAGCAGAAAATCAAGAAAATGCGCTTTGGCTGGTTTGATTTCATTGATGATTTTGAAGTCAGTAAGGCTTTATTGGAAGTTGTAGAAACTATTGGCAAAGAACACCAATTGGAATATGCAGAAGGTCCTGTCGGGTTTTCAAACTTGGATAAAGTAGGTGTGATGACAGAAGGCTTTGATAGTATTGCACCAATGATTACGTGGTACAATCATCCCTATTATGTAAACCATTATATAGAGCACGGCTATAAAATAGAAAAGCAGTATTCTGAAAGTAAGTTCCTCTTTGAAAACGTAAATCCCAAGTCATTCAAAAAAGCGCAAGAGCTTATAAAGCGCCGTTATAAATTAAAAGCCTTAAGATTTACTAAGACTGAAGAGGTAATGCCGTATGCAGATCGTATGTTCGACCTATTTAATAAAAGCTACGCTTCACTTTCATCTTTTGTTGAAATTACGGATATACAGAAGGAATACTTTAAAAATAAATTTATAAGCTTTGTTAATCCTGAATATATCAAATTTGTTATAGATGAAAATGATAGACTAATTGGATTCGCTATTGTAATGCCAAGGTTTGCTGAAGCTTTGCAAAAGGCAAAAGGCAAATTATTTCCATTTGGATTTAGGCACATTCTTAAAGCTAAAAAGAACAGTAAGGATGTAATTTTCTATTTGATAGGTATACATCCCGATTATCAGAATAAAGGCGTGCATGCTGTTATTTTCGACGAAATGTACGAGACTTTTACAGAGAAAGGTATTAAAACATGTTATAGAACTCCAGAATTAGAGGATAATGAAGCTATTCATAAAATCTGGAAGCATTTCGACCCTGTTGTATATAAACGACGAAAAACCTTCCGGAAGGATTTATAAAAAAAGGCTTTGCAATGTGCAAAGCCTTTTTATTTATGTCGTCAATCAATTTTAGATAATTGTATTGAATTATTCTCCCATAGCTGCAATTAATGCTGCAGACATTCTTTTGTAAGTTCCATTAACTAAACGCTCTCTAATAGCATCAAAAGCATCTAAAGTTTCTTTAACATCCTCTAAAGTATGTGTTGCGGTAGGAATCATTCTTAGTAAAATTAATCCTTTAGGTATAACAGGGTAAACCACTATAGAACAGAATATTCCATGATTTTCACGCAAGTCCTTTACAAGTGCCATTGCTTCAGGAATACTCCCCTTTAAATATACTGGTGTAACGCAACTTTGTGTCGTACCAATATCGAAACCACGTTCTTTTAATCCAGATTGAAGTGCGTTAACTATCGTCCAAAGATTCTTTTTAAGCTCTGGCATAGTACGTAACATATCTAAACGTTTTAATGCTCCAACCACTAATTGCATTTGCAATGATTTAGCAAACATTTGAGAACGTAAGTTGTATTTTAGATACTCAATAATCTCCTTATCACCTGCGATAAATGCACCTGTACTTGCTAAAGATTTGGCAAATGTTGCAAAATACACATCGATATCGTCTTGTACACCTTGCTCTTCACCAGCTCCAGCTCCCGTTGCACCCAGTGTACCAAAACCATGGGCATCATCAACAAAAAGTCTAAAATTGAATTTTTTCTTTAGGGCTACAATCTCTTTTAAACGTCCTTGTTCGCCTCGCATACCAAACACACCTTCAGAAATAACTAAAATTCCTCCTCCAGTTTGTTCTGCCATTTTTGTAGCACGTTCGAGGTTTTTCTCTAAGCTTTCTACATCATTATGCTTATAGGTGAAACGTTTACCCATGTGCAAACGAACACCATCGATGATACAGGCATGCGCATCAACATCATAAACAATAATATCATCTTTGCCCACCAATGCATCAACTGTAGATACCATACCTTGGTAACCAAAGTTCAACAAATAGGCAGCTTCTTTATTAACAAACTCAGCTAACTCGTTTTGCAATTGCTCATGCAGCTCTGTATGGCCAGACATCATTCTTGCTCCCATAGGGTAAGCAGAGCCATACTGGGCAGCGGCTTCAGCATCTACTTTTCTAACTTCTGGGTGATTAGCCAATCCTAAATAATCATTGATACTCCAAGTAATGACTTCTTTGCCTTGAAACTTCATCCTATTGGAAATCTCACCTTCAAGCTTTGGAAATACAAAATAACCTTCGGCTTGTGCAGCCCACTTTCCTAACGGTCCTTTATCTCTATAAATCTTTTCAAATAAATCCTTCATAAATTGCGTTTGCCATTAATCGCTGCCATTATACTCATAAAGCATAAATTACACGTTAATCTTCGTTAATTTAGTTTTGTTAGTATCTGCAAAATTAATTAATAATATTATGAAAGCATAATATTATTTCATCTAAGTACCCACTATGTTTTAAACATAAAAAAGCCTACCATATCTCTATAGTAGGCCAATGTGGTGTAAATTATCTTATTTAATATACTCTATTGTTGTAGAAACTTCGTTTTTACTATCAAAGAAGCCTTGATCTTGCATCCATTTATCACTGTAAATTTTGCTCATATAACGTGATCCGTGGTCTGGAAATACAACAACAACTTTGTCTGTGGGTTTAAATTCGTCTTCTAAAACTAATTGCTTAACGGCCTGCATTGCTGCGCCACTTGTATAGCCAACAAAAAGGCCTTCGGTATTAGAAATCTCTCTTGCAGTGTGCGCGCTTTCTTCATCAGTGACTTTTACAAACTTATCGATTAAATCAAAGTCTGTAGCTGTTGGTATTAAATTTTTACCTAAACCTTCTATTCGGTATGGATAAATCTCTTTATCATCAAACTCACGTGTTTCGTGATACTTCTTAAGCACTGAGCCATAAGCATCGACACCTATAACTTTGACATCTGGATTTTGTTCTTTTAAATATTTAGAAATACCGGAAATTGTTCCTCCTGTACCGCTACAAGCCACTAAATGTGTGATTTCACCATCGGTCTGATCCCATATTTCTGGACCAGTGGTGTTGTAATGCGCATCAATATTCAGTTGGTTGAAATATTGATTGATATAGATTGAACCTTTATTCTCTTCGTGTAAACGTTTTGCTACCTGATAATATGATCGTGGATCATCTGCATTAACATGAGCCGGACAAACGTAAACTTTTGCCCCCATGGATTTTAGCATATCGATCTTATCACCTGAGGATTTTGAGCTTACCGCAAGAATACATTCATACCCTTTAATAATGCTTACCATGGCAATACTAAATCCTGTATTACCAGAAGTTGTTTCAATAATGGTATCACCAGGCGTTAAAATACCTTGGCGCTCAGCTTCTTCTATGATGTGCAGTGCTATCCTATCTTTAGAAGAATGACCTGGATTAAATGCTTCTACTTTAGCGTAAAAATCACCATCAAAGTCAGTGGTCATTCTATTTAGTTTGATAAGTGGTGTACTCCCTATAAGTTGAAGTACATTATCAAATACATTTTTGTTTTGTCTCATAAATGTAGTTTATCTATCCTAAGCTAATAAAAGTTGGACATTAAAAACATGCAAAAGTAACAATTTTTTTTTAATCAACTCGAAATCCCCTCCAAATCAAACAGAAAGGCAAATTCCTCTGCATCTTCTTTTAAACTTTCAAAACGGCCTGAGGCACCTCCATGACCTGCATCCATATTGGTTTTTAAATATAATTGATTGGAGTCTGTTTTCATATCTCGTAGTTTAGCCACCCATTTAGCTGGCTCCCAGTATTGTACTTGTGAGTCATGCAATCCTGTGGTGATTAACATATTAGGGTAATCCTTGGCCTCAACATTATCGTAAGGAGAATAAGATTTCATGTAGTTATAATATAGAATATCATTAGGGTTTCCCCATTCATCATATTCACCTGTTGTAAGCGGAATGGAATCATCTAACATGGTTGTTACAACATCTACAAATGGAACAGCTGCAATAATACCATTATAGAGTTCTGGTGCTTGATTAACAATGGCACCCATTAGTAATCCACCAGCACTTCCTCCCATGGCATACAAATGTTTTGATGATGTATAGCGTTCTTTAATTAAGTGGATTGAACACGCTACAAAATCGGTAAACGTGTTCTTTTTATTGAGCAGTTTTCCATCTTTGTACCACTGTCTCCCTAAATACTCACCACCTCTTACGTGTGCAATGACATAGATAAAGCCTCTGTCTAGCAGACTTAAACGTATGGTAGAGAAATATGGATCTACTGTTGAGCCATAACTCCCGTAAGCATATTGCAGTAAAGGATTGTTACCGTCTTTCTTAACATCTTTTCTATAGACTACAGACATCGGTATTTTTGTACCATCATCGGCTGTTGCCCAAATACGCTCAGATATATAATTTTCTTTTTTAAATTTTCCACCCAATACTTGCTGTTCTTTTAAAACCGTTTTGGTCTTTGTACGCATATTAAACTCAATGATCGAAGCTGGTGTGGTCAATGCATTATAGCCATATCGCAAAATTTCGGTATCAAATTCTATATTGGTATTGGTGTATGCCGTGTAAGTTTCGTTATCAAACGGCAGGTAATAATCTTGTGTGCCATCCCAACGCTTTATTCGTATTTCGTTTAGCCCATTGCTTCTTTCGCTAACCACAAGGTAATCTTTAAAAATATCAATGTTTTCTATCAATACGTCTTTTCGGTGCGTTATAACGTCCTCCCAATCTTTAATGTCTCTGTGCTCTTCCTTGCACTTCATAAGTTTAAAGTTGGTTGCCTTATCTTTATTGGTTAAAATATAGAAGTGTTCATCGTAATGAGAAATACTATACTCCAAACCTCTTACTCGTGGTTGAAACACTTCAAACTTACCGTTGGGCTCGTCAGCATTTAGAATATGGTATTCGTTGGTTAATGTACTATAACAAGCAATGATAATATACTTTCTTGATTTTGATTTATAAACTGTAACACCAAACGTTTCATCTCCTTCTTGAAAAATTAGTTCATCCTTACTCTCGCCTAACTTATGCTTATAAATCTGGTAAGCTCTTAGCGTAATTTCATCTTTTTTGGTATAGAACAAGGTTTGATTATCATTAGCCCAGCTTGAAGAACCTGTAGTGTTAGCTACCCTATCATTTTCTAGCTTACCAGATTTTATGTTCTTTACATATATCGTGTAATTACGCCTTCCTGTTGTATCTATACCATAAGAGACTTTTTTATTGTCAGGGCTAATGCTTATGCCTGCCAGTTTAAAATAGCTTTCCCCTTTTGCCATTTCGTTACAGTCAAACAATAACTCCTCGGGATTATCCAGTGTATCTTTTTTTCTGGTATAGATTGGGTAATCCTTTCCTTTTTCAAATTTAGTAATGTACCAATAGCCATTGTACTTATATGGCGCAGAAGAATCGTCCTCTTTGATTCTGGCTTTCATTTCTTCGAACAAATCCTTTTGAAAACTCTTAGTATGTGCCATTTTAGCATCACAGTAGTTGTTTTCGGCATTGAGATAATCAATTACTTCAGGATGTGTTCTATCTTTCATCCAAAAGTAATTATCTAGTCTTATATCATCATGTTTTTCTAGCTGATGTGGAATCTTTTTAGCTACAGGTGGATTAGTCATTAAGTTTTAATTATCTGTTTTATGAAAATTTTAATTAAGAAAATAGCGCAATTTAGTAATTTTGCGACGTAAAAAATTAAAAGATAAAATTATGTTTGGAGATATGATGGGAATGATGGGCAAACTCAAAGAAGCCCAAAAAAAAGTTGAAGAAACTAAAGAGCGTTTACATTCAGTATTAATTGATGAATCTAGTAACGACAATAAACTAAAGGTTACCATTACTGCCAATAGAACAATCAAGTCCATAGTAATTGATGATGAGCTATTACAAGACAAGGATATGCTGGAAGACTATCTTATTCTTACTCTAAACAAAGCTATTGAGAAAGCTACAAATGTTAACGAAACAGAAATTGCTGCGGTAGCTAAGGAAGGCATGCCCAACATACCTGGTATGGACATGTTTAAA
Source organism: uncultured Flavobacteriaceae bacterium (assembly GCA_964453045.1). Classification (GTDB taxonomy): domain Bacteria; phylum Bacteroidota; class Bacteroidia; order Flavobacteriales; family Flavobacteriaceae; genus Winogradskyella. The sequence goes on from CAYVNR010000019.1 coordinate 16,599, forward strand.
TAACTTAAGTACCACACATACATAAAAACCACCCCTTATTGAGTATTAGGGATACCTCTCCCTTATTTAAAAGCTGAGATTTCTGTTGCGTAGAGTTCAGAAAATCAATTATTTATATTATAAAAAATCCTAAGAAGCGCAAAAAAATACGATGAAATGCGTCGCTATTTTTTTTAGAACTAAAAGTTTGGTATTTGGTCTAAAAAAAAATCTCAAAGAATTGTTAAAATATATATTTGTTTCATATTAAGCTATTAACCTAATTTATAATTATGAAACAATTATCTAAATTGATCTTGTTGGCAGTGCTTGTTACTTTTGCATCGTGTCAAAAAGAATCTAACGAACCTCAAGAGTCTGAACGACTAGACGCTTTACGTTTCGAAAATGGCATCGTCGTATCTGACGGTGAAGAAGACAAAGAACTTATGTTTAACGCAGAAAGCGAAACCATTAAGGGTAACAATGGTATGTTTGCTATGACCGAAAAGTCAGGCTCTGCTGATGTTAAGCAAGTTTACACTGTAATTGATGCTGATAGAGCACCAAACAGTAATGATGGTCAGCCAATATCTAATATGTGGTGGTCAATTACTGGTACAGATTATGACAGTCCGTCATCTTACTTCAGTACTGTAGGAGACGATAACTTAGTTTTTACAGAATACGAAGATGGTACTGCACATTTAGTAGGAACTACAGTTTCTGGTACTTGCTCAGTAGATCTTGATGTTTGGTTTAAAGACAAAAAAACATGGGATGAATGGGAAGCTATTGGTGGTGGCCACAAAAAAGAAGGTACAGCTGGTAATGCTTCAAATTCTGAAGACATGAGTTTCTATGTCATAGATGATACTAGAAGTACTGTAACTGCTAGTGGTGGTGATTGTGACATGACTGGTACTTTTGGCTTAACGCAAAGACCAGATCCTAATGATCCAAGTACACCAAATTATGGATCTCATATTGGTCCTGGTGGAGCAAATTATGACTCTAACGTTGGAGCTCTAGGATTAAGTGCTTGGGGATGGTTTACTGACTTATCTACTGGTGAGCATTTATACATCATGGATTTCAACTTTAGATTAGAGGCACAACCAGACGAGTGTGATGACTGTATTGGTAAGGTGACTAACCTAACATTAAACTGGGATTGGCATCATGACTACAGAGTAAGAGTTTACCAACGTTATGGAAACACATGCTACGCAACAAAGATTTTTGATGGTGTAGTGGGAGCAAATGAAAACTTTACAATCAACGGTGCTAATAATAACGGTACTTTCGGAAAGTGGGTTTACATTTATGTTGGTAATTGCTATTACACAAAAATAAAAACAAATTGTTACTTAAACATTGGCCCTGGATACAGAAGAGGTGTTGTAGAAGTAGTAAGTGGATATAGTTCTCAAGGTGGTGAATTATGCGAATATGAGCCTCCACATCACTGGTGCTGGTGGTGGTAGAACGTAATTTCTATATAAATACCCTAACCTAATGCTATAAATAATATAGTTTTAATAATAAAAAAAGGAGACGTTAATTCGTCTCCTTTTTTCTTTTGTAAGAATTCTAGAAAACCAATAGCTGTTTTGAGTTAGGAAATAACTCTTAAGATAGGATTGAATAACTTGAAGACAAGGTAAAAGCCTTTTTTGTTATTAAAAAGCTTGGTCAGTATGCTGTAGGATAACTTGTTGTAATCGTTACTAACAAAATGAGTTAACGGATACGCTCCAGTTTTAGAAAGCTCTTCAATGGTTTGCTTCACCCGATCTAAATGTATTGTAGATTTAAGCATTCTTACCATCATAAAGAAAACGAAAGACTGTTGCTTTATTCTTAACCTATTTATGCAGTTATGATTAGAATTCTTTTTAATTAAACCTTTTATTAACGACTCATAAACAACAGCTGCATTTCTATTGTCATCTATAACCTTTAGATAATGTGTAGGTTCTTTACTTGTCATTGCTGAACCTTCTACGATTAAGTGTCTGTGAACGTCTAATGGTAGTTTGGCCATTTTATTTGCAGCTAAGAATAACTGAGCCGTTATAATGGCATCTTCCATCCAACGATCTTCAATAAAGGTAATATTCGTTTTCTGAATAAAGGTATTTTTTATTAAGTACCACCATACTTCATTCTGAAATGGATTATCGGCAATATAATCTATACCGCTACAAATTTTAGATAGTTTTATATTCTCAAAATTCGGATTGTCATTAAACAATTTAGAATCTCTGGTGGGTTGGGATAAAAAAGTTAGGATATCTAATGAATTATTTTTGGCCGTATGGTATACTGTTTTTAAAACATTGGGAGCTAAATAATCATCAGGATCTATAAAATAAACATAGTCACCTTTAGATAATGATAGCCCCAAGTTTCTAGCACTGCCAACACCTCCATTCGCTTTGGTATGAACTGCTATGTTAGGGTATTTTTCTTCAAGTGTAATTGCAACTTGTAAACTGTTGTCCGTGGAGCCATCATTTATGATTAGAATCTCATACTCATCCAATTGAATATCTTGATTGAGCAGACTATCTACACACTTATGGAGAAAATGTCCAGAATTATAAAGCGGGATGATTATGCTTAGCTTCATTAATATTTCTTAAAAATTCAATAGTCTAAGCCTATAAAGTAGCCTACAGGGAAACAATATGGTATAAAACAAATATTTATGATTAAAAATATAAATCAACACCTTGTGCTTTATAGAATTATAACGTTCCCCTATAAAATTTCTAATTGGATAGGCGCCAATTGCTTTAAGCTTTCGTAGAATTTTATTTATTTCACTTATAGATATTCCAGATTTTATTAATGTATAAAACATAACATAGACATTAACATCTCGCCAATGCTCCACCCTATTGATCACACCAGTCAATTTCGGGTTATTCTTTTTAGCAATATCAGAAGCCAATAGATTGTAACGATCAAAAATCTCCATATAGTTATCAATCATTTTTGTAAGGTGCTTTCTTTCATTACTATTCATAATAGAAGTAGGAACTATTACATACCTGTGAATATCTAGCGGCAGATATAGCATACGTTCAGCCATATGGAGCAATCTAAGTGTAAATGGTCCATCACCCAATGGATTGTTTTCATCAAAGCGCAATGCATGCTTATTCATAAACTCTCTTTTTATGATGTACCACCATACAGTATTGGCATGATAGGCATTGTTTGCCAAAAAATCATTACCGCTTTCTACTTTTATATCTAGCTTTTGATCCGTCTTAGTCGATGCATGCATATCCTTTTTTGGTGTAGAGATATGATCAAAACCCAAAACATCTACATCATTTTCTAGTGCTGTATTTATGACTTTGCCAAATGAATTATGAACGATATAATCATCAGAATCAAGGTTGTAAATGTATTTGCCTGTTGCTAACTCCAACAATTTATTACGAGTAGCGTACAAACCAATATTCTCATGTGAGTAGAGTCTTATGTTATTGTGCCCATCCGCATAACGCTTAGCAATCTTATACGAACTGTCTGTAGAGCCATCATTGATTATAATTATCTCATAATCTTCAGTAGGAATATCTTGGTTAATCACACTATTTAAACAATTATCGATGTGATCTTCGACATTGTACATAGGAATTAATATGCTAAGTTTCATCATTATAAATTTAGGTCGAAACGAAAATATGCCTATTATACCTTACAATTAAAAATACTCGTTAACATGCTAAAGATACACTCTTAACATCACAAAGCTCTTAATGTTTGAATAAGCGTATTGTGCATTACATCTGAATAGTCCAAGTGTGTTACCATTCGTAGTTTGTTGCTTCCCATTCCAATAATGTGAATATTCTTTTCATTCAGCTTGCTTAAAAACTTTGCCTCATCTACATCATCGTTCAATTCAAAAATTATGATATTGGTCTCGATAGGCTCAACTTTTTTAATCGATGCCAAATTTTGAAGCACCTCTCCTACTTCCTTAGCTTTAATATGATCTTCTTGTAAGCGCTCTAAGTGATGGTCCAGAGCGTATAAACCCGCAGCGGCCAGATATCCTACTTGTCGCATACCTCCTCCAAGAATCTTCCTCACTCTTATGGCACCTTTCATTATATCCTTGTTTCCAATTAGTACTGAGCCAATTGGGCATCCCAAACCTTTACTCAAACATACAGAAATGGTATCGAAGAGCTTACCGTAATGCTTTGGGTTTTCACCTTTAGCGACCAATGCATTCCAAAGTCGAGCACCATCTAAGTGATACCCTAAATTATGATGATTCGCAACATTTTTAATACGCTTTAGTTCTTCAAAATCCCAACATGCGCCACCACCTTTATTGGTAGTGTTTTCTATGGCAATCAATGATGTTAGTGGACTATGATAAAAATCTGGCGGATTTATAGCTGCTTCTGCCTTTTCTGCAGTGAACATACCTCTATGTCCATCAATTAGTTTACACGAAATACCACTATTAAAAGATGCCCCTCCACCTTCATAGTTATAAATGTGTGCATACGTATCGCATATCACTTGTTCCCCAGGATTGGTATGCAACTTTAGGGCTGCTTGGTTGGCCATGCTTCCAGTAGGGAAAAACAAGGCTTCGTCCTTACCGAACATATTGGCCAATCGTTTTTCTAAGGTATTAACCGTTGGATCTTCTTTATAAACATCGTCTCCAACTTTTGCAGTCAACATTGCATCCAACATCCCTTTTGTTGGTTTGGTAACGGTATCGCTTCTTAAGTCTATAATCATATGTATAATACTGAGATATAAAACTACGGAATTTCTAAAAAAGCAATTCAAAATTATGGCACTTTAATATCGCACCTTATATTTGTAGAAATTACTTCAAAATATGATAACATCAGATCAAATAAAAAACCTTAATTCCCGTCTAGACACACTTAGACAGTATCTTTGACTTAGATGCCAAACTCGTAGAAATAGCTAACGAAGAAGAACAAACCTTCGACCCCAATTTTTGGAACGACTCTAAAAAAGCCGAACAAGTAATGCGGTCCATCCGTGAGAAAAAAAGCTGGGTTAACGACTATAATGCCGCCAAGACACTTTTTGAAGACTTAGAAGTCATATACGAGTTTTACAAGGAAGATGAAGCTCCAATGGAAAATGTTGAAGCACGTTTCGAAAAGGCTATAAATGCTATAGAGAAACTGGAATTTAAGAATATGCTCTCTGAGGAAGGTGACAGTTTAAGTGCCGTACTGCAAATTACCGCAGGTGCCGGCGGAACAGAATCTTGCGATTGGGCAAGTATGCTAATGCGTATGTACTTAATGTACGCTGAAAAAAGTGGATTTAAAGTAAAAGAGCTCAACCACCAAGAAGGAGATGTTGCTGGTATAAAAACCGTAACTCTAGAGATTGAAGGTGATTACGCCTTTGGTTGGCTAAAGGGAGAAAATGGCGTACATCGTCTGGTTCGTATTTCACCTTTTGACAGCAATGCCAAGCGACACACAAGTTTTGCATCAGTATATGTATACCCTTTGGTAGATGATTCCATCGAAATAGACATCAACCCTTCCGACCTAGAAATCACTACAGCACGTTCTAGTGGCGCAGGTGGGCAAAATGTAAACAAGGTAGAAACCAAAGTACAGTTGTTGCATAAGCCAACTGGTATACAAATTCAATGTTCTGAGACACGTTCGCAACACGATAATCGTGCCAGAGCATTACAAATGCTTAGGTCACAATTGTATGAAATAGAATTGCAAAAGCAAATGGCACAGCGCGATGATATTGAAGCCAATAAAATGAAAATTGAATGGGGAAGCCAGATACGCAATTATGTAATGCATCCTTATAAGTTGGTGAAAGATGTGCGTTCCTCCCATGAAACTGGAAATGTAGATGCTGTTATGGATGGAGATATTGAGCCCTTTTTAAAAGCCTATTTAATGATGATGGGACAAAAAGAAGATAATGCAAACGCCATATAAATGAAAACAATCAATACCATTATATTTGATTTAGGTGGTGTGCTAATAGACTGGAATCCAGAATATGTCTACTTAGACGTATTCGAAGGAAATAGAGAAAAAATGGACTGGTTTTTTAAAACTATCTGCACTCAAGATTGGAACGAAAATCAAGATGCTGGCTATCCTTTACAAAAAGCAACAGAAGAAAGAATAGCGTTATTCCCAGAGCACGAAGACCTTATACGTATTTATTACGACAGATGGGAAGAAATGTTGGGTAATGCGATTGAAGGTACTGTAGATATTTTAAAAAGCTTAATTGGCAATACAAGCTATAAAGTTATTGCATTGACCAACTGGAGTCACGAAACGTTTCCTATTGCATTAAAACGATTTGATTTTTTGCATTGGTTTGAAGGTATTGTAGTATCTGGTGAAGAAAAAACAAGAAAACCTTTTAAAGATATATACGAGCTGACTCTAAAACGTTACAATATTAATCCTGAAGAATCCATATTTATAGATGATAATCTAAGAAATATAGAAGCTTCAAGAGAACTGGGAATAAATGGCATACATTTTGAGTCACCAAAAGCATTAAGAGAACAACTAAAACATTATTCAATTGATATCTAAATGATTAGAATATATCACAACCCAAGGTGCAGAAAATCAAGAGAAGGGCTAGCTATACTGGAAGCATCTGGCAAAGAATTTGAGATCATCAAATATTTAGATGAGCAACTCACTGTCGAGCAGTTAAGGGAAGTCATATCAAAATTAAATATAAAACCCATTGACTTGGTTAGAAAAAACGAGGCCATTTGGAAATCGGATTATAAGAATAATACACTTTCGGATGATGAAATTATCAAGGCGATGATCGCACATCCAAAATTAATAGAACGACCAATAGTAATTAACGAAAATCAAGCGGTAATTGGCAGACCGCCAGAATTAATATTAAATATTATTTGAAACATAAGTCCATAATGGACATTTGGCAGATAATAATTAATACTAATGGATAAAATTAAATAACTAAAAACAGATTATTTCAAAAATTTACACCGATGAAAAAGACTGTATTAATCGCATTTGCGCTATTATTAGGTTTTAATACCTACGCACAAACCCGTAGAGATCGTATGGGCAACCCTGTAGTTCCAAGAGAACCTACAGAAAAAGAAATTGCTAAACGTAAGCAAATGATTGAAGATCGCAGAAAAGAATATATAGCCAATTTTCTTACCACTTTAGAAGCTGATGATTTTCAAAAGCAAATCATTAAACAAAAAGTTAATAGTTTTTTTGATGAGAAGTTGGCAATTTTAAAAACAAGATTTGATAGAATCATTGAACGTCAAGAAGCTATAAAAAAACTCGAAGACACGCATTTTGTTGAACTCGAAGAGCTTATATCAGAAAACGATATGAAAAAGATAAAAGAGTTGATACAAGGTGATTTTGACGAAAAAGAAGTTAAAAAGAAAAAACGTAAAAAGCGAAAGAAAGATAAAGGTTAATCAACAATCTACTTAAGAATTTTCTGCGTTCTGCTTTAACATAAGATTAACCATAAACAAACACAAGTAAAAGTATTTTTGCGCATCTAAAAAGCATCAAAATACGAATAACTTGTAATGAAATTAAATCAGCTCTCCCTACTATTTTTATGCTTTGCCATCTCTATGGTGTCTGCCCAAAAAAAAGTTAAGATAGAAGGCACTGTTGTTGAAGATGGTACAAACATCCCTCTAGAATATGCTACAATAACATTTAACACCACTACGGATAATAGTATTGTAACAGGAGGTATAACTGATAGTAAGGGGAAATTCAATATTGAAATTACAGCTGGCACCTATAACATATATGTTGAATATATCTCTTATAAAACTAAAGAGTACTTAAATAAAACTCTAACCGAATCCATTAATTTAGGTACCGTTGGTTTATCGCTAGATGTAGAAGCTTTAGGTGAAGTTACCATAGTAGCAGAAACCACAACCGTAGACATAAAGCTCGATAAAAAAATCTATAATGTTGGTAAGGATTTAACCGTCAGAGGTGGTACCGTAAGTGATGTTTTGGATAATGTACCTTCAGTTTCGGTAGATGTAGAAGGCGCAGTATCGCTGAGAGGTAATGACGATGTTAGGATACTCATCAATGGAAAGCCTTCTGGTCTGGTAGGTTTAAACTCAACGGATGCCCTACGCCAATTACCAGCCGAAGCCATAGAACGTGTCGAAGTCATAACCTCACCATCGGCAAGATACGACGCTGAGGGATCTGCTGGGATTTTAAACATTATATTGAGACGAAGCAAGCTTCAAGGTCTTAACGGTGCTATAACTGTGAATGGTGGTTACCCTTCACAAGCGGGTATCTCTGGAAATATCAATTACAGAACTGGTGACATCAATATCTTTAATACCACAAACTACGATTACAGGGAATCCCCAGGAAATGCACTTAATGAAACCGAATTCTTTAACGGTGATGCACCGAGTACTTTTTTAGAAGAAGAGCGTGAATTTGATCGGGTAAGAAAAGGTTATAGCACTAACACCGGAATAGAATGGTATGTCAATGAAACCAGTTCCTTAACGGCGAGTTTGGTCTACAGGAATAGTGATAATGAACGTAATACCTTTAATCGTACCCAACGATTTGATGCCGATAACAATCTTTTAGAGACCACCATTCGTAGAGATCCCGAACTCGAAGATGATAAGACCATACAGTACGCATTAAGTTACGACAAACAATTTAACGGAGACAGCCAACATAAGCTAACCTTGGATTTTCAATATGAAGACAGTTCGGAATTGGAAAGATCCATGATTAATCAAAATGGTTTTGATGCCGAAAATGTAATGACGGACGAAGACCAAAATCGCCTATTATTGCAAGCCGACTATGTAAAACCAATTAACGACACAGGACAGTTTGAGCTTGGATATCGCGGTGAATTTTTCGATTTGCTTACCGATTATTTAGTGGAAACAAGCTTTGATCAAGGTGAAACTTTTGAGGTAAATACCGATCTAAGCAATACGCTCGATTTTAAACAGCAAGTGAATGCGTTTTACTCACAATACGGCAATAAAATTGGGGAGAAATTTTCCTATTTATTAGGCTTACGCTATGAAGGTACAAGAATTACAATCGATCAGGTCACAAGTGGTGATTTTGATAAAAAGGAATACCATCAGTTGTTTCCTACCGTTAATTTGGCTTTTGAGCTCTCTGAAGATGAAAACATCACCCTAGGTTACAACAGGCGTGTAAGACGGCCACGCTCGCGTTTTATAAACCCATTTCCATCTCGAAGCAGTCCTGTTAATCTGTTTCAAGGAAATCCAGATTTAGATCCCAGTACAACAAGTGCCGTAGATGTTGGTTACTTTAAAAAGTTTGGAAAACTATCGCTTAACAGTTCTATATATTTTCAACGTTCAAGGGAGGCCTTTGAATTTGTTGCTCTCGATACTGATGATTATTACAATTTTAGCACGCTGGAAACCATTAATATTAATGATCCCGAATTTGACAATATTGATCTTGAAGAATGGGTACGTGTCATTAAGCGTACGCCTATCAATCTGTCCACCAATGACCGTTTTGGTGTAGAATTTACCCTAATCTATCGGCCAACAAAAAAATGGAACCTCAACGGCAACTTCAATTTGTTTCATTTTAAAACCAGAGGGAATTTTGAAGGTCAGAATTTTGATGCTGACAATCTTAGTTGGTTTATACGCTTAAATAATAAATATACACTTCCAGGGAATATCGATTGGCAGACCCGTCTATTTTATCGTGGCCCAAGCGAAACGGCACAAAGCCGTAACCAAGGGATTTTCTCCACGGACTTAGCTTTTAGCAAGGACTTGTTTAAGGATAAAGCCTCCATCGCCTTTAATATACGTGATGTGTTTAACTCCCGTATTCGCCGTAGTGATAACTTTACGGATACCTTTGATAACTATAGTGAATTCCAATGGCGTGTCCGCTCCTTTAATTTAGCCTTTACCTACCGTTTTAACCAACAGAAAAAAAACGAACGCAATGGCCGCGGTAACGGTGATGATTTTGATTTTGAGGGGTGATTTTTAATCACTATTTAATTTGAAAACAAATTCAAAAAACGTTTTTTGATTTTCAGAAAATAAATCTGACGTTTGATATATTTCTTTGATGTGTTGACGAATTAGATTATCCTTTTGTTTACTCTTAACAGACTTCAATATTACACCTATATCCTTGATTAAACTTTCGTAGCTACCTTTATTCATTAAGATTGCGAAACTACCTTTGGATAATTTGCCTAATAACCAAAGAAGATTATCTAACTTTTCATAATCGTTGATATTGGTTACCGAATTAAGGTGCTTGATATAATCGAAATAATTTTCCTCGTTTATTGCAACTTTAGTTGAAATAAAATCATTCTTTTTTAGCAGTTTGTATGAGTCTATAGCTAGACTATCATAAATCGGAAAATTACCATCATTCAAAAAATATATGTATTTAGATATTAACGAGATTGCTTTGCCAAAAGGTTTACCCGATTTGTCTATTCCATATTCTTTTAAAAATAATGAGCTTATAATACAATCCTCGTTTGGGCTATTAAGAAATTTAGTTGTCTCTTTTTTTAAAACCTTATCTGTATATTTAGCAAGTGTATTTGCTAATTCATCAATACCATATAACCGTTTACTCATTTGAGTTGAGTAATAACTATCTATAATGGTTATTCTATTTTTTATTACACTTTCAAAATTTGAAATACTATCACTCTCAAATAATGCCGAAATGATTTCTTTGTTAGATAGGTATTGTGTTTCTGAATTTAGAATACTATGAGCAAGTTCTGAATAATCGTTTAGTAGCTCTACTTTCATAATAATTAGTTACCGCCCCATTCAAATAAATCAGCCATAGGAAATTCTTCCTTATATTTCTTAAAATGTTCAATTGGGTTTTGTGCTTTTATGTGCATTGTATCATAAAGTGGAATATTGTGAATCATTAAATATTTGGATAAAAATCTAAACTCACTACTTCCTTTTAAGGGATTATCATATCTATAATCCCATTTTCCACCAAAACCATATCGATAATTGTAGTATAACAATAATTGTTCTTCATTGGTCATTTGAGCTCTTAAAGCCTTAAACCTAAAATCAATCTTGTCGGATTTTAAAAATGAAACATCCTGATATTTCGAGGTATAATGAATATGCTTTGCTGTTTGGTATAATTGACGATAATAATGTGCTAATCTTGATGAATGACCTGATAGCATAATAAATCGAGCAGATCCTTTGTTTATAGAGTTGTCATTAGTTTGATATGAAAAAGAAAATGAATTACCTTCATTACTTCTCTGGTATTTTCGTTCCTTATGTATTTCAAAAATGATATGTTTACACTCAATTTTTTGATCAGGTGTTAAATCCATTGGATATAAATGCTTTGAATCAGAACCCCAAAAAAATATACGGTAAGCTAATTGTAATAGAACTTCATCCTCCAATTCAAATTTAAGCCTTTCTCTAGTCTGAAAGCATAGTTCAATTGAATAGTGTATATCATTTAGCATAAGAATAAAGCATCTTCGCCCATAGGTGTAATATTCAGTCGTTTCAAAAGATTCTGCTTCAACAGTTTTAATTATAGCGTCAAGATTTCCATGACTATGAGTCTCTTTTAATATTACATCTTTAGAACTATATGACTTTATTTTAAATTCATTAATATTTTCTTTGTGCAACTCTAACATTTTATAGAAATGATCTGTTGATTGCTGTACTAAAAACTGCTCTTGAATTTTTTGATTAGCAACAATTTGAGCATAGAAAGCTAGAGAAGCAGCGATGATTCCAATAAACGCTACTGCAGGATTTAGTAAACCACCAATAACATCACCAAGTGGACCAATATTCTCATAATCACCGTTACTGTTTTCAATTAAAGAGTTGGTGTAGAGTAATATAAAAATCAATATTACCAATGATATAAATAATAAAAAAAGTGATATAATCTTAATGCTGCCCTTAACCTTAAATAATTTGTAGCCGTAAGTATTATACTTATCAAATAAAAGAACAATCGAAGCTACAAAGCTTGGTATAGCTATAATTAAACATAAAGCAATTAGTATAGACATATTATTTCTTTTCTATGGCTTTATTTTTGGTGTCATATCTATAATTAACAATATCACCAGATAATATAAGCTGAATGACTTTATCTATTATAGGAAAAGGAACAACAAACCATTCTCTCGGTGTTATTCTTCTACCTTTATCATCATGTATATCAATATTTAAGCATACTTCAGCAAAAAACCGATGTATTAAGTGTTCAAACTTTTGAGCCTCTAAATTATAGGTCTTATAAGATGCAACTATATCTACATCTGACAATAAATAAGTAGCTTCTTTAGACGCATTTTTAATACGCTCAGGTACAGGAATAGTAGAGTAGCCTATCTTATACAAATCTTTTATTGATGTAATTTTTTTATTAGTTGACTTCGATTTTAATACGTATATCCAACCTGTATCTAAATCTTCCTCACTTACAGAATTTACATTGTCAAATAACTCCTTTTCGATTTCATAATCAGTATGCGATACAATTTTACCATCATTATCTTTATGCAAAAGTGCTTTATCTAATGAACGATATAGCATATTACTCATTGTACCATTTTCAAAAACAATACGTGTACGTCCATCTTTACGTAATCTATCACCTGATGGAAGCGTGACATTATCTGTTTCTAAATTGGTTTCTTCCAAGAATAACAAAACACCATTGAGTATATAATAAGAACCTGCTTTAAGATTCTTATCTGCATTTTCATAAACAGATAATTTTCTTTTTCCCTCTCTTAGTTCTTTCTGAACCTTTTTAAACATTGATTCATAAGGCAAAAACTCCTTATCTTTCATAGCTGTTCGTTGAGCTACAAAATCTGTTTCACCTCTTTCAGTTGAACTTGGTACATTCTTTAATTTAAAAATTGATAGAGTTTCTTCTGTATCTAATATTCCTAAATCATCATCTTTTAAAATATCTGCTACCGATTTTACCTCTTCTTTAGTATTTAATAGATTATGCGTATCGTATGGCTTTAGTACTTCTATTTTATTAGCATCATTTCTTAATGCCTTTAATCTTGATAACAATTTAAATTCACTAACACTAGTAGCTTCTGGTTCTCTTTCATTCTTTTCAAAAAAAGCATTAATCTCTTGGAATGACTCAATTAAGCGTTCATCTTCAGATTTTACATTAGAGTTTTTTGGTTTAGAATCTAAAATCCCAAACTCATCATCATTAAATATATCTTCTAATGTCTTTTTTTTACTCATTTGCCTGTGCTTTACGCTTTTGCTCTTTTAAAAATAGTATTGCCTCTGCTAAACGTCTTTCTTGTGGGTCGAAAGATTGAATACTTGGTTGTTCTCCAGTTTTTGTAATCCAGTTTTTTATTTTAGGCCATAATATAATAGCCTCCTCTTCTGTCATAGTGATTCTTGTAGCATCAATGGTTTCTTGGATTGCTTTAAATACAGAAGCAGTAACAGATTTGGATAATATTTCAAATGCTTTTTGAAATGGATTTATAGTATCTATTAAATCAATATTGATATCATCAATATTTACAAAACTATCAGCCATACGAATAAAACGTTTATCGCCTTGTTCTTCAATAGTTCCATTCTTAATAACAGAATCTACAACTACATGTTGACGAACAGCCTCTACTTCTTCATCTGTTAAATCCGGATAGGTTTCTTTTATGATTTTAGGTATTAATACTTTGTTAATGACTTCTGGGTCTACATTACCAGGCATTGCTTTAAGCATTTGGTCTTCTTGCATAATTTTTGCCTTAAGGTCATTAATATCACTTTCAATAATGTCTTTTGCTCTTTGTGAACTTGGAAGTTTAAAACCTCTAATTTTTATAGTATCATCTTCCTCTTCACTTTCATCTTCCCCTTCTTCCGGAAATTTTGGTTTAAACTTAAAATTAGGTGCTAGCACTTGCTCCATTAATAATGATGCTGTAATAGCCTTGAGCATATTATTTACTGATAGTTTTACCAAATCATCTTCTGCATCTGGTTGCGCAATTAAATTGGTAAATTGTGCATGAGTTTTATTTGAACTATCTCTTGTTGCTCTACCTATAATTTGAATAATTTCAGTTAACGAACCTCTATAGCCAACTGTTAAAGCGTGTTCACAATAAGGCCAATCAAAACCTTCTTTTGCCATACCTAATGCTATGATTATATCCATATCATCAACGCTTGATACATTTCTTAAATAGTTCTGAATCTTATCTCTATCTTTTTGATTGTCGTGAACTAAATCTGCAATTTTTAAAGTTTTACCTGTTGTTTTACTTTTTACATAAAGTACACCTGTATCTGGGTCTTGATAATCTAATTCCCCTAAACTATCTATGATTCTATTTACCTCTTCGTATTTATCCTTAGTAGATTCACCCGAATTGACACTTGGAATATGAATAATCGTTTTTTTGTTTTCGTCTAATATCTCATTAATTGCAGATGTATATCTACCTTGATAAAAGTGATAACCGATACCCAAAGATTTTAGATAATCATAGCCATTTAATTGTTGGTAATAATCGTACTTTACTTTAATAAACTTTTCTTCATCCTCTGGTAATAATATAGGAACGCTATCACCTCTAAAGAATGAACCTGTCATTGCTACTATGTGTGCATTAGACTTATCCATGACACTGCTTAAAACCGATCCTAATTTATTATCACCATCCACAGAAACGTGATGAAATTCATCTATTGCTAATAAACAATCATTTAGTTGTTTTTCATCTATGGCCTCAAATGCAAAGCGTAATGTAGCGTGCGTACATATTAAGATTTGCTCATCTGTTTCTAAAAACTCTAAAAAGGCTTTTACTTTACTTTGGTCACCTCCAGGTGTACATAGGTTATACTTAGGATTAGGAATCCAATCTTCAAAAAAACCAAACTTTTTTAATTCTGTTTTAGCAAACGAACTACCAATAGACCTTTCTGGAACAGCAACAATTACTTTTTTAATACCTTGATTTACCAATTTATCTAAACCAATAAACATTAATGCACGAGATTTACCTGATGCTGGCGGTGCTTTAATTAGTAAATATTGAGCGGTACGAGCTTCAAATGCTTTTTGTTGCATTTCTCGCATACCTAACTCATTAGTGCTTTTGCTTTTTCCTGTTTGTTGGTATTTTACGTGTACTATATCTGGCATATATTAGGCTTTCTTTTTACGTGTTCTTTTAGGTTTTTCTAACAAGGTGTTTTTATTTATCATCTTCTCATATTCCTTAAAGAGGTACTCTAAACGTTCTGTATCGCTTTCAAAAGGTTTTAAACGATAACAACGCTCAATAGCTAAATCTAATTGATGATGCGCTTCTCTTAACCCTTTAGGCATTTTATCTGGGTCGTATAATTGTGCTAACGTTTTACCTGAATGCTTTTCTCTTTCTTCTAATACCACAAAAACATGTAGATTGATTTGTTCCTTTTGTTTTGTTGAAATATTTGTAAAAGGAAAACTATTATAACATATTGAACCAGAGTACCTGTAATCGGTCTTTAGTTTACCTGCTACAGCCGAAACCCAAACCATATGCATTCTGGATGATATAACACCAAAAATCCAAAATTCAGCATCATAAATCACTCCGGCAGAATTTGTAACTATTGTATCCGATTCAATATAATCAAATGGAATATAATTTCTTCTTATTGAAGACGTAAAAGGTACAACTATACAGTTAGTTTCTTTGAAACTAATTTGACGAAATTTATGTGCCAAATTCGCATATTCAACTGTAGAGTTAGCCTTACTTTTTAGTCTAAACTTTTTAACTTTATTTATTCTCTCTTGAATTGGTGGTATACTCTTAGCAACATTTAAATTACTATTTGTAATCCAAAGACACCATCTCATCTTACCATTTAAAAAATCACCTCCACTAATGAGTTTTTTTATTAATCCTTTTGATTCTGGAAATTTGAATATTAAATCATCTTTTTCAGATTCGCTTAATATTAGATGGCCTCCATCTGTTGGTTTATTACCCATCAAAAGATTTGGAAAACCGTTTATAGAAGTACTATTTCGATGAATAAAAATATTAGGTGCATCAATTAAATATCCATTTATATTTCTAACTTCTTTTTTAAGCTTATCAACATAAATATATTTTTGCTGTTTTAACTTATTACTTAATCCAACAATTATTACAGTTACACCAGCATTTCCTTTAGCATTGTTGGTCCACTTGAATGATTTGTAAGCAAAAGATATTTCAACCTTATTTAAGACATATGGCCATAGTAATGCAACTTGTTCTCCTTGACAAATTGAATTAGTTGAAACAAATGCTAATTTTGCATTAAAACCTGAAATGTAATCTGCACCTTTTTTAAACCAACAGGCTATATAATCTAAATTTTTGTAGTTCTTAAACCTATTAAAAATGGCTGTCAAATCTTCTTTTTGTTCAGTGTCTTGCATACTTGAACCCAAATAAGGTGGGTTTCCTAAAATATATACTTCGTCTGCTAAATCTATTGGACACGCATCTTTCCAATTTAAGCGCGTTGCATTACCTTGTGTAATATGACCTGCTTCTTTTAATGGCAGTATTGGTTTGGCTCTACCAAAATCGAATAACTCGTCTATAAAGATTTTATTCATCTGGTGTTCTGCCAACCATAAAGAAAGTATAGCCATTTCGTGAGCAAAATCATCTAACTCTATACCATAAAATTGTGATAATTTTACTTCTGTAAATACAAAAGAGTATTGCGGTTCTAACTCATTAATCTGTTGCCAAATCTTTATTTCTAATTTTCGTAGTTCTTTGTAAGCAATAATTAAGAAATTACCGCTACCGCAAGCAGGGTCAAATATTTTAAGTTTTGATATTCTGTAAATTAATTGGCGTAGTTTTTTGGTATTCTCTTTGTGCTTTTCAAACTCTTTGTGTAATTCATTAATAAACAAGGGTTCAATCACTTTCATAATATTTGGTACAGAGGTGTAATGCATACCTAAACCACTACGATATGCAGGATTTACTACCGCCTGTATCATAGACCCAAAAATATCTGGATTGATTTCGCTCCAATCTAAATCGCCACACTCAATAATTATCTTACGTGCTTCTTTAGTAAACTTTGGTGATACAATAGTGTCTCTAAATAAACCACCATTAACGTAAGGAAACTCTCTGAAATGTGATGCTTCTTTACTGTTGTCTTTCGTATTGAGGACCTTAAACAACCTATCTAAAAAGAAATTGACATCTGTACCATCTTTTTTGGTATGTTGTGCCAGAGTATCAGTAAACATTCCCTCAATAGGAAATATATCTGTGTCTTCCGCAAAAAAGCAAAAGAGTAAACGAGATAGAAAGATATTTAAGTTATGACCGCCATCATCATAAATATTAGGATTTTCTATAACTAAAATATCATAGAGCTTCGCCATTTTATATGACGCTTTTCTATCTGCATAATTCTCATTCTTTTGAGCATACTTTTCTTGTCCTGCCCAAGGTAAAAAGAAACCAAAGTGTTTATGTATTTCAAGAATCGGTGTATCTAATGCTAAACCTGTTCTTATATCTTTGGCTAATAATGTTTTGTAATCTGTTACTATTACAAAGCGTGGATTGTGTTTTAGTGAATCTACATCTTTTGTTAGTTCATCAATAGTATTTAATAATGTTCCAGATTCAACCTCTTTAAAAAGCATTTTACTTTTGTAAAGCACTTCGCCCTCAACCTTTGATAGATTAAAATCTCCCTTTTTTAAACGTGTTATAGATGTCTTTGATATACCGTATGCTTTCAGTAAATCAAATACAAACTCTTCTTTGTTGAAATTTTCAACTAAAGCTGTTACGTTCTTTTCTATTTGAGATGCGTTCATTAAATATATACAAATACTATTGGTTCGTAAATAAATAAAGCGCCTCTAACCAGAGTCGCTATTATTAATTAAGGATTTATAAAGATAGCAAAAGCTTATAAGTTAGCAAGAGTTAGTAACAAATAGATTTTAAAGTTTTTTTTGGAGAAATAACTACACCATTTTACCAACAATATGACCTTTCTCATATAATCACCATTATTTTTTAGCTAAATTGCTACAATGAACACCATTGCAGAGCGTATATACGATTATTTAAAGGCTTTTCCTCCGTTTAACTTGCTTAATAGGGAACAGCTTTTGGCAGTTTCGAAAGCTGTGGATGTCATCTATTTAGAGCAAGATCAATACCCTTTTGAAATTGGCCAAGACATACAAAATCATTTTTATGTAGTACGTGATGGTGCTATTGGGCTATTTAGAGCCAATAATGATTTGGTCGATGAATGTGACGAGGGTGATATTTTTGGCTTACGTGCCCTACTCCGTCAAGGTGTCTATAAACTCAATGCCAAGGCCATAGAAGAAAGTATTGTGTACAGTATTTCTTCAGAATTGCTGGAGACCTACATCACTACAAACGCAGATGCCAGTCAGTTTTTAATGGCAAGTTTTGCTTCAAATACCAGAATTAAAAGTGCTGACAATGAAGGTTTTATCGACACTCTTAATCGCTCATCGGAATATACTTATTTACAAACCGCCGATTATTCTAAAAATCCCATAACCTGTACTCCCAACACTACAGTTAAGGAGGCGGCACATATTATGACGGACAAACATGTAGGTTCTATTGTCATTGTTGACAAAGCTAAACCCATAGGTATTATAACGGATAAGGACCTTAGAACCAAAATCGCCACAGGAAAGTACCACATTGAGGATTTGGTATCATCCATTATGTCGTCACCCGTAAAGACGTTTCCAGAAAATATCACCATTGCAGAAGCTCAAATTGCCATGCTAAAAAATAAAATTACCCATCTATGCATTACCAAAGATGGCAGCAATACTTCTGAACTAACGGGCATTTTATCTGAACACGATATTATTGTCTTACGAGAGAACAATGCCTCTGCACTGATTAAAGAGATTAAACGCAGTGGTTCTGCCGAGCAACTAAAAGCCATAAGACAGCGCACAGAACAGCTCCTACAGCGTTACCTTGAACAAAATATTCCCATAGATTTTGTATCAAAACTCATCTCCGCCATCAATGATGCCATAACGCAAAGAATCATTACACTCAAGTTATTACAAATGCCAACACCAACTCCTGCCAAATTTGCCTGGCTGGCCATTGGCAGTCAAGGCAGACAAGAGCAATTGCTATTGACCGACCAGGATAATGCCTTGGTGTTTGAGGACGTACCAAAAGAAAAGTACGAACAGACCAAAACCTATTTTTTAGATCTATCAAAGAAAATCAATTCGGCATTGGCAACCGTAGGTTTTGAGCTATGCCCAGCAGAAATGATGGGCAGTAATCCCAAATGGTGCCTTTCCGTATCGGAATGGTCGCAACAATTTAAACGTTGGATTACAACACCGGATCAGGACAACCTCATGCTTTGCACTATTTTCTTTGATTATGAACACGTTTATGGTGATAAAGATTTGGTGCATCAACTCTCGGAGCATGTTTTTAACACCATTGATGCCCATGACATATTTTTAACCTATTTGGGCAGAAACGCTCTCCAAAACCCACCTCCATTGAGCTTTTTTAGACAGTTCTTGGTGGAAGATGATGGTGAGCACAAAGACCAATTTGATATTAAGGCACGTGCCATGATGCCATTAGTAGATGCAGCTCGGCTATTGATTCTTTCACACAATATTAAGTCCGTAAACAACACCTTGGAACGCTATGAAAAATTAGTGGAATTAGAACCCCAAAACAAGGACACTTATCTATTCTGCCTAGAATCCTACAAGGACTTACTGAAATTTAGAACAGAGCAAGGTTTAGCGAATGGCGATTCGGGGAGGTTTATTGATTTGGAATTCCTAAACAAAGGCAACAGGCTGCGTCTAAAACGAAGTTTTAAAGCGGTAAAATCTGTACAAGAGTTGATTAAAACACGTTTTAAGTTGTCACAATTACTATAGCATGAACTGGTTTAAGCAAAAATTATATCCTGAATTTTGGGACACATACAAAGCTTGCTTTTCGAAGCCACAAAATCAAAATCCCAATGATATTAGATTTGTGGTTTTTGATACCGAAACCACAGGACTGCACATCAAGAACGATAGAATACTATCCATTGGATGTATCTCCATAACAGATCTTAAAATAAAAGTGTCAGACCAACTGGAATGTTACGTAAAACAAGAACAATTCAATGCCGAAACCGTTAAGATTCACGGCTTACTGAAACAAGGAAAGCTTACTAAAATTAATGAATCTGAAGCTATGGAGCGGTTCCTAGCCTATATAGAAAATGCCGTTTTGGTAGCCCATCATGCTGCGTTTGACATTGCCATGGTCAACAATGCACTAAAGCGGTTGGGGCTTCCCAAATTAAAAAATAAAGTCTTGGATACGGGACATTTATTTCAAAAAACAAAGCTAGACACCAGTAAATTACATTTCAGTTTAGATGAACTGGCGAACCGTTTTAAAATCCCCATGCACGATAGGCATACAGCTTCTGGAGACGCTTATATTACGGCGTTATTATTTCTGAAATTATTATCTAAATTAAATGTAAACTCCAAATTAACATTAAGAGATTTAGAACGTTCAAATAATCGTGTCGGGTTAATGTAAGATTACTTTTGAGTTACGTTTCAGCTAACTCCTGCTTTTAATTTTATAGCGTATCCTAAAATAAAACTTTCGTATTTTAAAATTACTCTTACTCATATAATGGTAGTGTTTCTGCTCGAAAATAAAAGTAATTTTATATATTTTCCATCTGATAGAGAACGGAAAAAGGCTTTAACATATATCTATAACCCAAGGTTTTCTATTAAAAAAACACACCCAAGTTTGAGTGCGTTTTCTACTAACTAAAATTAATAAACAAAATAGATTATTGTCTATCTAAACGGATGTATTATCCAATTAAGCCACTACGCTTAATTTCTTTTTTACCGTGTCGGTATTTGATGTTGCATCAAACTGATTGGAGGTATTCTTGGCTCCGCCGGCTTTTAAAGCTTTCTCTCCCGCAAAGAAGGTTTTGTGGTCATCCCCAAGATCAGAACCCGCCATACGCTGGTGCTTTACACAGGCTACATTTTTTCGTATTTCTTGACGTTGAACCTCCTTTACATAGGCCAGCATACCTTCGTCCCCAAAATAACCTTCCGCCAAATCGTTCATATGCAATGCCGTGGTATGGTATGTAGGTAGAGTAATTAAGTGGTGAAAGATTCCTGCTTCCCTAGCTCCATCCAACTGAAAGGTTCTTATTTTTTCATCAGCACGAAAGCTCAATTCTGTATCATCGTAAGATACATTCATTAAGTCATTTTTGTCGTAAGCTGTCATATTTTCTCCTTCAGCAAGCATCTCTTCATAAGCCTGATTACGGAAATTTAAGGTCCAATTAAACGATGGGGAATTATTATAAACCAGCTTGGCATTTGGCATTTCGGCTTTTATGCGATTCATCATATGTGCAATCTGCTTTACATTTGGTGTTGGGGTTTCAATCCAAAGTAAATCCGCACCGTTTTGCAAACTCGTTATACAATCCAAAACCACACGATCAATATTGGTGCCCTCTCTAAACTTATACAAGCCATTCGGTAAACGTTTTGGACGCATTAATTTACCATCACGTTTTAACAACACATCATCTTCCCTAGCTTCATTAATGGTAATATCTTCAGCATCAATAAATGCTAAATACTGAGAAGCTAGATCACCTGGCGTTTTGCTTACTGGCAATTTTTGGGTTAAACCTGCGCCTTCAGAATCTGTACGTGCTACAATAACACCATCATCCACACCCAATTCTAAAAAAGCGTAGCGCACGGCATTGAGTTTTGCAATAAAGTCTTCATGTGGAACTGTAACTTTACCATCTTGATGACCACATTGCTTGGCATCGGAGACCTGATTTTCAATTTGTATGGCACAAGCACCTGCCTGAATCATTTTTTTTGCCAGTAAATAGGTGGCTTCCTCGTTTCCAAAACCAGCATCTATATCTGCAATGATCGGAACCACATGGGTTTCAAAATTATCGATTTGATCCTGTACATCTTCCCCATTATCCAATCTTCTAAACAAATCATTCAGCTCAATAGCATCAGCTTGACGTAAAAAATCGTATATCTCTTCGATTAGTGCTGGTACAGCAGTCTTTTCGTGCATGGACTGATCTGGCAATGGCCCAAACTCTGAGCGCAATGCTGCAACCATCCAACCCGAAAGGTACAAATAACGACCGTTTGTGGTTTTATGATGCTTTTTAACGGCAATCATTTTTTGTTGTGCCACAAAACCATGCCAGCACCCAAGCGATTGTGTGTATTTTGAGTTATCGGCATCATAGTCCGCCATATCCTTGCGCATTATGGCTGCTGTATATTTAGCGATATCCAACCCTGTTTTAAACCGGTTCTGTATGGCCATTCTTGCCGCATTCTGTGGGTCAATGGTCGCCCATGTGTCACCGTATTTTACCTTAAGATCTCTTACGGTCTGTAAAGCAGAGGCATAATTGCGTTGTGGTAAATTTTTCATAATTTTGAAATGTATTAATGATGTAATTAGATTTAATATGTATCCCGTATAATGTTGCCGCATTAGCGGGATTTTTGTTTTATTTCTACAATCTGAATACAATGAGAGTATTCATAAAAAGATCTAGCTTATAATTGCCGATACGCCGATGTGGTTAAAAACTCTTCAAACTCTGTTTGTGTCACCAATTGTTTGAAAAGGCCAATCGCTTCCGAAAATTTGGTGTTTTCCATACGCTCCTCACCTACTTCTGTAATGAGTTTTTCAACCTCATCATTAAACAGTGCATCGAAAAGCTCTTGATTGAAAACACGACCATCTTCCAAAAACGCTTCATGCTTTAACCATTGCCATATCTGAGTTCTCGAAATTTCTGCTGTGGCCGCATCTTCCATAAGATTATAAAGTGCCACAGCACCGTAACCTCTAAGCCAAGCTTCCATATATAGAATGCCCACATTAATGTTTTTTCTAATACCGGTTTCTGTTATGGTGCCTTTTGGCAATTGTACCAAATCGGCTTCTGTAACCTTAATATCGTCTCGCTTTCTAAATATCTGATTTGGGGTCGGCATATACTTATCGAATTCCTTCATTGCGACTTCAACTAATGCAGGATGCGCCACCCAAGTACCATCATGTCCATTTTTAGCTTCACGCTCTTTATCCAAGCGCACTTTTTCCAAAGCTTCTTCATTTGCTTTAGGATTGTGCTTTATAGGAATTTGTGCGGCCATACCTCCCATAGCATGGATACCACGCTTATGACACACTTGAATAACCAAGTTTGAATATGCTGCCATAAAAGGTGTCGTCATCGTCACCTGATCTCTATTGGGGACGATAAACCCTTCATGATTTCTAAACTTTTTAATATAGGAGAAGATGTAGTCCCATCGGCCACAATTCAATCCAACGATATGGTCTTTAAGCTCATATATAAATTCGTTTAACTGAAAGCTCGCCGTAATTGTTTCAATCAATAACGTAGCCTTAAAAGTACCGTTGGGCACATTGAGATATGATTGGGCAAACTCAAATACGGCATTCCACCATTTGGCCTCCAAATAATGTTCCAATTTTGGCAAATAGAAATAAGGAGCCGTACCGTTTTCCATTAAAACTTTCGTATTATGAAATACGTAAAGGCCAAAATCGAAAAGGCTCCCAGAAACTTCCTCTCCATCTACCAAAACATGTCTTTCATTTAAGTGCAATCCTCTAGGTCTAACTAAAAGTACTGCTGTATCGTCGTTTAGCTTATAATGCTTTCCTCTCTTCTTGTCAATTAATTCAATGGTTTTGGCATTGGCATCCAACAAGTTCTGTTGACCTTCAACAGTATTGGACCAACTAGGTGCATTGCTATCTTCAAAATCCGCCATAAATGTTTTGGCACCTGAATTTAGAGCATTGATTACCATTTTGCGATCCACGGGACCGGTAATCTCCACCCTTCTATCAAGTAAATCTTCAGGAATATGATCCACTGACCAATCTCCCGCTCTCACATCTGCAGTCTCTCTAGGAAATTCGGGGAAGTTACCTTTATCAAAATACGCCTGTTGTTTCTTTCGCCTCTCCAATAAATTAAGCCGTTGATCATTAAACTTGATATGAAGTTCTTTAATAAACCGTAAAGCATCTTCTGTTAGGATATTAGGGTAGTACTGATCGACTTCTTTAGAAAAAGTCACTTGGTCTGGTGTTGCGATAATGAATTCCATAATAATTTATTTTGATGAAACAATGTTACGACAAGTTTTTCAAAAAAACAAGCGAACGTTCGCTAAATATTTTTTTTCGCAAAAAAATACTTATTCGCAAATAATGCTATATTTGTATATATGGAACAAGATTATATCAAGCTAATTTTTGGTTTAAAACTGAAGCAAATCCGCACAGAACGTGGCCTTTCACTATTTGGACTATCTAAGCTTTCGGGGCTTTCCAAGTCGTATTTAAATGAAATCGAGAAAGGAAAAAAATATCCCAAACCAGATAAAATTGCTTCATTATCTGAGCATTTGGAAGTGGAATATGATGATTTGGTATCTCTAAAATTAGATAAAAACCTAGCCCCAATTGGTGAAATCTTGCAATCTAAGTTATTAAAAGAAATTCCTCTGGAGCTATTTGGAATTCAAGAGAGCAATCTTATAGATATTATATCGAATGCGCCACAAAAGGTAACGGCCTTTATCAGCACCATTATAGAAATTGCGAAAAATTATAATTTCAGTAAAGAAAGTTTTTACCTGGCATCCGTAAGATCCTTTCAGGAAGCCAACAATAATTATTTCAGTGATTTGGAATCGTCAGTACTAACATTCGCAAAAGAGTATCAAATCGATTTATCACAGAAAATTAAAACCCAAGATTTAGAGGATATTTTGATTGAGGAATATAATTACACGATAAATAACGATGAGCTAGAACTTCATAGTGAGCTGGAAAATCTCAGGTCCATCTATATTCCCAAATCAAGGACACTATTGATTACAAAAAGCATTGACGACTCACAACGTGCCTTTATATACGCCAAAGAGCTGGCCTATAACTATTTGAACATAACCGAGAGGCTC
This sequence comes from uncultured Flavobacteriaceae bacterium, assembly GCA_964453045.1. GTDB lineage: Bacteria > Bacteroidota > Bacteroidia > Flavobacteriales > Flavobacteriaceae > Winogradskyella. Next base: position 41,876 of record CAYVNR010000019.1, read on the forward strand.
TACACATTTTCATGGATTAAGTTTGATAGTTTCGATGAAGTCCTGAACAATTTCTACGCATCCTACTTTGCCGGAGCATTGATTATACCAAGAGAAAGTCTGATTGAAGATTTAAAGCAGTTATTCTCCCAAAAACGTCTCGAAACCAAGAACTTTAAAACTTTATTGGATAAATATAACGCTTCGCCTGAAAGTGTTTACCAACGCCTTACCAACATACTCCCTAAGGATTTCAAATTAAAAAATTTATTCTTTTTAAGGTTTTCATACAAGGCGGACACAGATGATTTTTCTTTGAACAAGGAATTACATTTAACCAAACAGCAATCTCCAAGAGCGAGTGAAACCAACGAATTTTATTGTAGAAGGTGGATTTCCGTAAAAGTCCTTGAAGCTATTAACCAACACAAATCTGAGCACGAGTTTGGCGTCCAAATATCAAATTACACCTCAGAACAGAAGCAATATTTAGTCTTAGCATCAGCAACAAAAGATCCTTTTAAGCACAATCGCTACAGAAGCATTTCGATTGGTATTGAGTTAAATTCGCAATTAGAGCGTAAAGTAAATTTCATAAAGCATAAAAGCATAAAAACCATTGATGTTGGCGTCACCTGCGAACGCTGTCCAATACAGAACTGTGAATTAAGAAAGACAGAGCCTATAGTATTGAAAGCCAAGCAAAAAGAAAATAAAACTGCCAAAGTGGTAGCGGACATCACGGAAAAATATAGCTCTTAATATATTGTGCACTAGAGCTGGTCATTCAACCAAATGTAAAGCCTTGTTAAAATAAATGTCCTTAAAGTTTGAAATCACCATATCCGCTTTAGAATAATCCTGATTTGACGAATGCGGACTTTTAAAGCCCACACAAAAAATGCCCGCACGATACGAAGCTAGAATTCCATTGGTGGAATCTTCAATCACCATACATTCAGACTTAGAAAAGCCTGTATGTTCCGATGCTTTTTCAAAAATCTCAGGGTGCGGCTTTGATTCTTTTAGATCTGCCCCACTGAATTTACCCATAAAGTATTGGTTGAGATCAAACCGCTCAAAAATACGATCAATATTAGGCATGGATGCCGAAGACGCCACAACCAGTTTTAGACCATTTTTAAAATAATTCTTAATCAAATCCAAAACTCCATCAATGAGCTGTAGATCGGTATCGTTTTCAAATAAATATTTGAAATGCAATCGTTTTTGTCTTACAAGATATTCTGGCGTATAATTTAACTGAAAATGATTGACAATTCGTCTGCATATATTAATCGTTGATTGCCCTGTAAATGACGTATATAAGTACTCATCAACGTTTATGCCTACGTCACTGAACATCTTAAAATACGCTTTTCGGTGCAGTGGCTCTGTATCTACAATAACCCCATCCATGTCAAATAAAACAGCTTTTAGCATAGATCCTAGAATTTTGTGCTAAAATATGTGTTATAGTTGTAAGTACTTAGAAAATGCAATAAAAGTTGTGGTTATTGTGTGTTGATGCAGAACGTTACAATAACCATAAATAATCGGAAGTTGAAATCCAAAAGCGTTCCAGAAATCAACTTCCGATATTGAAATATGAGTTAAAACATTATAAAACGTTATCCATAATTTCCTTTACAACTTCTGGGTTTAGTAATGTACTTGTATCCCCTAGATTACCAGTGTCATTTGAGGCTATTTTTCTTAAAATACGTCTCATTATTTTACCAGATCGTGTTTTTGGAAGTCCTGTTGTAAATTGAATCTTGTCAAGTTTTGCAATGGGGCCTATACGGTCGGTTATCAATTGATTGATTTCCTTCCTCACATTATCGTGGTCTCTAGTTTCGCCAACATCTTTTAATGTGATGTAACCGTACAACGCATTCCCCTTAACATCATGCGGAAAGCCAACAATGGCAGATTCTGCAACAGCATTATGCTCATTGATAGCATCTTCAATTGGTGCGGTCCCTAAATTATGTCCCGAAACAATAATAACATCGTCTACCCTACCTGTGATTCTATAATAACCAACTTCATCACGCAAAGCGCCATCACCAGTAAAATACATATTCTCATAGGCAGAAAAATACGTGTCTTTATAGCGCTGATGGTTGCCCCAAATTGTTCTGGCCATAGAAGGCCAAGGAAACTTAATACACAAACGGCCATCAACCTGATTCCCTTTTATTTCTTGTCCATTTTCATCCATTAATGCAGGCTGAATTCCGATAAAAGGTAGTGTAGCATAAGTGGGTTTTGTCGGAGTAGAAAATGGTATTGGCGTTATCATAATACCACCTGTTTCGGTTTGCCACCATGTATCTACAATCGGACTCCTCTTCTTCCCCACATTATCATTATACCAATGCCAAGCCTCTTCATTTATGGGCTCACCAACAGACCCCAAAACCTTTAATGACGATAAATCGTATTTGTCCACTAATTCAGTACCATGCTTAGCCAAAGCCCTAATTGCCGTAGGTGCTGTGTAAAACTGATTGACCTTATGTTTTTCTACAATATCCCAAAAGCGTCCAAAATCCGGATAACTTGGCACGCCTTCAAACATTACAGTTGTCGCGCCGTTTATTAGTGGCCCGTATACAATGTAACTGTGCCCAGTAATCCATCCTATATCTGCCGTACACCAATACACATCATCATCCCGATACTGAAAAACATTTTTAAACGTATACGCTGTGTAGACCATGTAACCTGCTGTGGTATGCATCATTCCTTTTGGCATTCCCGTAGATCCCGAGGTGTACAAAATAAATAGTGGGTCTTCTGCATCCATCACCACTGCCGTATAATCTTTGTAAGCTTCATTCAATAACGGTTGCAACCAATGGTCACGACCTTCTTTCATATCAATATTAGAATTGATACGCTTGGCCACCAACACCGATTCCACACCAGGACAATCCTCTAATGCTTCGTCTACAATGCCTTTTAAATCAATAGTTTTTGAACCCCTATATGAGCCGTCAGATGTAATCACCATTTTGGCATCACAATCATTGATTCGGGTTGATAATGCCGTAGCTGAAAAACCGGCAAAGACTACCGAATGTATCGCCCCGATTCTAGCACAAGCCAATACCGATACTGCCAATTCGGGTATCATGGGCAAATAAATACAGACACGATCTCCTTTCTTTATACCTTTATCATGTAATACATTTGCGAACTTGCACACGCGTTCGTGCAATTGCTTGTAAGTGATATGTTCAGCAGGTTCGTTAGGGTCGTTGGGTTCAAAAAGAATTGCTGTTTTGTCACCACGCGCATGTATATGCCTATCCAAGCAATTTTCTGTAATGTTAAGCTGAGCACCTTCAAACCACTTGATCTCTGGCTTGGAAAAATCCCAGCTTAAAACTTTATTCCATTTTTTTCGCCAATAAAAATGCTCTTCGGCAATTTCTTCCCAGAATACTTCTGGATTAGATGTTGATTTTCTGTACACTTGAAAGTATTCCTCAAAGTGTTTGATATGATAATTACTCATGATTGATTAAGTTTTTATGTATTCCTATTTGATTTGATTTATAGACAGATTCAATTTCTGAAATAATAGCCACATCATCAATAGTAGATGGTACATTATATTCTAATTCATCTGAAATATTCCTTAGTAATTTACGCAAAATTTTTCCAGAACGTGTTTTGGGCAAACGCTTAACGACAAGAACATCTTTCAATGAAGCTACTGCACCAATTTCATGACGCACCTCCTTGACCACTTCTTTTGAAATTATGGATTCATCATAGTTTTCACCCGTTTTTAACACTACCAACCCCAAGGGTTTTTGACCTTTTAAATCGCAATGCACACCAAACACAGCACATTCTGCCACTGCTTTATGAGATGCCACGACTTCCTCCATTTCTGCTGTAGACAAACGATGTCCTGCAACATTGATAATATCATCAACACGACCAGTAATAAACACATAACCATCTTCATCTTTATAACCACCATCTCCCGAAAAATAATACCCTGGAAACTTGTTTAGGTAGCCCGATTTAAATCGTTTTGGATTTCCCCAAAGATTCAGCAAGCACCCTGGCGGCAAAGGCAATTTCACGGTAACGTAACCTTCCACTCCTGCTTTAACCGCTTTGCCTTCTTCACTTAAAATTTGAATATTATAACCACAAACCGGAACGGAAGCTGAGCCTGGTTTTACTTGCAAAAGCTCTACCCCTACCATATTAGCCAACATTGGCCACCCACTTTCGGTCTGCCACCAATGGTCTATGACCGGCACTTTGAGATGCTGCTTTGTCCAATTTAAGGTAGCAATATCACAACGCTCGCCAGCCAAAAATTGATATTTTAGTGATGACAAATCGTATGCCCTAATGAATTCCCCATTGGGGTCTTCCTTTTTAATGGCCCTTATTGCGGTTGGCGCAGTAAACATTACTTTGACTTTATGTTCACTGATGACACGCCAAAACGTGGAAGCATCAGGTGTTTTGATTGGTTTACCTTCAAACAGTATAGTTGTATTTCTATTTAAAAGTGGACCATAAACGATGTAACTATGGCCAACGACCCAACCTACATCACTCGCGGCCCAATACACATCTCCTTCTTCAACACCATAAACATGTTTCATGGAAAACTTCAATGCTGTAGCATAACCACCAGAATCTCTGATGATGCCTTTTGGTTTTCCTGTTGTTCCCGAGGTGTATAAAATGTATAATGGATGATTGGATGCCACAGCCACAGGCTCAATAACTACTGATTTAGACATTAATTCCGTATAATCAACATCGTAAGACTGATATGATATATCCACACCTAAATCTCTATCAAAAACTATAACATGTTCTGGCTTACAATTTGCCAAGGCAATCGCTTCATCAACATATGGTTTGTAAGGAATGATACGCTGAATTTCTATACCACTAGACGCAGTAATAATGGCTTTAGGCTTGCAATCGTCTATGCGAATTGCCAATTCGTGAGGCGCAAATCCACCAAACACTACGGAATGAATAACACCAAGTCTTGCACATGCCAACATTGCATATAAAGCCTGTGGAATCATGGGCATATAGATGATACAGGTATCTCCCTTTTTTAAGCCCAAAGTTTGCAACCCACCTGCAAGTTTAGAAACTTCCTTATGAAGTTTATAAAATGTGATATGTTCTTTAGTATGGGTAACTGGTGAATCATAAATTATAGCATTCTGGCTGCCAAAACCATCCTCTATATGCTTGTCTATACACAAATAGCTAACGTTTAGTTTTCCGTCTTGAAACCATTGCGGGTAATCGTACTGATCCGTTCCTAAAATCATTGTTGGCTTTTTGTACCAAGCGAGCTGTTCTGCTTGTTGTTTCCAAAATGCTTCGGGGTTATCAATACTCTGTTGGTATAACTCTTGATACATCATGATTTTGCTTGTTTAGAATTGAACAACCCAAACCAATTCGGATTCAATATTTTGAGCTTTATCAAGGCCCAAATTATAACAACAAAGCATACACCGATAACAAGAGACTCCATTGGCCCCGTTGCGGTTTCATTTTCTAATTTAAAACGGAAATATAAGGTAACAATAACGTATAGACTAATGATAATATCAGACGTTAATGCATTAATTTGTAGACGTTTCATTTTTAATATACTTTAATTAAACATTGTTTATTTGCACACAAAACCAATATTTATTAAAGTTGAAATTATTAAGCAATTAACTCTTTAATTTCTGAAACTATTTTTTTTACTGAAAACGGCTTGGTTAAATATTTATCTGCTCCAAGTTTTAAGCCTTTTTCAATATCTGAAGCTTTATTTTTTGCTGTTAAGAACACAACTTTTGTATTCTTCAACTTATTGTTTTCTTTAATTGATTTAAGTGTTTGATAACCATCTACTTTAGGCATCATAACATCTAGCATCACAACATCTGGAACAACATCTTCTAATATCTCTAGAGCCTCACTTCCATCTCTTGCAATATACACTTCAAAATTATGTTTTTTGAATGTGTATTCTAATGTCATTACTATGTTGGGCTCGTCATCGACGATTACAATTTTCTTCATTTTTCAAACACAATTACAATTTACTTAAAAGGTAGCTTAAAACCAAAGGTTACACCACTTTTTTGATTATTTTTTACCCAAATTTTACCATTATGGTTTTCTACTATTTTCTTGGAAATGGCCAAACCCAATCCGCTACCCTCGGGTTTTATGGTATTTTGATTTTTTGATTGATAAAATTTATCGAAAACAAAAGGTATATCTTCTTCTGGAATTCCTTTACCGTTGTCTTTTATGGAGATTTCCAAGAAGCCTTCGTCGTACTTGTAATCTGCAATAATCTTACCTTTTTTTGGCTCAGTGAATTTTAAGGCATTTGAAATAAGATTGGTCAATACCTGCACAATGCGGTCTTCATCATACTCAGCATAAAAATCACTTTTATTAGAGTGAACTATTTTCACTCCTCTTTTTTGAGCCATGTGGTTAAAGCTGTCTATTGTTTTTTTAATAGTTTTTCTAATGTTATACTTAGAAATGTTTAGCTGTGTTCTTCCCGTAGAAAGCTTTTCAAAGTCCAAAATATTATGAATCAATCTAGATAGACGATCACTGTCTTGCAGCATATTCTTTAAAAACTGAGTTTTTATTTCTCCTGGCATATCATCTTCATCATCCATTAACAATTCTGTTGTTGCTCTTATTCCTGTGATTGGTGTTTTTAGTTCGTGAGCTACAGTATCTAGGAATTCATCCTTTTGTTTATCCTTTTCAATAAGTTCTTCATTGGCTTCTTTAAGCTGATCGGTTAATTTAGTCAACTCTTCGGATTTTTCCCTGAGCAGTTTATTACGAGCAATGGTTTCTTTAGATTCTTCAAGAATTTTCAAAACTTCAACTAAGCTCACCTCATCTTCTTTAACCACGCTAGAAATTAATATTTTAGCAGAGGCACTACCAATACTTCCTGTAAGTAATTTTTCAGAAAAATTTATCAATCTGGCATCTGCCATTTGCGTGTCTAACGGTAAGCTGTACTTTCTGAAAAATAGATGTAATGCACGCTCTGTTCTGGCTTCCCCTAAAAACTTTACAAGTACTTTTTTAATATCAGCAACATAAGCTTCACCTTTCCAGACTAGAGCTCCATCTTGTAAATCTGTATAATTTTTACTGTCTACGTACATTTCTGCATAATTACGTTCGCGGTAATTACCTTTTATAATAACAGAGAACGTCACATAGCAAATAAGATTAACCAACAAACTCCAAAAGAACGCATGTGCTGGCGGACTTAAAAAATCAATGCCAAAAAGTGCATGTGGCCGTAGGGCTTCAATGCCATTGAGTCCATGTTGCATAAAATCTGCGGAACCTGTAAATGCCTGAATGGAAAATGGCAGTATTAAAGTGTAAAAAACAACGCTCAGTCCAGCTATAATTCCAATAATCGTCGCTTTTGACGATCCTCGATTCCAAAACAATCCTATAAAAAATGATGGGGCCAGCTGTGCAATAATGACAAATGCCATTAATCCAATAGAATACAATGACAACTCATAAGAAAAATTAACATAAAACGCATAAGCTATTAGAATAATGGAAAATATGGAAATCCGCCTGATATTCTTAATATACTTAGCATTACGCTCAGGATGGCTTTTTACAAAACGATCTAGAAAACCGTACGGAATCACTAAGTTGTTACTTACCATTGTAGAGAGTGCCAAAGTGGCTACAACAACCATGGAGATAACAGCCGAAAATCCACCAAGAAATACTAAAACCGATAAAAACGTGTTTCCGTTTTTCAATGGTAAGAGCAATGCATAATATTCGGCTTGTTCTGCATTGCCGATAGTTAAGTTGCCCGCCCATGCTATAAAAATGACAAAAATATTGAACAGCAAAAGGTAGAGTGGAAACATCCAAATGGCATTTTTTAAGTGCTTTTCCCTAACATTTTCAACAACTGAAACTTGAAATTGACGCGGTAGCAAAAAAATAGCCATGAATGACAACATAATGGTATACAACCAATTGAAGCCTTTTTCAAACCCACTGATTGTGGTCAATAATTTAAAATTAGAAGCTTGTGACATTTTGGAATAAATATCTTCCGTGCCATCAAACAAAACATAAGTCACGTAAATGCCAACAAAAAGAAAAAACACCAGCTTTAAAATAGATTCTATGGCCACGGACACAACTATGCCTTTGTGCTTTTCGGAAGCGTCAGTTGTCTGGGTTCCGAAAAAAGTCGCAAATATGGCCAATAAAACGGCAATATAAAATGTGGAATCATCATATACAGAAGTTGACACATAGCTTGTATCATCTGATAAAATCTGAAATGTTTCTGATACTGCCTTTAACTGTAATGATATGTAAGGCACAATACCCAATAAACAGACTAGAGTGACCAACGCTCCTAAAAACCTATTGTTGCCATATCGCAATGAAATAAAATCTGCAATAGAACTGATTTTATGTTGTCGAGATATACGTATTATCTTTTTCAGTAATATTATCCAGAGTGGCGCAGCTATTACCGGCCCGAGATAAATGGGCAAAAAATCAATTCCGGAATTAGCTGCAATTCCTATACTGCCATAATACGTCCAAGCCGTGCAATATACGGCAAGTGATAAAGTATAGACTACAGAATTGTTTACCCATTTGCTTTTTGAATTTTTTTCAGCAATAAAAGCAATAAAAAATAGGGCTATAAGATAGCAGATGATAATTAAAAACAGAACATAGTTACTCATAATGGCGCTTTAAAACTACATAGGATATTATTATGACAACTAACCAAATACCAAAAATTGAAAAATACAATATTGGGATTCCAAAGACAGCACCTTCAATATTAAAAACCAATAAAAATGGAATATTCATAACAATAAATGCCACAATTGAAAGGATAATCAGTTTCTGTTCGTGTCTCTTTTTCATTTTAGTTCAAAAATGTGTATTCTTCTAATAATGTGATTCGTACATAAATGAATCACTCAGCATTTTTTTAAGCATTCTAAAATACAAAAAACAGTGTTGTTTTTACACAACACTGTTTTTACTAACTAAAACATATCACACTTAGTGCGACTGTGCTTCTCCTGCCCCGGACGGTATTCGGATATTTTCCACAATTTCCTGAACATGTTGCGGTGGTGCTGCCGTTGCTCTAGAAACTACCAAAGAAATAACAACATTCACCAACATGGCAATGGTACCGAAACCTTCGGGCGATGTACCAAACCACCAATCCTTTTGTGTTCCACCGCCAAAGAAATCAAGTTTAAATTTCATCATGTAAAACAGCATCAGCGTTATACCCACTACCATACCTGCAATGGCTCCTTCTTTGTTCATGCGCTTATCAAAGATTCCTAAAATAATTGCAGGGAAAAAGGACGCTGCTGCCAATCCAAAGGCCAGCGCGACCACAGCGGCGACAAATCCGGGCGGATTGATACCAAAGTAACCAGCAATCATTACTGCTCCAACTATAGCAATACGCGCCCACATCAATTCACCCTTATCCGAAATATCTGGTTTGATTTGTTTCTTAATTAAATCATGGGAAATTGAAGTAGAAATCACCAATAACAATCCTGCTGCAGTAGATAAAGCTGCTGCTAAACCACCAGCAGCTACGAGCGCAATGACCCAATTTGGCAGTTTTGCAATTTCAGGATTTGCCAATACCATTATATCTCTGTCAACATATAGCTCATTTGTTGCTGAGTTAGCGTTAGAAATTAAACGCTCTCCATATTCGCCTCTTACGTCTGTATACACGGGTTTCTTACCTTCTATAGCACTGCCCGCTACGTACTGAATTTTACCATCTCCATTTTTATCAGACCAAGCAATTAAGCCTGTATCTTCCCAATTTTTAAACCAACTAGGAACATCTGTATACTTGGTGTCACTCACAGTTTCGATTAAATTAGTCCTTGCAAAAACCGCAATTGCAGGAGCTGTTGTGTATAAAATTGCAATAAGCAATAAGGCATAGCCGGCAGATTTACGTGCATCTTTTACCTTGGGTACTGTGAAGAAACGTACGATTACGTGTGGCAATCCTGCAGTTCCTACCATTAATGCAAGTGTTATGGCAAACACATCCCAAGTAGATTTACTACCATCGGTATATTCTTTAAAACCCAGCTGTGTATGGAGTTCATCCAATTTATCGAGTAAATATGTACCATCCTCAACAGTACCACCCATTCCTAATTGTGGGATAACGTTACCTGTCATTTGAATAGAGATAAAAAATGCTGGTACCATAAATGCAAAAATCAATACACAATATTGCGCTACTTGCGTATATGTGATGCCTTTCATACCACCTAAAAATGCAAATATTAATACAACAGCCATCCCAATGACAACACCTAATGTAATATCCACTTGTAAAAATTGTGAAAATACCACACCAACACCTCGCATTTGGCCTGCTACATAGGTAAATGAAACGATTAAAGCGCAAATTACCGCTACGGTTCTAGCAACGTTTGAATAATAACGATCACCTATAAAATCTGGTACCGTGAATTTTCCAAATTTTCTGAGGTAAGGAGCTAAAAGCAATGCCAAAAGCACATAGCCTCCTGTCCAGCCCATAAGATATACCGAGCCATCATAACCTGTAAATGAAATGATACCTGCCATTGATATAAATGAAGCGGCACTCATCCAATCAGCAGCTGTAGCCATACCATTTGCTAATGGCGAAACACCACCACCAGCAACATAAAAGTCTTTTGTTGAGCCCGCTCTAGCCCAAATTGCGATTCCGAAGTATAGTGCGAATGTCACACCTACTAATATCCATGTCCATACTTGTACACTCATAATATTTATTTTTTATTAGTGGCAGACTATTCGTCGAAACCGTATTTTTTATCTAGTTTATTCATAATGCGTACGTATACAAAAATCAGTATAACGAATACATAGATTGAACCTTGTTGCGCAAACCAAAAGCCGAGCTTAAAGCCGCCAAGTCTAATTTCATTTAAGGCATCTTTAAAAAGAATACCACAACCATAGGATACCAAGAACCAAATGGCCAATAAGATGGAAAGGTATTTGACATTTTCTTTCCAATATGCTGATGCATGTTTTTGTTTTTCTGACATAATTATTAGTTTTTACAGATATATCATCGCTTGAAGCGTTACAGTTCCAACTCCATCGTTGTCGCCATACTTTGTGTTCTGATATTCCAAGGTTAGTTTTGAGTGGTGTCCGCTAAAGTATACGTTGCCACCAATTCCAAATTGGTTGGCACTATCATCTATGGCATCTATACTTCTATTGGTATAATGCAAATAAGGTTGAAATTTTGTTTTATTTCCACCAGGAAGCACGTAACCTACATGTGCATGCAGCATAGAACCTGTTTCATAGGTTTGCCCCAGTGTGAAATCTTCGCCATAATCATTGAACTGCGCTAAAGCATAAGCTGTTATTGCAGATCCATTATCCCCAAGTGGCGCATCATAAAAAGCATCTACAGCAAAGATTGAAACATCTTCTCCAGAAAGCTCACCAGAGCTATCAGCTGAAACAGAACCTTTAGGATGCAAAAAGAAACCAGCACCTACATTAAACACTTTTTTACCACCAAGGTATGTTCCGACTTTGTATGGTAAAAAGTTTGACTCTTGATCCAAGAAGTTATAATCGAAATAACCTGCATAAACCCTACCCGCATCTTTAGAACCCAGCAATCTTCTACCGGAATAAATAGCCGCCCCGCCATTGGTTGGTGTCGCAGAGCTTTGTAGATTATCAGTTAAGGCATCGTTTACAGAAACTCTGTACTGAAGTTTACCGAATTTACCTTTTAAATACACCCCCATATGACGTGCAAACTGATCGGATAGTCCAATTGTAGCCCAAGCCTGACGCGTATTGTCGAGGGTCATCATATTAAGTGTACTTTGGTTGTTGGCACGAGATATACCATTCCAATAGTGCAAACCACCACCTATGGCATGGTCGTTACTTAATCGGTATTGTCCCCAAACATCATGAAAGAACAATTGTGATCTATCACCTGTTCCTATGGCAGACATGTTATCCGCATTTAAGCTGTTAAGTCCAAAATGTGTAAGGATTAAAAAATCTTTGTTCAATTGCGCATACATTAAAACACGGGCGCGTCTTATACTAAAGTTAGTGTCGCTCTGATCATTGCCGTTTTCATCGGCAGGACGGTCAGAATTGTGTTGTGCCCAAAATTGCGCCCAAGAGATGATACGAAAATACTTTGTACCATCTTCATTTAGTTTTACCTTCATACCGCCTGTGTAATCAGGAGCACCTTGGGCAAAAAAAAGCTGACAAGAAAAGAATAATCCTATCAGCATGAGACCTGTTTTCTTCATAAAAATTAGAGATTTAGTTAGTTAAACATTGGTTTTGTGTGCACTACTAAACTCTAAAAAAGTAAGCCTTAAAAAAAAGTTAATATAGTTTTTTGCTAAATTATTATACTTATAAGCTATAAACCAAAACAATTGATTTAAAAACTGATGCAGAATTGAAAGTAAAATGAAGCAGGTAACAAAGAGAATAACAGGAAACAAACGATATGACTAATCCCTAAAACGTTCCCATTTAATTAGCATGAACTTGTCACCAAGTTCTGTAACCAATGCTCCAGCTCCGGATAGATTTTCGGCATTTGAAAAAAAACGAGAAAGCTCTTCTGCATTTAAAATTTTATACGTAGGGTGATACTTAGAATTGTATGGCCGTTTAATGTTATATTTTTTCACCCAGTTCATAATACTAACATGAGAAACACCTAGAATTCGTTCAATCTCACGATAGGTTAGACCTTCTAAATATAACTGCAAAGCCTTATTAACATAATAATCATCAATTTTCTTGCCCAGCTTGTTGACGGTGAAATAATAGTTACAAGATTTACACTTGTATCGCTGCCTGTCATTCACTATACCACTCTTTATATAGTTTTCTGAATTACAGTTAGGGCAAAGATCAATCTTCATATATATTAATTTAGCATAAATATATCAATTTAGCATAATATATACAAATGAAGTCGTTTTGTTTGATTAATAGTTAAAACCTGCTAAACAAAATTTAGTTATTGTTTTTAAGCTTTTGAAAATAAACCCTAGAAACTTTAATGACTTTTGGAGCTAAAATTATTGTAGTGGTCATTGTCGGAATTGCCATCAGTGCAAAAACACCATCAATGAGATTAATCATCATGCTGAGGCTGGTTGTAGCACCAATTAAAATACTTAGAATATAGAAATAGTTATAGTAGTGCTTCTTATCTGCACCAAAAAGAAACGACATGCATTTTGTACCATAATACGAATATGAGAATAAAGAACTCATACTAAATACCGCTATGCAGATCAATAGAGCGTATTTACCAAAAGAAGGCATAACACTTCCGAATGCAGAAGCCGTAAGGCTCACACCATTATCTGAAGTAGTTTCCCATACACCAGTAACTAAAATGGCCAATGCCGTTAACGTACACACTATTAAAGTATCTATTGCAGGTCCCAACATTGCCACCAAACCTTCTCTTACGGGTTCGTCTGTTTTTGCAGCACCATGAGCCATTGGTGCGGTTCCAATACCAGCTTCGTTAGAAAACGCACCACGCTTTACACCATGTAATATTAAGGCTCCAAGAACTCCTCCAAAAATAGTATCTTCTTTTTGATAATAGTCCGCCGCAAATGCATCGGTAACTATAAGTTTTAAATAATATAGTAAAACATCATTATGTGCCACTAAAATTATGACGACCAAAACAAAGTAAAGAACAACCATACTAGGCACTAAGCGTGATGCTACATTACCAATACGTTTTATTCCTCCTAAAATCACTAGAGCCGTTATACTTATCAATACCAAACCTATGCAAAGATTAGATGAAAAGCTTACTTCAAAACCATTGGGTATAAGTAAAATATCATTTAAAGCTTGGGTTAATTGATTAACATTAAATACAGGCAACGCGCCAATTAACCCACAAATACTAAAGCATATGGCCAGAGGCTTCCATGTTTTACCCAAACCTTCCATAATAAAATACATTGGCCCTCCTTGGATTTCACCTGCACTATCTTTTCCCCTATATAGTATTGCTAATGTGGAGGTGAAAAATTTAGTGGACATACCAACGACTGCACTTATCCACATCCAAAATACCGCTCCAGGACCACCAATAGATATAGCCACAGCTACACCAGCAATATTGCCCATGCCAACAGTTGCAGACAAAGCTGTAGTTAAAGCTTGAAAATGTGAAATCTGCCCTGGATCATTTGAATCATCGTATTTCCCTCTCAATACAGAAATGGCGTGTCCCAAATATCGAAATGGCAAAAACCGGGAACGAATAAGTAAGTATAACCCACCACCAATGAATAATATCATGAAGGGGAAACTCCAAGCTAAGGCAGAAAAGTCTTTGAGCAGTTGATTAAGAAACTCCATAGGTTATAAATGTACTAAACCCATGAAACTTATGATAATTTTACAACAGTTTTAAAAAGTGAAAAGTGAATTATAGCTTTCTATGTTGGTCTTTATAGCTCACTAAGGCTTAAGATACAAGCCGCCTTACCATTGGCTCATGTTTTTTTTTCTCTACAAGAGTAGCGGTAAGTTGATTATAAGCTTCGTCTATAGAATCGTTTTTGTAAATAAATTGCTTCTTTTTATTTTCCCTTTTCCAGCTATCCTTAACAGCAGCTTTTTCGTCTATTAATTCCTCTACCTTTGGTATACTTTCGCCAATATCTTTTAAATCAATATAAGTTACGTTTTTTAGCAGTTTAGTTTTTTCGGTAAAATCAAAATAAAACTTAATCAATTTATCTATAATTTCTTGATTCTCTTTATTGTCCTCCTTAAAATCAAAAGCGCGTAAATCTACACCTACTTTATGTTTCCAAAAGAATTCGAGAGGTATATCGAAATGAAACTTTAGCATGTTGGTTTTATTCCAATAATTAATTACCGAAGTTATCCATGATGAAGGAGATCTCAAAACACATATATATTCTAAATCCTTGGCAACTTTATTGTTTGCCAGCTCTTCAATGTAAGCACTCCACGATCCAGAACATTCTAGTTTTAAGTCCAAATAATTTAATCGCTTGGTAAAATACTTGTCGAAATCCCTATCCAAGACTTTGTAAGATGTATAATGTATGGGTTCGTGTTGAGATATTTCTGGTTTAAAAGAACTGGATAAATACGTGGTACCGGTTTTGTAAGGAGAAATACAATAAACGGTCTTTAGGTTGGCTTTTTTTGAATTAGAAAACATCATTTTCAGTACTATTAGCCTACTTTCAATATCCCTTACAAGTCTGCCCAAGCGACTTTTAAGCAATGAGAATTTAAGTTTGTCAGAAATGGTCATGGTTCGATTTGGTTTAATTATTTTATCATTATCAGCGTATGCTTATATTGTATTGTAGGTGTTTTTGGTTTTTGATACAAATAATACATAACAATGAATTCACTATTATACAAATTGCAATAATAGACTGACAAATAATTAAAAATACCTCAGTTAGCATTATTTATTCGATTAAAGTCACTGATTTAGAGCCATATGACGATATTCTTAGCAATAATTACAAATTCTAACTAAGATTTTTCTTATAATCGCTATGTGTTTTTTTAGATTTTAATATAGAAAACCATAGATTTCAATGCAAAAAGATTGAAGTATAACATGTCTTTTTTATGAAAATAACATTAGTATTTACAGATAGAATTAAGACTTCTTCTAAGTATTTGTGCTCTAAAGAGTACATTTGTATACCAACCCATTCTCTAAATTGAATAAAAAACGTCTATATTTTATTGATGCAGTCCGAGCATTTGCCATATTAATGATGCTACAAGGGCACTTTATAGATACCTTATTGGATGTATCTTACAGAGACGAATCCAAAACCGTTTTTTGGATATGGAAGTATTTTAGAGGAATTACAGCTCCAACATTTTTTACTATTTCTGGACTTATATTTTCATACTTATTAATACGTGCTAAAAATAACGGAAACCTACAGCAACGTATGCGTAAAGGTCTTAATAGAGGCTTAATGCTCATAGGTATAGGTTACTTATTGCGCGTGCCCATTTTTAAATGGTTAATCGGAAAGTTTAGTAGCTATTTCTTAATTGTAGATGTGCTACAATGCATAGGCTTATCATTAATAATAATTGTAATTATTTATAAACTAACATTAAAGAAAACCTTGGTGTTCTCAATCTTAATGTTAGTGCTCGGTTTGTCTATTTTTTTGACCGAACCATTATATAGATATTTAGAATACCCAAACCTAACAGTGTTGCTTTCAAATTATTTAACTAAAGCAAACGGTTCTGTATTTACCATTCTGCCATGGTTTGGCTATATGGCTTTTGGGGCGTTTATATCTACTTTATTTTATAGATATTTAGAGAGACCACGTTTTAAATTGGCGATTGTCATTGGTTTTTTTGTCTGTGGTTGGTCTTTAATTTTTAAATCGTCTTGGCTATTTAATCAACTCTATTATTTGCTTAATGTTAAGCTTTTTGAGGATGTTGCTTACTACAACTATCTATTTACTAGACTTGGCAATGTTTTAATCCTATTTTCTATATTCTATCTCTTAGAAAAATACATCAAACAGCCTTTAATATTACGGATAGGACAAAAAACACTATCCATATACGTGATTCATTTCATAGTCATCTACGGCAGTTTTACTGGTATTGGCTTGCACCAACTTATAGGAAAAACGCTTACACCATGGCAGGCAGTAATTGGTGCTTTAACATTTCTCACAACTGTATGTTTCATTTCGTTTTACTATGCTAGGACGAATGCATTTGTATATTCTGGTATACGCAAAATCATAGATAAGATTAAGCGTATTTAATACTCTTCATACCAGTCAAAATTTTCTTTAATAATCCTATCTTTTTCAAATTTTAAAAACTCTAAATAAGCCATGGCAACCGGCGAAAGGTTTTTTGATTTTTGCCATACCAAATTCCAATTGGTCACTATTGGCAAATCCTTAAATGGAATAATTTGTAGGTCATTATTTTTAAGTTCGTTTTTAATGCCTATTAATGGCATTATAGAAAGCCCAAGTCCAGCTAAGACAGCTTGTTTTAAAGCTTCGTTAGAAGTGAGTTGCATTTTTTTTCGGGTTGAAATATCGTGACTTGCAATATAAGCTTCCATGGCATTTCTGGTTGCAGATCCGTCTTCTCTATAAATCAATGGAAAAGTTTCAAATAGTTTTTTGGGAGATGCCTTTTTATTTAGTTTTAAATTGGTACCACCCACTAAAAACAATTTATTTTCCATAAGCTCAACGCGGTCTAAATTCAATTGGTTAGGTACAACAGAAACTAAGGCAAAATCTACTTCATTTTTCTCAAGGCTGTTTACAACACTTCCTTTGTTGGTAACATCCATTACCAAATCAACCCCTTTGTTTTTATTTATAAAATCTGATAAAAAATAAGGCATAACATACTTTCCTGTAGAAACAACCGAAATTTTTAAGCGTCCTGACACCTGACCTTTAAATGACATCGTTTTGTAGTTAATGGCCTGAACTTCATTAAGTATTTTCTCTGCTGCTTCGGCTATTTCCCAACCAAAATCTGTAACGTAAAGCTGCCTACCGACAACTTCGGTCAATGGTATTGAAAACTGATCTTGAAACTTTTTTAACTGAATTGAAACTGCAGGTTGACTCAAAAATAACGCTTCCGATGCTTTGGTAATACTCTTTAACTGCGTGATCTTCAAGAAGATTTGTAGTTGATGTAAAGTGTAGTTCATAAATAATATTTATATGTATGATAAAAAATATATATAAAAATAAATAAATTTTTTGTTTCAACTTTGCACTGTGAATAAATTATAATAATTAATAATACAATTTAAATATGGCTAGATTAGAATCTAATACTACAATCAAAAGATTAAGAGATACAGACTCTAAGCAATCTACTTTAAGAAATAAGGTTGGGGCAGCATTAACTTTGTTAGGAGTTTCGGGTTTACTCACACTTTCTTACATGAATGACAATGTTTTTATAGAACATATTGCTATATGTGCATTTATAATCATGTGCATAGCAATCATTAAACTAATGGAAACTAATTAAAGATAAAACAACATTTATTAAAACTATAGAATTATGAAAAATACCGTAAAGCAAGTCGAAAAAAAGACCGAACAAAAAATTAATCTAGTTGAGGGTATGTTTAAGCCTTCTGAAGCCTCTCATATTATAAATGCTCTCATAGATCAAAAAATAAACTATCATAAAATACAGCGTCTAAGTCTGTGTGAAGGCAATGAAAACTGTGATACTACTTACGAAAATTCACGTATAGAAGAATTAAAGCAGGAAAAAGAAGTAGCCAAAGGGTACATTGATACTGCACGACGTGAAAACTATGAAATCGTTATTAACGGTACTTTAGACATTACTTTTATTAAAAAGTAAGAATCAGAAGCTTACTTGATATCTAACCAACCCTATTACAATCTAGACTTATAACATATGGATTTACATTTGTTAGTTGATAATTTAACTAACCCAGCACTCCTGTTTTTTTTTCTGGGTATTATCGCAGTACAACTTAAGAGTGATTTAGAAATTCCACCCAATTCCTCAAAATTTATTTCCCTTTATCTACTATTATCCATAGGATTTAAAGGTGGGCAAGAGCTTTCTCATAGCGACCTAAATTTAGAAATTTTATGGTCGCTTTTATTTGGGATTCTATTGGCAGTCGTAGTACCAATATATTCCTACTACATATTGAGAAGAAAATTTAGTGTTGCAAATGCAGGGGCTATTGCTGCGGCTTACGGCTCCGTTAGTGCTGTAACATTTGTAACGGCCATTTCCTTTTTAGAAATAGAACAAATAACCTTTGGTGGCCACATGGTCGCTGTTATGGCATTGATGGAAGCCCCATCTATTATCGTTGGGCTACTTTTAATATCAATATACGACAAAGACAATCCTGTTAAAATATCTATGGGCAAGGTTGCCAAACATGCACTGACCAACGGAAGTGTATTACTTATTTTAGGGAGTTTAGTTGTTGGCTTTTTAGCAAGTGAAGAACAAGCACAAGGTATTAAGCCATTTACAACCGACCTCTTTAAAGGATTCTTGGCTGTCTTCTTACTGGATATGGGAATCACCAGCGGAAAAAAGTTAGGTGCCTTTCTCAAAAAAGGTTGGTTTGCACTTATATTTGCCATAGTGGTGCCAATTATCAATGGTATAGCCGTTGCTTTTATAAGCTCAACATTTACGGAAAATGTTGGCAATAGATTGCTCTTCGCCATATTAGCTGCTAGTGCTTCTTATATCGCTGTACCGGCTGCAATGCGCCTGGCTGTACCAAAGGCAAATCCGAGCTTGTATTTACCAATGGCATTGGCAATTACGTTTCCTTTTAACATTACTCTGGGAATGCCCTTATATTTATGTGTCATTCAAATGTGCTGATCTTATTGATTTTTAATGTATTTTTATAATGCACTATTAGCATATTAAAAAATGAAATCAAATATATGGATCCCATGCATGATATGTTTGGTATTGGTATCGTGTAATGGAATAGCCAATAAAACCAAGGAAGGTATTAACAAAGGTGGAGAAGTTGTAGGCGAAACCGCTACTGAATTTTTTGAAGGTGTTTCTGAAGGCGTAGATAAAACACTAGAATGTGAAATTGTGCTGTCTGAAAACCTTTTAAACAAAGGTTTAAGAAATGGTGTTTACAATATTGAAAATCAACCTATTGGAAAAAATAATAAATTAACAATATATCTTATCTTCAATGAAGATTTTGATAGTAACGTTACAGCAAAAGCCTATAACAAAAACGGACTTGAAATCGGTAGAGCAAAAGCAAATGTTAGTGGTAAAAAAGATGATGCTGGTTATTTTGATTTTGAATTTGATGATCGTACAGATATAGGTTTTAGAAATAAAATTATTTTGGAATAAAAAAGGCTTCCCTCAAAGGAAGTCTTTTGCTTTTATAGCTAACCACTGATTAACCCTAATATAATTGCTGAATGACGGAAACTGTCTGCATTGCTCTATGATTTTATAATTTCAAATTTATTTTAAGATGAAGACTATTATTATCGATTTTTACAAAGCATTTAATGATTTAGATGCCAATACAATGACTTCTTATTACCATGATGATATAATCTTTGAGGATCCTGTGTTTGGGGTTTTAAAGGGAATTAGAGCCAAAGCCATGTGGCAAATGCTTTGCGAATCACAGAATGGAAAAGACTTTAAAGTCGAGGTTTCAAATATTGAAGCCAATGAAAATGAGGGTTCTGCTCACTGGGAAGCTTTTTATACTTTCAGCAAAACTGGTAGGGAAGTGCATAATAAAATCGATGCGGAGTTTAAATTTAAAGACGGTCTAATCATTAGTCATATTGATAGTTTCAGTCTATATAGTTGGTCTAAACAAGCCCTTGGTTTTAAAGGTGTGGTTTTGGGCAGAACGCGTTATTTTAAAAATAAACTAAGGTCGCGCACCAACAGACTATTAAGCATGTATATAGAAAAAAAGCTATCTAGTTAATACTTAGATAGCTTCTTTTGTAATTGCAATGTTTCTTTTTAGGGACTTATAAGTTTACTTTATGTTTCATTGCATTTAGATTAAACACAATTCTCATGCCAAGAATTGCACTATAAATTTATGTTGTTAGCAAACAATTGAAAATTTATTCTCTTTATCCGCCAAAAAGCACGATGAGATAAGCGGAAACTCTGTAACAGAAAAAACCACCGGTTAAATCAACTGTAAGCTTTCACTTTGCCTTCTACCCCTTTATAAAATGCTTTCATAAATTTAAAATCAGCTTCCTTATTATCCGTTATATAAAACGGTTCGGATACCTTATTTTGTTTATTCTTAAAATCTAGCGTAAACATAATAATAGGTACATTGGCTGCTTTAGCTATGTAATAAAAACCCGTTTTCCATTCTTCTACCTTTTTACGTGTACCTTCTGGTGCTAAGGCAAGTCTAAACTCTTCTTCAGCATCAAATAATTTAGCAATGGCTTCTACTTTGTTTTGCCCAGAGGTTCGGTCTAAAGGCTTTCCTCCCACTGCCCTAAAATAATAGCCAAAAGGCCATGTAAATAATTCTTTTTTTCCGACAAAATTGGTTTTAACTCTCGTGACTTTTCGCAGTAGAATACCGATGTAGAAATCGTGCCAACTCGTATGTGGCACTGCGATAATTACGGCCTTTTTAATTGTATCTTTTGAAAAATTTGTATTTCCAACAATTTTCCAACCCAGAAGTTTAAAGTAAATGAATTTTGCTAACCAGTGCATCTTACATCTTTTGGTAGAGCTCTAGCAATTTTTGACGTGTAATTACAGATTTCCAGTTCTTTCCGATAGCGTTTTCCCACAGAGGTTCTAAGCTCAGGGCAACATCTATCATAGCATCAAATTGATGGTCATCTAAATCTGCACATAGGCCTTGAGGTAGTTGAATGTTATGCTTAGCTTTCATTGCCTTAAACATGGCTACTCCCTCCGGATAATATTCTTCCAAATGATCAAAAACAATACAGTTGCCAATACCGTGTTTTATTCCCAGCAAATACCCTAAGCCATAACTCATAGCATGTGCAACACCTACTTGCGAATAGGCTATACTCATCCCACCATGCCAAGATGCCATCATTAATTTATCTTGAGCATCTTCTTTCGTTAAAGTATCTTCGAGAAAAATCTCTTTACACAGCTCAAATGCCTTTTCTCCATAACTCTGACTAAATGCATTTAAAAATGTACCATTGAGCGATTCAATACAATGCACAAAACAATCCATACCAGTATAAAACCATTGATCTTTTGGCACATCTTTTGTCAATTCAGGATCCAGAATAACCTGATCGAAAGGTGTATAATCACTATTGATTCCTAATTTACGTTCTGGCCCTGTTAATATTGTGGTACGAGACACTTCAGCCCCTGTACCAGAAATTGTAGGTATGCCCACATGATATATACCATGATATTTAACTAAATCCCAACCTTGATAATCCTTGGATTCACCTTTATTGGTTAACATTAACGATACTGCCTTAGCAATATCCATAACTATTCCTCCTCCGATACCTATAATACCAGATGGCAATTCGCTATGCTCTAGTATAATATCTTCGACCAATTGGTCAATTTGTGAAGTTTTTGGTTCTTCCTTGGTTGGCACGTAAATGATTTTATCCTTATAAGACAAAGTTATTCTCGAAGTTAACCAATGATTGCCCTTAAAAACATCATCAACATAAAATATAAATGGTGCATTGCGTCCCTTACGCTTGGGTGCGAGTATTTCATCTAATTGATTGAAACTGCCGCGCCCGAATACAACTCTGGACACCATTGGATAATTCTTATATATCATTTACTCTGTAATCTTTAACAAAAATAAAAACTTAGTTTATTTATTAGTTTTAAAATAATTTAAAATTTCATTTAAATTTTTTACGGTTCTATATTCTGCGCCATTAGTATCTTTTTTTGTCACCCTTTCGTGCTGCCAAGTGGTGTGAAATGGCACATGGATAGCTTTAGCACCAATATTTACTAATGGTAAAATATCGGATTTTAATGAGTTACCTACCATTAAAAATTCTGATGGCTTTATATCTAAATGCTTTAGAAGCTTCTTGTAATTGGCTTCTTGTTTTTCACTTAGTACCTCAATGTGGTGGAAATATTGTAATAACCCCGATTTTTCTAACTTCCGTTCTTGATCCAACAAATCTCCTTTGGTCGCAACTATTAACCTATAATCCTTTGATAAAGTACTCAAGACCTCCTCTACACCATCGAGCAACTCTACGGGCTTATTAATCATGTCCTTACCTATTTGAAGCATCTTTCCGATAATAGCATTGGAAACCGTTCCGTTAGATAATTCTAACGCCAACTCTATCATAGAAAGTACGAACCCTTTAACTCCATATCCATAAGTTGGTAGGTTTTTTATTTCCATCCTAAACAGCTCTTGGTCTATTTTATTTGGTGTTTCGTAATGTGACAATAGTTGACCTGCTTCCTCCTCTGCTTCACGGAAATAGGTTTCATTCACCCAAAGCGTATCGTCAGCATCAAAGCCAATTACCTTCACATTTTTGTAACTCACTTCCATAAACGCTTTGCTCTTTCTAAATCTTCAGGCGTGTCTATTTCTACACCTTGAACTTCAGTTTCAACCATTTTTATACGTTTGCCATATTCTAAGTAACGAATGCATTCAATCTTCTCAGTGGCTTCAATAAACCGCATTGGCAATACAGCAAAATCTAGCAAAGCTTCTTTTCTAAAAGCATATATGCCTTTGTGCTTAAAATAACGTGCGCCAGCTTCCTTATCTCTTGGAAATGGAATTGGGCTTCGTGAAAAGTATAACGCAAAATTATTTTGATCTACAATAACCTTAACTGTATTGGGATTGTTGATTTCCTCCCAATCTGTAATTTCTACCATTAAAGAGGCCAAATCGATTTCTTTATTGACATCACCTTTAAAGACTTCTAAAACTTTATATAAACTTTCACGTTCTGTAAACGGTTCATCACCTTGCACATTTACAACAATATCACAATCTACATCGGCAACAGCCTCAGCAATCCTATCACTTCCCGATTCATGTTCGGTTTTACTCATTATGGCCTTACCTCCATTATTTGCGATTTCATCATAGATAATTTTACTATCCGTAACCACATAGACTTCACTAAAAAGTTCTGTAGCTACGGTGGCTTCGTAAGTCCTTAGAATAACAGATTTACCTGCTAGGTTCTGCATGAGCTTACCTGGAAAACGTGATGCACTGTAGCGTGCAGGTATCATGGATATAATCTTCATGTATTTAGTTTAGACCATCTCAAAAATACGGTTTTAGGATGATTTATAGGTTTTAGATTACAGTTTTTTATATCTGAAACATTTATCTGCAATTGGTTTCATAGTGATGCTTCTAATTTAAAGAATTTTCTGTAAACATATTGTCCTTAAATCCTATTAAATATAACTTTTCTTTGGCCCTAGTCACAGCCGTATAAAGCCACCGTATATAATCTTTATCCATGCCATTTGGCAAGTAAGGCTGTTCTACAAAAATAGTATTCCACTGTCCACCTTGCGATTTGTGACATGTTATGGCATACGAAAATTTTACTTGTAGCGCATTAAAAAAAGCATTGTTCTTTACACCTAAAAAACGCTTGTAGTTTGAAGTTTCATCTGCATAATCCTTAGATACTTCCTGATATAAACGGTTAGATTCTTCGTAGCTCAAAGAGGCACTTTCTGCATCAATTGTATCGAGTAACAAAACGGTTTCAAAAGGTCGCATACGAGGATAATCTACCATTTTTATTTTTACTTCGGCAAATTTAAAACCGTAGAGCTCTTTTATGCTAAATATCTCCAGAACTTCAATAATGTCTCCGTTAGCTATAAAACCTGCTTCTGTTGTTGGTTTTATCCAAAAATAGTTATTCTTAACTACCATTAAATAATCGCCAGAAGACAATTCACTTTCATTAAATAATATACGCTGTCTTATCTGCTTGTTATATTGATTGGCACGCTTATTACTACGCACTATAATGGCTGTTTCCTCATAACCTTCATTGCTGTAAGCATCGTTTATTGCATCCATAATTTCGTAACCATCAACAAGTCTCACAATATCCTTGTAGGCATCAACATTGAACTTAAAGCTCTCATAAAAGCTTGTTTCTAAAACTGCCCTCAGCTCTGTAGCATTTTCCAGAATACCAGAGTCTTGTTCTTGGCGAACCACTTCATCAAGTTCTATACCAGTAACATCTTTATTATAGTTTAAACTGAGTTTATCTTTGTCTAATGCAGGACTTAAATCAGACTTCACAGGTGGCAATTGCGCTTTATCGCCTATGAGTAATAATTTGCAATTATGACCAGAATACACGTATTGCATTAAGTCATCTAAGAGTGAACCGTTTTCAAATAGTTTGGAATCTGAAGGCAAGTCTGGTATCATCGAGGCTTCATCCACTATAAAAATGGTATTTTTATGTTTGTTGGGCTGCATCACAAATTTAACGCCTCCTCCTCTATCCTTTTTTGGGAAATATATTTTCTTATGAATTGTAAAAGCCTCTTTTTTTGAATAATTGGAAATTACTTTAGCTGCTCTTCCTGTTGGTGCAAGTAGTACGGCACTTTTTTTAGCTTGCCACAAATTAGAAACTATGGTTCCGATAATGCTTGTTTTACCAGTACCAGCGTAACCTCTAAGCAAATAAATGGAATTAGATGATTTATTGAAAATGAATTCCGATAACTGCATCAGCACCATATCTTGTTTAGAAGTGGGCTGAAACGGAAACTTGGATTTTAATAACGAATAGAATGCAGAAGCATTGGTGATCATACAGAAACAAATATGAAGCAATATAGCATTATTCTGTATTTTGTAATGGATAATTTAACTCGCTTCTTTATTTTTTATTTAGATAGTTTTTACCAACAAAAAAAAATTGTAGATTTGCGAGAGACCTAATTAATATATATTGATATGAACATAATTATTGCAATTGTAGTTATTATTATCTTAACCATAGCCATTGTTTGGTTAATTGACAAATTTGTACCAAAGAAGTTAAAGCCAGTTATACATCTTGTGCTTTGGGGATTGATTGTTTATTTAGGTTATATAACGTTTATGTCTGTTTATAAAGAAATTCAGTTTAACAAGCTAAAAGTTAAACGTTATGAAGTAGTTATTGATCGTTTAATAGATATTAGAGACTCACAATTGGCATATAAAGAAGTACACGGCGAATATGCAGGTGATTTTGATAAGTTAATTGATTTTGTTGAAAATGGACAAGTACCAATCACCCAAAGACGTGACACATTGGTATTGGACAAAGAAAGAACACTCGCTTTTGGTGGTGTTGAAACCATGAAAACCATTACACTTATTGATACGTTAAGTTATTATACTGTTAAGGATTCTATATTTAAAGGTGATAATCGCTATAAAAATATGGCTGATGTTGGTATTGGTAAAGAAGGTGCCAAATTTTCTTTAAAGACAGATAAATTAGATGATATATCAGTTTTTGAAGTCACAGCAGATAAGGAAATTATTTTATACGATCAAGACAAGTATCTAGTAAAAAAGGAAAAGCAAGTCGTTTCTGTAGATGGTGTTAACGGACCAACTTTAAAGGTGGGCTCTCTAGAAGAAGTTAATACTACAGGTAACTGGCCTAAAAACTATTCAAAAAAAGAGTAAGTTTTGACCAAAAACAATATTAAAGCATTGTCCATTCAAGTAAATTTGAATGGGCTTTCTTTTTGTATTCTAAATAGAACTTCTAACACCATTGAGTTTCTTAAGTATATTGCTTTTGAGCAAAAACTCACACCTTTTGATACGCTCAACCGCATTAAGACTGAGATGAGCAGTAATACGGCTTTTTCTGATGAATTTAATTCTGTTGTAGTTATTCATCAAAACGAATTGGCCACACTTATTCCAAAAGCACTTTACAGCGAAAACCTAAAAGCAGATTACCTAAAGTTTAATGCTAAAATTTTAAAGACCGATTTTATTACGCACGATGAAATATTAATCAACGATAGTGTAAACGTCTATATACCTTATGTAAACATCAACAACTATATTTTTGAAACCTTTGGTGAATTTACATACAAGCATTCCTCAACCTTATTAATTGATACTATTTTACAAAAAAATGGTAGCGATAAAAAGGCAAAAGTTTACGTACAAGTCAACAGTTCTTCAATAGAAGTACTGGTTTTAGACAAAGGCCAGTTACAATTATTTAATGTTTTTGAATATCACAGTAAAGAAGATTTTATCTATTACGTTCTATTTGTTTTCGAGCAGTTGAAATTAGATGTAGAAACTACTGAAATTAAACTAAGTGGCCGTATAGAAAAAGACGACGAGTTGTACCGAATGCTTTATACCTATGTAAGACATGTAGATATCATCGGCACAGATTTTAATTATAAGTTTTCAGAAATCATTAAAGACAAAAACCTTCATCATCACTTTCTAATCTTAAACTCATTTTAATGCGTATTATTTCTGGTATATACAAAGGCAGAAAAATACAGGCTCCAAAAAAGCTTCCTGTAAGGCCAACCACAGATATGGCCAAAGAAGCCCTATTCAATATACTTAATAATCAATATTATTTTGACGATATTTCGGTTTTAGACTTATTTTCTGGAACCGGAAACATCAGTTATGAATTCGCATCCAGGGGCACAGAACAAATAACAGCGGTTGATGCCAATTATGGCTGCATAAAGTTTATAAACGAAACCTCTGAAGCTTTTAAAATGCCTATAAATACCGTTAAAAGTGATGTATTCAAGTTTTTAGAAAACTCTAAACAACAACATACTATCATCTTTGCTGACCCGCCTTATAATTTTGAAGTGAGCCTATTTGCCAAGATCCCAGAGTTAGTGTTTAAAAATGAACTACTGGAAGCAGAAGGAACTCTTGTAGTTGAGCATTCAAAGTATACAGACTTAAGTCATTTAGAATATTATTCATATTCAAAAAATTATGGAGGTAATGCCTTTAGTTTTTTTGTAAAAAATTGATTAACAGTACTGTAGGCTAATTCCCAATAAAATATTTTCATTAACTTTATAAGCCTTTGCAGAGTTCCTCTGCTTTATTTCTACAAGTTTTTGCACTTCTATTTTTGATATGGTTAATAAAGCTATTAACCAAAACCAAACAATTATGAAAATTTTTAAAAAAGGAATTCTAATTCTATTGACTTCTTTATTTGCTTTCAACTTTTCCAATTCACAAGAAAAGGAAGAAGAGACACAACCAACAATGTTTGTTGTACATACAGACAATGTAAAATTTGAAATGATGCCCAAGTACGAAGAGCTAAGCAAGAAATTTAAAACTGTATGCGAAGAGAATAATATTAAAGATATGACTTGGACAACTATCAGTGTGGAAGATGGTCGCTACGTTTATGTAAGCCCAATATCTAGTATGGCAGACTTGGATAAAAACCCA
Organism: uncultured Flavobacteriaceae bacterium; assembly: GCA_964453045.1. Lineage (GTDB taxonomy): Bacteria > Bacteroidota > Bacteroidia > Flavobacteriales > Flavobacteriaceae > Winogradskyella. The sequence goes on from CAYVNR010000019.1 coordinate 70,095, forward strand.
ATGGAATCCTTGGCTAAAAAAGTAGGTAAAGAAGAGATGAACAAAATGTTTGATGGTATGGATGAATGTTATGATTCCCATAGCGATGCCATTGTTCATTTTATGCCAGAACTCTCTTATATCCCAGAGGACTATAGTACCCAAGGTAAAAACAAAAGAGAATACCATTTTCTTTATTACTCGCCTAAAAATGGCAAAGAAATGGGTGAAGCTATGGCCAAAGTAAAAGAAATGTTTAAAACTAAAGGTGTTAAAAATGGTTATGAAGTCTATCACAGTGGCTTTGGTAGTGAAGAAAGTTACTATATGGTATCCGTAGCTGGGGTTTCTGAAATAGATATTGCTCAAGGCGGTGAGGAAAACGATAAAATCTTAGGTGATGAGAAAGATGCTACATTCTGGAATGTCATTAAGCTGACCACAAAATACGATCAGTTAGAAGCCAGCGTTAGACCAGACCTAAGTTACTATCCTAACTAATTAAATCAAAACGAAACCCTTTACAGATATTGTAAAGGGTTTTTTGTATTTAAGCAAATCTATAAGCCGAATTCTGTACATTTTCTTTTTGGGAAATGAATTCTTAAAAGAAGAGCCCTTATCATTTATCTGCGTTTACTGTTACCAGCAAACTTTAGCTGCCTACCCTCTAACAATCGCGCGTGCACACTCAAACGTTAGTTTACATGGCATTGCACCACATAGAGTTTACCTGATTTCACTACAGCATTACCTGTACATACTTTCTGTTGCACTTTTCCTAGTCTTACGACTGGTGGCTGTTAACCACTATGTTGCACTATGGTGTTCGGACTTTCCTACTCTAAATAAATTTAGAATCGATAAGGCAATCTGCTT
>CAYVNR010000020.1:0-67508 GCA_964453045.1 uncultured Flavobacteriaceae bacterium
GTCTTTTACATCTTGGATGTTCTATTATTATATCGAACTCACATTAATTATGCATTTCGATTGTACTCAATGTGACGTAATAGGTGAAATTTTATTCACATCCTAAATCTGAAGATGACATATAATCTGCATTAGGAAAACAATTACCAGAAGGAATGGATTCCGGAACATAACGACTCAAATTATCATCATATAAAGACTTCTCAAGAAATACGGTTAACTGATCTATCTCAGTTTCCGTTAAGTTCAATTCTACGAAAAGTGAAGACAACCGATTTTGAGGTACCATTCCATTTTCGGCAACCGCAGTATTTTTATATTCTATTACGTCTTTTATAGTCTGAAAACTCCCTCCATGTCCAAAAAACTGAACATCTTTTAAATTATAAAGTTGTGGTGTTTTGAATTTAAAATCATCTTCTGGGTTTCCCGTGAATCCTCCACGTCCTTTTCTTGTTGCCATATCAACAGCATTAAAAACATCTGCTCCTTCAAGGTCATTCATTCCCAATGCATGGAAATCCATACCATTTAAACCAGGGCCCGAATGACATGTATAACATTGTGCCTTACCAAAAAATAATTTAGCACCTGCGACTTCATCTTGTTCCATAGCGTCAGCCTCACCTCTTAACCATTTTTGAAAAGGGGATTGATTAGGCAGTAGCGTTCTCTCATAAGCTGCAATAGCCAATGCAGCGTTTAACTTAGTGTATCGCTCACTTTCAGCTATTTCCGAAAAAGCCGTATCAAATAAATTTTTGTAAGAAGAATTTATAATATCATCTGCATTAATCTGCAATCTATGAACATCTAAACCTGCTATAGCCTGAATTTCCACTCCCTCGAAACCTAAATTATTGTTCTCTTTTGGTGTACCAGCTGTCCATTGCGATTCTGTACCTTCATTTGGGCCAAGGGCTCCAAATTGCCCATTCCAAAGCATTACTTTTTGAAAGGCTACATTTAACGTTGTCGGTGTTCTTATGGGTTGAACATCCAAATCGGCATCCTCGTACATAGGGTTTTTGATTCGGCCTTCACCATGAGTACCGAAACCCAGTCCTCCATCTCCTATACCTTGTTTTAATCCACTTTGAAAACCAGCATCGACATGATGACAACTCGCGCAAGAATAGGTGTACATGCCAGCATCGGCATTTGGATTTAAGGCAATCATAGTTTCATGATATAACAATTTCCCCAATTTTACTTTGGCCTCGGTGATTGGGTTATTAATATCACTCGGAATTGAAAGATAGTCCGTTTCTAAAGGTTGAATTAACCCTGAAGTAGAACCATACAATTCTATAATCCTGTTTTCCAATTCTAAAGTACTAGACACATTCTCGTAATCATCCTTATCTGAATGGCAAGACGTTACAATAAATGCCGTCAATAAGATAAATGGCTTAAGCGATAGGTCTTTCATGATTTGTAAGCATATATGTGGTATTCAAATATATACTGAGTCCAATAAGCTTTAGCTACTTTTAGATAAAGTCACAAAATAATAGTTGAATTTATGTAAGGTGCAGAATTTGTGGATTAATGGTAACTAAAATAACCCTCCTTGAGTAGGTCCTTTTATTTTCCCTAAGTGTTTGTAAGCCTGTTCTGTGACTTCTCTTCCGCGTGGCGTTCGCATTATAAACCCTTGCTGTATTAAAAAGGGTTCGTAAACTTCTTCTATGGTTTCAGAACTTTCACTTACGGCTGTTGCCAAGGTGGTAATACCAACTGGCCCACCTTTGAATTTATCAATTATTGTGGTTAGGATTTTATTATCCATTTCATCCAGTCCATGAGCGTCTACATTTAAGGCCTCTAAAGCAAATTTGGCAATCTGAATGTCTATTTTACCGTTGCCCTTTATTTGTGCAAAATCCCTAACGCGTCTTAATAGCGCATTGGCAATTCGTGGTGTTCCTCTACTTCTGCCCGCTATTTCTATAGCTGCCTCCATAGAAATTGGCACGCTTAATATAGAAGCACTTCGCTGTACAATTGTTGTTAGTAAATCTGTTTTATAGTATTGTAAACGGCTACTTATTCCAAACCTAGCACGCATTGGCGCTGTTAATAATCCTGAACGCGTGGTTGCACCAACCAAAGTAAATGGGTTTAGGTTGATTTGAACCGTTCTGGCATTTGGCCCAGATTCTATCATAATATCAATCTTATAATCTTCCATTGCAGAATATAGATATTCCTCCACAATTGGGCTTAGGCGATGGATTTCATCAATAAAAAGTACATCTCTATCTTCCAGATTTGTTAATAGGCCTGCCAAATCACCGGGTTTATCCAAAACAGGACCGGAAGTAACCTTTATACCAACATCTAATTCATTGGCTAAGATATGGGCTAAAGTCGTTTTGCCCAATCCAGGTGGTCCGTGAAATAACGTATGATCGAGAGCTTCTTCTCTAAGGTTTGCTGCTTGAACAAACACCAGTAAATTTTCCAACACTTGGTCTTGACCTGTAAAATCTTCAAAAGTAAGTGGTCTTAATTTCTTTTCTACATCAAGTTCTTCTGGTGTAAAGTTGTCGTTATTTGGATTTAGGTTTTCGTTCATAGCATTTCCCATAAAAATGGTAATCTCTTAGTTTTGGATTTTTGCTTTACTCTGAATGACAGAGCTATTAAAACAAATATAACGAAAAAGCCTTTCTGTTTTAGAAAGGCCTAGTGCATATAAACAATTAATTGTTCATTCATTCTTTAATTATACGCTTTGTTGAAGTTCCATAATCTGTTTTTATCTTGATTAAGTACATTCCCGACTTTAATTGAGACACATCTAAAACTCTTATACTTGATTGGGACTTTAAAATGGTTTTACCTAGTATATCGTAAATAGTAATCTCTTGTATAGCTGCATTGTTCGTATTTATCTGAAGCTTATTCTTTACTGGGTTCGGATATATATTTATGGCATTTTTTGATAAGTCTTGACCTAAACTCAAAGTCCCTGTGTTATAATTTAAAATAATATCATCAATTACATTTAAACTAAACCCAAAATTGTTACCACTTGTAATGACAACACGGTCAACATCACCAAATATAAGACCATCAAAAGTGACCCTATATTGGCCAACAGATGGATATACTGAAAAACCTGTTCCAGTGTTTTGTATTCCAGTTGATGATCCATTTTTAAAACCTTCAGCTGAAACAAAATTTGCATCCAACGATGTGCCAAATGTATTGATTATTAACTCTTGAAAATCGAATTCATCACCAGCAACCGATTCGATTGTCAATGTTTCACCATTTACAAAGTTTGATGGGAATAAGGCTTGAGTACCAGCATTACCATCGTTATCAACAACATAGATATCACCGCTACTTAGGGTTAACTTTATATCTCCATCTGTAAATTCTCCGCCTGTAATTGTAGCTTGACCTGATGAAGCAACCGGCCAAGTATTTGGCTCAAAACTAATTTTTGTTCGTGTATCATTAAAAGAAATTGCTGAAGAGTATTGAATTGAGTTTATTAGAGTAGTCCCATTATTGTCAACCGATTCGTTAAAGTACACTCTTACTTCGTCAACATCATTAAATGCTTGATTAGAAGAGACGTCTATGGTTTGAGCTAAATTTTGCGTAAAAGTAATTGCGCTAAAAGCTCCAACCACTGTTTCTCCATCTTTTAGCCCTGATAAGGTAGCCGAAGTTGTAGTTGAAATATTGAATTCAATATTTATGGTCTCAAATTTAAACTCGGAGCCATCTGTTCTTGAAAAGCTATAATACGACTGATCGTCATTCATGGTAAAAGCTAACTGACTCGATCCATTTCTAGTCACAATTCCACTTCCGCCCCCTACACTAGAAACTGAATAAGAATTTGAATCAGATAGAGTAATACTACCGGTGGCAGGTGATGGAATAAAGCCTGTTATATTTACAAATGCACCCGTGAAATCTAAAGTAGTTGCCTGAGCTAGTAGATTGCAAGGTAGAGTTAAGGTTACAATAACAAATAGTAGTTGGGTAATTTTTTTCATAATAGGTTAAGGTTTAAGATTTGTTCGCTACAAAGATAAATATTTATAGTATTATATATTAAAAGGCCTTTCTGAAAACAGAAAGGCCTTTTAATATAATGTCCCCTATTACTTTTACTAAGCTCAGGGTTATGTTATGTCTAATGCTGTAACTCTTCTTCCCCTTCGTATAATGGTACATTTTGAGGTACAAAGTCTACATCATGACCTGGCTTACTGTAGTCATAAGGCCATCTGTAAACATGAGGTATTTCACCTTCCCAGTTACCATGAATATGCTTTACTGGTGCTGTCCATTCCAACGTAGTCGAATTCCAAGGATTCTGCTCTGTTTTCTTTCCGTAGAATATTGAGTAGAAGAAGTTCCATAAATATACCAGTTGAAAAATACCACCAACTATAGCAAAAATAGTTATTATTACATTGGCGTTTGCCGTATCATCAAACAAAGGAAAATTAGAATTTGTATAATAACGTCTTGGTAATCCTGCCATTCCTATAAAGTGCATTGGAAAAAATACACCATAAGCACAAATTGCCGTTACCCAGAAATGTAAGTAACCTAAATTTTTATTTAGCATGCGACCAAACATTTTAGGGAACCAATGGTAAATACCTGCAAACATTCCATATAAAGCAGAAATACCCATCACTAAGTGAAAATGCGCTACTACGAAGTACGTATCGTGTACATTAATATCTAGTGCGCTATCACCCAAAATAATTCCTGTTAAACCACCTGTTATAAATGTAGATACAAAACCTATTGAGAATAGCATTGCGGGATTCATCTGTAGGTTTCCTTTCCATATTGTGGTTATCCAGTTAAAGGCTTTAACTGCTGAAGGTATTGCAATCAGTAAGGTTGTAAATGTAAATACAGAGCCCAAGAATGGGTTCATCCCTGATATAAACATATGGTGACCCCAAACTATTGTCGATAAGAATGCAATCGCCAAAATAGACATAATCATTGCACGGTAACCAAAAATAGGCTTACGTGAATTTGATGCCATAATTTCTGAAACCAGACCCATCGCAGGAAGTATAACGATATATACCTCTGGGTGTCCTAAGAACCAAAATAAATGCTCAAATAATACTGGTGAACCACCTTGATAGTGTAAAACTTCACCTTGAATAAATATATCGGATAAGAAGAAGGACGTACCGAAACTTCTATCCATTATTAAAAGTAATGCTGCTGATAATAATACAGGGAATGAAATTACACCTATAACAGCTGTAATAAAGAATGCCCAAATGGTTAAAGGTAATCTTGTCATTGACATTCCTTTTGTACGTAAGTTGATTACAGTAACAATATAATTTAATGACCCTAATAAAGAAGATGCAATAAATATGGCCATAGATACCAACCAAAGTGTCATACCCATACCAGAACCTCCTTGGGCCATTGGTAATGCAGATAATGGTGGATAAATTGTCCAACCTGCAGCGGCTGGTCCTGCTTCTACAAATAATGAAATTACCATTATAACACTAGATAAGAAGAACAACCAATAAGACACCATATTAAGGAAGCCAGATGCCATATCTCGTGCACCAATCTGCAACGGAATTAAGAGGTTACTAAAAGTACCACTTAAACCTGCCGTTAATACAAAGAATACCATAATGGTACCGTGTATGGTAACCAATGCCAAATAAATATCGGCATCCATAACACCTTCTGGTGCCCATTTGCCCAATAAAGCTTCAAACAACACATTGGGTTGTTCTGGCCAAGCAATTTGCATACGGAACATTATTGACATTAAAACACCAATAACTCCCATTATAGTACCAGTAATAAGGTACTGCTTTGCAATCATTTTATGATCTTGACTAAATATATATTTAGTTACAAAAGTTTCTTTGTGATGATGTACGTCGTGATCGTCGTGACCGTGTGTATCTACTGTTGCTGACATAATCTCTTTATCTATTGCTTAAAATGATTTTATAATTAATTTAATGAATTAGCAAATGTTTTTTGCTCTTTCATCCAAGCGTCATATTCTTCTTGAGTTTCTACAATTATCTTCATCTGCATATTGTAGTGTGATTTTCCACAAATCTTGTTACATAATAACAGATAATCAAACTCATAAGGTTCTAAAGCCTCCTCACCATTTGCTGTTAAATCCTTGCTCTTTTCTGCTCTGATATTATTGATATTTTGAACTTTATCTACTATATCTTGATTTTCACGCATTTCTGCAGTGGTAATCGTTGGTGTAAATTGAAACTGCGTGACCATACCAGGAACGCAATTCATTTGTGCTCTAAAATGTGGCATGTAAGCAGAGTGCAACACATCTTGAGAACGCATTTTAAATAAAACTGGTCTTCCTACTGGTAAATGTAATTCCGTTACGATAACATCGTCTTGTGCATTTGGATCATCTTCTGCAAGACCTAAAATATTAGCTTTGTCTAAATCAATCAACCTTACGTTAGCTTTACCTAATACATTATCTTCACCACCATATCTAGCTTTCCAGTTAAACTGCTGTGCGTATAATTCTACGATCAATGGATCATCATCTTCATCGATATTCATAATATCATTCCATGTGAACAATCCATAGATAATCAAACCTGCCAATACGATAACAGGAATAATTGTCCAAATAAACTCAAGGGTATTATTATCGGCATAGAATAATGCCTTTTTTCCTTTTTCGCCTCTATACTTAAAAGCAAAGTAGTGCAGAATGAATTGTGTTACTGTTTGAACAATAAAAATGATTACCATGGAGATGATCATTAAATTGTCTATTCCTGGTCCATGTTCGGAAGCTGCATTTGACATTAGTGGCAAATCACCTAAATACCAAAAACTTAGAATGGTAATAACATAGATGAATACCAAAAAGCCCATCATAAGATAGCCGTTTAGCTTATTGTCTTTATCATTAGCAACTGGTGAGTTTGAACTACCAACTTGAGCCAAGTCAAAAATCTTTACCAATTGCCACAAGGCAATAGCTACAAAGAGTACAATTATAATCGTTAATAAAGCAGTCATTATCGTTTCTGTTCTTTTTTAATAATTATTAATAATGGAAATGTTCACTTTCCTTCATAAATGGGTTACGTTTCGCTAAAAGTGGAGCTTTTCCTAATGCTGTAAATACTATAAGTAAGAATAAACCACCAAATAATAGTATTGAACTTATTTCCGGAACTCCAATAAACCATCTCTCTCCGACTGTAGCAGGCATAATCATATTGAATACATCAATATAGTGTCCGCAAAGTATAACTATACCAGTCATAATTACAAACCAATTGATACGTTTGTAATCACTATTCATCAATAACAATAACGGAAATATAAAGTTCATAGCTAACATGCCGAAGAATGGTAATTTATAATCTTCAATACGCGTTATGAAATAGGTTACCTCTTCTGGAATATTTGAATACCAAATCAACATAAATTGAGAGAACCACAGATACGTCCAGAAAATACTAATACCAAACATAAATTTCGCCAAGTCATGAATGTGGCTATCGTTTACAAACTCTAGTAAGCCTTTAGATTTTAAGTAGATGGTTACCATAGCAATAACTGTAATACCACTCACAAACATACTTGCAAATACGTACCATCCAAATAAAGTACTGAACCAGTGAGGGTCAACACTCATTATCCAATCCCAAGACATCATAGATTCTGTATAGATATAGAATACTAAGAATGCAGCTGAAATTCTAAAGTTCTTTTTAAAGTTTCTGTTATCGTCTGCATTATCTTGAGCAATTGAAAACTTTCTTGAGAAATGTCTATACAAAGCCCATCCTCCTAAGAAAATTAAACCTCTTATAAAAAATCCTGTTTTATTAAGCCAACCCGATTTCCCGGCCACTAACTTATCATAATTTTCATGACCTTCAACAGTCATACCCTCTTTTAACCAAATAAATAGATGACTATCAGCAACAAACGCTATTGCTAAAACTATTAAACCACCAGGCAAAACGTAGGATGTTATACCTTCCATAACTCTAAACAGAACTGGTGACCAACCTGCTTGTGCAGCATATTGAATCGCATAAAATGCTAATACGCCCAATGCTATCATAAAGAAAAAGAATGCTGCAACATATAATGCTGAATAAGGTCTATTGTGTATTTGGTGCAAAGCGTGCTCTTCATGCTCTGTCATTCCTCCATGAGCATCATTACTATGACTATCTTCTCCATGTGATGCAGATTCGCCATGAGACTCACCGTGCGCTTCCTCAGCATGTGCATCACCATGAGATCCTGTTGCATGAGCCTCACCGTGACCATGGTGTTCGTTAGCAAGATACTCGGTTATATTACTTTCATTAACCTTGTGAGAATCCATAAAGCCATAAACAACACCAAGTAATCCCAGCACTACCATAATGATGGCACCTATTCTTAATCGATTTGAAATTTTATATTCCATTATATAATCTTTATCTAAATCTTATTTTTCTAAATCTGCTTTTAGTTTTTCAACATAAGCCACAACTTGCCAACGCTCTTCTTCATTCAATTGGTTAGCGTAAGAGCCCATGGTATTTTTACCATAATAAATGACATGATAAATACTTCCTTCTGTAATTGCTCTACCTGCATCATCATAACTAGGCACACCTAAAATCTTTTCACGCTTTACTAATTTACCTTGACCATCACCTTTGGCTCCATGACAAATGCCACAATAAACAGTGTATAATGGTCCCCCAACAGCATAATCTACTCTTGGTACATTTGGGTCGATGTTGGTAGAATCCATTTCATCCAATGGTATTGGATCTGCCAACGGATTTTTTAAGGTTGCTTTAGCCAAATCATAACCTTCATTGGTGTTATCTATTTCGTAAGGCATAAAGTCCCCCCTAGGGATTGTACCTTCGGCTGGTAACTGTGCTTCTATGCCATTAGCAAAAGCATCAGATTCTTGATAAGCTTCGTACCCAACAGACTCATACATGTTAGGCATATATTGATAGTTAGGCCTTGAGTTCTTTTGGCAAGAGACTAACCCTACTACCATTACTAGTACTACGATATATTTTAATGATGTCTTCATATTAATGTGCATCTTCGTCTTTATCTACAATATTTATTTCTACAGCTCCTGTGTCTTTTAATAATGAAGTCAATTCACTTTCATTATTATGAACAGCAATTTCCATTAAGAAATGATCGTCCGTAGTTCTTGGATCTGGGTTCTCAGCCTTTTTAAATGGCCACATTCTACTTCTCAAGTAAAACGTAATTACCATTAAATGAGCTGCAAAAAATACCGTAAGCTCAAACATAATAGGCACAAAAGCTGGCATGTTTTCTAAATAACTAAAGCTCGGTTTACCTCCAATATCCTGCGGCCAGTCTTTAATCATTATAAAATTCATCATTACAATGGCTACCGTTAAGCCAACACAACCATACATAAACGAAGTTATTGCAATACGTGTTGGTGCTAAGCCCATTGCCTTGTCTAGTCCATGAACTGGAAAAGGTGTATATATTTCTTCAATGTGATGCCTTTCTGCCTTTACCTTTTTAACGGCAGACATTAGTACATCATCATCTGTATAAATAGCATGAATTACTTTTGAAGCTTCCATATACTATATTAGTTATTTAATAAATTTTTAGCTTGCCCTGCCCAATCATCGCGTTCTGCTCTTCCTGGGAAAGAACCCGTGATAGAATCCAACAAATCATATTCTGTTTTTGTCATCTTACTTACCTGTAAGAAAGTATAAATACCTATACTGTTGAGTACATCTTCCATTTTAGGTCCAACACCATTAATTTTCTTTAAATCATCTGCTGTTTCGGTAGTGGCATCAAAAGAGCCAATAGTACCTAAAAGGTTGCTTACTTTTTCATCACTCGTATCTGGCAATGGATTTTTAGTAGATGCAGTAATATTGTTACTAATATTTGACGTTCTAGCATCTGCACCTGTACCCACTAAACTATCTCCACGTTCTCTAATTTTTTTGTAACGCTCACCGGAAGACTTTAAAATAGTCTTAACCTCTGCTTGTGCTATAACTGGGAATGTACGTGAGTACAATAAAAACAACACAAAGAAGAAACCAATGGTTCCAATAAAGATTCCTATATCCACAAAAGTTGGAGAGAACATCGTCCAAGATGATGGTAAATAATCTCTATGTAGTGATGTTACAATAATTACAAAACGCTCAAACCACATACCAATGTTTACGACAATTGAGATAAAGAACGAGAACATAATGCTTGTTCTAAGTTTCTTAAACCACATAAACTGTGGGGAGAACACATTACACGTCATCATTGCCCAATAAGCCCACCAGTAAGGGCCAGTTGCCCTGTTTAAGAATGCATATTGTTCGTACTCTACACCAGAGTACCATGCGATGAATAACTCTGTAATATAAGCCACACCAACGATAGAACCCGTAATCATAATTACGATGTTCATCAACTCAATGTGTTGTACTGTTATATAATCTTCGAGGTTACACACTTTTCTCATAATAATAAGTAGTGTATTTACCATGGCGAATCCAGAGAAAATCGCACCTGCAACGAAGTAAGGTGGGAAAATCGTCGTATGCCAACCTGGAATAACAGACGTTGCGAAATCAAACGATACAATAGTATGTACAGAAAGTACTAATGGTGTTGCTAAACCTGCAAGTACCAAAGATACTTCTTCAAAACGTTGCCAATCTTTAGCTCTACCAGACCAACCAAAACTTAATAGTGAATATATTTTCTTTTGGAAAGGCTTAACAGCTCTATCTCTAATCATGGCAAAATCTGGTAATAAGCCTGTCCACCAGAATACTAAAGACACAGATAAATAAGTGGAAATCGCAAATACATCCCAAAGTAGTGGTGAGTTAAAGTTTACCCATAGCGACCCAAATTGGTTTGGAATTGGTAATACCCAATATGCTAACCATGGACGACCCATGTGAATGATTGGGAACAGACCTGCTTGTACTACCGAGAAAATTGTCATGGCTTCCGCAGAGCGGTTAATCGCCATTCTCCATTTTTGACGGAATAATAGTAGTACGGCAGAAATCAGTGTTCCTGCGTGACCAATACCAACCCACCAAACGAAGTTAGTAATATCCCAAGCCCAGTTTACAGTCTTATTAAGACCCCAAACTCCAATACCTGTTGAAATGGTATAAATAATACAACCTATTCCCCAAAGGAATGCAACCAAAGCAATGCTGAAAACAATCCACCATGCTCTGTTGGCTTTGCCTTCTACTGGTCTTGCTACATCTACAGTAACATCGTGATACGATTTTTCTCCAGTAACTAAAGGTCTTCTAATAGGTGCTTCGTAATGAGACGCCATAATTATATACGTGTTTCTTTAATTTTTATTTATGCTTTAGCTGTATTTCTTACTTTGGTCTGATATACCACATTTGGTTTTACACCAACATGCTCTAGTAAGTGATACGCTCTATTATCGTCTTTTAATTCAGCTATTTTGCTGTCTTTATCATTGATGTCCCCAAACACCATAGCTCCGTTTCCACAAGCTGCAGAACAAGCTGTTTGGAATTCACCATCCTTAACAGGACGGCCTTCACGCTTAGCATCAAGAATTGTTTTTTGTGTTTTTTGAATACACATAGAACATTTTTCCATTACTCCACGAGATCTCACAGTAACATCTGGGTTTAATACCATACGTCCTAAATCGTCATTCATGTAATAATCAAACTCATCATTCTTATTGTATAAGAACCAGTTGAAACGACGTACTTTATAAGGACAGTTATTAGCACAATATCTTGTACCTACACAACGGTTATATGCCATGTGGTTTTGACCTTGACGTCCGTGAGCTGTTGCAGCAACAGGACAAACCGTTTCACAAGGTGCATGGTTACAATGCTGACACATTACAGGTTGGAACGCGACTTGTGGATTGTCTGCAGGACTTTCCATCTCACCAAATTCACTTAATGAACTATTTAATCCAGAAATATTATCTTTCTTTTCATTATCACCCTCAAATGAATCTTGTGATGAATAATATCTATCAATACGCAACCAATGCATATCTCTACTTCGTCTCATTTCAGATTTACCAACTACAGGCACATTGTTTTCTGCATGACATGCAATAACACAAGCACCACAACCCGTACAGGCATTTAAGTCGATTGATAAATTAAAGTGGTGACCAACAGAACGGTCAAATTCGTCCCATAAATCTACATCTGGAGAGGTTACAGGAGTTTCTATATGATTTAAGGATACCACAGGAACTTCATTCCAAACATGTTTATCCTTAGTATTAAAAATCTCTAAAGTGGTTTCTTTAATGATGTCTCCACGACCCATCAAAGTATTGTGCAACTGCACACAAGCAAACTCGTGCTCGCCAGTAGCTTTCTCAATAGTTACGTTTTGTACTGTATTGAAGTCTTGGTATAAAGGATAGGCATTAACACCTGTTTTCATTTCCTTTTTAAGCGCATCAGATGTTCTTCCGTATCCAAATGCTAAACCAACAGAACCTTTTGCTTGACCAGGTTGAACAATTACTGGCACATTTTCAATGGTCACTCCATTAACGGTAACGTTAGCATAACTACCGTTTAGTCCGCCATTGGCAACATTCCAGTTTTTCAACTCTAACTTATCAGCATCAGCTTGAGAAACTGTTAAATAGTTATCCCAAGTGGTTCTTGTAATCGGGTCTGGAAATTCCTGCAACCAAGGATTATTAGCTTGCTGACCGTCTCCCATACCTATTTTGGTATAAAGTGAAAGTTCCATGCCTCCTTGAGATTTTGCAGAACTCGCTAAAGCTCTAGCAGCATCACCACCAGATAAAACCGAACCTAAACCAGCAGAACCACCATTATTTACAGTAGTAGATGTCGTTGTGGTAACATATTCATCTTTATCTTCGTCTTTAATTCCTATGCCTACAGCAACATCGTGAATAATACCACCAACAAATGTTCTATCTTTTTTATCTTTTAATTCTGTCGTTGTCGTTGTAACTGTGGATGAACCATTACCAGAACTATTTCCTGATCCACCAACCACAAACACACCATCTTGAATCGCCTTGTTAAATGAAGCACCACCTAAGATATTACTTGTCCAGTAAGATTTAATATAATCTCTGTAAGAAACACTATTCCCATTCCACGCTAGAAGCACTTCTTGAAATTGCTTTGTATCAAATAACGGACGGATCGTTGGCTGCATCATTGAATAATGACCAGACTTTAATTCGTAATCGCCCCAAGATTCTAAGTTATGAGGAGTTGCAGCAATATACTGGCAGTTAGAAGCTGTTTCATCTTGCTTCATTGAGAACGCAACTGACAATTCCGTTTTCGCTAAACCTTCAGCAAAGTCTGATGCATTTGGTAATGTATACATTGGATTAACACCATTCATAATAATGGCTCCAACCTTACCAGCTTTCATATCCGCAACTAATTGCATTACGGCTTTATCGCTCCCCTGCCTTGTATATATTGTTGTTTTAGGGTCAAACGCTTTACTTCGTAAATGAGCATTGATTTCTAAAACAGTTGTTTGTGCATTAACATCTTGAATGCCAGTAACTACAACGGCATTACTACCTGCTGTACTTAATTCTTTAGCAGCAGCTTTTACGGCAGCATCTAATCCTTCAGGAAGATTTCCACCTCCGACAGAATTTCCTGTGACATAGCTATATAATTTTGCTAGAGCTAAACGCTGTTGGCTCGGTGTCATAGGCACACGCTTATCTGCATTTGCACCAGATAAAGACATATTCGATTCAAACTGAATATGACGAGACATTTTCCCGTGGTCTGGAACACGCTTCTTAGCATAAGCCGACTCAAAACCACCACCTTGCCAATCACCTAAGAAATCAGCACCAACGGAAACTATGGTCTTGGCTTTAGAGAAATCGTAATTAGCCATTCCTCGTTTACCATACTTGACTTCGTAAGCATCTAAAGTTGCAGATTCTGAAATCGCATCGTAAGCCACGTGCTTTACGTTACCATATTTTGATGCGAATTCTGAAATTAATTTATTTGTTGATGGACTTGGCATTGTTGCCGTTAAGAAAACAATTTGTTTTCCGTCAGCTAGTCCATTTAATTTTGAAGTTGTTTCGGAGATAAAGGTATCCCAAGAGATTTTAGCATCTCCTTTCATCGGAGTCTTCACCCTTAAGTTATCATATAAACCTAAAACCGAAGCATTGACTCTTGCATTAGCTATACCATTGGTAGCAGCATCTGTATTGTTCTCGATTTTAATTGGTCGCCCTTCTCTTGTCTTCACTAAAACACTAGCGAAATCAAATCCATTTGCAATTGTTGTCGCATAATAGTTAGCAACACCTGGAATAATTTCCGTTGGTTGTACTACGTAAGGAATTGACTTTATCACTGGCCCCTCACAAGCAGCTAATGAAGCGGCAGCTGTACTGAACCCAACGTATTTTAAGAAATCACGACGCGATGTAGATGAAGACTCTAAAGATTCTTTATCTCCTAAAAATTCATCTGTTGGAATTGCTTCCACAAATTCATTTTGTTGTAGCGCCTCAACAATAGAGCTATTTTCGTTTAGCTCTTCAACACTTTTCCAGTATTTCTTGTTTGATGACATATTGTTATTTATGATTTTTGACTTACGATTATGTTAGTATCAACTTTCATAATTCGTCAATCGTAATTCTTTAATTCTTAATAGTGGCACTTACCACATTCTAATCCGCCCATCTGCGCTGCAGTTAACTGCTCTACACCGTACTTTTTAGATAATTGCTCGTGTATTTTTGTATAGTACTCGTTATCTTTAACTTTTACGTTTGTTTCTCTGTGACAGTTAATACACCAACCCATAGTTAATGGTGAGTGTTGGTACATTATTTCCATTTCTTCAACAGGGCCATGACAGGTCTGACACTCAATCCCAGCAACAGAAACGTGTTGCGAATGGTTAAAGTAAGCAAAATCTGGCAGGTTATGAATTCTGATCCACTTCACTGGTTTAGAATCTCCTGTATAAGCTGTACCATCCCATCCTACAGCATCATATAGCTTTTGGATTTCAGCGTTGTAATCTACACCGTATTCTTTTCCTTCTGCTAAAGTTGCAGGTGCCACTTCACTGATAGATTTATGACAGTTCATACATATGTTGAGTGATGGAATACCAGAGTGCTTACTCACTCTAGCTGAAGAGTGGCAATATTTACAATCAATACCATTATCACCAGCATGTATCCTATGTGAATAATGAATTGGTTGAACAGGTTCGTAACCTTGATCTACACCAACCTGCATAAGGTAACCATATACAAAATAACCACTTGCTAATAAGAAGAAAATCGCAGTAACCAATACCAAGAACTGATTTTGTACAAAAGCTTTCCATAGTGGTGTGCCTTTTGCTTCAGTTACGGCCTCAAGCCCTTTAGCTTCAGCAAAGCGATTTAATGTGCGCTTAACCAAAATAAGTGCCATAGCTAACAAACCAAATAAAACTGCTAAAGCTCCAAGGATTAGATTGTTTGAAACTCCTCCTTGATCTCCGCCACCGCCACCAGTCTTTTCAACATAATTTGGACAACCTGGCTGGGGATTAGCAATACAAGGGTCTACTTCTTGTGCCGTGTAAGCCAAGATATCCGAAATATCTTGATCGGTCAATGTTGGGAAAGCCGTCATTGCCGTTTGGTTGTATTCGTTATAAATCTTAACTGCGTAAGCATCACCAGCCTTTATCATTGCAGCACTGTTACGAATCCAAGCATTTAGCCATTCTCGGTCTAAACCTTCTTCCTCTGCCAATCTTGCCTCAACGTTTCTTAACGCAGGCCCAGTCATTGGTTTATCTAATTTATGACAAGCCGCACAATTGGTATTGAACAAGGATTTTCCATTTGCTGGATCACCATCTTGAGCTGTAAGTGAGGTTGAAAACGTGAGTAATAAAATAAAACCTAAATGAAGAATCTTTGAGGTTAAATTACGGTAGATCACCTGTTTCATATTAATGGTTGAATTATCTTCTAAACTTTGGTACGATTTTTTCATTAAAAAAGTGAAAAAACATGTTTGTAAAAACTCTTGCAAAAGTAACATTTAAAGTCGATTTTGAAAATCTTAGAGAAGTGTTAATATCTAATTTATACCTATTCTAAATAAGATTTTTATCACAATACCGTTGAATAATATACCTTTGCATCAAAACAAAATAATTATGGTATTTAAAACCAAATATTTAAGCCTTTTAACGTTACTGCTTGTATTTACCGTTTCTATTAATGCACAGCAAGGAAAAGTGAACGTGGAACAAGATAGTGATATTGACAAGCTATTAGAATATAAAAAAGATATTAAAACCACTAAGGTCTATAGAATACAGGTGTACCAAAGTGTTGATCCCGATAGAGCCAATCGTGAGAAAATCAATTTTTTAAATGCTTATGGCCAATGGCCAGTAGAAATCGTTTGGAATACACCAAACTACAAGGTTTGGGTTGGTAACTTTGCCACACGTTTAGAAGCCGACAGAGCTTTAGCTAAAATTAAAAAGGATTATATGAACGCTATTATTTTTCAGCCTAAAACGGATAAAAAATAAGTTAGATGCGACTAAAGTAATTTGCATAAAAAAAGCGACTTTCTACAGTCGCTTTTTTGTTTGATATAATTTTATTTTAGTTTCTTTTTAACTTCAACCTCTTGGAATGCCTCTATAATATCACCTTCTTTGATATCATTATAGCCTTTAACTTGCATACCACAATCGTAACCTTTAGAAACTTCCTTAACATCATCTTTAAATCGTTTCAATGATGCCAATTCACCGGTGTGGATAACCACACCATCTCTAATCAATCGAATACCAGAGTTTCTAAATATTTTACCATTAGTAACCATACAACCAGCAATCGTTCCTATTTTAGAAATCTTAAAGGTTTCTCTTATTTCTGCAGTACCAGTAACTTCTTCCTTAACTTCAGGTGACAACATACCTTCCATTGCATCCTTAAGGTCATTAATGGCTGCGTAGATAATTGAGTATGTACGGATATCGATTTCTTCCTTATCTGCAATAGATCTGGCATTACCGACAGGTCTTACATTAAATCCGACAATAATAGCATCAGAGGCTGTTGCCAATAACACATCACTTTCTGTAATCGCACCAACACCTTTATGTATAATATTTACCTCGATCTCTTCAGTAGATAATTTTTGGAATGAATCTGTTAGTGCTTCAACCGAACCATCAACATCACCTTTTAGGATAATATTTAATTCCTTAAATGTACCTAGTGCAATACGACGACCAATTTCTTCGTAAGTTAAACGTTTTTGCGTTCTTACGGATTGCTCTCGTTGTAATTGCGTACGTTTTGCTGCAATTTGCTTTGCTTCACGCTCGTCTTCAAATACATTGAACTTATCACCTGCTTGTGGCGCACCGTCCAATCCTAAAATTGATACTGGTGTTGACGGACCAGCTTCTTCAATATCATGACCACGCTCATCGTGCATAGCTTTTACCTTACCACTATTTTTTCCTGCTAAAACATAATCTCCCACTCTTAAAGTACCTGCTTGTACTAAGATTGTAGATACATAACCTCTACCTTTATCTAAGTAAGCTTCGACAACAGTTCCAACAGCTGGTTTTGAAGGATTAGCTTTTAATTCTAACAGCTCGGCTTCAAGTAAAACTTTTTCAAGTAATTCTTTGACTCCCGTTCCGAATTTGGCTGAAATATCATGCGATTGAATTTTACCTCCCCAATCTTCAACTAATAAATTCATACCCGCTAAACCTTCTTTTACTTTATCTGGATTAGCATCTGGTTTATCAATTTTGTTAATGGCGAAGACAATAGGAACTCCAGCAGCTTGTGCATGCGAAATCGCTTCCTTGGTTTGTGGCATTATTGCATCATCTGCTGCTACGACAATAATCGCAATATCTGTGACTTGTGCACCACGAGCACGCATCGCTGTAAAAGCTTCGTGACCCGGTGTATCTAAGAATGCTATTTTTTGTCCGCCTTCTAACTGTACGCCATAAGCTCCGATATGTTGTGTAATTCCACCCGATTCCCCAGCAATTACATTTTCTTCACGAATGTAATCTAAGAGCGATGTCTTACCATGGTCAACGTGACCCATTACCGTTACAATTGGTGCGCGAGGTTTTAAATCTTTAGGATCATCCTCTACCTCTTCAATGGATTCTTCAATATCTGCCGTTACAAATTCTACGGAGTAACCAAATTCTTCCGCAACAATAGAAAGTGTTTCTGCGTCTAATCGTTGGTTCATGGTTACCATCATGCCCAAAGACATACATGCTGAAATGATTTCGGTAACACCAACATCCATCATTGTAGCGACTTCACTTACCGTTACGAATTCGGTAACCTTTAGGGTTTTACTTTCTGCTGCTGCTATTTCTTGATCAATTTCTGTCTGCTGACGGTGTTGATCTCTTTTTTCTCTACGGTATTTGGCTCCTTTTCCTTTACTGGATTTTCCTTGGAGTTTTTCTAAAGTCTCACGAATTTGCTTTTGTACTTCTTCTTCGCTTGGTTCTTCCTTAACTACTTTTGGTCTCGAATTTCCTCTTCCTTTTCCTCCTCCTCTTCTGTTATCGAAATTAGGTTTACCACCACGATCGTTTCCTCCTTTACTAATTCGGCGTCTTTTGCGCTTATTACCATCATTAGAAGTTGATTTTTCTTCCTTTTTCTTTTTTGGTTTCTCGAATTTTGAGAGGTCTATTTTCTTTCCTGTAGCGGTAGGGCCAGAAAGTTTTTTGTATTGCGTTTTTAAGGTTTCTTCTGCTGGTGCACCAGACTCATCTTCTTTTTCGAGTTTTTCCTTTCTGGTTTCTACAACTTTCTTAACTTCTTTTTTGGGCTTCTCTTGCTTTTCTTTTGGCTTTTCAGCTGGTTTATCTGTTTTGGCAACTGTTTTTTTAGCTTCTGGTTTTTCTTCTTCCTTCTTCTTCTCTTCTTCTTTAGCCTTTGGCTTTTTGTCTAAATCAATTTTGCCGACTTGCTTTGGCCCATCGAGTTCTATCTTTGCCTTAACTACAGCTTCTTTAGCGGCTTCTTTCTTTTCTTTTTCTTCAATTTCGCGTTCGCGCTTTTCACGAAGCTCTTCTTTTTCCTTAAGCTTTGCTTCACTTACTTCTTGAGCTTTTTCACGCTTAGTTGCATCCGTCTGAAATTCATCAGAAAGCGTGTCATAAACCTCTTGCGAAATTTTTGTATTAGGACTTTTCTCAATCTCGATACCTTTTGACTCTAAAAAGTCTACAGCACGATCTAATGAGATATTTAATTCCCTTAATACTTTATTAATTCTAATTTGAGCCATAAATTGCCTGTAATATACTTAAATCTGTTTTATATCAATCTAACTTTTTATTGAACTCGTTTAAATGAGTTCATTATTTTAAAATTTTAAAGTTAAACTGCTATTTAGTCTTCAAATTCTTCTTTTAGAATTCTAATGACCTCTAATATTGTTTCTTCTTCTAAATCTGTACGTTTTACTAAATCGTTAACGTCTTGCTCTAAAATACTTTTTGCGGTATCTAAACCTGCTTTGCTAAATTCATCAATAATCCATGCGTCAATTTCGTCAGAGAATTCTTTTAATTCTACATCTTCTTCAGCACCTTCTCTAAATACGTCTATTTCATAACCCGTTAACTGACCTGCTAAACGGATGTTATGTCCGCCTCTACCAATGGCTTTTGAAACTTCCTCTGGTTTTAACAATACCTCAGCACGCATGTTTTCTTCATCTAATTTTAATGATGTTACACGTGCAGGACTTAATGCTCTGGTTACAAAAAGCTGTACATTGTTTGTATAGTTGATTACATCGATATTTTCATTACCTAATTCGCGTACAATGCCATGAATACGAGAACCTTTCATACCAACACAAGCCCCAACAGGATCAATTCTATCATCATAAGAATCTACAGCAACTTTAGCTTTTTCGCCAGGAATGCGAACCACTTTTTTAACTGTAATTAAACCGTCAAAAACTTCTGGAATTTCTTGCTCAAACAACTTCTCTAAAAACAATGGTGATGTTCTAGACATAATGATTGCTGGCTTGCTTCCTTTTAATTCTACACTTTCAATAATACCTCTTACATTTTCCCCTTTTCTAAAAAAGTCAGATGGAATTTGTCTGTCCTTTGGAAGAATGATTTCATTACCGTCGTCATCTAACAAAATAATTGCTCTGTGGCGTATATGATGTACTTCTGCCGTATATATTTCTCCTTCTAATTCCTTAAAGTGTTTATATATATTTGTGTTATCGTGCTCATGGATTTTAGAAATTAAGTTCTGTCTTAATGCTAAAATAGATCGTCTTCCTAAATCGACAAGTTTGACTTCTTCTGCAACGTCTTCACCGACTTCAAAATCTGGCTCTATTTTTCGCGCTTCTGATAATGCGATTTCCTGATTAGGCTCTTCAACTTCACCATCTGCAACCACAATACGGTTTCTCCAGATTTCTAAATCTCCTTTATCTGGGTTTATAATAATATCAAAATTATCATCGTCACCATATTTCTTCTTTAACGCATTACGCAATACATCTTCAAGAATCGCCATCAGCGTAACTCTATCTATTAACTTATCGTCCTTAAATTCTGAAAATGACTCAATTAACGCTACATTTTCCATAATTGATATGAATTAAAATTTTATTTTAACTTTTGCTTCTTTAATATCTTTAAAGGCCACGTTGACCTCTTTAGTTACTGTTACTTTTCCTTTTCCTACTGGTTTTGGCTCTCTGGCTTTCCATTTTAAAACCACTCCTTCTTCATCTGTTGCAGCGAGTTGTCCCTCAAGGTTTTCGCCGCTATTAGTTTTTACTTCTAGGTTTCTACCAATATGCTTTTTATACTGTCTTGGCAAAACCAAAGGTGTTGTTGCACCAGATGATAAAACCTCTAAAGAAAAATCGTGCTCGTCTCTATCTATATTGTGTTCAATAGCTCTGCTGATATACATACAATCTTCAACTAGCACTCCATTATCACCATCAATCACAACTTTAATGGCATTATCTCCAGAAACATTAAAATCTATCAAGAACAAGTCTTGTCTTTCATCTAATGCATTTTTCAATAAATCCTCTACTGTCTTCTTGAACATTTTTAAATATAAAAAGAGAGGACTTTTTGTCCTCTCACGTATTCATTTCCTTAAATAACGTTGCAAATATACAACATTTATATTGATTTTTCAAAGCTTCGTAAAGTGGAATTATTTTCATAATTTTATGAGACTAACACAAATCAAAAACATAATGAATAGAATACTAGTCCCTACAGATTTTTCAGAGCAAGCAGAAAACGCACTAAAAGTAGCTGCAATGCTAGCAAAAAAGCATAAAGCAGAGATTTATTTGCTACACATGATGGAGATTCCCATGCAGCAAATCGATCCTGGTTCCGTACGTAGCGACATTCCAGAGACCCTGTTCTTTATGAAGTTAGCACATAAGAAATTTGAAGACCTTATGGAGAGTGATTTTTTAGAAGGCATAACTGTCCATGAAACCGTGAAGGCAGACATCACTTTTAATGAGATAAAAAAATCTTGTAAGGAATTGAATATTGATTTAATTGTTATGGGCTCTCATGGAGCCTCTGGCCTCAAGGAAATGTTTGTGGGTTCTAATGCAGAAAAAGTTGTTAGAACATCTGATGTACCTGTTTTGGTTATTAAAAATCATCATGCAAGTTTTAACATCAGAAACTTTGTTTTTGCTTCGGACTTTAAAAATGATAATAAAAAAACATACGAACAAGCGGCTAAGCTTGCAGAATTATTAGGTGCCAAAATACATTTATTATTAGTAAATACAGCTAATAATTTTATTACCACATACGATTCTAGAGCCAGAATCAATGATTTTATCTCAGGACAAACCTTTAAAAATTATACTGTAAACGTACATAATGATACAAGCGTAGAAGAAGGTATACTAAACTTTTCTGAAGAGATTGATGCAGATCTAATTGGTATTAGCACTCATGGTAGACAAGGTATTGCCCACTTCTTTAATAGTAGCATTAGTGAAGATTTAGTCAATCATGCTAAGCGACCTGTGATTACTTTTAAGATATAAAGTATTTTCTATTAAATATAAAAAGCCCTAATCGAATTCGATTAGGGCTTTTTGTTGGCCTACTAGGGCTCGAACCTAGACTCTTCTGGACCAAAACCAGACGTGTTGCCAGTTACACCATAGGCCAATCTCTCAAAATGAGGATGCAAATTTAAGACAAAGTTTGTCTTAGGCAAAAAAAATGCTAAAAAATAATTGAAATTACTTAACGTTAACTTAAAAACGTAGGCATTACTATAATAATTAGTAAATTCGCCTGCATTAAATAGAAGTGATTTTCATGACAGATTTTAACTTTAAAAAGTGGAATAACATATTAGCTTGGTTTGTGTTTGCCGTAGCATTTGCAGTATATGCTCTAACCATAGAACCTACAGTAAGCTTTTGGGATGCTGGCGAATACATTTTAACCTCATCAAAATTGCAGGTTGGACATCCACCTGGAGCACCACTGTTTCAAATGTTAGGAGCTTTTTTTTCCATATTTGCTCTTGAGCCTTCCCAAATAGGGATGATAATGAATATGATGAGTGCTGTTGCCAGTGCATTTACTATACTCTTTATGTTTTGGACCATCAGCATATTATTAGTAAAGCTTGTTAAATATAAAACTGATTCAAGTAAAAATAAAGGTATAGCCATATTGGGCAGTGCTTTGGTCGGCAGTTTAGCCTTTACGTTTACGGATTCGTTTTGGTTTAACGCTGTAGAAACCGAGGTATATGCCATGGCCACATTAATTATGGCTGTGATGTTTTATCTTGCATTACGTTGGGAACAAGACATGCACAAACCTAGAGGTAACCGTTGGCTCATACTTATTGCTTTTGTTATTGGTTTGTCTTTTGGTGTCCACTTTATGGGTTTATTGACCATTCCTGCAATTGGTCTTATCTATTACTTTAAAAATTACAAAGCCATAACAATACAGAATTTCATTATTGCAAATGTAGCTTCTGCGGCAATCTTGCTTTTTATATTCAAATTATTATTGCCAACTACTTTAAAGCTTTTTGGTAATCTCGAAGTGTTTTTTGTCAATTCTATTGGTCTACCATTTAATTCAGGTACGATCATTACAGGTTTAATGGTCATTGCTTTGTTCTATTTTGGATTGAATTACACCAGAAAAAAACAAATGATCCATGCAAACACCTTAGTGCTTTGTCTCATGTTTATTTTTATAGGATTTTCCTCTTGGATGATGCTACCCATACGTGCCAATGCACAAGTGATTATTAATGAAAATGATCCTTCTGATGCACGAGAACTTTTGGCATACTACAACCTAGAACAATATCCAGAAACGCATTTGTTCTATGGCCCACAATTTACCGAAATTTACTCTGGTGCAGATAAGGATGAGCCTTTTGTAGACGATAAAAAGAATTACGAACGCGATGAAGAATTAGGTAAATACGTTATTATAAATGACTGGGAGAACAGTAAGCAAAACTATAACCATGACCATGCTGCTATTTTACCCAGAATGTGGAGTAGTGAACATGCCGAAAACTATATGATGTTTACAGGCTTGATTGATTTTAAAGTCGATCCAAATCTACAAACCCGTGCCTACAATGAAGCTTTGAGTTATGGTCTTTCGGAAGAAGAGGCAGGTCAGTATTCTGTACAGGAAAAAAGACGATTCGATAAAGTGGTTAATGATTTTAGACAGCGGGTTGCCAATGGAGAAATCGATTATGAAGGTTATGACCAATTTCTAAGACGTTATGGCCAGCAATATTTAACTATTGAAAAACCGTCTTTTATCGATAATCTTGCCTATATGTTTCAGTACCAGTTTGGCTACATGTATTGGCGTTATTTTATGTGGAATTTTACAGGTCGACAAAATGATATACAAGGAAAGTACGATGATTTTAACGGTAATTGGATTTCTGGAATTAAGCCTATTGACGAATTACATCTTGGAGTATCGCAAGACAATTTGCCAACCGAGGTTTTGGAAAACAAAGCCAGAAATACTTATTATTTCCTCCCATTATTACTAGGTTTAGTTGGATTTTTCTTCTTAATGTATACAGACGCTAAGCGCTTTTGGGTATTATTGGTATTCTTTTTACTAACTGGGATTGCCATTCAATTTTACACTAATGTAAGACCTTTTGAACCGCGAGAACGTGATTACTCTGTTGTAGGTTCGTTCTATGTGTTCGCCATTTGGATTGGTTTTGGTGTTTATGCGATTTATGATTTGTTAAAGTCCAGTGTGAAATCCAAATTTTTAGCCCCTGTAATTACTTTAGCCTGTATTGTAATTGTTCCTGGTATCTTGGCTGCAAATAATTGGGACGACCATGATCGCTCAGGAAAATATACTGCCAATGCAATGGCACGTAAATATTTAGAATCTTGTGAACCAAATGCTATTCTATTTACCATTGGAGATAACGATTCGTTCCCACTTTGGTATCTTCAGGAAATTGAGGGTATACGTACAGATGTTCGTGTAGTTAATACCAGTTTGTTTCAAACAGATTGGTATATCGACCAAATGAAACGTAAAGCTTACGAAAGTGATCCAATTCCTTCTCAATTAACACATAATCAATACAGAGGCGGAACCAGAGATGTTATTATAAGGCGAGAAATAACCAAAGATACTTTACCAATAAAAGACTTTATGGACTTTGTTTCTAGTGATAAACCAAGTACAAAGTTTAAGTATGTAGTAGAGCGACAAGGAGAAGACCCAAGACAATATCCAAGTCATATCTTGAACACTAATTATTTCCCTACGAGACATATTAGTATTCCTGTTAACAAAGATGTTGTATTAAAAAACGGAATTGTAAAACCAAAAGATGCAGATAAGATCGAAGATAAACTCTATGCAGAAATTGAGGGGAGTTATATCTATAAAAACCGCTTGTTAATGCTAGATATTATAGCTAACAACAATTGGGAACGCCCAATTTATTTTACTGGTGGCGCCTTTGGAGCAGACGATTACATTTGGCTTAAGGACTATCTACAGCTAGATGGGATGTGCTATAAGCTTGTACCAATAAAAACACCTGTAGATAGAGCCAACCCTTATGATATGGGACGTGTTGATGCAGATTTAATGTATGATATGGTAAAAGAATGGAACTGGGGAGGTAGTGGAGAAGATATATACCACGATATAGAAACCCGAAGAAACGGTATTACCTACAGAGGTAATTTAGCACGCTTAATTGAAACACTCATCAACGAGGAAAAGTTAGAGAAAGCTGAAGAGATTGCTGATTTAGCAATGGAGAAAATGCCAGTTGATAAATTTGGTTTCCATTCACTTTTAGAACCTTACATAAGTGCTTATTATGAAATTGGCAATAAAGAAAAAGGACGCGCACTTTATAAAGATGTAGCTAAAATATACCAAGAAAATATTATGTATTTCGGTGGATTGGATGAGGATGACCAGATACGTTTAATCGAAGATATTTACTTAGACATTCAACGTTATAGAGCTTTAGTGGATATTTTAGTGGTTTATAATGATAAAGATTTTGCTCTAGAAGAAACCAAGAAATTTAACAGCTACCTGAGCTTATTAGATAAATTGATGGGACCTTCGGAAGAGGAAGACATAATACCAGAAGATTTAGATATTAATGCTATTTTAAACGACTCCATACAAGATTCCATAGCACCAGAAGAAGACTAAAAAATCATGCAGATCATTCCAGCAAAAACACCTGGATTTGTAAAGACACTATTTCCAAATTTTATCTGGAATATAAATACCGCTAATAAAGAACTGTATCTAACTTTTGATGATGGTCCAACTCCCGAAATTACAGATTGGGTGCTTCAAACCTTAAAATCTTACGAAGCAAAAGCCACTTTCTTTTGTATTGGCAAGAACATTAAAGAGAACCCTGAGGTTTTTTGGGAAATTCTTAAAAACGAACACTCCGTTGGAAATCATACCTATTGGCATTCAAAAGGGTGGAAAACCAAAAGTAATGCTTACATAACCGAAATTGACTTCACAAATGAATTAATTGAGACTTACATAAATAAATATGAAAAGAAAATTTTAAAGTCTAAATCTGAAATTAGCAATCCAAAAATTTTTAGACCCCCATATGGTAAGTTTAAAACAAAACAGGCCAAACAACTTCAAAAACAAGGCTACAAAATAGTAATGTGGGATGTGCTATCTTACGACTGGGACAAATCTGTGTCTGAAGAAGCTAGCTTTAACAATGTAATTTCAGCCTCAAAAGAAGGCAGTATTATTGTGTTTCATGACAGTGTTAAAGCCTCCCGAAATTTAAGGTATGTACTTCCGAAGGTTTTGGATTATTACAGTGAAAGAGGTTTTCAATTTAAAGCTCTATACTAAATATACTCTTGGATAACACCTATTAAAGTATTGGCATCTTGCTCACCACTATGACGCCATTTCATTTCACCATTTTTATAGATAATCAAGGTTGGTAATCCTTTAACCCGAAGGGCTTCTGCTAACTCCTTGTTTTTATCCACATCTATTTTTATGATCTTAGCTTTATCGCCAAGTACGGCAGCAACATCCCTAAGCACAGGATGCATGGCTGTGGACTGATCGTTCCATTCTGTATAGAAGTCTAATAGTACCGGAATATCGACATCTATTAATTCCCCAAATTTTGACATACGTTAATAGTTTTAGTCAAATACGTTTCTTAGACCTACATAAATTTTTGTTAGTAAATCTAGTCTGTTTGTTATCAGCAAGATAAAAATAAACAATTGTTAGCAATTATGCTTCTTTTTTACCTTTTTTAAGCTCTATCACTGTGATTTCTGGCCAGATACCTACACGACCAGGATAGCCTAAATATCCAAACCCTCTATTAACATTGATGTACTGACCGAGTGCTTCGTAAATCCCTGCCCATTGTTTATAACGCCATTTTACAGGACTCCACTTTATCCAACCCGGAATTTCAATTCCGAATTGCATACCATGTGTATGCCCACTCAAGGTTAAGTGATAATGGTAATCATCATTAACAACCTCAGCATCCCAATGGCTTGGATCGTGGCTCATAAGTATTTTAAAATCGTTAGGCTCTATTTGAGATGATGCCTTTTTTAGGTCACCTGCTTTTTTAAAACCACCTTTTCCCCAATTTTCTACACCAACAATAGCAATTCTTTGACCATCCTTTTCTAGATAGCGATGCTCATTTAATAACAAATCAAAGCCCATGTCTTTTTGAATGGTCTTTAAATCCTCTAAATTCTGTAGTTTTTCTTCTTTCGTTGGCCAATCTACATAATCCCCATAATCATGATTTCCCAAAACCGAAAACTTACCATCTTTAGCTTTAAGTCGACCAAAAGTATCTTTCCAGGGAATCATCTCAGAAGCTTTATTATTTACCATATCTCCTGTAAATAATATTGTATCAGATTGTTGCTCATTTATTAAATCAACAGCATATTCAATTTTTTCTTTATTGTCAAAACTTCCTGAATGAATATCACTTATTTGGGTTAGCCTGTATCCGTCAAAGGCATCTGGCAAATCTTCAAAATGCAATGTGTAGTTTAATACTCTAAATCTGTATTTACCCCTATACATACCATAGAGTAATGATGTAAAAGGAATAGCTGCTAGACCAAGTGCAATCTGGCTTACAAACTTTCTTCGAGATGGTAAATAGAATGTTTCTTTAGTGACCAATTTATCATACAATCCTAGTGCGCCTCTTATTATGTCTTCACCTAAAAGAATTGGCACCAAAACTAAGTTTAGGGACATAAAAGCTAATAGAAAACCAAATGCATAGCTCTTTGCCGGATTTAAAACACGCCCTTCGGAAGATGTTGTAAACTGAAATATAAAGTTACCTATAACAACTACAGCAATTGCAATAAACAGGTAATGTACCCAGCTTTGTTTAGTTATTGTTTTTATAGCTTGAAAACTATAAATCGTAAACAACAAATAAACAATTATAAAAATTATCCAACGCGTCATACAGAATATTTAAAAAACAAATTTAGTGAACGATAATAAAAAGTATCTTATTAATTTGTTAATGCTATTGAAATAATGAACTCATTTAAATATGTATCGGATATGATTATTGATTTAGTATATTAGACGTTTAAAATCAGTAATCTTTTTGATGAAGCTCAAACCAACCATCGCTATAATTATTCTAAGCTCATTTTTAAGCTGTAATAATTCCCCGGCAATTCC
The DNA here is from genome assembly GCA_964453045.1 of uncultured Flavobacteriaceae bacterium. Classification (GTDB taxonomy): domain Bacteria; phylum Bacteroidota; class Bacteroidia; order Flavobacteriales; family Flavobacteriaceae; genus Winogradskyella. Next base: position 28,438 of record CAYVNR010000020.1, read on the forward strand.
TGAAGCTCAAAAAGATCAACCGTTAATAAACTACGTCAATACGTTTATTGGCACTGGTGGTCATGGCCATACTTATCCAGGTGCAGCCTTGCCATTTGGAATGATGCAATTAAGCCCAGATACACGTTTAGAAGGTTGGGATGGTTGCTCTGGTTATCACTATTCAGACGATTATATTTATGGCTTTTCGCACACACACTTAAGTGGTACTGGTATTAGCGATTACGGAGATGTATTATTGATGCCAACCAATACACCGATTTTCAATAATGGGGCTGATGGAAAAAAAGGCTATAGAGCACATTTCAGCCATGAAAATGAAGTTGCAGAACCAGGTTATTATAAGGTTCATTTAGATTCCACAAACATCGATGTGGAATTAACAGTGTCTTTACGTAGTGGCGTACATAAATATCAATATCCAAATTCCGAAAACCAATACTTGGTAATCGATTTGCAACATCGAGACAAACTACTCGATTGCAAAATAAACAAACTCAATGACTACGAAATAAATGGGTTTAGACATTCTGAAGCTTGGGCAAAGGATCAACGTTTGTTTTACCACATAAAGTTTTCACATCCAATAAAAACTATCGTTTATGACGATGGAGATGGTACCGCAATTTCAAAGAATTATAAATTTGAAAGTAAAAAAGCCATTGTAATTTTTAATAATCCCAACAATGAACCTCTTTTAGTAAAAACAGGCATTTCTGCCGTTGATGAGAAAGGTGCAAAAAATAATATGACGGCAGAGATTGGCACCAAAACTTTTGATGAAGTTAAGGCAGAAGCTCAAAATTATTGGGAAAAACAACTTGAAAAAATTGTCATTGAAAGTGATGATTTAGATAAGAAAACCAATTTTTACACAGCATTATATCATACTATGATTGCCCCTAACCGTTATCAAGATGTTGATGGCCGTTATAGAGGTATGGACTTAGAAATTCATCAAGCACAAGAGTTCGATTATTACACAGTATTTTCACTTTGGGATACTTACAGAGCTGCTCATCCATTGTACACCATAATTGAGCAAGAAAAAACCAATGATTTTATCAACACATTTTTGGCTAAATATGATGAAGGTGGCATTATGCCAATGTGGGATCTAGCAGGCAATTACACGGATTGCATGATTGGTTATCATGCTGTTTCTGTTATAGCAGATGCCTACTTAAAAGGTATTAAAGATTATGATACCGAAAAGGCATTTAATGCCATGAAGCATTCTGCAACACGAAATAAATTTGGGTTAAAAGCTTATAAAGAATACGGATTTATTCCTGTGGATGAAGAAAGTGAATCTGTTTCCAAAACCTTAGAATACGCTTACGATGATTGGACGATTGCCCAAATGGCAAAGGCTATGGGTAACGATGAGGATTACAAGACCTATATTCAACGTGCGCAGTATTATAAAAATGTATTTGATCCAGAAACCAAGTTTATGCGAGGTCGTTTTAGAAATACATGGTTTGCACCTTTCGATCCTTATGAAGTGAACTTTAATTATACCGAAGCAAATGCCTGGCAATACAGCTTTTATGTTCCTCAGGATATTTCGGGATTTATAAATCTACTTGGCGGAAAAGATAAATTAGAGGTACAACTCGATGAGCTGTTCAACGCTAAATCTGAAACATCTGGACGTAATCAATCGGATATTACGGGTTTAATCGGACAATATGCACACGGTAATGAGCCTAGTCATCATATGGCTTATCTCTACAATTTTGTAAACAAACCTCATAAAACACAGGAGAAAATTCATCAAATTTTAACTGAACTGTACAAAAATGAACCGAACGGTATCTCTGGCAATGAAGACTGTGGACAAATGAGCGCTTGGTATGTGCTAAGTTCTATGGGCTTTTATTCGGTTACTCCCGGAAGTAATGAATATATTATAGGCACTCCTCTTTTTGATAAAGTCACCATTAATCTTGAGAGTGGGAAGCAATTCACCATCCAAGCCAATAACTTGAGCGAGACTAATATTTATGTCGAATATGTGAAGCTAAATGGAAAAGATTTAGAGGTTACATATTTAAAGCACGAAGATATTATTAATGGCGGGACTCTAGAATTCTCAATGACTGATAATCCTGCGGTTTGGGGAAGTAGAAAAGGTAACGAACCAAAAACAGAAATTACAGACCATATTATTTTACCGTCACCCTACATTGAAAATGGAGATATAACCTTCAGAGATTCTACTAGAGTGGTTTTAAATACTTCTGAAAACCATGCGAAAATTTTCTACGCTTTAGATGATAACAATTTTCAATTGTATGAAAACCCATTTGTTATCACTGAGGATGTTAAAGTGAAATTATATTCCGAAAAAGAAGATCTTAAAAGCCCTGTGCTAACAACACCTTTCTTTAAAATTGACCCAAACCTCAACATTACTCTACAAAGTGAATATGCTAATCAGTATTCCGCAGGAGGAAATGATGCGCTTATTGATGGTATAAGAAGCTCCAAAAATTACAGAACTGGTAGCTGGCAAGGCTACTGGAATACGGACTTAATTGCTACTGTTAACTTGGGTCGCCAAAAAGCAATTAACACAATCTCGGTAAATTTTCTGAGAGACCAAGGGGCTTGGATTTTTTATCCTACCGAAGTTCAATGTTTGGTTTCAAAAGATGATAAAACTTATAAAGCTTTACCACCGCAAAAAATCAATGCTATTGAGAAAAACAGTGACATAGAAATTAAAACTGTAGAATTCAAAATCCCAATGACAGAATATAAATACGTGAAAATTATTGCCAAAAAACTCGGGGAACTTCCAGAATGGCATTTGGGCTATCCGATGGATGACCGTAGTTGGATTTTTGCAGATGAAATTTCAATTAAATAAAAAATTAACTAACAAGAATAGATATGAGCAACCAAAACAACAAATCAGCATTAGCAACATTAGTAACAGTGTTCTTTTTTTGGGGATTTATCGCAGCATCCAATGGTGTCTTTATTCCTTTTTGCAAAACCTATTTCAATATCGATCAATTCCAATCTCAATTGGTAGATTTTGCGTTTTATGGAGCATACTACATTGGAGCTTTGCTACTTTTTATATTGTCTGGTTCTATTAAAAAAGACATCCTCAATAATTGGGGCTACAAAAATGGTATTGTCTATGGGTTGTTATTGTCTGCCATTGGTGCATTTGTCATGTATCCGGCAACTGCTGGCGCAGAACAAGGACAAACAGGAGTATTCTATTTTGTACTTATTGCCTTATTTATTGTTGGGCTAGGGTTCTCTTTGCAACAAACCGCAGCAAATCCATTTGCCATTGCACTTGGCGACCCAAAAACAGGTTCTCATCGTTTAAACTTAGCTGGTGGAATTAACTCGTTCGGTACTACAATAGGCCCAATTGTTGTAAGTCTGGTTATTTTTGGCTCTGCAACCTGGAGTACCGACGAATTGGCTGCTATGATTTCTAATAACGAAATTACTTTAGTTACTGTACAAGGACTTTATCTTGGAGTAGGTGCTTTGTTTTTAGTGGCAGCTGCATTATTTCATTTTTCAAAAAAATTGCCTGCTTTAAAATCTGATACTGCTTTTGAGCCTGCAAACAAAGCACGTAACTTATTAATTATTCTAACCCTTATCATTGTGGGTTGTTTTGGCTATATTTTCAATACATATTCTGGAAACACAACTGCAACTCAAGATTTAGAACACACAAGATTAATCGTATTATTTATTGCACTTTTTGCCGTAGTCGCTGCAGTTTTTATTGCCAATTCTAGTGCTTCAACAAAACCTGATGGTTGGGGAGCCATGAAGTATCCACAACTCGTTTTGGGTATGTTGGCCATCTTTATGTATGTTGGTGTAGAAGTTACTATAGGTAGTAATCTTGGCGAACTTTTAAAGCAAGCTGCCGGTAACACCAACTTAAATGCTATTGGACTACCAGTACTTAACGATTCAGAAATTGGAAAATACATTTCTCTTTATTGGGGAGGATTGATGATTGGCCGATGGGTTGGAGCTGTTACAGTTTTTAACCCCAGTAAAGGCTTAAAAAAAGTTCTACTTATCATTGTTCCTTATGTTGCTTTTGGTGTAATTATACTTGCAAACTCTTTTAAAAGTAGTTTCACAGCAAACGAAATAGTGTTCTTCGCCATTTGTATTGCTGTTCAAATAATCGGATTCTTTTTAGCCAAGGACAGACCTGTTAAAACACTTAAAATATTTAGTTTTTTCGGTATTATAGCGATGTTGATTGGCTTATTTGCATCAGGTAATGTAGCACTTTTTGCCTTTTTATCTGGTGGATTGTTCTGCTCTATCATGTGGCCATGTATTTTTACATTGAGTATTGCAGGTCTCGGCAAATACACTTCTCAAGGATCTGCATTTTTAATTATGATGATTTTGGGCGGTGCCATTATTCCACCTGTGCAAGGAAAATTGGCTGATGTATTTACAATACAATCGTCTTATTGGATGGCTGTGGCTTGTTTTGGCTATTTATTGTTTTATGCCTTTAGAACAAAAACAGTATTGGATAAACAGGGAGTTGACTATTAAATTAATTGTTCTAATAACCTTAAGGGTTGACATTTAATATATCCTGAAATAAATTCAGAATACATGAATTGTAGAAAATATATTAAAAACACAGCACTAACAGGAGCTGGTTTAACTCTTGGCAATTCCTTAATGGGTTGTACCGACAAAACTTCTAAAGAACCCGAAGGAACTCTAACCTCTAAAGATAAGCCTAAAACCACTTTACCGTTAACTTAACTAGTTTTTCTTTTAAACGCGTATAAGGTGGAAAAAGCAAAGAAACTGGCCCAGCGGCATAACGTTTTAACACAGCGCGTTCATTGGAAAACGCTTTAAAACTATAAAATCCATGGGCTTTACCTATACCACTACTATTACTTCCGCCAAATGGTAAATGATGGTTAGAAAATTGAATACCATTCGCATTGATACAGCTTGTACCTGCTCTGGTATTATTAATAATATAATTGGTAAAAGATTTTGATTTAGAGTAAACATACAATGCCAAAGGTTTATCCTTGTCCTTAAGATACTCAATAACCTCTTCTTTATTTGTATATGTTTTTACAGGTAAAATTGGACCAAAAATTTCTTCCTGCATTAAAAGTGATTCGGGTTTAAGATTTGAAATTACGGTAGGTCCAATAAATCTCTCATCTTCATTAATCTCTCCTTTTATCACGAATTCGGCATCATGCGTTTTGGCATCATTGAGATAAGATTTGAGCCTATTAAAGTGCTTGTCGTTTATTATTCGTCCGTAGCTCTCAGAATTTAAAGCATTTGAACCATAAAATTTATTTAGATACAACTTATAATGTGCAACAAATGATTCTAGAATTTTTTCTTGTATAAATACATAGTCTGGTGCTATGCATGTTTGTCCACAATTAAAATGCTTCAACCAAACTACCATTTTAGCTGCCAACTTTATATCAACAGACGCATCTATTATCACTGGAGATTTTCCTCCGAGTTCTAAAGTTACAGAGGTTAAATGTTTGGCTGCAGCTTTCATGACTATCTTTCCAACGGGTATAGAGCCAGTGAAAAAGATATGATTAAAAGGCAACTTTAGCAAGTTTTGAGCAACTTCAACATCACCTTGTACTAATGCAATTTCGTTTTCTTCAAATAAATCCTTTATTATAGTCCCCATCAAACCAGAACAATGAGATGATACTTCAGAAGGCTTTATAATTACAGTATTCCCTGCTGCGATTGCAGCAACAAGGGGTGAAAATGTTAGGTTAATAGGATAATTCCATGGTGACATAATTAAGCAAACACCTTTAGGTTCGTATTTAACCCAAGACTTTGTGCCTAACAATACCAAATCATTTTTCACTTTTTGTTTCCTTAACCAACGATGCAGATTCGCTTTAGCATGTTTAATCTCCTTTATAACAAGATAGACAGCTACCAAGTCAGATTCTATAACGGGTCGTTTTAAATCTTTGTGCAAAGCCTCTTTGATTTGCTTTCTGTAGGTGAACTCAATAGCATGTTGAAGAGCACTTAGCTTTTTAATTCTTTGGCCATATGTACTTTGAGCAACATTATATTGGTTCTCTTTCTGTTTTAAAAACAAATTAAAATAAGGGTTGCCTTTATAATCTATCATCTATATACTTATTTTTTATAAAATTATAACCTGTTGTGCATTTCATCGATATTATTGGTAAACAGCTTCATTTGGTCTAAATCTTAAGTTTTTTCATCTATAAAAACACTGATTTTAAAGGGCTGAGAGTTCATTTTGTGCATTTCATCGATATTTTTTGCCAACAGATGTTTTTTATCTAATTATCGCCTTGTTTCGTCCAAAAATTTTACGCACACTAAATATCTACCGTTTCTTTGAACCGAAATTAAAACAAAAAACGATTTAACAATTATGAAAAAAGGTTTAGTCATATTATTATTCTTAACAATGTCTATAGCAGGATATGCTCAGCAAGATGTTATGAGTAATGTTGAAACTGAACTCGTTGAAACTGCTAAAGCTGAAAAGCCAGAGGCTAAAAGAACTGTTATTTCTGCTAAAGTTAAGGCTAAAGTTTTAAAAATCAACCGTAAGAAAAGTAACGAAATTATAAGTATTAAAGCTTACAGGAAAAGCTTACAAATTAAAGTAAAGACTAAAAAACTTTGCTAATCTATATGCTATTAACCATTTAAAAAGCCGAAACGTTTCTGTTTCGGCTTTTTTCGTTTTTCTTAATTATACAAGATTTAATTCTCCTTTAGATTCCTTTTCCTTGAGTTCTTTAACCAAATCCAGTGCATCTGGTATTACATCACTACAAAGAATAATCAGTGAGCCCTTTACGGCATTTTTCACGGCATATTTAATGGCTTCTTTTTCAGATGGAATTACGGTAGTCTTTTTGTTAGGATCTCTCATCTTAATACCATCATCTAACATCTTAATGAGTTCTTCTTCTGTTTTGCCGCGTAAACGTTTGTCTTGTCGAATGATGATTTCGTCAAACATTTCAGCCGCAATACTGCCCATTTCATTATTATCTTCTACACGTCGATCTCCAATACCCGCAATAATGCCAACTTTAACTGTGGCCTCTAACTCATCGGTAAATTTCTGAAGTGCTCGCATTCCTGCAGCATTATGCGCATAGTCTAGCAAAATATTAAAGTTATTGAACTTAAATAGATTTAACCTTCCTGGTGTTTGCGAAGCAGAAGGAATAAAGGTTTCTAAACCAGCTTTCATATCCTCAATACTTATGCCTTGAACGTGAGCAGCTAAAATTCCTGCTAATACATTCTGAATCATAAATTTCGCTTTACCACCATAGGTCAACGGAATGTTCTCAGCTTTCATAATCCGCATTTTCCACTCGCCTCTGCAAATAGTGACATAACCATTTTCGTAAACTGCCGTAATTCCATGCAAACGTTGTAAGGCTTTTATTCTTGGATTGTTTTCATCCATTGAAAAAAGCGCCACATTACAATCTACACTCCTACGCATATCGTAAACTAAATCGTCATCAGCGTTTAAAATGGCATAACCATCTGGTAGAACTGTTTCTGGCACCACCCCTTTTACTTTGGCCAACTGTTCTACGGTATGGATACCTTTTAAACCCAAATGATCGGAGGCCACATTGGTCACAACAGCAACATCACACTTTTTAAAGCCCAAACCTGCACGTAACAAGCCTCCTCGTGCACACTCCAGAACAGCAAAGTTGACCGTAGGGTCTTTTAGTACAAATTCTGCGCTTGCAGGTCCCGTACAATCACCAGTCATTAATAATCTATTTTGAATATAAACACCATCACTCGTGGTATAGCCCACACGATAGCCTTTCATCTTTGCAATATGGGAGATTAAGCGAGACGTTGTTGTTTTTCCATTGGTACCAGTAATAGCTACAATAGGAATGCGCCCTGTATCTCCTTTTTGGGGAAACAATTTATCGATAACTGGTGCAGCCACGTTACGCGGTAAACCTGTGGTTGGCGCTAAGTGCATTCTAAATCCTGGACCTGCATTGACTTCTAAAACTGCACCACCTGTTTCAGAAAGAGGTTTAGAAATATCTGTAGTCATAACATCAATACCACAAATATCTAAATCAATAATTTTTGAAATACGCTCAGCCATACTCACATTCGCTGGGTGTACAATATCTGTAACATCCTCTGCTGTTCCTCCTGTACTCAAATTAGCCGTATCTTTTAATATTAGCTTTTCGCCATCTGCCAATACAGAGTCTAAAGTATATCCTGCATCCTTAATAATAGTTTGGGTTAATTCATTAACTGAAATTTGTGTCAATACTTTTTCATGACCGTAACCACGACGCGGATCTTTATTGACTTCATCAATTAATTCCTGTATTGTCGATTCTCCATCACCTACTACATGTGCTGGTGAACGTAAAGCCGCTGCTACCAACTTATTATTAATCACCAGTAATCTATAGTCTTCTCCAACGATGAATTTCTCAATAATAATAGCTCCGCTTCGAGAGCTTTCCTTAGCATGTCTAAAAGCTACTAGAGCATCATCATAATTCTGAATATCTACAGTAATACCTCTACCATGATTTCCATCGATAGGCTTAATCACTAATGGGTAACCAACATAACGACAGGCTTCTTCTAAACTTCGCTCGCGACGAATAATATCTCCTCTGGGCACTTCTACCTCAGCTTGTTCTAAGAGATATTTTGTGTCTTCTTTATCACAAGCAAGCTCGACACCAATAGATGACGTTTCTGAAGTAACTGTTGCTTGAATTCGTTTTTGATTGGCCCCATAACCTAACTGACACAGCGAATACTTATTTAATCGAATCCAAGGGATACCTCTGGCCTCAGCTTCCTCAACAATAGAGCCTGTACTTGGCCCTAAACGATCTGCCTCACGCAACTCACGCATCTCTTGAATATCTTCTGTCAAATCGTAATCCTCACCAACAATTAAGGCTTCACAAATTCTTACAGCAGCCTCAGCGGCATAACGGCCAACTGACTCTTCCATGTATGAGAATACAACATTATAAACTCCGTATTCCCCATAGCCTCTGGTGCGTCCAAATCCTGTATCCATTCCCGCAAGTGTTTGAATTTCTAAGGCAATATGCTCAATTACATGGCCCATCCAAGTTCCTTCATCAACACGCATAAAAAACCCACCTTCACAACCTTTTGAACAGCGATGAGAATACATGGTAGGAAACATAGCTTTTAATCGTTCTGGAAAACCTTCTATTTTATTAGATGGAAATTCTTCCATTTCCTGAAGGTCTAATACCATTACAATTAATTTATGTCTCCTTATTGACCAATAGTTTGGTCCTCGCATAGCGTTTATACTTCTTATCTCCATTATAGTTGGTTTTGTTAGTGAAAGATTATAAATATAGTATTTTTCAATAGAAAATTTGGGTTATTTTTACGCAATATTTTAGATTAAAATTATGCAGAAGGCAAAGGGCACTTTAATACCGATCGGTGGAAATGAAGATAAAGGTATCGAAGAAGATGAGATGTACACATTAGATTTTATTGAGGAAGGTATTCTATTTCACGTAGTTAGTGAAGCTGGTGGCATTGATGCCAATATTGTAGTTATACCTACCGCATCGAGTATTCCTGTTGAAGTTGGTGAGAATTATTTGACTGCATTTTCCACTTTAGGTTGTAAAAATGTTGAAGTTTTAGATATTCGGTCTAAGGAAGATTCTGAAACTGAGAAAGCCATTGCTTTAATTAAACATGCTGATTGTGTAATGTTCTCTGGTGGAGACCAATCTAAAATTGCAGACAAAATCGGAGGTACAAGCATTCACCGTATTTTGACTGAACGCTATAAAAACGTAAAAGGCTTTGTAATTGCTGGTACAAGTGCTGGCGCTATGGCTATGGCTAATGAAATGATTGCTGGCGGAAGTGCTTCCGAATCTTTTGTTAAAGGTGCTGTAAAAATGTACAAAGGCCTGAGTCTTATTCCCGAATTAATAATTGACACTCATTTTATTAGACGTGGTCGTTTCGGTAGAGTTTCCGAAGCTGTTGCTAAATTCCCAAATCTTGTGGGGTTAGGTTTAGCCGAAGATACCGGATTAATCATTAAGAATAATACTTTTGAGGTTATTGGCTCTGGAATGGTGATTGTTTTTGATGGCAGAAAAATAAAGCATAACAATCATAAAATTTTGAAAGAAGGCACACCAATGTCTTTAACCAATTTGAGAACACATATCTTATCTAATGGTGATCGCTTTAATATTAAAAAGAAGAAAGTTGAAGTTCTACCAATTGAAGCTCCTTTTATTTAAGATCTATTCTATTCTAAATTGGTTGGTGGTATTTTTTGGTCTAACAGCAAGCACCTCATAATCACATTAAAATCTGTATTACCTAAATACCGAACTTGCACTATTTGTAAATTGAAATATCCTCTTCTCCATTTGAAGATTTACAAGCTCTGTACATACCTTCGGTATTAAATGGCATGGCAATATTTCCCTCAGCATCTACAGCGATCAATCCTCCATCACCATTTATTTCTAAGATACGTTTATTGATAACTTCTTTTGAAGCCATTTCTAAACTCATTCCCTTATGCTCCATTAGACAAGACACATCGTAAGCCACCACACCTCTGATAAAGAACTCTCCGCTTCCTGTACAACTTACAGCACAGGTTTTGTTGTTAGCATAATTTCCGGCTCCTATCATTGGCGAATCCCCAACTCGACCCCACTTTTTATTCGTCATGCCACCGGTTGATGTCGCAGCAGCAATATTGCCATACTGGTCACAAGCTACTGCACCAACAGTCCCAAATTTTGAGTCTTTCTTAGTTGAGTGATCTAATTGAAAACTATCTGTATCCTTTATTTCTAACCATTGCTTATGGCGAAATTCATCATAAAAATAATTATCATCCTCTTGCCTATAATTCAACTCCTTGGCAAATTGCATAGCTCCGTCACCTGCCAAAAACACGTGCTCACTTTTTTCCATCACATCTCTCGCCAGTGAGATAGGGTTCTTAATTCCTTTGATTAATGAAACCGCTCCCGCATTTAAGGTTTTACCATCCATTATAGCCGCATCCATTTCGTGGGTGCCTTCAGCAGTGAAGACAGAGCCTTTTCCTGCGTTAAATAAAGGGGAATCTTCCAATAGCTTTACAGCAATTTCAACAGCTTCAATAGCAGATTTACCATCTTCCAAATTTTTATAACCGGCATCTAAAGCATTTTTTAAAGCCCGTTTATAGTTTGTTTCTAACGCTGGTGTCATCATACCTTTTACTAAAGTTCCTGCACCACCATGGATTGCTATTGCATATGTTCTCATTTATTAAATTTTTTGTGATAATCTGTTTTTTTAGTCATTTAAATATGTTATTTCATATTAGGCATCACCTACCTAATATTCATTATGGGCTTTCACACTTAAAAAATTGATTTTGGAAAATTACAAATTGCTTTTTAAATAAACACTTTAGTTTTTGTAGTTTTATAGACTTCAAAATTTAATTTCATGTCAGACCAAAAACGTCTTTTTCTTGTTGATGCTTATGCCCTGATTTTCCGTGGCTATTATGCTTTTATAAAAAACCCAAGAATCAATTCTAAAGGTGAAGATACCTCAGCCATAATGGGCTTTATGAATTCATTATTAGATGTTATAAAACGAGAGCGGCCAGACCACTTAGCAGTTTGTTTTGATAAAGGAGGAAGCGTGGATCGTATAGAAATGTACGAAGCCTATAAAGCAAATCGTGATGAAACACCAGAAGGTATTAAAACCGCTATACCATACATCTATGAGATTTTAAAAGCCATGCATATTCCTATTATGGTTAAGGAAGGTTATGAAGCCGATGATGTTATTGGCACACTTTCTAGACAAGCCGAAAAGGAAGGCTACAAGACCTATATGGTAACACCAGACAAAGATTTTGCTCAGTTGGTTACAGAGAATATTTTTATGTACAGACCCGTATTTGGAGGTGGCTATGAAACCTGGGGAATTCCTGAGGTACAGAAAAAATTTGAAGTCACAGAGCCAATGCAAGTGATTGACTTTTTAGGTATGATGGGAGATTCTAGCGACAACATTCCTGGTTTGCCTGGTGTTGGTGAAAAAACAGCTAAGAAATTTATCAATCAATTTGGTAGTATGGAAGGTCTACTAGCCAATACAGACCAACTAAAAGGAAAAATGAAAGAAAAAGTTGAAGCCAATGGGGAACTCGGTCTTTTGTCTAAAAAGCTAGCTACTATTATGCTCGATGTACCTGTTGATTTTAATGCTAAAGATTTTGAACTTGACCATCCCGATGTTGAAAAAGTAAAACAAATTTTTCAAGATTTAGAATTTAGAAGACTAACCGATAATTTTTTAAAGACCTTTTCAGCCGACACTGCTGCTACGACCACCGACACCGAAACTTCCAGTACAGCCAAAAAATCAGCGTCGTCTTCAAAGGCAAGTTCTTCTTCTACTTCAAAAAGTGCTGGAGCTGGTCAGTTTTCTTTATTTGGTGCCTCAACCACACCTAACGATCAAGATTCAGAAACTGTTTCAGAATTCGTACGTAAAACAGCAGAAACCACATCGCACTTTTATCAAAGTGTGGCTCCAGGTATGGCTACAAAATTGTTTGTAAAAAACTTAATGAATCAAACATCTGTATGTTTTGATACTGAAACAACAGGCCTCAATCCTTTGACTGCAGAATTGGTTGGTATTGCATTTTCTTGGGAAACTGGTAAAGGATTTTACGTTCCATTTCCTGAAGACAGGGACGAAGCTCAAAAATTAATTGAAGAATTAAAACCATTTTTTGAAAACGAATCTATTGAAAAAATTGGTCAGAATTTAAAGTACGATATTAAGGTTTTAGCTAAGTACAACATTACAGTTAAAGGCAAGTTGTTTGATACTATGCTAGCGCATTATTTGATTAATCCCGATATGCGACATAATATGGATGTACTTGCAGAGACCTATTTAAATTATACTCCAGTTTCAATTACAGAATTGATCGGTAAAAAAGGAAAGAATCAGATGTCTATGCGAGATGTCCCTCTAGACAAACTAACAGAATACGCCGTAGAGGATGCAGATATTACATTACAACTTAAGGAGCATTTTGAAAAAGAGCTTCAAGAGGCAAATACCCAAAGGTTATTTGACGAAATCGAAGTTCCTCTTTTACGTGTTCTTGCGACAATGGAATTAGAAGGAATCAACTTGGACAAAGACTTTTTAGGATCGCTTTCAGAAGTTTTAAACAATGACATTGCTGACCTCGAAAAAAGTATATACGAAGCTGCTGGCGAAGAGTTCAATATTGCTTCACCAAAACAATTAGGTGTGGTTTTGTTTGAAAAAATGAAATTGGTAGATAAACCTAAAAAGACAAAAACTGGCCAATACTCTACAGCCGAAGATGTATTGAGCTATTTAGCAAAAGACCATAAAATCATTCGTGATATTTTAGACTACAGAGGACTCAGCAAATTAAAGAGTACGTATGTTGATGCCCTGCCATTGCAAGTTGAAGAAAGCACGGGACGTGTACATACTGATTATATGCAAACTGTTGCTGCCACGGGTCGTTTAAGTAGTAATAACCCAAACTTACAGAATATCCCCATACGTACCGAACGGGGTCGTCAAGTTAGAAAAGCCTTTATACCAAGGAATGATGATTATATTCTGTTGGCTGCAGATTATTCGCAAATAGAATTACGCATCATTGCTGCTTTGAGTGAAGAGGAAACCATGATTGAAGCTTTCAGGAATGGGGAAGACATTCATGCTTCTACAGCATCAAAAGTATTTAATGTGCCTATTGACGAAGTGACTAGAGAACAGCGCAGTAACGCCAAAACAGTTAATTTCGGAATTATCTATGGTGTCTCAGCATTTGGTTTAAGTAACCAAACCAGCCTTACACGTTCAGAATCTAAAGAATTGATTGACACCTATTATGAGACTTACCCAAAATTAAAAGCTTACATAAGCAAGCAAGTTGATTTTGCACGAGATAATGGTTATGTACAAACCGTTTTAGGTCGTCGGCGTTATTTAAAAGATATTAACTCCCGTAATGCCGTTGTGCGCGGTGCAGCAGAACGAAATGCTGTCAACGCCCCTATACAAGGTAGTGCAGCAGACATTATCAAAATTGCGATGATTAATATTCACAACAAACTTGAAGACTCTAACTATAAATCCAAAATGCTCTTACAAGTGCATGACGAATTGGTTTTTGATATTTACAAACCAGAGTTAGAAGCACTTAAAACGCTTATAAAAACCGAAATGGAAAATGCACACAAGCTTTCCGTACCTCTGGATGTGGATTTAGACATTGGTGAAAATTGGTTGGAGGCACATTAGTGAAAAGACCTCTATTAGAGAATTGCTTCTTTAAATTCTAATTAAGATCTTGCCACATCTAAAAAAACCAACTAGACAAATAGATGGGTTGAATTATTTTGTGGTTATAATTATAACACCATTTGCTCCTCTTGCTCCATAAGCTGCTGCGCTAGAATCTTTGAGTACAGAAACACTTTTTATGGAGGCAGGTATAATATCCTCAATGACACTAGTTGGGGTTCCATTAACAATAAACAATGGTTCATTAGAGCTATTAAAACTAGAATCATATCCTCTAACTCTTATTTGGTTGGTACCACTGATTCTTAGCATCGGTGCCATTGCCCTAAGGTAATCATAAATGTTTGTGAAAACCTGTTGATTTCTTGAAGAGTTTTTCTTTTTATTGGAATACTTTGCCAAAAAAGTTACATATTCACCTTTCTTTAAACTGTTTGCATTAAATTTAATATTAACTATAGAATCGTAACTCACAGTTTCGAAACCTTCGTCTTCAGAGAATGCAGATACTGTTTCTGGCAACTTTTTTACTTTTATTTTGAATTCCCCTTTCTTATTTGTTGTCTTTCTTGTTTTTGAATCATCGAGAAATATAATTGCATTTTTCACAGGTTGTCCCAAAGAATCTTTCACTGTTCCGGTTATCACTGTTTTGGTTTTTTGTTGTGCATTAGAAATGGAAAAGACCATTAAAAAGCAAATCATCAGCGTAGTTAAATGTTTCATAATATTTATGTTTAAAGTAATTGGGTTAAATATAATCAGCTACAATAAAAAATTGCATAATAAATTACAAAATTATATGTAGCTTCAATAGACCAAAAATCATACCTAATTTAATATTTAATCAATATTAAAAAATTTAGGATTAAAAGCTGAAATTAAGCCATTAACACTTAATGTAAGAAATTTTATTGGTTTAGCCAAAACAACTTAAATGCCTTTGACAGTAAAGTGACTTAGAACTTATATCTCCTTTCATTACCTTTACATTATAAATTTTTTTCAATGTTAAAGTTAAAAACTAAAATTTGTGAGGATCTCAATAATACCACTGATATCAAAAAGGCAAAAGCTTACCAATGTGATGAATGTATAAAAACCGGAAGTTCTTGGTTGCATTTAAGAACTTGTCAAACCTGTGGCACAACTCTATGTTGTGATAGCTCCCCAAATAAACATGCCAGTAAACATGCTGCAACTAAAAATCATCCTGTAGCTAGTTCTGCAGAACCTAATGAACGATGGTTATGGTGCTATAAACATAAATCAATTAAAAAATATTAAAAGTGAAGGACCCAAGATTTCCAGAATTAACACATAATCAAGTTTCTAAACTCAAAGTATATGGCTCCATAGAAGATTATAAAAATCCGACCAGAGTATTTGCGCTTGGCGATAACCTTTACGACTTTTTTGTGATTCTTAAAGGAGCTGTAGATATTAACGACCCGTACAATAAAACAACAATAGTTACCCATGGCAAATATGAATTTACAGGAGACAGTGGCATGTTATCTAATAGGTCAGCCCAATTTCATGCAGATACCTTACCTAATACAAGTCTCCTGCGCATAAAACCAAACAAATTAAAAGAAGCTATCTCCAAAAATAGCGACATTAGTGATGTTCTGTTAAATGCTTTCTTATTGCGTCAACAAACTGTTCTATCTGAAATGTCTGGTGGTTTAAAACTAGTGGGGTCAGGTAAATCAAATGCAACATATAAAATTAGGGATTTTCTCGAAAAAAATCATATTTGGCATAATTTCATTGATACCGATTCAGATGACGAAGCTCTAGAGCTTTTAAAGAGTTTCGATTTATCCGAAAAAGATCTACCCATTTTAATCAATAGTGAATCTAAGGTTTGTGTCCGGCCATCCGTAGATGAAGTTGCAAGGTATAGTGGAGTACTCATGGATTTTGAGGATAAAGTATTTGATGTTTTGGTCATTGGAGCAGGACCCGCAGGCTTAGCTGCAAGTGTATATGCAGCTTCAGAAGGATTAGAAGTTGTTACAATCGATAGTGAATCACCAGGAGGACAAGCAGGTAAAAGTTCTAAAATTGAAAATTATTTAGGTTTTCCAACAGGCATTTCTGGTGGGGAATTAGCCAATAGAGCTTATATACAAGCTCAAAAATTTGGCTGTAATATCTCAATCCCACATCGTGCTAAAAGTTTAGAATACAGTAAAGATTATTTTACGGTATGTGCAACAAACGATAAAATAATAAAATCAAAATCCATTATTGTTGCCACTGGTGCAGCATACAGACGTTTACCAATTGACAATATTAGTGATTACGAGGGAAGCGGCATTTACTATTCTGCTACAGGAATGGATGTAAGTAACTGCATTAATCAACCTGTCGTCATTGTTGGTGGCGGAAATTCAGCAGGCCAGGCAGCTATGTTTTTATCCAATCATGCAAAAATGGTTTATGTAATGATAAGAGGTAATGATTTGGGCGCAAAAATGAGCGACTATCTCGTACAACGCTTAGAAGCTTCAGAAAAAATACAAATACTTAGAAATACCGAGATCACTAAACTTAAAGGTGAGCATCACTTAGAGTCCATTGTTATTTCAAATAAAGGTAAAGAACAAGACATGGAAGTTTCTAACGTATTTTCATTTATTGGCGCAAAACCCAATACACAATGGATGGATGGTATTGTTGTAACAGACGAAAAAGGTTTTATCTGCACAGGGCAAATGCTCATTAACAAAGATTTAATGAAATGTGATATTTACTCCAACCGAGAGCCACAGAGCCTTGAGTCAAGCATACCAGGAATCTTTGCTGTTGGCGATGTTAGGCACGATTCTGTAAAACGTGTTGCTTCAGCTGTAGGTGAAGGCTCAGTAGTGGTAAGCATGATTCATCGTTACCTCAGTGAATTAAAATAAATATGTCCTATTTTTTAGGGTAATTTTGTAGTTAATAAACAATGAGCATTATTTCAAAAGACATATCAAAGGCTGTTTCGCTATTAAATGCAGAAGACATCGTTGCCATCCCTACCGAAACGGTTTATGGTTTGGCTGGTAATATCTATTCTGAAAAAGCCATTAATTCTATTTTTAAAACCAAACAACGTCCGTTTTTTAATCCTCTCATCGTCCACATACCTTCGTTAGATTATCTAGAAAAGATTGTTGAGCACGTTCCTAAAAAGGCCGAATTGTTAGCCAATGCTTTTTGGCCAGGACCGATGACTTTGGTTCTAAAAAAGAAAGACACAATCCCTGATGTAATAACTGCGAAAAAGGATACTGTTGCCGTGCGAGTTCCTAATCACCCATTGACTTTAGAGCTTTTAAAACAATTAGATTTTCCTTTAGCAGCACCAAGTGCTAATCCTTTTAGCAGTATTAGTCCAACGACCGCAGAACATGTAGAAGCCTATTTTAAAAATACCATTAAAATGGTGTTAGATGGTGGAGCTTGCAAAAGTGGAATAGAATCTACCATTATAGGATTTGAAAATAACCAACCCATTATCTACCGCTTGGGCTCTACTCCGCTTGAAGCTATTGAAGAAGTCGTTGGAAAAATTGAAATCAAAAATAGTTCGGCTGATCTAAATCAGAGCAGAGACAAGGTTCAGCCAAATGCTCCCGGCATGCTGGAGCGTCACTATGCCCCAAAAACAAAGACCATATTAACTGATAATCTTAAAGAAGATATTAAAAAAAACAAAGGCAAGCGAATAGGCTTGCTCGTTTACAGTGATATTTCTGATGAAAATTATGTAGCTTTTAAGCTCGTGCTGTCTAAAGACAAGAATCTTCAAGAAGCAGCATCAAAGCTTTATGATGCATTGCATCAGTTAGATAAACAAGATTTAGATATTATTATCGCTGAAAAATTTCCAGATGAAGGTCTTGGTAAATCCATCAATGACAGACTTTCTAGAGCCACAAAAGATTAAGCCAAAAAAGCAATGCTAAAACCTACTGATTATCAGGTTAAAAAAATAGTTCGTAGCATTTGGTAATCCAATAGTTTATCGTAAATTTGCAAACTCTTTTTCGGAAGAGGAATGTATAATCTTTTGTGCTGTGAAGCACAATATTAAATCAAATTAGTGTGGATACATTAAGCTACAAAACAGTTTCTGCTAACAAAGCTACCGTTAATAAGGAGTGGGTTTTAGTTGATGCTGAAGGACAAACTTTAGGTCGCTTAGCTTCAAGAGTAGCAATACTTTTAAGAGGTAAGCACAAGCCTAACTTTACGCCACACGTTGATTGCGGTGATAACGTTATTGTTGTAAACGCGGAAAAAATCAACTTAACTGGTAATAAGTGGACAGATAAAAGTTATATCCGTCACACAGGTTATCCAGGTGGTCAAAGAAGCTTGACTGCTACTGAAATGTTTGAGAAAGACCCAACCAGATTAGTAGAAAAGTCAGTAAAAGGAATGTTGCCTAAAAACAAATTAGGTTCAGCTCTTTTTAGAAATTTAACTGTTGTCGCTGGTACTGAGCACGCTCACGAAGCTCAAAAACCAAAGGCAATTAATTTTAACGAAATTAACTAATGGAAGTAATTCACAAAATTGGCCGTAGAAAGACGGCTGTTGCTCGTGTGTATGTTGCCAAAGGAAAAGGTAACATTACCGTGAACAAAAAAGACATGGCGGACTACTTTACGACTGCACCATTGCAGTATAAAGTAAACCAACCTTTAACCATGACTAACAATGATGGCAACTTTGATATTACTGTTAACGTATATGGAGGTGGTATCACCGGCCAGGCAGAAGCAATACGTTTAGCTTTATCTCGTGCCATGTGCGAGTTAGATGCTGAAAACAGAGCAATATTAAAGCCAGAAGGTCTATTAACAAGAGATCCAAGAATGGTAGAGCGTAAAAAATTCGGACAGAAGAAAGCGCGTAAGAAATTCCAGTTCTCTAAACGTTAATATCCAACACAAACTTTGGGATTTGTTTTTCAAGTTCCAACTGTCACCTTGAGCGCAGTCGAAAAGATCTTCATAAGATTTCTCGACTACGCTCGAAATGACAGAGAAGATAGAATTAAAAATTATCTTCAAAACCTGCCACGAATTGGCATTTTATTGAAATTAAAGATTCTGAAACGAGTTCAGAATAAACCAGTTATTGTTGCTCATCACACCAAGGTGTGAGAGTTTAGTTTAGCATCTAAATGGTTAAGGCGCGCGGAAGCAACCACTTAATCATTGCTAATTCAACAGAACGTAAACTATTACAAAAATGGAAAAAGTAGAAGTAAAAGAACTACTAGACGCAGGTGTACACTTTGGTCACCTCACACGTAAGTGGAACCCAAACATGGCTCCATACATCTATATGGAACGTAACGGTATCCATATTATCAACCTTTACAAAACAGCAGCTAAAATTGAAGAAACCTGTGCCGCTTTAAGTAAAATTGCAGCATCAGGAAAGAAAATCTTATTTGTAGCTACTAAAAAGCAAGCTAAAGACATTGTTGCGGAAAAAGCAGGTGCTGTAAACCAACCTTATATTACAGAGCGTTGGCCAGGTGGAATGCTAACCAACTTTGTTACAATTAGAAAAGCCGTTAAGAAAATGGCTTCTATTGACAGAATGAAGAAAGATGGTACATTCAACTCTTTATCTAAGAAAGAACGTTTGCAGGTCAACCGTTTGCGTGCTAAACTAGAAAAGAATTTAGGTTCTATTTCTGATATGACACGTTTACCAGGTGCTTTGTTCGTCGTTGATATTATGCGCGAGCACATTGCGATTAAAGAAGCTCAGAAATTAAATATTCCAATCTTTGCAATGGTAGATACCAACTCTGATCCACGTGAGGTTGATTATCTAATCCCTGCAAATGATGACGCTTCAAAATCTATTAACAAGATTTTATCTATCGTAACATCTGCAGTAGAAGATGGATTAAACGAAAGAAAAGCTGAAAAAGCGGCTGATAAAGATGGGAAAGCTGAAGCTAAAAAGGCTAAAAAAGCTCCGGCTGCAACCGAAGAAGAAGAATAAATAACATTTACACAATATTAAAAGTCATTTAATTCTTTTCAACTTGAAAATTAATTGAATGACTTTTTAAATTTTAAACACTATGGAAAATACTGTAAAAATTACAGCAGCAGAAGTAAACAAGCTAAGACAAGCAACTGGTGCTGGTATGATGGATTGTAAAAAAGCTTTAGTTGAAGCTGGTGGTGATTTTGATAAAGCCATTGAAGTTTTACGAAAAAAAGGTCAAAAAGTAGCAGAAAAAAGAGCCGATAGAGATTCTTCTGAAGGTGCTGCTGTTGCAAAAATAAACGCTGATAACACATCAGGTGTTGCTATCGTTTTAGGTTGCGAAACTGATTTCGTAGGTAAAAACGAAAACTTTGTTAAGCTTGCCAATGAATTGGGAGAAATTGCACTTAACTATAATACAAAAGAAGAATTTTTAGCAGGTGATTTCGGTGGAATGACAGTTGCTGAAAAATTAACTGAGCAAACTGGTGTTATCGGTGAAAAATTAGATATAACAGCTTTTGAAAAACTAGATGCGCCTTTTGTAGGGCAATATGTTCACATTAATAAAATTGCAGCATTAGTAGGTTTATCTGCCAAAGTAGACAACGCTGAAACTTTAGTAAAAGATGTTGCTATGCAAGTAGCTTCTATGGGAGCGACGACGTTATCTTACAAAGATTTCGACCCTGCATATGTGGCTTCAGAAACTGAAGCGCGTATTGCTGTTATTGAAAAAGATAATATCGAACTAGGACGCTTAGGCAAAACTTTAAAGAATGTACCTAAGTATATTTCTATGGCACAATTAACACCAGAAGTTTTAGCTGAAGCTGAAGAAGCTGCTAAAGCTGAGTTGAAAGCCGAGGGTAAACCAGAGCAAATCTGGGATAGAATTTTACCTGGTAAAATGGAGCGTTTTATTTCTGATAATACAACTTTAGATCAAGAACAGTGTTTATTAGATCAAAAGTTTATTAAAGATGAAAAGAAAACTGTTGCTGAATATGTGAAGTCTTATGGTGATGTTGAAGTTACCGGATTTAAAAGAGCTACAGTAGGATAAGTCATTGCTAAAAAAGCAATCAAATATAAAACCTCTCATCGTTTTCATTAGATGAGAGGTTTTTATGTAAACATTATATTCTAAAACGTTATTAAACAACAATAAATTAACCATTTATTGAAATTAGTAAGCTTAATATGTTAACACAACAAATATTTTTCTAAATTTGATGCTTACCAAACATAACTAACAATCCATAAAACCCTTGATTACAAATGCTTAACAACACTATAGAAGCAAAAATTTTCACCTGCACTCAAAGTAAAGATTTATCAGAGCAAATTGCTGCTGCTTATGGGGTAACACTAGGAAATGTTATAACATCAACTTATAGCGACGGAGAGTTTCAGCCCTCTTATGAAGAATCTATACGAGGCACACGAATTTTCATTATAGGCTCTACGCATCCTGGTCCAAAAAATTTGATGGAGATGCTTTTAATGATTGACGCTGCAAAACGAGCATCTGCTAGGCACATTACTGCTGTTATGCCTTATTTTGGTTGGGCAAGACAAGACAGAAAAGACAAGCCAAGAGTTCCTATTGCTGCCAAGTTAGTGGCTAAGATGTTAGAAGCAGCTGGAGCTACCCGAATTATCACAATGGATCTCCATGCTGACCAAATACAAGGCTTTTTTGAAAAACCTGTCGATCACTTATTTGCTTCAACCATATTCTTACCATATTTAAAAAGCCTCAATTTAGATCATCTTACCATTGCTTCACCGGATATGGGAGGTTCTAAACGCGCTTATGCCTATTCCAAAGCATTAAAAAGCGATGTTGTCATTTGCTATAAACAACGTGCAAAAGCCAATGTTATTTCTCACATGGAGCTTATTGGAGATGTCACTGGTAAAAACGTAGTCTTAGTGGATGATATGGTTGATACCGCTGGTACACTTACAAAAGCTGCGGATTTAATGATGGAACGTGGCGCTAAAAGTGTGCGTGCCATTTGTACTCACCCTATCTTATCTGGCAGTGCTTACGAAAGACTTGAAAATTCTAAGCTCGAAGAATTAATTGTCACAAATTCAATTCCATTAAAACAAACCAGCAAAAAACTTAAAGTTTTAAGCTGTGCTGATTTATTTGCTGAAGTGATGCAGAACGTTCATCACAATAAATCCATTAGTAACAAATTTGTAATGTAAATAGAAACACTAACTCCGTTTTCAAAAATTATTTACTCAATAAAAGATCATCTAGCACTATTTGGCAACTAACAAGCAAAAAATAGCTTATAAACAGTAGTATTTCAATAATATATTTTTAAATTTGCAGCCCTCAAAATGAGGTAATTAATAATATAAACTAAAATTTCTAAAATGAAATCAATTACAATCAATGGATCTCAAAGAGAAAGCGTAGGCAAAACGTCAACAAAAGCCTTACGTAATGCTGGTCAGGTTCCTTGCGTATTATACGGAGGAGACAAGCCACTACATTTCTCTGCACCAGAATTGGCATTCTCTAAACTTGTATACACCGCAAATGCGCATACAGTTGTGATTGCCTTAGATAATGGTGAAGAATATAATGCTATAATGCAGGATATTCAGTTTCACCCAGTAACTGATAGAATTCTTCATATAGATTTCTATCAAATTTTTGAAAACAAGCCGATCACTATGGATATTCCTGTACAGATTACAGGTACTTCAATAGGTGTAAGAAACGGTGGGAATTTAAGAAGACCGTTCCGTAAACTCAAAGTAAAAGCCATACCGTCTAAGCTTCCAGATTTTATTGAAGTAGACATTACTCCATTAAAAATTGGAACCAAGCTTTACATCACAGAGTTAGAGAATGAAGACTATAAATTTCTCCATCCGGACAATACGGTTGTATGCCAAGTAAGACGTAGTAGATTAGCAATTGTTGATGAGGAAGAAGAAGGAGATGAAGAAGAAGGAGAAGAAACAACAACTGAAGAGGGCGCAACACCTGCAGCTGAAACGGCTCAAGAATAAATCGACATTTTCTTATAAATATTTAAAAAGCATTCTGTATATCAGAATGCTTTTTTACTTTAAGGTACTATCCTAAAATAAAATCCAGTATTGATTGACTTGTTTCTTTTAATTCTTTTGACATTTCAGAGTCTTTCCAAGGGTGTTTGGTATTAAACACATGGTCAGCACCTTCAATGATTTTTAATTGACTCTTGGGGTTCCATTTCTTTATATCCATTGCTTCACTAATCGACACTGAAGTATCCTTGTCACCATGAATGATGAGATGTGGAATTATAAGTCTTTTTTCAGCAGATTCTATATCTAGTCGTTTCTTGTTAGCTTTGAAATCTTCATAGAATTGATAATAATGTGGCATTTGCTGTTTTGTTCTTCCATTTAGCACAAACTTTACGCCATTTTTTTTCCAATCTTCTAAATTACCTGTGGTTGAAGTACGCTTTTCAAAATCGCTTACGCTTGCTAAAGTGATAAGTTTAGAGATTCTACTATCTTCCGATGCTTTTAAAATGGCAATACCACCGCCTCGACTGTGGCCAATTAGGTTGATCTGAGACGTGTTTATTAATGAATTATTTTGATAGTAATTCTGAAACCAATCTATGACGTCATTTAAATCCTCAAGCTCTTTTGAATAATTATTATTTCCGAAGGCTTCCAGATCTGGAAAATCTATAGGGTCTTCCATTGTACCTCCATTATGCGAGAAATTAAATTTTATAAAACAACACCCTACTTTAGCAATAGATTCTGCCAAAAGATTCCATGCTCCCCAATCTTTAAAACCTTTGTAGCCATGACAAAAAATCACTGTAGGTTGATCAGCTTTATATTCTGAATAAAACGCATCTATAAGAATGGGTTTTTTATCTTGTCTTTTTAGTATAATATTTTTTTCTTTTTGCATCATTCAATTTCTTTTTCGATAAAATCTATATTTGGATTATAGATTTCTAAAATGAGCTTCTTTAGTTCGACCTCAAAATTATTAAGCATTTCTTCTGTGATCAACTGCTCTTTTGTTCTGCTAAAAGCTGATGGTTTTTTTCCAAATTTTAAAAATCCAGCATTGAGATTTTTAAATGAAATAATACCAGCCTCAACAGGCAAGTTAATCTGTCTTTTTTGATGCATCATGTAAGCATAACAAAGCACTTGAAAGGATTTGCTGTATTTATTATAATCTGTGGTTATATCTTCCCAATTAACAAGTTCAACTTTGTTTTGTTCAACTTTTCCAGATTTATAATCAATTACACGAGTAACACCATTTAATTGGTCTACTCTATCGACTTTCCCTGTAATTTTAATATTATAATCGAGATCTTCAATTTTTAATTCTATAGTTGTATCACCTTCAATAGTTATAATTTTTATTTCATTTCCTAAGTTAAGACTTTCAATTTCGGAATTAAGAAAATTTGAGATATAGCGTTGGGCAATTTCAAAAATAATTAGGTTTTTACCTCTTGTGAAATCTCCATCTTTATATAACCTTTTAAAATGCTTTGTTACTGTTTTTTCAATCTCAGATTTAAAAGTATTAAGATGTTCTAGCGTTAATAAACTACCCTCTAATGGTTTGTAAAAATCTTCTAGCGTATTATGGATTACAGATCCTAGAGTATTAGCGGCAATATTCTCTTCAACATCTTCAAAGTCTTTGATTCCAAGTACTTTCTCGTAATAAAAATCAATGGGATTTCGAATATAGTTAGACAAAGAAGAAGGCGAAAACCCTTTTAAAGACAATTCTTTTAGTTTATCTAATACGGTTTTAGTTTTAGAAATGTGTTGTAATTCATTTTCAATAACAGGAACTTCTTGTGAAATTATAGATTGCTTTATATTATGTATGCCTTCTATTTCCAGTTGTGTTATAAACCTACTTTTCTCACCACCTTTTAGGGCATCAACTTCAGTATTGTAAAGTATATAAACATTTTTGGCACGTTGCAATAATCTAAAAAAATGATAGGTGTAAACAGCATCTTTTTCCTTAAAAGTGGGTAGGTTATTTTCAACTTTTACATCGAAAGGAATAAATGAATTATTGGTTTTTCCTGAAGGAAGTATACCTTCATTTACAGAACTTATAATAACGGTTTCAAAATCTAAAACACGAGACTCTAGCATACCCATAACCTGAAGACCCTCGAGTGGTTCTCCTTTAAAATCTAGAGTTTCGACACTTAATAGCTCTTTGTAAACACTATGTGTTGAGACAATTGAATTGAGGTGGCTGTAATTCTCGTTTAACTCTAATAATTGATTGAATAGGCTATTAAATCTGTATAGGTATTCTAACTCCAAACGATTAAAGCTTTTGTTTTCGCTCAGATGCTTCTTAATACTTAAGATAAGGTTTAAGCAATTGGTTAAAGCGATTTTAGGGTTATCTTCCCAAGATTTAAACAGTAATTCTATAAGCTCGTTAGAAGTCCTTGTAATCTGTTTTAATTCATCAGCTCTAACATAAACTAGGTTATTTTTTTGAATGTACTCTACTATCACACTAGATGAGTTTCCCTGACTTGTATTAAATAAATTATAAACAGATGGATGAGAAATAACGTCTATAACATCTTTAAAATAAAATTTATCAGTGCGATGCCTATGAATAGAAAAAAGCTTTTCAAATAAGGACGCCAAAGGCACATGATTTAATGGTAAACCCATAGTTATATTAAGATGGGTTACATTTTTAGGAATTGAGTTTAGTAAAGGCATTAAGAGGTTTTCTTCCCCTAAAACAATAGCGACGCTTTTAAGATCTTTATTGTGCAAACTAATACTCTCCAATAGTTGACCTATATATTTTGCTTGACCTACAAGTTTAGGAATACCCACTACTTGTATATTTTTAGATTTGCTATAATACGATGTTACCCAATTAAAAGGTTGTTTTTTAAAATAATTCCAGTGTTTTCTGTGAGCTCTTGTAAATAAGCCAGCATTATGTATATCATCATCAATGAATGCCTTATCTATATCCCAGTAAATTTCAGCTAAATCACTTTGTAATAAGCCTTGGATAATTTGTGATTCTGAGGTATTGAGGGCATTGAAACCCAAAAAAATATGATGTTTATCACTATTACTTTCGATATAAGCTTCTAAGTTATCGGCAGCCTCCCTATAAATTAAGCCTTGGTAACCTTCTTTGGATTGTAATAACTGTTCTGTAAATCTTAGATAGTATTCCTTAAGTCGACTCCAAAATTTTAAGTGCTTCTTTATTAAGTCCGTTTGCTCTCCTTCTAAAGACCAATGATTAAGTTCTTTAATAGCATGTAAATAATCGAATATATGCTCTTGAGGCACGAGAAAACGATCAATCTCGTTAAAATCTTGCAACAACATTTGCGCCCACTTAGAAAACGATTCGAAAGATTCTTGGCTATTTTTTGGTGTTAAAGTTCGATATGAATCGTAAAATCTAAAAAGTAAATCGGCATTTGAAAGCTTTTGGAGACCAGAAAGATCTTCGACAAACTCTTCTATACTGAGAATTTGAGGTGAGAAAATAGGATTCTCCAGTACTGTTGAAAGTTGATGTTTTAAAAAAATACCTGCACGCTTGCTAGGTAGTATAAAGTGTAAATCTTCGAGTTTAGCTCCTTTTTCATTTAAATCTACTAATACAGTTTTTATAAAACTTATCATTTTATAAAAATAAAAAACGCTCCGAAATTCGGAGCGTTTTTAGTATCTATTTTGAGATGTTTTAGTTTTTCAACTTAACCTCTACACGTCTGTTTTCTTTTCTACCAGCTCTAGTCTTATTAGAAGCGATAGGGTTATCTTCACCATATCCTTTAGCAGTCAATCTTTCTGCAGAGATACCATTGGCAATTAGATAATCTCTCACTGCATTAGCACGTCTGTCAGATAAAGCTTGATTCATTGATTTAGAACCTACACTATCAGTGTGACCTTCGATTGCAAAATCAGCTTTTGGATATTCTTTAAAGATAGCTACCATTGCTTGTAATACTTGATCCGTTTCTTTCTTGAAAGATGCTTTACCAGTATCGAACAAGATAGTTCTTGCATAGCTATTTAAAGTTTCCATAACCTCAGCGGTAGGCTTAACCTCTGGACAACCATTGTTTGCAGCTGTACCAGCTTCGTTAGGACACTTATCGTCTTTGTCTAATATACCATCACCATCGGTATCTGGCCAAGGGCAACCGTTATTTGCAGCAGGACCTGCTTCGTTAGGACAGTTATCATCACCATCAGCAACACCGTCACCATCAGCATCTGGACATCCCATTAAAGATTTTAAACCAGCAACAGTTGGACATTTATCATCTTTATCCATAACACCATCACCATCACCATCAGGGCAACCATTAAACTCAGCTAAACCAGCAGTATTAGGACAATCATCTTTAGAATCTTGGATACCATCATTATCAGAATCTGGACATCCGTTAAAAATCTCTAGACCAGCTTCTTCTGGACAAGCATCATCTTGATCGTAGATACCATCACCATCAGTGTCTGTTCCACCAAACTTAAATGTTACACCAACAGAATGTTGGAAATGCTTAGGCAGATAATCTTCGAAAGCATGCTTGTAAGTAGATTGCGCATTAAGTCCAATTTTCTCACTAAACCAATATGTAAGACCTACAGACCCATTAAGTGTACCAGCTCCAATATCATCTAACCAAGTGTAACCACCACCAACACCTAAAGAAGGATCTATTCTTTTAGAGTTTATTAAATTCATAAAACTGTAAGACACTCTACCATCAACACCATAATATGTTAAATCATCAACCTCATTTGTTCCTGCTTCAGTTCCATCTGGATTTAAGTTGGTACCAAATTTGTCTATTCTATTAAACGAACCAGTAGCAGTAAAAGTAAAACCGTCACTTAAGTATCTCGATACAGATAATGTTGAAAGTGAAGGTATAATATTCCAATGATCTTTCACGTTAAAGAATTCGTCAAAGTAATCTCCTTGAGGCGCATCTTCTCCAACTGGATAAGGATCAACTGCGTTGGATCCAATTGTTATAGCCCATGGATTGTTCTTGTCTTGACCATGTGTAGTGCTAAAACTCATAAGAAGCACTGCGACAAAAAGTAATCTGCTAAGATTTTTCATATTCTAATTAATTTTAATTTTAAGTGTTAATTGTTGGCAAATGTAAGTTGTTATAAATTATTAACAAAGACAAATATATAAAAATATTGTTATATCGCCCTAAAATAGAGAGTTTGTAACCATTTTAAATAATTTCTAGAGTTTTGCCCACCTTAATAAAGGCTGAAATAGCTTTATCTAATTGATCCTTGTTATGGGCCGCAGATAACTGCACTCTAATCCTTGCTTTTTCTTTTGGCACTACTGGATAAAAGAAACCTATAACATAAACTCCTTCGTCCAATAACATGTTTGCCATGGTTTGGGATAGTTTAGCATCGTATAGCATCACCGGGACAATTGCGGAGTCGCCGTCAACGATATCAAAACCAGCATCTTTCATTCCTTTTTTGAAATATTTAGTGTTCCAATCTACTTTATCTCTTAGTGAAGTATCGTTTTTGAGCATATCAAAAACCTTAATGGATGCTCCTACTATTGCAGGTGCTAAAGAATTTGAAAACAAGTAAGGTCTAGAGCGTTGACGTAGTATTTCAATAATTTCTTTTTTTGCAGTAGTATAACCGCCCATGGCACCACCCATAGCCTTACCTAAAGTACCAGTGATAATGTCAATTCTCCCCAGAACCCCTTTTTCTTCTAATGTACCAATGCCTGTCTCACCAATAAAACCTGTGGCATGGCATTCGTCAATCATAACCATAGCATCATACTTATCAGCCAGGTCACATATCTTATCTAAAGGAGCAACTAAACCGTCCATGGAAAACACGCCATCTGTAACTATTATTTTAAAACGTGCTCCATTTTCGTTAGCAGCAATAAGTTGCTTCTCTAAATCTGCCATGTCATTATTTCGGTATCTATATCGAGCTGCTTTACATAATCTCACCCCATCTATAATTGAAGCATGGTTTAGTGAATCTGATATAATGGCATCTTCTTTAGTCAATAAAGGCTCAAAAACGCCCCCATTGGCATCAAAAGCTGCTGCATATAATATAGTATCTTCAGTACCATAGAAATCAGCAATCTTTTGTTCTAATTCCTTGTGAATATCTTGTGTCCCACAAATAAAACGTACAGAAGACATGCCAAAACCATGGGAATCCATAGTGTCCTTTGCTGCTTGTATTACATTAGGATGTGATGACAATCCTAAATAATTATTGGCGCAAAAGTTTAAAACTTGTTGCCCTGTACTTAATGTAATTTCTGCTCCTTGTGGTGAGGTAATGATACGCTCCTCCTTAAAAAGACCCGCTTTTTTAATGGATTCTATTTCTTGCTGAAGATGTGTTTTTATGTTTCCGTACATAGTTTTTGTGTTAATTACAACAAAGATACTATGTAAAAATTAGACTTCAATAATATCAACAGTATCATTTATGTAAACCAAAATTTTATCCGTGACATTGAGGTTCATTTCATTTAAAACAGCTTCGTAATCATTAAGCTGTAATTTGTGTGATGATTTGTGCTCACCCGTTTTGTAATCTATAATTACAGCTTCATTATTCGAATTGATATTTAAGCGATCTGGTCTTAAAAGTCGCCCCGTATTGGTAATGATATCTCTTTCATTATAGATTTTGAAATAGTCTTTAAAATAAGGCTCTAGTTTTGGATGTTCCAATACCATTAATACCAACAACTTTAATTCATCAATCTTGTCTTTTGAAATCTCGCCCAAAACAACTAAATCATTAAGCGCAAAATCAACATCCTCAATCGTTTTAATCTTTGATAGAATGAGATGCACCAAATTACCACGCTCAATTGCCCTTTCTTGTTTGGTGTCCCATAGCAAACCAGATTTTGTAATAATGCTTAGATTATGATCTTCCTTAGGTACGGAAATAAGTTTTAGCGTTTCGGAAAACTGTTCTTCTTCTGACACAGATTGTCTTGGGGTTAGCTTACCAAAACTATAAGTTAGTTGGTCATCTGCCCATTTACCAATATCTTGTAGGTAAGAAATAAACATTCCGGAGTATGTACTGGTATTGGCTACTCCTTTAGAACTTATATCCTTTTTTGAAATGATATAAAGTCGCTCAATAGCTCTTGTCAAGGTGACATATAACAAGTTAATATTATCTAATTCTAATTGAGATTGATGCTCATTATAAATATCCTCTCCGATTACACCAAAATGTTCTATGTCTTTATTGTAATTAAGAAGCAAAGTTTCAAAATCTAGATGTGTGCTTTTTTCAACAGGAAACCAGACTTTAGGATCTAATTCTCTATATATATTGAGGTCTGCAAAAGGAAAAATTACAACCGGAAACTCTAAACCTTTAGACTTATGAATAGTCATTATTTTTACCGCATTAATGTTGTTTGGAGAAACAACACTTAGGCTATCTTTTTTCTTTTCAAAATACTCTAAAAAAGCGGCTAAATCTGAATTTTGCTTTTGGGTGAATTCTAAAACAACATCCAGGTAAAACTGAAGATAAGCATCAGAAATATTGTGGAGATTAAAAACTCTTACAAGGTGCTCAACAAGTTCGTAAAGCGGTAAGCGAAGTAATTCATTTTTATGAATAATGATATTCATAGCTCTTAGACTTTTAAACATATCATTAAGATCAGCCTTAAGATGTGTTGTAAAAAAAGCATGCTTATCTTCAATCTTGTTTCTATTCGCCAAAAACGTTAAAACTTCAACTTTTAAAGAATCACTATTGGGCTGAATCAATAGTTTTAAAAACGAATCGATAAAATTAATTTTATCAGAATTCTTTAGAAGTAACGTTTCGGAAGAGGCAATTTTAATACCGTTTTCACTTAGGTAATTGGCGACAGCAACACCTTCTTTTCGTTTTCTAACTATAACAGAAATATCACTTAAGGCAAAACCGTTTTCTTGACATTCTTTTATAGTCTCAAAAACTTTAGAAGCATAGATCTCAATAGCATCATCATCTTTTTGTAGGTCTAAAAACGTTAGGTTAACATAGCCTTCTATATCCCTTTTTTTATTTTGATTTGCAGTTTCATAAAGTCTTGCGTAATCGGCATTATTAAAATAATTTCCTCCCAAATATGTAAAGAACCTATTGTTAAAACTTATAATTTCTTTTGCGCTTCTGTAATTGGTGTCGAGCGTCAATACTTCTGCCTCTACCTGAAATGGATTTTGTGTTTTATTATAAAGGCCTATAAACTGTTCAGCCTGGCCGCCTCTCCATCTGTAAATGGCTTGCTTAGCATCACCAACTATCATGGCAGAACCATTTGAAGCGGATAAGGCATTGTCTAAAAGCGGTATTAAATTTTCCCACTGCATTTTTGATGTATCCTGAAATTCATCTATAAAATAATGCTTAAACTTCTCCCCTAAACGTTCATAAATAAATGGCGTAGGTTGGTCTTTTATTTCTGTACTAATAATTTTATTGAACTCAGAAATAAGCATTTTGTTTTCTTCTTCCTTTAGTACGCTTAATTCATTCTGAATTGCATTTAAAACCGAAAGTGGTGTGACATTTTTATAAAAGCCCTTTTTTAGTTTAAGTTCGTAAACCAAAGCTTTGGTTCTTAGAAATGCTTTGGTCAAATTTGGCTGAATACTTTCAATAGTTGATGCTATAGCATCTGTAACTCGCTTTGGATAAAGTGTATTGCCCTCAACCAAATCGTCTTGCCAAGTAGCTTCAAAATTAATATTGGTTTTGTTTTGGCTCAGGTTATTAAAATGGTTGGGAAGCGATTTTCTATTGAAATCATCAAATTGCAAACCGCATTCCTCAATTAGTGCCAACACATTATTTGCGATTTTAGCAATCTCATTTTCAAGTATTTTAACACCACTTGCTAATTGCTGTTTTAATTGTTTAAAATCCTCAAGTATTTTATCCTTTAAAGCTTCGATTGCTGGTAAATCATTTTCACTGACCAAAAGTTTTGCAATTTTATTAAAGTCGTAACTGATATCCCAGCTTTTGTCATCATCTGCTTTTTCAATAGCAAAATCCACAAGTATGTTGGTAAGTTGCGTATCACTTCCTGCTTTAGCTATTAAACTATCAACAGCTTCGTTTAGCAAACGGTCTTGGTCCAGTTCTACCTCAAAGTTTACAGACAGTTGCAAATCGTGAGCAAAGGTTCTAATGACACGATGAGTAAAACCATCAATTGTAGAAATATCAAAAGCACCGTAATTATGGATAATGTGCTTTAAAATATGCTTGGATTTATTATGAAGATTTTCTGAAGAAATTGAAAGTTCTTCGCAAATGGCCTTAAACATAGGGTGAGGATTCTTAAGGCCTTCTTCAGAAGAAAATAGCTTCAGCATACTAATAATACGCTCTTTCATTTCCCCAACCGCTTTATTAGTAAATGTTATTGCAAGAATAGATTTAAAATGATTAGAGTTCTTAGCAGCAACCAATACCTTAATGTAAGATTTCGCTAATGTAAATGTCTTGCCACTGCCTGCGGAAGCATTATATATTTTAAAGGCTGAATTTTGCAAAAAGATAAATTTTATACCAAAATAGGGAATCTTAATAATTAATTTAGAAAATCTTGTTTTCAAAATTGTAAATTTGTTAAAATTGAAAACATTAACACTTAAAACATAAACATTATGGCTTTTGAACTACCAAAATTAAAATATGCATACGATGCTTTAGAACCACATATTGATGCACGTACGATGGAAATACATCATTCTAAACATCACAACGGATATACAACAAAATTGAATGCAGCAATTGAAGGAACAGATTTAGAAGGAAAATCTATCGAAGATATTTTGACTAATCTCGACATGAGTAATTCTGCCGTAAGAAACAATGGAGGTGGATTTTATAACCACGCTTTGTTTTGGGAAGTAATGAACCCAGAAGACAAAGGTTACCTTTCAGGAGATTTAAAGGATGCTATAGAAGCTGAGTTTGGTTCTAAAGATGCTTTTGTTGAAGCTTTTTCTAAGGCAGCAGCTACACAGTTTGGTTCTGGTTGGGCTTGGCTATGTGTACACAAAGGTGGTAAAGTAGAAGTATGCTCTACACCAAACCAAGACAATCCGCTAATGCCTGGAGTGAGTTGTGGAGGAACACCAATTTTAGGATTAGATGTTTGGGAACATGCATATTACCTAAACTATCAAAACCGAAGACCTGATTACATTAAAGCATTCTTCAATGTTGTTAATTGGAATGAGGTTGAACGTCGTTATGCAGAAGCTAAGTAGGCAATTACAACACTATAATAAATACAAAAATCCAAGTCTAAAGGCTTGGGTTTTTTTATGTTTTTTAAAACTCGTATGATTAGAAAATAAGATTCCTACGAAACAGATATAAAATGAAAAAAGGTGAACAGAGAGTTCACCTTTTTTGCCCCAAATCTACCATAAACTTAACCTACTTATGTTATGGTGATTCAAATATAGGTTGACATTATTTTAATTCCTAAATTTATTGGATAAACGACCTATATATTAGTCTAAGCGTGGAAACCTCTAGGATTAAATAGTGTTTAGCAGTAAAACAGTCCTTATGATTTTAAAGCTACTTAAAGTTTTACTTTAATTATGCCCATAAAAAAAGGTGAACAATGTTCACCTTTTTTTGCCCCAAATCTACCATGAACTTAACCTACTTATGTTATGGTGATACCAATGTAAATTTTATTTGTTAAAACAATATATATATTGGATGAAATGCATTTTCCTTAGTTAAAACGCATAATTTTTCGGATAAAACGTCTTTTTAGTATGAAAATTAATAAGCGCGTTCTTTATTCCCTTCGTAAAAATTAATGAATGCCCTGTTAACAACACGATTGCCACCAATAGTTGGATAATTACCTGTAAAATACCAATCCCCTAAGTTTTTTGGACAAGCCTTGTGAAGATTATCCACAGGTTGAAAAATTATCTTTACCTCTGCATTAACATCATCATCACTAAGCAGTTCTGAAATTTTATCTGAAATTTGCTCATCAGTAAAATTGCTGTAAATCTCTTTAACATAGTTCACAACATTTTTATCTTTTAGATGTACCTGTTTTAAACATTTCTGGTAAACATCTTCAACGATATGATATTGGTTGTGGTCTTTCAAAAGTTCTAAGGCTGCTCTAAAGGCAATAAGACTTTCGAGATTTGCCATATCTATGCCGTAACAATCAGGATAACGAATTTGTGGAGCAGAGGACACCACAATAATTTTCTTTGGGTTTAAACGATCCATCATTTTAATGATGCTCTTTTTTAATGTTGTACCTCTAACGATACTATCATCGATAATCACCAAATTATCTGATGGTTTAATAACACCATAAGTTACATCATAGACATGAGCCACTAAATCATCTCTACTACTATCTTCGGTAATAAAGGTTCTTAACTTTACATCTTTAATAGCTATTTTTTCTATTCGTGGCCTTTCGGATAATATCTCCTTAACTTTTTCAGCAGATAGGCCTCTTTGTCCTTTAAGTATAGCTGTTGTTTTCTTTTGGTTAAGATGCTCTTCAACCGTATCGATCATTCCAAAGAATGATGTTTCTGCTGTATTAGGAATAAAAGAAAATACAGTATTTCTGGTATCATTATCTATAGCTTCAAGTACTTTAGGCATCAACAATCTGCCCAGTTCTTTTCGCTCTTCATAGATTTCGGCATCACTTCCTCGTGAAAAATAAATACGTTCAAAGGAGCAGGCTTTTCGCTCTAAGGGCTCCAATATTTTTTTAATAGCGGTTTCACCTGATTTTTTAGTGATAATAGCATGTCCGGGATCTAACTCTTTAACGTCTTCAAAAGGCACATTAAATACTGTTTGTATTACTGGTCGCTCAGAGGCAACCACAACAACCTCATCATCTTTATAATAATACGCAGGTCTAATACCCGCTGGATCTCTCAACACAAATGAATCTCCATGCCCCAATAACCCAGCCATAGCATAACCACCATCCCAGTTTTTAGATGCTCGCCTTAGTATTTTACTAAGTTTTAATCGTTTAGCTATTAAGGGTGAACATTCAATTTTTGAATATCCTTCTTTTTTAAGATCCTTATATATTTTGGAAACAGCATCATCTAAAAAATGACCTATTTTCTCCATTACCGTGATTGTATCTGCTTTTTCCTTAGGATGCTGACCTATTTCAACCAAATTATCAAAGAGTTCATTTACATTGGTCATATTAAAATTACCGGCCACGATTAAGTTTCTGTGCATCCAGTTGTTTTGCCTTAAAAACGGATGCACACTTTCCACACTATTTTTACCAAAAGTTCCATAACGCACATGGCCCAATAAAAGTTCCCCCACATAAGGAATGTTCTTTTTTTGTAGTGCAACATTGTCTTGATAGCTTGGGTTTTGTGTTAACTCTGTATTTATACGCTCATTGATTTGCGAAAAAATATCTTGTATAGGTTGTTGAGCAATAGAGCGCACTCTACTAATGTAACGCTCACCTGGGTTTGTATCTAATTTAATACTGGCAAAACCCGCTCCATCCTGTCCACGATTGTGCTGTTTTTCCATCATTAGGTACATTTTATTGACACCATAAAATGCACTTCCATATTTTTCTTTATAGTATTCTAATGGTTTTAAAAGTCTAATAAGTGCAATACCACACTCATGTTTTAAAGCGTCACTCATGATTTTTGTCTCTTTATTTTAGAGATTCTGAAACAAGTTCAGAATAAAAAAACGCGCTAAAATTGAGCGCGCTGATTTTAATTTAATTCTATTTCAAATTGTGTTAGACTCTTAAATTGGTCTAAACGTTTATGTATTTCTGAAGCTGTTAGGCTTTGCATGCGTTCTGTACCAAACTTTTCCACACAAAAAGACGCCAAGGTTGAACCATATATTACAGCTGTTTTCATGTTTTCAAAAGAATAGTCTGCTGTTTTTGCCAAATAACCGGCAAAACCACCAGCAAAAGTATCTCCGGCGCCTGTTGGGTCAAAAACTTCCTCAAGTGGTAATGCAGGAGCATAGAACACATTATCATCATGAAACAACAAAGCGCCATGTTCTCCCTTTTTAATGACCACATATTTTGGTCCCATTTCATTAATCTTTCTTGCTGCGACCACTAACGAATATTCACCTGTCAATTGTCTTGCTTCTTCATCATTAATGGTAATGACATCAACATGTTTAATAGTATTATGCAATTCTTCCAAAGCACAATCCATCCAAAAATTCATGGTATCTAAAATTACCATTTTGGGCTTTGTAGACATTTGGTTCAATACACTCATTTGTACAGATGGGTGTAGATTCCCCAACATCACAACTTCAGCAGCTTTGTAGTTTTCTGGGACTTTAGGTTCAAAATCTGCCAACACGTTTAACTCTGTTACTAGAGTATCTCGGGAATTCATATCGTTATGGTATTTACCACTCCAAAAAAATGTTTTGCCTTCTTTCACGATTTCAATACCAGAAACATCAATATTCCTATCAGTCATTAGGTCTATATAATCTTGTGGAAAATCACCACCAACAATAGAAACAACAGCAGAATCTACATTGAAATTTGAAGCTGCAAGACCAATAAATGTACCTGCGCCACCAAGGATTTTGTCAGTTTTACCAAATGGAGTTTCAATAGCATCAAAAGCTACTGTACCGACAATCACTAATTTACCCATTACCTAAGTTTGAATTAAGGTGCAAATTTACATAAAATATATTCCTTGTGAAACATTGACTTATCTCTATACCAATACTGTTTATTTCCTTCCAAAATCGGCAGGGATTTCTCCCCAAGCTTTGGTTTCCCATTTCACAATTGTAGTAGAATAGTCATTTGTTTTTAGCCATTTAACGGCACGGTCAACTAATTCAAATACATCTTTGTTTTTAGCATTGCGCTCTAACTTAGAGTTGCATAGTTTTTTACGCACCCAACTCATGGCTGTTTTGGAATCTGTATAAATAATTCGGTCACTTTTATGTTGTTTTAAAAATGCCAAACCATGAACAATAGCTAAAAACTCGCCTATATTATTAGTCCCCTCTTCAAAAGGACCTTGAATGAAGAGTTGCTTTTTGGTCTTGGTATCCACACCTCTATATTCCATTTTCCCAGGGTTGCCACTCGATGCTGCATCTACAGCAATTGAATTATAATTGGGGGTTCCTATTTTTGTGAGTTGTTCTTTGGAAAGTTCACTTTTGAAAGTTTTCGATTTACCGATGTAATCTTTTGGGCCATCTTTATAAGCTTTTTTAGCAGCTTCAAAAGTTGAAAATGATTTATATTGAGCACCTTTGAAATCTTTGATTTGGGCTTTACAGTCATCCCAAGATTCAAAAACGCCAGTGTTATGACCTTTCCAAACGGTGTAATATTTTTTCTTTTTTTTACTCATTTCCTTTATTTTCTGTTATTCAGAATAAGGGGCAAATGAAAAACTCTCATTAAACAAAAGATTCTTCGCTATCGCTCTGAATGACATCATCCTTTCAGTAATTTCTCAACAACCTTAGGAAAATATTCCATTTCTAATTCATGAATTTTTGTAGCCACATCCTCAGCAGAATCTAATGGTAAAACCTTACATTTTGCCTGAAAAATAACCGCCCCTTCATCATAATTTTCATTCACATAATGAATTGTAATTCCTGTTTCAGTTTCTTTGTGAGCAACCACTGCCTCATGTACATGCATTCCGTACATGCCTTTTCCACCATATTTTGGTAGTAAAGCAGGATGAATGTTTATCACTTTATTTTTAAATTCATTAAGAATAAATTCAGGGAATTTCCAAAGAAAACCAGCCAAAACAATCAAATCTGGTTTTGAAGCTTTTAAAATATTAAGGACATCTTCTGACTTAGAAAACGCTATTCTATTAAAAGATAAAGCGCTGACATTTAGTTTTTTACATCGTTCCAGAACTTTGGCATAAGAATTGTTAGTCAATACCTGAATAACAGACGCATTATCGCTGTTGTGAAAAAACTTAATTAAATTTTCAGCATTAGATCCGCTTCCGGACGCAAAAATTACAATACGTTTCATTTACAGATATATTGGTTTATTATTCGTAAACAAAAAAAAGAATAATAATTAACAATTAGGCGCAAAACAAAAATACTTATATCGATTTTTTGCAATTAAAGGCACATTTTATCGGTAAAGATGATTTTTAAAATAAAGTTTTTTATTTTTGCGATCTAATTAAAACTTAAAATTAAAAGATTATGTCAGACATTGCATCAAGAGTAAAAGCGATTATCGTAGACAAATTAGGTGTTGATGAAAACGAAGTTGTAACTGAAGCGAGCTTCACTAACGACTTAGGTGCAGATTCATTGGATACTGTAGAATTAATCATGGAGTTTGAAAAAGAATTTGATATTCAAATCCCAGACGATCAAGCTGAAAACATTGCAACAGTTGGTCAAGCTATCTCTTA
>CAYVNR010000021.1:0-63590 GCA_964453045.1 uncultured Flavobacteriaceae bacterium
ACTATAATTTTTGCTTACAGAAACAGAGATTCTGAACGTGTAAAGTTGTCCTTAGAATCGTTGAGTAAACAAACCAATCTTAATTTTGAAGTTATTTTCGTTGATTATGGAAGTGATGAAAACTATGCAAAAGAAATTCATACCGTTGTTAACTCATTTCGTTTTGCGTCATACCATTATATTTCACATTCTGGACTTCTGTGGAATAAATCCAAAGCACTTAATTATGGAATTAGCAATGCAAAAAATGAATATATATTATTAGCTGATGTCGATGTTTTATTCGCTTCAAATTTTGTTGAGACGCTTAATGATTATAAAGATTCAGACAGTTTTACATTATTTAAAATTAATTATTTAGCTCAGGCTGTTCAATCATCTGATATTATAGAAAAACCTTTAGATGAATTAAAAATTTCGCATAGTGGAGATACCTTTGGCATAGGTTTATTTCCCAAGAAAGCTTTAGAAAGCGTTAGAGGGTTGGATACTTTTTTTCATTTTTATGGATCCGAAGATGAGGATTTAAACTCAAGATTAGAAACGGCAGGTTACCAACAAAAAAGATGTAATGTTCCAATGCTATGGCATCAATGGCATCCTACATACAACACGGAGAAGGAAATTTTGACCATAAACCCAAGATTATCTAATGTAAGGAGAATCAATCAGCGCCATTTTTTATGGCAAAAAGAAGAACGTATCATTATTCCCAGTGATTCAGAAAATTGGGGAAAAGTATTTTTCAAAACAGATTTAGATACTCTTAATCGTCCTACAAGCTCAGTAACAATAGTAAACATTGAAGCTCATGTCATTCATTTTCTTAGACTTATTTTACCTTCATTGACCAATCATGTAGTTAAAGTGGTTTTTGTACAAGATGATTATTACAAATCTTTGAAGTATAAATTAAAACACACATTAAATAAAGAGTCGCAACGCTATATTTCAATTAAGCAAGTGAACGACCTTATACTAAAAGAGATTATTTTTAAGTACAAAGATTATAATTATAAGTATGAAGTTGCTAAAAACCTAGAAACTATAACATTTACTATTGATCTAAATTCGAATTAATGAAAGGTAAAATAAGATTGTTTTGGTGGAGTGAAGTCTTTTTGATGAATAAATCAAAAGAAAATTATGGTGATTTACTAGGGGCTCATTTAGTTGAAAAGATTTCAAAAAAAAAGGTCGAATTCGCAAACCCGAAAAAACCTAACATTAAAGATTTATGGAGCCCAATTTATGTAACTATCGGCAGTATTCTAATGCACATAAACAAAAAATGCATTGTTTGGGGAAGTGGAATAATTAAAAATAATCAGCCAATAAAGTCAGCAAGATTTCTTGCTGTGAGAGGACCAGAAACAAGACGTGTGTTAATGCAGCAAGGATACAACGTGCCAGAAGTGTATGGAGATCCCGCTCTATTGTTACCAAAATACTTTAGTCCTAAAGTTAAAAAAAGATACAAGCTAGGCATTATACCTCACTATGTAGATTATCAATCAACTTTAGGTATGTATAAGAATGAAGAGGACATTTGTATTATAGATTTAATGACTAATGATATCGAAAAGACCACTACAGAAATTCTGGAGTGTGAACGAATAATTTCCTCATCTCTACATGGCCTGATTGTTCCTCATGCATATCAAATACCAGCAGTTTGGGTACGTTTTTCAGATAAGTTGTTTGGTGATGATATAAAATTTAAAGACTATTTTGCATCAGTTGAAATTCCTTATTATGAAGTAGATAAGCAAAATAAACCCCTGACCAGCCAAGAAATAGATGAACTATTTAAAGATGCGACTGTGCTTCCCGAAGCGGATATAGTAACTAAGCTACAAGAAGGATTATTAAATTCGTGTCCTTTTATAGATTGATTTACTGAAATTCTGTTTCCGCACTATTTTAAAATGAGTTCAATATATAAGCTAAATTTAGGTAATTTGCAGTAATAAAATATCTCTTAGAAATTAATGAAACATCATTAAGACATTACATTGAATTTAAAGAATGAAACCGAAAAAAATTCTTAAAAATACGTTTAAAACTTTGGGTTATGACCTTGTCCGTTTAGATGGTGGCCTTGGATACGGAAGTGCTGAAAACGAACTTTTAAAATTGATAAAGGAAACCAATGTTGACTTAATATTAGATATAGGTGCAAATAAAGGACAATTTGGTAAAGCCATGTTTAATTTTGGTTACTCTAACAGAATATTATCTTTTGAGCCATTGACTAAGATGTACAAAGTGTTAGTTGAGGAATCAAAAAAATATTCAAATTGGTCTGTTTACGAGCAATGTGCAATTGGAGATAAAGAAACCGTAACAACCATAAACA
Source organism: uncultured Flavobacteriaceae bacterium (assembly GCA_964453045.1). GTDB lineage: Bacteria > Bacteroidota > Bacteroidia > Flavobacteriales > Flavobacteriaceae > Winogradskyella. The sequence goes on from CAYVNR010000021.1 coordinate 2,360, forward strand.
TCTCCAATCTGGTTGGTAACAGTTCTGTTTTACCAATAAAATCAACAAAATATAATGTAGGCAATAGCCATTACATTGAAAAGGAAGACGTAAAGCAAATAACACTTGCAACTTTAAATAACAATGAAGATGTAACTAATGCGGAAAATATCTTTATAAAAATGGATGTCCAAGGTTTTGAGCATTACATATTAAATACCCTAAAAGATGTTAATTACAACATTGTTGGGTTTTATATTGAGATGTCCTTGGTAAAACTGTATGATGGACAAGAAGACTATTTATACATCTGTAATTTGCTAAAGAAATTAGGCTATGATTTGGTTTATATAATTCCAGAAAGCATAAGAAACCAAAGAATGATTCAGTGTAATGGTGTTTTTTTACATAATTCATTAAGCTATAAATAATAAAAATTGAGTAAGACATTAACTATTATTCCCGCGAGAGGAGGTTCTAAAAGAATTCCAAGAAAGAATTTAAGGAAACTAAACGGCCTTTCACTTATTGAGCATAGTATTATCTATGCACAGAATAATATTGAATATGCTCAACACATATGTATCTCAACAGACGATTCAGACATATTAGAAATAGCAAAAAAATATAATGTAGATGTAGTAAAAAGACCCAAGGAGCTTTCGGGAGACTTGGCAACAACAGTTTCCGCTATAAAGCATGTGCTTCAAACATTAGATAATAATTACGAAAACGTGGTTCTTTTGCAACCTACCAACCCTTTAAGGCCCAAAAAATTATTAAAGGAGGCCTATGAAATATATAGTAAATCAAAAAGTGATAGTTTAATTACCGTAAGCAAAAATGATAAAAAACTGGGCAAAATCACAGACGGTAAGTATATTCCCTATAGTTATAAAATGGGGCAACGTAGTCAGGATATAGAGCCTTTGTATTTTGAAAATGGACTTCTGTATATTACCAAAGCATCATTAATTTTAGAAGATAAAATACTTAGTGATAGTAACATTGCATTTATAATTGACCACCCATATTCGTTAGTAGATATTGATGTGGAAGATGACTTTAAGTTCGCAGAGTTTGTGTTAAATAATTACCCTAATGAATAAATCTATAACAAAACGTATTACTTTCGAATTAGAAGATATAGAAGAAAATGAATAATCCTTTTATCACAATAGCTGGTCGTAAAATTGGTGCTGACTATTCACCTTTAGTTATTGCCGAAATAGGCATCAACCACGAAGGTTCGTTAAAAGTTGCCAAAGAAATGGTGGACGCAGCGAAAAGAGCAGGAGTTGAGGTTGTAAAACACCAAACCCATATTGTTGAAGATGAAATGAGTCCTGCGGCAAAAGAAGTTATACCTGGAAACGCCAAAGTATCCATATACGAAATAATGGAGCGTTGTGCGCTTAATGAAAAAGACGAAAGAGCTCTAAAAGCATATGTAGAAGAAAAAGGCATGATTTTTATCTCTACTCCTTTTTCGAGAGCGGCAGCCAATAGGTTACAGGCTATGCATGTTGAAGCCTACAAAATAGGCTCAGGCGAATGTAATAATTACCCCTTGTTGGAGCATATTGCGTCCTTTGGAAAGCCTGTTATTTTAAGTACGGGAATGAATACAATAGAAAGTGTTAAGAAAGCAGTATCTATATTTGATGCCCATAGCGTTCCTGTAGCTTTGTTGCATACTACAAATTTGTATCCAACGCCTTCACATTTAGTACGTTTTGGTGCCATGCAAGAACTACATAAGGCTTTTCCAGATAAAGTATTTGGCTTAAGCGATCACACTTTAAATAATAATGCTTGTTTGGGGGCAGTTGCGCTAGGTGCTTCAATTTTAGAACGACATTTTACAGACCATAAAAAACGTACTGGCCCAGACATTGTCTGTAGTATGGACGAAAACGATTGTAAATTACTTATTGAAGGAAGCAAAGAGATATGGCAAATGAGAGGAGGGACAAAAGCACCCGCAAAAGAAGAGAAGGTAACCATAGATTTTGCCTTTGCCACAGTTTGCAGCATCAGTGATATTAAAAAAGGTGAGAAGTTAACAAAGGACAATATTTGGGTTAAACGACCTGGTACAGGTAAGATATTGGCAGAGCATTATAAAGCTGTTTTAGGCAAAACAGCTATTAAGAATATTAAAACAGGTACACATCTGGATTATAGCGATTTTGAGTAATGAAGAAACTATATCAATTAGATAAGAAATTTGAATACGAAAACGGGTTTTATGCTACAGCTGAACCTTCAAGATTTAGTAAATTTATAACACATTTAGAACTCTTTAGACAAACCAGTAATATTCGAGGTGAAATTATGGAGTTCGGTATTTTTAAAGGCAACTCTTTCTTTAGATGGATAAAATTTAGAGACTTATTAGAACAGACGGCGAGCAGAAAAATTATCGGTTTTGATGTTTTTGGCGATTTTCCCGAAGCAAATTTCAAAGATGACAAAGAAAAGAGAGATGACTTTGTAGCAGAAACCAACGGAGGTAAAAGTATTTCTTATGAGGAGATAACTGATTTGTTGGCCAAACAAAACCTCAATAAAAATGTTGAAATAATAAAAGGAGATATATTGATTACCTTAGATCAATACCTTGGTAAAAATCCTCACTTAAAGTTGTCTCTTCTTCATATTGACGTAGATTTGTATGAACCTTCCAAGTTAATTTTAGAAAAATTGTACAGCAGAGTTACTAAAGGTGGAATTATTATTTTAGATGATTACGGTGCTTTTGCTGGCACAAATAAAGCTGTTGACGATTTTTTTGAAAATAAAGTCGAAGTAAGGAAGTTACCGTATTCTCATGCTATTTCATATATAGTTAAGTAAGATGAAAAAAATAGTATTTCTTACTGGGACTAGAGCCGATTTCGGAAAGTTGAAGCCTTTAATGGCTATTCTCCAAGATAACACATCTTTTATACCTCATATATTTGTTACGGGCATGCACCTACAAACATTGTATGGCTATACCTTGATTGAAATCCAAAAAAGTGGATTCAAAAATATTCATGAGTTTAAGAATCATGGTAAGGATATACCGATGGATCTAACCTTGGCAAAGACAATTGAAGGATTTTCCCAGTATATTAACCAACTGAAACCAGACTTAATAGTAGTACACGGTGACCGTGTAGAAGCACTAGCTGGTGCTGTAGTTGGTTCTCTTAACAATATATTGGTTGCACATATTGAAGGCGGTGAGGTGTCGGGTACAATTGATGAATTATTGAGACATGCTACTAGCAAGATGAGTCATATACATTTTGTGTCTAACGATTTGGCGAAAAAAAGACTTTTGCAAATGGGAGAGATGCCAGAATCTGTTTTTACGATAGGCTCTCCAGATATAGACATTATGTTTTCTGATAACCTTCCATCACTAGAATTAGCCAAAACATATTACGACATAGAATTTAAGGATTATGCTATAGCTATGTTTCACCCGGTAACTACTGAGATGGATTCTTTAGATGAACAAATTTCTAATTATATACAGGCTCTAATTAAGAGTGGTGATAATTATGTTGTGATATATCCCAATAATGATATGGGTAGTGATATAATATTAAAAGCTTTCGAGGTTATAAAAACCAATCCGAGATTTAGAGTTTTTCCTTCACTTAGGTTCGAGTATTTTTTAGTTCTTTTAAAATATTCTAAATACATTATTGGCAATAGTAGTGCGGGTATTAGAGAAGCTCCTTATTATGGAGTACCAACAATAAATATTGGTACACGTCAGCGTAACAGAAGCCTAAATAAAAATATAATCAACATAAAAAGTGAAGAAGGTTTGATTATAGAATCCATAAAAAAGATAAAATGTCAGTCTAATGAAGCTATTGGTAAATTTGGAAAGGGTAATAGTGCTAAACTGTTCTTAAAATCACTAGAAACCAAGGCTTTTTGGCAAATTAATCATCAAAAACAGTTCGTTGACAAAAACTAAACCTAAAATATTTGTAGTTATTTCAGATGGTGTAAGCCTGCGTAATTTTGTATATTCAAACTTTTATCATCTTGCCCATAAAAGAGGATATGATGTTTACTTCTTAAATACTACTGTATTTGAATTAAGTGAATTGGGTTTAAATGAAATTAGAATCAATTCAAAAACCCACCCAATAACTAACATCTTAAAAAATGTTAGAAAGCATATTGAATTAAGACGTTTTAAAAAACGCTTCAAAGACAACATTTATTTAGAATACCTTTTTCCTCTTCCATTTAAAGGAATTAAAAATAGTATTAAAAGCAGTGCCACCAAGCTATTGGTAGCTATGCTTAATAGTGAAATGGGTTTGGTTAAAGTTCGCAGATGGATTAGGAATTTAGAATCTAAAACCCAGACCCACAAAGATTGTCTCAAAATCTTTAAAGAGTATCAGCCAATTTTAGTGTACAACACAAGCCAAAGAGCTGTTTCATCTATAGCTGTAGTACAAGCAGCAAAACAAATGAAAATTCCCACTCTGGGGTTTATTTACTCATGGGACAATCTGCCAAAAGCTACTTTAGACGTAGAAACCGATTATTACCACGTGTGGAGTAAGCATATGAAAGCTGAACTCTTAAGATATCATGATTTCATTGGAGAAGACAAAATCACTGTTACTGGCACACCTCAATTTGAACCTCACTTTAATAAAGATAAACTATTATCTAGAGAAGATTTTACTGCAAAATACAGACTCAACCCCAATGTAGATTATATCTGTTTCAGTGGTGATGATATTACAACATCCCCCAAAGACCCAATGTATTTGAGAGATTTAGCAGAAGCTGTTAAGCAATTAAATAATGAAGGAAAAAATATCGAAATAATATTTAGACGGTGTCCTGTTGATATTTCAGATAGGTACAATTCCGTAATTAAGGAGTATGGCAATATCATCCGTGCTATAGAGCCTGTTTGGAAACCACTTGGTAAAGTTTGGGATGCTATTTTACCAGCAGAGGAGGATGCTTTATTGTTAGCCAATATAGCAAAACATTGCAAACTTGTTGTTAATTTGGGGTCTTCAATGGTTTTTGATTTTGCTGCTCATGATAAACCATGTGCCTATTTTAACTATAATTATTTAAATCCAAGTCATACTGAAGAGAAAGGTGTTTTTGTTTACGATTACGTTCATTTTAAGTCAATGCCATCTCAAAGTGCAGTATATTGGATCAACTCAAAAAAGGAATTTAGGGAAGTTCTTTTAAAAGCACTTCAAAGTCCAAAAACTCAAGTTGACTCGGCAAAGCAATGGTTTAAAAAGATAAATCAATATCCTTTTGAAAAAGCTTCTGATAGGATTTGGGAAGACATTTCAAATCATATGTAAGACGAGAAAGTAACCGAAGACAATATGCTATTTAATACGTTTACTTTACAAATAATTTTACCCGTAGGTATTTTATTTTATACATTTCAGACGCTTAGTTATACCGTAGATATTTATCGTAAAAAGATTGAACCAACCGATAGTATTTTAAGCTTTGCAACATTTGTGGCTTTTTTTCCACAATTAGTTGCAGGTCCCATAGAAAGAGCACAGCATTTATTACCTCAGTTTTTGAGAGAAAGAAAATTCTCTCACAAATATGGACTTTCTGGAATACATTTTTTTATTTGGGGTCTATTAAAAAAAGTTGTCATAACTGATACAGCAAATTATGAAGATTGTAAACACTTAAATAATCAAGGAACAATTACGTTTACTAAGTTTTTAATCGATACTTTTAAACTATGACAATTGCTTTCATCACATCAGAATATCCTCATGCTCACTTAAATAGCTCTGCAGGTCTGGGCTCTAGTATTAAAAATTTATCAAAAAGTTTGGTGTCTAGAGGTATTAAAGTCATTGTCTTTGTAGTATTTCAAAACGAAAATAAAACCTTTAAGGATAATGGTGCCACTATAATTTCAATGGCTAGACAAGGTCATCGTTTTTTGGGTTGGTACCTAGAACGAAAGCACATAGAAAAAAAGATTAAGCTAGCAATAGATGCCTACCAAATAGATGTTATAGAAGCACCAGATTGGACAGGTATTACTGCTTTTATGAATTTTAATATTCCTCTAATTATAAGACTTCATGGCTCGGACGCTTATTTTTGCAAACTAGAAAACCGCAAGCAAAAATGGAAGCATTTTTGGTTTGAAAAAAATGCTCTAAAAAACGCAGATCACATCATTTCTGTAAGTAATTTTACAGCTAAGCTTACTAAAGAGCTATTTAACTTATCTCAAAATATCACAACTATTTATAATGGTGTAAACGTTTCGGATTTTGCACCAGCTAATCATTTAACGGTTAAAGGAAGATTATTGTACTTTGGTACAATCGTTAGGAAGAAAGGTGTTTTAGAACTTGCTCAGATATTAAACCATTTGGTTTCAGCAAAACAAGATATTACACTTGTTTTAATTGGTAAAGATGCTAAAGACGTGTTCGAAAAAACGTCCACTTTGAGTGTTTTTAATAATCAGTTAAGTGAAAAAGCAAAAGATAGAGTAAAGCATATTAAAGAAGTTTCTTATAATGAGATAAAAGATTACATTGCTAGTGCAGAAGTTGTGGTATTGCCTAGTTTTGCAGAAGCTTTTCCTATGACTTGGTTAGAAACCCTAGCTATGGAAAAACCGCTCGTTGCTTCTAACATTGGTTGGGCAGAAGAGCTTATGATTCATAACAAAACGGGATACACTATTAATCCAAAAAATCATAGTGAATATGCCAAAGCAATATTAGATTTGCTAAATGATAAAAAAAAGCAAAAAGTCTTTGGATCTAATGGGAGAAAACATATTACAGATAATTTCTCAACAGAAATTGTTCTAGAGAAGAATATCGATTTATTTAACCAGGTAATGCAGCAAAAAAGTGAAGCTTAAAACTTATCAAGCAGATAGCGGCGAAGTACTGTTGTATAATGGTAATCCTAATTTTAAAGTTCTGGAACAGTTGGTTTTAGGCTCAGGTGATGTATGGCATAGTTCCTTAGACCAAGGGTTTGAAAACTGTTTACCAGAATTAGTATACCAAACAGCTGTATACTGGTGGTTCTTAAATGATTTTGAAAATTGTGATACTTGCGTAAATTGGAGAATTAACATCGATGAATTTGTAATTAGGGAATCCGTTTGGAATCAGCTGAATACATTTAATACCAATTATGAAAATCCTTTAGTTACTGGCTTGGATTTTGGTTTTAACTTGCTTAGAAATCAAGGTGGTGTTCCGTTATATGTTAAAGGTTTGTTCGATAAAAAACTTACTGATATTACAATTAGTAAGCACGACCGTTACTTATTTTTTCTAAATAACTTTAAAAAGCGGCACAGTCACTACATGCTCTTGCGTAAAGGTATTTTTAATCTTCCGAAAGAATTTATTGCATTACGGAGAGCTTCTAAAAATATCTCAGGTAACAACAATGTTATTATTAATCCAAAGACATTAGAACCTATCCAAGGAAATCCTTCAGTTAGTTTGGTTATACCAACGATGAAACGGCAAGCATTTACTGAATTACTTTTGCAAGATCACAATGTTCAATCATATCCCATAAAAGAAGCAATCATCGTAGATGCTACACCACCAGAAGAACGCAATAATAAGTTTTACAGGCAAGAGAATTATAACTTTAAAGTAAAGGTAAAGTGGCAAACTACCAAAGGAAGTTGTAGGGCTAGAAACGAAGCTATAGAAATGTGTACTGCCGACTACATTATTTTCGCAGATGATGACGTACGAGTTTTGCCAGATTTTGTTGAGAACCACATTAAATTACTTCAAACCTATAATGCAGAAGCTTGTAATGGCTTGGATATTATGGCAGAGCATATGAACCAAAATTTAGATGATCTAAAACGTCGACTGCAAGATCTTGGTGATGAACGTTGGAGAGTTGGGGTTTCTCATATGTTTAGTAATGCAAATTCTTGTGTAAAAAAATCACTTGTAGATGAGTTGATTGGTAATGATGTTAATTTTGATGGAGGTTATGGCGAAGATTCAGATTTCGGACTTAGGATTTTAAAATCTGGCAAGGTGTTGCTGCATAATCCTTTCTCACCCAACTTGCATTTAAAACCACCAGTTGGTGGGTATCGTTTTTGGGGAAATCAAGCAAAGGTAATAGGCAAAAAGAGAAAGCCCCAGCCGTGGGAGTTAGGGGATCCGGTACGTTTTATTAGACCTGTGCCAAGCCCAACAATGACTTACAAATATGTTAAGCACTATAAAGAACAACAGTTAAAAGAATGGAGATATCGCTACTTCTTTATGTATTTGTTCGGCGGTAAAAAGCGAGCATTTATTTTAAAATTTTTGAATTGGCCCATAAAAAAATTACAATTTAAAAAATCGATGTACTATGCAAAAAGACTCATGCACAGAGGACCTAAATACAATTAATTACAATTGAAGAAATTTGCACTTATAGTATGTACTTACATGAGACCCATGGCTTTATTAAAGTTGTTGGAGTCGGTAAGGGAACAGTCTCTATATCCAAATGAGATAATAATTGTTGACGGATCATCCAATAACGACACAGAAAAAGTTATTCGATCTAATGATTTCAATAACTTAACGTATCATAGGGTAGAAGAAAAACATAGGGGACTTACCAAACAGAGGAATTTTGGAATAAAAAAATTATCCGCAGATATTGAAATAGTTGGTTTTTTAGATGATGATATTGTCTTGACCAATAATTACTTTAAAGAGTTAATACAAACATATCATATAAAACCCGATGCCATAGCTGTCGGTGGTTATATAAAGAATGAGGTTGTTTGGGAAGCCTTAAAAGATGGCTCATGTCCAGAAGGTAAATTTTGTATCGATGGATGGCAGCGCAACGAACCATTAAAATTCAAAGTACGAAAAAAGCTAGGATTATTACCTGATACACGTCCAGGAATAATTTGTTCATTTTCGCACGGAAGGTCTGTAAGTTTTTTACCTCCCAATGGCAAGGTTTACCAAGTAGAACAGTTTATGGGAGGTGTATCATCCTATAAAACTGAGGTGTTTAAAAAGGTAGGTTTTTCTAACTATTTTGAAGGTTATGGTCTGTATGAGGATGTTGATTTCTGCATTAGATTATTACCATTAGGCAAGCTTTATTTAAACACAGCTGCCCAACTCAACCATTATCATGAGCCATCTGGTCGCCCAAATCAATATAAATATGGTAAAATGGTGATAAGAAATGGGTGGTATGTGTGGCGTTTAAAAAATAATAAACCATTATTGAAAACTAAGTTTAAATGGTATGCAGTTTCTACTTTACAAACCTTGTTTAGATTTTTTAATGTATTTAATACATCAAAAAAAGTTGAGGCTTTATCTGATACATTAGGCAGGATATCCGGACTTTTAGGATTGTTGATAAATAAACCTAGATTACCTCATAATAACCCTTAAATTAACGAACTGTAAGGAATTGTAATTATAAATGATTAAGAAAATCAACGCTTTTTTAGAACGTCTAAAGTATACCAACACGTATTCCAAATATACGATCCGTCTAATTCTTCCTTTTCTTAATATTAGAAAAAGAAAACGTGTGGATTATGCCTTATCAGTAGAAGATGCACTTAAAAATTTTGAAACTTTGAATGTTCTTGGATCGGGTCCATCTTTAAATAAATGCAACTTTAATAAAGACGAATTATATGTTACAACTAATGCATCTTACTTAAGTTTATCCAACGAGCATAGTTTTGTACACATTATAAGAGATGGAGGATATTTAAAACAATTCTTAATGTTTGGCTTAAAATACAAACCAAAGCTATTAATTGTTGAGTCCTTATATACAGATAAAGCACCTCTTACCCACATTGCCAATTATGGAGTGCAAGCCCTAAAAAAATACCTCGGAAGACGTAAATTTGATTACCCGATACTTATCACTGGTGGAAAGCCGTTTCCTTATTTAGAGTTTAATGATAGCTATATTTTGAAGAATCAGTTTTTAAAGAATAATAATCTACAATGGCACGATAGTAATAGTGGCATTACTATTTACAGTTATGCAATTTGGTGGGCTAATATTTATGGACATATTAAAAATGTCAATGTTTACGGTATTGATGCAGGCCAAGGTGGAGAAGTGTATTTTAATGGCCAGAAAACAAAATCAGACCACGTTGCAATGAAAGATCTAAACAAAAGTAAAATGGGTGTTTTTTTTGATAATTGCCAAACTAAATATAAGTTCATACAAAATTATTCATATTTTAAAAACAATGTCGATTAACTATGGTAAGAATTTTAGATTGTACTTTAAGAGATGGTGGTTATTATACAAACTGGGATTTTTCTAATCAGACAGTAGAACAGTACATAGAGACTATAAATAAGTTGCCTGTTGAGTTTATAGAGTTGGGCTATAGAAGTATAGATCTAGATGGATACCATGGCGAATTCTTTTATTGCCCCATAAGCACTCTGGAAAACATAAAATCGAAGACGGATAAAAAAATTGCTATCCTTTTAAACGAAAAGGATATTAAACCGTCAGATGTTGATGACTTGTTAAAGCCATGTATGCACTTGGTGGATTTAATTAGAATAGCGGTTAACCCTTCGAATATCCATAGTGCTATTTCATTAGCTAAGCGTGTGAAACAATTAGATTTTCAAGTTGCTTTTAATGTGATGTATTTATCAGAATGGGATAGTTATCCAGAACTTTATGAATCATTGCCTAAAATTGAAGATGTAGTTGATATTTTTTACCTCGTAGATTCTTACGGTAGCATTTTTCCTGAGCAATTAAAAGAAATTATAACAACAATTAAAAAGTCTACTGATATGGCCTTAGGCTTTCATGGACATAATAATTTAGAATTGGCATTGGCAAATACAATGCAGGCTATAGAGTGCGGAGTGCAAATAATAGATGCAACAATTACTGGAATGGGAAGAGGTGCAGGAAATCTAAAAACAGAATTGATCCTAACGGTTTTAAATAGGAAAAATAGTCTAAATATTGATTTTGATGCCCTAAGCCATGTTACCGAAATTTTTGAAGATTTAAAAAGCCAATATCAATGGGGAACAACTTTACCTTACATGGTTTCTGGGATTAACTCCTTGCCACAAAAAAATGTAATGCATCTTGTACAGAAAAAGATTTATTCTTTAAATACAATTATTAATAAACTGACTAAAAATAATAATAAGCAAAAACAGTTTAAAGAGTTTAAGGTTAACAATGGTTTTAAAAATGCAATTATTATTGGAGGTGGTCCTAGTGCAGGGGTACATTCAAAGTTTATTAAACAATTTGCAGAGCAACAAAAATCTACATGCCTTATTCACTCATCTTCAAAAAATGCCAATCATTATTCCGATAGTAAAATAGCACAGTTTTTCTGTTTATTGGGTAACGAAGGTTATCGTCTAAAAAGTGTATTCAATAATTTTTTATCACATTTTGAAGGTCAATGCGTTTTACCGCCCGCAAAGAACTTAAAGGGTACATTTATTCCACGAGCAGTTGTTGAAAATACATTTCAGTTAGATGAAATAAAGTTTACCGAAATAAAAGAAGATTCGCATTTGGCACTTGCTATTCAAATAGCATTAAAGCTAGAAGTCGATACAATATATTTTGTAGGTTATGATGGTTATAGCCAAAATCAAATTGCAGCTAAGGATTTAAGATTTTTCAAAGAAAATTCAAAAATCTTTAACGATTTACGAAAAGAAGCCGTACAATTTTGCTCGCTTACACCTACACTATATGATGTTTTGCCCAAATCAAGTGTGTTTAAATATATCTAAATATTTATGAAAATTGTAACAGTAATACCTGCCAGATACGATTCTAAAAGGTTTCCTGGAAAACCATTAGTAGATATAGCTGGCAAATCAATGATTAAGAGAGTCTATGAAAAATGTAGAGAAGTTATTGATGATACTGATCTGTATGTTGCAACAGATAGCCAGTTAATATATCAACATTGTATAGATAATAATATGAATGTTGTAATGACAAGCTCTAATTGTTTAACAGGAACCGATAGAATTGCCGAGTTTTCCTTAAAAATAAAAGCCGATTATTATATAAATGTTCAGGGTGACGAACCTGTAATTGACTCGCAGGATATTTTAAAAATCAAAGAATCAATTCTAAAACATCCTAGTAAAATTATTAATGGTTACTGTGCAATAAAATCTGAAGAAACTTTTCGTAGCCTTAAAATGCCAAAAGTTGTTTTTAGAGAAGACGAACGTCTTTTATATATGTCTAGATCACCCATACCAGGGAATAAAAACGATCAATTTAACATTGGTTTTAGGCAAGTTTGTATTTATGCCTTTCCATATAAATCATTGGAAGATTTTTATAAATGTAAGACCAAAACACGTTTTGAAAGTCAAGAGGATATAGAAATCCTTAGGTTTTTAGAATTGGGTTTTGATGTACAGATGGTTCGCTTATCCGATACTTCAATTCCTGTAGATACACCAGAAGATTTACAAAAGGTTATAAACTATGTCAATAAAATTGAAAAATAAAAATGTTATCCTGTGGGATTTTGATGGTGTAATTTTAAATAGTAATGACATCAGAGATATTGGATTTATTAAAACACTAGAAAGCTTTCCTAAAGAACAGGTAGATGAATTAATGAAGTACCACCACGACAATGGAGGTCTTTCGAGATACAATAAATTCAGGTATTTTTTTGAAAAAATAAGAGGCGAGACAGTTGATGATGCATTAATTTTAGAATATGCCTCAAGGTTTTCTCAGGTAATGCTCAATAGGCTTATTGATGAATCACTTTTAATTCAAGATTCTTTTCAGTTCATTAAAGAAAATTATAGAAGCATGCGAATGCATATTGTCTCTGCTTCGGATCAAAATGAGTTAAGAACCATTTGTAAAGGGTTGGATATTGATAAATTTTTTCATTCAATTCAGGGGTCTCCAACTACTAAGATTAATAATGTGTCAAGTATTTTAGAAGAAAATAAATATAAAAAAGAAGCTACAGTTTTAATTGGCGATTCAATAAATGATTACCACGCAGCATCAAAAAATGGAATTAGCTTTATTGGTTACAATAATATAAATTTGAAAGCCAATGTGCTTAATTACATAGAAAGTTTTAACGCTATTATATCATAATTCCCTATTTAGAAATCTATTATGAGATTGACCATATTTACGTCCGTTGAGCACGTTTTTCGAGATAACAAATTTTACGGTTACGGACCATATATCAGGGAAATGAATATTTGGATAAAGTATGTAGATGAGGTCGTAATTGTGGCACCAAAAAGTAAAAATGGTGAAATATTACCAATGGATTTACATTATGAGCATCCGAAACTCCAATTCGTTGAAATCCCAAGCTTTAATTTAACCACTTTCCCCAATGTGCTAAAAACATTAGTGGTAAGTCCATTAATATTATATAGGATGATTAAAGTTTTGCGAAAAGTAGATCAGGTGCATCTCCGTTGTCCTAGCAATACCGGTCTCTTAGGCTGTGTAGCTCAGATTTTTTTTCCAAAGCTAAAGAAGTCGACAAAATTTGCTGGTAATTGGGATCCAAATAGTAATCAACCTCTAAGTTATAGGTTACAAAAAAAATTGCTAGCTAACACAACATTGACCAAAAACATTAAAGTTTTGGTTTATGGAGAATGGCCAAATCAAACCAAGAATATTGTTCCTTTTATATCCGCAACTTATTACGAACACGAAATTGAAAAAACAGAAGAACGAGATTATACAGGGGTGTTAAATTTTGTTTTTGTCGGTAGTATTGTTGTGGGTAAAAGGCCTGTACTAACCATTAAAATTATAGAGGAATTAAATAGAAGAGGAATCCCTTCTCAGCTAGAATTATTTGGTGAAGGCACAATGTTTGAAGAAACAAAAGCCTACATTGATGAAAATAACCTAAAAGATGTCATCTTCTTAAGAGGTAACCAAGATAAGGAGACAGTAAAACAATCGTTGAAAAAAGCACATTTTAACATACTGCCATCAAAAAGTGAAGGTTGGCCAAAAGCAGTTGCGGAAGGTATGTTTTTCGGTGCGATACCTATAGCTACCAGAATATCTTGTTTAGATTGGATGTTAGATTATGGTAACAGAGGTATCTTAATAGAACCAAATGTTAAAGCGGCAGCAGATAGTATTTCTCAAGCTCTTAAGGAGGCGGACCTACATAACATGGCAAAAAAAGCGCTGCAGTGGTCTCAACAGTATACGCTAGACACATTAGAGGAAGCAATAAGGAAAACCATAGAGGAATAATGCGTGTTGTACAGATTATAGATTCATTAAACTTAGGTGGCGCTGAACGTGTGGCTGTAAATATAGCCAATCAATTAGTAGATAAAATTGATAAATCTTTTCTTTGTACAACCAGAGAAGAAGGACCTTTAAAGGAGGAATTAAACAATGATGTTGGCTACTTTTTTTTAAACAGGAAAAAGACTCTTGATTTTAAAGCGATAAAGCGCTTGAGAGATTTTATCACAGTTAATAAAATAGGTGTTGTCCATGCACATGCGTCGTCTTATTTTATCAGTTCTATCATCAAAATACTCTTACCTAGAGTACAATTAATATGGCACGACCATCTAGGGAATAGGAGCCAAATAAAACCAAATTCATCCTTTGTGCTAAAATTAAGTTCATATTGTTTTGATAAAGTGATTACGGTTAATAGTGAGTTAGCTAATTGGGCAAAAACTAATTTAAAAACTAATGAAGCTATTTATATTCCCAACTTTACAGTAAGAAGCAAAGTAGATAGCTATACACAATTAAATGGTGTTAGAAGTAAACGAATATTATATTTAGCTAATCTAAGGAACCCAAAAAATCACTTACTTTTACTTAGAGTTTTTTATGATCTAAATGAGAGTTTTCAGGATTGGACTTTGCATCTGGTTGGTAAAGATTACAATGACAATTATTCTAAAGAGATAAAATCATTTATTAAATCTAAGGCTTTAGAGTCAAATGTGTTTTTACTGGGGCAAAGAAATGATGTCTCTAATATTATCAGCCAGTGTAGTATAGGTGTGCTAACATCAACTTATGAGGGGTTACCAATGGCTTTATTGGAATATGGATTAGGAAGTCTGGCCGTTGTCGTAACAGATGTGGGTCAATGTAAAGAAGTAGTCTCGGATTATGGTTTTGTGGTTAAATCGCAATCAGAATCAGAGTTGAAAAAAGCTTTGATAAAGCTTATGTCCAATGAAGAATTGAGAACTGAAAAAAGAAGGGCGTATAACTGGCACATAAATCAAAATTATACCGCTAAGCAGGTAATAAGTAGGATAATGGATATATATTCAATGAATTAATGGGTATTAACTCTGAATATAAATATTTACAATTAATAGTATTACATATTATTATTGGGTTGTTAGTGTTCTATTTTAGGCCACTGGCCAAAATTTATTTTTTTGCTGTCGTTATATTCTTTCTTATTAGAATTGTAGTGGCGCCACCGCCTAAAAAAACATATGAAGTTTTAAAAGCGTGCGCATATGTAGTTGGTGTAGAGGTACTTTTTAGAATGAGTGATGGCGGGGTTTTTTATGAAGCCTCTAAGTACTTGGTAATCTTATTTATACTTTTTGGCATGTTTTACAATGGAGTTTCTGGCAAAGGCTATCCATATTTTATTTACCTTATTCTATTAGTGCCAGGTGTAATTGTAGCTAGTAATAATATTGGCTTTGATGCCAACTTTAGAACTAACGTGGCATTTGTACTCAGTGGTCCAGTTTGTTTAGGGATATCTGCACTTTATTGCTACGAAAAAAAGGTAACGAGACATCAAATTATTGACATAGTAAAGGTTATTTCATTTCCAATTATAGCAATGACCGTATATATCTATTTATATACACCTAAGCTAGAAGATGTTTTATTGGGAACGGAATCTAATTTTGCGACATCTGGTGGATTTGGTCCAAATCAAACCTCTACTATTTTAGGTTTGGGAATGTTTTCTTTAGCAGTTAGGTTTTTCTTAAAATCACCAACTTTGTTATTAAAGATTGTAAATGCTTCAATATTTATATTTATTGCACATAGGGCTATAATTACATTTAGTAGAGGTGGGGTTTTTACGGCAATTATCATTATAGCATTATTTTTATTTTCACTCTATAAAAAATCACACAGAATACAAAAAACTCAAATTTTAACAACTGGTATTTTGTTAGTTTTCATTGGTGTTGCAACCTGGTTATATAGTGCCCAGCAAACAGGTGGACTAATAGAAAATAGATATACCAATAAGGATGCGTTAGGTAGGGATAAAGGTGATGTGTCTACTGGTAGAGTAGCCCTCTTTTTGTCAGAATTAGAAGGTTTTATGAATCATCCTTTTGTTGGTGTAGGAGCAAGTGGCATGAAAGAGTTTCGTATTGAAACAAGAGGTAAGGGTATAGTATCTCACAACGAAATAAGTAGAGTTCTATCCGAGCACGGACTTTTTGGTGTTATAGTTATTTTAATACTAATCATTAAACCTCTTGGTTTCCGTTCTAGAAATAAAAAAAACTTGTTCTTCTATGCTTTTTTAGCATTTTGGTTTGCGACTGTTAACCATTCAGCAATGCGTATTGCTGCACCTGGTTTTATATATGCTTTAGCACTTTTAAATATAAAATATGAAAAACGTCCTTTATCTAGGAAACGTATTATCTCAAAAGGGTAGAGCCTTAACGTCCATCGAAACTTTAAGTGTAAGATTGGAAGAGTTTTGCTCGGTCAAGATTGCGTCCGATAAGTCTAATAAAGTGCTTAGGTTGTTAGACATGATATGGCTTGTACTTTCTAATAGATATAAGGTAGATTATGTACTTATAGACACGTATAGTACAATTAACTTTTACTATGCATTTATTATTAGCCAGTTATGTAGACTTTTTAAGATTAAATATATTCCAATATTGCATGGTGGTAACCTTGAAAAACGTTTAAAAAATAATTCTAAACTAAGCGGTTTGATATTTAAATATGCTTATAAGTTGGTGTCACCTTCAAATTTTCTGAAAAAAGTTTTTGAAAGGTATGGTTATACTAATATTCAACATATACCCAATAGCATAGAAATTAAAGATTTTGAATTTCAGAATAGAGATATTCAAACAATAAAACTATTGTGGGTAAGATCATTTGCTTCCATATATAACCCAGAACTCGCAATTTCAGTTTTGGAAGTATTGGTGCAAAATGGTTATGAGGCAGAACTGACTATGATAGGACCTGATATAGATGGTTTAATGGCAAAAATTAAAAATCAGGTTGAAGAAAAAAACCTGAACGTAAACTTTACGGGTAAATTGTCGAGAGAAGCTTGGCGGGAGCTGTCTAAGCACTGCAACGTATTTATAAACACTACAAATTTTGATAATATGCCTGTTAGTGTTATTGAGGCAATGGCTCTTGGATTACCAGTAGTTTCTACCAATGTTGGCGGATTACCTTATTTAATAATAGATAATGTCGACGGACTCTTGGTGCCGCCAGAAGATATTGATGCAATGTTTAATGCTATTGTAAAGCTAAAGACCCACAAAGATCTGAAAGATAAAATGGTGATAAATGCCAGAAATAAAGTAGAGCTATTTGACTGGGAAGCCATTAAACCCAAGTGGGAAATGCTTTTGTCTTAATTTGATGTTGAAAATAAATTGTACTTATTATCTTTACGCTATTACCAACCTAAACGATGAAACATAAAAAAGGCATCCATTTTGAAGTTTCAGAGCGAAAGATTTTGCTCAGAATTATGGATTTGGCCATGGTTTTTCTTGCCATATACTGCTTGGGTCTGTTCTTTGATTTTGAGTACATTCTATTCAATCAAGAGAATACAGTAGCCTTGGTGTTGCTGGGAATATATATTACCGTTTTCGGAACCGTATTTGAGCTTTACGACCTTCAAAAAGCAAGTAAACTAGACACTACATTTAGAAATTTAGTTATTGCCACATCAACAGTAGTACTGTTTTATCTTTTAACACCAGTATTGTCACCTTATTTACCAGAAGAACGTATGCAAATCGTATACTTCTACATGGCCATTATAATCTCTATTTTATTATGGAGATTGGTGTATATCAACCTTATTGAATCTCCCAGATTTTATAAACGTGTTCTTTTGGTAGGCGAGATTTCGAATATAGATGGTTTAATTAAAGCGTTGGATACTTCAGATCCGAATTATAAAATTGTCGGATTTATAAACAGTGAAATCTCTACACCAGAATCTGTAAAATTCAAAGGACTCGAAGAGTTTGAAGCAAATGACTTTTTAGAAACCATTGAAAAAGAAAGAATCTCCGAAGTCTTGGTTGCAAGTTTTAACACGGAATCTATTATTGCAGAAGTTTATCACGATTTAATGCTACTGATGGAACGCGGTTTTAAGATTAGGGAATATACACAAGTTTACGAAGAGCTACTATACAGGGTGCCAATTCAGTTTGTGGGTAAAGACTTTTATAAATACTTCCCTTTTAGTAGAAGTAACGAGAATAAACTTTACATTTTTTTTCAGCGTACTTTCGATATTGTCATTGCAATTATGGGTTTATTTATTGGCTTTCTTTTATCACCATTTTTACTTTTAGGTAATATGTTGGGCAATAGAGGTCCAATGTTTTATTCTCAAGAACGGGTGGGCAGAAATAGCAAGCCCTTTAAAATCTTAAAATTAAGAACTATGGTTATCAATGCTGAAAAAGATGGTGTTAGATGGGCTCAAAAAGATGATAAACGTGTAACGGCTTTTGGGAGATTTTTGAGACGTTCTCGATTAGATGAAATTCCACAATTTTATAATGTCTTAAAAGGGGAAATGAGTATTATTGGTCCGAGACCAGAACGCCCATTTTTTGTAAATGAGCTGTGCCGTATTATTCCATTTTATGAAACGCGCCACATTATTAAACCAGGTCTTACAGGTTGGGCACAAGTCAATACAAGATACGGGTCATCTATTGATGACAGCTTAACTAAACTTCAATACGATTTGTATTATATAAAGCACAGAAGTATATTTTTAGACTTCAGCATAACGGTTAAAACCTTAAGTACCATATTGTATTACAGAGGACAGTAAATTAATTTCTACTGTAGAATCTTACCAAATAAATATACCTAATTATTAATGCTATAAGCAACGGTATTAAGCCTATGGCAAATACTTGAACTCCAATAAGCCAGTGTAAGGCTAAGAGGCAGAGCATTATAATTAAAAACTTAAGGTAAGCTTTAAACCAGTTTCTAATCTGTGCTTTAAACAGTTGGCCTAAGACAAATATGTTAAGAGGCACAGCCCAAAGCACGTTGTAATTGTGGGCAGTTGCAGAATGATCGGTAGCAAACCAAAGGCATAAGAGAAGTATGCCTATTATTCCTGTAATGCCAAATAACATAATATCTAACCATTTGCTACTTGTTTTATTTTTTGAATCTCTATAGGTAACGTAGAGAATTAGAGCGGCAATTATACCTAGAATCATTAATGGACTAAAGAGAAAGCCAGACCCTAATATTTCAGCTTTCTTCTTATATAAAGTAGACGAACTTTTTACTAGATTTTCATCACCATTGATTTTGGCAACAGCGAAAAAAGCATGAATGTATTTCGGTAAATACATATATTCTTGTGGTTCAGCTTCTATATCTATAACAGAGCCCAAGGCAATATCTATTCCCAAACTTCCCCAAGAATTACGATTTAAATGCTCATGTATTAGCATCCTAAATGTTTTTGGTTTAAAATCTTTGGGCAATACAAAATCAATATTGGAGTTCGTTGAAACTTCTACAACATCTCTTATACGTGTTGCGCAATTATCATAAAAGAAATCGTATTTATACCTTCTGTTCTCAGGCTTATAGTTGTTTTCTAAAAAATCAAAAAGCTTCTGTTTTTCTTTTAAGGATAGGTTTAAAATTTGCTCATCTATAGTTCGGTTAGACTTAGAATAATGGTAATAGATGTCAGAAAAATTGTGTTTACTTATAAGATAATTCAATTTTCCTCTTGCAAATTTTAAATAGAAATTAGGAGCGTCAAAATCGTATTCCCCGTAGCCATACACTAAGTCAATACCTTTATTTCTATCGGTAATTCTAAAAGCATTGTGACCAAAGGAGTCGTTTAATGATTGTCCTGGGCCGAAAGTTAGCACAGATACTTCAGCTTCTTTAGATAACTGAGATTGCTGGCTAAAGACACATAATGTTGTAAGAAGAAATAAGAAAGAGAGTATTTTTTTTGCCAAAATTTAGGTTTACTAATTTAATTGAACGACGAATTATATGTTATTTACCAAAATTTCCTTTAAAGACTTTTTGTAGCCCCAGCTATCTAAAAACACTAAAATCTACTTTTAAGGAAAACACATTAGAGTATAAAGCTGCACTTTGATCACCTATGTCAGTAAAAGCGTAATCGAGCTGTATGCCTTTATACTTAAATCCTACACCAAAATTAGGTTGAAATGTTAAATCTTCGGAATCATCAATCTGTCTTTCATTCTGAAAATTACCAACTCCACCTCTTAAAAACACTAAGTCAGTATAGCCAAATTCAAAGCCCAAAGCAGGATTTATACTTGCAAATGATGTAGAAAATACATCGTTGTTCTCTTCAAAACGTACATTTAGATTAGCTGCTGCTAACAGCGAATAGTCGTAATGGAAAATCCATTGTTTAGACATACCAATTTGTAACTTAGGAATTGTGATTTCCGTAGTCTCGGGCAATTCTTGATTTTGACCTTCTATAGCACCACTGATCCTTTCAAAATTATCTTCGTCAATGGACCAAGCATTATATGTTGTGGTAATGTCTCTAGCCATTAAGCCAAATTTCCATCCCGATTTGTTTTCAAACTGAATACCAGCATCTAAACCAAAACCCCAAGCCGAAGCGAAATCGCCAATAATACGTCGTATTACTTTGGCGTTTACACCAAAATTAAGACCATCCAAGGGCAATTTTCTGGCATAGGAAAACGTTAATCCGTAATCTGCGGTAGAGAATGTACTTATTCTGTCATAGTTAATATTGCCTTCATCGTCAATTAACTGCGTGGTATCCAAAATATCATCGACACCAAATCTAATTAAAGATACACCAACAGCACTTCTGTTATCCAACGGCATACCAAAGCCTATATAATTGTAATTTGCAATATTGGCAAAATAGCTAGAATGCATCAAAGCCAATTGTTTGTCTTCGAGATGTACCAATCCTGCTGGATTCCAATACCCAGAATTCACATCACTGGTTTGTGATACAACAGCATTGCTCATGCCTAAAGCCGCAGCATCAACACCAATATTCATAAATTCATTTGAATACTTTCTTGTGGTCTGAGCCGAAGCGAAAAGTGTAGCAAGTGTTAAGAGAATTACAATGTAATTTTTCAACAGCAAAATTTTTTTACAAAGATGCACAATTTTTCTATTAATTTAACTTCAAAACAGCCTACTTATTGTTTAGCAAGAGGGCAATTTGAAAAAAATAATAAGTTAAGCCCAAATACTTTTTTATTTTTACAAAAACTAAAGTCCATGAGTTTAAAACGACACATACCTAATGTAGTTACGCTTCTCAATTTATTTTCGGGTTGTATTGCAGTAATATTTGCAGTCTATGGAAACTTTGTTGTGGCTGCCATGTTTGTGTTTTTAGGTATATTCTTTGATTTTTTTGATGGTCTTTTGGCTCGCAAGCTCAATGTGCAAAGTCCGTTAGGAATTCAATTAGATTCTTTGGCTGATTTAGTGACCAGTGGAGTAGTGCCGGGAATTATTATGTTTAAGTTAATTTCCCTAACAGTTGATGCACCAAATTATTCAACTTATAATGATAATTGGAATTCTATTTTTCATTGGCAAGGCTTTAAACTCTCAGTTTTACCGCTTATTGGGTTGTTTATTCCGTTGGCGTCTGCATACCGTTTGGCAAGGTTTAATTTAGACGAAGATCAGCAAACCTATTTTAAAGGGCTTCCAGTACCAGCAAATACCTTATTAATTTTGTCATTGCCAATGATTTTAGAATATCAAAACAATGATATTATGAATTCTATTATTATTAATAAATGGTTTTTAATTGGGTTGACTCTTTTAAGTTGTTATCTGCTCAATTCCAAGATTAAGTTATTTGCTTTAAAATTCAAGGACTGGAGTTTTAAAAACAATGCAACACGATACCTTTTTTTAATATTAAGTCTAGTGGTATTAATTGTTTTACATTTTGCTGCAATACCAGTTATTATCATTTTATATATACTCTTATCATTGCTAGATAAGAAACAAATCAATTAATAAATTTCACTAAACACATTAAATGGCTTCAGGCTTTTTTGCATTATTAGATGACATTGCAACACTTATGGATGATGTTGCAACCATGACTAAGGTATCAACCCAAAAAACAGCAGGAATTTTAGGCGACGATTTAGCCGTAAATGCTGAGAAAGCCTCTGGTTTTAGTCCATCGAGAGAATTACCAGTGCTGTGGGCAATTTCTAAAGGATCATTATTAAATAAGATTATTATATTACCATTGGCATTTTTAATGAGTGCTTTTGTACCCAAAATGGTAATTGTTGTTTTGGTACTTGGTGGACTTTATTTAGCATATGAAGGTGCTGAAAAGATTTATGAATTCTTTTTTCATCGTACAGAGAAGAAAGTTGTAGTAGCACAACAGGACATTTCTGCTGAAGAATTACTCAAAATCGAAAAAAAGAAAATAAAATCTGCAATTATCACGGATTTTATTCTCTCCGTAGAAATTGTAATTATTGCATTGGGTGCCGTGGTCGAAGAAAGCCTAACCACTCAAATCATTGTTGTCTCCATCGTAGCGCTGATCGCCACAGTTGGAGTGTACGGAATCGTTGCGTTTATAGTACGTATGGATGATATTGGTCTTAAACTTATACAAAAAAGTAAATCCCAATCAGGACTTTCGTATAATATAGGTGTTGGATTGACAAAAGCACTGCCGTGGATCATTAAATCACTTTCAATTATAGGAACTCTTGCTTTGTTACTGGTAGCAGGAGGAATTTTTGTACACAATATTGAATACCTTCATCATGTTTTAGAAGCCATACCTGGCATACTTAGAGATTTTGTTATCGGCTTAGCAGTAGGTGTTATTTGTTTATTGGTTGTAAAAGCCTTTAAATTGATTTTGCCCAAAAAGAAAACCTTAGATACTCAATAGATAGCAAGCTAGGCTAGGTTAAAACTCTAACTTCTTCTTACGAAGCTCAAAGTTCTGACCCAAGTATACTTTACGTACCATTTCATCATTGGCCAATTCTTCTGGGACGCCAGCTTTTAAGATACCGCCTTCAAACATAAGGTAAGTTCTATCGGTTATAGCAAGTGTTTCTTGTACATTATGATCTGTGATAAGAATACCAATATTCTTCTTGGTCAGTTTGGCAACGATGCGCTGAATATCTTCCACAGCAACAGGATCTACTCCAGCAAAAGGTTCATCTAAAAGAATAAAATTGGGGTCTGTTGCTAAAGCCCTTGCTATTTCTGTACGTCGTCGTTCCCCACCAGATAGTAAATCACCTCTGTTGGTTCTAATATGTCCTAGACCAAACTCTTCAATAAGAGATTCCATCTTTTCATGTTGTTGCTTTTTGCTCAACTTGGTCAATTGCAGTACACTAAGAATATTATCTTCTATACTTAATTTCCTAAACACTGAAGCTTCTTGTGCCAAGTAACCAATACCATTCTGTGCACGCTTGTACATTGGATATTTTGTAATGTTGGTATCGTCTAGGTAGATATTGCCACCATTGGGTTTAATAATTCCAACAATCATGTAGAATGATGTGGTTTTACCAGCACCATTGGGACCTAGTAGACCAATAATTTCACCTTGATTAACTTCAAGAGAAACATCTTTTACCACTTTTCGTCCGCTATAGGACTTCATTAAATTTTCCGCACGTAACTTCATAATGCTAATTAGAACGCTAAAAATAACAAAATCATGTAGATTCGGTCTGTGTCAATTGAGTTTTATTAAAAGTTTAACCTTGTGAATAGTGTTTTTCTAGGGCTTCCCAATATTCGTGAGCACGTCTTAAATGCGGAATTGTTATGGTTCCACCAATAAGTGTTGCAATGCTTAAAGCTTCACTTATTTCGGCTTTTGTTAAACCTTCGTTGTATGACGACTCCAAATGATATTTCACACAATCATCACATCTTAATACTGCTGAGGCTACTAACCCTAGTAACTCTTTTGTTTTTTTATCTAGAGCTCCTTCTGCAAAGGCATTGGTATCAAGATTAAAAATACGTTTAACGATTTTATTGTTATCAGCTAAAATCTTATCGTTCATCTTAGAGCGATAGTCATTAAATTCTTTAACGATATCAGACATGCTTTCTTTTTCTATTTTGATTCTTAACGACTACTGCCGAAATGTAAATACTTATTTGATATAATACTAAAATTGGTATAGCTACTATAACTTGGCTCGCAATATCCGGTGGAGTTATGATTGCCGATAATATTAAAACAATAACTAGTGCATATTTTCTATACTTTCTTAAAAATTGAGGTGTCACCAATCCGATTTTGGTTAAAAAGTATATAAGTATTGGCAGCTCAAAAACAAAACCGGAGGCTATGGCAGAAGAACGCACAATGGCAATGACAGAGCTTACATCAAACTCATTAGAAATTTGTTCACTGATTTGATAGTTGGCTAAAAAATTAATGGACAACGGAGTAATTATATAGTAACCAAATAAAACTCCAGTAAAAAACAGAAGTGAAGCAATAACCAAAAACCCACGGGAATTTTTACGCTCACTGGGTTTTAAACCAGGACTTATAAAACTCCATAGTTGATACAAAACATAAGGAAATGCTACAATGAATCCAGCATAAATAGATGTCCATATATGAGCAGAAAATTGACCTGCAACTGTTCTGTTTTGAATAATAAATGGAAATTTATCGGCACAGAATGTCGTATCCGTCATTCCAAAAAACTTTGAAACTTGACATAGCCCATTGTAAGTGAGGAAATCCATCCTTGTTGGCCCGAATATAATGACATCAAAAATAAATTTCTTGCAAATAAAAGCTATGGTAGCTGCAATGACAATTCCTAAAGTCGCTCTAATTAAATGCCATCTTAAATCTTCAAGATGATCTAAAAAAGACATGTCGTCAACCTGTTTTGCCATTAGATAATGCCTTCTTTAATTAAATCGTGAAGATGAACAACGCCAGCATATTTTCCGTCATGTTCAACCAATAATTGTGAAATACCGAATTCTTCCATCACCTCTTTAGCATCCACAGCCATAGCATTTTCTTCAATACGTCTTGGGTTTGTGCTCATAATGTCCTTGGCTTTTAGTTCTGTAATGGCATCACTTTTGCTAAGCATTCTCCTTAAATCGCCATCTGTAATAATACCAACAATTTTATTATTGTCAATCACTGCAGTAACTCCGAGCATTTTTTCTGTAATCTCTACAATTACTTCCTTTAAGCTTGCTTCTAAACCTACTTGAGGTTTTAAGTTTTGTGATGATAAATCGTTTACTCTTAAATAGAGGCGTTTTCCTAAGGCACCACCAGGGTGGTATTTTGCAAAATCCTTACTGGAAAATCCTCTCAATTCGAGCAAGCAAACCGCTAAGGCATCACCCATTACCAACTGAGCTGTTGTGCTAGTAGTGGGTGCCAAATTATTAGGACATGCTTCCTGTTCTACATAAGCATTGAGAATATAATCGGCTTGTTGTCCCAAAAAGGAATCTATATTACCCGTAATGGCAATCATTTTATTTTTCGCATTCTTAATAAGCGGTACCAAAACTTTAATTTCGGGTGTATTTCCACTTTTAGAAATACAAATAACCACATCGTCTTCTAAGATCAATCCCAAGTCACCATGTATAGCATCTGCTGCATGCATAAAAACTGAAGGTGTTCCCGTAGAATTCAAAGTTGCTACTATTTTGTTAGCAATAATGGCGCTTTTGCCGATTCCTGTTATAATAACTCTTCCTTTGGAATGGTATATTAGCTCCACTGCATTTGCGAAATCTTCAGTAAGCAATTCCGATAAATTTGCAATGGCTTTACTTTCAGACTTTATGGTGCTTTTTGCAATGTTTAAGATAGAAGACACAGTGTTCAAAACTAATTATTTATAGTGTTTTTTAGATTTAAAGAAATTGTTATCTTTAAGGTTATGCAAAAGTACATGAATTTTTTCATTCAAAAATTCTCAAAGAACGATTGTATAAATTTTGTGTACTAACAAGTAGTTAATTATGTAAAGCTAAATTTTGCCCCTATTTATAGCGAATTTAGTTGCTTACAGAAAAAATGGATTAAAATACGAATAGGTATTAATGAGTATTGCAGAAATAGATTTACACTCCGCATTAAAAAAGTACTTTGGTTTTTCGGGATTTAAAGGGCTTCAAGAAGAAGTTATAAAAAACGTCGTAGCAGGTAATAATACCTTTGTTATTATGCCTACTGGTGGTGGAAAATCATTGTGCTACCAGCTGCCAGCTTTAATTAAAGAAGGGACGGCTATTGTAGTGTCACCACTTATTGCTTTGATGAAAAATCAGGTTGATGCCATTAGAGCAGTATCTGAACATGAAGGAGTAGCGCACGTTTTAAATTCATCATTGAATAAAACAGAAGTTAAACGGGTAAAAGACGATATCGTAAATGGCGTTACCAAATTACTTTATGTGGCACCAGAATCATTGACCAAAGAAGAATATGTTGACTTTTTAAGATCGGTCAAGATTTCTTTTATGGCTGTAGACGAAGCACACTGTATTAGTGAATGGGGACACGATTTTAGACCAGAGTACAGAAACCTTCGGCACATTATTAAGCGTATAGGAGACGATATTCCTATTGTTGGTCTAACGGCTACAGCTACCCCAAAAGTACAAGAAGATATTCTTAAAAACCTTGGGATGAGTGATGCTGTAACGTTTAAAGCTTCATTTAATCGTCCAAATTTATATTACGAAGTACGTCCAAAAACAAAGAATGTAGATGCCGATATTATCCGTTTCATTAAACAAAACGAAGGTAAATCCGGTATTGTCTATTGTTTAAGCAGAAAACGAGTTGAAGAATTGGCACAAGTACTTCAGGTTAATGGTATCAAAGCCGTACCTTACCATGCAGGGTTAGATGCTAAAACAAGAGTGAAGCATCAAGATATGTTCTTAATGGAAGATACCGATGTTGTTGTGGCTACTATTGCCTTTGGAATGGGAATTGATAAACCCGATGTGCGCTTTGTAATACATCACGATATTCCTAAAAGTATAGAAAGCTATTATCAAGAAACTGGACGAGCTGGCCGCGATGGAGGAGAAGGACACTGCTTGGCCTATTATTCTTATAAGGATATTGAGAAGCTCGAAAAATTTATGTCTGGCAAGCCTGTCGCAGAGCAAGAAATTGGTCATGCACTCTTACAGGAAGTGGTTGCTTTTGCTGAGTCATCAATTTCTAGGCGTAAATTCATTTTACATTATTTTGGTGAGGAATTTGATAACGAAACAGGTGAAGGTGGTGATATGGACGATAATGTCCGCAATCCTAAAAATCAGGTTGAAGCCAAGGATGATGTAAAAATACTGTTGCAAACGGTTCAGGATACAAATGAAAAATATAAATCTAAAGATTTGGTACAGGTTATTATCGGTAAAGAAAATGCCTTAATATCTTCGCACAAAACTGATACATTACCGTTTTTTGGTGTTGGTAAAGACAAAGAAGCCAGGCATTGGATGGCTTTAATTCGTCAGGTCATTGTTGCGGGTTATTTAAAAAAGGATATTGAAACCTACGGTGTATTGCGACTAAGTGATACAGGAAAAGCGTTTATGGAAAATCCAAAATCCTTTATGATGGCAGAGGATCATGTGTTTGATGATACTACTAATGATGGTATTATTACAAACTCTAAAGGAGGTGGAGCGGCAGCTGACGAAAAGTTAATGACCATGCTAAAAGATTTACGAAAGCGTAATGCAAAGCGTTTGGGTGTTCCGCCTTTTGTAATTTTTCAAGATCCTTCATTAGAAGATATGGCCTTAAAATATCCTATCACTTTAGAAGAATTATCCAATGTTCATGGGGTTGGTGAAAGTAAAGCCAAAAAGTACGGTAAGGACTTTATTGCTCTCATCGCAGATTATGTTGAAGAAAATGATGTGATGCGACCAGAAGATTTGGTGGTAAAGTCAACGGGATCTAACTCTGCATTAAAGCTATACATTATCCAAAATGTTGATAGAAAGCTACGACTCGATGATATAGCATCGTCTAAAGGTATGGAAATGCCAGATTTTATAAAGGAAATGGAAGCCATTGTTTATTCTGGGACTAAACTGAATATCAACTACTGGATCGATGAAATTTTAGACGAAGACCAACAGGAAGAAATTCATGACTATTTTATGGAGTCCGAAAGTGACAAAATCTCTGATGCCGTTGAAGAATTCGATGGAGACTACGAAGATGAGGAATTACGCTTATATCGTATTAAGTTTATGAGTGAGGTGGCGAATTAGACTATAGTTTACAGCCGCATTATGCAGTTTTAAAATTTAGACTTTAGTATTTAAAGTTTATAATTTACTCTTCTTCATCAGAGGTAATATACTTGCTAAAAGAAAGCTCTTGCTTTTTAACTTTCAATAACATGCTGGTCAACTTTGCGTCCTGTAAGTTTTTAATATCAGTTTCCTCTACCTGAAAATCTATTTTGGTAACATGTCTACCTTTAAAGTCGGTAAATTCAGACTCAAACTCCATGGAATCCGAATCTAATTGTAATTCAAAATTGTCACCGAGAAATTTAAGCTTTGCCCCATTCTTAACTTTGACTTTTAATTGTCCAACAATTACGGTTTGGAAAAAATGATAACCGCCAAGTTCATTTAAACCAGCATAAAGTACGTTGTGTTCTGAAACTGCATAAGGTGTATTCTCAACAGCTTCTATTATTGCTTCAATACTGTCATTGTTTTGTGTTTCCGTTTCTGCTTTTCCAAAAAGTTTTGAAAGTGAAAATCCCATGTGAAATTTTTTGCCAAAGCTAAGGAAAAAATAAGTTTTTATTGATGAGATTGCCGCGTCCTTCGTCTTCACAATGACATCAGAATTTTTTAGTTAGAGACTACGGGTTTGTACATTGTGTTTTGTGCTTACTAATTCGTCAATCTAAATTCGTAAATCATAAATCATTGATTATCTTTGCAGCCTTAAATAAAAGAAAACACAATGCAAGACGGTTTATACGCAAAATTTAACACCTCAAAAGGTGAAATAGTAGTGAATTTAGAGTTTGAAAAAACTCCGGGAACAGTTGGTAATTTCGTGGCATTAGCAGAAGGTAATTTAGAAAATTCAGCTAAACCACAGGGTACACCTTATTATGATGGATTAAAATTCCATAGGGTCATTCCAGACTTTATGATACAGGGAGGTTGTCCTCAAGGAACGGGAACAGGAAGTCCTGGTTATAAGTTTGATGATGAAATTCATCCAGATTTAAAGCACAATGCACCGGGAAAACTATCCATGGCCAATGCTGGGCCTGGCACTAACGGAAGCCAATTTTTTATAACCCATGTGGAAACACCTTGGTTAGATGGTAAGCATACCGTTTTTGGTAATGTGGTAGAAGGACAAGATGTTGTAGATGCTATTGCACAAGGTGATGCTATTGAGAGTCTTGAAATTATAAGAGAAGGAAAAGCAGCCGAAGATTTTAATGCTATTGAAGCTTTTAGAACTTTTGAAGGCGCACGTGAGAAGCGTGTTGCGGCAGAACGCGAAGCTGCCAAAGCTGAGCTAGATAAATTGGCAGCTGGTTTTGACGAAACTGCATCTGGATTGCGTTACAAAGTGATTCAAAAAGGTGATGGACAAAAAGCAGAAAAAGGAAATATGGTGTCTGTACACTATAAGGGACAATTGGCAGATGGAACTGTATTTGACTCGTCTTACAAACGAAATTCTCCATTAGATTTTCAAGTAGGAGTAGGACAAGTTATTCCGGGTTGGGATGAAGGTATTTGTTTGCTTAATGTGGGTGATAAAGCACGTTTGGTAATACCAAGTGACTTAGCTTATGGTTCAGCTGGTGCAGGAGGTGTAATTCCACCAAATGCTACTTTGGTTTTTGATGTAGAACTAATGGGTGTGAATTAAACACATTTTATAGTTACTTGGTAACAAAACTTAAAAAGAATCGTCTCACTTTTAGTGAGACTTTTTTTTTCTCATATTTTTAGACTAATCAATCCAATCATAAATGAAATTAAAAACTGCAATCTTAGTAATGCTATTAACAACAGTGTTTTGTAGTTGCTCAAATTCTGTTGAATATTCTGAAGTTTTCAAAAAAGAAACTTCGGGAAAGTACAGTTATAATCCAAATGAGGTTATAGAGGTGTCTTACGAAGGTAGCAACATTTACATTAACTGGCGAGGTGGTAAGCTTAAAACCATTTCATTAAGTGAAGATGAATTTTATGTTGCCGATATGAATAAGAAATTACGTTTTGTTGAGCATCCAGAAACCGAAGCACAATATTTGTCTGTGGTATCTGAAGATGATACCAAAACCACTTACGATTATCGTAAAATGCCAGATGATTATATGACACCAAGTATGCACCTTAAAGCTGGTAATTACGAAGCTGCATTAGAAGGCTTTTTAGAAATTAAAGCGCAAGATTCATTGAGTCCATTTATAAATGAATGGGATTTTAACAGACTTGGCTATGATTATTTGGGGAAAGGTAAACATAAGGACGCTATTGCTGTTTTTACAATGAACACAAAATTACACCCTACAAGCAATAATGTGTATGATAGTTTAGCTGAGGCTTATTTATTTACTGGTGATAGTCTGCAAGCCTATCATAATTACAAAAAAGCATTAGAATTTAATACGGGTAACCGACGTGCAAAACGCTTTTTAAAGGTTTATAAACCAAAGCAAGAATTAGATAGTGTTCAGAATGATTAACCTATAAACTACTATGGTTATGTATAAATA
Source organism: uncultured Flavobacteriaceae bacterium (assembly GCA_964453045.1). Taxonomy (GTDB): domain Bacteria; phylum Bacteroidota; class Bacteroidia; order Flavobacteriales; family Flavobacteriaceae; genus Winogradskyella. The sequence goes on from CAYVNR010000021.1 coordinate 33,529, forward strand.
ACTCAAAGGTTTTTTCATTTATATTATAAGTTATTGAAACAGTACATACCTGGGAGGCACAAGTCCGTTTAATCGCATATAGACAAGCATTTGTCCCCTGTGATGTGTAATATGGTCGGTCAATAATAATAGAATCTGTCGTTTGGTTCTGGTTAATCCAAAGTAATCGAGTTTATCGTTAAGCTGATCTACATCAAACTCAGATATTAATTTAATAGAGCTGTCAAATGTTTTGTCGATCAATTCTATCATCTCTTCTTTGGATTTATTGGCAACCTTAAACACTGTATCTGTACTCCAATCCCTAGGTTCACGTCCGCCCAATAATGACTGGCTATGCCAATCCATCGCATAACCTATATGCAATAGGTTTTCTGCAAAGGTCAATGAATCTGGTGATGCCTTGAAATTATATTTATCCTCAGGCATTATTTCTGCGACAAGAGTTAAATACTTACGAGAATTTTCTAAGCGTTCTAAATAGTCCTTTATAAAATCATTTTGCTGGGCAAATAGAGGTGAGGAAATAATACCTAACAGTACAATGGTTGTAAGTGTTATTATCTTTTTCATGGCATTTAGATGTTGTTTTTATGAATACTTTTTTGAAATTTAAATAAATAATTTCAGCTACAATGAGTTATTAACACATTATTAGATGATATTTTTATCTTGCCTATTATAAGTATTCCTTTTTGTTATTTACTAAACCGATTTCTACTGTTAGGTTCAATGCAGCAAGATTCAACTGTGATCTACATAGTTGTCTAAAATTGCTCATTGGTCAATTCCATATTTACAACAGCTCCAACGATGTTTCCTGATGCAACAGCATTAGCTACCGAACGCATTCTTGAGCAGTTGTCACCACAGGCAAATACACCTTCAATAGTTGTTCTGTACATGGTGTCTACTTGTATATATCCCTGTTCGTTAAGTTCACAACCCAGTAATTCCGGTATGTCTGAATGTTGTTTAAATGGAACTGATGCATAAGTTGCTTCAAAAGCTTCTCTGCTATTATCATTAAAGATTACATTTTTAATATATCCATTTTCATGTTCTATTTCTGTGATTTCCTTTTCAATAATTCTTATGTTGTTCTTATTTAATTTTGCTATTTGTTCGGGGTTAAATTTAGCTTTTCCTCTAGTTAATATACTAAGATCATCAGTAAGGTTATTGACCAAAGATGCTAAGTGAAATGCCATTTCTCCATTAGCTATAATTCCTGTTTTTTTATTTTTTATTTCATAACCGTGACAATATGGACAGTGAACTACTGAAATTCCCCAACAATCTGAAAATCCTTTAATTGAAGACATTATATCTTTAATTCCGGTAGCAAAAATCAATTTTTTGGTTTCAAATTCTTTTCCTGATGCTGTAAGGATATGAAAAGCATCGTTTGCTTGTTTTCCTTTAATTGCTATGTCTTCAATGAAATTTACTGTATTATATTTTAAAACTTGAGATTTCGCCTTTTGCGAAATTTCTTTTGGTGTAGCCCCATCTTGCGTTATAAAGTTTTGTGAATGAGGTGTTTGTCGGTTGCAAGGTAAACCGCTGTCAATGATTAAAACGTTACGTAATGAACGTCCAAGTGCCATGGCTGCTGATAGGCCAGAGTAACTACCACCAATTATTATGGCTTCAAACTTTTTTGGTGTATTCATAGCATTATGATTTTTAAAACTGTTTATTGAAATCGGAAGTGAAAATGCTAAAGTAGCCATACTTCCCTGTTTTAGCATTTCTCTTCTAGTCATTAATTTTTAATTAAATGCGATTTTGTCGCATTAGAGTGTTTGCAAATATAGAAACATTTTGTATTATTGCAATAAAGTCGCAATAATAATTTTATAATGAAAAGAAGAAATACGGCTACAAAAGAAGCAGTGCTATCAGTTTTAAACTCGTCTGGTAAAGCAATGAGTCAAGGAGCAATTGAAAAGAAAATTGGGATTGATATTAATAGAGCTACCATTTACAGAGTACTTAATCGTTATTGTGAAGATGGTGTTTTACATAGGGTTGTTGCGGATGATGGCAAGCAATATTTTGCACTTTGTGCGGAATGTGATAAGCATCGAAAACCTTTACATCATTTTCATTTTCGTTGTGAAAAATGTGAAACTATAGAATGTTTACCTGAGCCAGTACATTTTTCATTATCAAATGCTTATGTAGTAGAAAAAGTTAACTGTGTTCTTACAGGAATTTGTAAAGATTGTAGCAAGTCTTAGCTACTGATGTGGTTTTTTAATACCTGCGCCTAATAACCTGATATCATAGAACAATTTTAATTTATACTTTGTGATACTTAAACGAGCCAACCAAAACCCCAATGGTAGCAGGATTATGGGGATTAATAATTTTCTGTTTATATCTAATTTTTGCAATCGTACTTTGTTTTGCTTCTTAGTTAGGCATTTCCTTATTTAACGATTAGTTGATAGATTTATAGACTCTCATTTGTATCATAAAATACTTTGTCGCCTGTTAAGAATAGAATCAATTTTGACGCTTAACCTAATACATTGTTTAGTTGTTTTCCAAAAATAGCAGCTATACCAGCAGCCAACCCTCCAACAATTCCTGTAACTAACATTAAAACATAGGGATTTCCACCCAATGGTAATAATACAGCGATACGCTTGGCTAAAGTGTAATCGTTTCCACTACTTAGCATAAAACTATACACCGCCCAAAACAGAAGGATAGCTAGAAAAGGCACAAAAAAGACAGCTGCTTTCTTTAGTGGTAGAAACAAAGAGGTAACTAAAGCCGCAGTCATTACTGACCACCAAGGTAAAACAAATGATAAGAGAACAGCTAAAATTAGTGTTGTAATAAAGTTGGTAATGGTCTTATTCATTATTAATTGGTGTTAAAGTTTGAGTGCCAATAATAGCATCTGTGGCTGCATTGGACTGTAAAAAATTAAGATTGTGGTAATTTCCTGCGGCCCAATCGTCAATAAAGTTATCATAGTATTTACTGCCCGGGTTTCCAGATTGCCCACCTGGATATATGCCAATGGCTGTTGGTGGTGAGGTCATTTCTACAATCATTCGCCATGAAGGTCCATGATTTTCTGAAGTGGCATTAACAATATTTCGGTCGCCACCGATTGGGATATCAAATCTAGAGAATGCAGGTAATGCCTGTAATAAATGACCAGCATAAGTGCTCTTATAACTTGCCCATTTATAGTCTCCTTTTTCGTCTTTGATTTCTAGTAGGCGTTTCGCAGCCTCTTTGAAAGCTAATAAAAACAAATCCTTGGCAGTTTCGGTTGTATCGGTATCAACAATATCCATAAATTTATGATTGCCGTTATGTTTTAATAAGTGAATCGTTTGGTAAGTAAAAGGCGCATCGAGTGCTGTGTCTTCTATATCAAATTCGTCCCAAACTATATTATAAAGCTTACCATACCATTGGCGCCAAATGCTTGGACCCACTTCATCAATATCATTGTTAAATTTCCAAGCTTTTACTTCTTCATAGATTATTTTTTCTTCTTTAGTTAATGAAGAGACATCCATATGTTCCAACATATAAGGAACCAGTTCCGAAGCCTTTAGGTTATAATTGTTGTTATGCAGATTCTTAAAATCTTCAACGCTAAATTTAGATTTAGAATTAAAGTAGTCATTAATCACGCGATTTCGATAGGTTTCATAGCCATCATTAAAAACATAATAGGGATAGCTTTCATCTACAGGATGCTGATTTGCCGAACTTACAAAGCCACGTTCAGGGTTTTTTACTTTGGCATTAAACTGCTGTGGAATATAACTTTGCCAATCGTTTTCGGGATTGCTGCCATCCATTAAAAATTTTCCTTGGCCTTCCCATTTGTTGGGGAATTTACCTTGAATCCAAAGTGCAATATCCCCATCAGTAGACGCAAATACAAAATTTTGTGATGGTGCATTCCAGTATTTTAGAGCACTGACATAGTCGTTATAATTCTTTGCTTTGTTAAGCTCTAGAAACGTTTTTTGGTTGTTGCCTCCTTCGTGTCCAATCCATTTCATGGCATAACCTGCTAATTCTTTATCGGATTTAAAGTTTTTATCATATACTACAGGCCCATGATGTGTGTAAAGCACTGTGTCTTTGTAAGTTTCTCTACCTTTTATTTTAATGTTCTCCACTCGAATGGTAACATCTCTCCAATGACCATCATACTTGTATTTGGTACGGTCGTCGTTGAATTCAATTTTATACCAATCAATAACATCTCTGGTAGCGTTGGTTTCGCCCCAAGCTATGTGTTGGTTAAAGCCAGAGATAACACTCAATGCTCCAGGAATGGTTGCGCCAAAGGCATTGTGGTTTGGCGTGCTCAATTGCATTACAAACCAAATGGCTGGTAGATTTAACCCTAAATGAGGATCGTTAGCCAAAATAGGATGGCCAGTAGTGGATTTCTCCCCTGATACTGCCCAATTGTTACTTCCATTATCGGGATGCGGTTGTGTTATGGTTTCTCTAATTGTATCTAAAACGGCTTTGCTTTTTGGTAATGCTGTTTGCGGGACATCAATAAAACTCCAATCTGTTTCTTTTGGAATAACAGGATCAGTAATATCAAAGAAATCAGGAAATAATAAATCAAAATTATCTTTTCCGAATAATCTTAAAGCATTCGTTTTTTCTAAATCTTCATCGCCTCCAGCCAGCATTTTGGTCATATACATTAAAAGCAATGCTGTTTTTTTTGGGGTCCATATTTCGGGTTTATAATCTAGTAATTTATACTCTACAGGATAATCTTCCTGGGCGAGTTGTTCGATGTACGCATTAACACCATCGGCATAATCCTGGATAAAACCTAAGGTCTCGGTGTCGTGCTCTTTCATATACGCTATAGCTTGGTCTGCGCCATAGCCCATACCCCTTCGGCGTTCGGTTCTGTCGTAATTTAAAGCTCCCTCTCCAACAATTTCAGATAAGCGTCCGGCTGCAGCATAGGTTTGAAATTCTAATTGCCACAAACGGTGTTTAGCCGTTAAGTAACCCTGCGCTTTGTAGAGGTCGCTTTCGTTTTGGGCAAAAACATGCGGGATGAGTTGTGCGTCGTAATGTACTGTAACTTCATCTTTTAATCCAGGAATGAAAATGTTGCCAGAGATGGACTCGTCTGTTTCATTCTGCCAAATGCCATAGTATGGATTGAGAAACTTACCAATGGGAGGAACTGCGCCCAATTTAGTGTTTAAAACAAAAAATATGCCTACGGTCAGTAGAAAAGAAAGAACCAATTTTATATATTTCATTTAAGCTAAAAGTTATTAAAGCTTAAAAGTACCAAATATTATTCTAAAGTTATGGAATCGATAAGTAGTTTAAAGTGCTCTTCTTTTTTGTTGCCTATAAGAAATGCAATTTCTTCCATTTGCTTGCCATCAAAATTAGGAATATCTAAACGATAGCCTCTAAATGAAGCATACATCTCACCGAATGGTACTTCTACGGTTTGCCACTCTGAACTTGTTTTAAAACTGTAGATGTACGAGTGCCTATCGTTTGTATTATCTTTAACTCTAAACTGATAAGTTTTACCATCTCCTTTTATTCTAATTTTAAATTTTGAATATTTTGAAGAATCGACCGTTTCAAAATAATACCGCAGTGAGGAAAAACCACCATTGTTATCTAGGGAAATCTTACCTGAAAATTCTCCATGTCCATCTGTATTGATTTTGAAGTTTCCATTAGATCGTCCGCCCATAACAACATCGTCTAAAATTTTCCAGTGGTCAATATTGCTATTGTGATTAAATTGAAATAGAATCATGGGTTGTGTAAGTATGGAAATAGATAAAAATAGAATAAGTCTCATCGCCAGCTTTTTGTAAAGATACGATTAGGATAATGCTACATTTTTAAATTTTTGAAAACTTTAGGATTTTAAAGTTTAGCGAAGTATTAACTTTTTCACAAGGTCTTTACCAATGGACTCATTGAGCATTTTAACAATCTTTTCATTACCGTAGCTGAGTTCTTCCCTTAAAACACTAGAGCTTAATTGTACATATAGCGTATCGTGCTTTAATTCAATAGCGGTAGTGTAATTGTTAACGCCATTGCCCATAAGATTGACCCAAGCTTCACGTACATTAACTTTATCTAAACCAGATTGTAGATTGTTACTTTTTACAAACTCCTTTAGAATGTCTTGTATGGGTTGGTTGTCATTATTACGTTTAGCCATTAGGATTATCGCAAAAAGCGGTAGTGTTTTAATTATTCAATATCTAATTTAATAGGTGAATAGCGTTTGTATAAATATACATTTTTATCTGCATTTTTCACCTTTAAATGTTTTGGGGACGCTTCAAGAACTGTTTCTTTCCATTCCGCATAAGGTGTGCTGTAGTAGATGTTTAAACTTCCATTTTCTATTTTTAGGACTAATGCTTCTGCATCATCGGATGTAAAATAGGTGTCGTTGATGCCAGGCTTCAATTTTTTTCTAAATCCTTTTAAACTATCGTTGATTTTAATATAGTCTATGGTTTCGTTGAATTTGTATTGCTTTTTTGTACCATCACTTAACGTGACTTCTTCAATTTCCCAATACCCGTTGAGATGTTCTATAAAGGTTTCAGGATTTTCCGAACAGCTAAGAAAAGACACTAAAATCAATACAAAAAGCGACCTTTTTAAATTTGAAAGATCGCCATAGCAGATTGAAAAAACCTGCTTCACCATGGAGATAACTTTTATCATAGCTTAAACAATTTATAGGATTGATGAATCTGCTTTACAATATTTTCTGTTCTATCGGCATGGGTATCACTTATAAATATCTGCCCAAAGTTTTCATCATCAACCAGACTGATAATTTGAGCCACTCGGTTTTCATCAAGCTTATCAAAAATATCATCTAGTAGCAAAATAGGAGACACACCGCTTTGCTGCTTTATGAAATCGAATTGTGCCAACTTTAAAGCGATTAAAAATGATTTTTGCTGTCCTTGACTTCCAAATTTTTTGATTGGAAATTTATCAATTAAAAATACTAAATCATCCTTGTGAGAACCAACACTTGTATATTGTAAAGCCTTGTCTTTGTTTAGGTTAGATTCTAAAAGATGAATTAATTCGCCACTAAATAAATCACTTTTATACTTTAAATCAATGGTTTCTTTACTTTGACTGATGGCTTGATAACGTTCTTTAAAAATCGGAATGAATATTTTGAGGAATTCATCACGCTTTTTAAATATGTCGTTGCCAAAGGTATTTAGTTGCTCATTGTAAATAGCGAGCGTATCTCCATTAAACGTATTGTTAAGCGCAAAGTATTTAAGCAACGCATTACGTTGCGATAGCACTTTGTTGTAGGCAATAAGTGATGCTAAATAAGTTTTGTCGCTTTGCGAAATGACACTATCAATAAACTTTCTTCGCGTGTCACTGCCTTCAATGATTAAATCACGATCTGCTGGCGAAATAATAACAAGCGGAATAAAACCAATATGCTCACTGAATTTTTCATAAGCCTTTCCGTTTCGTTTTATAATTTTTTTCTGTCCACGTTTAAGCGAAACTATGATTTTTTCTGTGCGGTCGTGCTTTTCAAAATTGCCATCAACCACAAAAAATTCAGTGCCATGTTTTATGTTCTGAAGTGCAATAGGGTTAAAATAACTTTTTCCAAAGGCCAAGTGATAAATTGCATCTAGGGCATTGGTTTTTCCGACACCATTTGCACCAACAAAACAATTGATTTTAGCGTCAAAATCGAAAACCTGACTTTCAAAATTTTTGTAATTAACTAAAGATAGTGTGTTTAGAATCATAAAAATAATTCGCTTTCCTTTGAATTTAGTGCTGTTATGAAGCTTAAATTATTCCTGCAAATTATTGAAAAATAACAAATAAATAGGCTTTTAATTCCCAATAAAAATTTTATTTTTGCGCACGCATTAATAGACAAGATATGGCAACGTATAAGAAAAGAGGCTACAAACCAAAAACCAAAAAGGAAAAGGAAGAAGTCGTTGAGGAAAACTCAACAACGGCTGAGGTATTTAATACCTTAGATGAGGGTGCTTCAAAAACGGAAGAGTGGGTAGTTAAAAACCAAAACTATATTATTGGTATTATCGCAGTTGTTGCATTAGCTGTTTTGGCTTACTTAGGTTATAATAAATTTGTTGCTGAGCCAAATCAAAAAGAGGCTATGAACGAAATGTATCAAGCCAAAACATATTTTGATGATGCTGCCAATGGCATTGCTTCAGATTCACTTTACAATATGGCTTTAAATGGTGGTGAAGGTAAATATGGCATGTTGGATATTATTGACCAATATAGCGGAAGTCCTGCAGCTAACCTAGCAAACTACTACGCCGGTATGGCTTACTTAAACTTAAAGGATTATCAAAATGCAGTGACGTATTTGAGTGATTTTTCTAGCAATGATAAAATGCTGAACCCAATTGCAAAAGGTGGTATTGGTGATGCTTTTGTGCAATTAGAGCAATTACCAGAGGCTTTAGAATATTACGAAAAAGCATTTAAGGCAAATACAAACGAATTTACAACACCATTATATTTATTAAAGGCTGCTCGTGTAGCAATTGATTTGGGTGAGAACTCAAAAGCATTGGATTACCTAAAGCGTATTAAGTCCGACTTTCCTGATTCTACAGAAGCTGGACAAGTAGATGTACTGATAGGAAAAGTAGAAGCAAGTTTATAAAGCATGGCTACGGCAAATCATAATTTATCTCATTACGATAAAACAACAATCCCAAACGCGAAAGATTTTCGGTTTGGGATTGTTGTTTCTGAGTGGAATGATGAAATCACAGAAGGACTTTGGCAAGGTGCTTTTGATACTTTGATAGACTGTGGGGCAGTAAAAGAGAATATTGTGCGTTGGAATGTGCCCGGAACATTTGAACTCACTTATGGGGCTGCCAGAATGTCTAAAAGTATTTATGCGGATTCAGGAATGCTAGACGCTATTATTGTTATAGGTTGTGTAATCCAAGGTGAAACCAAACACTTCGATTTTGTTTGCGAAGGTGTAACGCAAGGCATTAAGGATTTAAATCTAAAAGGAGATATTCCTGTAATTTTTTGTGTCTTAACGGATAACAATAAGCAACAATCTATTGACCGTTCTGGTGGAAAGCATGGTAATAAAGGTACTGAAGCAGCTATTACCGCAATTAAAATGGCAGATTTGAGGAAGCAGACTAAGTAGTTCTCAGTCTCAGTTTTCAGTTTATTCTTAAGGCCTTTTCTTTTCCAAGTTTGTAAGAGTTAAATCTCAGTTTCGAATTCAGATTCAATTTCAACTTCTCATATTGGCATCCTTTTTGTTAATAATTTTAAGGAATCCTTAAGCTATTTTTCCTAGTATTTTAAGTACTTTTGAGATATATCAGGTTTGAATCATAAGAGTACTTGTTAAATCAGAGAAAAAATAAACGCTTTAGTTATAAGCCTCGTTTTCAGGATTCTGAATCCGATAGTTATCGGGAAGATTCGAGAGACGACTTGGAGACAAAGTGGACTAAAATTAAGAGTAATACAAAACGTAAGGGTAATATGCTCACATCTTTACCTGCTCTGATTATAATGTTAGTATCTCTTTTTGTTTTAATGTATATCCTCGAAGGCTATATTAAATAAGGGTATTATGGGATTAATGAAATTAAAGAAAAATAGAAAGTATAGTTACAAGCCACGTTACTATAAAGGTGATGGTAGTCCTTATGAAGTAAAACATAAATTTGATGCACATAGAAAAACCATTAACCCACCAAAAGGAATAAAAGGAAAATTAAATGCTGCTCTAGATGAATATCAAAATGACAGAGATGAGAAAGTTAATAAACGTGTCTTTATTATTGCAGGTATTTTAATTTTATTATTCTTATTTCTTATAGGCTTCGACTTGTCTATTTTCTTTCCCAATAGCTAATGACAGATATCATTCAACTTTTACCAGATCATGTTGCCAACCAAATTGCAGCAGGTGAGGTGGTACAACGGCCAGCTTCCGTAGTTAAAGAACTTCTCGAAAATGCCATAGATGCTAGTGCCACAGAAGTGAAACTCATTATAAAAGACGCAGGTAAGACCTTGGTTCAGGTTATTGATAATGGTAAGGGCATGAGCGTTACCGATGCACGTTTGAGTTTTGAGCGTCATGCCACATCCAAAATAAAATCAGCAGAAGATTTATTTCAACTTAATACTAAAGGTTTTAGAGGAGAGGCTCTAGCTAGTATTGCGGCCATTGCTCATGTAGAATTGAAAACCAAACGATCTGAAGACGAACTCGGAACTGCGATAGAGATTGAAGGTAGTAAAGTGAAGTCACAAGAGGTTTCTGTTACTCCAACGGGTACTTCTGTTGCTGTAAAAAATCTATTTTTCAATATTCCAGCGAGACGAAATTTTTTAAAGTCAGATACCGTCGAGTTACGTCACATTACAGACGAATTTCATCGTGTGGCATTGGCACATCCAAATATTGCTTTTGCGTTTTACCATAACGGAAGTGAATTATTTCACCTTCCAAGTGAGAATTACAGACAACGTGTGGTGCATATTTTTGGAAATAAAACCAACGAAAAATTAGTACCTGTTGAAGAGGAAACAGAAGTGTTGAAAATCTCTGGGTTTGTAGGAAAACCAGAATACTCAAAGAAAACGCGTTCGGAGCAATTCTTTTTCGTAAATCAACGTTTTATAAAAAGTCCATACCTTAATCATGCCATTAGTGCTGCATTTGAAGGTTTGCTAAAGGACGGGTATCATCCGAGTTATTTTTTAAACCTGACTGTTGATCCCAAAACGATTGACATTAATATTCATCCGACTAAAACCGAAATCAAGTTTGACGATGAACACACTTTATACGCCATTTTGCGTTCCGCAGTAAAGCATAGCTTAGGACAATTTAATATAGCCCCTGTTTTGGATTTTGAACATCAAAGTCAACTCAATACACCTTATAGCTATAAAAATAAAAAGGCAGCTTCACCATCTATTGAAGTGGATAGAAGTTTTAATCCATTTGCTGATGATAATAAAGCAAAACAGACATCGAAGCATACAAGTTTTAAGAAAGAACCAACGGCATCTTGGGAAAGCTTGTATGTTGGTTTGGAGTCCAAAGGCAATAATTCTGAAAATGATTTTAGCGAGGTCACTTTTGAAAGTGATTCTAAAACCGAATTGCTGTTTGGTAATACTTCAGTTGAAACTTCTAAAACGACGTTTCAATTACAACAAAAATATATTATAAGTACCTTAAAATCTGGGATGCTCATCATTGACCAAAATAGGGCGCATCAACGTGTGCTGTATGAGAATTTCCTAAAGCATATAACCATTAAGGAAGCGACTAGTCAGCAGTTGTTATTTCCATTACAATTGCATTTTACTCCCAATGAGACTCAAATAATTTCGAACTTAAAAACGGATTTAGAGCATACAGGTTTTGTGTTTTCTAAAGTATCTGAAGAGGACATTACAATTACGGGAGTACCAGTTGGAGTGCCAGAAAGTGAGGTATCTATTATTTTAGAACAATTAATTAGTGATGTGGAAACTGATGTCCCAGATGCTAATTTTAGTGCCACAGACTTGTTGGCTAAATCTATGGCGAAAAGCTTAGCGATAAAAAACGGACAAGCCTTAAGCCATGCAGAACAAGAGCATTTGGTCAATAGCCTATTTGCTTGTAAGGAACCCAATGTGTCACCAACCAATAGACCTACGTTTATAACACTGGGAGTTGATGATATTGAAAAGAAATTTATGTAGTATATGAGAACACAAATAACTGATGCTGTAAAACATTTGCTTATTATTAATGTGATTTTTTGGATTGGGACTTTAACCATTGGTACTTATGGTGATGTTTTTACTAATTTATTTGCAGAGCATTTCCCACTTAATAAAGATTTCAAACCTTGGCAGATTATAACTCATATGTTTATGCATGCCTCTTATGTAAATACAGGTAATGGTATGAACATATTTTTTCTTCATATTTTATTTAATATGCTGGCATTATGGATGTTTGGCACACCGGTTGAACAAAGACTTGGTACAAAAAAATTCCTCTTTCTATATTTTAGCGCAGGATTTGGTGCAGTACTTCTTCCTTTATTGATTAATTTTTATAATTTTTATTCTATCATAAATGATTTAGCTGCTGCTGGATTTGAATCTGAGAAAGTAATCTCAATGTTAAATGATGGTACATATTATAAGGAATGGATTGACGTAATTGGTATAGAAAGATACCAAGAACTAGTATCAACTTTTAATTCAACTGCTGTTGGTGCTTCTGGATGTGTCATGGGATTACTTGTTGCATTTGGTATGATGTACCCTAATAGTTCATTAATGCTAATTTTCTTGCCAATACCTATAAAAGCTAAGTATTTTATTCCGCTACTTTTAGGGTATGAAGTCATTTCAGGCTTTATGGGAGGAAGTTCAATGTTTGGTTTTAATGTAGGACATTTTGCCCATATTGGTGGTGCGGTTATTGGTTTTCTTATTATGTGGTATTGGAAAAAGAATAGTATGGATAAATACCGCTGGAATTAACTATGAGCAATTTTAAAGACCTAAAATATAAGTTCAATAGATTCAATGCTTTTGAAAAAATAATTGTCATTAACATTATTGTTTTCATTATTGGACAATCGATTAAGGTTTTTGGCAGAACTGCTAATGGATTGGCTTATTTAAGCTTACCATCAGATTTTTTTCAGTTTTTATGGAAACCTTGGTCGCTCATCACATACGGATTTACTCATTATGGTTTTCTCCATATTCTTTTTAACCTTCTGATATTGTATTATATATCAAGGATGCTGTTGAATTTGTTTCGACCTAAAATGGCACTCAATATTTACTTTTTGGGAATCATTGTTGGTGGCCTGGCATTTCTTTTTGTTTATAATGTTTTACCAAAGGGATTTGTAATAAATGCTCCTCCTTTGGTCGGCGCTTCAGCAGGGATTAATGCCATGCTGATTTTTCTAGGTGTATATATGCCAGAAACTGAAGTTAGGGTTCTGGTTGCTAACATTAAGCTTAAGTACATTGCTATGGCCATAGTTGTATTGGATATTTTAGGTTTATTTGGTGGTAATCAAGGTGGAAATGTAGCACATCTTGGAGGTGCAGTTCTAGGGTATTATTATGCGATAAAATTAAAAGAAGGTAAAGATATAGGCTCAGGTTTTGAACGTCTTATGGATACTGTTATGAGTTGGTTTAGCTCTAAGTCAACATTAAAAACGGTACATCGAAAACAACAAAAGACTGCTTATGCGGGCAAGACTAAAAAAGAGTTTAATTCGTTTAATGATCAGAAAAAGGTAGATTTAATCCTTGACAAAATCAGTAAGAGCGGTTATGAGAGCCTAACCGCTGAAGAAAAAGAGTTTCTTTTTAGATCGGGTAAGAATTAACAAGAACCTCATTCTCATGCGAAATATATGAAGAAGTTGAAATTCTTTGGTAAGATTATGTTTTTGGTCAATTCGTTGGCAGCATTCTTACTGCTCATTTCTTATATATTGCCTTACGTGCCGCCAAAAAGTTTTGCAACTTTATCTGTTTTGAGTTTGGGTGTACCCTTGCTGCTGTTGCTCAATATTCTATTTTTTGTGTACTGGTTGCTTCAAGTGAAGAAGCAAATGTTACTATCCTTAATCGTTTTACTTCTAGGCTGGAGTTATTTGGGTTCCTTATATAAATTTTCATCTTCCAAACAGATAGAAGACACAAATAATATCTCTTTATTATCCTTTAATGTGAGATTGTTTAATATGTATTCTTGGTTACCAAGTAAAACAGTGAAAGCAGATATTAAAGCATTTATAACAAGGGAACAACCAGATATAATTTGCTTACAAGAGTACAGAACCAAAGATCCTATTGAACTTGAAGGTTATTACGGTTACAATACAACATTTAATAATGCCATAAAGCGAGGTCAGGCGTTGTTTTCAAAATTTCCTATTGTGAATTCGGGTTCATTGGAATTTACAAATACAAGTAATAATGCCATTTTTGTTGACGTTGTAAGGGCTAAGGATACGATTAGAATCTACAATTTACACTTACAATCGTCTGGTGTAAATACTGATGTAGATGAGCTTAAAAAGGGATCTTCGGAGCAGTTGTTTAAGCAAGTGGGAACTACATTTAAGGCACAACAACAACAGGTTGAATTATTTTTGGCTCATAAAGCGAAATCTCCCTACAAGACTATCGTAACTGGTGACTTTAATAATACAGCTTACTCTTATGTCTACAGAGAAATTAAGGGTAATGATTTGTTAGATACCTTTGAAGAAGCAGGTAACGGCTTTGGTAAAACGTATGATTTTAAATACTTTCCACTTAGAATAGATTTTATTTTAGCAGATAAACGTTTTTCCGTCAATGGTTTTAAAACCTATAACGAGTTAAAACTTTCGGATCACTATCCAATAAAAGCAACGCTCAGTTTAAAATAAAATTTAGTTGAGTTTTGTAGCCTTTAAGAATTCTATCTTAGATTTAGACTATATCAACCAACAATCTACACTATCTGAAATAATATGTGCCAGTAACCCCAAGGCCAAAATCCTTGTATACTTAGGTATTAAGAGTATTGCGTAAACCACAATAGCATAGTAGGAGTGAAGCGGATGAAAATTAATACTGCAACGACTGGGATCAAATACTGGATTTGCCAATAAATGATCCAAATCGATAATGAATGCCGAAAGCATTATTAGATAAGACTTAAGCCAAGTTTTTTTGAAGAAAATAAGTGCAATGGCTAAGGGCAACCCAAAGTGTAAGCCATAATGTAAACAGAATTTCAACATGTGTTGTACTTAAGAATACGATTCTATATTTATATTCCTAAAAGGTATATAATTTTTATTTTTTTAAATATAATTCTGAATTAGGGCCTTCATTAAACAGTAAATCCAAGATGCTAAGATTAGATATAAACCCATGTTTTTCACTAAACACCTGAACATAAGGTTTAAACGGTTCTACTTTATGATTTCGTTTAGCTAAGGATCTATAATCGGTTTTGTTGTCGGGTGCTTTTTCAAAAATGATAGTTTGTTGTATGCTAATATCAATCTGAAGACTATCTAAAAGTGTCTCAAAGCATTTCAAATTAAAATCCAGAATGTAATCAAATCGCTTTTCAAACAATGGCATCAAATCATCAATATAGAATTCAAAAAAGGGTGACATACTGTAAGCAGACTGCAATGATTTTAAATGTTGCAACTGCCAATTGTCTTCGTTTGCAATTTTAACGTCTTTATAGAGTTGTCTGTTCTTTTGTGTGTAACTCACGGGAACGGTTAAGGCAAGTTTGCCATTAGCACCATAAATTTCGGTACGGTTTCTATACGATTGCTTTTGGTAATTATCGCAGACTTCAAAATAGACCGAATCTGAGCGAACCATGGCAACAAAATGTGCTATGTTCGGAAAATATGTTGGATATACAAGACAACTCATGATGTCTTTTTTAGAAATCTAGGCTTTAGCTTTCTTTTTCTTTCTCCACTTATTAAAAAAGATTAGACCAAAAATAACCACTATAAATGGAATAAGATATGACGTACGCTTACCACTTCCACTAACGGTAGTGAAAATACGGTCCCAACGAGGTCTCCAATTTTTAATACCATTGTTAATACCATCAATACTCATCCATATAAATACAGGTTTACCAAAAATATGGTTGTAGGGCACAAATCCCCAATATCGGCTATCAATAGAATTATGTCTGTTGTCTCCCATCATCCAATAATAATCTTGTTTAAAGGTGTAGGATGTTACAGGTTGATCGTTAATAAAAATTTGATTACCTCTTGTTACTACCTTGTTGCCTTCATATTCAGCAATAGCACGCTTATATAATGAGATGTTTTCAGTATTTAACTGTACTGTTTCTCCAGCTTTTGGAATCCATAATTTTCCATATTGATCTACATTCCATTTAAAATTTGGATCTCTTGGAAAAATATTGCCATCTTCCCCTTTATTTCTAGTTATACGTTCTACATTGGCAACATTGGGCTGCACTTTAAGTTTGTTGACAGCTTCGTTAGATACAGCGGCTAAATAAAAAGTACCATCATTAGGATTATAACTAAAACCATCATCAATATCTGCTTTATCTAGCATATTATAGAACATACGCTCTTCACCAGAAGTGCTAATAGGCTTTTTTAATGTTAAACGGTAAGAAAATTGTAAATGAGATCGCGGCGGCAATGTATTTTGCTTACCATTGATATATACATAACCGTTTCGGATTTCTAAAGTATCCCCAGGAAGCCCAACACAGCGCTTTACTAAATTTGTTTTTTTATCAATAGGTTTGTAGTAATTACGATCTGGGGTAAAATTATTCATATCCAACAAAGTATCTGCTGGTTGGTTAAAAACCACAATATCATTACGTTCTACGTTTTCAAAACCTGGTAATCTAAAATAGGGAAGTTGTAGTTTATTTATCCAAGAGGTGTTTTTTTCTTCAAAATTATCGTTGTAGAGATAAGATTTCTTCTTTAACACAGGAATGGTATCGTGTACCATTGGAGCTGCAACGGTAGTCATTGGTCCTCTAGCTCCGTAATGTATTTTACTTACAATGAGAAAGTCGCCAACCAACAACGATTTTTCTAAGGATGATGACGGGATTACAAAAGGTTGAAAGAAATACGTGTGAACAATTGTTGCCGCAACAATAGCAAATAGAATAGAGGTAATCCACTCGCCAGCCGAAGTTTTTGGCGTCAGCTTTCTATTTTCGATATAATTGACATCTGCGACATAATTTAGATAATAGAGATAAAAACCTAAAGTAACGATACATAGAAGTGCATCTAACTTTGTGTCCTTACCAAAAGCTCTAGCGGTTTCTACCCAAGCTGCGGGAATCATGATGAGGTTTACAATAGGTAAAAACATTAAAATGACCCACCACCAAGGACGAGATACGATTTTCATTAATACCACTGCATTATAAACAGGAACAAAGGCTTCCCAAGCTTGTCTGCCAGCCTTAATGTAAAGTTTCCATGTGCCTAGCCCATGAACAATTTGCAATATCATTAAAAATATAAACCATTGTGTCCAAGTCATAATGTCTAAAATGATAATTGTCTAATGACAATTGATTAATTTTTAAGGTTCAAATTTGCGGTTTTTCTTGATGAAATAAAAATTCTGGTAAGTTCATCTGCTTCATTTAACAAAGATTTACAACTCTCTGAGGGTAAAAGATTTTCGTCGATTATAAACTCTAACCAAAAGTAACTTTCATCAACTTCTTCTATGACGATACTTATTTTTGCGATAAAACTACGTTTAGATTGTGCAATACATGTTGCTCTGTAATTTGCAGCAACTGATGTTGAGCATCGTATTAATTGCTTTTTTATATGATTCGATAAATAATCATTTGGTAATTGAGCAACCAATTTTATTGTACTATGAGCAAATACCTTTGTTCGATGCTTTAGGTCATTTTTCATTAATCAATCGATATTAATCATTAATTTTAAGCACATCGCGCATAGTGAATATGCCTTTTTTATTCGCAATCCATTCAGCTGCTATAACAGCTCCTAAAGCAAAACCTTGTCTGCTATGCGCTGTATGCTTAATGTTTATAGAGTCGATTTCAGAATTATAGGTGATTTCGTGAGTTCCAGGAACTTCTGGTATGCGCTTAGCTTCAATATGAATTTCATCTTTTTGAGCTTCGTCTAAAGTCCAGTTTTTATAATTAGAGTTACCGATGATTTGTTCAGCCAAAGTAATAGCCGTACCACTAGGAGCATCTAGTTTTTTTGTATGATGGATTTCTTGAATTTCAGTAGTGTAACCATCAACTTTAGCCATCAACTGACTTAATTTATTATTGATTTCAAAAAAAATATTAACTCCTAAACTAAAGTTTGAAGCATATAAAAACGTGCCGTTTTTAGAATTACAATAGTCAACAATTGTATCATAATCCTCTAACCAACCTGTAGTACCAGAAATTATGGGAATACCTGCATCCAAAGCCTTTTTAATATTACTTGTGGCTGTTGATGGTAAACTAAAATCTATAGCTACATCTGTATTTGAAAAATCGAATGCCGCAGTGTTGCTAGTTGCTTTTAGGGAAATAGTATGGTGCCTTTCTAGAGCAATCGACTCAATGCTTTTTCCCATTCTGCCGTAACCAAGTAAAGCTATTCTCATCCTAAAACTTAAAATTTAGTGTTAAGCCCAAATCTGAAGAATTTTCCATTTGATTGTATTGGTAATGTGGACTAAGGCTTAGGTTTTCATCGACATTAAACTGCAATAAATGGGCATCAACATTGGCATCAATGATATTTAGGGCGTATAAACCAATGGTTACCAATAAGGATATTTCCTTGTTACGCCTAAACTGTTGTTGTGCTCTAATTAAACCATCATCAGAAATCAGTGGGTTGCCATCAGCATCAGAAAATTCATCATCAGTAAAGCCTGCTAGGCGTCTTTTATAGGCGTCCCTGTAGCGGTCAAACTGTTTGTCGTTTCTAACATAAAAATAAATTCCAGTACCTATAGCTCCCCAAACTATTGGTATTTTCCAGTATTTCTTGTTGTAGGCCTGACCTGCGCCTGGTAGAATGGCTGAATAAAATGCAGCTTTAGATGGTCGCAAAGGATCAATAGGCTTTCGTTCTATGGATTGCTCTTCAATGACTACCAATTCTTTGTCCAAACCAATGTCGGTACTATCATTTTTCTTTTCTTGAGAAAATGATAAAACCATTGAAAATAGAAACAGTAAGAGAAAGTATTGACGCTTATTTAGCACGCTGCACTAATTTTTTAATTCTATTAAAATCTTCTTCCGAATGAAATGGAATAGTGATTTTTCCGCTTCCGTTTTTTGATACTTTTACATCAATCTTATGTCCAAAATATTCCGAAAACTCCTTAATACCTTTTTTGATGTGTTTAGGAACTTCGATAGGTGCGCTTTGAGAAGTTGGGTCTGGCTCTGTATTTAAGTTTTTTACTAACTGCTCTGTAGCTCGTACGGAAAGTTTGTTGGTAATGATTTTTTCGTAAACCTCTAATTGATCAATCTGGCTTTCAATATTTACCATAGCTCTGCCATGGCCCATTGAGATAAAACCATCTCGCATGCCAGTTTGAATAATTGGGTCTAGTTTTAACAATCGTAAGTAATTGGCAATCGTAGAACGTTTTTTGCCAACACGTTCACTCATTTGTTCTTGCGTTAATTGAATTTCATCAATTAGGCGCTGATAGGATAGTGCAATTTCTATAGGATCTAAATCTTGGCGTTGAATGTTCTCCACCAATGCCATTTCTAACGACTCTTGGTCATTGGCGATTCTTATGTAAGCAGGAATCGTTTCTAAACCAATTAGTTTTGAAGCTCTAAAACGACGCTCCCCAGAAACAAGTTGATATTTGTTAAATGCTAATTTCCTAACCGTTATAGGTTGAATAACTCCAAGCTCGCGTATGGATGATGCTAACTCCCTTAAGGATTCTTCGTTAAAGTTGGTTCTTGGTTGAAATGGGTTAACTTCAATACTTTCTATATCGAGTTCTACGATGTTACCAACAACTTTATCGGCATTTTTATCCTCTGCAGATTTTATATCGTTTTCTGGATCTTTCAACAATGCTGAAAGTCCTCTCCCCAAAGCTTGTTTTTTAGTTGCCTTAGCCATTAAAATTCATTTTTCTTTATAAGCTCTTTTGCCAAACTTAAATAGTTGGCTGCACCTTTGCTACTCACATCATAGTTAATGATGCTTTCTCCATAACTTGGAGCTTCTCCCAATCTTACATTGCGTTGAATAATTGTTTCGAACACCATATCGCTAAAGTGTTTTTGAACTTCTTCTACCACCTGATTTGATAATCGTAAGCGCGAATCGAACATCGTCAACAACATGCCTTCAATATCTAACGTTTCGTTATGTATTTTTTGTACACTTTTAATAGTATTTAACAGTTTGCCCAAACCTTCGAGCGCAAAATACTCACATTGAATAGGAATAATTACAGAATCCGATGCTGTGAGAGCATTCAATGTTAATAAGCCTAAAGAAGGAGCACAGTCAATTAAAATATAGTCATAGTCAGATTTTAAATCGACAATAGCTTTTTTAAGCATGTACTCTCTATCATCTTTATCGACCAATTCTATTTCAATCGCCACAAGGTCTATATGTGCAGGGATTACATCTACATTTGGCGCATTAGATGGCACAATAGCTTCTTTTGCTGATTTGGTATGTTCTAAGACTTGGTACGAACCGACTTCAACAGCATCTACATTAATACCTAAGCCAGAACTCGCATTGGCCTGTGGATCAGCATCTATAAGTAGGACTTTCTTCTCTAGAGCTCCAAGAGAAGCTGCTAAGTTTACAGAAGTCGTTGTTTTACCAACACCTCCCTTTTGATTAGCTATTGCAATGATTTTACCCATTAAATAATTTGGTTTATTAAGGGTTTAAAAATACGATTTATTATGGGTTTTGAAAACGGAAGTTGTTAACATAGCGTAAACAAAAAAAGCCATCTAA
The DNA here is from genome assembly GCA_964453045.1 of uncultured Flavobacteriaceae bacterium. Lineage (GTDB taxonomy): Bacteria > Bacteroidota > Bacteroidia > Flavobacteriales > Flavobacteriaceae > Winogradskyella. The sequence continues at coordinate 54,189 of CAYVNR010000021.1, forward strand.
AATTCTACATTCAGATGGCTTTTTTTGAGATGTTGATGTTATGTATGGGTTTATTCCTTTTCAGGCATTAAAACTGCTTTAATGTAGCCATTAGTTAAATATTTGTTAGCTACGTTATGAATATCTTTGGTTGTTAACGCATTGATATTAGCTTCATAATTAACTACACCTTCTAAATCGCTCATGTTGTAATCCGCATCTTTAATGGTCGATAACCAAAAACGATTTTGCTCTAAATCTTCTTTTCTAGAGAGTAATAATGCCTTTTTTACTTTGTCTAAATCTGTTTCTGTAGGGCCATTTTTTACAATACTTTCTACTTCAGCAAGAGATGCTGCAATTAACTTTTCGACATTTTCTGGTGCACAAGGAAATGAGATACTAAAGTTATAGCGACTATATGGTAATTTACTAATAGAACCTCTTGCGCCAGCACCATATACACCACCTTCTTCTTCTCTTAATTTTTCGATAAGCTTGATGCTTAAAATTTCACCTAAAGCATTCATCGCTCTAGCTTCGTCCTTGTTGTATTCTGTTTCGCCAGAAAATGTGAGTCTCACCTGACTTTTAGGCTCAGTACCTTTGTAGTAAGTAAACTCGTGTGACCCAAATTTAGGTCTAAAGTCATATACTTTGTACATTTCATTTTTATCACTACTTGGCAAAGAAGCAATGTAGGTTTCTGCATAATCTTTAATTTTATCTTCATCTACATTACCTACAAAATAGAAATGAAAATCTCCTGCATTTGCAAAACGCTCTTTATATTTCTCATAAGCCAAATCGTAATTGGCGTTGTCTAAGGCTTCTTCATCAGGGAAGCCTGTATATCTTGGATTCCCTTCGCTAATAAATTCTCCATAAGCAATTGAGAATGCAATATTGGGGTTAGATAAAATATTGCCCAAGAATGCTTTCTGCTTACTTATAAATGAGGCAAAAGCCTCGGGATCTTTATCTAATTTAGTGAAGTACAGATGTATCATTTGGAACATCATCTCTAAATCCTTTGGTGATGCAGAACCTGTAAAACCTTCAGAATTACCGCCAATAAACGGTCTTACCCTAACGATTTTACCAGATGTCATTTTCGTCATCTCGTTTTTGTCAATACCATCAATACCGGCTTCAAACAAACCTCTATTGGCACTTGAGGTTTCCAGTAATTCTTCAGTAGTATATAATGATGTACCACCGTAGCTAAAAGCCTCCATTAATACTTCATCATTTTTGAAATCGGTTTTCTTATAGGTGACTTTAGCACCATTGCTTAGCGTGAGTGTTGTAGTTTCATTGATCTTACCTTCGTTATTGACTTCCTTTTTGGCAATACTTCCTTTTTTAGGTTTAATAGGCATTAATTCCTCTCTAACTGCTTCATCCTCATAGTCTTTAACATCCGCTTTTTTAACATCTTCTAATAAATCAATAACTTCTTGTTCGGTTACTTTTGTAAGACCTTCTTTTTTCGGGCCAGTTAGTATGACCAAACGATTGTCGTCATGTAAAAAATCTGAGATTAGACCATTAACATCTTCTAATTTTATTTTTGGTAATTCTTTTTGAGCAAAAGCGTAGCTCCAATCGATTCCGGGAATCGGGCTTTCTTGTAAAAAGTGCTGTATATAGCGACCAACAATTCTCTCAGACTCGCGCTTGTCCTTATCTTTAAACTGACGTTCTAATCTTGCCAAATAGTCCTTTTTGGCACGCTCTAATTCTGAGGCTTTAAAACCAAAACGTTTTACACGCTCATTTTCCTCTAACAACACTCTAAGTGCTTCTAGTTGCCCGGTTTCATTGGTTTGTGCAAAAGACTGGTAGGCATCTTGATTACCAATGGTACCTCCGTGATACGAAAATCCATATATAAATGGTGGATTGGGTTTGTTACTGTATTCTCTTAATCGGTTATTAATCATCTGAGAAAAAAGACCTTCAACCATGTTGTGCTGATAATCTGCTACAGTTTTGGTCTTTTTTGGCTTGCCTTTGTCTTTATAAAAAATCTGAACCTGGCTTCCTGTGGCTTCTTCATCCCATTCAATGGCAACAAAAGTACCTTCGTGGCTTTGTGAATAAAACTCTTCTCTTGGTTTTGGGTTTTCAGGGTTTTTTAAACCACTAAAGTTTTCTTTTATTTTCTTTTCTAAAGTTTCAACATCTAGATCTCCTACGGCAATAACAGCCATAAGGTTGGGTCTGTACCAATCTCTTTGGAAGTTACGTATACTTTCGTACTTAAAGTTTTCAAGATTTTCTTTTGTTCCGATAGGTAAACGGTCGGCATATTTAGATTTGTACGCAATTTTATCTAAATATCGAGATTGCATTCTTGTGGCAGCTCCTAGGCGCGTTCTGTATTCTTCGATAACTACTCCGCGCTCATCATCAATATCTTCATCTGTCAGTAATGCATTACCTGCCCAATCTTGAAGGATTTGAAATCCTTTATCTAATTTTTCTGGATCATCACTAGGAATCGGAAGGATGTAAACCGTTTGGTCAAAACCTGTATAAGCATTAAGGTCGGCACCAAACTCAACACCAATGCTCTGGAGATAATCTACCAACTCATTTTTCTTAAAGTTTTTTGTGCCATTAAAATTCATGTGCTCCATAAAATGAGCTAAACCACGTTGGTCTTCGGTTTCTACAATAGAGCCTGCTTTAAGCGCTAAACGCAATTCTACTTTATCCTCTGGTTTTCCGTTATTTTGAATGTAATACGTGAGTCCGTTAGATAGTTTGCCAATCTTAACTTCTGGAGTAATTGGAAGTACATCAGAAGGGACAGCACCAGTAGTCTGTTTTTCTAAAGTTGCGGTCTGTGCATTACCTGTAAAGGTAACTAGCAAAATACAAACAAAAAATGTTTTAAATACTTGAGAAAGTTTTGTTGTCATTGATTGATGGTTTTATCGATTAATAATTGAAGAATTCGTTTAGGCGTATTCTATAAGAAATTCCTCCAATTTAAGGATTATAAATTGTTGTAAAAAGGAATAACATTATTTTAACTAATTTTTTAGTTGGATATTGCGGGAACCAATATTATTACATTAGATGTAAATTATAAAGCTATTACATAAAGTCGTGGGCTAGAAAATTAAGAAGTGTTAATGATTTAATAGTAGCTTCTGTAACATTTTAATCAATCAAAATCTCTAAAATCTGAATGGCTGCATCGCTAATTTTAGTACCTGGGCCAAAAACGGCAACAGCACCGGCGTCAAACAAATATTGGTAATCTTGTTTGGGAATAACCCCTCCAACAATGACCATAATATCGTCTCTGCCATAGGTTTTTAATTCCTCAATGACTTGGGGTACCAAAGTTTTATGTCCGGCCGCCAAAGATGAAACGCCCAAAATATGAACATCGTTTTCCACAGCCTGCTTAGCCGCTTCTTTCGGTGTTTGAAACAATGGCCCTATATCCACGTCAAAACCAACATCGGCATAACCCGTTGCTACGACTTTGGCACCTCTGTCATGTCCATCTTGTCCCATTTTGGCAATCATAATACGTGGTCTTCTACCATCTTGCTCTGCAAATTGGTCAGCCAATTCTCTCGCTTTTTTAAAGCTTTTATCGTCTTTTATTTCTTTACTGTACACTCCGCTAAATGATTTTATTTGTGCCTTATAACGTCCGAATTCTGCTTCTAGGGCATCACTGATTTCACCTAAAGTGGCGCGTTTGCGAGCTGCATCCACAGCTAAAGCTAATAAATTATTTTCACCTGTTTTTGCAGCTTTTGTCAATTTTGATAATGCTGAGGTAACGTCTTCAGTATTTCGAGTAGACTTTATTCGGTTTAAGCGTTCTATTTGTTGATGTCTTACGGTTTGGTTGTCGACTTCTAAAATGTGAAGAGGGTCTTCTTCTTCGAGCTGATATTTGTTAACGCCAACAATAATGTCTTGACCGGAATCAATTCGTGCTTGCTTGCGTGCTGCAGCTTCTTCAATTCTTAGTTTTGGTATGCCTGCTTCTATGGCCTTGGTCATGCCACCAAGTTCTTCAACTTCCTCAATTAATTTCCAGGCTTTCTCGGTAATAGCATTGGTTAAACTTTCTACATAGTAACTACCAGCCCAAGGATCGACTGTTTTAGTGATATGTGTTTCTTGCTGTAGATAAATTTGTGTGTTACGTGCTATCCGTGCTGAAAAATCAGTAGGTAATGCAATGGCTTCGTCCAAAGCATTGGTGTGCAAACTTTGTGTGCCTCCAAAAGCTGCCGCCGCAGCCTCAATACAGGTCCTTGCCACATTGTTGAAAGGATCTTGCTCAGTTAAACTCCAGCCAGAGGTTTGGCAATGGGTTCTCAAAGCTAAGGATTTTGGGTTTTTTGGGTTGAATTGCTTCACCAGTTTTGCCCATAGCATTCGTGCCGCTCGCATTTTGGCTATTTCCATAAAGTGGTTCATTCCAATGGCCCAAAAGAAGGATAAACGAGGAGCAAAAGTATCGATGTCCATACCAGCTTCTAGTCCTTTTCTAATATATTCTAAACCGTCTGCAAGTGTATATGCCAGTTCAATATCGCATGTGGCTCCTGCTTCTTGCATATGGTAACCAGAAATGCTAATACTATTGAATCTCGGCATGTGTTTACTGGTGTATTCAAAAATGTCTGAAATAATTTTCATCGATGGAGTGGGTGGGTAAATGTAGGTATTACGCACCATAAATTCTTTTAGAATATCATTCTGAATTGTACCTGCCAACTGTTCCGGTTTTACTCCTTGCTCTTCTGCGGCCACAATATAAAATGCCATTATTGGGAGTACGGCGCCGTTCATGGTCATGGACACGGACATTTTATCCAACGGAATTTGATCGAAAAGGATCTTCATATCCTCAACTGAGTCGATGGCAACACCAGCTTTACCGACATCACCAACAACACGTTCGTGATCCGAGTCGTAACCTCTATGCGTTGCTAAATCGAAAGCAACGGACAAGCCTTTTTGCCCTGCGGCTAGATTACGTCTATAAAAGGCATTACTTTCTTCAGCTGTTGAGAAGCCAGCATACTGTCTTATGGTCCAAGGTCTTCTTACATACATGGTAGAGTATGGGCCACGGAGATTGGGTGCAATGCCGGCAACGAAATCCAAGTGTTCTAAATTTTCAATATCCTCTTTTGAATACGTAGATTTTACATCTATATCTTCAGCAGTCTGAAAATTGCTGTAAGCTATTGGTTTTTTATTTTTGGCTTTCGACTTTAGTTTGATATGTTGAACGTTCTTTCTAGTCATTGTTTATTTTTTAAATAAAATACTCATTATAGGTTTTGTCTATAGTGAATCTTATTCTTCATTTAATCTATTGATTTCCAATTTTTCAGATAACCTTTTTTGAATAATAGGTTCAATAAGTGTTTTGCGTTTTTCTTTCTCAAGAAAAGGACTGATTTCTAATTCATTTTTCATTTTATCAGCAGGATTTGGGTGTCTGTTTGTACCTAAAAGTATTAGTTTTTCAGTATCGAAATCGGCTTGCTCTTTCTCAGCACTTTCTTTAATTTTTCGTTGAATTGTTCCTTCTTTCAACTGGCTTAAAAAGCCTCCATTTGCTTCAATATCTTTAAATAGATCCAATGCTTTTTCTGCCAATTGTTGAGTTAAACTTTCAATATAATATGCACCATCTGCTGGATTATTAACCTTATCGAAATAGCTTTCTTTTTTCAAAACCAATAATTGATTTCTTGCAATACGGTCTCCAAATTCATTGGGTTTGTGGTAAAGTATATCGTATGGTAAATTACAAATGGTATCTGCCCCACCAAGAATTGTGCTCATGCATTCTGTTGTTGTTCTCAACATATTAACGTTGTAATCGTAAATGGTTTTGTTGCGTTTGGTTGGTGTGGCTAATATTTTACATTCGTTAATAGCATTATACTCTGATGCTAACGTTATCCATAATTGACGTAAGGCTCTGAGTTTTGCGACTTCGAAAAAGTAGTTTGAGCCAATTGAGGTGTTAAAAGTCACTTCGACTTCGTTCAGTGACCAATCGTTGATTCCTTTTAAATGATTTAGATATTCATTAGCTTGTGCTAAGCCATAAGCGAGCTGTTGCACAATCGTTGCTCCAGCATTTTGGTATAGGCTTAAATCTACAGAAAGCTGATTGGTTTGCTTTATAATAGCCTCAAGTTTTGTATGATCGTCCTTGAGGTCATTGTACCAATTACCTGTTTTGGCTAGATGGCCTATAATATCGACGTGTATATTGACACGAGGCTCTTCGACTGTACTTAGAACGGCATTTTTAATTTTGTTTATGAACTCATGAGAGAGAAAATCGCATTTAATTTCAACGGGAATTTTTTCAACATCAATATTTTGAAATACATCTTCAATAGAAATATCTTCTATTTTAATATGAAATAGGATACTTTCTGCACCACGTTCGATAGCATTCAATGCCTTAATATTAGCTGTTTTAGCATCTGAAACTTCAATGGTTTGGGCAATTTTCCATTGTGTTGCTCTACTGTTAGAGGTATTGGGAAAATCCTCAAAATCATCTGAATGGTAAAAAGGCTTTACATCAATGCCTTCATTGGTTTTCCAGATTAAAGTGTCGTTATAATCTGCACCTTTTAAATCTGCCTGTATTTTTTGTTTCCAGGCTTTTGCGGATACACTTTCAAATTTGCTAAATAAAGATCTACTCATCTTGTTTTTGTTTGGCTATGCTATCTTCGTATTCAATTATAAAAATATCTTCATCAGATTTTTTCATGTTGTAATTTTCGCGTGCTGTACGCTCAATACCATCTTCTGTACTTAGTTCTTTAATGGCTTTTTTATCTTTTTCTATTTCATTCTTATAATGCTCTTTTTGGTATTCCAATTCATCTATTTCCGTATTTAGTTCGTGGTGAAATAATAATGAATGCGCATCAGAGAATAACATCCAGATAACGAATAATACTAATATTACCAGATAAATATTCTTGAAAGGTTTAAGATATTTATTATCAAAAATTCCCATTATAAACGTTCGTTGATTATGGTTTTAACGATGTCTACAGCAACTGTGTTGTACTTGTTGTTTGGAATTATAATATCTGCATACTCTTTCATGGGTTCAATAAATTGATGGTGCATGGGTTTTAAGGTGTTTTGATATCTTGTAAGCACTTCGTCAATGTCGCGTCCTCGCTCAGAAATATCACGTTTTAATCGACGGATTAATCGCTCGTCTGAATCCGCATGAACAAATATTTTAATATCAAAAAGTTCTCTAATTTCTGGATTTGTTAAAATTAAGATGCCTTCTACAATCATAACCTTTCTTGGTTTTGTAGAAATGGTGTCACCTGTACGATTGTGTTTTACAAAGGAGTAGATGGGTTGGTCTATGGAATTTCCTTTTTTAAGCTCTTTGAGGTGTTTTTCCAACAATTCAAAATCTATGGAACGTGGATGGTCAAAATTAATTTTTACACGTTCTTCGTAGCTGAGATGGGAGGTGTCTTTATAGTACGAATCTTGCGAAATGACACCGACTTCACCTTCGGGTAATTCGTTGAGGATAGTATTGACTACCGTAGTTTTACCACATCCTGTTCCACCAGCGATTCCAATAATTAGCATTATATCTTTAGATTAAGTTAGTTCTACAAAGTTAGCTAATTACTCTTGTTTTTTAATGATATTTGTCACTTCTTGAGCAGTCAGGAATTTCCCGTAGTTATTTCCCCAACTGTTATTAATATAATTCATGACATCTGCAACCTCTTCATTAGAAAGCCCTAGAGGTGTCATAACGCTATTATAGGTAATTCCATTAACAATTATTTCGCCAGACATTCCATTTTTAACTCCTAAAATACTTTTATTTTGATTATCTCTTAAGTAGTCCGCATCCGCCAATGGAGGGAACGCTTTTGGAACGCCTTTGCCATTTGCCATATGGCATGTAATACACATATCGTTATAAACTAGTTTACCGCGTTCCATACTTGTTTTTAGTTTTGGATCTGTTTGTTTTAATGATGTTTTCTCAGGATAATCTACCGTATTAGTTTTCTTTTCTTTTGAATTACAGGAGATCATTATTAACAACAGTAATATGTATTTAGATACTTTTATCATTTCTTTATAAGTTTTACAATGCCTAAATTTTCAATACCAACATAAATATAGCCATCAGGACCCTGCTCAACGCATCTCACTCTTCCTAATCCATTTAATAAGCGTTCTTCCTTTATTACTTTATTGTCTTTTACCGTACACATGTCTAGATATTGAAATTTTAATGATCCGACCAAGAGGTTACCGTTCCAATCACCATATTTGTTGCTATCGATAAAAGCCATGCCACTTGGTGCAATGGAAGGTGTCCAATAATGAAGAGGTTGTTCCATACCTTCCTTTTCTGTGATGTCGGTAAATTTTGTTCCGCTATAATTTACGCCATAGCTAATGACCGGCCAGCCGTAGTTTTTGCCAGCTACTATAACATTAATTTCATCTCCGCCTTTTGGACCATGTTCATGGGTCCAAATGTCTCCTGTTTTAGGATGTATCACCATACCTTGCGGATTTCTGTGTCCATACGAATAAATTGCCTTTTTAGCTTTAGGGTCATTGGTAAAGGGATTGTCCTCTGGAATTGTACCATCAGCATTAAGTCGATATACTTTGCCACAATCTCTGGTTAAGTCTTGTGGATTAGTATCTCTATCTCCACGATCACCAATGGTGAAAAATAAATAGCCATTTGTGTCAAAGACTAAACGCGATCCAAAGTGTTGCCCTCTTCTAGAATTTGGTTCGGCCTTATATAGTACTTCAAAATCAATAAGTGTGCTATCTTTTAATTTGGCTCTTGCAATGGTCGTATTTCCACCGCTTCCTTCACCTTTTGAAGATGCATACGAAAAGTATATCCAACCATTGTCTTCATAATTGGGATGAAGAATTATGTCCATTAATCCGCCTTGGCCTCTTACATAGATTTCTGGTAAGCCAGAAATTTCAGTTTTCTTATGGTTTTTAAAATGAATGAGTCTGCCTTCTTTTTCATTTATTAGCATTGAACCGTCGGGAAGAAATGTAAATGCCCAAGGAATGTCTAAATCTGGTACTATAATTTCATGGTCATTTTTAGTGTTGATGGGATTTTTATCTTGAGCACAAGTTAATGTGCTTATTAGGATTAATCCGAGAATAGGAAGTCTTAATTTCATGATTATAAATGGGTAACAAATCAATTTTTAAAGTTAAAAAAATGTTGTTGGATTGTAAAGAAAAATTCTATATTTGCAGTCCTAAAATGATAACCATATTTTCGGGGTGTAGCGTAGCCCGGTTATCGCGCCGCGTTTGGGACGCGGAGGTCGCAGGTTCGAATCCTGCCAC
>CAYVNR010000022.1:0-59548 GCA_964453045.1 uncultured Flavobacteriaceae bacterium
GCGCTTTTGGTTACCAATTTATTGAAGACGACCCCAAACAAACCGCTTATAGACTACAAGGCGCTTTTGGGTATAAATTCTCAGAGCGTAGTTTACTCAACATCTATGGCACACATAGTAATATTGCCTCTGCTACTGCGGCTGGATTTACCTTTACTGAGATTGGGCTTAGGTTTAAGTGGGTGCTAGGTAGAAATTTAAATTTTAAGAACTAAGTCAAGCTTCTCATAAAAGTAGCATTATCACTTGACCACTACCCTTAATTAGTTATATTTATTATGATATAATAAGTTGTACACAAGATTAAGAAACATTCGTATTGAAAGAGAAATTTGAGAAAAATATAGAAAATGAAATTGAAAAAATAAGCAGTTTTTTACAAACAGAAACTTTTCAAATTGTACACAAAAATAAATTCCCACTAAACGAAAGTGAAATCACATTAACCAAGCTTCAAGAAAACTATAGCGTAGATTTTGACTTAAAACTTAAAACACCACAAAATCCGAATGAAGTAACATTTAAAAAACTAGGATTTAATGAAGACTTTAAACTAATTTCTAATGATAAAACATTTCTGATTCCCGCCAAAAGCGCAACCAGAATAGTTGGCAAAAGCTTCGTTCAAAGCGAAAGCATCAAAGGTAATTTAGGAACAATCTACTCCGAGAATTTTCCAACAACTTCAAATTCAATATTTCGTACAATACTGAAAATTGGAAAAGATAGCTTAACATCAATATTTTTAGGAGCTCAATATTCTTGTGGAAAGATTCATTATGGATTAGGTTTAATTGTAATTGAGGTAGATAATCTAGTTTTTCACGTTTACAGGCACAGTCAAAAAGATTTTAATTTTTTAGTAATTGAGTGCTTAAATAAAACAGATTTAGAAACTTTTAAAACCATAAGCGAATTAACATTGAAGTCCATTGGATTTTTAACTGGAAACTGGCATCAAAATGAACAGTTTATTTTTTCTTACAAATCTTCAATGTTCGAAAATGTAAATTCAATTTATTATGAATCTTTAGGAGAATCAATAATCTCACACCAAGAAATTATTAACCCTAGCCAGTTTAGGACTTTTATACAATCGGATTCAGAAAAACGTCCATTGTTAACACCCTTACTATTTCCAGAAGAATCATTATCTCAACTTATAAGCGATTTAAAAGCAAAGCCTGAATTAGAACGTACAGTTGAATTATTAATTGAAGGAAATGCGATAAAACCACCTTTAATTAGATGCTCTAACTTCCACGTTGCTTTAGAAACCATTGTTGGTTTAATAAACTCTGAAAACAAAAAATTCTTTGAACCAATCAAGAGTTCAGAAAACCTTGAATCATTAAAAGAAGAGCTTAAATCTTTAGTCTCATCAAAAAAAGAAAAATTTAGCAAAATAGAATTAGAATCTTTAAATAAAAAAATCACCTATATTAATACACCTTTCAATAAAGACAGGTTTCTATTAGCTTTTGATTTTTACGGAATAGAATTGCCTGAAAAATTAAAAAAGTTATTGAACAATAGAAATAAGTTTTTACATGGTAAAACGCCATATAAAGAAGGTCTACTAAAAACTAAAATAAAAGAATTGAATTTAGAAGCTGATAGAATTCATTTATTAGTTTCAATTCTCATTTTAAAACATTCAGGATATAAAGGACATATAAAAAATCAAGCAGCATACAGATTAGAAATAAAAAAAATGCTGGAAGATTATGACTTGAAAATTGATGAAAGTGCTTTTTATAGGATATAAATCCAGTGCACAACAAAGACGGGTATAGTTTCATTGCGGCTGAATTCATAAATCAGAATTCTTTGCAATTCACTATCTTTCGATTACGATGGAAAATCGCAGCTTATTTTCCGCAAAAAGCCTACAAAACCATTGTGAACAACGGTTGAGCTGGAGATATTTTTTGTATTAGTAACAAGATTTCATCTAGCCTGATAATTAAATTATTTACCATTTAGAAAATCTATAATGATCGAAAAATTTAAATTTAAAAAAGCTTCTGAAAAAGAAAAATTTCTCTATTGTTGTTTAGGAGAAGCTCTTTGTGCTGTACAAATTTTAGAAGACGCTTTGAGTCACTCGATTGTTTTAAAAAAAACAGAGCCTTTTCAAAAGAAAGAAGCGGACAATCTTTTAAAAAAACAACAATTTTACACTTTTGGAAAAGCGATAAATGTTGCGAAAAAAGAAGCCTTGCTTCCTGAATCTTTGACAAATGAATTGCATAAATTTCTACCAGAAAGAAATTGGCTTATTCATGAAAGTCTTATAGAAAACAAAAATGAATTCCAATCAGATTCTTTCTACAAGAAACTATCTGAAAGAACTAAAGACATATCATTAAAAGCTCACAAGTTGCAGATAAAAATTGAACTAATTTTAATTGAATACGGCGAAAAGAAAGGAATCAACTTGTCCGAAGTCAAAAATAAAATGAACGCGCATTATGGTTTATAGGTCTTTAAAAAGTATTCAACTACCAGACCCAATAACTTATAAAGCTTATTGTAGCTGAAATTTTCAAACGAAATTATAATATAAAATAAAAGGCAAAAGCTTATGTCATTCTGAGGGAAGTATGACCGAAGAATCTCTATAATTTAAAATAGATTCTTCACTGCGTTCAGAATGACATTTTGAGATTCTTCCACTTTGTTTCACTCGGTGTCAGAATGACATTGCCGTTATGAATGACACAAAAACAAAAGGCAAAAGCTTTCGCTTTTGCCTTCTTACAACAGTTAGTAATTAGGGTTAATTAATAATCAATTTTAAGGGATTAATCTCGTACTGACTACTCACAATTTTACAGAAGTATAGGCCTGCGCTTAAATTATCTCTGTTAAAGGTGATGCTGTTTTTACCAGCTGTAGCATTATAGCTTGTATTATGAACTTGTTTACCTGTTTGGTCGTACACAACGAATCGTACAGTTTCTGTTTGTGCCAATGTAAAACCAATGGTTGTTTTAGTGGTCATTGGGTTTGGGTACGCTCTTAATGTACGCTCGTCAGTCTCAAATTCATCTATAGATAAGGCACTGTCTTGAGATAGCCTTAAATTTTCTAAACGCATCACTTTAGAGCTTGTAGTGCCATCTTCTGAGACCATTGTAAAAACCATAGTAACCACATCGTCTAACACAGGGTCGGTATCGTTAGCACTCATAAAATCCGTTAATGGCAATACAAAATCTTGCATGTTTTCTGTTAAAGCAATCGTCATTTTGTACTGGTCTGCCCAGTTCGTAATGCCTTGTTTTACAAAAGCAATTTCTAAATTTCCTGTCCCTTTTGCACTAAGTCTTAAGGTGTTAAAATCTGTAAGATCAACTGCTTTAAATCGTGGTGTCAATGCTCTATAAGCTGCAACATAAGTATTAGTTGTAGCCCTTAAGTCTACATTACGCTCTATAGGGAAATCTGTCATTTCAAAGTCAAAATTATTTGGTGTGACATCGTATAACGTTACATCGGTTCCATCTTGCGAATCATCAATTCCCCAAGGTCCATCGGACATAAACAAATCATCTGGCGTGGCAACACCATCACCAATTCTAAATCCGATGTCAAACAACCCTCCAGTTTCTACGGTTACATCGGTGATGTATTGCCCACCTAAATTTAGGGTATTATCCATATTTTGAAATGCACTGGTCTCTGTAATTCTATAACCCGCATCTAAGTTTACCGATTCCGTACCGTTAGTATTTACAATTTGTAAGTCTAAAGCTCCGTTATTATATTGTCCTTTTCTTACAAATACGGTTGGCGGTACAGAATTATTAAACTCAGCAATTGGTTTTTCTACATGTAATAAGTTCAATACTTCTTCTCCCAAGATGTAGAGATCATCCACCGAGTTTGTCCATATTTGAAAGTTATAAAAGGTGACGTTTTCCTCATATTGATCGAGATTCCAGTGGCTTTCAATCGCAAAGTTTGCTTCATTATTAATAACTTTGGCAGATAAGCTCAAGACAAATTCGTAAGTACCATCTACATTTTTAATGATCGACTTTATAAACGGTTGTTCATTGATTGTCATGGTATTCACCGATACTAATTCTGCACCCAACAATCTATCACAGATATACTTGGTATGCTCATAGACACCATCCTCTGTTTTTAAAGCCAAGATAGTTGCAATTGGCGTGTCTGCATTCATATAATCTACAGCATAAATCTCAGTAGCGTTGGTAATATTAACTAAATCTGAAGGTGTAGATTCCACGGCTTCCGTTTCGCCTATAACTTCTAATGGAATAAAGTCTTGCAAAGAAAAACTACTGTTATTCTTAGGTCGTGCATAGCTAAGCTTACGCTTTACTTTTGGTGCTGTCAACCTATCGAAAGTATAACCTATTTTTGCTCTGTTAAAGTTACGCTGGTTAATTTGTTCAGATAGTCTATTATTACTTTCTAATCCACCGTCATTTCCACCAGATGTTGGTGGCTCAATCACCTCGCACGTCCCAAAACCAGAACATGAAGGATCCTCACAATCAATCAGTCCATCGCCATCATCATCAATACCATTGTCACAAATTTCTTGTGGTACTGGTGCTGTTGGGCAGCGTGCGCCGTCATTACTTGCACTAGATGGTCCGAAAGCAAATAGGTTAGAGTCCATATCTGCCGAAGAATTCACATTCTGTACTTCTTGAATCACATATATCGTTCCTGTTTGATTTGCTGAAATATAAAAGCGCCCATCAACATCAAAATATACCGCTCCGTAAGTATAATTGTTTCCTGAAAGAATTGGTACTTCACCTAGAGAAGTGACCTGTCCATTATCTGGATTAATTCGGAACAATTCATTGGAACTCTTCTCAACGGTGTATAATTGACCATCTACAGCATTAAAAGCCCAATCGTGAATGTTTATATTTTGAGATAATATTTCTGTTGCATCATGCTGTATATAATTAGAAGATGTAGGGTCTAAATTGATTTTGTAATACGTTGTACCTCCTCCTTTTAGGTAATACATACCTTCTGCACTTATACCGCCAACATAGCGGTTACTGTCCGGAAGTTCTGGTACGTTATGAATTGACGTTGTAAAGTTTTTACCTATTCTAACAATGTCCTTAGAGTCTTTAAGTGATCCCCAGATAAATCCATCTGCAGGATTATAAGCCGCAGCGTTGATCGAAGCTTCCGTAACATTTTCGTAAACTAAGTACGAATTACCCGATGCTAAATCAATGGCATAAACATCATTGTATTGAAATAGGTAAGCGTTAAAGTCGCAATTAAAAGGAATATCTTCCTGAGCTTGACTGTTAATACCAAATACTAATACTGCGATTAGTAAGAGTTGGTTTTTTAAAGTGTAAAGTTGTGGTTTCATTCTGTTTCATTTTGGTTTCTGAAACAAAACTACCTTGTAAAGCAAGCTGATTTTTTAATTTTCGTTTGAAGCAATCACAGTAACGTTAGAAAACTATTTAGTGTCGATGAATGGTTTTGGTCATTTCAATTTGGCCAACAATCTCCATCTGTTCAAAAATACCATACAGGATTTATCAAACAGAATCGCATAAAGAATTACACAATAATCACAATAGGTTCAGCCGTTTCATCAGTTCTGGCCTGTTAGAACGGCTTACAGGAATAACATCTTTCTTTATCAAGACGCTATTATCTTCGATATCTATAATCTTATTAACGTTGATAATGTACGAGCGGTGTACTTTTAAAAATAAACTATCGGGTAGTTTTTCTTCAATCTTCTTTAATGTAGAATGTACCGTATAGTTTTTATCTTCTGTTTTAACATGAATGTAGTCCCCTTTGGCCTCTACCAAATAAATACTTGGAATATCTATCTTTATTAATCGCCTGTCAATATTCACATACAGATCATTGCCCGACGTGGTTTCTACTTTATTAGAATCGCCTCTTGATGTGGCCACATGCTTTACAGCTTCTGCTTTTAGAATTGCCTTTTGAAAACGCTCTGGGGTAATTGGTTTTACAAGATAATCTACAATACAATCATATTCAAACGCCTGAATGGCAAAATTGGCATCAGATGTTGTCAATATGATTTTTGGCGGACTCTTTAAGGTTTCAATAAAATCGAAACCTGTAAAATCTGGCATATGTATATCCAAGAATATTAAATCAACTTCGTTCTGGTTTAAATACTTAATGGCCTGGATTGCATTCGGAAACTCTTCTAAAACAGTTAAGCTAGTTATGTTACTACACAGCTGTGCAATTATAGCTCTTGCTGTAGCTTCATCATCAATAATAATACAATTCATAAGATAGGCTTATAAGGTCTTTAAAAAATCGGTTATGTTTTGTAAAATAGATTCAAAATCTTCTTTACCATCTATACTGTTTTCTATGAGGTTGTTCTCATAATCAACGGCAACTTCATAACTTTTTACAAGTCCTAAAATACTAATTTTATGTTTAAGTTTATGTACGTTTTCGGCCGCCTCTTTAAAATTCTCAGCAGCTATATTATTAAAATAAATCGCTTTCTCTTCAGGGAATTCTTTTTGAATAATGCCTATCAGTTTTTGTTCAAAAGCATTATCACCTCCCGACATGCTCTCTATATAGGATAAGTTAGGCTGTTCCATAATCTACTTTTTTAATGTAAAGAAAAATGTTGTGCCTTTATTTAACTCAGATTCTAACCAAATTTCACCTTTGTAAAGATCAACAATCTTTTTTACAATAGATAAACCTATACCTGTAGACTCTTTATTGTTATGAAGCGCATGAAAGATTTTAAAAATCTTATCGTGATGCTCCTTGCCAATACCAACTCCGTTGTCTTTAATTGAAAATTGATAATACGATTTTTGTTCGGCGACATCAATCTCTACAAGTCCCTCTTGCTTATCATTAAACTTAATGGCATTACTAATAAGGTTTTGAAACAATTGCTGAAGTTTTATCTTGTCTGCAGTTACCACAGGCAATCTGTTGAGTACATTAATAGAGATATGTTCTGGCACATAGAGTATTTGTTTGAGTTCGTCTATCAATAAATTTAAATCTACTTCATTTTCACTCTTAGACTCTGCACCGATACTTGAGTACAGTAAAACATCAGATATTAACTGCTCCATTTTCTCCAAAGTGGTTTCTATAAGCCCAAAATTTTGAATGGTAGCCTCATCCAACTTGCCTTTGTTATCTTCTTTTATCCAGCTTACTAGGGCATCAATACTTCGAAGTGGTGATTTTAAATCGTGTGATACAATATGTGCATATTCTTGCAGTTCATTATTACTCTTCTCTAATTGATTTAATAATTGAGTATTCTTGGCTTCAGCTTTTTTACGTTCTCTGATATTTAGGGCTGTTCTTAATTTTATGGCCACTAGACTTGCAATACTTTCCAAGGCTTTTACATGCTGGTTGGTATAGTAATTTTTGTCCTTATGCTCTGAGTCTATAATACCAATTACCTTACCGTCTCTAATAATCGGAACCGTTATTTCTGAGTAGCGTGCCACTCCATCAACTACATAACGACTATCTTTAGAAGTATCTTTTATAATTTCAGATTTTCCGGTTCGTACCACATCGCCGACAATCCCTTTACCAATGGGCAAGATCATTTTATTGATAATATTGCTGTTTTGGTCTAATTTATCTCCATACACAGCAACTTGTTCCAGAGTTTGATTTTCATGATCCACCAAATAGATCACGCAATCTTCAGTATCCAAATATTCCGCAATATTATTTACAATTTCCCAGGCAATTTCATTGATGTCCGTTTTGCCAAGGATAGATTTGGTAAGATTATTAATCATATCGATGATTAAGGTCTTCTCGCGTTCTGAAGTTATATCTTCAATAAGAGCCACTTGAAACTTTATGTTTCCATTGGAATCTCTTACGGCATTGACATTGGTCTTGGCCCAAATGACAGAGCCATCTTTTTTCTTGTAGCGTTTGTTAACCACAAAATTATCAATTTCACCAGCGTACATTTTTTCAATGAATGCTTTTGATTCTGGATAATCTTCCTCTAAAGACAAATCTTTAATGGTAAGCTTGCTCAGTTCTTGCTCAGTATAACCAAGCATATTCTGAAACGTCTCATTGGTTCTTTTTATGTCTCTTATTTCCGTCAGTGCAATGCCAATAGAAGAATTGTTAACTATAACATCCAATTCGCGCTTTTGCTCTTCAATAAGTTCGATATTACGTTTGGCATCCGTAATGTCTAAATGTATACCGATAGAACCGATGACATTGCCATTTAGATCATAATTTGGTGCTCCACTAATTAACCAAAAACGATTTTCTCCGGTCTTTGTCTTAACTTCTATCTCATAGGAATTGGATTCTCCTTGGAGCCGTTTCTTGTTTTCTTCTGAAATTTTGTTTTTATGTGTTTTTACCGGAAACATTTCACCACCAACCTTACCTAAAAGCTCATCCTTAGAATAACCTGAAATCTCAGTAAAACGTTGATTTACAAATTGAATTTCGTCTTGATTGTTTACCTCAACCAACCCTAAGTTCATATTGTCAATAATGCTTATATATTTCTGCCGTTCTGCTTCAACACTGTTTTGATAATTGGTCTCTACAGTTATATCTCTCACAATACCTTGCGCACCAGCTGGTTCTCCATTCTCATAGATTATACTAGCATTGATATGTACAAATTTCTGCTCCTTGTTATGGGTAATAATCTTAATCTTAAAGTCTGTTATTGAACCTTTTTCACTTAATGTCTTAAAAGCAGGAGCAACTCTGGCAACCTCATCTGGATGAACAAGATCCATGAGACTTCCATCATCTTTTGTTGTTTTAAAACCTAGCAATTCAACTGCTGCATCATTCATTTTTAGGATATTGCCCCATAAATCCATGATAACGTAAGCATCAACAATATTTTCAAATACGCCTTGTAATTGTGAGTTTGTTTTATCGTATAAAGTGATTAACTCTGCATGTGAAGCTTCCAATTTTTTATTGACCTCATAGAGTTCTGCAGATTTAGCTTCAAGGATGGCCTCAGCAGCTTTTCGAGATGCCTTTTCACGAGCTAGTGCCCTTTTTAGAATATCTACTTCCTCCTGGCCCATTATCCCTTATTGATAATAAACCTCACTTCAGTTCCCGCTTCATTAAGTTTTTCGAAATCAATATTTGCTGGCACACCAAACAGTTTAAATGTTTCTAACATTAAACCCTTACCAAGCATGTAAAGTGCTTTATCCGATTTATAAACCATTACCATTTTTGTTTCGGTACGCTCTTCGAGTTCAAACGTTGGTAATTGTGCTTCAGGGTATATTTTTTGAACCTCAACATGGATATGATTTTCAATTGAGGCCAATAAGTTCATCGGATCTTTATAATGCTCTACTAAATTAGGATGCGCTTTTATTAAGGCCTTAAATAAATGTTCGGAATACACCATAAGAAGGTCATCTACCGATATATCTGTATTTTCGCTTAGGTGCGATATTAACTGCAACATTTCGGAAAACTCGTAGGTTCCAACTGCTGTGTATATTCCATCAGATTCCAAATTAGATTGGTTAATGATTTTATCAACCATCGCCAATCCAAATTTTTCTTCTACAAGCTCTAAAAACTCCGTAAATATAATACCTTTCATTATGCTTTTATTAGTTCATTCACACTCCAATATGATAATAATTTTTCGATTTTCGAAACATAATCTTCATATTTTAATGGTTTTAGAACATAACCAGCAATACCTATTTTGTAGCATTCTAACAAGTCTCTGTTATTATTAGACGTTGTGAGAATGATTGTAGGTATATATTTTAGTCTTTCATCGGACTTTAAAATTTTCAAAAACTCAATACCGCTAATCTTGGGCATGTTTAAATCTAACAAAATAATATCTGGCAGATTCTCTTTGTCATTGAGCAATTTAAGAGCTTCTTCTCCATTGTTTGCCTCAATTACCTTGTGATTTAATTGCAATGAACTCATTACCCTATTGAGTTTCATAACTTCAATCATATCATCTTCAATTAATAAAATATCAAGTGTGTTCATACCAAATCTCATGTAACTTACAAATTAGATGAATTCTTTACAATGTACGTGCTTTAATTCGATTGACCGTATTTAAGTGTCGGTGGATGGCAATTAAGTGTCGACGAATGGAAATTGAAAAATTATAATTTGTTTTACCTCAGCTTCTATAAATCTTAGTACAGGTAAGGAATTCCGGAAACACAATAAAAGGTGTTTTTAAACAAAAAATAGTGAAACTATTACACCAAACATTGAGCTATAAATGACTCGTACAAATTACAAAACAAGAAATCCGCAACTTATTAATTAATAATTAGTTACGGATTTTCTATGTACACCTAGCGAATCGATTCTCGAACTCTCTACTGTAAACCTCAGTGAACTCTACTATCTCAAAGAAGTACTATAAATGAGGGCATTATAATCAATCACCATGAGCCGAGAAATTCATTAATGAAATAACTTTTTTAGTATAACCTCTGGTATCATAAACTATTAAGATATTAAATATAACGACGGCAAATAAGAGGTAAAATTAAAAAACAGCGAGAAAACCACGAAGAAGTTCTCAAATCATTAATTCTCAAAAGAAAAGATTCATATTTTTATGCATTAATATTTTTTTGCCTAAATGTCAACAAAGTTTTTTACTAATAGAAACAATAACAACTTAATAAACAAATTCAGGGGTGTATTTGAGAACCAATCAATACATAGCTTTGATGCGCTTGTAGGGTATTTTAGAGCATCTGGATATTTCAAAATTAGACCTTTACTCGATGATGTTCCAGAAATCAGAATTTTAGTAGGAATTAACGTTGATGAACTAATAGCAGAAGCAAAGAAAAAAGGTCAGCACTATTTAGAAAACACTAATCATACAAAAGAAGAGTATATAAATTTTGTTTCCAAAGACATATCAGAAGCTAACTATTCTGAAGATGTTGAAAAGGGGATAATACTATTCATAGAAGATATAATCACTAAAAAAGTAGTGATTAAGGCTCACGGTCAAAGAAATCTTCACGCTAAAGTATATATATTTAGACCTAACCCTTTCAATGAGCATACTAATGGTAGTGTTATTACAGGCTCTTCAAATTTAACAGGAAATGGTTTAGGCACAACAGATTCATCCAACTACGAATTTAATGTGTTGCTAAAAGATTATGAAGATGTTGTATTTGCAACGAATGAGTTTGAAGAGCTTTGGGAAGAGTCTACAGAGTTACTGCCAGTAGACATCAAAGGCTTAAAAAAGAAAACCTATTTAAATGATGATGTAACCCCATACCAATTATACATTAAAATGCTCATAGAGTATTTTGGGGACGCTGTTATTAGAGATAAAATATCAAGTAAAGATTTACCAACAGGATATAATAATTTGCAATATCAGTCAGATGCAGTTGTAGAAGGTTTCGATAAGTTAATGAAGCATAATGGTTTTATTCTTGCAGACGTTGTGGGTTTAGGAAAAACAGTTGTTGCTTCAAGAATTATAAAAAGATATATTGATAAAAATGGTGGTAGAACAAGGGTTTTAGTAGTTTATCCAAATGCTTTAGAAGCTAACTGGAAAAATACTATTAAAGATTTTGGCATTACAAACTTTGTTCAGTTTGTAACCAATGGAAGTCTTCATAAGATTATAGATGGCGATAATATTAATTATTATAATCCAGAGGAGTACGACTTAATAGTTGTTGATGAATCTCATAAGTTTAGGTCAGCAGGTTCAAATATGTATGGTTTGTTAGAATTGATTTGTAAAACACCTCGTATAACTGTTGGTAATGATATAAATAGAAAGAAAAAGGTAATGCTGATATCAGCCACACCATTAAACAATAGACCAGATGATATAGCAAACCAAGTATATTTATTTCAGGATTCTCGCAAATCTACAATTGAAGGAGTCCCTAATTTACAATCATTTTTTGCGCCTAAAATAGAAGCATATAAAAAGTTATATCAAGTAAAAGACCATAAAGAATTAGTCCAGAAAGTAAAAGATATTTACTTACCTATTAGAGATAAAATTTTTACTGAATTAGTAATTCGCAGAACAAGAGCTGATATACAAAACATAAAACGCTACAAAGAAGATGTAGATGCACAAGGAATGTCTTTTCCTGATATTAGAAAACCTCAAAAAGTTGAATATACATTTAATGAATATTTAAATAATCTCTTTTATGAAACAGTATTTAACTTAATTGATGGTGTTGGTTATTATCGTTATCGAGCTATTGAGTTTATTAACGAAGAGTATTTAGATATATATGATAATGCAACATTAATATCAAGGCAATTAGCAATGATAATGAAAACCCAAATGGTGAAACGTTTGGAAAGTAGCTTTTTCGCATTTAAAAAATCTTTAAAAAGATTTCACGCATCCAATCAACGAATGATTGAAATGTTTGAAAACGATAAGATATTTGTTGCACCAGATTTAGATTTAAATAAATATTACGATGAGGGAAAAGAAGATGAGATTGAAGATAAAATTAACGAGTTAAACGAACAGTCACCTAATAACGCAATATATAAAGCTGAAGATTTTTCACCTGAATTATTAGAAGGATTAAAAAGAGACCAAGAGATAATAGATGAACTATTTAATAAATGGGAGTCTGTTGATGAAGACCCAAAAATAAAGAAGTTTATTAATGACTTAAAACCTATTTTTTTGGGTAAAGACAATCTTGAAAAAAAATTAGTCATATTCTCTGAATCTAAAGAAACAGTAAAGTATTTAGCAGACGAATTAGAAAAAATAGGTAGAACTGATGTAATGGCGATTAGTGCCTCTAACGTTAAAAAGCGTTTCAATACTATTCGTAAAAACTTTGATGCTAATTATCCTGAGAAGAAAGAGAATGATTATAATATCATTATAACTACAGAAGTATTAGCAGAAGGTATCAACTTACATCGTAGCAATGTAATTCTAAATTATGATATTCCTTGGAATGCTACCCGACTAATGCAACGTATAGGACGTGTTAATCGTATAGGTACAAAAGCAAAAGAGATACTTATTTATAATTTCTATCCTACTGCCCAATCTAATGCCTTAATTAAGTTAAACGAAAAAGCATTAAAGAAATTACAAGGGTTTCATTCTGCATTTGGTGAAGACAGCAAAATATATTCAGAACAAGAGGAGATTATAAATAACACGTTAGGAGATTTACAACCAAAAGAAGAAATTAATGAGCGTCTGCAATATTTGGAGATAGTTAGAGAATTGTATTTAGAAAATACAAGAGAATACATACGATTAAAAGAATTACCTGTTAAAAGTAGAGTTGGTAGGTTAGCTAAAATAAAAAATGAAGTTGCGCAAGATGTAATTGGTCAAACCATAGAAAACGCAACACTTTGTTATTTACGCAATAAAATGAAAGAGAGTTTTTATGTGTGTAATGAAACGCAATGCGTTGAAATTACATTTATACAAGCAGTTAAGTTATTTGAGGCTCTTAAAAAAGAGAAATCAACTAAACTTGTAGACAATCATTTTGATGCAGTTAATAAAGCAATAACGCATTTTAAAACAGTTTATAATGAAATGTTTAGTATTGAAGAATACGATACATCTAATCTATCTGTTCAAGAGCGTAATTCTGTAATGTTCTTAAAAGCTATTATCGATTTAAAAAAATCATTCCCTAATGAAGTTTCAGATGAATTTGAAGATTTACTAAATACATCTCTTAAAATCATTTATATGGGTGTATTCAGAAAATTCAGAAACGATATTGCCACTTTAGCAAGAAGACAAAAGAAACGGAAAATGCCATTACCAAAAATTATTGCAGAGTTAAATGCACTAATGAACAAGTACCCAATAAAACAAATAGCAAGAATGGATGCACTTCGTTGGGAAGAAGAAAAAGAAAATACAAGACAATTTGAAGACCCTAAAATAGTCTTAACAGATACCTTTGCATAAAAATGAATAGAGATAGACTAAAAAAAATATTACAAAATAATTACATTAGAGTGTCTTGGATAAACACGCTTCAATTTCTGTCTGGTAATAAAAATTTGCTAACGGTTTCTTTAGAGCCACAGCAGATAATGCTGAATACAAAAAAAGCGCAAGAAATAGTAAAAAACCTATACCAATTAGGAACACTTAAAACAACAGATGGAATAACACTTCCTATTTTTGAAATTGAGCTACAAGAAAACATTAAGATTGAATACAATAAAGTAGGTGTTAATCAATTAATCAAAGAATACATTCTAAAAGATGCAGGTAAAGGGGCTATAGCAACCTATCATTATGCTGATGAAGATAAAACGGAATGGCGTTTTTCTTTTATAAGCAAGTTTGGTGGTAGTGAGTTTTTTGATGAGGCATCAGCTATAGAAACTAATCCTAAAAAATACACCTATATTTTTGGTACACCAGAAGAGCATCGTACCGCATTAGAACGCTTATACAATTTAGAACAATCACGTTTTAGATTAGAAGATTTCTTTGAAGCCTTTAACGTAGAACCAGTATCTAATAACTTCTTTAAAGAATATAAAAACTTTTATTTTGACTTTGTAAGTCACTTATCTTCTAATGAGCAGTGTAGAGAAATTTTTGAAGCCGAAAACACCGAAGATGTAGAAAAAGACATTCGTAACTTTGTAAAACGTTTGTTAGGACGTATTGTATTTCTATATTTTCTACAAAAGAAATATTGGTTGGGTGCAACTGATGTTGAATTTGACAAAGAAGGAAAGCCAATTAAATATGAAGGTGGTGATACCAATTTTCTATTTAATCTTTTTGAAGCAGATAAAGAACAATTTTATACCAATTGGTTAAGCAAATTATTCTTTAAAGCACTAAATACACCAGACAGAAAAAATGATGGTTTTGATTTACCTGAACAATATTTTATTAATAGAAGCTTAAAAGAAAGTGACTTTTTAAAACCAAAAAACAATCAATTAGCCATCCCTTTTTTAAATGGTGGTTTATTTGAAGAACACCAAGAGCCAAAATCTCATAAAACATTAAAATTCCCTAGCTTTTTATTTGAAGAGTTATTTACGTTTTTCAATGGTTATAATTTTACCATATACGAAAACAGTCCTGAAGACCATACTGTAGCGGTAGACCCTGAAATGTTAGGAAGTATTTTTGAGAATTTATTGGAAGACAATAAAGATAAAGGTGCTTTTTACACCCCAAAAGAGATTGTACATTTTATGACTCAAGAAAGTTTAATTGAGCATTTAAATACACATCTAAATCATTTAAGTAAAGAGCAATTGGAAAACTTGGTGAAAAATCAAGTTTTGGGTAACATTAAAAATGAAGATTTAATTAGAATCGAAAAATTAATTGATAATGTAAAAGTTTGCGACCCTGCAATTGGTTCAGGAGCATTCCCTATGGGCTTATTACAAGAAATCTTTAGCTTAAAGGCTTTTATACATTTTGCTTTAGAAAGACCTCAAAGAGATTGGTATCCTGCTGATATTAAACAGAACATTATTCAAAACTCTATTTATGGTGTAGATTTAGAAGAAGATGCTGTAGACATTGCTCGTTTACGTTTTTGGTTGTCTTTAGTTGTAGATGAAGAAAAACCAAAACCATTACCAAACTTGGATTATAAAATAATGCAAGGGAATAGTTTGTTAGAAAGTTTTGAAGGTATTCCTTTAAACAATACAAATTTATTTAATGCACCATCAGATAGAAACATCACACTTTTTGAAGAGCCAAAAGAAGATTATGGTATAGGTGAAGATATTAAAAAGTTAATGGATGCGTATTTTAAACCCGAAAACTACAAGAAAAAACAAGCAATACATAAAGCTATAGATAAAAAAGTTATAGACTATATTGATAAATGTTTAGAGGGTTTTGAAAACCAAATACTCATTGAACTTGCAGGCGCTAAACAATCATTAAAGCGTAAAACAGAATTACAACAGAAAACACAATCAATTCTTAAAGAAATTGAGCAAATAGAAGATACTTTAAATAGTAAAGGTAATGCACGTAAAAAATTAGTAGAGTTTGAAGAAAAATCTGCTCGCCCTTATTTTTTATGGCATTTGTTTTTTAAAGATGTTTTTGAAGATGGTGGTTTTGATATTGTTATAGGAAATCCACCTTATATACAATTGCAAAAAATGGGTAAAGAGGCTGACAAGCTTCAATTAGAGAATTATTTATCTTTTACTCGATCTGGTGATATTTATTCTTTGTTTTATGAAAAAGGAAATAAGATTTTAACGAATAAAGGTATTCTATGTTATATTACATCAAACTCGTGGTTAAAAACTAAATATGGCGAGAGTTTAAGGGAATACTTCATTGATAACACTAACCCATTAAAAATTATAAATTTTGAAGACACTCAAATTTTTCCTTCAGCCACTGTAGAATCAAATATTATAATAACTCAAAAATCAAAATTCAAAGATGAAACTGAAGTTTTGGTTCTCAAAAATAATTATTCAAAAAATATTTCACTTGGTGATTTCTTTAAAGAGCATAAAATACAAGTAAATGGGTTAGATAAAGATGAATGGATTATTTTAACAAAGAAGGAATATTTTATAAAGTCTACAATAGAAAATCAGTCGACCAAAATTGAAGATTTAGAAACAAGTATTATTTCTGGGATAAAAACAGGATTAAATAAAGCTTTTTTAATTGATAAGAAAACATATAAAGAGTTAATCGCAAAAAATAATAGAAATAAGGATGTTGTTAAACCAATAATAAGAGGGAGAGACATTTCAAAATATAAAATTGATTTTGGTGATTGTTGGGTTATTTATTCTCATAATGGTAGCAGAAAAGAAAATATTTCTCCGATTGACATTGTTAGAGATTACCCTACTCTATTAGAGTACTTAAATGAATTTAAACCTGCTATAGAAAAACGACCAAGCAAAGGTATTCATTGGTCTAACGTGCCTACGGGATTTCTTAATGACTTTTACAAGCCTAAAATTATTTGGGGAGAATTATCTGATAAAGCCAAATTCACATACGATATTGAACAAAATATTGTTGAAGCTACGGTTTTTATGCTAACTGGAGAGAAATTGAAATATATTCTTTCAATATTAAATTCCAAATTAAGTGAGTGGTATTTCTCGACTTATACAACTACATCTGGAATGGGTACTAATCGATGGAAAAAATATAAAATAAATAAGTTTCCTATCTGTGATACTAAAGAATCAAACGAAAAGTTACTCGATTTTTTAATAGACATAACATTACATTCTCATTTAGATTCCGTTCCTCAATTAAATGCAACATTAAAAAACGACCACATAGCACATTTTTTTGAAGAAATTATTGATGGCTGTGTATTTGAATTATACTTTAAAGAACATATGCTTGAAAAAGGCATCAACATTATAGCATTGATACAGCAAGAAATAGATAAAGTATTTGGCAATAAAGACTTTAATGAATTAGACGAACAAACCAAAAATCAAAAGATTTGGGAGTTGTATAAAAATCTAAAAAATAGTGAAGTACAACAGCGTATGCGCTTGTTTGTGTCTAAAAGCCCAGATATTTTAAAACCAATACTTCAAAGCTAATGCCTGTAATTTCTAAATTAAAAATAAGAAATTTTAAAGGTTTCCCAAATGAGGAGGCAACAATTGATTTTGAAGAAAAGAATGTATTATTGTACGGAGAAAATGGGAGTGGTAAAAGTTCTATTTATTGGGCTTTATATACATTATTACAAGCATCTACAAAAAGTACTACGGAAGTCGCTAAATATTTCACCCCAAACAATTCTGAAAATTTAATCAACCTTCATTTTTTAAAGTCACATCCAAGTTTCTCTTTAGATGTCAATGGTGAAATTGAAGAACCGCAATCTATAGGTCAAAACGCTTATGTTGAAGCCTATTTTAGTGATGGCAGAATGGAGAAAATAGATGTTTCAGGATTAAGTGGCACTTCACCAAATGGCTTTAGAGATTTAACTTTTACAGAAAACTTAAATAGACATAGCGATTTTATAGCTAATAGATTATTAATCAATTTTTACAACTATCGTAACTCAAAAGAAATTAATCTTTGGCAAGTTTTTTCGAGAGATATTTTTCCTTACCTAAATAATCAGTCAGGATATGGTAATAGAAATCTTTCTCAAGTATTAAATGAAATTGAAACGAGCAAGCCTTTTACACTAAACAACACCCATTTTACATTTAAGCTAACAAAAAGTATAAGACGTCAAACTGGTTTTGTTACAATGCTTGACGATTTTAATAATGATGTTGATTATTGGATAAATGAAATCAATACTTATGTAAACAACTTTTACCAAACGTACTTTGAGCCTCTTTATAATGATAAAATTAGATTGACCCTTAAATATAAAACGCAATTAAATTTTTCAAAACACACGAAGCAGTTTTATAATAAAAATGGTAATATTTATGAAAGATGGACAAATAAAATAGGTTCTGATGAACCTTTTATTGCTTTAAAGATAGAAACTCAAAATAACGATGGATCATATACTGTAATCAGTAGACCTCAATCCTACCTAAACGAAGCTAAATTAACAAGTATCGCATTAGCAATTCGTTTTAGTTTACTTCATATAAACATTAGACCTAATTTTGATGGTCAATTTTTAGCTTTAGATGATTTACTTATAAGTTTAGATATGAGTAATCGTGATAAAGTGATGGATATTATTCTGACAGAATTTACAAGTAGATTCAAAATTTATTTATTCACTCACGAGAAAAGCTTTTACGATTTCTGCTTGTATAAAATACAACAGCATAGTCAAACAAGTAATTGGTCTACACAAGAAATATATGAGCCACAAGCGATAGGTGAAAAACCAGTTATAATTAATTCTGAATACACTAATTACGATAAGGCTAATAAATATTTTAAAGCAAAAGACTATGTTGCTACTTCCTTATACTTACGGAAAGAATTTGAAAAAGTTGTAAAAGATAGATTGCCAGAAGAATACACAAAGACTGTTGAAGGCGAGTTTCATAACCTTGCCCACTATTGGAAACTATTTAGAGAGCACTTTAAGGCTTTGTCCATTGATATGGATTCAGTTAGTCCGACGATGAATAAAGACTTTGAACAATCAAAGGCATTTATTTTAAACAGACAGGCACACCATAATTTATCCGAACCTGTTTATACAATTGAACTAAAGAAAATTTTCACTCTAATTGATGATATAAAAAGATTATTTCCTATTCCCGATTCAACAATTATTTTATCAAAGGGCATTGACTTAATTTTTAAACATCCTACTTTAAACTATACATTTGAGTTTGTAATAGATTCAGATTTTTCACTCAATAGTTTAAGTACGACTAATCATATTGTCTTGCCTCAATGTAAAGTTGTTACTTGGCAAATAAACAATATTCCATATTTAGGGTTAGATAGTAATAAAATAGTAGCCTATGATATTACAAATCCAATAAGGGAAAAGATTATTAAGATTATTAATCGACACGTGTTCATTTTAAATTTAGGTTTGTCTATCAATATTTTTTTAGAAAACACATTTATAAATGAAAGTAATCTAACCTTACAAGAGTTATCAAATGCTTATGACATTCAATTTTATTATGATTTTATATCAAACAAAATATCCTATAGGAAGGTGTAATATCTATGTATTATAATCTCAATCTTTATGCAGAACTTGCACATAGCATTCTAAATTCTGAAACACAATACTTATCTAATAAAGAAATTATTTCAGTTTTATTTAAGAATAATAATTCGTCAAACTTTGAAAGTGTTGTAAAAAATAGAATAACCATCATAGATAGTTATTACTCTACTCAAATGAGTAAACGTTTGTATGGTATAGATGAATTAGCTAAAGCTATTTCTGTTTATTCTGATGATACTTTAAAATACTATACAGCAAAATTCCTTAACAGCCCAAGTGAGGATAATATAATAAGCTCGTTATTTTTGAAAGAATATGGTATAGACAAATCGGGTAAACCTTTTGGTAAAGCAATCTCGTTAATATCTAAATACATCTATTTTTTAAATGATGGTAATTTTCCGATTTATGATAGTTTGGCAATTGATTCATATAAACTACTTAAAAAGAATGGCCTTATAGATACTAAAATTGCAATAAACGAGGATAATTATTTCGACTATATCAAGCAACTTAATTCAGTATCTAAAATCAACGATTATGGAAAGTTAGATAATCTACTTTGGTTATTAGGTAAATTATCAAAAGGTAGTTTCGCAATCTTAATGACAAAAGAAAAGTATGAAAGTTTAGTAGTGGATTTAAGCGTACAACTACAGAATATTAAGAGCAAACAAAAGGACAATCTCATACGTCAACATATCAAAGAAATATATCCAACTTCAGATTTATTTTCTGATAATCAAAAGACCTTTTTTGATTTTGCATTTAGCCTAAAGTAAAAGTTTAGTAAACCAAGAGCATTTTTAGTAGTTATTGACTAAATGTTGCCTAAAATCAAAACAAAAAATCCGCAACTCATTAATTAATAATTAGTTACGGATTTTTTTGTACTGAAGGCGGGACTTGAACCCGCACGGCCATAATGGCCATTGGATTTTAAGTCCAACGTGTCTACCAATTCCACCACTTCAGCATCCTGATTACGACATTGTAATCAAATTGGTATTTTATTATTGAGCGAAAGATGGGATTTGAACCCACGACCTCCACCTTGGCAAGGTGATGCTCTACCCCTGAGCTACTTTCGCATTGTTTAAAGAACTATTCGCTATAAAAGCGGTTGCAAATTTAAAATATTTCTCAGAAAAGCAAAGCCTTTTTTCTAAATAAATTAAAAAAGTTTTAGGCTTGTTTTTTCTTAAGTAGCATTCGTTTTATCTCGTTAAGCTTCATCAAGGCTTCAACGGGTGTAAGTGTATCTATATCCGTGTGCAGAATTTCGTCTTTTATTTCCTCCAGTAAGGGATCGTCGAGATTAAAGAAACTCAACTGCATATCATCTTTTAGCGACTTGACTTTGTCCGTTAGTTCTTCACTAGAGTGAGACTTCTCTAATTTTGAGAGTATCTTATTTGCACGTCTTATAACTTGTTGAGGCATTCCCGCCATTTTTGCCACATGAATACCAAAACTGTGCTCACTGCCACCTTCAACCAACTTTCGCACAAAAAGAACATTATCTTTTAATTCCTTAACAGCAACATTGAAATTTTTGATGCGTGAAAACGTTTCCGTCATTTCATTTAACTCATGATAATGCGTCGCAAATAGTGTTTTTGGGCGTGCAGGATGTTCATGTAAATATTCACTTATAGCCCAGGCTATGGAAATTCCATCATAAGTACTTGTACCACGACCTATTTCATCTAAAAGCACTAAACTCCGTTCTGAAATATTATTGAGAATCGATGCTGTTTCATTCATCTCAACCATAAAGGTAGATTCGCCCATTGAGATATTATCACTCGCACCAACACGTGTAAAAATCTTATCGACCAAACCTATTCTAGCTTCTTTAGCGGGCACAAAACTTCCTATTTGAGCCAGCAATACAATTAAAGCCGTTTGCCTTAAAATAGCCGATTTACCAGACATATTGGGACCAGTAATCATAATAATTTGTTGAGATTCTCTATCGAGATATACATCATTAGCGATGTACGGTTCGCCAAGTGGTAACTGTTTTTCAATTACAGGATGTCGGCCTTCTTTAATTTCCAAATCACAGCTGTCGTCTATTTGAGGATAGTTGTATTTGTTGGTCTTAGCCAAGCTTGCAAAACCACAAAGACAATCTAATTGCCCAATAAGCTGTGCATTTTGTTGTACTTTAATAATAAACTGATGCATCCAAAGTACGAGCTCAGAAAACAGTTGTTGCTCTATAGCCAAAATACGTTCTTCAGCACCGAGGATTTTAGCTTCGTATTCTTTTAATTCTTCGGTAATATAACGCTCAGCATTAACTAAAGTTTGCTTTCTAATCCACTCTTCCGGAACCTTATCTTTATGTGTGTTTCTAACTTCAATATAGTAGCCAAACACATTATTGGACGCTATTTTTAATGATGGAATACCCGTACGATCGCTTTCACGTTGCAACATACCATCCAGATAATCTTTTCCAGATTTAGAAAGTCCTCTTAGCTCGTCCAATTCTTGAGAAAAACCTTCAGCAATAGTATTACCTTTTAAAACATTTACTGGTGCTTCTTCATTTAAGGTCTGCTTGATCTTCTCTCGCAACAAATCGCAATTATTAAGGTTTTCACCCAATACTTTTAAAGCATCGTTATCACAAGTTTCGGCCACAGACTTAATAGGTACAATGGCTTCCAAAGAGTTTTTAAGCTGAATCACTTCCCTCGGACTCACCTTAGTTGTAGCAATCTTAGAAATTAGGCGTTCAATATCACCTATATGTTTTATTTGACCTTGAATATTTTGAAGAACAGATTCATTATTCAATAAAAATTGAACAACCTCGTGACGTTGTTTTATCTTATCAGCATGCTTTAAAGGCAATGCCAACCAACGTTTTAAAGTTCGACCACCCATTGCAGAGATGGTCTTATCAATTACGTTAATCAGTGTAACAGCATTGGCATTGGTTGAGTGGTACAACTCCAAATTTCTAATGGTGAACTTATCCATCCACACATAATCATCAGTGGCAATTCTTGAAATTGTAGTAATATGTTCTAGCTTATTATGGCGTGTCTCGCTTAAATAATGTAACACTACACCAGATGCTATAATACCTTCGTATAGGTCTTCAATACCAAAACCTTTAAGCGTTTTTGTATTGAAATGCTTCGTTAATGTTTCATGCGCATAATCGGCTTGGAACACCCAATCTTCTAGGTAAAATGTATGGAAATCGTTACCAAACGATTTGGTAAACTCTTTTCTACTTTGTTTTGAAATTAATACTTCACTTGGATTGAAATTTTGAAGTAACTTATCTATATACTCAACATCTCCTTGGGAGGTTAAAAACTCTCCAGTGGATATGTCCAAAAAGGAAACACCAATATATTTTTTATCAAAATGGACAGCACATAAAAAGTTATTGGATTTGGAATGTAATATATCATCATTTAACGCCACACCTGGTGTTACCAATTCTGTAACACCACGTTTTACAATCTTTTTGGTTTGCTTTGGATCTTCTAACTGGTCGCAAATCGCAACACGCTCGCCTGCCCTAACCAATTTAGGTAAATAGGTGTTTAAAGAATGGTGCGGAAACCCAGCGAGTTCCGTTTCACTTTCGCTACCAGCACCTCGTTTGGTTAAAATAATATCTAAAATCTTAGATGCTTTAACAGCGTCACTTCCAAAGGTTTCGTAGAAATCACCTACTCTAAACAGCAATAAGGCATCAGGATACTTTGCCTTTATCGCATTGTATTGCTTCATTAATGGTGTTTCTTTTTTTGCCTTTTTAGCCAAGAGATTTATGTATTTTTGTCCAGATAATTATGAAGATTGAAAGTTCGCTAATTTACTTATAATTTGAAGTTTATTGAAGCCTCAAAGCCATAAGTTATCTACAGCTGTTGATAAAGTTAGACACACACCTAAAGTCCCCTCAAAGAGAGGTCTTAAAATAAATTTGGCAACAACTGTTCCCTTGAGAGAACTTTAGGGATGTCTTGGAAGCAAAAGAAGCATGAGCAGAAAACTAAAAAACGAAGAATTAGACCGCTTAGATATTTCAGAATTTAAACACGCTGAGAAATCGCCTATTATAATAATACTTGATAATATTAGAAGTTTAAACAATATTGGTTCTGTATTTAGAACAAGTGATGCTTTCTTAATCGAAAAAATCTACCTCTGTGGCATTACAGCACAACCACCACATAATGATATACGAAAAACTGCTTTAGGAAGCACAGAAACTGTAGATTGGGAATACCATGAAAACACGCTCAATGTCGTTAAAAAGTTAAAAGCTAAAGGTGTGAGTATCTGCTCAATTGAACAAGCGGAAAATGCCATAATGCTCAATGACTTTAAGCCTCAACCAAATATTAAATATGCATTTGTTTTTGGAAATGAAGTAAAAGGTGTACAACAAGAGGTAGTATCCAATAGTGATGTTGTTATTGAAATTCCGCAATATGGCACCAAACACTCATTGAATATTTCTGTAAGCTGTGGCGTTGTAGTTTGGGATGTGTTTTCGAAGTTATTAGTTTAGCAGTTAGTACATATATTTTTCTGTCATTTCGAGTGCAGTCGAGAAATCTCATTTAGGTTTTTAGAGACTATCCTTTGTGATCCCTCGTCACTAAGCTCTGTCGGAATGACAATGTGAAACGAAAAATAGATTCCTGTTTTCTCAAGGATTACAACAATGAAAAAGAAACCAAAACCACCTTGGCCAACCAAAGCTGTGATGCAACAGATTTATGACAAGCATCTTTGGGGCGGAAAACAGTTTGATTTTTATTCTGGTGGAGGCTCACACAATCCAACAATAACAGAACCTTATTTAAAGGGTGTTTCAGATTTTTTGAAGTCTGAAAATAATAAATTAACCGTATGCGATTTAGGTTGTGGTGACTTTAATATTGGTAAACATTTTGCCGCATTCAGTAAAAAATACATCGCTATTGATATTGTTGAGAGCCTCATAAAAAGAAATCAGGCATTGTTTAAAGCAGATAATCTAGAGTTTCATTGTTTAGATATTTCTAAAGATAAATTACCAAAAGCGGATTGCGTAATTTTAAGACAAGTCCTTCAGCATTTATCCAATACCGAAATAAAATGTATTGTCAATAAACTTTCCGATTATCAGTATATCATTTTGACAGAGCATCTTCCTATTGGAGATTTTGTTCCTAATAAGGATAAAATTGCAAGTCAGGGAATCCGCCTCAAGCAAAATAGCGGAGTAGATTTATTGGCTGAGCCTTTTGGCTTTAAAGTGAAATCAACCGAAGTTTTAAATGAAGTAGTTTTGGATAATAGTAAAGGTAGAATTGTGACTAATCTCTACAAAGTGTTTTAGCACTATGTCATTTCGAACCTAGTTAGAAACCTCACATAATTATGATTTGAGATTCCTCCTCGCTACGCTCTGTCGGAACGACAAAAATTGTCATTTTACAGGAATCCAGATTTCTTCTTCATTCACTTCTTGTGTTGGGTTATAACTAAAAGGCAATCTTTCAAAATGTGGTCGATCATCTAATTCAAATTCAGATTTTGGTAACCAATCGAGATGAATATGCTGCCAAAGTTGCATAAATTGAGGAATAGAACCTTTAAAATCGATGACTAAATATTTACCTGATGTGATTTTTAAAGTTTCCAACCCTTCTGGAATTATATCTAAACTATTCACTTCGACTCCAATCCATTTTTCAAATGATGTGGTTGGACTTAAATTTACAATATTAAAACCGTTATAGTTTTGAAGCGACAAGCTATAATTGTCTTTTCGATTTGTAATCTCTTTCAATCTTGGCATAAATTGTTTTGCCAATTGCGATGTAACTTGTCCGTTAGTTATAAAACTAGCTTGTGCCTTTACACCAATAACATTGATACTTTTGGTTTCAACAATTTCATATTCCATTATTGATTTGATCTAAAATCCACAAATAATCTTTACGCTTTTTTATAAAATCGCGCTCTGAAATATCGATAATCTTTACGTTTAATTCGGTTTGATTTCTTAAAAAACTGAGATAACCAGAATTGATTTTTTCTAAATATTCATCTTGAATTTCGGTTTCGTACTTTCGCCCGCGTTTTTTAATATTAGCTTGTAAGCGTTCTGTATTTTGGTAGAGGTACACATATAAATCTGGTCTGGCAATATCCTTATAAACCTGATAAAATAATTTACGATACAGCCTAAACTCATCTTCTGGCAAAGTCACCTTTGAAAATATAAGTGACTTATGCACATCGTAATCGCTTACCATAAAATCCTTGAACAGGTCTAATTGCGATAAATCATCACTAATCTGTTGGTAACGGTCTGCCAGAAAAGACATTTCTAATGTAAATGCATAACGCTCAGGCTCTTTGTAAAATTTTGGCAAAAAAGGATTGTCCGCAAAACGTTCTAAAATAAGTTTGGCATTAAAATCTTGTGCAATTTTATTAGCTAAACTTGTTTTTCCCGCACCAATATTACCTTCAATGGCAATAAAATTATAAGAGCTAAAAGTAAATTGCTTTTTAGGATTCTTCAGCCATATATTCACAGGTTCTATTTCAGAATCGTCCTCACAAACTTCAAAAAGCTCCTCAACAGTTTTATCTAAAACGGGATGCTTAAAGTCTCTTACAGTATCTAATAAAGGTTGTAAAACAAACTTTCGGTTTTGAATTTCTGGATGAGGAATCACTAATGCATCGTCATTTAATATTTCAACATCGTAAAATAAAATATCTAAATCTATTTCTCGCGATTCGTAGCCATTTGCGGTTTTAGATGATCTTCCTAAATCCTTTTCGATACGCTTAAGCTCTTTTAGTAGCTTTTTTGGTTTCAACTCGGTTTCGACTTTAATGCATGCATTAAAAAAATCATCTCCCTCAAAACCTAAGGCTGGTGTTTTGTAAACTTTAGAAATCTTCCTAACGGCACCAACCTTTTTAAAAATAGCATTAACAGCAGACTGCAAATACTGCAATTTATTGCCTTTGTTACTTCCTAGTGCTATGTAAACGGTTTTGGTTGGTGTCATGGAATTAACAAAATAACTAAAAGAAAAATTAATAGATTATCTTTACAACGACAATTTATTAACCATTTTTAATGTCACTCAAAGACAAACTTTTAGCACAACGCATTTATCTTTTGTTAGGTGCACTTTTTATAACGTCTTTAGTAGTTTCAAACTTAATCTTTCAGAAGTTTTTTTATTGGTACCCGGTAGATATTGAAATTTTTGGAAGTAAGCTTTTTGAGATTTCGGTTGGTATTTTGCCATATCCTATTACCTTTTTAATTACGGATTTAATTAGTGAAATTTATGGTAAGAAGCGCGCCAATGATGTTGTTGTAGTTGGGATTTTTGCCTCTCTTTTTTCATTATTAATTATTTATACAGGTTCTCAAGTCCCCGCAACTTCATGGTCTTATGTAGATGACGAGATGTTTAATACGGTTTTTGGCAATTCTGCCATTGCAGTTTTTGCGAGTATGCTTACTTATTTATTTGCTCAGTTTGTCGATATACAGATTTATCATTTCTGGAAACGTCTTACCAAAGGCAAGCATTTATGGTTGCGCAATAACTTTTCGACTTGGTTTTCTCAATTCGTAGACACATTCACTATTGTTTTTTTGTTGTGCTCATTTGGTATTATTGATTGGGCAAACTTTAAAGGTCTATTGGTGAGTGGATTTTTATTTAAAGTCATTGTAGCAGCCTTGGACACACCTTTTCTATACTTGGGCGTTTATTTATTTAGAAACCGTTTTAAACTCAAGGTGAACGAAGAAATTGACTTAATATAACGTGAGTTCGACATAAGATTCATGTACCTCATAATTTAAAATGCTGTTATTCAAATAGTTAAAATCGTCACTTAGAGTGTTTTTTGACCTAAAAGAGAAAAATGTATCGAGACGTTCTTTTTTTAAATAATTCTCGATACAATTTCTTTAGCTACGCTCTGTATCTTCAATCAAAATGTATTTTGATTTTGATAATCTCAAAAATCACTCGAGCTGACAATCAGTCTTTTACATTTTGGATGTTTTATTATTATATCTAACTCACGTTAATATAATTGTTACTAAATCATTAAAATCTTGCTAAAGTTTATTAAAAACACAACTATTCTGCCCAACTTTGCGTATAATATATAGACACTATTCTAAACCTACAATTATTCATTATGAAAAAAATTTTCAAAATCATTGGAATTATCTTACTCATTTTTATTGCAATACTCATTGCCATTCCATTTGTTTTAGAGTCTAAAATAGATACTATCGTTCAGAATTATGCCGATGAAAATTTAGATGCCGATTTAAGTTTTGACGATATAAGTCTAAGCTTAATAAGTAGTTTTCCAAAGGCTGAAGTTAGTGTTGAAAATCTAAAAATTATCAATAGAGCGCCATTTAAAGACGAAACTTTAGCAACAGCCAAATCTCTGTCTTTTGAAATGCCAATCGCCCAGTTATTTAAAGGTACAGAAGAACCATTGGTCGTTAACGAAATTATTGCAGACGAAATGCTGTTGACACTTAAGACGAATAAAAATGGAACCACAAATTACGATATTGTAAAAGAAGATGAAAACGCGGGCGTTGCCAAAGACACAACCTCAACTGGCTTTAGTTTCGACATTGAAAATTACGAACTCAACAATAGTGCATTTACATATATAGATGAAAGCTCTAACACCAACTTGTACGCCACAGAAATCAACCATAACGGAAAAGGGATTTTCTCTGGCGAACAATCTCAACTAGACACCAAAACCGAAGCTAAAATCAGCATGTCTATTGATAGCACGGAATATTTGAGCAATAATATTATAAAACTAGATGCTCTAATCGACCTTGATTTAGAGCAGGAAAAATACACCTTCAAAGAAAACAAAGGTTTTATCAATGCTTTGCCTTTAGAGTTTCAAGGCTTTGTGCAAATGGTTGAAGAAGGCCAACAGATAGACATAAGTTTTAGAAATCCCGAATCGTCATTTAAGGACTTTTTAGCTGTGATACCAAAGGAGTATGCAAAGAATATTGAAGATGTTAATACCACAGGAAATTTTACGGTTAATGGTATTATTAAAGGTTTAGTTTCTGAAGAAACAATCCCAACTCTAGATATTAATATGCGTTCTGATAATGCATCCTTTAAATATCCTGATTTGCCAAAAAGTGTAAAAAATATAATGATCGATGCCTCAGTTAAAAACACAACAGGAAATGTTGACGATACATATGTCGATGTTAATAAACTCGATTTTAAAATTGACGAAGATGTTTTTAAATCCGAAGCACATATTAAAAATTTAACAGGCAATATGCTGGTCAATGCCAACTTAGATGGTGTTTTAAATTTGGCGAACATCACTAAGGCTTATCCTATTGAATTAGAAAACCAATTAAGTGGTATCTTAAGAGGAAAACTGAATACTGCTTTTGACATGAATGCGATCGACACCAATGCCTATCAACGTATTAAGAACAATGGAAGTATCTCAATTTCCGATTTTATATTTTCTTCTGAAGACATTGTAAACCCAATTCAAATTAACAAAGCGGATTTAACGTTTAAACCAGGAACAGTTAGCTTAAATAGCTTTGATGCCTTAACAGGAAAAAGTGATTTTTCGGCCACAGGAACGATAAATAATTTACTTGGATTTTTGTTGAGCGACAAAAAACTTCAAGGTAATTTTAATGTGAATTCCAACACTTTTGCCATTTCTGATTTTATGGTTGAAGATGAGACAGCTTCTGAAATATCCAACAAAACTACATCTGATGAAGAATCGCTTAAAATTCCTGATTTTTTAGACTGTACCATCACAGCAAATGCCAATACTGTAATTTACGACAACCTCAATCTTAAAAACGTAAAAGGGCAGTTGCGTATTAAAGACCAAAACGCAAATCTCCAAAATATGACAACCGATTTGTTTAATGGTCAGTTAGGTATTTCTGGTAATGTTTCTACAAAAGAAGCGAAGCCAAAATTCGATATGAAATTAGCTATGCAACAATTTGATATTTCGCAATCTTTCAAAGATTTGGACTTGTTAAAGGCATTAGCCCCTATTGCCAAAGTTGTACAAGGAAAATTAAATTCAACCATAGATTTAAGTGGTTTCTTGGACGAAAATTTCTCCCCAGATTTGGCCACGATTTCTGGAAATGCACTAGCAGAAGTATTTACCTCTAATATTGACGTGTCAAAAAGTCCGTTACTCGCTGGCTTAGACAACAAATTAAACTTTATTGATTTTAAAGAACTTCAAAAAGATATCAAAACCAAATTGAGTTTTGAAAATGGGCAGGTTTCCTTAAAGCCTTTCACTGTTAAGTATAAGGATATTCCGATTGAGATCTCTGGTATGCACACTTTTACAAACAATATGCAGTACGATGTTGTATTTCAAGTCCCTGCCAAATACCTTGGAGGTGAAGTCAACCGTCTAATCGGAAAGATTAATGACCCAGAGGTTGATAATATTACAATTCCTGTAACTGCCAATATAAACGGAAGCTTTTCTAGTCCAAACATTTCAACGGACTTAACAAGTGGCGTTTCTAACTTAACCAAACAACTCGTTGAAATTCAGAAACAAAAATTATTGGGTCAAGGCAAAGACAAAATCAACAATATACTTGGTGGCGTTTTGGGAGGCAACTCAAACGACAAAAAAACTGATTCAACCAAAGCCACAACAGATAGCACAAAGCAAGATCCAAAGGATACTATTAAAGAAGGAGTAAATTCTGTTATCGGAGGACTTCTTGGCGGGAAGAAGAAGAAAAAAGATAAAAAAGCCCAAGATTCAACCAAAAACAAGTAAATTTTACTTTAAAGCCGCATATTTTTCCCAATTTATGTTAATAATTGCCTTTTTTTTGGAATTCTTAATTATTCCATTATAATATAGGTTCACTAATTTTAAAATGACTACATGAGGCAATTAAAAATCACCAAGCAGGTAACCAACAGAGAAGACAAATCTTTAGACAAATATCTACAAGACATAAGTAAAATACCGTTGATTACCGCTGATGAAGAAGTTGAGCTAGCACAACGCATAAAGAGAGGTGATCAAGAAGCTTTAGATAAACTAACAACAGCAAACTTAAGATTTGTAGTTTCTGTTGCAAAGCAATATCAAAATCAAGGTTTAAAATTACCAGATTTAATTAATGAAGGTAACGCAGGTTTGGTAAAAGCTGCAAAACGTTTTGACGAAACCAGAGGTTTTAAGTTTATCTCATACGCAGTATGGTGGATAAGACAAGCTATCTTGCAAGCTTTAGCGGAGCAATCTCGTATTGTACGTTTACCTTTAAACAAAATTGGCACCATTAATAAAATCAATAAAACGTTTTCACATTTAGAGCAAATACATCAAAGACCCCCAAATGCAGAAGAGATTGCTCGGGAATTGGACATTAGTGTCCGCGAAGTGAAACAGTCCATGAAAAATTCTGGGCGTCATTTATCGATGGATGCCCCATTAAAAGATGGTGAGACATTTAGTCTGTACGATGTTGTTAGTGCAAGCGAGTCACCAAAACCAGACAAAGATTTAATGAAAGCATCGTTAAACATTGAAATTGAGCGTGCTTTAGAAACGTTAACACAAAAAGAAAGTGATGTTATCCGTTTAAATTTTGGTATCGGGGATCAACCACCTATGACACTAGAGGAAATTGGTAGTATTTATGATTTAACAAGAGAACGTGTACGCCAAATTAGAGAAAAAGGAATTAGACGACTAAGACACGCAAGTAAGAGCAAAATACTTAAAACTTATTTAGGTTAATAATTTTTTATTTTCAAATAGTTAGCATATATTTGCCGACCATTTACAAGAATTATAGTTTAAAAATATATCGATAATGATTAAAATCGAAATCAAAGAAGGCGAAAACATTGAGAGAGCTCTTAAGCGTTACAAGCGTAAGCACCGTAATGTACAGATTATGCAAAACCTGAGAGAGTCTCGTTATTTCACTAAACCATCTGTTAAGAGAAGAAGAGAAATTCAGAAAGCTCAATACATCCAAGGATTAAGAGACGCTGAGAACGTATAAATAATTTTTTACGTATAAAATTATATATAGAGCAATAGAAATATTGCTCTTTTTTTGTTGGTAATAAGCCGAAAAGTAAAAGTAATACAGTTGATTTCTTATACTAAGCAGTTACTACAAGTTGAAAAGCTTTTCAACTTCTAAACCAAGAGTCATTAACAGCTCATTGCGTTGGTCTACAGAGTTTCCGTTAACCACAAAAATAGCTGCATTATTTAAAGCCCTTGTATGTCTCGCTTCTGCTCTTAGGTAGCATCCCTCTAGTGGCTTATATTCAGCACCAAATGTAAAACCAGATAATTCCACACCAGAAATATTGCCGTTGGCATCACTAACTGTACCACTAATAAATCCACTTTCGTCATTGAAGATTTCTGCTCTTCCCGTTATACTAAACCTAGGGTTAAACTGATAACGAGCCGTTAACAATCCAGCAAACATCTGTGCCGTTTTATCTGCATCCTCTAAATCGCTATTAGTCTGTATGCCATAGTCAAAACCAACTTGCAGAAATACTTTATTGTTCCAATGATGATTAATGTATAGGTTTTGATAAAATCTATTTTGTTTAACCGTT
Organism: uncultured Flavobacteriaceae bacterium; assembly: GCA_964453045.1. GTDB lineage: Bacteria > Bacteroidota > Bacteroidia > Flavobacteriales > Flavobacteriaceae > Winogradskyella. The sequence goes on from CAYVNR010000022.1 coordinate 32,414, forward strand.
AATGCATCTTCACTTTCGCGTCCGTATAAATTGGTATATACTATCGATGTATTAGGGCTTAGCTTGTAATTAATGTAAGCACCTATAGATTTTGCGTCATTATTATCTAGAAAGCTGTTGTATCCGTTTGCAACCCATAACTGAAATTCCCAATGTGTGTTAGTATAGGTTAGTTTAGCACCCGCTTGATAAAAGGGTTCATTGAAAGTTTTGAACGCAGTGGAACTAAGCATATTATTCTTTGGCAAAAAACTCTCGGTCCCGATATGTGTAGCAAAGAAACCAGCATCTAACCATAACCCTTTTGACAAACGCAGACCTACGTTGGCTTCTTGAATGGTATTGAAATCAGATGACCACGTGGCTTGGGGAATGTCACCATAATGAAGAATAATATGGCTTCTTATTGTTTTGTAATTGTAGGACAACCCTAATTGGGCGACATTTACCCCAAAAGAATTATCTCTTGCACCAGCTGTTATAAACGGCTGAAACTCATCTTGATCTAAATCATTATCATAACCAGAAAAATAAGTGTCTACGTAACCCGATAGTTTAATTTGATGTGCTTCGTTTTCAACATCCTGTGAATAAACCTTTAACCCTAAGAGCAAAAGAACAAAAAAACTACTTATTCTCATATTTATGTTTTTTGCAAATTAAAACATTATTGAGCTGATAAAATTTATTGCTTCGATAAAGCAATTTTTATTTCTATATTCACCAAACTTGTATCTGCTTTGGCACTGTTATTGTCTTTTCGGCCCTTACTTATTACATTTAAAATAAGTGCTATTCAATACCTATAAAAACCAAGTGCATAATTTATGCATTCATCTTAATTTTTCATTATCAACTTCAACCCCAAAAGAGTTTTGGGGATGGTCTTCGTAAAAATGCTCAAAGGTTTTGTCTGTAGTATAATTATCGGTCAACACTCTATAAACCATAAGCACCAACAGGATCTGCCCAATAACCGTTAGATAAAACACCCAGCTGAACGGAAAATCTAAAGCACACATTATAGTAATGGTAACCAACAACAATGTTGTTATGGCCACATAAACAAAAGGAGAAGATTTCATTTTTTTGTTTAAATTTAATTAATAATTGTTAAACAAAATAATTTTTAACGCAATAACAACTCCATCTGTAAGGATTTTTTAGGCAATGCAACTAATGCTCCATGATTCTTATTTATTTGATTGTTGGCATTTTTACTTCTATTGTGGGAGCCTTACCTTTAGGAGCAACTAATATTGCTGTAATAAATACCACGCTTAAGCAAAATGCAAAACAAGCATTTAAGATTGCTTTAGCAGCTGGATTTGCGGAAGTATTACTATCATATTATGCATTACATTGCAATATGACGGTTAAAATTTTTTTTGACTCCAATCGATGGATACAAATTCTAATAGCCTTTTCATTACTGGGCATTGGAAGTTTCTTATTTCTCAAATCGAATAAAAAGAAATCTGAAAAGAACCGATTAAAGACTTCAAAATATGTCATGGGATTTTTACTAAGCTTACTTAACCCACCTGTACTTTTATATTGGCTGGTTATTTATGGAGTAATAAACAGTTATTCTTTAAACTTATCTATAGAATCCTCGCTTTTAGTCTTATTCCTTTTTTTCTTCGGCGTTTATTTAGGCAAATTGACAACACTTTTTCTTTACAGTAAATTTAGCTTGATTATAAAGCAGAAGTTTGAAAACATTAATACCATACTTAATAAAGTGACCGGCTCTTTATTGTTTTTTATTGGCTTGGTAAATGTTTTTAAAATCTATTTTATTTAGATATTTAACTCAACTACCAAACCTTCATTGGCTCTAATGTTAAAAACGGTATTGTCTTCAAAAATGAGGTACTGTCCTTTAATTCCAACGAGTTTACCTGAGTATTCTATTTGCTTTTTTAAGTTTAAGCTATTTGGTTTCTCAGGATACTGTTCAACAGGAAACTTTAAGTGGGTCTCCGAATTACTTTCAATAAAATAATCCTTAACTTCATCAGGAATATGTGCTTTCAAATCGTTTCTCCATTCTAAAAGATTTACATCTTCAATATCATTTTTCAGCATTTTTCGCCAATTGGTTTTATCTGCAACATAATCTTTCAGTGCAACCTCGGTAATACCTGCTAAATAACGATTGGGTACTTCTACAATTTCTATAGCCTCATGCGCTCCTTGATCTATCCAACGCGTGGGTACTTGGCTTTTCCTTGTTACGCCAACTTTTACATTGCTGGAGTTTGCTAAATATACTATATGGGGTTGTAATTGCACCTTTTTTTCATACTCTAAATCTCTGTCTTCTTTACCTAAGTGAGCTGTACTCAATTCTGGTCGCATTATCCAATCACCAGCTACAGGCTTATCAAAAAAACATGTTTTGCAAAAACCTTGTCTATAAATTGGCCTATCTAAACCACAGCTTAAACATTGATGCCCAATAAGTTTCATTTTAATAGGCTTGTTCAACAATTGATTAACATGAATAAAGTCGCTCTCAAATACCAAATAATATTGTATTGGCTCTAAAAATTCAGTCTGCATTTTAGTAAGGACACCTGTATAAACCATAGAAGAAATTTAGTATTTTTAGCATTGCTAAATTAGCCAAAAGAAAAGTATTCTATGCCAATTCCTATTGTAAATTCTATTGCTTCTTGGTTTTTAAAAAAACGATTTCATCAAATTGAACTTTTTTTGAAGTACCCTAATGAGGTACAAAACGAATTACTTTTCAGTCTATTGAAGTTTGCCAAGGATACCGAAATAGGAAAACAATATGATTTTGCATCGATTAAAACTTATAGAGAATTTAATGAGCGCGTACCAATTGTAAACTATGAAGTTATTCAGCCGCTTATTGAACGATCTAGAAATGGAGAACAAAATATTTATTGGCCAAGACCAATTAAATGGTTTGCCAAATCTAGTGGCACCACAAATGCCAAAAGTAAATTTATACCCGTAAGCTCTGATTCATTGGAAGACTGTCACTATGCGGCAAGTAAAGATTTGCTGTGCATGTACCTCAACAATAATGAAGATTCCCAATTATTTACAGGAAAGAGTTTGCGCTTAGGTGGAAGTAAGGAACTTTACAAAGAAAACGGAACCGTATTTGGAGATCTCAGTGCTATCTTAATTGATAACATGCCGTTTTGGGCAGAATTTAGTAGCACCCCAAGCAGTAAAGTATCATTAATGAGCGAATGGGAAACCAAAATGCAAGCCATTGTTGAAGAAACTATCGAAGAAAATGTAACCAGCTTGGCAGGTGTACCGTCCTGGATGCTTGTACTATTAAATAACGTCTTAGATAATACAGGCAAGGACAGTATTTTCGATATTTGGCCTAACCTCGAAGTCTATTTTCATGGTGGCGTTAGCTTTAACCCCTATATTGAGCAGTATAGAGCTATACTGCCAAGAAAGGATTTTAAATATTACGAAATCTATAATGCCTCTGAAGGTTTCTTCGCTATACAAGATCAAAATTACTCCGGGGATTTGCTGTTGATGCTAGACTATGGGATTTTCTATGAATTTATCCCAATGGACACCTACGGTACAAGCGAGCAGAAAGCTATTCCTTTGAATGAAGTTGAACTTAATAAAAACTATGCTGTTGTTATTACTACCAATGCCGGACTATGGAGGTACAAAATTGGCGACACAATTAGATTTGTAAGTTTAAATCCCCATAGAATTAAAGTATCTGGTCGTACCAAACATCATATCAATGCTTTTGGAGAAGAATTAATTATTGAAAATGCTGAAGATGCCCTCAAAAAAGTGTGTAAACGTACTGCTGCAGAAATTGTAGATTATACTGCAGCTCCAATTTTTATGGAAGGCAAGGAAAAAGGAGCTCACGAATGGATTATAGAGTTTAAGAGACCACCAAAAAACATGTCTTATTTTGAAGAGCTGTTTGACAATGCCTTAAAAGCTTTAAATTCTGATTACGAAGCCAAGCGTTACAATAATATGACGCTTAATAAACCCAAAATACACTGTGCTAGGACAAATCTTTTCTATGACTGGCTAAAAGAAAACGATAAACTCGGCGGACAGCATAAAGTGCCTCGTTTATCAAATTCTAGAGATTATGTTGACGAATTATTACGTCTCAATAACTTATAATTAAGCATTATTATAGCGGACATATTCGTTTTTTTATGAAAATTAACGAAAAAATATGCGTTTTATCTAAGAAATACAGCAAAAGTTTAGTAATTATGCAGTTGGTAGTAATTTGCTATCGTAATTAATCCATAATCCCTACATTATGAAAACTACAATGCATGTGCTACTCGTGGCACTTATGTTTTGTGCATCTACTACTTTGCACGAAACGGATCCTGTAAAAAAAGACAAAAGTGACAATCTAAATAAAAGTGGTTACGCTTACTCGGTAAATGTTTCTAAAATCAATTCTAAATACTCAGAAATAGCTTGTACAACCTTTAGAAACAAACTTGTAATAGTATCATCAAAAAAAATTGGAGCTATTGGCAATGGTACAGATCCATTAACCAACGAACCCTACACAGACTTATTCTGTACTGATATAAGGGCTTATGGTAAATTATCACAACCCTTACTATTTAGCCGTATTCTTAACACTAAGGCCAACGAAGGGCAAGTGTCTTTTTCACCAGATGAACATACCATCTACTACACTCGTAGTGAGCGTTCTAATTCACTAAATTATAAATTGTACAAAGCAGAATTAGAGGAAGATTCTTATGGCAACTGGATCAACGAAAAAGAGCTGTCTATAAGTAACGATAATTATTCAATTGAGAGCCCTCATGTAACCGAAGATGGAAGATACTTATATTTTTCATCAAACATGAAAGGTGGTTATGGCGGCTTTGATATTTATAAGGCTGAAATTTTCAAGGATGGAAATATTGGTGAGCCTGAAAATTTAGGCAACATCATTAATACGTCCGATGATGAAAAATATCCTCATACAGCTAAGAATAGTGATGAATTATTTTTTTCATCAAAAGGCCATAATAGCATAGGTGGTTATGATATTTTTATATCTACGATCACTGATTTTGAATATAAAGCCCCAAGAAATTTAGGTTATTCCATTAACTCTGAAGAGGACGAAATTGCATTTATATTTATTGATGACAAGAAAGGTGTGTTTTCTTCCAATAAGGAAAACGATAAAAACGCTTTTAACTTATACCGCTTTCAATCTAGAGAGCTTTATAATGAGTTAAAGGGTATCGTTATTTCCGAAGAAGAGAAAATATTACCAAATTCTACCGTTATACTTTTAGATAATGATGGAAATGAAATTGAGCGCCAAACCACAAATAAAGATGCGACTTACAATTTTACGATAAAGGCATATAAGGATTATCAAATAAAAGTACTAAGGGAAGGTTATGAAGATTATACTTTAAGCTTTGAATCTGATGACAAAGAATTAAAAGCCATTTTAAAACTTCTTGCCAAATAAGCATTTTGTCATTTAACGTAAAAAAGTGCATTGCAATTTCATACAACGAGATTAGAAATGACTTTAACTAAAAAATAAATAAAAAGGGGAATTCTCAATATACTGAGTCTATATTAGCAGTAAATAAGTGAGCTATTAACAACTAATAATTCCCTAAGAATTTTATATAAAATATTGCAAGCAATATTAAATTAATCAATCCTAACTCAACAAAAAACCACAATCTCAAAATATTGAAATTGTGGCTTTTTTTATTTATATAAGGTGTTTTTATGATACCGCTTTCAACTTCTTTAAAGTCGATTTAGTCAATCTATCCTCAGCATAAGCCTTGGTAACATTTAATTTTGTTTCACCAGAACCTGGTAAATCGAACATTGCTTCGGTCAGTATCTCTTCACAGAGCGAACGTAAGCCTCTAGCTCCCAGTTTATATTCTATCGCCTTTTCTACAATATAATTTAATGCGCCCTCGGTGATACTGAACTCCACATCATCCATAGCAAACAATTTCCTGTATTGCTTAATGATAGCATTTTTTGGCTCTGTTAATATGGCTCTCAGTGTATTAGCGTCTAAAGGATCCATGTGTGTTAATACAGGTAAGCGACCAATAATTTCTGGTATTAGCCCAAAGTCCTTTAAATCTTTAGGGATAATATATTGAAGAATGTTATCGTCATCTACATTGTCATCCTTTATAGAACTGTAACCTATAGCTTGCATGTTTAAGCGTTTTGTAATAACACGCTCTATACCATCAAAGGCACCACCTGCAATGAATAAGATATGTTCCGTATTCACTTCAATGAATTTTTGATCTGGGTGCTTACGGCCTCCTTTTGGTGGCACATTAACAACAGTACCTTCTAATAATTTTAATAATGCTTGTTGTACACCTTCGCCCGATACATCTCTGGTAATTGAAGGATTATCACTTTTACGTGCAATTTTATCAATCTCATCTATAAAGACTATACCGCGTTGGGCTTTTTCGAGATTATAATCGGCAGCCTGTAATAATCGTGTTAAAATACTTTCTACATCTTCACCAACATAACCGGCCTCAGTTAAAACTGTTGCATCTACAATAGCAAGAGGTACGTTTAACATTTTGGCTACTGTTTTAGCCATCAATGTTTTTCCTGTACCTGTTTGGCCTACCATAACAATATTACTCTTCTGAATTTCAATATCATCATCGGAGGCTGGTTGCAGCAAACGTTTATAATGATTGTAAACCGCTACGGACATAACACGTTTGGTATATTCTTGTCCAATAATATATTCGTCTAAGAATGCCTTAATTTCTTTTGGCTTTCTAAGCATTAATTCAGCACTTAACTCCGAATTGCCTGCCTGTTTCGACTCTTCAACAACAATACCATATGCCTGTTCTATACAACGGTCACAGATATGCGCATCTAGACCTGCTATTAATAAATTTGTTTCTGACTTCTTTCTACCACAGAATGAACATTCTAATTCTTCTTTTGCCATAATCTTAGTTCTAGTTTAGGGGGTTTTAGTCGTAAGGGTAAAAAATTACTTACGATCCAAAACTTCATCAATCATTCCGTAGGCTAATGCCTCATCAGATTTCATCCAATAATCTCTATCAGAATCTTTCTCTACTTGCTCATAAGACTTTCCTGAATGTTTAGAAATGATATTATATAATTCTTCTTTCACCTTTATGGTTTCACGTACTGCAATCTCCATATCGGAAACTTGCCCTTGCGTACCACTCATTGGTTGATGAATCATTACACGAGAATGCTTTAATGCAGAACGTTTACCTTTTTCCCCAGCACATAATAATACAGCTGCCATAGAAGCCGCTATACCTGTACAAATGGTTGCTACGTCTGGTTTTACAAATTGCATGGTATCATAAATACCTAAACCAGCATAAACACTACCTCCTGGTGAGTTTATATATATTTGAATATCTTTTGAAGCATCCGTACTTTGTAAGAACAACAATTGTGCTTGTATAATATTTGCCACTTGATCATTAACACCTGTACCTAAAAAAATGATACGATCCATCATTAAACGCGAAAAAACATCCATTGCAATAGCATTGAGCTGTCTTTCTTCAATAATGTTAGGTGTTAGGTTTGTCGGGTACATACTAGAAATTATTTTATCGTAATAATTACTGTTGATACCTTGATCTTTTATAGCGAACTTCTCAAATTCTTTTCCGTAATTCATTTAAGTTTGATTTGTTTTTTTGATTTTATAAAAAAAGCGTAAAACTTTTCTGCTCTACGCCTTAAAGATACTAATTTTTAGATTCTTGTTTGCACAGGAATGACAGTTTAGGATTTAAGGCATTGCCTTAAAAATTACTTTTGCCTAACTGTAGAACTCTTTTACAAAATCATCATAGGTAATTTCCTTGACCTTGAGATTTGCCTCAGCCTTGTATAAGTTCAACAACTTTTGGCTCATTAATTGTTCAGATAGGCGTTTTACCTCTTCTTGGTTTCCTAAGATACGAGCAGCAATGTCCTCTAATTCTTTCTCTGAAGGGTTCATTTGGCCAAATTGTGCCATTTGTCCTTTTATCATTTCCATTGCATAAGCCTTCAATTCTTCAAACTGAACTTGTAAGTTATGTTCTTGAATCAGTTTTCCTTCTATTAATTGATAGCGCATGCTCTTTTCAGACTTTTCATATTCTTCCTTTGCCTGATCTTCTGTCATTGGTTCTTCTCCAGCTGTTTGCATCCATTTTTGAAGAAATTCTGCCGGTAAATCGAATTTTGTACTCTCTACCAAATATTCGGTAACATCATTCAACAGTTTTTGATCGCCTTGTTGTGCAAATTGCTTTTCGGAATCTTCTTTTATTTTAGCTTTTAACTCAGTAACCGAAGTCACAACTTTAGGCCCAAAAAGTTTGTCGAACAATTCTTGGTCTAAATCGGCTAATTCGCGCTCATTGATTTCAGAAATTTCAAAGTCAACATCGATATCTAAGCCATGAGCATCGTCGTGAGATACTTTTAAAAAGGTCATTACATCGTGGTCGTCTTCAAAAAGCCCTTTTGTTTTTAAGGTGATAACATCACCAACCTTTGCTCCAATAAATTTCTTTGGATTCGCTTTCCCTTTTAGTTTATCTAAAGTGATTGTTGCTACATTCTCAATACCTTTTTCTTCGTTTGTAAATTTTCCTGTGATTTCGGAATCTTTAGTCACTTCTGTTTGAGATACTATTTTACCATATTGTTTTTGGATATGCTCAACTTGATTGTCAATCATTTTATCATCCGCAACAATATTATAATGCGTTATAGCTTTCTTTCCTTTTAGTTTCACATCAAATTCTGGTGCAAGACCTAATTCAAATTCGAAAGAAAAGGCATCAGAATCCCAATCTAAATCGTCTTGTGGTTTTGGTAATGGATTACCTAAAACATCTAACTTTTCTTCTACTAGGTATTTTCCTAATGCATCCTGAAGTAGTTTATTCACCTCATCTACCAATACAGCTTTACCGTATTGCTTCTTAACCATACCCATTGGCACATGGCCTTTTCTAAATCCAGGAATGTTAGCCGACTTACGGTAATCTGATAAGATTTTCTCTACTTTATCGCTGTAATCTTCTTTAGCGATATCCACTTTTACAACTGCATTTAATGCATCGATGTTTTCTCTTGTAATGTTCATTATTATTGAAACTAAAATTGGGCTGCAAAAATACAATATTTTTTACAACCCAACAACAGTTTTAAAGCTTTGGTTTTTAGTTACTTTTTATCCTTTTTCAAGAACGAATGTAGTAAGGATTGAAGTATAGATAAGAGTATGCTAAAAAGCATGGCAGTCCATATACCATCTACACTAAAACCATCAATAAGTTTGTCGACCAAAAGAATGATTAATGCGTTAATTACAAATAAGAACAAGCCTAATGTAAGAATGGTTACCGGTAAAGTCAATATCACTAAAACTGGCTTTACCAAAACATTGAGTATGGATAGAACAACTGCAACAATCAATGAGGTAACATAATTATCTACATAGACCCCATTTAAGATTTCTGCAAGTACAAAAACGGCAACTGCGTTTAATAAAAGTTTGATGATTGTGTTCATGTTTTTCTTCTTAAGATACAAAACTTATTACCGTTTTATAAAAATCCTCAGGATTTTCGGCATGTAACCAGTGCCCTGCATTAGCAATGGTTATAATTTCTGAATTTGGAAAATGTCTATGAATTATAGCTTCATCAGATTCACCAATATATTCTGAACGGTCTCCTCTTAAAAACAAGGTATCCTTCTTAAAAGTGGCGTGTATTGGTAAGGCCTCACCAACCTCTGAAACATTTTCTTTTAGTATTGGTAAATTAATACGCAATCCTAACTGTCCTTTTTCTGCCCAATATAGATTTTTCAGTAAGAACATTCGTGTACCGATTTCATGCACATAATTACTTAAGGCTTTGTCAGCTTCTCCTCGACTTGTAATTTCAGTAAAATCTAAATGGCTTAAACCTTCTAGTATAGCATCATGATGTACAGGATAATATCTTGGCGAAATATCGGCAACTAAAAGTTTGCTCACCAACTCTGGATATTTAGCTGCAAACAACATGGCTGTCTTTCCTCCCATAGAATGGCCCAACAACACAATATCACTTAAATCGTTTCGCTCACAATATTGTTTTAAATCGTCTGCCATTACATCATAGTTAAATTCATCGGAATGAAAACTACGTCCATGATTGCGTTGATCGACCAGGTGAACTTCAAAATTAGATTCTGAAAACTTTTTGGCCAAAGTTTTCCAGTTATCACCCATGCCCAAAAATCCATGCAGAATTACAAAAGGGGTTCCTTCACCTATTATATTAGAATGTAAAATCATTTCAACTTATCTAAATACATTGTAATTACATTTTCTACACCTAAATATAGACTTTCGGCAATTAGGGCATGTCCAATGGACACCTCCAAAAGACCCGTAATGTTTTCTTTGAAAAATTTAATATTGTCCAGTGACAAATCATGACCTGCATTAATCCCCAAATGTAGCGCATTTGCCAAACCTGCACATGCCATATAGGGTTTTATAGCTTCTTTATTGCCTAAGCTGTATTGATGTGCATAGGCTTCGGTATATATTTCTATGCGATCAGTTCCCGTTTCTTTGGCTCCTTCAATTTGGTGCAAGTCTGGGTCAACAAAAATAGATGTCCTAATACCATTACTTTTAAACTCTTTAATCACTTCAATCAAAAAATCCTTATGCTTTATGGTATCCCAACCTGCATTTGATGTAATAGCATCTTCAGCGTCTGGCACCAAGGTTACCTGTGTTGGTTTTATCTCTAAAACCATATCGACAAACTTAGGTATAGGATTACCTTCTATGTTGTATTCGGTATAAACTTCAGGCTTTAAATCATAAGCGTCTCTATAACGAATATGGCGTTCATCTGGTCTTGGGTGAACAGTAACTCCTTCTGCACCAAAACGCTGAACGTCTTTTGCAAATTGCACCACATTTGGCACATCACCACCTCTACTATTCCTTAGCGTTGCAATCTTATTTATGTTAACACTTAACTTTGCCATTTAATTGAATTTTGAATTACAAAAATACAAAGATGACCACCTATTTTATGGTTATTTTTAATTAATTTGCAAGATATTCAAACTCAACTTATGCAGTTACAGGATTTTGTTATCAATGATATAAAACCATTAAGTGTTACCGATAAAATAAGCGATTTACAAATGCTATTTAATCAGTTGACCTATTCTCATATACCAATTCAAAATAATGGTGTATATATGGGTTGTATTTCTGAAACTGATGCGCATTGTTTTGATGGTGCAAAATCCATTAGTGATTGCAATTATACCATCGAAGGTTTTTTTGTAAGACCAACAACTAATTGGCTAGACGTACTTGAAGCTTTTGCTCAAAATGACTCTAACATTATGCCTGTTTTAGACCAAAACAATACCTATCTTGGTTATTACGAGCTTAACGATATTATACATTTGTTCAATGAAACTCCTTTCTTCTCTGAGCCTGGTGGTATTTTGATAGTCGAAAAAGGTATTAATGATTATTCTTTTAGTGAGATAAGCCAGATTGTTGAGTCTAACGATGCTAAGTTGTTAGGTGCGTTTATTTCTAAAATGGATAGTGATTTAGTCAGAATTACTCTTAAAATTGGCAATGCTAGTCTTAATGAGGTTATCCAAACCTTTAGGCGATACAGTTACAATATTGTTTCTGGCCATGAAGAAGATTCTTATATCGAAAGCTTAAAAGAGCGCTCTCAGTATCTCGATAAATACCTAAACATGTAAATATGAAGGTAGCCATTTACGGTCAGAACTACGTTAAGGATACTTCTCAAAAAGCAGTAGAGCAACTTCTTGATTTTCTATTAGAAAAAGAAGTCGATATATTAATTGAGCAAAAGTTTTTAAAAACTCAAAAATCTGAAATACAGAATAGCACTCTCGTTGGAAAGTATAGTGAATTAGACGATAGTTTTGATTTACTAATAAGCGTTGGTGGTGATGGAACAATTCTAAGAGCCATTACTTATGTAAGAAATTTAGGAATTCCTATAATAGGCATTAATACTGGGAGATTAGGGTTTTTAGCCACCATACAAACTGACGAAATTGAAACTGCCCTTTCGGAGATATTTAAGGGAGATTATAAAATTTCTGAACGCACTTTGCTCAGTGTAGAAACTTCGCCAAAAAATGATGATGTAAAAAACATCAACTTTGCACTTAATGAAATTGCTTTAAGCAGAAAGAATACCACATCAATGATTACGGTAGAAACACATCTTAATGATGAGTATTTAACTTCATATTGGGCAGATGGCTTAATACTTTCTACACCAACAGGATCTACAGGTTATTCTCTGAGCTGCGGTGGCCCAGTAATAGCACCAGACGCCAATAACTTTGCATTAACGCCAATTGCGCCTCACAACCTCAGTGCTCGGCCTTTAATTATACCAGATAGTACAAAAGTTACATTTAGAGTAGATGGTAGGGAAGATCAATTTTTAATGTCCTTAGACTCTCGTATTGTAACACTCTCAAATACAACAACAGTTATTGTAAAAAAAGCTGATTTCGTAATTAAAATGGTAGAACGTTTAGACGAAACCTTTTTAGATACTCTCCGAAAAAAACTTCTTTGGGGAGAAGACAGACGTAATTAAACACAAATTACGTACCCCTTTAATACAATAAATATCCACAAAAACTGTTTATCTGTAAGACATTTTGTGTCAAATTGTTATAGGCTAATCAGAATTGTTATATTTGCAAACTTTGAAAAATTTATGAGGTATTTAATCCTAATTTTAATAAGTATGTGTTTTACCCAAAATACTAGCGCTCAAATCTATGAGGTTGGTATATTTGCTGGTGGAAGCAACTTTATAGGGGATGTCGGAGCGACGGATTACATATCACCTAATCAAGCTGCTTTTGGAGCTATTGCAAAGTGGAACAGGAGTCCAAGGCATTCATTTAGAGCTTCAGTAATATTTTCTGATTTAGAAGGCATAGATGGTAAATCTGATGATCCAAGGAGAAAACAACGTGGCTATAGTTTTAATACCAGTATTTTAGAAATATCTGCAGGTATGGAGTTTACGTTTTGGGATTTTGATATGCATACTTCAGGAATAAAAGGCACTCCTTATCTATACTCTGGTATCACAATAACCAATCACGATAATTATTTTTTTACCACTACTGGAGAGTATACATCAGAGAACACAAGTAGCTGGGCCTATGGCATTCCTATGGTACTAGGCTATAAAAGCAATATTTCCAATCATTTTGTATTGGCAGCTGAAATAGGAGCCCGTTACACATTTTCTGATGAATTAGACGGAAGTGTACCAGATGCAGAATCTAGAGAACCCTTAAGCTTCGGTAACACAAATAGTAATGATTGGTATGTGTTCTCAGGAATTACATTAACTTACACCTTTGGTAGAAGACCTTGCTATTGCAACTTTTAACATGAGCCTTAAAGAACAAATAAATAAAAAGAAGCTTCCAAACCATGTGGCAATTATAATGGATGGAAACGGTCGTTGGGCAAAACAACAGGGTTTACTTCGCGTTATTGGGCACGAAAACGGCACCAAAGCTGTAAGGCAAACGGTTGAAGCGAGTGCTGAATTGGGCATTAAGAATTTGACTTTGTACGCCTTTTCTACAGAAAACTGGAACAGACCTAAATTAGAGGTACAGACCCTTATGAAGCTTTTGGTAAAATCCTTAAAAAAGGAGATAAAAACCTTACAGGATAATAATATAAAACTATCAGCTATTGGTTGCTTACAAGATTTACCAAAAAAAGCAAATCAAGAACTTTTGGATGTTATAGAAAAGACAAAAAACAATACGAATATGACGTTAACTTTAGCATTAAGCTACGGTTCTCGTGAAGAAATTGTTAATGTTATCAAGGAACTATCGCTTAAAGTTAAAAATAATATAATTTCTACAGAAAGTATTGACGAATCCATTATAAATAAGCATCTTTACACGCAAAATTTACCAGATGTAGACCTGTTAATTCGCACAAGCGGAGAGCAGCGCATCAGTAATTTTTTGCTATGGCAAATAGCCTATGCAGAATTATATTTTACCGATATTTTATGGCCCGATTTTAAAAAGGAAAATCTATACGAAGCGCTGATAAATTATCAAAATAGAGAACGAAGATTTGGAAAAACAAGCGAACAACTTACCTAATAAATCAGTATTGAGCACCTTTACTAAATTTATATGCACCTTACTATTTTTTTCAATTTCATTGGTAGGTAATGCCCAAGTTGAAGGTGGAGCAAAATACACTATCAAAAATATTTCTGTTACAGGCAACACTAATTTCAGTGAACAAACCATAATAGCTTATTCTAAGCTCAGAAAGGATGAAGAAATACAAGTTGGCGGTGAAAAAATTGCAAATGCCGTAAGAACTCTTTGGAAATCTAATTTGTTTAGTAGTATAGACATATTCATCACAAATGTTGATGGTAACACTGCAGACTTAGAAATTCGTCTTATCGATTTACCAGAACTCAACAATGTAACCATAGAAGGTGTTAAGAAAGGTAAAAAAGACGAGATTATTAGTGAAAATAAGCTTCAGTCTGGAGCAAAAGTTACCGAAAATCTAATTGCCACAACCCGAAATTACCTTACTGACAAATACAAAAAGAAAGGATTTTTAAACACCAAAGTTAACATTGTAACGACCCAAGTCATTGACTCTCTTGAGAAGGAGCGTGTTAATATGCTCGTTAAAATAGATAAAGGTGAAAAAGTAAAAATTAAACAAATTAACTTTGAAGGCAATGAAAAAATAAAGGACAAAAAACTTCGTAAAGCAATGAAAAATACGAAGAAAAGAAACTTTATCAGAATTTTTAAGCGTTCAAAATACATAGAAGAAGATTATAAAGAGGACTTAATTGGTATCGTAGATAAGTACAAGGAGAATGGCTATAGGGATGCAAGGATAATATCAGACTCCATTATTTATAATGACAACAAAACCATAAGTCTTAACATAAAGGTTGAAGAAGGTGAAAAATACACCTTTGGTAAAATCGATTTTGTTGGCAACACAGTCTATACAGATAGGCAATTGGCTGCTGTATTAAGGATAAAAGAAGGTGACACCTATAATGGTGTAGAACTAAGAGAACGTATAGCTAACACTAAAAATCCTGATGCTGCTGATTTAACCAACCTCTACCAAAACACCGGATATATGTTCTCAACAATTAATCCTGTTGAGGTTAGTGCAGATGGCAATGTAATAGATATGGAAATTCGTATCTCTGAAGGTAAACCTGCATACTTTAACAACGTTACAGTAAAGGGGAATGATGTTACCAATGACCATGTTATATATAGAGAAATAAGAACGCGTCCAGGGGAGTTGTATAGAAAGTCCGAAATTATAAGAACATTAAGAGAGCTTGGTCAACTGGGCTTTTTTGACGCTCAACAATTAACACCAAATATAAAAAACCCTAATCCTGTAGATGGGACATTAGACATAGAGTACGAGGTGGTAGAACAAGGTTCTAGCCAAATACAGCTACAAGGTGGTTATGGTGGTGGTGGTTTCATAGGTACTTTGGGCTTGTCTTTTAACAACTTTGCCATAAAAGATATCTTCAAAAAAGATGCATACAAACCTGTTCCTAGAGGAGATGGTCAAAGTTTAGCACTGAGATTACAAGCAAGTCAGTTTTTTCAAACTTATAGTTTTTCATTTAGTGAACCTTGGTTAGGTGGTAAAAAGCCATTTCAACTATCAACATCACTTTCGCATTCTAGACAGTTTCTATTTAATCCACAGACACGTAGAGCAGATAGAAGCAGACGTTTTAATATTACAGGGTTAACTGTCGGGCTTTCAACACGACTGAGAAAGCCAGATGATTATTTCTTACTATCTCAGGCCATAAGCTATCAACATTACGATTTACAAAATTACAACACAGGTTTATTTACCTTTGGTGACGGTACATCCAACAATTTGTCATATACCATAGGTTTAAGTAGAAATAACCTGTCTATAGACCCAATATTCCCAACCAGTGGTTCTAGTTTTACGGCTTCGGCCAAGTTTTCTTTCCCATACTCGCTCGTTAATGGTGTAGATTACGAAGCTTTAAAAGAAGAACGTGATCAATTAGACCCAGCAGACCCAGATGACTTTGCAAGGATTGGTGAAATAGATCAAGAACGTTTTAAATGGTTAGAATTTTATAAGATTAAATTTAAGGCCGATTGGTATACAAGTCTAATAAAATTAGGTAAGCAACAATTGGTATTGAGGCCAAGTATGGAGTTTGGTTTCTTGGGAGCATATAATAATGATAGAGGTGTTATACCCTTTGAACGTTTCTTTGTTGGTGGTGATGGTTTAGGGAATTTTGCATTAGACGGGAGAGAGGTTATTCAGCTACGTGGTTACCCTAACCAATCCTTATCTTCACAAGATGGTGGCTCTATCTATAACAAATTCTCTTTAGAATTGCGTTATCCAATTACTTTAGGTGCGCAAGCAAAAATCTATGCACTTTCATTTTTAGAAGGAGGACAATCCTTAAATGATTTCAAAGATTTTAACCCTTTTAACTTAAGAAGATCTGCTGGTGTTGGATTACGTATTTTTATGCCAGCCTTTGGTTTACTTGGTATAGATTTCGGTCATGCATTCGATGATTTACCCGATGGAACATCACCTAGAAAATGGGAAACACACTTTATAATTGGTCAACAATTTTAAGTTTGGCACGATATTTTCTAATACCCTAATACAGATTTCATCATGCTGTTAAAATTTTTAAACATATATTTCGTTAAATTTGAAGATTAGTGAGACTGAAAACGAAAAATAATTTGATTGATCGGGAAACATGTCCCCAAACAAAAACACACACGATGAAATTTAAAGTTCTTTTTTTATTGACAATATTTGGTCTAATGGCCTTAAGCGCCAATGCACAGCGCGGTGTAAGAATAGGCTATATTGATACTGAATACATTTTACAAAATGTGCCAGAATATCAAGATGCTTCTACACAGCTCGATAAAAAAGTTATGCAATGGAAAACAGAAATTGAGAAAAAACTTGGAGTTATAGAGCAAAAGAAAAAAGAGCTAGAAAACGAAAGTGTTCTTCTTACTAAAGAATTGTACGAAGAGCGCATGGAAGATATTTCTTTTGAAGAGGCAGAGATTTTAGATTATCAACAGAAGCGTTTTGGCCCAGAGGGTGATTTAATTATCCAAAAGCGGCAGTTGATAGAGCCTATACAAGATCAGATATTTTCAGCTGTGCAGCAAATAGCAGAAACCAAAAAATTTGATTTTGTTTTTGACAAGTCTGCCGACGTAGTAATGTTATACTCTGCGGAGCGCTATGACATTAGTGAGCAGGTTCTTAGAACAATTACAAGAACATCTAAAAGAAACCAAGCCAAAAGCAAAAAAGAGCGCAAAGCTTTAGAAGATGAAGATGTTGTACCTGTTGTAAGCGAAGAAAAAGATGAGCGTCAAAGAGCTTTGGACGAACGAAAAGCAACAAGAGAAGCAGAATTAGCTGCAAAACGTGCCGAACGCGAAGAAGCATTAGCAGCAAGAAGAGCAACTCAAGATTCAATTAGGGCCGCTAAAAAACGTGAAGCAGAAGCACGACGACAAAGAGTTTTAGACGCACGTAATAACAAATCAAAAGATAAAGAAGCTGAGGCAGAAACTGAGAAAGATGATGCTAAAAATACGCCACCGACAGCTCCAAAAACTAAAGTCGCCGATAGTACAAAAACAGACAGTACCAAAGTAAATACAGCTGTAGAAAATGATTCGGTTAAGGCTAAAAAACCGTTAACAGCTGCTGAAATAAAAGCTAGAGATAGAGAACGAAGAAGACAAGCTTTAGAAGCCAGAAAACAAAAAATAATTGAGCAACGAAAAAAAGCACGCGAAGAGCGTGAGAAACAACTAAAAAAGAGAGATTCTATAGCAAAAGCTAAGAAGAAAGAAGGAGAAAACAATTAATAATTATAACACACAAATACAATTTAGAAAAAATGAAACATTTAAAATCACTATTATTTGCAACAGCACTTTTTATTGGAGCTACAAGTTTTATAGCTGCACAAAGTAAAATTGCACATATTGATACTCAAAAACTAATCGAAGCAATGCCAGAATATAAAAAGGCAGATGATGAAATTGCTAAGCTAGGTCAAACGTATCAAGCGACTATACAAGAGTCTGTTAAAGAATTAGAAGCTAAATTAAAGCAATACGATGCAGAAGCTGCAGCACAAACCCAAGAGGAAAACCAAAAGCGTATGCAAGAGGTTGAAAGCATGAAACAAAGCTTAAGTCAATATCAGCAGCAAGCACAACAAGGCTTAGAGAAAAAAAGATTTGATTTATTAAAACCTATAACAGAAAAAGCTAAAGCTGCTATAGAGAAAGTAGCCGCAGCACAAGGCTTCGATTATGTTTTAGAAGCTGGAGGTTTAATAGTTGCCAAAGGAAAAGACCTTATGGCAGATGTTAA
The DNA here is from genome assembly GCA_964453045.1 of uncultured Flavobacteriaceae bacterium. GTDB lineage: Bacteria > Bacteroidota > Bacteroidia > Flavobacteriales > Flavobacteriaceae > Winogradskyella. The sequence continues at coordinate 51,048 of CAYVNR010000022.1, forward strand.
AGCTGAAATGGGAATATAACTTAGTAAAGAAATAACATTTAGAAAGTCGCTTATTTTATAGGCGACTTTTTATTTTTGTAACTATGAGCAATTCACCTATTGGCATATTCGATTCTGGTATTGGAGGTACGTCAATCTTTAAAGAGATTCACACGCTTTTACCAAACGAAAACTTTATTTATTTAGCTGATAGTAAGAATGCTCCCTATGGCAATAAGACTGAAGGCGAAATACTTCAATTGAGTATCAAGAATACCGAAATACTTCTCAAAAAAAACTGCAAGATAATTGTTGTTGCATGCAATACAGCAACCACAAATGCCATCTCTTATTTAAGAGCTAATTATAATATCCCCTTTATCGGTATAGAACCCGCTATTAAACCAGCCGCTTTAAATACCCAGACCAAAGCGATTGGCATATTAGCAACTAAAGGTACTTTAAGCAGCCATTTGTTTCACAAAACAACTGATTTGTATGCTAACGGCATTAAAGTCATTGAGCAAGTGGGAGAAGGTATTGTGCCGCTTATTGAATCTGGAATGTTGGATTCTGATGAAATGCTAGACCTTTTAAAAACCTATCTAAAACCTATGTTAAAACATAATATTGATTATTTGGTGCTAGGTTGTACACATTACCCTTATCTTATTCCGACACTTTCTAAAATGCTTCCTGAGCATGTAAAGATTATAGACTCCGGTTTAGCTGTAGCTAAGCAGACCAAAGCCATACTTGCAAATAATAATTTGTTGAATGGTGACGCAAAACCAGTTTCAATACAACTGTATTCTAATGGAAATCTTGAAGTCCTTAATACTATAATAGATCATCAATTTGCAACCTCTTATTTGGACTTTTAGTTGTATTCCGAAAAACAGGAAATCTTTTCGGTGCTTTTATGTAAATATTGCTATATATTTCTGACTATTAGAATATGAAATTACTCTTTATCTACAATGCTAACTCAGGAAAATTAAACGCTCTATTTGATGTTGGTCATAAATTGTTTAGCCCTTCTACTTATCCGTGCAGTTTATGTACATTAACTTATGATACCTTTTCTGAAAACAAAATATGGAAAACCTTTAGAAAAGAAAGTCACTTTGATATGATATTTTATCACAAAGATGAATTTGAAAATATTTTTCCCAATATTGAGATGCTGTGTCCTATCATTTTAAAACGAGAACAAAATAAGTTTACTACAGTTTTAAGCTCTAATGATTTAAACAAGATTACATCTACAGAAGAATTGATTGAGCAACTCAAAATTACGCTTTAAACCAGCCAGAGTACTTTACATAATTATTGGCAATTCTGTCTATCTCCCCAGAAATTAAGGCTTTACTAATGTCCTTTACTTTTTTTGCTGGCACACCTGCGTAAATACTTCCAGATTCAACAATAGTATTTTTAGTAACTACTGCGCCAGCAGCAATAATACTATTGCTTTCTATCACACAATCGTCCATAACAATACTTCCCATACCTATTAACACATTATCTTCAACAGTGCAACCGTGTACAATGGCATTGTGACCAATAGAGACATTACTCCCAATAGTAGTTGGTGACTTTTGGTATGTGGCATGAATAACGGCTCCATCTTGCACATTCACCTTATCCCCCATTTTTATAAAATGTACATCTCCCCTAATCACGGCATTAAACCAGACGCTACAGTTATTTCCCATAGTAACCTCACCCACAATGGTTGCATTTTCAGCAATGAAACAGTCACTTGGTATTTGCGGATGTATTCCTTTTACAGATTGTATTATTGGCATATAAATTCCTTTGAAAAAAGGAATCTCATTATTGATTGAGACACCTTTTTATTGTTAATTTAAATTGTCGTTTTACTCGAATGATTTAGTTTTAAAACTAATCAATTTTTTAAGAGATGGCTGTCTAAAAAGAGAATAAAATGAAAACTTTTAGATAACCTGGTGTTATTTAAAATAAGACAACAAACCAGATTTTTTTGAAGCAGATACCATAATCTCTTTACCATTGCTCAACACTACGCTACCTCCCTTGCCTTTCTTGTATTTAACAACTTCGTTGACATTAACCAAATAGCTTTTATGCACTCTAGCAAAATTAGCATCCTTTAAGCTTTCTTCTATATATTTTAATGTCTTACTAACTAATTTCTTTTTATTATTGTTTAGATGAATCTCGGTATAATTATCGTCTGCTTTACAGTACATTATATCCGCAGTTTCTAAAATCTCAAAACCATCTTGTTGCGGTATGGTAATTTTACCATTTACCGAATTTGTTTTTGGCACCAAAACCTGATCCTGCAAAGCATCTTCCTTGGCTCTAATCTCTGTGACATAATCCACAGCTTTTATCAATTCATCAATAGAAATGGGCTTCATTAAGTAATAAGATGCGTGAGCATTCAGAGCTTCAATAGCATAATGGTTATAAGCAGTTACAAATATGGTTTCAAAATTAATATCGCCTACTTTGTCTAATAAATCAAAAGCATTTCCATAGGGCATTTCTACATCTAGAAACACCACATCTAAATTGTTGTTCCTTATCTGTACAAGTGCATCATCTACATTGGCAGCTTCACCAACAATCGAAATATTTGGACAGTATTTAGTGAGATAATTTCTTAAAATCTCTCTACTTTTTTCTTCATCTTCTACTAAGATAGCGTTTAATTTCATGTTCTTTTTTTGAGTGTAGAGGCAGTAAATTTTGGGTTCGATTATAGTCTTAACCTGTTTGCCTCTATATTTATTTAGTCTTTTTTCAATTTTACGATAACTTTAGTACCCACATCTTCTACATCTTGATAATCTTCAATAGTCACATCAACCTTGTCCTTGTACATCTCATTTAAAATAGCAACCCGCTTTTTTATATTGTCCATACCCTTAGAGTTTTGCTTTTTTTGATTTGCGGTTTTTAAAGCTTTAGAGCGTTTTCTCCCAATACCATTGTCGGTTATAGAAATGGTTATTTCCTCTTTAGTCTTTTGGTGTACGGCTATTTTTAAATGCCCCTGTTCCGTTTTATAACGTAGACCATGCCAAACAGCATTCTCTATGTAAGGTTGTAATAACATCGGTGGTATCTGAAACTCTTCAATATTTATTGTTTCGTCTACATGAATGGAATAATCAAATTTATCCTGAAATCTAAAATGCTCTAGTTTAGTGTATAGCTCCAATAGTTCAATTTCCTTTTTTAAGGGAATGAAATCTTCATCACTATTTTCTAAAACCGAACGCATTAGACGCGAGAAATCAGATAGATACTTATTGGCTGTGCGCTCATCATTAGTAGCTATAAAACTATTTACAGAGTTTAGGGCATTAAAAATAAAATGTGGATTCATTTGGCTTCTTAAAGATTTTAATGCCAAAAGGTTATTTGCCAAGCGTTGTTGTTTTATGTATTTGTACATTAAATAACCTGTGATTAAGAACAAAACCAAACCACCAATGAGCGAATAGATGATTAGCTGTTGGCGTTTATTACGTTCTTGTGTGAGCTCGTAAGTACTTCTCGATAGTGCTCTATCGCTTTCTAAGGAGGTTATTCTGTTTTGTTGTTCTGCTAAATTTCTACTAAAGCGTGCAACTTGTGATAGTTCTTGGACTTTTTTTGCATAAGCTTCATCGACAGTTTTTTTATACTCATTTAACCACTTTAGGCCTTCTTCTGCATTGCCAATATCAATATATGCTTCTGAAAGCTTACGTGTTGCATCCTTTTTTACATCTAAATCACCCTTTTTTTCAGATTCTTCTATACTCTTTTTAAAGGATGGAATAGCATTTTCGAGATCATTGTTTAATAAATAGGCATTGCCCAACTTATAGTTTTGCTTCTGTGATGTCAAAGCACTTTCATTAGGTATAATGGAGTCTTTTTCTATGTCCTCAATACTCTCAATAGCTTGCTTTCTTAAAATAATCTCACTTTCGTAATCTTCATTTTCACTATTAAACTCTGCTACTTTTACTTGCTCTTCAACAGCACGTTTTTTATTTTCTTTATTGGCCAAATTAAGAGAATTACTAAAAAAATCCTTGGCCTTGCTTACCTCCCCTTTTTCATTATAAGCTTGGGCTATTTTAGAATTAAAATCCGTTACTTTTGGAGCTATTAGATGCTCTTTAGCAATTTTTAATCCTTTCTCGTAAGACATAATTGCTTTTGGAATATTATCTATTTTTAGATGAACATCACCTATACCCTCGTATAAAACAGTTTTGTCATAATTAGATAAATCTTTTTCATTAAGATTTTGATGTGTTGAAAGACTTTTTGAATAGTCCCCATTATTAAAATACGCTTTTGCCAATTTTAATACCGCCGAAGGCTTTTCGGTATTCTGAATACTGATCTTGTACTCCGAAATAGCAAGGTCGTACTGTTTCCAATACATATAAATATCGCCCAGTAGCTCATGTGCTTCTGCGCTTTGGTATGGCGAAATATCTATATTTAACGCATCACCAATAAACTTGATACTCTTCTCTGCATCAGTTTTTAGATACGCATCAGCTGAGTCTATCATTTGATTGAAGTTTTGCGTGTTGCTATTTTTTTTAGAACTTCTGCTTTGTTGCTCATCTACAACTTCTATGGTAATGCGTTCTTTGGTCTTTATAGTATAATAAATGGGCTCAAAATCACTGTGTCGTACAATAAGTTCGTCACCTATTTTAGCTCGGATATTAAATGTGCCGTCAATAGCTGTTCTGGTATATTTACCGCCATTGATAAAAATCTCAACATTTCTAAAAGGTTTATGGGTAGATTTATCGTATACAGATCCTCTTATGGTGAACAGTCGCTCATCATCAAAATTTTCAATCCCTTTGTTTTGTCCAAAGCTGTATAAGCCAAGAATGCAAAAAAATACAATTAATATGTGTGCTCTATAAGGTTTCACTAGCACTAAATTTATTAGTTGGACTAAACTTACATACTTTATTTGGTTTCAAAAAATGGCATCGATAAAATTGAAAGCTTTTAGACTGCCAAATAGTAGCATTAACTAAAAGCAAGGTATACTTTACGCATCAAAACTTACACTTTACTCATTCTTGGTTTTTATTAAAGTTTTTTCAACAGAGCTTTACGGCATCATTAATCAAAACATACAAATCAAAATGAAGAGAAGCAATTTAGCTATTGTGCTATTATTATTTTGCTGTAGCTTACTAATAGCTCAGCATAAAGGAAATTACAATCAAATCACTCCAGAAATTTCTAGGCAAAATATCCTAACTGCCGGTAATGCGACCATTTACAACCCAGCCTTACAGCAACAAATCAACAAGATCCTACATCCTAGTGATGTATTGACTATTGATCTAAAGGCACTTCAAAATGTAAATGCCACCACATATACTGCAATATTCAATGTATCCCAAATAGGGCCTAGTGCAGAAAAAACAAATGCCTTAATGAAACAGCGTATAGATAGTATTAAAATGCGATTGAATGCTAAAGGTATTACGCAGAAAGATTTTGCGATTGATGTCATATCATTTATACCCGTTTACGAAGTTGAAGTCACCAAAAAGCTATTCAGTAAAACCTACACAGAAGTTCCGAAGGGTTTTGAGTTACAGCAAAACATTCATATTCAATTTACAAAAACCAATCAATTTGAGAGTATTCTCGAAGCTTGTGCAAAAAGCGAAGTTTATAATTTAGTTAAGGTTGATTATTTTATTAAGGATATTCAGGCTGTTTACAAAAACCTTCAAGATAAACTATTAAGCCTCATTGAAGACAAAAAAGCATATTACGCTGCTTTAGGTTTTGATTTATCGCAATACGATGTCGCAATCGCAGATGACAAGTACTGTTATTTTCCTAAAGATTTCTATCAAAGTTACCAAGCCTATAACAGTGTCTCTTTTGATGCTTTAAAAAAAGGTAAAGCCATCACTACGGCAAAAAAACAAACGTCATATTACTACCAACCACTTACCTATGAACGCTATGATGTGGTTATTAACCCATCAATATTAGAACCTGTCGTACAAATAGGGATGAATATAAAGTTGGTATTGACTCCTAAACCTGAACAGGTAAAAGAAAAACCAATTACAAAAACAGAAATTAAACACAAATACTACGTCATTTCACCAAACGGTACCATTGATGTAAAAGAATTAAAAATGTAAAACTGAGCACTATCTAAGTGCATAAATAATAGTTAGTTATGAAAAAAAATGTATTTAAAATCACAATTATTGCATTATGCTTGGCAACAGCTACAGCTTGTAATGCAAATTCGAAGAGCAAAAACCAAGATTTATCGATTGTAGAAACAAAACTTGAAACTAAATTCAACACTAAAAATCCGGAAATAAAAGTTGCCCTTTTATTGGACACCAGTAACAGTATGGATGGACTTATTGACCAAGCTAAAGCACAACTTTGGCAAATTGTAAATGAACTGTCATATGCAAAATGTGAAGAAAAAAGCCCTAATCTTAAAATTGCGCTTTACGAATACGGTAATGATAATCTCAATGCAGATGAAGGCTATTTAAGACAAGTCATTGCATTCAGTGACGATTTAGATGAAATCTCTAAATCTTTATTCTCATTAACAACAAATGGAGGAAACGAATACTGCGGAAAAGTCATTAAAACAGCATTGAACCAATTGGATTGGGGAGATAATAAAGATGATCTAAAGCTTATTTTTATAGCAGGAAATGAGCCTTATACCCAAGGGCAAGTAAATTATAAAGAGGCTTCAAAATTAGCACATCAAAATGATGTTACTGTAAACACTATTTTTTGTGGTGATTATAACCAAGGTATATCAAGCTATTGGAAAGACGGTGCAGATTTAACTCATGGAGACTATATGGCAATAAACCATAATAAAGCAACCGTACATATTGCGTCTCCGTATGATGACAAAATTTTAGAATTAAACGAAAAGCTCAATAAAACTTATGTCGCATATGGAAAAACAGGCAGAGCAAAAATGGAACTCCAAGCCGAACAAGATTCTAATGCCAGAGGATATAATAAGGCAAATGCTGTAAGCAGAACTATAAGTAAAAGTTCAAGATTGTACAAGAATAGTTCATGGGATTTAGTCGATGCTGAAAAAGAAGCCAATTTCTCTTATGATGATCTAGAAGAAGAGGAACTCCCTAAAGAATTAAAAGGTAAATCCAAGGCTGAAATTAAATCTTATATTGAAAATAAACGACAAGAAAGAGAAAAGCTTCAACAAGCAATTTCGGAATTAAACATAAAGCGTCGCGATTATATTTCGAAAAAAACAACAGATAAATCCAACGGTCTTGAAAATGCTATGGTAAAAGCCATAAAAACACAAGCCCTACAGAAAAATTATAAATGGGAATAGTACAAAATAAAAGGCTCGATTTTAAAATCGAGCCTTTTATTTATTAGTTTATTGCTGGACAATTACATTCATATTTCTCTTTTCTACAATTAAAATTATAGCCCAAAGTAATTTGATGAAAGCCTCCAGTATTAAAATTAACAGTATTAGCTTGATAAGAATATGTATAAGCAAATACAAAATTGTTATAATCTACACCCACAAAAGGAGTAAAATACTGTAGTTTTTGGCTACTTGTACCAGAGCCATCAACAAATTCAGCACCATCTAAGCTTCTTCTATAAGATAAGCCTCCCCAAACTTTACCAAAGTCCATTTCACGATATACTTTAGCATTAATATCAATAGATGATTCTTCTGTTGCATCCCTATACATATACATAATTGAAGGTTCATAGCTCCAATCGCTTCCAAATTTGCTAAAAGTATAACCTATAGAAGCCAAATAAGTACGTAGATTATCAAATTCAAAACCTTGGTCATTAAAGTTTATACCTTCGTTTGCCAAAATATTCTTAGCCGTAAAATGTGCATAAAAATCTAAAAAATGATACGAGAAGCCAAAGTCAATATTAAAATTTGTAGCACTTTGCTCAATACCTGCAATAGCCTGATCAAACTCCCCAGGCGCTAAAAAATCGGTTTCATCTAATTTATATTGTAGAAAACCTGCACTTAAACCAAATGATAACATATTCAAATCAATCTCATTTCTTGAGAACATTAAATGATAGGCAAAGGTAGCATATCCACCCACTGTGGAATGGTAACCGTTGGCATCATTAAATAAAATACCTCCTACTCCAACCGGAGAATCACCGATTCTACCGTTGACACTTAACGTTTGTAGACTTGGCGCATCATCAACACCAAACCATTGCTGCCTAGCAGTAAGTCGTACTTTAGCACAATTTGCAACACCTGCCATGGATGGATGTATTAAATAATAATTGTCAGTTAAATAATCTGAATAAATTGGTACTCCTTCTTGTGCAAAACTAAAATTTGCTACTAATACAGTAAATGCTACTAAACAAAACTTTTTTAATCTCATAATAATTCTATCGTTTCAAGGTAAAATGGGCTTTAAACTCTTTTCTGTTTCCGTTGGTTGGCT
>CAYVNR010000023.1:0-56058 GCA_964453045.1 uncultured Flavobacteriaceae bacterium
ATCAACTATATTATCAACTAAAAAACAAAAGCCTTGTATTTATTGATGATACAAGGCTTAATTGTGGAGTCGGAGAGAATCGAACTCTCGTCCAAACAAGTAACCAAAGAGTTTTCTACACGCTTAGTCTATTCTTGGGTTTTCGATTTTAAGCTGGTTAAAGACAACCTACTTAAAACTTAGCTTCTTAATCTCGAAAGGGCATCAAAGCACTACCCGATCTTAGTCAATTTTTACGATGCTCCTAAAAGAAACGCCACTGACTAGGGCTTTTCGGGAACATAAAGCTTGCTCACCTTGTGAGCCGAGGCTTAATCTTACTATAATTCAGATTAGGCAGCTAAAGCGTAGTTATTCTCGCCGTTTAAAATTTGGTCTAGCCTTTTACGTGTTTCAATGCCATTACACGACGTGCTTACCATTTAATTAATCTCGCTGTCAAAACCAGTCGACCCCATTTTTCTGCATAAGCAGACGTCTCTTATAAATGATAATTTCAATAGTTCTTTTTGGGCGTTTCTCTATTACGCAGAAGCTTCATAGAGTCGGGCTGTCACTACTCGCTTTTTTTGAAGAAAAATCAAAAAAGAGCTCAAACATGCCGTTCCATCCCTAACGCACCATACCAATGAACAAAGCAATTTGCCCAATGGTGTGCGAAATTACTAAAATTATTAACTCAAAAGCTATACCAAATCAGTTTTATCAATTTGTTAAGAAAAAATGTCAGTATAAAATTTTAATTTCAAACCAAACGGTAATAAAATGATACAAAAAGGAACAAAAGTAAAATGGAATTGGGGCAGCGGAACAGCTGAAGGCAAGGTTGAGGAAACCTATACCGAGAAAGTCACCAAGACCATAAAAGGAAATGAGATTACAAGAAACGGAGAATCTGGCAACAAAGCACTTTACATAAAACAAGAAGATGGAGATTATGTGCTAAAAAGTGAAAGTGAAGTTGAGCGTGCAAATTGATTTGTAAACAGATTTAAATAGGCTTATTTTCGCACGGAATATAAAATTACTGTTACGTACAAGAATAAAACAGAACTTCCATGAAATTTGCCATCATAAAAGAACGTAAAAACCCACCAGACCGACGTGTTGTCTTTTCACCAGAAACCTTGGCAGAAGCCAGAAAGCGATTTCCACAGGCTGAGTTTGTGGTAGAATCTTCGGATATTAGAGTGTTTTCGGATGAAGCTTATGCCAAATTGGGATTTGAAGTTGCCGATGATGTCTCCGATGCAGATGTGATGATTGGGGTAAAGGAAGTTCCTGTTGAGCACCTAATTCCTAATAAAAAATACTTTTATTTTTCGCATACCATTAAAAAACAGCCCTACAATAGAAAACTTTTATTGGCTATGCTAGAGAAGAATATTGAAATGTACGATCACGAAACTATTGTTAAGCAAAGTGGTGCACGTTTAATAGGCTTTGGACGTTATGCGGGTTTGGTAGGGGCTTACAATGGCTTTAGAGCGTTAGGTTTACGAGATGGTCTTTTCAATTTGCCAAAAGTAGAAACACTTGCGGACTTAAATGAAGTAAAAGCAGAACTCGATAAGATTACCGTTCCGAATATTAAGATTCTGCTTACGGGAACAGGAAAGGTAGCTTACGGGGCTAAAGAAATATTAGATCATTTAGGTATTAAGGAGGTCAGTGATGCATTATATTTAACATCAGAGTTTACCGAACCTGTCTATGTTATGGCAGATGTTATGGAATATGCCAAACGAAGTGATGGTAAAGTGGGTAATAAATGGGAATTTTACAAAGATCCTTCGGGTTACGAAAGTAATTTTATGCCTTACGCAAAGGCAACCGATTATTTTATTGCGGGTCATTTCTATGGAAACAATGCGCCTTATCTGTTTACAAGAGAAGATGCCAAACATCAAGATTTTAGAATCAATTTAGTGGCTGATATTTCTTGTGATATTGATGGTCCTGTAGCAAGTACCATAAGACCTTCTACCATTGCAGATCCGTTTTATGGCTATGATCCTCAAACTGAAACAGAAGTACCTTTTAATGCCAAAGATGCCATTACGGTTATGGCTGTGGACAATTTACCATGCGAATTGCCTAAAGATGCCAGTGAAGGCTTCGGCGAGACGTTTGTTGAACATGTGATTCCAGCATTTTTTAACAATGATGAAAAAGGCATTTTAAAACGTGCTAAAATCACTACTGAAGATGGTAAACTGACGGAACGTTTTAGCTATCTTCAGGATTATGTGGATGGGAATTAGTTTATGGGATGGTATTCAATAAGTTTTAGTTCACTGTCAGTTAAATCAACATAAGAATAGTTTACTTTATCTTCTTTGTCAAAATCACCATTTTTATTGGTGTCTGTAATACTTTTTAGATAAAGTCTATTTAATTCTGGAATAGTTTTCCAATCTATAATTTGATCTAAATGCTTAGTGAGTTTTTTTAGACTTGATCCATCCATCTTACTGATATACAATGTATTTATATCCAAATGATTTAATTTTAAATCGCCATTTGTGTCAATGTCTTTTACTTTGTACACTAAAAATTCTAAACCTGTATTTTTCTTAATTTCATATAAAAAATGAACTGATTTAATCTTCACAATTTTATCAAATAAAGGTTTTAGTTTTGAAGAGTCTTTGTGTTGAAACTTGATGTTGGAAAACTCCCCGCCAATAGAATAGCTATTCTGATTTGAAACATTATATGAGGCATAGGAGCTTTTGCTAGAATAGCGAGACGTATATTCCTTAATGTTGCCAATGGGGTGAATTAAATAATCTGTGCTATCAATATTTATAGGTAAGTCAGCGATTTCTATTTCTGAGGAGTCTTTTTTTAATTCAACTTCTATTGAATCCTTATGATTTATTTTTTTGTTATGTTCTTTACAGCTTATTGATAGAACTATAAAGGGTATTAAGCATAGTATGTTTTTCATCATTTTTGTTTTTTTATGATTTATGTAAGTTTTTAAACATCCAATACCCAACCACTAAAAATGCCCCAAAGCCAAGAGTAAATAACCAAGCATTTACATTTTGAAAAGGTGAAATAATAATATTAAAAACATCCGATATTAACACTTGTGGATTACTGATAATTTCCCAAGAATTATAACGTAAAAATCGACCTAGATAAACACCAAAACTGCATAAAAATAGAATCGTGACAGTTAGTGTTGTTATAGGAATCTTTCTAAATTTTGAAGCTATCATTTTTTGCATATCTATTATTGAAAGATAGAAGAGGAGCAGCCCACTCAAAGCAAATGATAGTACAACTAAGACATCTAGCCACAATAAGTTATCGTTGCCAATTCTAATATGGATTAAGTCTGTGATAATGTATGGTGCATTGGGTAAGAAAGCCAACCAAATCAAAAACCAAAAGCCTAGTTGCGGTTTGCTTATTTGAGATTTTGTGTTTAAATACATGGTTATTGCATAAGGTATAATGGCTAAAAAGATATTCCATACCAGAAATAGATAGAAGAACGACCTGTTAAGCTTAATTCTAACCATTAGCGTAATAATGCTAAATATTAAAGCTACTGTAACTAAGGATAAGGTTTTAAACTTTGACTGTATGAGTGTTTTTATGGTTTCCATTGTAATGTTCTATTATTAGTATTGTTATTATTCCTAAAGTATATGCTATGATATCACCAAACTGAAATGTGCTACCAAAAATGAGTTTAGCAGTAAAACTATCTTGTAAATTAAAGTAGGTTAAGAAAGGTGTGAGTTGGAGCAACTCTATACCATAGGCAATTAACAGGACAACCAAAGCTGAGGCCCTCACACTCATATTGGTGCATCCTCTAAAAATGGCATAGAGTAAAATAACTACAAGATAATCGCCAAAGGTGTAGCGAATGAATCCTGTTTTGATGATAAAGGCAATGGCCAATTCTATTAAGAATATGGAATGTGCTAAGACCAAATAGTTTTTGTTGAATTGTAGTTTCATAAGTAGCTATTGAATTATTATTTTTTCTCCTAAGAATTTAGGTTTAACATTAAAAACTAAGTCGAGACTAGCTTTAGAGCGTGCTAAATATTCTCTAAGGTGTGATTTATAAACATCTCTCGCATTAAAGCCAACAGCTTTTATGTTGTAGTGATTGGCGATATAAATGGCACGTTGATTATGAAATTTTTGAGATATAAAGGTTACAGAGGTTTGACCAAAAACCTTTTTTGCTCTAACTACGGAATCCAGTGTTCTAAAACCTGCATAATCTAAAAAGATTTTATGCTCGGGAATACCTTTGGCTATTAAATCTTTTTTAAAGTCTGATGGCTCGTCGTAATCTTTTCGGCTGTTATCACCACTCACCAAGATGTATTCTATTTTTCCTGCTTTATAGAGCTTTACAGCGGCATCAACTCTGTATTTGTAAAAGAGGTTGATATTTCCACTTGCAGTGTATTTTCCAGTACCTAAAAGTAGTCCAACTTTGTTTTTTGGAATAGCACTTATATCATCATAAACAAAACCATTTGTTCTAAAACTTATCCAATGATAAGTCATAAAAACTCCTAAGCTAACAAATACACCAATGAGTACTATGATTTTTAGTTTCTTCATGAGGCAATATGATTAATGTTATGTAATTCAGTTTTAGAAAAAATAGCTTCCCTAAGATCTTTTATAGATACGTTTAAAAGCTTTCTGTAATCGAAATGATGAAACGGATGGGCGCGTTTTCCTGTTTTATAGGATTTGTAATAGTATTGATAATAATCAGGTAGTATAGCAACACCAAGAATTATGGCTCCATACAGATACGGACTGCGTTTTCCATTGCCATAACAAAGACACTGTAAAGCAATTTCATCTTCAACATTGGTATTATATCCACATAGCACATGGTAGCAATCGTGACGTTCTACCTTTGGTATAAGTTCAAAGTTGTTTTTGTGCAAAAACTCACCCAAATGCCTTCCAAAAGAGGGTTGAGGTAGATTTAGTAAATCCGCTTTAGTGATGTTCCAAGATTCATGATTTTTGAATAACGAAGTGTAAATACGTTGCGAATGTTCAAATAGCCAGATAATGAGTTGTTTTCTCAAAGCCTGTATTTTATAAAATAGATTTTTCACGGTAATTTGATTTGGATCACCCTGCCTGTTAGGCTTGTGACAAAATTTTATAGTTTATTTTTGTATTTAAAGTACTTTGTTTTTCAAAGTAAATAATTAAAAAAAATCTTATGTAATGTTCATGCGTTTTATATCTTGTTTATATGCTGGTGGTAAAAGTGCTGCCTTCACCATCCAATCGAGTTTAATACTTCTGAATACTTTATAAATGACAATCATTGGTGTTAATATTGAAAAACGTCTAAGGTTTAGTAATGCTTTTGCGGTTTCTGGTACGAGTAATATCTGTGATTCTATTAACAGTCGGTATCTAATAAAGCCTAAATGCTTTTTATATTGTTTGTATAAGTCTTTGGTAAACTCTCCGTTTTCTAAATTCTGTTTTAGGTGCTGCTGTCTCTCAATTTTAAATGCTGAATAGGTCAGTGGCAAATCACTTAATCCCATTCTTGTTCCTACTTTTCTAAATACGCCGAGAACCTCTTGTTTTTCACTATTACTTAAAGATCGTTCTAAAGTCTCATAAGAACGAATGGAATAATCAATCAACATAAATAGTACATCTTTGTAAGCCCATTCCGGAATGTTTTGCCCTCGACTTTTCTCTACAGAACCATGTATGGCATTAATCCTGTCTATAGCTTTTAGAGTCGATGCTTCTTCTGAGAACACAATAGCTCTGGCATAGTTCACTGTTGAAAATAATCTTCCTAATGGATCATTAGGCAATTTGCCTGTAAAATAGAGCCAATCCACAGCTTTATTGAGTGCAAATTCTGCCGAAGCACCAGCAAAAACCATAAGTATGGTATCACTTTTGCCCCAAATTTCTCGTACTACAGAGTTCTTATTTACAAATTGTTTCATTTTTTTAGGTCTTTTTAATCAATTTTTCGAGAGCCTCAATATGTTTTTTAAATTCGGCTTTGCCCAGTTTCGTAGCACTGTATCTTGTATTAGGTTTGCGGCCAATAAATTGCTTTTCAACTAAGATATATTCAGCTTTTTCCAAAGCTTTAGTATGGCTTGCTAAATTACCGTCAGTAGCACCTAATAATTCTTTTAGTGTTTTAAAATCTGCATGCTCATTTACCATAAGAACAGACATAATGCCAAGTCGTATTCGATGATCAAAAAGCTTATTTATGTTGGTTATTATGCTCAAGTTTCAGTATTCAGTATTTATTTTGCGCTTCACGTCTTTGTATATCTTCTAGAATTTTACTTCCTATCATATTTAAAATGCATCCAAGTGCCATAAACAATATGCATAACTCCAAAGCCAATGACCCAAAGCCAAAAACCATAACCAGGATAGTAACTGGCAATTAGCCCTAAAACAATTTCTATATAGCCTAAATATTTAATATCTCCAATGCTGTATTTCGAAGCACTAACCAAAGCCAGTCCGTAAAAGATAAGCATTAATCCTCCAGTTTGCCCATAGCGACCTTGATTTAAAATTATGAAGCAGTAAACACCACCTACTAAAAGCGGAACTAAAAAATTAAAAAGTAATCTTTTTGACGAATTGTCCCATATCTTTTCATTGTTCTTTTTAGCTTTTTGAGTGGTGAGAATAATACCGGTAACGGCACTCAAAAGGGCTACCATAAAAAGAATAAACATACAAGTCCAAAATACCCAACCATGGAAGATAAAAAGTGTGCCACCGCTACGATTTGTAACTAACCAGTAGGCCATAGCTGCCCCAATTAATGCATAAATACCAGCTAACACACCAGATAAACCACTCAATGAAATGAAACGAGACGATTTATGCATTAAATTCTTAATCTCGCTGATGTCTTTTAAATAATCTTCATTACTCATAATATAAAGTACTTTGAAATACAAAGTAAATAAATTTATCTCAGATATTTATTATTTTTGAGTATAAATTTTTTAATTTTTTTGAAATGACAGGATTAATGGCCTTACTTTATACAATTGCAAAAATTACTGGAGGTGTGCTTTTAGGTCTCACAACTTTAGACAAATGGGATGGTGAAAGTAATTTTTTTAATAAGATTGCAGGTGTGTTGGTACCGTTTCAAACGGTTATTGGTGGCGCATTGGTGATATTGGCTATTTTGTTTTTTAGAGCTAATATTTTAACTAACGTCCTAAGTATTTTAGGAGGTATATTGTTACTGACACATGTTTTTAGTAAAGTACCGGCTTTAGAAACCAGTTTAAGGAAATTATCGGACAGGCTCATGCCATTTAAGGCTATTATTGGTATTGCTTTACTGGTATTAGGCATTTTAGGATTATTTTAGATTTTGAACCCTGCGGAAGCTTACATATTAAAACAACCAGAACCTTACAGGTCTATTTTACTACAATTACAGTCCATAGTTGAAGCCGTGGCACCAAATTCAGAGTTATTATACAAATGGAAAATTCCCTTTTATTACTGTAATGGCATTCCGCTGTGTTTCCTTAATCAATCTAAAGATTACGTTGATTTAGCCTTTTGGCATTTTGACAAAATGGATAAGTTTACCGAATATTTTGTTGATGCCAACAGAAAATCAATCCGATCGCTTCGCTACAAATCTGTTGAAGATATTAATGATAAGGTTGTGGTATATGTACTTCAAAAACAATTGGAAATCAATACCAATCCGTTTAAATTGATTTTAAAGCCCAAACGCTCTAAAACGTAGAAACGAGTTGTCTTACAGCAACTAAATTTGTGAGCAAGCCTTCCAAATTATCTAAATGTAGCATATTGGCTCCATCACTTTTAGCGTTAGCAGGATCAAAATGTGTTTCAATGAATAAACCATCAACATTGTTAACCACACCAGCTCTAGCAATGGTTTCAATCATATCTGGTCGTCCTCCTGTAACTCCAATACTCTGGTTGGGTTGCTGAAGCGAGTGCGTTACATCTAAAACTGTAGGTGCATATTGGCGCATCGTTGGTATACCTCTAAAATCTACAATCATATCTTGGTAACCAAACATTGTGCCTCTGTCGGTAATCCATGCGTTGTCATTACCAGCATCCTTTACCTTTTGCACCGCGTGTTTCATGGCCTCGGGACTCATAAATTGCCCTTTCTTTAAGTTCACTACTTTTCCTGTTTTGGCAGCTGCAACAACCAAATCCGTCTGTCTTACCAAGAATGCAGGTATTTGTAGTACATCAACATATTCAGCAGCCATGGCAGCATCAGAAGCTTCATGTATATCTGTAACTGTTGGGACATTAAACGTATCCGAAACTTTTTTGAGAATTTTTAAGGCTTTTTCGTCACCTATTCCTGTAAAACTATCAATTCTACTGCGATTTGCTTTTTTAAAACTGCCTTTAAAAACGTAAGGGATTTTAAGTTTATCGGTAATGGAAATCACTTTTTCAGCAATGCGCAATGCCATATCTTCACCTTCAATAGCACAAGGTCCACAAAGCAAAAAGAAATTATTGGAATCGGAATGTTTTAGTTTTGGAATTGAAATCAAAGCTTAAGACTTAAATATTAAGTTGCAAAGATAACATTTTAAAAAACCTTTTTTATGCTATTGCGAATTATCCAAAGTGACATCACAAAATTTCCGAATACCAATAAACCACCATAAAATAAAAGTCGTTTAGAAGATTCTGACCAGTTAACGATATTAAGTACATTAAATAAGTAAGCTAATATAAGGTAAGACGAAAGACAGACAAATACAATCCCTAATGAGAAATTGAGTTTTCGGTTGGGCTTAATCAACTGCCATAAAAAAGGAATGCCAAATAATAAAATTAGATAAGCAGAACTCCCTTCAATTTTATTAATACCTGTAAACCAATATACGATTACCGATAAAAAATATAGGTAGGGTACAAACTTGGTGTATTTGCTAATTGCATTCATCTTTTTTCATTTAAGTCATACCTGTTTGCAGACAGGTAGGCGTAAATAGCCCAATTAGCGGTTGATGAGAAAAGGCCTTTACTATTAATCCATTCTATAACGACAAGATACGAATTGAAATTGCCTGATTTTCAAATTATAACATATAATTAACGAAATGAGGATAATTAGATGTACCTTTGCGCGCTTAAAATCAGCATCTGTTATGACTAAGATTAAAAACATTGCAATTATTGCACACGTCGATCACGGTAAAACCACATTGGTAGATAAGATTATGTATCACTGTCAGTTATTCCGTGAAAATGAAAATACTGGAGACTTAATTCTAGATAATAATGATTTAGAACGCGAACGCGGTATCACCATTACGTCTAAAAATGTATCTGTAGTTTATAAAGACACTAAGATTAATATCATTGACACACCAGGTCACGCCGATTTTGGCGGTGAAGTAGAGCGTGTATTGAACATGGCTGACGGTGTTCTGCTCTTAGTGGATGCTTTTGAAGGCCCTATGCCACAAACCCGTTTTGTGTTGCAAAAGGCTATTGATTTAGGCTTAAAACCTTGTGTTGTGGTAAATAAAGTCGATAAGGAAAATTGCACACCCGATGAAGTACATGAAAAGGTGTTTGATTTAATGTTTGAGCTTGGTGCAGAAGAGTGGCAGTTAGACTTCCCCACAGTTTACGGTTCAGCTAAGCACAACTGGATGAGTGAGGATTGGGAAAAACCAACTGATAATATTGAGCCATTATTAGATATGGTTATAGAGCATATTCCAGAGCCAAAAATTGAAGAAGGCACCACACAAATGTTGATTACGTCTTTAGACTTTTCAAGTTTTACAGGTCGTATTGCTATAGGTCGTTTAACCAGAGGAACATTAAAAGCGAATCAGCAAATTTCTTTAGTAAAAAGAGATGGGTCAATTGTGAAAAGTAAAATTAAAGAATTGCATACGTTTGAAGGTTTAGGACGTAAAAAAGTAGATGAAGTACAAGCAGGTGATATTTGTGCTATAGTTGGACTTGAAGGTTTTGAAATTGGTGATACGGTTGCTGATTTAGAAAACCCTGAAGGCTTAAAAACCATTGCCATCGATGAACCTACCATGAGTATGTTGTTTACCATCAACGATTCCCCTTTCTTTGGTAAGGATGGAAAATATGTAACTTCTCGCCATATCAAAGAACGTTTGACTAAAGAGCTAGAGAAAAACTTAGCGCTGAGGGTTGAGGAAACCGATAGTGCGGATAAGTTTATGGTTTTTGGTCGTGGGGTATTGCATTTGTCGGTGTTAATAGAAACCATGCGTCGCGAAGGTTACGAGCTTCAAATAGGTCAGCCTCAAGTTATTATAAAAGAAATAGATGGTGTTAAGTGCGAACCTTTTGAAGAAATGACTATTGATTTACCCGAAACCGTATCAGGTAAAGCCATAGAAATGGTAACCATGCGAAAAGGTGAAATGTTAAGTATGGAAGCTAAAGGTGATCGAATGGTTTGTGAGTTTATAGTGCCATCTAGAGGTATCATTGGCTTACGTAACCAATTGTTAACAGCAACAGCTGGTGAAGCTATCATGGCACACCGCTTTAAAGAATATCAACCATTAAAAGGTGGAATTCCAGAACGTCAAAATGGATCTTTGGTTTCTATGGAGAACGGACAAGCCATTCCTTATTCTATCGATAAGTTACAAGAACGTGGGAAATTCTTTATTGATCCAGGTGAAGATATTTATGAAGGTCAGGTGATTGGCGAAAATTCCCGTGGGGATGATATGACGGTTAACGTTACTAAGACCAAAAAGCTGAGCAACGTACGTTCATCTGGCGCAGATGATAAAGCTAAGATTGTACAGGCTATTAAATTCTCTTTAGAAGAGGCTTTGGAGTATATTCAGAAAGATGAATATGTAGAAGTTACACCAAATCATCTAAGACTTAGAAAAATCTTATTGAAAGAAGTAGACCGTAAGCGAAATAAGTCGATTTAAATTAAGAAGTTTTATATTTACCGAAACAAAAGCTATGCATTTTCTTTATTTTGATCCAGGATTAGGAGCCATGATTATTCAGGCTATTATTGCTGCTGTTGCAGGTGTGGTACTCTTTTCTAAAAACTTAATGTATAAAATCAAAGTGTTTTTTGGTATGGCTAAACCACAAAAAGATGATGTTTTTGATGATATAGACATTAAAGACTCCGAGATTGAAAACGATAATTCTAGAGAATCCTAAAGTACGTTGCATATTGAATTTTGAGTGTCATTAGAAATAAAACATGATTGATAATTTACGCATGTTTATATTAAGATTTATCAAATCGAAAAAAGACACTCCCTTTATAGCTGCAATTGCTGCAGGCTTATATCCCATTCTTTATTATTTCGCATCCAATTTTGGTTATGTAAATTCTATTGATCACATAGGCTTCTTTATCATCACTTTTATAGGGTTTCCGTTTTTATCAATTCTTTTCCTAAGATTAGTTTTTTCTAAGATAGAAATCCTTAAAGCCTATAAAAACTATATTATATCAGTATTGAATATACTATGGTTCGGTATTTTACTTGCGGTAAGTACTACGGGCTTTAATATTGTCAATCTTATAATTATTCTGATTGCAACACTATTATTGGGGGTATTTTTAGCAAAGCATATTAAGAAATTTATTGTATTTCAATTGTTCATGGCTTTTGTGGCCTTGCTTTATATTACTCCAAAACTTGGTGCTTTAATATTTCAATCTACAGATTGGATGCAACAGCCAGATGATATCGAAACGGTTGTATTTAAAAATACACCAAATGTTTATTTGATTCAACCCGATGGGTATGCCAATTTTTCTGAATTAAAAAGAGGACATTACAATATTGACAATTCAGAATTTGAAAATTACTTAATGAACCAAGGGTTCACATTGTACAATGATTACCGGAGCAATTATTTTTCTACGATAAGCTCTAATAGCTCACTTTTTTCAATGAAGCACCATTTGTATAACAGACTTGTATTTAAGACTGTTGAGTGTTACAAATCGAGAGGCATTATAGCAGGTAATAATCCCGTAATCGAAATCTTTAAGGCTAATAATTACAAAACGTCGTTACTTTTAGAGAGTGAATATTTAATTGCCAACCGCCCAAAAGTTAATTACGATTACCAAAATATTTCATTTAACGAAATGCCCTATTTAACTCAAGGTTTTGATATTCAACGAAATCTTGTTGATGATCTTAAAGAACAAATGCGTTTAAATTCAAGTTCTAAAAATTTTTATTTCATTGAAAAGATAATTCCTGCACACATTGCACAATCTCGGTTTGATAATTTAGGAATAGAAGGTGAACGTTTGGCTTATATTGAAAATCTAAAATTAGCTAATGCTTGGTTAAAAGAAATGATAGAAACTATTGAGAAAAAGGACCCAAATGGTTTGATTGTCATTATGGCTGATCATGGAGGTTTTGTTGGTATGAATAGTATTTATGAAGCCAAAATAAAGCAAGATGATAGTGATTTAGTTAGATCTGTATTCACTGCGGCACTAGCTATCAAATGGCCAAAAAACCAGATTCCTAAAGATTTAGAGTTTAAAACTTCAGTGAATTTTTTCAGAAATTTATTTTCGTATTTATCAGATGATAAGCGTTATTTAAATCATTTGCAGGAAGATGCCAGCTATTTGGCAATAAAAAAAGAAGCGCCATTTGGTGTTTACAAAGCTATAGATAAAGATAATAACGTTATTTTTGATAAAATAACTGATTAATTCTGATATAGTAAACCAAAAATAAGTGCAAGCAAAAAACGCTCATTCTGCTTCTTTTAGAGATCCTTCAGGTTATATTTTTGTCGAAAACGGCACTGTAAAACGAGTCATTAATCCTATATATTTTAAACCCTATAAAGCACTAACTGAAAGTGGTTTTTACAATAGCTTGTTTAAAAGTGATGTGTTGATTCGACATAAAGAGGTTTCTAGATCCGAAAAAGAAATTATCATTGAGGCCGAAAAAATACCATTTGTATCTTATCCTTACGAGTGGAGTTTTAATATGTATAAAGAAGCGGCATTGCTGACGTTGAGGCTTCAAAAGTATAGTTTGGAACATGGGTTTTCATTAAAAGACGCTTCAGCTTTTAACGTCACTTTTCATAAAGGAAGGGCTGTGTTTATTGATACCTTATCCTTCGATTTTTATATTGAAAATTCCCCTTGGAGAGCTTACAAACAATTCATTACACATTTTTTTGGACCATTACTTTTAGCGCACTATCATGGTGCGCAACAGTTGAAGCTATTGAGTAGTTTTATTGATGGTATACCGGTAAAACAGATCAGTTCAATGTTGCCGGCAAAAACTAAGTTGAGTCCATTGTTATATTCTAATATCCATTTGTTGGCGAAATTAGAGGATAAGCATAATGAAGATTACAAAGGTGAGGCTAAGGTTGCATCATTATCCAAAAAAGGCCAGCTCAATATTATTAAGAGCCTGTATGATTATATTAAAAAGCTTGAACTCAAAGAGAAGTCAGAATGGGGAAATTACTACGATAAGACCAATTACACAGACAGCGCATTTGATGAAAAATCTACAATAATCAATCAATGGGTCGGGGAGATAAACCCTGAGACTTTAATTGATGTAGGTGGTAATGATGGTACATTTGTGAGGAAACTTCAAAAAAGAGTAGAATTGGCTTTGGTAAGCGATATAGACAATAATGCGGTTGACTATAATTACAAAACCATGAAGCTTAACAAGGAAACGTCCATGCTGCCATTGGTCTTAGATGTTTTGTCGCCATCACCTGCTGTAGGGTTAAATAACCAAGAGCGTGATTCCTTCTTAGATAGAATTAAAGCATTTGCACCCGATGTAACATTTGCACTTGCTGTAATACATCACATTTCATTATCTGGTAATGTGCCGTTTGAAAGATCCGCAGAATTTTTTAGCGGTTTTTCAAAATATTTAGTAATTGAGTTTCCAAAACGAGAAGATTCTTGGGTACAACGTTTGTTAAACAACAAGGCAGATTTTAAGGATTATTTCGATTTTTATAATCTTAAAAATTTTATAGAGGCTTATTCAACGGTATTTGATGTTTTAGAACAAATAGCGATAAAAGATTCTGAACGCGTATTATTACTTTTAAAGCATAAGAGTCTGAACACATAAATGGATATGTTCAAATTTTTGATTAAGAAGTTTCGAAATTTCTTAAATGATAGCCAAGCAAATCCTATCATAGCAATTTTAGTGGCAGGTGCGTATGCATTGCTATATTATTATGATAAGAATTATGCATTAATCAATTCTAGATCACAGTTTACCTATCTAGTAACGCTTTATATTATTGCCCCACTTTTATTGTTCTATTTCTTAGATTTTTTATTTAAACAGAATATCAAGACCAATCTATGGAGACCTTACTTACTTCCTATATTTAATTTAAGCTGCTTTTTTTTTACCATTGTCATTAGTCTTTATGGTTTTGATGTGCCTAAACTTTTGGTAGCTATGCTTTTAGGTATTATTGCCGGTTATGTTTTAAGAGTTCATCTAAAAAAAGTCATGGTTATTCAGTGTATTCTAATCCTTTTGGTATTGCCAAAATTGATACCAGATTTTTATAGAGAAATCACATATACAAAACAGTGGATGGAGCAACCGGACAATATTGAGTTGGCTAAGTTTAAAAAGAGACCCAATATTTACATGATTCAACCCGATGGTTATACGAGCTTTTCTACATTTAGGGATTCCATTCACAATTATGATAACAGCGAATTTGAGACCTATTTAAAATCGAAAAGCTTCACAATATATGATGAGTACAGAAGCAATTACTCTTCCACTTTAGGTTCTAACAGTGCTTTGTTCGCTATGAAACACCATTATTATGGTAACACTACATTAGGGATTAATCCAAGACATAATAAGCGAAATGAAATAGTGGAAAGTAACCCGGTATTAAGAACTTTAAAGCACAATAATTACAAGACATTTTTAATGTTACAGGTTCCGTATTTGTTATCTAATAGACCCAATATTGATTTTGATTATTGTAATATATCTTTGGATGATATTTCATATCTCAATAGGGGTTTTTCTGGTAAAACGGACTTAATGGAAGACACTAAATTGGCAATTAAGAATAATAAGACCACTTCTAATTTCTTTTTTATTGAGTCTATGTTGCCAAGTCATATCACTACAAATTATAATCCTGAGAGTTCTGTACAGAACGAGCGCAAATTATATTTAGAGCGTATAGAGAAAGCTAATTTGTGGCTTAAGGAATTGATAGATTTTATTACTAAAGAAGATCCAAATGGTCTCATCGTTATAGCGGCAGATCATGGCGGATTTGTAGGTTTCAATTTTTACCGAGAAAAACTTACTAAAACAGATAATCCTTTATTGATTAACTCAATTTTTTCGTCATTAATGGCAATAAAATGGCCAAATGGTTCTAACCTCACTTATCATGAAGAACTAAAATCTTCAGTTAACCTTTTTAGAATTTTATTTGCTCATTTAAGTGAAAATGATGACTACTTACTTCACTTACAAGAAAACAAAAGCTATATTACAATTAGAAAAGGTGCGGCTACTGGAATTTACGAGTATATAGATGATAAAGGACATATGGTTTTTAAAAAATTTAAATAGAATTCTATACTGATGAATATAAGAGGATCCATTCAAAAATTTTTAAAAAGCGATAAGTTGTACCCTGCAGTTTATGGACTGGCATCTGGTTTGTATCCAATGATATACGTCTATTCTAAAAACTTTTCTATTGTAAATTCTTTTGAACATTTAGTGTTTTTTATATCAATCTTTTTAGTACTGCCATCTTTAATTTTTACTGCAGTACATTGGATATTGAAAAGGTTAGACAAAGAGAAAAAGAGTCTGATGGTATTAACATTTCTTAATGTGTTTACCTTTTTGTTCCTTATTAAGACCATTACGTATTCTGGCGTACAACGTAAAAAAATAGTATTCATCATACTAATAGCTGTATTGTTTGCTTTGTATCTCAAAAAATATCTTAAACGCTTGTCGCTATTACAATTTTTATTGGCTTTTGTTAGTGTCTTTAGTCTCGCACATACAATTTATACAAACCTAAGTATATCTAATACTTGGCAGAACCTGCCAGATGATATTGTTAAGGCAAAGTTTAAGAAAAAGCCTAATGTTTATATGATTCAACCAGATGGTTATACTAATTTTTCAGAACTTGATAAAGGCTATTATGATTATGATAATTCTGAATTCGAAGCTTTCCTAACCGATAATAATTTTACACATTATCCCAATTTTAGAAGCAATTATTCTACAACATTATCCTCTAATTCATCGTTCTTTATGATGAAGCACCATTATTATAACAAGCGTATTTCTAATTTTGAATTGTATAATGCACGAAACATGATTGTTTCTAAAAATCCTGTTTTGGAGATATTTAAGAATAATGGTTACAGTACCCATTTTATAACACAAACAGGCTACATGATGTTTAACAGACCAGAAATGGGCTATCATTACTGTAATTTCACTTATAATGATTTTCCTTATATAAGTCCAGGAATTGCTAAACCAATAGATATAAGTAGAGATTTAAGATCTACTGTTTCTAATGCCACCGAACAACCAAAATTTGTCTTTGTTCAAATACTTCAACCATGGCATATTAAGAGCAAGAAAAAAAACTCTAGTAACGATAAAGCTGTTGAAAGACGAGAGTGGCTAAATAATCTTAAAGAAGCAAATAAGGTGCTTAGGTCTACAATAGAATTAATAAAGAAATACGATAAAAATGCGTTAGTAGTAATTGCTGCAGACCATGGAGGTTATGTAGGTTTTAATTATGCCAGTGAAGCAGATACTGTGACAAAAGATAAAGATCTGATTCACTCAATTTATAGTAGCCAATTGTCTATACACTGGCCAAATAACGAAAAGCCTAGCTTTAATGATAAGTTTAAAACTTCAGTAAATGTTTTTCGTTTACTCTTTACCTATCTGTCAGATAATAATACTTATTTAAAACATCTCGAAGCTGATGTAAGTTATAAAGTTCTGAGGCATGGAGTTTCTGATGGTATCTATGAATATATGAACGATGACGGTCAGGTAATACTCAAAGAATTTTATATTCCATAGCTATTTCTTTAATCCTAAAACACTAAAAAACAAGCTGAATAATATGGTTTGAATACCTAATTGCAATAAAGTAATCGCAGGTATAATTAGACGTAACGTTGTGCTTGCATCTAAGGTTCCGTAGTTAGTGTCACGCCAAACCGATAAGCCTTTAAGGCTTAAAAATAGTCCAATACTTAAAGCAATAAAACCAATAACAAGTCCTCTTTCTAGATTAATAATTTTGAAGAGTTTATTGTAACGATTAGACTTTGGCAATAATTCATTCTCGACGGCAAAAATCTTTGTAAGGCCATAAAAAATAATAAACTGAAAACCGACTAATAAAAAAGATGATGCATAAAGCAATGTGTGAATATCTAAGGTTAAGCCGTTAATTTTTAAAGGCTGAATAACTAATACAGTTGATAATATCAATCCAATTAAGGCTAATATAATGCCAGGATAAAGGAATAACCAATTAGGCGCATAAAGCATTAGAAATCGCAGATGTCTCCAGCCATCACGCCATGTATTTAAATGCGGTGGTCTCGTTCTTCCGTCTTTCTTCAAAGTTGTTGGGACTTCTGTAATGGATAAGCTATTCAACTTAGATTTTACAACCATTTCGGAAGCAAACTCCATACCTGAAGTTTTTAGGTTCATTTTGTTATAAGCTGCTTTTGAAAACCCTCTTAAACCACAATGAAAATCACCTATTTTAATTTTAAAAAATAAACGGCCAATAAATGACAGTACAGGATTGCCAAGATATTTATGTAAAAAGGGCATAGCATCTTTTTCTATTCCGCCTTTAAATCTGTTTCCCATAACCAGATCAAAACCATCTCTCAATTTTTTGAGATAGGGCATAAGATCACTAAAGTCGTAACTGTCATCCGCATCTCCCATAATGATATAAGTACCTTTAGATGCGGCAATACCAGCTTTTAGTGCGCTTCCATATCCTTTTTTCTCAGCATGAATCACTTTTGTGTTTAGTGATTTTGCAATCTCAATGGAGCCATCTGAACTCCCGTTATCAGCAATGACGATCTCTCCATCAACTTTGTGAGTATTAAAAAATGATTGTGCTTTTTTAATACAGATGGCTAGAGTTTCTGCCTCATTGAGGCATGGCATTACTATAGAAAGTTCAGGGTTTTTGTCCACGTCTTAAAAAGTTGTATGTACTAAGAAACAATAAAAATATTAAAGCATAATTATAGAATAGGTAACGTTGTATAGAATGAACGGCAAATGCTATAAACATAGCATTTGATAATATAAGTGACGATAAAAGGAATATAATGCTATACTCTTTTTCGTAATTCAGAAAAGTTTTAATGAGACTAAAGAAAAACATAAGAACTACAAACCATAGTAAAAGCTGATATTTAAAGCCATATGTAATGTTTGCGTAAAATAATTTTAACCATTCTTTAAAATTACTTAGAATCAAGACTTTGGTATACTCTTTACATGCAGCTTCGGTTTCAAAAAAAACATAAGAGTTAGTTTGGCTATTGCTCCATTCTTTAGGTGTGGGTTTAGTAGAGTAATATGCTTTGCCAACCTCTCTAACGGTCTGGTTACAAATTTTAGGCAAGTTGTCATGAAAAAACTTATAGGCTTCCTTTGTAGTATATTCAGGCTTTATCAACAAATCTTTTTTGATAAGGCTATCGTAACTTATCTTAAAAATTTCTTTATAGTCTTCATTTTCTATCAGCTTATAGTCAGCCTTGTCTGAAAGATAAATTGGGGCTGTTGCGGCACTTGTGTAACCTAAAGGTGTGGGCTTAAAAAAACCGTCTTTGATTTTGTGATAAGTGCGTTCTGTAATACTAGCGACTAGTATGATACCGACAAACGCCAAAATATTTAAGATATGCTTTTTTCGAAGTAGCTCTTTTCTATACATTAAAAAATAAGTGCCAGCAAATATTAAAGTTGAAAAGATAAATTGACTTCTTACTGAAACCAAAGCTAAGTAGACGATGAGATAATACTTAAGGTTTTGATATTTCTTATTGAACAATATATCAATACCCATAGCAATAAACATAAGGTATAAGCCATAACCCAAACCTTCTGAGCATAGGTTGTTGGCTATGCTTAGTGGTGGGAAAAAAGGATATATTAAAATAATGAGTAATAGTGATTTTTGAAGATCACTAAGTTTAAAAACTTTTGAAATTCTTATAAAAAAATAATGCACACCAAACAAGCTAAAAACGGCATGAAAAATAACAACCATAACATCGTAAAAAGACCCAAATAATGTGGTAAAAACTTTTAGAAAGACAACGTA
Organism: uncultured Flavobacteriaceae bacterium; assembly: GCA_964453045.1. Lineage (GTDB taxonomy): Bacteria > Bacteroidota > Bacteroidia > Flavobacteriales > Flavobacteriaceae > Winogradskyella. The sequence goes on from CAYVNR010000023.1 coordinate 19,486, forward strand.
ACCCATTTGGCGGTAAGGCATAGCTCTTAGGTAGCTGTATGTGTCTGGTGAATAAAGAGGCTCAGTGAATGTACAGAAGAGAAATACAATTAGATAGACTAAGAGTAAAATAGATGTTTTTGGATTGAGCTTTATAAAATTGATTTTAAATTTATTCATAAAATAAAACTACACTTCTTTAATCAAAATCAGTAATCTCTCTAATTTTATAAGGACGAGTGTTTTGAGTTTCGTAATATGTTCGCATTTGTAAGTCTATAGCAATGCCTGTAGTGAAAAGCTGAACTCCCACAAGTAAAAACAGTACGCCTAAAATGAGTAGTGGTCTATCTCCAATATCATTACCAAGGATTTTTTCAATCAACAAATATATATTTATGATAGTCCCAAGCGCAAAGAAGAAAATTCCAAGATTGCCTAACAAATACAGTGGCTTTTGAAGATAATTACGCTGAAACAAGATGAGCAAAATATCATTTACAACTTTAAACGTTCTGCCTAAACCATATTTAGATTTTCCGTGAATTCTGTGATGATGTTTCACATTTATTTCCCCAACACGAGCACCATTTAAATAGGCTAGTAAACCTATAAAACGGTGCATTTCTCCATAGAGATTTAATTCTTTAGCAATTTCTTTTTTAAATACTTTAAGCGCACAACCGTGATCTTTAATGTTAAGTTTGGTAGCTTTCCTGATTAAAAAGTTTGCAATTTTCGAAGGGAGTTTTTTTACAAAACTATCTTTTCGTTTATTGCGAATCCCTACAACAACGTCCCAGTCTTCTTCTTGTAGTTTTTGAAGCATTGGTAAAATATCCATCGGGTCATTTTGTAAATCACCATCTAGTGTAATAATATAATCGCCGTTAGCATTATCGAATCCTGCAGCAAGGGCAGAACTTTGCCCATAATTTTTGCGAAGTTCAATGAGTTTAACCTTTGGATGATTTAACTTTTTGATTTCGCTAACAGTTTTGTCTGTAGAAAAATCATCAATCAAAATCATTTCAAATTTAAGAGCTTCTAAAGCCTCGTCAATATTTTTTAATAGCTGCTGTATATTTTCCTCTTCATTATAGAGAGGGATTACCAATGAGAGTGTAGCATCTTTAAAATTCATAATTTAACTTGTACTACAAAGCTATCATTTTTTTTGATTAGCGTTGTTGATAAACCCTAAAGTGTTTGTGTTTTTCTTTAAGTATCCAATTATCAACAACAAAAACCGTTAGTAAAGATGTCTCTTGGTAATTATCTTTGTGATTTTCAAAGTTTTCTATAAAAATGGTTAGGTTTTTATCACTAAGCATTTGTTTATAGTTTTCTAATTCGTCTGCGAGGTGGTGATTAAATACCCAATCTACGCCAATCGGGTTTACGGTATTGGTAATATAATGGCCCAAGGTCATTGACGGTAAGATCGTAAAATTATCGTATCTGTTTGATAATACCTTTAGCTCTTCAAACTTATCATACCGCTCTTTACTGGTATGGATGGTTTGTAAATGTGGATATAAGTTGCCTAAGTTATGATTTAATTGGTTACGATTCTCTTCGTTAAATGGGTATTGATATCCTAAATAGAAAGTTCCCAAATAAAGACCTATAAGTAATGGTGGAGTCCATTTTTTTATGGTAAACGTCTCACCTAAGGTAAGTATTGAAACGAATAAAATAGATGGTGTTGAGAAATCGATAGGTGTATTATAACCATTACTTATAGAAGCACACCAGGATAAACCAAAAAGCACAACCAAAATCGTATACTTTGGTTGCTTTGTACTTTTTACAATCGAATATAATACACCAAATACCCATAGAATATGGATGATGCCATACTTTAAAGGTTTGTATAGACTTTCGTTTTTATAGTATAACCATACGAATATGGTAACTATAAGAACGTGAATTAGTAAAAATGCTAAATCTCTACTGAGATATTTTTTAGCAAGCCAAATACCAATAATCGCAATAACTATATATAAAACATGAAACTTGATACCTAAATAATAAGACTTCACGCCAGTATTTAGTAAGCTAGAACCAGAGGTGAAACTGAACATCTGCTCAATAAAAGGGTTTAGAGCATCTTGCCACCAAAACAAGAGAATAAAAACACCAGCAAATAATAGGCCGCTAATACTTAAGATAATGAAAGCTTTTAAATCCTTTCCAAATAACAAAAATAAAGCCACAAGTGGTGGAAAAAAATAAAAAGACTGTTTGCATAAAGCTCCTAGAAAAAGAAAAAACGCACCTAAAACGATCCACCACCATTTTTTGGTGGTATTAGTGACAAAGAACAGACCAATAATACTAAAGAATAGCCCATCTACAGTGTTCCAAGGCATTGGCGGATAATTATGAATAGAAACTAATGCACCAATAGTAGCAATAAAATAGATATACTTTTTAGGAAGGCTTAATAACTTAAAAGCAATGGCACTAGCTAAATAAGAATAAGTGAATACCTGTGCAAAATATAAATACCGATTAATCAGATAGGCATAAGTTTCTGATATGTAAAGTGGTAGTGAATGAAAATAAGGGGAGAATGCAGGCTTTATATACACAAAATCTCTGTGCGGAAAATAACCGTTGTACATACTCCAAGATATACCAAAAATAGAACCCATATCTCCCTCATCTATACCATAAGGTCCATACGCTATAATATAAAAAATCAGTATTCCAAAAAAAAGGAATTTATATAGGTTCTTACTGTCCACAGTCAATCAATCGGATTATTTTTTGCTAATATAAAATAATAAGCGTTGATTATTAAAGTACTGAAACTTTTAAGGAAGGATGTGGCTCTGGGAGCTTAATATTAAGACCGAACATAACCTACTAAATAGATATAGGCATTAAAAAACCAATTTTTTAAACCGAAAATAAAAATTAAAACTATTTTTGGTTGATGCAACCAATGGATATTACTCTATATCAACGAAAAAATAAAGATGAATGGGATAGCTTTGTTGAATCAAGTAATCAACAAACGTTTCTATTTCAAAGAGACTTTATGGATTATCATTGCGATAGATTTCAGGATTATTCATTGATGGTTTATAAAAATAATAAACTATTAGCTTTATTACCAGCTAATAAAACAGGCAATGAAGTTTATTCGCATCAAGGCCTAAGTTATGGGGGTTTGATATATACAAAAGAGTTAAAGTCTGAAGAAGTAATTCAGGTTTTTGAGGCTATATTAAAATTTCTTAATGAAAAAGAAGTTGATAGTTTAATTCTAAAGGAGCTGCCAAGTATTTATCTTCAAAACGCCACTAATAATGCAATGCTTTATCTATGTTTTAAAACCAATGCAGAGTTATTAAGAAATGATATGCACTCGGTTGTAGATTTAAATTTTAAATCCTATTCCAATAGTAGAAAAGAAGGTCTCAAAAGAGGTCGGAAGCATAATTTAAAAGTTGAAGAGTCAGATAACTTAGACCTGTTTTGGAACGCTATATTGATTCCTAATTTAAAGTCTAAACACGGTGTACAACCCGTACACACTTTAGAAGAAATTAATCTTTTGAAATCTAGATTTCCGAAAAGCATAAGGCAATTCAATGTGTTTTATAATGATGCCATTGTTGGTGGCACCACAATTTTTGAAACCCATAATGTGGCACACTGCCAATATATTTCGGGAAACGCAGACAAAAACGAATTGGGGAGTTTAGATTTCCTTCATACACATTTGTTAGATATTACGTTTAAGGATAAATCTTATTTTAGTTTTGGTACGTCAAATATTGAAGCTGGTCAAAAAGTTAATAAAGGGCTTCAATTTTGGAAAGAAGGTTTTGGAGCACGATCAATCACTCAAGGATTTTATAAGATTAAGACAGAAAACTATAAACTGTTAGATGGTGTATTTGTATGATTAAGTTTTTAGACCTACATAAAGTTAATGACCGATTCCGAAACGAGTTTAAAGCCGCTTTCTCTAAATCTTTAGATGCTTCAAATTATATTTTAGGCGAGAATGTTTTAAAATTCGAAAGTGAGTTTGCCCAATATTGCGGTACAGCATATTGTTTAGGTACAGCTAATGGGTTAGATGCACTTACATTGATTTTAAAAGCTTATATTCAAATAGGAAAGCTTGAAAAAGGTGATAAAATTATTGTTCCGGCCAATACATTTATAGCTACTATTTTATCTGTGTTGCACGCAGAACTGGAACCTGTTTTGATAGAGCCCAATCCAGACACCTATAATCTTTCAGTAGAACATGTTAAAAAAGCATTAGATGAAAATGTGAAAGCGATAATTATGGTGCATCTTTATGGGCAGTTGGCTGATAATGTAAGTTTAATGCAACTTTGTAAATCAAATGATTTATTACTTATTGAAGATGCTGCACAGGCTCACGGCGCTATTGCGAGCACCGAAAATGAAAACTCCAAAAGTTTAAAAGCAGGAAACCTCTCGCATGCCGCAGCATTTAGTTTTTATCCGAGTAAAAATCTGGGAGCTCTTGGTGATGGAGGTGCAGTAACAACTAACGATTTAGAATTATTTGAAGCTGTTTCTCTATTGAGAAATTATGGCAGTAAAGAAAAGTATAAAAATGAAATTGTAGGGTTCAACAGTCGATTGGATGATTTGCAAGCTGCATTTCTTAGTATAAAGCTAAAGTATTTAGACGCAGATAATGAAAGGAGAAGAGCGATTGCCAAGCAGTATTTAGAAGGCATTAGTAATCCAAAATTAAAATTACCGTCTTACGATGGTTCACACAATCACGTATTTTATGCCTTTGTTATCGAAGTAGAAGATAGGGGGAGTTTTACAAAATTTTTAGATGAGCATAAGGTTGGATGGTTGATTCATTACCCAATTGCACCGCACAAGCAAAATGCACTTCGCCAATTTTCACATTTAAAGTTGCCTTTGACCGAGCAAATTCAAGAAAGAGTTATAAGTTTGCCAATCAGTCCGGTAATGACGGATGAACAATTAAAAACAGTTATTGAAGTTCTAAATTCCTATTAATGAAAAATTTTTTTCATTATATAAATAATGAAGTTTTAGTAAAAGCGGCAAGTCTTAATACGGCTAACATTAGCATTAAAATTATTGCTGGTATAATTATTTCTAAGTTCATTGCCATTTTTGTTGGGCCAGAAGGCATGGCATTAATAGGCAACGTTAGAAATTTTTTGAGTACGATACAATCTATTGCCATCGCTGGCCTATATGATGGTGTTGTAAAGCTTATTGGAAGATGTAAGAATAATATAACTGAGCTTACCAGTACATTATCTACTGTATTTTATTTTGGATTTTTCTCATCAATTCTGTTAGCATTTGTATGTTATTATAATGCTGAATATATCAATAGTTTAATCTTTCTAAACAATAACTACACCTATGTTATAGAGACTTTGGCCATTGTCTTGCCATTCTATGCTTTAAATATGTTTGTATTTTCAATAATGAATGGCTTTTCTAAATACAAAATCTTATTAGTCATAAATATCATTGGTCAGATACTTGGACTTCTGGTGACCATACTTTTAATATGGCAAAACAAAATAGATGGTGCCCTAATTGCAGTAGTAATAACCCCTGCGTTAAACCTTTTGATTACCATAGTTGGTATCGCATTTAGAAAAAATTTGATGTCCTACATAAGGATTACTAATATTAAATTTTCTATACTTAAAAAGCTAGGTCCTTATATGGTTATGGCCTTAGTATCATCAATTGCCCTGCCTATTGTATATATAATTATAAGAAATTATCTCATTTCTGAAATTGGTATTAAAGAAGCTGGTTATTGGACGGCAGTTACCCGAGTTTCTGATTATTATTTAATGTTTATAAATTCATTAATGGCATTGTATATTCTGCCCCGTTTTGCAGAAATAGATTCGCACAGGGAATTTAGAAAAGAGGTGTTTAGCTTTTACAAAACGGTATTGCCAATATTTGCTGTTATTTTGGGTATTATTTATCTAAGCAGAGGATTGTTGGTTAACTTATTGTTTACTGAAGAGTTCAGACCTATTGAAGACTTGTTTGGCTACCAAATACTTGGTGATTTTATGCGCGTTATGTCAATGGTTATTGCCTATAAGTTTTTAGCTAAGAAAATGTTTGCCCATTTTATAATTATTGAAATCTTTTTATTTGTCATTATGTATGTTTCCAGTATTTATTTAATAGATGTCTTTGGATTAAAAGGTGCTGTGATGGGACACTGTTTAAGTTATTTTATGCACTTCTGCATAATATTGCTAATCTTTGGCAGTTCTTTGTTTGGTGTGTTGAACGAAGAAGGAATGGATGATTATTAAATAACTAAATGTGAGGCTTCCAAAATTTCTTAGCGGTAATACAGTCTTAAAGATTACATCTCTAAATGCCGTTGTAATTTCAATAAGATTGGTTGTTTCAGGTTTTATGCAGTGGCTTTTTGCAACTACACTTGGTGAGGCTGGTATTGCAAGTATTGGACAGGTGCGTAATGTTATGGCAATGTTGACCAGTACATCAACGCTTGGTGTTTTTAATGGTGTTGTAAAATATGTTGCGGAATACAAGGAAAACAAACCAGAATTAGCCAAGTTGTTTTCTACAGCTACGGTATTTTTTATTCTCGGGTCTTTAATTTCTGCATTAGTTTTATTTTTTGGTTCAGGTTATTTTTCAAATTACCTTTTTAAATCTGGTGACTTTGTTTATGTATTTAAATTGTTGGCTGTCATAGTACCTTTTATTGCCTTAAATAGAATTATTGGTGGTGTTGTAAATGGGCTTTCAGATTATAAAAAATACGCTAAAATTGAACTTATTAGTTACTTGTTGGCTACAGCAGCTATTCTTATAGGGTTGTATACTTCAAACTTAGAAGGAGTAATTATAGCTATTGCTATTACTCCAATAATACAACTTAGTGTTTTAGGGTTTGTATTCGGTAAAACTTTAAAAAAATATATAGGATTTAAAGATCTAAAACTAAATCTTGTTTATAAAAATGAGCTTTTAGCTTTTACATTAATGTCTTTCGTATCCACATTTCTACTCAATTATATTGAACTGGATATTAGAACATTGGTTACGGATGAAATCAATGTTAATGAGGCTGGTTATTGGACAGCTATGACATTTATCTCTAAAAATTACATGGTATTTGCCACAGGATTATTTACGTTATACGTGATTCCTAAATTTGCAAATATTAATACAAAACACGAATTTAAAAATGAAGTTTTAAATATCTATAAAACTATTCTACCAATTTTTGGATTAGGCATGCTCTTGGTGTACGTGCTTAGAAATCTTATTATTGATGTTATTTATCCAGATTTCACAGGAATGGAACCGTTGTTTAAATGGCAATTGTTAGGTGATTTTATACGGCTCTGTGCATTGGTATTGGCTCATCAATTTTTAGCCAAGCGTTTGGTAAAAAGCTTTGTGATTACCGAAATCATTTCATTGGTGTTATTCTTTGTACTTACTAAACAATTTATACAATACTACGGAACCGAAGGAGTTGTTATAGCACATTTGGTACGTTATATCGTTTACTTTATTATTGTGGTTTTTGTTATTGGTGCTTATTACAGTAATAAATCTTCCAAAAATGGTTAAAGCTTGTTGTTGGTTTCCCAAATATTTAGATAGTTTTTGGCCGATGTTACATAGTGATGATGTTCTTTAATAAATTGTCTGGCATTTTTAGATATTTCAATAATCTTGCTGGGGTTTTTAATCAGCCATTCTAATTTTTCAACAATACTTGCGGCATCTGGTAAAGCATTAATAACTATAGTATCTTCTTTGACATTATAATGATTTAACCATTCTTTTTCCGCACCTGTGAAAACGACTTTGCCTTTTGCCATGGCTTCTAGAGCATTATAACCTTGGTCGTAAGCATAGATCTGATCTAATAAAATATGGGATTGGTCATAGGCTTTAATATACTCAGAATACGGTAAGTTTCTTACTGTTATAACCTTTATTTTATCCGAATATTTTTGTTTAATAATGTCTAGCGCATCTTCAAAAATATCATTTCCTTTTTTGTAATAATTTTGAATGTTAATACCATGAAAAATGATAATCTTATCTTTAATTTTTAGCTCTTCAAACTTTAAATTATCTATGTTTATTGGGTTGGGGATTAAGCCTAAATATTTTGGGTGATTTTGGAGAGGTAGATGGTAATCCATATCCGAAGCAATAACACCATTTATTTTGTTATAAATATGATGATGTAATGCTTTAAATTCTGGTTTTAAAAATTTTAGACCGTACGCAAAGCGATTGGTTTTATCCTTACCATTTTTGTAAGGTTCGAGGAAGGAATACCTTAAATTTCCACCATTGGCATAATTAACACTAATGTAGTCTGTACCACAAGATAGAAGGTATGTGTTGCTGTTTCGAGACGAAATAAAATCGAAAATTTTAGTTTCAATCTCTGCAGAACAACCAAAAGACGCTTCATTGATAAATTGTACAATATCGTAACCTCTCAATTGTGACTCTAATTGTCGTATTTGTTGTATAACATTGTAAGATTCGAGATCAAAGCCAGTTAATCTATAGAGTAAGTTCTTAACTTTTTTCTTTATTCCTTTTCGATATTTTTTTTTAATCAGTAAATCAACGTCGTACTTTTTAAAACCGTCGTAAGCTGCAACAATGGTGACATCATGGTTTAGTTTTTCCAATCCCTCTTTTAATGAATTATGAAGCCTGCTATATTCACCAACTAATAATATCTTCATTTATATCGTTACATTTGTTTCCAAAGATACTTGTAAATGATTAAAACTAACACCAAAAAAATATGTATTGTAGTTTCATCGCTTGGTGTTGGCGGTGCAGAAAGGTCTTCAGCTTTATTATCTGAAATGCTTTTTGATCTAGGCTTTGATGTTCATATTGTTTCGGTATTGGATAAGATTGATTACCCCTATAAAGGGAAATTGCTTAACCTGGGAAAGCTTAAGGAAGACGACGACTCTAAAATGGGTAGATTTAAGCGCCTAAAGATTTTTAAGAATTACCTTAAAGTACATAAATTTGATTATGTTATTGATAACAGAACCCGTAGAGGACTATTTAAAGAACTGATTGTTTCCAAGTGGATTTATAATGCAAAAAACACGATATACTGTGTTCGCAGTTACAATACGGATATGTATATATACCCTAGTAATTTTTTTGCTAAATTATTGTATGGTTCTGCATATAAAATTGTTTGTGTATCACAGGTTATTGCTGAAAAACTGAATAATGAATTTGGGTTTAAGAATCTAGAGGTCATTCACAACCAAGTAGCAATAGACGCTGAGGAATTTTTAGTTGAAAAAACAGTAAAAGACAATTATATTCTATTTTTCGGAAGGTTAAATGACGACATAAAAAACATATCCCTTTTGCTTGAAGCCTATTCCAAATCTAAGCTTCCACACAATGCCGTAAAGCTCAAAATTCTTGGTGATGGTAAGGATAAACTGATGTTAAAACAAAAAAGTGATACTTTGGGCTTAAGTAATCATGTAGAGTTTTTAGAGTTTCAGGTCAATCCTTATCCCTTTGTTGAAGCTGCTTTTTTTACGGTTTTAACAAGCAGGTTTGAAGGATTCCCAAGAGTTTTGGTAGAATCTTTAGCTTTAGGTGTACCTGTAGTTTCGGTAGATTGTAAATCTGGTCCTAGTGAAATTGTTGTTAATGAGCATAATGGGCTTTTGGTGGAGAATTATAATGCGGATGCCTTGTCAATTGCTATGGATAGAATGCTAGGGGATAAAAATTTATATATACATTGCAAGTCTAATGCAAAAGATAGTATTACAAAATTTTCTGAGGCAACCATTGGTTTGCAATGGAAAGCCATATTAAAATAAGAGCATGCATACAATAAGAGATACAAAACTAATTGAAATACCTAAAGTACATGATGAGAGAGGTGCTCTTGCTGTTATTGAAAAAGAAGTACTGCCATTTGCCATAAAACGTGTGTATTATTTATACGATGTACCAAGTGATAGTTACAGAGGTGGACATGCCCATAAAGAGCAAGAGTCAGTAGTTATTGCGTTGAGCGGAAGTTTTGAGGTCATCGTTGATGATGGAACATCACGAAAGCGCATTATGCTCAATAAACCTACCCAAGGGTTGTTTATACCAACACACGTTTGGAGAGAAATCGACAATTTTTCTTCGGGAGCAGTGTGTTTAGTTTTAGCTTCAACCACATACGATGAAGCTGAGTATGTAAGGGATTATAATACGTTTTGTCACCTAAAGGGTGAAATGTAAAGTCTCTTTTTCAGAAGAAAGAATTTTAGACGTTTTAAAAATCGTAAAACACTGGCAGGTAAAATTAATAGCAATTTTAATTTTTGATTGAGGTGTACTGGGTTGATTTGTTTTTTAATCTTCCTGTAATTGGTAAAATCATTTCTTATTTTGGCTTCCATTGCAATTGTAAACCTATTAATATCCAGATATGCTTTTAACGATGGGTTGTTTTTTTCGTCTTTTTCATGCTTATCTAAAATTGAAATTAAATCGGGTATATTCTTGGTAAGCGATAGGTGGTTATCTTTTGAGTGAATCATTTTGTGCGCTGTAGACTTTGAAGAAAAAGCGACATTATAATCTTTGGCAATTCTTATCCAAAGGTCAATATCCTCACCACAGCCAATACTCTCATCAAAAACAAAGCCATCGTCAATAACTTGTTTTGGTATAGCCACTGCAGAAGTCCAAAGAATATTATCTACTAAGCTTGTTCTAAAGTAATCCCCTACGATACCGAAAAAAGGATGGTCAACGTTACTAAATTTTGGTTGCGTAACATAACGCTCAAAAAAGTGTTTTTCGTAAGACGTTGCGTAAATACCACAGTTGGGGAAAGCTTCTATTAAAGTTTTCAATTCAGACAAGTGATTTTCTAACCAGATATCATCACCATCAGAAAGTGCAATATAATTACATTTTGCCTTGCTTAAGCCATAGTTCCGTGCTTTGGATACACCTTGGTTTTTTGTTGGGTAAATAGTAATTCTTTCATCTTCTATACTATATAGTTTTTCTAAACTATCGTCTGTGCTACCATCATCAACGACGATTAATTCAAAACCACTAAAGGATTGCCTTAAAATGCTGGCTATAGTTTTTTCAACAAAATTAGCTTTGTTATACACACTAACCACAACAGAAAAAAATGGTGTCATCTTTTATTTGGACTTAATGCGCAAAGGTAGCCCAATTTATAAAATTGAAATAGTTTCATACTGGGGCGCTTACTTAATAGTTGAATGCGAATAGGGTGTTTAAATAGGTTAAATAGTATAGCAACTATTTTATGAATTCTAAATCGTTTTAATGATTTATATAATTCTAAAAGTGTGTTGTCTGTGGATTTTACTTCTAGACTGTGATAGTTATAAAATAGGGTTTCTACAGCATGTTCTGTTTTTTTTAAAAAAAGGGCATTGCGGTCTAAGCCATTATGAAAAACCGCATTGTCAATATGAAAAACCTTTGTGCTTTTTGATTTCATCAGTGCTCCAAAAATATTATCATAACCATAACCGTCGCTTTTTATTTCAGAATTTATATCTAGAAACACATTTTTTTTTATCATGAAATTTCCAGAAATTACCACCTTATAAGGCGATTTGTTTCTAATGACAGCATTTACACTTTCGTAAGATTTACCATAGGTCCACCTTAACATAAATTCTTCACTTGGACGATTTGGCTTATAGGCATAACCACCATAAACTGCGTCATGTTCATGTGTTAGGTAATTTGAATAATTATTAATTAGATTTTCATCTGGTAATTCTACATCAGCATCTAAAAAAAGCAACCAATTATATTTGGCTTTTCTTGCTAGTAATTGTCGGGAAGTGATTCTCCCTTTGTTATCGTTTGAAATATGATGGGTTGTGTTTTTTACAGAATCGCACACCATCTTGTTCTCATCTAAATATAGTTTGGAACCATCTTCCCAACATAGAATTTCATAATCGAAATCTAATCCCTCAGTAGCTTTGTCTAAGGAGGTTATGAGGTCATTAACCGCATAATTATATATTGGTAAAAGTATTGAAAGCATTTATTGTACTTTGAAAAGCCGTTAACCTTTGCGCTGTACCACTTCAAAAACCTTGTTCTCATCACATTTTAAAGTTTTACTTGGGTATTTTAGAAGTAAAGCATAATCGTGAGTGGCCATTAAAATAGTGTTGCCGTTTTTATTGATATCCTGTAAAACTTCCATAACTTCAATACTGGTCTGTGGATCTAAATTTCCAGTTGGCTCATCGGCCAAGATCAATTCTGGGTCGTTTAACAGAGCTCGCGCAATGGCAATACGTTGCTGCTCACCACCAGAAAGTTCGTGAGGATATTTAAAACCCTTGGTTTTCATGGCAACTTTATCTAAAACAGTTTCAATGCGCTCCTTTATTTTATCTTTATCCTTCCAGCCAGTGGCTTTAAGTACAAATTCTAGATTGCCATTGATGGTGCGATCTGGTAGTAACTTAAAATCCTGAAAAACAATGCCCAATTTTCTGCGCAAAAAAGGAATATCTTTTTCCTTCATGGTCCTTAAATTAAAATCCACAACTTGGCCTTCGCCTTCCGTTAATTCTAAATCACCATAAAGGGTTTTCATAAAACTACTCTTACCACTCCCTGTTTTACCTATAAGATATACAAAGTCGCCTTTTTGCATTTCAAAATCTACATTGGCAAGTACCATACTATCACCTTGATAAATGGTGGCATCTTTGAGTTGTAAAACCGTTTCGGACATATTTTTTCGTGAAATTTTTGGTATGTGTAAATGTATTATTAATAAAATCAATTATCAAATTAACAAGGATTAGTTTAACGCTAAACTTTTTAGTTTAATATATCGGTTTAATGATTTTTAATAACTCAGTTTATAATTATACAGAATTTCTGCCGTTATAGATTTTGTATTGAATTATATTTGAATCATCAATAAATAGTAATCAAAAAACGAAGCTAATGCTACATATAAAGAGACAATTCATCATCGTTTTTCTTGCCTTTTCGTTATTGGGTTTTGCTCAAAAATCAGCAGTTTATACCAGTGACCTAAAAGACTATCAGAAAGCATTAACCTTGTACAATAACAAACAGTACAAAGCGGCTCAGTCTTTGTTTGATGATATTAAGTATAATACAGATGATGTTACCATAAAATCAGATTGCGCTTACTACATTGCTAATTGTGCAGTACGTTTAAACCAAAAGAACGCAGACGCTTTAATCACAGAATTCGTTGAGGAATACCCTACGAGTACAAAACGCAATACAGCTTACTTAGACGTTGCAGATTACTATTTTGAAAATTCTAAATACGCCTATGCCCGCAAGTGGTATCAAAAAGTGGATGAGTTAAGTATAGCACGTTCAGAACGTGATAGATTCAACTTTAATTATGGATACAGTTTATATGCAACCAAAAGTAAAACGGAAGCCACTAAATATCTTAACCGTGTCATCAATTCAAAAGAATACGGCTCGCAAGCCAAATACTACATTGGTTATATGGCCTATGAAGGTGATGATTACGATACGGCAAATGAGTATTTTGACCAAGTTAGTGATAACGAAAAATACAAAGAAAAGCTGTCGTATTATCAAGCCGATTTAAATTTTAAATTGGGCAAGTTTGAGAAAGCTATAGAACTCGCCAAAGAGCAACTGCCTAATAGCAGAGGAGATGAAGAATCTGAATTGTCTAAAATAATTGGGGAAAGCTATTTTAACTTAGAGCAGTATGCTGAAGCTTTGCCATATCTCAAAGCTTACAAAGGCAAAAGAGGAAAGTGGAATAATACCGATTACTATCAGTTGGGGTACACTTACTACAAACAAAACGATTTTGAAGCTGCAATTTCAGAATTTAATAAAATTATAGATGGTAATAATTCGGTAGCTCAAAATGCGTATTATCACTTGGGTGAAAGCTATATCAATCTAGATAAGAAACCAGAAGCACTAAATGCTTTTAGAAATGCTTCAGAAATGGATTATGATGCTAAAATTCAAGAGGATGCTTGGTTAAACTATGCTAAAATCAGTTATGAGATTGGTAATCCCTACCAATCGGTACCACAAGTGCTAGCTGGGTATTTAGATAAGTATCCAGAAACCGGTTACAGGGAAGAGATTGAAACTTTGCTGATAGATTCTTATATCACTTCAAAAAACTATAAAGAAGCACTTGAGCTTTTAAAAGGAAAGAACAGCTTTGAAAATAAAGTAGCTTACCAAAAGGTGGCATTTTTTAGAGGTATTGAGCTCTACAATGAAACTAAATACACTGAAGCTTTAGGTTTGTTCAATAGTTCATTGAAGGAACCAAGAGATCCGATTTTTGTAGCAAAAGCAACATTTTGGAAATCTGAAACGGAATATAATTTAACTAACTATAACGATGCGCTCATTGGTTTTAAGCAATTTGCAGGTATGTTCGAAGCATCAGGTTTGCCAGAAAATGACAACCTCAATTATAATTTGGCATACACCTATTTTAAGTTGAAAGATTACAATAATGCCTCCAAATATTTTCAAAAGTTTATAGATGAAAATTCAAGCGATAGGCCACGAAGAAACGATGCCTATTTAAGATTGGCTGATGGTTATTTTGTGTCAAGTAAATATCAAAATGCTATAAGCGCTTATGATAAAGCCATTCAGATTAATGAAATTGAGACAGATTATGCCGCATTTCAAAAAGCGATGAGTCATGGATATCTGGGGAAGAGCTCCACAAAAATTTCGGAATTAAATACTTTTATTGAAGCTTATCCTAAGTCAGCGTTGAGAGATGACGCGATGTACGAACTGGCAAATTCTTATGTTAAGTCTGGCGATACAGATAAAGCTATGCAAATGTATGATCGTTTAAATGCTGAATACAAACGTGGTGCATTTACATCAAAAGCGCTTTTGCGACAAGGTTTAGTATATTATAATGGTAGTGATAATGAACGTGCTTTGACAAAGTTTAAAAAAGTAGCCAAGGATTTTCCAGGTTCGGGAGAAGCGGTTCAAGCGGTTTCCACAGCTCGATTGATTTATATAGATTTAGGACGTGTAGATGAATATGCAGCTTGGGTAAAATCTTTGGACTATGTTGAGGTTACTGATGTTGAACTGGATAATACAATGTATTTGGCGGCAGAGAAACCATATTTAGATAATGACACAGATAAAGCCATACGTCAGTTTAATAAGTATCTAAATCAATTTCCTAATGGTATACATGCTTTAAAATCGCATTTCTACCTAGCACAATTGTATTATAAAAAAGACTTATTCGAAAATGCACAACCACATTATAAGTATGTAGTTGAAGCCTCTAAAAGTGAATATACAGAACAGGCTACTGTAAAATTGTGTGAGATTTACTTGAATGATTCAAATTGGTCGCAAGCTATTCCTGTATTACAAACACTGGAAACAGAAGCTGATTATCCTCAAAATGTTTTGTATGCACAATCTAATTTAATGAATGCATACTACCAAACTGAAGATTATAATGCCGCAGAAACTTATGCAGAAAAAGTCTTGACAAATTCAAATCTTGATAATAAGGTGAAGAGCGATGCAAAAATTATCATTGCACGTTCAGCAATAAAAACAGGGAACGAATCCAAAGCTAAAACAGCATATGCTGATGTTGAAAAAATTGCAACAGGCAGCGTTGCAGCAGAGGCACTTTACTACAATGGCTACTTTAAAAATAAAGCAGGTCAATACGAAGCATCTAATACAACCATTCAAAAGTTGGCCAAGGATTACAGTAGTTATAAGTACTACAGTGCAAAAGGTTTGGTCGTTATGGCAAAGAATTTTTATGCTTTGGGAGATGCTTTTCAGGCCAACTATATTTTAGAAAGTGTCATTTCTAATTTTCCAGATTTTGACGATGTTGTACAAGAAGCAACTGTAGAACTTAATAAAATAAAAGCCGAAGAAGCTAAAACAAATTCATCAATCGAGACAGACGACAACTAAAGGCAGTGATTAATCAAATGTTAGGCTGATTGCAGTCTAAGTCTAGTTGAACTCTAATCAAAACATCAAATATGAAAATCAAGTTTTTAATTTTTATAATCACTATATCGAGTAGCATATCATTATTACGCGCACAAGAACGCACCAAAGATACTATAGATGACCAAGTCGTTAATGTAGTAAAACCTTATACACCCACAATTTCCGATGCCTTTAAAATTAAGGATACGCCAAAATTAAACGATTCCAATACCGTAAAGAAAAAGCAAGTAAAGTATAATATATTTTCTATTCCTGTAGCGTCGACATTTACACCTGCAAAAGGAAAAGCAGCTAACGTAGATAAAGCAAAAGCTGTAAAACTGTATGATAATTATGCGTCGCTTGGTGTTGGAACGTATACCACGATTTTAGGTGAAGTTTTTCTTAATCATGAGTTGAGTAGCACGGAAAATGTTGGTGGCTATTTTAGTCACCATTCTTCGCAAGGAGGTATTGACGATGTACTTTTAGACGATAACTTTAGTAAAACCAATTTAAATGCACATTACTCACAAAAGCTAAGAGATTTTTCGTGGAAAGTCGATGGAGGTTTCGATATACAGACCTATAATTGGTATGGACTCCCAGAGGAATTTTTTACTGAAGCACCCGGTGATGAAGACGATACCAGGCACACTTTTACGGGTTTTAATTTGGGAGGAAAACTAAAATTTGATGATGCTATAATCAAAGATGGTAGTGTGCGTTTTAGACGTTTCGGTGATGACAGGGATTCTGGTGAAAATAGATTTATAGCTAAAACAAGTTTTGACGTTCCGCTGAGAGGTGAAGAAATTAATGTTGAATTTTATATTGATTATATAGGCGGAAGTTTTGATACCAATTTTGAAAATACCAGTGAAATCAATTATGGTAATGTTACCTTTGGTTTATCACCATCGTATCAGCTAAAGCAAGACGATTTAACCGTTAATTTAGGTTTGCGGTTAGTTTACCTCAACGATACTGAGTTAAGCGACAATAAATTCTTTATTTATCCAAATATTGATGCGTCTTACCGCTTGGTTGATGAAATTTTGATAGCCTATGGTGGTGTAACAGGTCAATTACAGCAAAACTCATATTATGATTTTGCCAACGAAAACCCATTTGTGTCCCCGACCTTATTTATAGCTCCAACGGATCAACGTTACAATGGTTTTATCGGTTTTAAAGGAAAACTGTCTAATAGTGTAAGTTATAATATAAGAGGTAATTATTATGCTGAAGAAAACAAGGCACTATACAAAGCAAATGATATTGTTTCTGAGCCTCTTGGTACTTCAGATGAGATACAATATCAATTTGGAAACTCGTTTGGTTTGGTATATGACGATGTTAATACCTTCTCGGTTGCAGGTGAATTAAGTATTGATATCAACAGAAACTTTACGCTCGGATTTAAAGGAGAATATTTTAATTATAATACAGATGCACAAGATGAAGCTTGGAATCTACCTGATGTTACAGGTTCTGTGTTTATGGATGTTCAAATTTCTGAACAATGGTTTGCTGGTGCTAGTGCATTTTATGTTGGGGAGCGAAAAGATAGACAATCGTTTGTGGGTTCGTTTATAGGAAGTCCTATAACGAATACTATAACTTTAGACAGTTATTTTGATGCCAATGCACATTTAGGTTATAAAATCAATGACCAATTATCGGTTTTTGCAAAGGTGAACAATATCTTAAACCAAGATTACCAACGTTATCTTAATTTTCCGGTACAAGGAATTCAAGCTTTAGTAGGTGCAACCTATCAATTCGACTTTTAAGTTTAGACAAGAGCTTATTAATTTTTAATGCTGTTTGGCATTGAGCGAAGTCGAAATGCAGGTTATAGGTCATCTACTATCTATTTGATTTTTTTTAGAAAGCAATTTCTTATTTTTACTATTCGTAATAAAATCATTGTGAGGTCGAGCGTAGTCGAGACCTTAAAATTATTCACTATTAAATGAAAAAGCCACTCTCAATTCTTGCACTTATAATATTTTTTTCATGCCAAAAAGAAAAAGAGCAAGTTGATTTAATTGTTACAAATGCCAATATCTATACTGTAGATGATAGTTTTAGTAAAGCAGAGGCCTTGGCTGTAAAAAATGGCAAAATTTTAGCTGTAGGTACAACTAAAAATATTGAAGAAACTTACCGTTCTGTAGATACATTAGATGCAGACGGAAAAACACTGTTGCCAGGCTTTATAGATGCACATTGTCATTTTTTGGGCTTGGGCTACAACCAACAAGCTGTTGATTTGGTAGGGACTAAAAGCTTTGTAGATGTTGTGAAACGCGTGTTAGATTTTCAGAATAAGCATAACAAAGCTTTTATTTTAGGACGTGGTTGGGATCAAAACGATTGGGAAGATAAGTCATTTCCAAACAAAAGGTTATTGGACAAACTATTTCCAAATACACCAATTGCATTAACACGAATTGATGGCCATGCCGTTTTGTGCAATCAAGCTGCTTTAGATTTGGGGAAAGTAACAATTAATAGTAAAATTGATGGAGGAGAGGTGGTTGTTGAAAATGGAGAACTTACTGGTGTTTTAGTTGACAATGCAGAACGCTTAGTAATGGATTTTTGGCCAAAACCATCTCGAATGGATAATGTGGAAGCCTTATTGGAAGCTCAGAAAATTTGCTTCGATTTAGGTTTAACAACTGTTGATGATGCTGGATTGAGCAAAACTTCCATTGAGATCATCGATAGCTTACATCAATCAGGCGATCTTAAGATGCGTGTCTATGCTATGGTATCGTATACACCTGAGCACTTAGATTATTATTTAAATAAAGGTGTTATAAAAACAGAGAAGCTTAATGTGCGTTCGTTTAAGTTTTATGCAGATGGAGCTTTGGGCTCCAGGGGTGCTATGCTCAAAAAACCTTACAGTGACAAGCCCGGACATTTAGGTTTGTTGCTTACCGATTTAAATACTTTTGAGAAAGCAGCCACAAGAATTGCTAACTCAGATTATCAAATGAATACGCATGCCATTGGAGATTCAGCAAACCTAGCTGTATTGCAAACATATAATAAAGTATTGGTGGGTAAAGACGACAGACGTTGGCGAGTAGAACATGCACAGATAGTATCACCAGAAGATTTCAATTTGTACAAAAATGTAATGCCATCTATACAACCAACACATGCAACCAGTGACATGTACTGGGCTGAAGATAGAGTGGGCAATGAGCGTATTAAAGGTGCTTATGCTTATAAAAAATTGTTGGAAGCTTATGGAAAAGTTGCCTTAGGGACTGATTTTCCTGTTGAGCGTGTGAGTCCATTTTTAACGTTCTATGCAGCTGTTGCAAGGCAAGATTTAGAGCAATATCCTGAAGGAGGTTTTCAGATGGAAAATGCTTTGTCTAGAGAAGAAACCCTAAAAGGTATGACCATTTGGGCAGCCTACTCTAATTTTGAAGAGAACGAAAAAGGAAGTATCGAAACTGGTAAGTTTGCCGATTTTATAATCTTAGATAAAGATATAATGACGGTTGATGTTAATGAAATACCTAATATAAAAGTACTAAAAACTTTTGTAGGTGGTGAAAAGCAGTAGTTTACTATTACAGCTTAAGATAGTCTAGCCAAATAATCAAAATGTTCGCCATCCATAACCTTTTCGCATTGTAATCCAGCGGTTGAGCAAGCTGTTTTTAAAGTGTCAAAATCGAGATACAGCCATTTCATAGGGACTTCTTCTTCACCTTTATAACTAATATAATAATCGAGCTCTCCATAATATCTACTTTCGGATTTAATTTCAGCTTCAAATCCATCACTATACATATATGAAATATCTGAAGAATCCATAAGAATTTGTCCGTTGGGTCTTAAAAGAGATTTTAAATGCCTTAAGTATTTAGAAACTTGAGAAACCTCTTGAAAGATTCCTGTGCCATTCATTAAAAGTAAAATGGTATCAAAAGTATCGGTTTCGTCCAATAATGATTTCAACTCGGTATTTAATATACCACGTTGTTGTGTTACCTCAATAGCACCTCTAGAACTATCAATCGCTTTTACATTAAAACCCTTGTTTTGTAGCCAAAGTGAATGGGATCCAGCTCCACAGCCTACATCGAGAATAGTACCTTTGCATAATCTTAAAGCTTCTTTTTCTAGCTTTGGCATTTCAGAAAAACTTCTGAATAAATAGGCAAGTGGCAAAATATCTTTGTCAGAGATATTGGTCCAGGTGACGATAGCTTCAAAATAATTTTCGTGATAATAATCTAATAAAGCTTTTCCGAAGACATCTTTCATATCAAATTTTTGTCATGCCGAATTTGATTCAATTTCTCATTCTAACTATCTTTACAATATGCAAGAACAAATCAATAATCTAACCAAGCTTGCCAAAGATAAGCATAAGGAAAACAAAAGCTTTTTTACCAAGCTTAAAAAAAAGCCGCCAAAACAGTTAGATTACATTATGCAAGAGTTGCACGAAGAAGAATTTGAACGTACCGACTGCTTAGAATGTGCCAACTGCTGTAAAACTACTGGTCCACTTTTTACGGATAAAGATATTAATCGTATTGCCAAGTTTTTTAGAATGAAGGAGCAGAAGTTTATAGAAGCTTACCTTCGTTTAGATGAAGAGAACGATTATGTTTTGCAGTCTGTTCCATGTGCATTTTTGGGTGGGGATAATTACTGTTCCATATATGAGGTAAGACCAAAAGCGTGCCGGGAATTTCCACATACGGATAGAAAGAAGTTTCAGCAAATTTCTAACCTTACGTTAAAGAATGTGGCCATTTGTCCTGCAGCTTTTAATATTGTGGAAGCCATGAAAAAACGAATTCAATTGTAATGCCATTGCTTCGGAATAATTTTTGATACAGTTGAGAATAAAAATATAGCTATGAAAAGCCTTCTTATAAAATCGGTATTTATCCTTTTTACTTTTAACCTATCTTTTTCCCAGGCGTGGATGACGAATTTAGACATCGCCCAAAAGTTGGCAATGGTAGAAAATAAAATGGTGCTTATGGTTTGGGAAGGTACCACAGAATACACCTATCCGGTTTTTGTAAATGATGATAAAGGAAGAACCGTGTTTATTGAGAATTTGTTCACCGATGAATATATAAGTCCTTTAATTTGGGAATACTTTATACCTGTAATAGTTAGTGAGAATAAATATGGTTCAATGTATTATGAAATAAAAGGTAAGCGCAGTCAAAAATATATCGATAAGTTTAACGACAATTCCATAAAGATTATGGATATAAACGGTAACATCTTAAACGCGTCTGATGTATATCTGGAAGACCTTGAAAACATTACAAAAATTATTCAAAAATATGGATTAAATACTGAGTTTATAGCTCCAGAACTAAAAGGCTATTATAACGAAAAAACCTTTTTTTCTGCATATTACTTGGCTTCAAAGTATATGGATTACACGATGTATCTCAATAAAAATCAAAGAAAAGATCTTATAAATCTATCTACAATTTATTTAAAAGAAGCCCGATTATTAACTAAGACAGAACCTAAAGAAGATCAAGCTGTTTTGCAACAGCGTTGCGATTTACTAGAGGTACAACAGTTATTGCTTTTAAAGCGACCAAGACGGGTTCTTAGATTATTAAAACGGATGGATGCAGAAGATATAAACAACACAAATACGGCATTTGTGGCATTTTTATTTTACACAGCGCATATGAGCCAAGGCGATAATGACAAAGCTGAAATATGGAAATCTAAAATTTCTTCAGTAGATTTGAAGAAAGCACAGAAGCTAATCAATCTTAATTCTTAATGTGTTGGAAAACTTTATAAATTACTTTGAAACCATTCCTTCGGAGCACAGAAGCCTCATTCTTGTCGGAGGACTGGCTTTGTTTTGGATTATTGAAAGTGGTGTGCCACTGTTTAAGTTTAAATACAATAAATGGCAGCATGCCTTGCCGAATCTGTTTTTTACATTGACCACAGTGGTTATTAATTTTGCACTTGCATTTCTGTTGTATGAAACCTCTAAATGGGTCGAGGCTAATAATTTTGGTATCATAAACTGGTTACCGGATATGCCATTATGGTTATATGCTCTGTTGGGGGTATTGCTATTGGACTTTTTTGGTGCTTATTTGGCACACTTTGTAGAGCATAAAGTAAAACCGCTTTGGATGGTGCATTTGGTGCACCACACAGATCATAATGTAGATACAACAACAGCAAATAGACACCATCCCATTGAAAGTTTAATACGATTTTTCTTTACACTTTTTGGTGTTTTTATAGTGGGTACTCCCATTGCTTTAGTGTTTTTGTATCAATCCTTGTCCCTGGTCTTTTCACAGTTTACGCATGCCAATCTTAAGATGTCCAAGCGTTTGGATAAAGCTTTGAGCTATATTATTGTTTCGCCAGATATGCATAAGATTCATCACCATTATAGATTACCTTATACAGATTCTAATTATGGTAATATCTTTAGTGTTTGGGATCGCCTTTTGGGAACGTATATGTATATGGAACGTGAAAAATTGGTGTATGGAGTAGATGTGTTTCCAGATGAAAAAAAGAACGGCCACATTGGCGAATTATTGAAACAACCTTTTCAAAAATATGAAAAACCTACACTCTCGGCAGATGTTGAAGAATAGTTTCTCCATCGTTCTAATAGGCTTAATGATGAGTTGTAATTCAGGTAAACAAATCGATATTCAAGGACATAGGGGCTGCAGAGGTTTGTTGCCCGAGAACACTTTACCAGCTTTTGAAAAAGCCATCGATTTAGGAGTAAATACCTTAGAATTAGATATAGCCATTACCAAGGATAACAAAGTTGTGGTTTCTCACGAGCCTTATATGAGTCGTGTTATATGTTTCAATGCAGAAGGAAACAAAATCCCTGATTCAATGGATATGTATTATAATCTCTACAAAATGACGCATCGAGAGATTAAACAATTTGACTGTGGCTCTAAATTCCACCCTTCATATCCAGATCAAAAAAAGCTTAAAACCTATAAACCACTTCTCTCAGAAGTGTTTGAATTGGTGAATGCAAAACGTTCTGATGTGCATTTCAATATAGAAATTAAGTCTAAAGTAGAATATTACGGAATCTATACACCTTATCCTAAGAACTATGTGAAAATTGTTCTGGATGAAATTAAAGATTATGGAATGTTTAATCGTGTTAATCTCCAATCTTTTGATTTGGCAATACTTGAGGAAGTAAAAAAGCAAGCTCCGAAAATGAAAGTAGCTTTACTGGTTGATGAAGATGAAACCATTAAAACAAAACTCGGAAAACTTTCGTACAAACCAGAGATTATAAGTCCGTATTATAAACTGCTAACTCAAAACGAGGTTAGGGAGTTTCAGAGTCAAAGTTTTCAAGTAATTCCATGGACTATAAATAGCGAAGATAATATGAAGCAAATGATTCATTGGGAAGTTGATGGAATCATTACGGACTATCCCGATCGGCTAATAAAAATTCTTTCAGAATAGACTTATCAACATTTTATTAACAAAAAGAGTCGTTTCCTCTAGTTTTTATGTAGTTGATGGATTTTTTACTTTCTAAGTCCCTAAACTAATTATGTTTGTAATGGATTGATTAATTAGTGTTGAGGTAAACAAACTCTTGTTTTAACCTTATACTATACTATATTGAAAAATTTAATCCGTATCTGTCTCGTTATTATTCTCATTTTCCTATTGAGCTTTTCACTTAATGCGCAAGCACAGCAACCTTATGCCAAGCTCGAGAAAAATAAAAACATTCAGGCCAAAGGTTTGATTCACAAACTCAATACAACCAAGGATACATTAATTCTTCAGAGTGATAAAAAAATAAATTACCTCTATTCCATTAATAAAGATTATGGAAGGGATTTTGATGTTTATGTGGATACGACACATTATAGATTACCACTAAACAAGCTGCCGAAAGGAAAGCACGTTTTAGTAGCTGTACAATCTCCTAAGCGTATTGTTTTTGTGGTAAAAATATTGAAGGACATACCAAAGTCAGAAACAGTTGAAGTCATTCCTAAAGAAACCATAGTAGCCACTGAACCAACCAAAGTTGCTATTAGAGGTAATGATAACTAATCATAGATCAAATACTTAACTCTCATCTTATTATAAATAGCTAAGTCAGATTTCCAACTTGCTTTAATTTCAGCTTCGCTTAGCCCAGACTCTATTTGTTGCTGTAGTTTTGCTGTTCCGGCATGAATTGTAAAGTTGGCTGTGTTAAATACCTTGGACTTATCCGTAGCATTATTGTAAGCATCAATAACATATTTTAAAGTGAACTGTCTTTTAGCTTGCACATTGGATAAATCTACACCATAGCAAACTTCATTTTTGTGTTTAGGATTTTTAGAGCCAAAATTTGGCTTTGGAGTATAGCTAAACGTATAATATGTATTATCTAAAAATGGTGCGCCATAACGTTGAAATTGAAACTCTGTTCCACGACCTGCATTAATATTGGTACCTTCAAACAAACCTAAGCTTGGATATAATAATATAGATTGGTCGTTTGGTAAATTAGGCGACGGTCTTATAGGCAAACTATAATTGCTTTGATGCGTATAGTTTTCCATGTCTACAATAGTAATGTTGCACTTTACACCATTGTTTAACCAAGCTTCTCCATTAATCATTTTTGCATATTCGCCAATCGTCATACCATGAACTAGAGGAATGGGGTGCATTCCTAAAAAACTACTATGCACTTTTTCTAATACAGGTCCATCTACATAATTACCATTCGGATTTGGACGATCTAAAATAAGTAACGGAACGTTATTCTCTGCACAAGCTTCCATAACATAATGTAACGTTGAGATATAAGTGTAAAAACGAACTCCGACATCCTGAATATCAAAAACCATAATGTCTAAATCCTCTAATTGTTGTTTAGTGGGCTTTTTATGTTTTCCATGAAGCGAAAAAATAGGCAACTGTGTTTTAGTGTCTACGCCATCTTTTACATTTTCACCAGCATCTGCAGTGCCTCTAAACCCATGCTCCGGCGAGAAAACTTTTTTAATGTTAATGTTTAATTTTAAAAGGGAATCAACCAAATGTATATATAAATTTACAGTACGATGCGCACTGTGATCTTTCGGAGAAAGATTGATAATGCTGGTCTGATTAGCGACAATACCAACACGTTTACCTTGTAATAATGGTAAGTACTGCTCCGTTCTATTGGCACCAACACTAATTTTTTTGTTCTCTTGAATAGTTGTGTCTTTTTGGACGTGCTTCTCAATCCCATTATTTAACGATGTATCATTTTTCGTTTTGGAACCACAAGAAATCGCTACCAAGACAAATAATAAAACTGTATTTTTGAAAACCTTAAAACGCATATCAGAGGTTTTGAATTTTGAGTTGTTTATAGCTAAACGCATTATTGGTAATAAAGCGTATAAAAGTAGTGTTTCGGCACCAATAATTAAAATTGGTATTGCTGCAATTGCTATCGGAATTATTGTAATGCTCATAGCTATTGCTACAGGTTTAGGTTTGCAACAAAAAATAAGAGACAAAGTTGTAGCTTTTAACGGCCACATTGAAATTACTAATTACGATACCAATGCTTCAGACGAATCTCAAGTACCCATTTCAATACGTCAAGATTTCTACCCTGAGTTTAATGCTGTTGAAGGTGTAAAGCACATACAAGGTGTTGCTTCAAAATTTGCTGTTATCAGAACAGAAACCAATTTTGAAGGTGTTGTGGTAAAAGGTGTCGGATCAGATTATAATTGGGATTACTTCAAAGAGTTTTTAGTCGAAGGTAGTGTGCCAGATTTTTCAGGGCAACGAAACGAAGATATTTTAATTTCCAGTTACATCGCCAATCGTTTGGGGTTTAATGTTGGTGATAAGTTTCAGATGTTGTTTACTAACGATTTAAAGGAATTGCGCACGCGCATCATGGCTTTTAATATTGTTGGGATTTATAATTCCGGATTTCAGGAATTAGATGAGAAATTCTGTATTGCAGATTTGCGTCATATACAACGTCTCAACAAATGGGAAAGTAATGAAATAGGAAGTTTTGAAGTCTTTGTAGATGATTTTTCAGAATTAGAAAGCATTACACCACAGGTGTATAAAGAAGTCGGATCGCTTCTTAATGCAAGACCAGTAACTCAAAAATACTACACGATTTTTGAATGGATTAAAATTTTTGACTCTAATACCAATGTCATTATCGCTATTATGATTATAGTGGCTGGTATAAATATGATTACAACATTGTTGGTACTCATCTTAGAACGCACTAATATGATTGGTGTTTTAAAAGCATTGGGCAGTTCTAATTGGACCATTAGAAAAGTGTTTCTTTATAATGCATCTTACTTAATTGGTTTGGGCTTACTTTGGGGTAATCTTATAGGATTGGGCTTATTATTTGCCCAAAAATATTTTAAACTGTTCCCCTTGAATCCTGATACATATTATGTTAGCGAAGCACCAGTATATATTTGTTGGGATTATATTTTACTGCTAAATATAGGGACATTTATTGCTTGTTTACTGATGCTTCTCATTCCTTCAATCATCATTTCTAAAATTTCACCTGTTAAGGCTATTCGCTTTGATTAAAACATAAATAACTTTTAACGTTATACTTGGTACTTTATACTTAAATTTGCACCGCAAATTTATATTATGGACTACGCAGAAAATATATTAGGTACGATAGGGAATACACCATTGGTAAAAATGAATAAATTGGTTGAAGATTTACCATGCTTGGTATTGGCCAAATACGAAACCTTTAACCCGGGGAATTCCGTAAAAGATCGTATGGCATTGCAGATGATTGAAGATGCTGAGGCTGACGGGCGACTAAAACCTGGGGGAACAATTATAGAGGGCACTTCTGGTAATACAGGTATGGGCTTGGCGTTGGCAGCTATAGTTAAAGGCTACAGATGTATTTTTGTAATTAGTGATAAGCAATCCAAAGAAAAAATGGATATACTTAGGGCTGTGGGAGCTGAGGTGGTTGTTTGTCCAACAGATGTAGAGCCAGATGATCCTCGAAGTTATTATTCGGTTTCTAAGCGCTTAGGAGAGGAAACTCCGAATTCTTGGTATGTTAACCAATATGATAATCCAAGCAATGCCAAGGCACATTACCAAACAACAGGACCAGAAATATGGAAACAAACCGATGGTAAGGTCACACATTTTGTGGTTGGAGTAGGTACGGGTGGAACCATCTCTGGAGTTGGGAAGTACCTCAAAGAGCAAAACCCGAATATTAAAATCTGGGGTGTGGACACCTACGGTTCTGTATTTAAGAAATATCACGAAACCGGAGTCTTTGATGAAAACGAAATCTATCCTTATGTTACCGAAGGTATTGGAGAAGATATTCTGCCAGAGAATGTAGACTTTAGTATTATTGACGGTTTTACAAAAGTAACAGATAAAGATGCCGCTGTTTATACACAGAAACTTGCAAAAGAAGAAGGTATGTTTTTAGGTAATTCGGCAGGAGCAGCTATTAAAGGTGTATTGCAGTTAAAAGAACATTTTAAGCCCCAGGATGTCGTTGTGGTTTTATATCACGACCACGGAAGCCGTTACGTTGGTAAAATGTTTAATGACGATTGGATGCGTGAGATGGGGTATATAGAGTAAATTTATATTGCTGCTGAGGTAGTAACCTTCTGATAAAATGACATAACATTATTTCTTTAGAATTCAACTTTCTAATTAGTATAGATTATTCGACCTTTAAAGCCTTTTCTATAGCACTTTCAATATAGTCTCCTATTGTTGGTAAACCGCCCATTAAATAATCAGCAATTTTTCCATCCTTACCTATAAGTAGATTGGTAGGGTAACCACTAATGTTAAATGTAGAAATTGTAGTTCTTTCATCCGTTACTACAGGGTATTTAATAGGATGTTTTCTCAAAAACTTTTTAACCGTAGGTTTTTCATTAAATGTAATCGATGCAAAAATAATATCTTTATTATCCTTGTACTTATCATAAATATTGTTAAGCTGTGGTAGTTCTTCAATACACGGTTTACAAGTAGTAAACCAAAAATTTAAAACTACAATTTTACCTCTTGTGCTTTCAGATGAGATAACATTGCCATTCATGTCAATCAAACTGAATTCTGGAGCCTTCTCACCAATTCTTTCAGAATTGCTGACTTGCTCCTTCATCATTTTCAAGATCATTTCTTTTTGAGCTTTGGTAGTTTTTTTAAGCTGAATATAAGTTTGTCCTTTTTTGTCCTCTTTCTCTTCAATAGTCCAATCTCCAGTAGACATTAATTCAGAAAATGTGTCTAAATCTATTTGCTTTCCTTCGGCATTTTTTATAACTGTATTTTTGTCTATTTTAAGGTTTTGAGCTTCAATTGTATGTGTTGAGACACAACATATAAGTAAGATTATAATTAGTAGGTTTTTCATAATTGCAAAGTTTTAAACTGTGGCTATTTATTAAAATATGGTGTAAAATACAAAAACGAGCCAACATTTTGGGTTGAGGTGTTTTGTAAGAATTATTATTTTAGAGCCATGCAAGAAGACTTTCTTCATTACATATGGAAACACAAGGCATTTAAAATGTCGTCGCTTAAAACTACTAATGGCGAAAGTGTTGTTGTTAAGCACTTTGGACAGCACAATTATAATTCTGGCCCTGATTTTTTTAATGCACAAGTTAGAGTTGATGGTCAGCTTTGGGCAGGTAATGTAGAGATTCACATAAATTCTTCGGATTGGTATCTACATAATCACGAAACGGATAAAGCTTACGATAATGTTATTCTTCATGTGGTTTGGGAACATGATACCGAGATCTTTAGACAAGACAATTCTGAAATTCCGACTTTAGAATTAAAGCATTATGTCGATGGAGACTTATTAAAAAACTACGAAAGATTAATACAATCCAAATCTTGGATTAATTGTGAAAGTGATTTCTCTGTAATTGATGGTTTTCTGCTCAGTAACTGGTTGGAGCGACTGTTTATAGAGCGTTTAGAGCGAAAGTCTAAAGATATTTCAAAACTGCTTAAAACATCCAATAATGATTGGGAAGCAGTACTGTTTAAAATGCTACTCAAAAATTTTGGATTAAAGGTTAATGGGGAATCGTTTTTAAGTTTGGCAAATTCTGTTGACTATTCAGTGGTTAGAAAACTTCAGAATGATATTTTAGAAATGGAAGCCATGTTACTAGGCCAATTATCTTTGCTAGATAACGATATTCAAAATGCTTACTTTTTAGATCTAAAGCGTCGTTACCAATTTTTAAAGCAGAAATTTAGACTTGATAATCAAGGTGTTTTACCTGCACAATTTTTTAGACTTCGACCACCTAACTTCCCAACGATACGTTTGTCGCAATTTGCCAATTTATACACTTTAGAGCATCAGTTATTTTCTAAAATAATGTCGTTAGATACAAGAGATGAGTTTTATAAGTTATTTAAAAAAGGTGTCACTGATTTTTGGATGACACATTACACTTTTGCAAAGACGTCAAAAATTTCAAAAAAACAATTGACCAAATCATTCATTGATTTGTTGATTATCAATACTATTATCCCGATAAAGTTTAGCTACGCAAAAACCCAAGGGCAAACTATCGATGACAAATTATTTCAACTTATAAAACAAATAAAGATTGAAAATAATAGTATTGTCAATAAATTTTTAGAATTAAAACCTATTGAAAAAAATGCATTGAGTTCTCAGGCATTCTTACAATTAAAGCAACAATATTGTAATACAAATCGATGCTTACAATGTGCTATTGGTAATAGTCTAATAGTTAAAAAATAAGTAACTTGCAGCATGAAATGGTTCTACAGCTTGTTACATTATTTTCAGAAGCGTGGCTATTATGTTTGCCAGCGTATCGCAGATCGTTTGGGTATTAGGGCAAAGATTGTAAGAACGTCATTTATGTACCTCACTTTTGTTACCGTTGGTTTTGGTTTTGCGTTATATTTGTTTCTGGCATTTTGGATCCGCATAAAGGATATAATTTACACAAAGCGTTCGTCGGTTTTCGATTTATAATATGAACAATCCACTGATAAAACTTTTTCGATCAAGAATCTACACAGCACTTTTGTTGTTGGTCTTTGTGATTTTTATTGGGGTATTGGGTTATCGTTTTGTGTCGGATTACAGTTGGATAGATGCCATTTACATGACGGTTATAACAATTACAACTGTCGGTTATGGTGAGGTTCATCCACTAGACGTAGAAGCGAAAATATTTACTATATTTTTAATTTTATCTAGTGTAGTTATAGTGGGTTACGCTATATCCATAATTACCGAATACATTTTAAGTAAAAATAATTTTGAAGACATAAAACAGCGTAAAATGCAAAAGGAAATAGAAGCCATGTCCGATCACATTATTATATGTGGTTTTGGGCGCAATGGAAAACAAGCGGCAAGGAAATTACAGGATTATGGAAAACCCTATGTAATTATTGAGCGCGATAAGGAAATAACGGAGCGACTTCAAGAAGAAGATATTCCATATGTTTTTGGAAATGCAAATGAAGACGAAACCCTCCTTGAGGCTGGAATAGAGAATGCGAGTACTTTAATTTCAGCACTTCCCAGCGATGCTGATAATTTGTTTGTGGTACTCTCTGCAAGGCAAATCAATGATAAAATGACCATTATAAGTAGAGCATCTCAAGAAACATCGTATAACAAACTAAAGCTTGCTGGTGCCAACAATGTGATTCTGCCAGATAGAATTGGAGGTGATCATATGGCTTCATTAGTTGTAATTCCAGATTTGGTGGAGTTCATAGACAATCTAGGTATTGTGGGAGAACGCAATATCAATGTCGAAGAGGTTAAAGTAGAGCAATTGTACAATGCCAAACAGGTAAAAACAATAAGGGATTTAGACTTAAGAAAAAAAACAGGTTGCACTGTTATAGGTTTTAAGGACGATAAAGGTGAATATATTGTTAACCCTGAAGCAAATACAAGGTTAGTTCCCGGGTCTAAAATTATTGTTTTAGGTCGACCAGAACAGATTGAAAAATTAAATTCAGAATATAATATAGCCTAGTGTCTAAGTCCATTTTATCGCTATAGACTTTAAAAACTCATTTTTTTTTAGCATCTTGTCGGCTATTAAAACAAAAACTAACTAATAACTACACTCATGAAGAAATCTCTTCTGTCTCTTTTTGCACTATTATTACCCCTATTAAACTTTGCTCAAGAAGCGGAGAAAGGATTGGATGAAAAAGTTAATGATGCCTTTATGCCAATAGCAGTTTGGTGGGAAGGTTTTATTTTAACCTCTGTGCCAATTGGAGAATATAATATTCCTTTTGTAGTAATTCTTTTGGTTTGTGGAGCTTTGTTTTTTACCCTATTTTTTAAAGTCCCAAGTATTACTAAGTTTCCTTTGGCAATTAATACCGTTAGGGGCAAGTATGTAGATATCGAAAAGCATGGTGTCAATAAATTATATAATAATGATGAAGCATTGGCCGAGGAAGATATACAAGATACCATAAGAGATGAGAGTGCCGCAGGTGAGGTGTCACATTTTCAAGCATTGGCAACAGCTGTTTCTGGTACTGTAGGTCTTGGTAATATTGCTGGTGTAGCGGTAGCAATAGCACTTGGGGGACCTGGGGCAACGTTTTGGATGATTATTTGCGGACTTATAGGAATGGCCACAAAATTTGTGGAGTGTACTTTAGGTGTAAAATATAGAGACGTAGGTGAGGATGGCACTATCTATGGCGGGCCAATGTATTACCTTTCAAAAGGTATGAAAGAAAGAGGTTTTGCAGGATTAGGTAAAGTTTTGGCGGCACTTTTTGCAATTTTATGTGTAGGGGCATCATTCGGTGGTGGAAATGCGTTTCAATCTAATCAAGCTGCTGTACAGTTGAGTTCGTTGTTACAACTTGATGGAGGTTCAACAGGTATTATAATTGGAATTATTATAGCAATCCTAGTAGGTATAGTTATCATTGGTGGAATTAAAAGAATTGCTAAGATAACTGAGAAAATAGTGCCCTTTATGGCAGGTATATATGTCTTAGCGGCACTGGTAATTATTTTTGCCAACTTCTCTTATATAGATGACGCTTTTGGTCTAATTATATCTGGTGCATTTACCCCAATGGCTGGACTAGGTGGTCTCGTTGGAGTTTTAATAGTAGGATTCCAAAGAGCGGCATTTTCAAATGAAGCTGGAGCAGGCTCAGCTGCTATTGCGCACTCAGCAGTGAGAACCAAGTATCCTGCCTCAGAAGGAGTTGTAGCACTCTTAGAACCATTTATAGATACTGTTGTTATCTGTACTATGACAGCTTTGGTTATTATTTTCTTTAATATTGATGGTGCTAATATGCAAAGCGTGTTCACTTATGGTGCCGTTGAAGGCAGTAATGTTATGATTAATGCAACAGGTGAGCAAATAGGAGGTGTTGACTTGACCTCGAAGGCATTTGATTCGGTCATTCCTGGGTTTTCTTACGTGCTAACTATTGCAATTGTATTGTTTGCTTTTTCTACAATGATTTCTTGGTCTTATTATGGCTTGCAATCTTGGAAATACTTATTTGGTCGAGGAAGAACAGCGGATTTAGTATATAAACTACTGTTTTTACTCTTTGTAATTATTGGTGCCGCTGCAACACTGGATGCTGTGATCAAATTCTCTGATGCCATGATTTTGGCTTTGGTGTTTCCTAATATGATTGGTTTGTTCTTTTTATATCCTAAAGTTAGGGACGAAGTAAGGCGTTATACGGATGCCATTAAACTTAAAAAAGAGGCAATTCAAGAAGGAGCAGAGGATATTACAAAACACATGTAATAACACACATTTACGTAAATAAAATTTATGAAATCCCATTTCCAATTTTCTAATCAAGAGCGGAGTGGGATTTTTTTATTGCTTGCTATTATTATAGCGGTACAATGTGTGTATGCATTTGTTGATTTTTCAAATAATGAAATTCCTATAGAAAATAAAGAATTAGAGGCTTTTAAAAAAGAACTCGATTCATTGCGTTTGGTTGAAATTGAAAACAAAAAACCAAAAATTTACCCTTTTAACCCAAACTATATTACAGATTATAAAGGCTATACGTTGGGAATGTCTAATGAAGAAATAGATCGACTACATAAATTTAGAGCGGACAATCAATGGGTAAATTCTACCAAGCAGTTTCAGAAAGTCACTAAAGTTTCAGATTCGTTATTGGCTAAAATTTCACCGTATTTTAAGTTTCCGGATTGGGTAACAAATCCAAAACCAAAACCAAATTTTTACAATAATTCATACTCTAAATCTACTAAACCAAAAATATACGAGCAAAAAATAGATCTCAATAATGCCACAGCGTCTCAACTTCAAAAAGTATATGGTGTAGGCGAAAAACTTTCTGAGCGGATTGTTAAGTACCGCAGCAAGCACAAAGGTGGCTTTGTTGCAGATGTAGAGCTTTCAGAAGTTTATGGCTTGTCATCAGAAGTTATTGAACGCATTAAAAACGATTTCACGGTTAAAACACCAAGACCCATTAAAACATACAATCTTAATACAGCTACTAGAGATGAGTTGGTAAATATTCAATATATAGACTACGAGATTGCAAACCATATTATTGAAGAACGTACTTTGAGAGAAGGTTTTAAGTCGTTGGACGAATTAACAAAAGTTGAAGACTTTCCAATCCACAAGATCGAGATAATTAAACTATATTTGCATCTGTAAAAAACTGAAGTTTATGTCTGATTTATATTTCACTGAAGAGCATCATTTATTTAGAGAAAGTCTTAGGGATTTTCTGCAAAAAGAAGTTGTTCCCCATATTGAAAAATGGGAAGAAACAGGTCATATAGAACGTTTTATCTGGAAAAAATTTGGTGATATGGGCTACTTCGGTTTGGCAACACCAGAAGCGTATGGCGGATTGGATCTCGATTTATTTTATACAGTTATTTTGCTGGAGGAAATGCAGCGAATTAATTCTGGAGGTTTTGCCGCAGCAATTTGGGCACACGCTTATTTAGCAATGACGCATCTTAATAAAGAGGCCAACCATGAACAAAAAGAAAAATATTTAACCCCAAGTGCATTAGGTGATGCTATTGGTTGTTTGTGCATCACGGAACCTTTTGGTGGTAGTGATGTAGCTGGGATGAGAACTACAGCAGTGAAAAAAGATGATGCTTACATAATCAATGGCTCAAAAACATTTATTACAAATGGGGTTTACAGTGATTATTTAGTGGTTGCAGCAAAGACAAGTCCAGAACTCGGCAATAAAGGTATTAGCATTTTTGTTATGGATAGGGATACCCCAGGGATTTCTGCGACTAAATTAGATAAGTTAGGTTGGAGAGCTTCAGATACTGGTGAGATTGCATTCGATAATGTAGAGATTCCGGCTTCCAACTTAATGGGAGAAAAAAATCAAGGGTTTTCATATATAATGCAACATTTTGCGTTAGAGCGTTTAATTATGGGAGTCAATGCACATGCAAGAGCAGAGTACGCTTTAGAATACGCAAAACAATACATGTCCGAAAGAACCGCATTCGGACGGACAATCGATAAATTTCAAGCCTTAAGGCATACGTTTGCAGATTGTGCTACACAAATGGAAATCTGTAAACAGTTCAATTATTATGTAACTAAGCGATTAGATGCTGGTGACTATGTTGTAAAAGAAGCGACCATGTCTAAGCTACAATCCACAAAAATGGCAGACGATGTTATATATCAATGTCTTCAGTTTTTAGGAGGTTATGGTTATATGGAAGAGTATCCATTAGCACGTATGGCAAGAGATAGCCGTCTGGGGCCAATTGGTGGTGGCACCTCAGAGATACTCAAAGAGATAATAGCAAAAATGGTAATTGACGATAAAGATTACAAACCGGCAACTTAAGTTGTAAACTATAAAAGAAAATCCTGCCAATGTGCGGGATTTTTTTTGACTAACTTTATTAATACTTATATTTAATGAGTTAAGAAAAAGTTATGGCCTTAAAAGCATTTTTAGATTATCTATTGCTAGAGAAAAACTATTCCAAGCATACGGTTTTAGCTTATAAAATGGACTTAGAGATGTTTCAAGAGTTCTTAAAAGAGCACCACGATTCAGAATCTATGAGTAAAGTAGGCTATTCAGAAATAAGACAGTGGATTGTGGAATTGGTCAATAGCGGAATTTCCAACAGAACGATCAACAGGAAAGTTTCTTCGTTAAGCACATATTACAAGTTTTTACAAAAAACACATTCTATCGAAACTAATCCTTTAAAGAAGCACAAAGCGTTAAAGGTTAGTAAAAAAGTGCAGTTGCCATTTTCTGAAGATGAATTAAAACACGTACTAGAACATTCAATAGAAGTTAAAGATTTCGAAAGTTCACGAAATCATCTTATCATTGAGCTTTTTTATGCAACAGGTATAAGACGTATTGAGTTGGTAAATATAAAAATACAGGATATAGATTTTAGTAAAAAACAGATAAAGGTTTTGGGTAAGCGTAATAAAGAGCGGTATATCCCTCTTATAGATTCTTTAGTTGTTTCAATCAAACAATATTTAGATTACAGAGCCCATTTACCTAATATTGAAGATAACGAAGCCTTATTTTTAACAAAAAAAGGGTTTAAAATTTACGAAATGCTTGTTTACAGAATAATAAATAAGTATTTTAGTGAAGCATCTTCAAAAGCAAAATGCAGCCCACATGTATTGAGGCACTCATTTGCAACACACTTATTAAATGAAGGAGCAGATTTAAATGCAGTAAAAGAACTTCTTGGACATACCAGTTTAGCAGCTACGCAAATATACACACACAATAGTATAGCAGAATTAAAAAAAGTACATGCTAAATCGCATCCGAGGAATCAAAGTTGACCATACTGCTAAAAGCAATATTGAAATTATTTCAATGTTAAGTCGAACTTAAAACGAAATGTATGAAAGTAAACACCCAGTCCGTAAATTTCACAGCAGACAGAAAGTTGATTGATTTTATTCAAAAACGAATGAATAAATTAGATATGTTTTACGATAAAATAATTCAGTCTGATGTCTATTTGAAGGTCGAAAATACAAGTGATAAAGAAAACAAGGTTTTTGAAGCTAAGGTCAGAGTGCCAGGAGATAGCTTTGTGGTAAAAAAGCAATGTAAAACTTTTGAAGAAGGAACTGATATAGCAGTAGCTTCGTTAGAAAGACAGTTGAAAAAGCGAAAAGAAAAACTAAGAGCTAGAACTTAATTAAAATTTTTTCAAAAATGTTTTGAATAAAAAAATAAAACACTACATTTGCAGTCCGTTAGAAATAGCGGACTTTTTTGTGGTCTAACATTAGCCTTAAAAAAGTAAGAAAAAGCCGATGTAGCTCAGCTGGCTAGAGCAGCTGATTTGTAATCAGCAGGTCG
>CAYVNR010000024.1:0-54384 GCA_964453045.1 uncultured Flavobacteriaceae bacterium
AGGTCACGCATCGGCATCAGGTTACAAAGGTCACGCATCGGCATCAGGTGATGAAACAATAGCCGCTGCGCTTGGTTTTAATTCGAAAGCTAGATCTACCAAAGGTTGGATAACCATTGTTGACTGGAGAGAAGATGATCACTACAACAGGTACATCAAGAAAATTTATAGCGCAAAGGTCGGACACAAGATTAAGGGAGTTGTAATTAAGTCAGATACCGATTATTGGTTTGTTGATGGTGAATTGAAATGTAGTGTTTAATGCAGTACACTCCTGAAGAAATAAAAAAGCTCAAGGCTATGCTCTTGTACCTGGTCCAGAAACTGGACAAGCAAAGTGGTGGACATAGCGGTTTCCATGAAAATCAATTCAGGCCAGTACTGGACGAAATGGTGCAGGACGGCACATTGGAAAAGCGACCTACCATTCATACAGAGAAATATTTTTTAACCAAAAAACCATAAAACTATGGATATTGAAATTCACAAAGCCGAGATCAGCTCTCGCATATTCCTTAAATGGGATTACACTATTAACGACGGTCTGAGAAAGACCAAAATCAAAGCCAGTGCAGACGCACCGATCCATGAGGATCTAACAGATGCGTTTCAGGCATTGGTACCACACTTCGTATTGATAACAGAAATGAAAAAGAAATCGGACGTGGTTAAAGCCATAGACCTTAAATCCATCCCAGAAAGCCTTTTGGAAAAGTACAGGGTAACTGGCATCCGGATAGATGACAACAAAGGAGATATATCCTATACGATAACTGGGCACAAAATCCTTAACACCGGAAAGGT
Source organism: uncultured Flavobacteriaceae bacterium (assembly GCA_964453045.1). Lineage (GTDB taxonomy): Bacteria > Bacteroidota > Bacteroidia > Flavobacteriales > Flavobacteriaceae > Winogradskyella. Next base: position 805 of record CAYVNR010000024.1, read on the forward strand.
GGTTGCGTTCCCCACACCTAAGATCCGTTTTGCAGAACATGAAGACCATCGATATGAGTTCATAGATAAGCTTGAGGAACAGATTGGCTATATCAAGGAGGAGGTTCTGGAGTACATGGACGGTAAGGAAGCTAAGCGTGAACAAACCTCAATGGGTTTTGGTGACGAGTTCGATCCTGAATCTGAAGAGCAACCGTCTGAGGAATTTAAAGAATCCGCAGCGTAATGAAAAACATCAAAACATCTGATAGCGTTAAGCATTACTGCAGATTGAATTCTAGTGGTGCCTTAACGCATAGATGTATTGATCAATGTACTGAGTGTATAAAAATCAATCAAAAAACAAAGTATGAAAAAGTCGAAGATGGTTTTAGGGAACGATGTAATTAAGGGAATGAAGGAAAAAGGTATACCTATTTCAAAAGATAAATGCCCTAAAATACAATCAGAGTTAAATCAAAAGAATCTGTAGAATTTAAACCATGAGACATGGAAGCTTATTTTCTGGAATTGGTGCATTTGATTTGGCAGCACATTGGCTTGAGTGGACTAATGAATTTCATTGCGAAATAGAAACGTATAAACAAGAAGTATTAAGGTATTATTGGCCAAAAGCAAAAAGCTATGAAGATATTGAACAAACAGAATTTACTATTTGGAGAGGAAAACTCGATATTCTCTCAGGTGGATTCCCGTGCCAAGATATTTCAATCGCCGGAGGTAAAAAAGGTCTTGAAGGGAATCGAAGCGGACTCTATTATCAATTCTTACGAGCCATTGATGAAACTAGAGTGCCAATCGCTGTTTGGGAAAACGTTTCTGAAATCCGAAAGTACCTCGAAGAAATCATCGAAACACTATCCCAAATCGGCTATTGCTTATCATGGCACACTATACACGCTGAATGGTTTGGGTTACCTCACAAAAGAGAACGCGTTTTCGGAGTCTGTTTTGACACCAACCGCTTCAGATGGTCTGAGATCAACGATGCGTGTCGAAACATTGAAAAAGAGATTTATGAAACATCCTGGAGGGAATTTAGCCGAGCAGCTTGCCGGAAAATACGATTTGAAAATTACACCGAGTTTTTGCGAATGGATAATGGGCTTTCCAAAGAACTGGTTAAAAATGAAATCGAAGGATATGGAAATGCCGTTGTGCCTGCAATAGCCTACTGCATTTTCAAAGGAATTAAAGAATCAAAAATACTGTAGATAAGATGAAAGAAGAAGTTTCTAAAGAAATACACGATGCCTTAACAAAATTAGGGTTTAAAAAAGATGGTAGATATTATCGAAAAGACGGAGACAGCATAAAGGTTTATCCTCATACTGAGTTGTCGGAAATATTTAGACAGTTAATCCAATTTGGAGATACTCAAAGAAGTTGGAAAATTAAGAATGCATTAAATCTTTAGCATTATGGCAACAAAAAAAGAACACGAAATAGCAGAAAAAATCATAAAGATGCTAAAGGACGCTGGATATTCCTATGATGAAATGATACAGGTAATCCGATTGGCAAGGGAAAAACTTAGAAGACTTAAACAACTTAATAAACTGTAGCATTATGACACGAGAAGAATTAGAGGTTGGTCAAATAGTTACCTGGTGTTATTTCCATTTTTCTGGAGGTACATTTTGGAGGATTGGTGAAGTTGAGAAAATCAATAACAAAACCGCAACCATTTTAATGAATCGAGACAACAACCGTTCAGTTGTGCCTCCTAAAAAAATGAGAGTAAGAATTGAATCATTGAGAGTTAAATAACTGTAGCAAAAATTAAATCTATAAATACAATGAAAGGATCAGAAACATTTAAAAACACTATCGATCAGCACTTAAAGTCTGTTGCAAAAAAGGACAAAGAGTTTGCTAAGAAGCTCGATAACAAAAAGAAAAGCATTGATGACTGTGTGACCTACATTATCAACCAGGTGAAAGAAAGTGGTCGAAACGGATTCACAGACGAAGAGATCTATGGCATGGCCATACACTATTACGATGAGGAAAATATTAAGGTCGGTGATAAGATCACCAGCGGAAGTGTAGTGGTCAACCATCAAATTGAACTGAGCGCATCCGAAATTGAGGAGGCTAAAAAAGAAGCCAAGAAAAAGGTGATTGCTGAGGAGAAAGAACGCCTTAGAAAAAAACCTAAACAAAATAAAGCTGTTGAAGCTGTTAAAGAACCTAATCTATTTGATAGCCTATGAGAGCAAGAACCAAGTTAGAACGTAGAGTAACCGAATTGAGCAGTAGGCTAAACCCTATCACAAAAGACCAGAAAAAATGGGCTTATGATACTTGTATAAAACATTGGGTATATGCCAATAAAACCAGTGCATCATGCATGGATTGTGGCAAAGATATACCGTTGGATTCGATTAGTAGAAAACGTGCCACTTGTAAGGGTTGTGGACGCAAGTCGAAAGTAAAAACAACGCTGAAGCGTAAGAATGAGCAAACCAGTTATTTTGCCATTGCAGAGTTGGTGCAGGAATTTCAGGTAATCAGAAACTTCGAAATTAAATCTCGTCATAAAAAAGGTGAGCCTGTTCATTTTTATGTGATGGAGATACTACAATATTGGGTTAGACTTAATGATGAAAAATTGACCATGATAGGTCGTCTTCATAATGTTCAAGGCTATGCTGATTCTTGGGGAGGGGATTGGTCGATTAGAAAAGAAAGGGGATGGTATTCTAAATATAAAGTTTACCAACGTTTTTTCCATCCGTCTTCTCGATTTGAAAATGACTACATAAAGTATGGTATTGACTACCGTATGAAGGGCTTGAATTTTCTTGAGGCTATTAGGATATTGCCAAGAAATCCACAGGCGGAAACACTTTTAAAGTCTAGACAATACGAACTTCTTGGATATTTGGTGGATCATGTGGGAGCTGTAAATCAATATTGGAACACCATTAAGATTGCGCTTCGAAATCGCTACAGGGTTAAGGATGCAGGTATTTGGTTCGATTACCTTGATTTATTGAGATACTTCAGAAAGGATGTTCATAATCCAATTTACATCTGTCCTAAGAACCTTAAGAAGACTCATGATCAGCTGGTCATTAAAAAGCAGATGAAGATTGCGAAAGAAAAAGAGGAAGCCAGAAAAAAAAAAGCACTAAAGGATCAGAGGAAATTTAACAAGCACATTGCAAAATTCAGAAATCTAATGTTCTCTGACCAGGCAATTACTGTTGTGGTCCTGCAATCTGTTGATGAATTTTTGGTTGAGAGCGAGAAGCTTAAGCACTGCCTTTTTACCAATGAATATTATGCCAAGACCGATTCGCTAATCATGTCTGCCAGAATAGACAACGAGCCAATCGAGACCATTGAGATATCGTTAAAAAACTTTAAGGTGCTTCAGGCAAGGGGATTGCACAATAATCCTACGGACATGCATGATGATATTGTGAAGCTAGTGGATAGCAACATGCATAAGGTTAAGAAGGCCTTTGATGGTGTGAAAGTCAAACGATTAAAAAAGCAAGATTATGTCGAAGCCGTATGATGCCATAGTGATAGACGAAGTGATATATTGGTTCGATCTGCTTCAGGATAACTCGATTGACAATATAGCCAAGACCACAGGTATTGAACGCGATAAGGTACGTAAGGTATTGGATGCTCGTTTTGAGGGCTTGGTGTGTAGATACGGACAGACCAAAGAAGAAATTGAATTTATGTTAAACGCAAGTTGATTATGCAAATACTGGAGTACGGAACCGAGTTCCGTGTACATATAGACTTTAACCATTTCCGTAAGCGGAACATCTCAGCAATGAAGAAGATAAAAGGAGCAGTGTTCGATTATAAGGATAATAACTGGGTGGTTCCCTTGAGTCAACGGAGTACTATGGTTGCTCTTCAGAAATGGGCAAATGCCAAGTATTTTAAAATCGATACCGAAACACCTCAACAGCTCGGAGAGATTCCACCAATGCCGGAACTTGAAACGGATGTGCCATTGTCACATCCTGAAGGATTCGGATTCCGTCCCTACCAGGAAAAGGGTGTTGCAAAAGGTCTGGTATTAAAGCGCTTTATAAATGGTGACGAACAGGGACTGGGCAAAACCCTCCAGTCCTTGGCTACCATACATGCTGCAGCACTAAGGGGAGAGGACGTGTTTCCGTGCCTGGTGATATGTCCGTCATCAACAAAGATCAACTGGAAGCGCGAGTGGGAGATGTGGACCGACAGGAAGGCAATGGTAATGGAAAGCAAGGTTAGGGATTCGTGGCACCGTTATCACGATATCGGTATGGCTGACGTGTTCATAACGAACTACGAGAGCCTGAAGAAGTATTTTGTTTCATCCATACCAAAGAAAGGAAACCGTAGGCGATCGGTTGACATAGTAATGGATGATCGTATAAATCTCTTTAAATCGGTCATTGTGGACGAGAGCCACAGGTGCAAGAACCCATCGACCTTAAACGCACAGCTGACACTTCGTATTGCCCAGGATAAGAAATGGGTAATACTGTTAACCGGAACACCAGTAGTCAATAAACCCGTTGATCTGTTCCCTCAGCTGGCTATCATTGGAAGGCTAGGTGATTTTGGCGGGAAGAACCGTTTTTTTAGCCGTTATTGCGAAGGAGGACGTGGGGCATCAAACCTTAAGGAGCTAAACTATTTCCTTAACAAGCATTGTTTTTTCAGAAGGGAAAAGACCGAAGTAGCCAAGGATCTTCCCGAAAAGCAGCGACAGACGATTATGTGCGACATCACAACACGTGCCGAATACAATAAAGCTAGAGATGAGTTTGTCAAGTACCTTCAGGAAAACGGTGCTGATGATGCCGAGATTGCTAAGAAGATGAGGGGTGAGATCATTGTGAAGATGCAGGCCTTAAAGAAGATATCCGCATACGGTAAACTCAATGAAGCAAAGGATTTCATCCATGAGGTAAACGACTCGGGAGAAAAGCTGATTGTCTTTGTTGTGCACCATGATATTGTAGATGAGCTGAAGAAAGAATTTCCTAAAGCTGTAACGGTAACTGGAAGGGACAGGGATTTTGAGAAACAAGCGAGTATTGATGCTTTTCAAAAGGACCCGGACACTAGACTCATCATATGTAACATTAAGGCTGCAGGTGTCGGTATTACGCTTACGGCGAGTTCTAGGGTGGCTTTTATAGAGTATCCTTGGACATATGCCGATTGTGTGCAATGCGAGGATAGAGCCCACCGTATTGGCCAAAAAAACAATGTGATGTGTACTTACTTCCTTGGGCAGAATACAATTGATGAGGATATGTACGAACTGATTTTACAAAAGCGTCATGTGGCCAATACCATAACTGGAGCAAACGACAGTATAAAGATGGATATGGTCGATGGATTATTAGGAATGTTTAAAAAATAATTAATGGCAGAAGGAAAAAAATCTTTTGTGATGTATGCGGATTACATCGAAAACTTTGAAATGCTTTCTGATGAACAGGCAGGTAAGCTCATCAAACATTTGCTTCAGTACGTGAACGATCTTGATCCCTATGAGCAGGATCCATTATTAAAAATGGCGGCGCTTCCAATCAAAAAACAGATGAAGCGCGACCTGAAAAAGTGGGAGCAAACTAAAGACCAAAAAAGCAAGTCAGGTCGCTTAGGGAATCTTAAGCGCTGGAACAACGATTTATATCGCGCCGTGAAAAACGGGAAAATGTCTCTTGAAGATGCTGAAAACACTGCTAATCATCGCAAAATATCGCATAGCGATAAATCTGTCGCTAACGTCGCTGTTACTGATACTGTTACTGATACTGTAACTGTAAATGTACTCTCTAAAGAGAGTGAAAAAACGCGCGCGATAGGTTTTTTAAAATCAAATTACCCAGCAAGGTTTGAACAGGAATTTGAAATGAGGTATTCAAAAAAAATTAAAGACCTGCCAAATTTCTATAAGCGATTCAACAACAAAGTTGATACTGAAAATCTAGAATACACCGACAGGATCCTCTTTGGTCGTTTAGACAACTTTGCCGATACGTGGATTCAAAATCAAAACAAATATAATAATCAAAACCCTGAAAAAGTCAGAGTTGAAAAACGCGATTATTTTTAAAAACTATGCAACAACCAAAAAAAAATCAAGGCAAAAAAGTGGACAAATCAACAGTTTTTTCACTAGGAAAAGGCAAGATACCACCACAGGCAACTGATCTAGAGGAAGTTGTTCTTGGAGCTTTGATGATTGATCAAAAAGCTATGCCAGAGTGTTATGAAATAATTGGCGATCGTTCTGATGTGTTTTACAAAGATGCTCACAAGCACATCTATGAAGCGATCGTTCGCCTTTTTGAAAAAGACATGGGAATTGATTTACTTACGGTATCAAGCCAGCTTAAAAAAAACCAAAAGCTAGACAGTATTGGTGGTGATTTTTATCTCATTGGTCTTACTCAGCGTGTTTCTACATCTGCACACATGGAATTTCACTGTAGAATAATCATGCAGAAATTTGTGCAACGCGATTCGATAAAAGTTGCTAATGACATCATCAACAATGCCTACGATGATACGGTTGATATTTTTGATTTGCTCGAGGATTCTCAAAAGAAAATTGATGAAACATCGACGTTTCTCAACAAAAAAAAACCTGAAAGTCTGAAGGCTATTGCTCACAAATTCATTACTCAAGAAGTTAAAAGTAAAACCTCAGTGCCATCAAAATTTGATAAAATAAATACCAAGACAGGTGGTTATCACGCACCAGATTTGGTCATCATAGCGGCACGTCCAGGAATGGGAAAAACAGCCTATATTCTCAACGAAATAAAACATCAGGCTAAAATTGGAATTCCCGTTGGTTTTTTATCATTGGAAATGTCAAGCCCTCAAATACTTGGACGTTTAATTGCTGAAGAATTTGGTATTGATTCCGGTGCAATAAAACGCAATAACCTTACCATTTCTGAAAAAGAGGTCGTGGCCAAAGAAATATACAAAGTTGCAGATCTGCCTATTCAAATTAGAGACGAAGGCGCATTGTCTGTGAACAGTGCAAAGACGACCATAGGCAAGTGGGTGAGACAAGATAAAGTACGTATTGTTTACATCGATTATTTGCAGCTAATGACGCCTGGTGGCTCAAGGAAATACGGCACACGAGAACAAGAGATCAGCTATATTTCAGGTCGGCTTAAATCTATAGCTAAGGAATATGAAATTTGCATCGTGGCCTTATCGCAGCTGTCTCGTGGTGTTGAGCATCGCGGCGGTTCCAAACGTCCCATGTTATCCGATTTGCGAGAGTCTGGTGCCATTGAGCAAGATGCAGATGTAGTTAAATTTCTTTACAGGCCAGAGTATTACAAGATTGATGAATGGGGAGATGGAACACCAACGGCTGGTCAATGCGAAATAGATATTGCAAAAATTCGAGAGGGGGAAGTTGGTCCAACTTTGGTTGCTTGTAATCTCAAGTACATGCGTTTTGAAGATTTAGATAAAAACCAAGATGATTGGCGTGATGATGAATTTGATCCTGCTTCACCATCAGAAGCTTTTGAATATCCAGAAGCCGAACTTCCTGAAGTGCCCAAAGATCAAGATGATGATTTACCGTTTTGATTATGGGATGGACCAAAAGAGATATCGAAAAACTCAAACTCAGTAATAATTTGCACGAAACTGAACCAAAAAATAACGTTTTGGATCAAAAATATACCATAAATGGAAAAATTTCGCACGAAAAGGAGGCTATTAAGACTGTTTTATGGCTTTTACATCGCACCGGAAAGATTCCTAAAGCAGTTACCGAACATAGATTTCACCATGAGAGGATGTTCCGTTTTGATTGGGCATTTCCTGATCTAATGATTGCTATAGAATATGAGGGACTTATGAGCAAAAAGAGCGGACACACTACGATTGGTGGCTATACTAAAGATTGCGAAAAATATAACTTAGCACAAATTGAAGGGTGGAAAGTACTTCGTTACACAGCTGTGAATTATCAAAATCTTGAAAGGGATTTAAAGAAATTGATAAAAAAGTAATATATTGCATTACTTTTGTAGTGCATTTTATTGCCTATAAATGCAAATGGCGAGGTAGAGCAGTTGGCAGCTCGGTGGGCTCATATCCCACAGGTCACAGGTTCGAGTCCTGTCCTCGCAACAAAAACCAGAGGAAAGCGAACATCTAGAGTGGCATAGACTTGATAATGATTAGTAGCAGTAGAAAAAGAAGCCAGGAATTATGCGCTTGGTTTTACAGATCTATCTATGTCGCAATCTTCAAAACAATCCAGAGTAATAAACACAGACCGAATCTATGAACTAAAGCGACATATCGAGGTCATCAAAAGAATGTATCCAAATGCATGAGGGTAACGAAGCTAGAAAAGGAAAAACGAATACTGACAGTTCAGCAATGGATAATTGATGGTGTCCAAGAAGACCTGATGCGTAAACAGATGCACCAACAATGGGGCATCAAAACCAGACAGGCAAAGAACTATATTAGACAAGCATATGAAGCTTGGAAGACCGATGCTGATATTGATATTGAGACAAGGAGACAGGCTAAGATTGCAGAATTACAACAGGTTAAACGTTCATTGAAAAATGAGTACAAGGGAACGCCATCAGGCATAAGGGCCATCATGCAGGTCGAGAAACAGATTATAAGGCTCGAGCCTTACTCTGTAAAACGTATCGACGTTACAACTGGTGGACAACCTTTGGACTTGTCACCTGAAGAACGAGAGAAAAGAATCAAGGAATTGCTAAAGAAAAGGAATTCCAAAAAGACCAGAACAAAAAATGCTGACGGAAAATGAAGCTATTGAACTGGAAAAATTATTGTACCAACAGGCGGTTTACGAAAGTAGATCAGACCTGCTGACATTCACTGAGACCACTTACAAAAAATTTAAGTCGGAGTGGTTTCACGTTAAGTTCTATGACATATTGAACCGCTTTGCAAATCGTGAAATAAAGAACCTAATTATTTCAATGCCACCACAGCATGGAAAGTCTGAGGGTAGCTCGAGACGATTACCAGCATTTATAGCAGGAGTACGTCCGGACGACAAAATGGCTTTGGTTAGCTATTCTGCACATAAGGCCGAAAAGTTCGGACGTGAGATAATGAACATCATGGCCGATAATGAATACAAGGACATCTTTCCAGATGTAAAATATCCACAGCGTGGCTATACTGGCCAAAAGGCAAATACAAATCAGACACGTGAGTCAGTTAACAGTGAAGGTTCTATGAAGTTTGTTGGTGTTGGCGGCCCTTTGACAGGTGACCCTATTGATGTTTTAATCATGGATGACCTTTACAAGGATTGGGAAGAAGGTAACTCACCGCTTGTACAAAAGAAAGTATGGGACTGGTATTTTGCAGTAGCTGAAACAAGGCTTCATAATGATAGTCAGCAGTTAATAGTGTTTACAAGATGGTCTGAAAATGATTTGATTGCACAACTTGAAGATCTTGATAAAGTGATTGAATGGAAAGGAGATGAGGATGTTGATGATCTTATTGCTAAGCTCAAACATGATGAGTTTTTAAAGATCAATTTTCCTGCAATAAAGGAAGATGATCCAAATCAATTTGACCCGAGGCAAAAAGGTCATTCGCTCTGGGAATGGAAACATTCAATTCAAAAACTTGAAAGCTCAAGGTCAAAGGATCCTGATAAATTCGACTGTCTTTACCAAGGTGACCCACAGAACAAAGAGGGTATGCTTTACCAGAACCCATTTAAGACTTATTCAGAGCTTCCTGAATCTAAGATGCACAAAAACTATACTGATACGGCTGATACTGGAAAGGATTATCTCTGCAGTATAAGTTATAAGTTACCCTTGAGCAAAACCGATCTCCACTATTACGTCACAGATCTTGTTTACAACGACAAGCCAATGGAGGTAACTGAACCTTTGGTTGCTAACATGTTTATTGATGGTCAATTGGATAAGGCTAGAATTGAAAGTAACAACGGGGGACGATCATTTGCACGTAACGTAGAAAGGCTTGTGAAAAAAGTGACACGATCGGTGACCATAGACTGGTTTCATCAATCATCAAATAAGGAAGCCAGAATATTTTCAAACTCGGCCAGTGTAAATCGTTTGATTGTCTTTCCAGATGATTGGCATATCAGATGGCCAGAATTCTATAAGCACGTGACCAAAAGAAAAAAAGAGTTTTCACAAAACAAATACCATGATGCTGCAGATGTACTTACGGGAATCATCGAAACTGAGCAAAAGCGATCAGGATCTTGGGGAAGTTCAAAAACGGCATGATTAAAAAGAGAACCATAAATTTAAAGCGTTATGCTTTTTTGTCAAATGAAGACAAAGAGCTCATCGATTATACCATTGTAAACTCACTTAAGCCAAACCCAATTCTAAGGGTTGGGTGGAAAAAGCGAAAACCTAAGCAAATTGATTTCTGGAAACTCAGTGGTAACGATATCGTACTTCTTAGGCACCATATTTCAAAACACAATATTAGAGCGGTTCATCAATTGTTGTATAACATCAGTGACAAAGAGTTCTTAAAACTTGATGTGTTCAATTGTTCGGCTTGTTTTAAATGGGCTTGTGAACAGATCAAGAAAATAAATGAGACTGAGAACCAAGAGCTGGGCGATGAGCCAAGCATCGAGGATAAGAACGCAGGGATTGAAAGATTATCTGAATACGGATACAGTGTCTGGGTTCATCAGCTTTCTAATGGAGATATAACCAAAGAGGATGAGATTTTAAAAATGCCATATTCACGGATATTCAAAAAAAGGTGCTTAATGTACACCTTGAGCGATATCCAAAAACAAAAACAGGAAAATGCTCGTAGAAAAAATAAAAGAGTTAACCGCTGATCTGAATACACCTTTTAATGAGGGTGAGGAAAAATACCATTTTAACAATGGTGGTCATCACTGGCAGAATCTAAACGATTCAAAGGATGACAGTCTTGAACCTTTTGAAGATCGTAACAAATTTATTTTGTTGTTGTGGCAAGATCGAGACAGGAAATTTAGTGATTATAGTGTAGTGATCGGTGTAGAGTGGACAGGAGAAATGCTTTTGCTCGTTAGATCAAAGTTTAGCGACCCTGATTATAATTACAAATACGATACACATATTAAAAACCTTTATGAAGAATCTGAAGCAATCTCAGATTATTTTGGTTTCTGCGATGGATGGACAGTAAAGCGGTGGAAGGAAACCGAGGTTGAGAATGCCTATGACAATAACATGGATGGTCTTCGGATATCGTTCACTTTAAATTATGAAGCGGAATGAGTGTATTACCCAATATATCGCTGAGCGGTAAAATTCAGCACGAGATAAAAGCACAGGAAGAAAAGCAAAAGTACCATGGAAGTTTAAAAATGCACCGTGGCCATACTTTGTTTGAGATTAACCTTGTTAATAAAGAAATCAAAAAAGCTGAATTTCAAGAGACGGTTTATGATGCTGCCTCAAAACATAACAAGATCAGAAAGAAAGTGATCATGAGAGATGATTGTGTTTATATCGCAGCACTCAATGAAAAGAACGCACTTAAAAAACTGATGAAAAAAATTAAAAAGTAATGCAAAATAACACTGAATTAAAAATGATTCAAAGAGCTAATGATCTTAAAGGTATCGAAGCTATTTCTGAATTTGCTAAAACAGAAAATATGAAGGTTTGGAAACAACCTGAAAAATCAGAATTGGAAAAGACAATTGAAAAAGTCAAAACAATTCAACATTCAAAATCCTATAGATTACTGTGACCCCAGAGGAAGAGAAGATATATTATAATTACCTATATAGGTTGCGAACTAAGCTGATAGAAAAATACGATCAGCTCGGCCTGCGTGCATCTGGAGAGTTTGAGGAACAGCTCGAGCCCGTGGTAACTAAATCTTCTATGATCATGTACGGTGCTAATCACACCTACTACATGGAAAGGGGAAGAGGACCGGGACCTGCAAATTATAAGAAGCTTGCTCCGATCATGGAACGTTGGATAGATGTCAAAAAGAACCTTCCTGCCATATTCTATGAAAAGAAAAAATCAATGGCTTTTGCGATTGCATATAAAATAGCCAAGGAAGGTATCACGGTTCCTAACGAACATAACAAAGGAAAACTTGTTGAAGATGTAGTTAGAGATTTCCTTGCTAACGATATATATGAAATGTTACGGGAACTTGGGGATATTTGGGTTTCTAGAGTAACAGTGGATCTGGTGGGCATATTAAAAGAAGAACTAACAGCGGCATGATTGTATTTGATAAAGACTTAGCAAGCAACAAACACCTTTGGGTGTTCAACAATAATATAATAGAATTCCATGACGATTCGGAAGAGGAGGTTCTTTATGCTGTACTGACATCGGATGATTTTACAACCGATCCTATCTATCCCGATTCGTCTGGAAAGTTCAGGTTTAACTTCATCGAGTACTTAAAGGCTTATGCGATTACGAATAATTTGGCAGATACGGTTCAGTTGGATATAGATAATACTTTGGCATCACTGGTTCATAACGATACGGAATCAACTTTATACGATTTGGAAGTTGATATAACGATAACTCGAACAGGTGTCGATGATATATCTGTTACTAAAAACTATATTTTTATTACTGGAGTCGAACAGCTTGATGAATACCAAAGACAGGAACGTCATCAATTACCGTTGTTTTTATTGTCTAGGCTAAACCCTAAATCAGCAATAGATTACCATGTAAACTATTGGAAAGGCTATCCTTTTGACATATCTATATATTCATCGACTTACGGTGATCTAAACATTAAGAATAATACCAACCTATTTGATATTGATCTTCCCGTTGCCGTTGATGAGAAAGTAAACAGAATTGCTTTAAGTGATGCGCAAAGCGATGTTACCATTGAAGATCATCTGAGCCTAAGAATCGGATTGAACAAACTACAGATAACTAGACCAGGATATGACTCTCAAGTTCATACCGAAGAATCTCCTTTAAACGTTGATCTTATAAAGCATGAAGGTAAATGTGGGCACTACATTAAATTTAGGAATGCTGCGGGTGGATGGTCTTATTGGCTGTTCCATAGGAACTCAACTAAAAATAGAAGAGTTTCTAGGTTTGATGAGTTAAAAAATGATTTCAACAATATTGAAAATACATTTGCACCAGAGGTTCAAACGGGTATAAAGGCATCAAACGATAGGTTAAAGGCTTATGCCGTTAGGATCAGTGAGCTTGACCTTTGGAACCTTCAATACATAATTGAGTCACCAAAGATTTATCTATTTACGGGTGAGAGATATTCAATAAACTCTACTAACTCAGATAACCAATGGATTGAAATAAAATGCACAAATAGATTATTGGATATTACAGAGCCCCAAAAAAAGAAGTTCAGTTTTAATCTTGATTTTCAACTTCCTCAACGCAATAAAGTATCGCTTTTATGAGACTTGAGATAAATGGAAAAAATATAGAGCTTTCAGTTGAGGATAAGATCAGGTACACATTGCAGGCCAACACATTGAATGACCTAACCACAAGACAATCCAATTTCACACCCTCATTCAAACTTCCTAAGACGCCGAACAATGTTGAGGCGTTTGAATCGCTTTCTTTGGTCGGTAACAATTCCACGATTCCATATCGCAAAAACGATGCTTTTCTTTTTGATAATTCAGGGGAGGCGATAATTTCTTATGGTTGGGCTGTCATCAAGGAAACAAAAGATGAATATAAGTGTTATATCTATGATGGCGTGATCGATTTTTATAAGGCAATTGAGAACAAAACATTGACAGACACAGGGCTTCAAGAACTTAACCACCTAAAGAATCTTGATACTGTTGCTGAGACATGGACAGATACCACATTACCATATCGATATAACATTGCAGATTATAACGGTAATGCAATATATGACTTAAACAAAATAAACATTGATTATTTGATTCCATCGGCCAACGTTAAATATCTGTGGGATAAAATATTTGAGCACATCGGTTGGACCTATTCAGGATCTGTCTTTGATATGGAGAGTTTCAAAAACTTGTGGATGACATATCCTAAGACAATAAGCAGTGAGACCCAAGTAACAACACCTGCAGCTAGCTTGAGTTGGTCAGAAGCTATAAGGATAGGTACATTAATAAACTTTATATATCATAACAGTTTGATTGCTTGTATATCTTGTTCATTGGTCGATAATGAATATTTACTTGGAAGTCAAAATACGATACAGGTCAATGGGAGTACAACCACAATGAAAAATGATGAAATCACTGTGCTTCAAACAGGTATTTATAAGTTCATCATTTCCGGAATAATTTACAATAGCAATTTTGATACTTCAACAAATATAAGTTTTAGCCAAGGAACAGGGGCGGATTACATATTAGATCCTATGGGCCAGGTAGATTTTGGCGAGGATTTCAATATTGTTTATTACAGAAACTTAGTTGCCGGTGATTCTTTTAGAATACAACTTGACACATTTGTTATAGATGGTGCATATGGTGATATTGATATAAACATTGAATTCGTTGAAGGTAATACCGTTGACTTTGAAGAAGCATTGGTAGAGTTTTCCATTACCGATTTTATTAGAGAAATACTTGTAAGGTTCGCACTCACGCCGTTTTCAGATCGGTTGAATAAAAATGTTGAATTTTTAACATTAGATGAAATAATACAGACAAATGAAGTCGATGATTGGTCAGAAAAATATCAATCAAAGTTGAGTGAATCATATGTATATGGAAACTATGGCAGGATAAGCAGATTTTCATACAAATACAACGATAACGAAGAGAGCCACAATGATGGTTTTATTTTGATCGATAATATAAACCTAAAAGACCAGGTCACTATTTTTTCAAGTAAGATCTATTCTCCAGAAAAGAAAAAATCAAACTTACTCACATTTTTATTGAATGTCTATAAATTCTATGAGAAAGAAGTAAAGGATGATGGGAGCTTAGAGTATAAACCTCTAGAAAACAGATTCTATTTTATGAAAAGTAAGGTGTTTGAAAACACTATACAGATCGGTTCTGATGAGTTCTTGGATACTAGATCACCTACAGCTTTTGCATTAGAGGATTTTACGGCATTGGATTGGAATAGTATTCTTAACCAAAATTATCCAGCTATAAATGCAGTTATCAATAGGTCAAAATTATTTAAGCTACTGATGAATTTTAGCAGCTTGGATATTAAGAAAATGGATTTTAGGAAACTTGTATATATAAAACAACAATCGGCCTATTTTCTTAAGCACAAGATATCAAGCTGGAAGCCTGGTAACCCTAATACAAGTACGCAGCTTTTGAGATTGGATCTTTCGGTTTCCAATAATTCTGTAGTGGAAATGAACCCGCAGATAATAATTAACTCTGAGATAACAGATCCACTACCACCGATTCAGAACAGCCCATTAATTCATACCGATTATGCTTTTATCGATTTTAGCCCACAATCGGCAACTATATACATGAAACAACTGGATGCATCACCATCAGATGGTGGTGCGCCAACCGGATTTGAATACACAGGATCGGTAGATTTAAACGGCAATGCATTCAATCAAGTATTGCCAATACTTGAACCTTTTTATTTTGGGTGGTACGAAGTACAGATTATATCAGCTAATGGAATTGAAAGCAATATTGAACATGTTTATTGGGGGAATTCTGGTACATCCAATCAAGATCCAAGTATTGATGTAATGCCAGAACTTCTAGGAGAAGTTTTTTACGGTGTTCCACACCAAAGGGATATTTCTTATAGGTTTAACAATTTTACTCCTTTATCTGCAACATTATCAATACAGCAGTACAATTTTATAACTGGGGAGCTAGGTGATATCACATCGTCAGCGCTCACAAATTTGACATCTGATACGCTTCATACACTTCAGGATTTTAACGTTCCTGTTGGGTTTGGTTTTTTTACCGTAAGGTTAGAGACGGATACAATAACCTACCAACAAAATCTATTTTTCCAATGATACGATCAATTCAAAATAGAATACCAAGGATAAGGTTTCAAGGATTCAACAGTAATTGGTTGGTATTACCTCAAAACAAAAAGGTCAAAATATGGCTATCCACTATATACAATACCAATGAGTTTGAATCAACTTTAATCACGAACCTGCAGTTCACAAAAGTTTCTGATTATGAATATGAAGTAACAGGCGATCTGAAAGGTTTCAATAAAATTGAATTGTCAGTTCTCAATAAAGATAAATCCAAATCAATATCAAGTAATTCATTAATCCTAATCGTATCTTAATTATGGCAACTGAAAAATTTAAATTATTTGAAGCAGACATTGATGTTGATGGTGTCATAAAAAAATCTGTTGAGCTCAAGGAAGAGACAATCAAATTGAGACAAGATCTTAAAGCTCTCAAGATAACCGTCGGTGAAAACAACGAAGAATATATCAGAAAAGAAGCTCGTTTGAAATCGGTAAGGAGAGAATACAACTTGAATCAAAAACAAGTTCAGAACCTTTCCGATACCAATGGCGAGCTTTTAACGGTACAACAGAAGCTTACAACAGCTCTAGACAAAGAGGTGAAGTCTGTAACGGGTGCAATTAAAAACAATAAGGAACTAAGGACTTTAAGAAATGATATAGACGTGACCACTCGTGAAGGTGCAGAGGCGGTTGAACAATTGAACAAAAAAATAGATGAGAATACCGAGCTAATTAAAGAAAACAGCTCTGCTCTTGAAAGACTGAAACTGAATATCGGTAACTATAAAGAAGATATCAAAGGGGCTTTCGATGAACTTAACATTTTCAACGGTGGCCTTAGTGGTTTCATAGAACGGGCAAATGCTGCAGGTGGTGCTGGTAATCTGGTCAGCAACTCTATTAAGGGTATGACAAAAGGTTTGATAGGTCTTACAAAAGCCACAGTCGCCTTTATTTTGACGCCTATTGGCGCATTGCTAGCCGTATTAGTTGGTGCATTTTTATTGGTTAGAAATGCAATGAACCGAAGTGAGGAAGCAACGAATAAGATCAACAAGATATTTGCCATATTTTCTGGTATAATTAACAAAGTCCTTCAGGCATTGGAGCCTTTAGGGGAGTTCTTGATCGATGGTATCGTGGCAGGATTTGAACTTGCGGCTGCAGCAGCTGACAAAGCGATAGGAATCATATCAAGTGGTTTGAAGTTATTGGGATTTGATGATGCTGCAGAAAGTGTTGAGGGTTGGTATGGTGAAATGAAGGTAGCTGTTAAGCAAGCCCAAGCGCTTGCTGATGCTCAGGCAAGACTTGAAAAAGAACAGCGAAAGGCACAACTTGTACAACTGGAATACCAGAGGGATGCAGAGAAGCTTAGACAGATACGCGATAATGAAAACCTTTCCATTCGCGAGCGTATACAGGCGAATGAGGAACTTGGTATTGTACTTCAAAAACAATTGGCTGAGGAACTTCGAATTGCTCAACTTGCACTTGAAGTGGCAAACCTAAGAATCGAGGCCGAGGGTGAAACCACAGAAGCACTTGATGAACAGGCTGAAGCAATGACACGTATTGCCGATATACAAGAACGCATAACTGGTCAAGAATCAGAACAGTTGACCAATAGGGTAGCACTTCAAAAAGAAGCTGCTGATAAAGCAAAAGAGTTGGCAGATAAAGCCATTGCAGAACAAGAGGCACAGCTAGAACTCTTCTTACAACAGCAGGGTATAAGGGCTAAATCCTATGAAGAGCAGTTGAAGATTCTCGAGGAAACCTACAGACGTGAACTTGAAATCGTAGAAGCGAACCTAAAGAACAGAAACCTTACCGAAACCGAAGCTGAAGCGGAACGCTTGAGACTAAAGAACGAACTCCTTCAGGAACGTAACGATTTGATAACGGACCAGGCACAGCGTGAACTGGAT
This sequence comes from uncultured Flavobacteriaceae bacterium, assembly GCA_964453045.1. Taxonomy (GTDB): domain Bacteria; phylum Bacteroidota; class Bacteroidia; order Flavobacteriales; family Flavobacteriaceae; genus Winogradskyella. The sequence continues at coordinate 18,725 of CAYVNR010000024.1, forward strand.
ATTTATATCCAAATGAACCAGAGCAAGATTGACTCCGATCTTTATTTCAGTGAAGAGTCTCTCCGAATTGAAGAAGAGCGCTTAAACAATATCCGTGACAAACAGCAAGAGTTTTTTGAAGAACAGCTTGAACTTGGTAAGATCAACCAACAGGATTATAACGATGCCATAAACAAGATCAATGAAGAAAACCGTATTGCTTTGGAGGAAGCTCAAACAGCACGTGATGAAGCCCAAAAGGAGAAAGATCTTATTGACCTTGAGAACAAAAGGATTGCAGATCAAGAGCTCTTTGAAAGTGAATTTGAAAGACGTGCGGAGCAATTGGAAATCCAGCGCCAACAGGAAATTGCTAACGCAGAGAAAACGGGTGCAGATGTCAACATTATTAATGAAAAGTTTGCGAAATTCAGAAAAATATTAGAGCGAGATGTAAATCAATTCAAAATACAGCAAAACGCCAGAACATTTGAAATGATATCAGCTTTGTTAGGCCAAGAATCCAATTTAGGAAAGATTGTGGCCCTAACAGCCATTGCAAATAATACTATTCAAAAAGCTACTGAAGCTTTTAATATCGCATCAGTGCTTGCAGCTAATCCACTGACGGCAGCATTGGCACCAAACGCTTACGTGCAAGCTGGACTTATTGTTGCGCAAGGAGCACTCCAAGCGACTAAAATCGTTGCTCCTAAGTTAGAAAAAGGTGGTGTGATTGATATAGGGGGCAAAAGACATAGTGCCGGTGGTACCAAGTTTGTTGGTGATGATGGAACGGCATTCGAAGCTGAACAGGGCGAGAAACTATTTGTACTGAACCGTGCAGCATCTGCTGCAATAGCACCTGTACTTTCACAGTATAATCAAAAATATGGAGGTGCTGCACTAAGCACACGATCATCATATTTAGCGGCTGGAGGAGAAGTTCTTAGAGCTAGTGCACCTCCAAACGTGGAAACGATCAACTACGAAAAGTTGGCGAGTTATGTTACCGAAGGTGCTAGGATGGGAACCATGGAGGGAAGTTACCAAGGATCTTCACGTGGTTCTTTGGAAGGTTCAAGACAGGGAAGTTCACTTGGAACTTACGAGGGTATGGTGGATAGAACTGAAAACGAAATTATTGAAGCAGGAGCTAATTTCTAATGAACAAAGTTTTATCGGACATATGGAACGGCTATAAGAATTATTTCATTAAAGATGAAGTCGTCGAAGAGATCGCAAAAAAAAGAGCTGAAATTTGTGCGGCTTGCGATTTTAAGAAAAAAGGGCTTCATGCTGCAGTGTTGCCAGATGTCACTTTAGGGAAGGTGCAAGGTTATTATTGTACCAAATGCGCCAAGTGCCCAATAAGTGTAAAGGTGAGAAGTGAACACCATGAATGCCCTGAAAATAAATGGTAATGCTTTACACGGAATTAAAAAAGAAGGAAAAGGAAATCAAGGAGCTCACTGATCTGGGAGTGGTTTCCTATACCGTGATGCGAGATATCGAAATCTTTGAAAAGTTCCATGAATACGATGACGTTTGCAAAATATGTAGATACGAAGTATTGGCTGATGTCTATGGCTTTAAAACCTCAAGTTCAATTGAGAAAATAATTATGAAGCTATCTCGAAAATCCGATCATAAGACAGGAAACAACAAGCCAAATCACAAATAGATATTCAATATACTTAGGATCTTTAAATTCCTCTTTCATAACATCTTTTTGAATTTATCCTCGACTGCTTTTTCTTCAGGGGTCTGAATTTTTGGAACTGGAACACCATAACCTTTTTTATCGAGCCATTTTAAATACTCATCATAGTTCTGATCATTTTTGTCCTTTATCTGGTGCATTTGAATATAAGGGTTCCTGGTTTTAGGCTTTGGAAAGAAAATATAGAGGAAAAGGCGAGCGGCCATCTGTATGCAAAATGCTACGCCAAGTAACGCCAGTAAACCGATTAAAGGATTCATAATGTAAATATAAGCATAACTACTGAAAAAGTTTTCAGTAGTGCGAACATATATCTGTGTTTAGTTTTGGTGTAATGCAATATATTACTAATGCACTTTAAATCTATACCGTTACTTGAACAAAAGGAACTTAATGTTGATCGTGAAAACTCAATCATTAAGAATATTTGTATTGCCAACCATGGTGAAAACAAAAACGGTTCATATTTCAGCGAAAGTTTTTTAGTTGATCTTACTAATAATGGTAACGATCAAAACCAAGGTGTAAAATGTAGATTTGGTCATCCAAACATGTGTGCTACATCTTTAGGTACTTATGTTGGTAGATATAAGAATTTTAGATATAAAAATAATTCTGTATTTGCTGATCTTCATCTCGATGATATTTCTAAAAAAACTCAGGTTGAAGGAAAAGGTATTTCAATGCATGAATATATAATGGATATGGCTGAAAGTAATTCAGACATGTTTGGAAATTCAATTGTAATATCATGTTCTTTTGAAGAAGAGTTTGATTCCGATGGAAATGTAATTCATGACTGGTCTGTTAAATTGGATTCATTTATAGCTTCTGATTTAGTTGATGACCCAGCAGCTACTGATAGCCTTTTTGCAACAAAGGATATGGGTGTTATAATGACAGAATTTCTTGATGAAAATCCAGAAATATTCGAAACTGTCAAAAATAGACCAGAATTAATAGAAGACTTCTTCGAAAGATATTCCAATTATCAAAAATTATTTAAAACAAAGATAGACATGAGTTTTTTAGACAAACTAAAAAAGAAGTTTGGCCATAAGGATCAATTTGATATTGAAGAAACATTGGCAGATGGTACAATAATTACCATTAAAACTGAAGGTGAAACACCACAAGTTGGTGATTCAGTCGTGGATGAAGAAGGTAAAGCAGTTCCCGACGGTGAGCACGTTACCAAGGACGGTTCCACTCTAGTTACTGAAAATGGTAACATCACAGAAATTAGAGAAGAAGGTGGTGAAGGTGACGAGGAAGAAGGAGATGGTGATGGAGAGCCAACGATGGGAGAAGTCATGCAAAGTTTAAATAGCTTGACGGAATCTTTTAACCAATTCAAAACCCAGTACACAGAGGACTTGAAAGAAAGTCAAGCTGCTACGGAGTTGGTTTACGATGAACTTTACAAGAAGTTTAACAATCTGGCCAAGACTGTAAAAAGTAAAGACCCTAAAGACTATACTGGCAACGGGAAGGGCAGAAAAACAAAAATGTCCGAAAGCGGTTACGACCCTGATGCGGTTCGTGAAGCCAGAGAAGCAAGAAAAAACAAAAAATAATCTATCATGGAATTAAAATCAGCTTTTGAATTATTAGCTACGGATGAGAGGTTCATCCAAGATACGCGTGAGATCATAAAGAATGATCTATTTCACCAACCTACAAACGAATTCTTTACTATAGTGCCTGGTATTAAAGGTGGTCAGCAAGTTGCTGCGATGAAAGGATTTGAGTATGTGACTACCAAATCAGCAGGTTGTGGTGGTGCAGGTATTTCTCCAAGCTTCCCAGCTTTCTCTCAGTTTTGGAATCCACAACTCCAAGAAGTAAAGTTGAATTATTGCTATGATGATTTTATGGGACAGTTCACACAATGGGCTTTGGCCAACGGTCATGACATTAAGGATTTGGGTCAGACTGAATTGGCAATGTTTATCCAAGACTTGGTGATTAAGGCTATGGAACTGGACCTTCAAAGAATCATACTTTTGGGTGATAGTGATATAGCAACTCAGGATGTTTTAACCGATGAAGCTACTTATGCTAAGTATTACAACACAATTGACAAAGGTCTTATTCCTATGTTGCAGTATTTGGCAACGTTACCTGAGTTCGCTGATCAGTTTATTGACTTGGCCCAAAACGATGCCAACACTGTAGCTCTTCAGAATACGTTTGCTTCAGATGATGCCCTAAAAATTTATGAAGAGATACTGGATCAGTATGATTTTGATTCCGACATTTTGTTGACTTCAAATATACTTTTCAAGAACTATCAGAAGTGGGTGAAGCGTGCCAATGGTTACGGTTTACAATCAAATGTAGACTTGACCATGAAAGGCACTGGTGACCTTCAGGTTGACGGTCAGATGCTAAAGCCAATTGTTAACTATGACAGATGGAAACAAAAGGATTTTGTCGTTGATAACAATCCAGATCCTAATACCATCCATATCCCTCACTTTGCTCTTAACACACGTAAGGAGTTCCTACAGGTCGGTGTTGACAGTGAAGCTGCTCTAAGTGATTTACGCCTTGAGTACATTGGCGGTGATGATGAGACGTTCTGGATTAAAGGTAACTATATGTTAGACTTTAAGATGGTGAACCCATACGCTATGAAAGCGGCTTTATAAAATTAGTTAATCATAAGGCGGCCTATGACGCCTTTTAAAATACAATACAATGGAAGATTGTGAAGAATTATTATCTGGTGAGTTTTCAAGAAAATGTGGGCATAAACCAAAGCAAGGTGTTTCAAAAAAATGGTTTATCAATTGGGAAGATATAGATCGTGAAGCAACCACTACGATAAATAAGGCTACTAAAATTACAGCTCTTGTTTTAAAAGAAAATGCAAAGCTTTATCCAGCGAAAGGAGGAAGTAAGTCCAAGAAAGTTAGACACGCCTTAGCAGTTAACGATTTCGGTAAAGGATATATACATACTGATGAGCTGATTGTGGAGTATAGAGGCGAGAATGAGTCTGAGCGTATTCAAGAATTAGTTCTTGGGGCTAGAGTTATAAGTATAAATAAAATGGTTGATACTGGAGTTAATGGTGAGACGACCTACCGTGTAGCAGGACTTGAATCGGGTATGGAAATAATCAATGATGATTTTGATTCCAATGCCAACAGCGGTACCACAACTTTAATTGTTGCAACAAATGAAGGTGAAGAGGAAGCTACAGGATTAAAGAGTCTATTGATTACAGCTAATACTATGCCTTCTGATTTAGCTGAGACTGAGAAATTTATTGAGGACAATGAGTACGTCCCTGCATGATGATATACAGTTCATCAAGGATTCAAGCTACGGTGAGTTGACTTCAAGACATTTAAAGCTTGTCTTTGATACATATTACGGGGTGTTTGGTGAAGTCTGCACTGGATGCCCAACGAAGATAGCAGGCTACATTAAACGTTTAAAAAATCATGATATCATGGCTAAAAAAAATAAAAAATCAGATTTCGTTCTAAAGAACGGTGCTCTTATAGTATTTAAAGGTGAATCAAAAGCCTTCAGTAATGCAAATTTGACAGATGATGCTGCTATCCGTTTCCTTAAGGGAAATAAAAATCGAAGAGCTTTGTTTGCTAAGTTGCCGAAAAACCTTGACGAGCTTTTGTCTGAAGATGATTCAGGTAATAATGAACCTACTGCAGTAAAAATAGGTGCTAACGAAATTTCGGTTGAAAAGGCAGTTGAACTGTTATCTCAGGTAGGTGTAACTACCAAGGCCAAGACAGTTGACGGTGTACAGAAGAGAGTGGATGAGCTTGACGATGACCAGTCTGTAAAAATCAATGAGTTATTGTCTGCGGATATTACCAAAGCGGCTAAGAACGATGAAAAAGAGGAAGTGCTTGAAAACACAGCCTCTAAAGGTTCAGATCAAGAAGAGTAATCCCTATGAAATCAAAACTTCCTGCTAAATACAAGGAGGAGAAAAAGGTTATCTACAACAAAAGGTTTGGGGTTATCTTCAATGGTGAGGATAACCTCAAACCGCTTATAGATGAAAATCTTATCGACTATTCTCCGACAACGGTACAATGTGCCTGGACCTATGCTTCCTTTATAGGGGGCGGTGGGTTCGAGGTGGATCTGTCTGAGGTCAATTTGTCATCCAACTTTTGGGAAGACTATACGCCAGAGGATCTTCTTGACGATATTTCCGAGAGCGTATCAAGACATCAGGGAGCTTTTATCATTGTTGGGTACAATGCCGCATTTCAAAAGGAAACCTACAAAATAGTTCCTTTTGAACTTTGCAGGGTAGGTAAGCAAGACAGTGATGGTTATTCGGGAAAGATCGTTGTAAGTCCTAATGGATGGGGCAAAAATCTTAAAAAGGATGAAGTAGATGTTTATGATGTTTATAACCCAAAGCCAGAAGTAATTCAAGAGCAAGTGGAACGTGACGGTGCATGGCACAATTACAAAGGTCAGATCATGTTCTTTAAAATGAACAAAAAATACGTTTACCCTAAAACGTTGGTTGAGCGATGTGAAACGTTTTCTGAAGTAGAATACAAGATGGGGCTCTACTACAAGGGGACGGTGGATCGTTCTTTTGAGGACATAACTTTCATAAGACACCGCGAGTTTCCAAAAAAGGAAGATGAAAATGAATTCTATCGTAATATTAAGGATCTTTCCGGTGTTGAAAACTCAAGCTCTAAGTTGCTCATTCAGGATGATTGGGATGATGACAGGGAAAAAAGCGGAAACTTTAAGTTCGATACGATAAAAAATGAGGTCAAGGCTGAGAAGTACGCTCATTTTGAGAGCAGCTCGAGTAATTTCATCCGTAAGGCATTTAAGAACATTCCACCTCAGTTAATTGATTATGTGCAAGGTAAGCTAGGTAACACTTCAGGAGAGGATTTAGTAAAGGCACAGTCCGTTTATAATGCTGCAACTGCAAAAGACCGTAATAAACTTGAAAGATTGTTCAAGGAACTTTTCTGGAACTTCAAGGATAATATAAATCCAACAAACGACTGGACAATTTCACAATACTCATTACTAGATGATGGAACTGTTGATAACTAAAGCTGATGTTTCTGAAGTACTTCAGGTGGCCATTGGATACAATGAGCAAGAATTCAATGTGTTCATTCGTGAAGCACAGGATTTCGATTACAGAGAACTGGTTTGTGAGGATTTTTTTAACGACATGATCAGAAAACATGACGAAGAGCCTTATTTAAAATTGATTGCTGGTGGTGATTATGAGTATGACCAAAAAGAATACAATTTTAGAGGTCTTAAAGATGTATTGTGCTATTTCACTTATGCCAGGTTCATTCTAAAGTGTAATTACACCAGTACATCTCACGGTTTTACTATTAAGAAGACACCGCACTCTGAGCCGATGTCACTCGAGGAGCGTCGTAACATGTACTATAAGTATAAAAAGGAAGCTAATTTGATTCATGAGCGTGTGGTTATGTTTATTGAACGTTCTGGGAACTATGATTTGTGGGATGCCTGTAACGAACCTTGTAAAAGCTCGGTTTCAACATCATTTAAAACAAAAGTTATAAAATGATCAATATAGTTGATTTGACCGTTGAAAAATTTAAGTTCAATGGTATTAAATATTTTAAAAACTTTATATCCGTCGTTTCTGGAGACAATGTCGCTATTGTTAATGTCTATGATTCAAATCTCGTACTTCATAAATATGTAAGTTATGACCAGTATTCGGTAAACGGTCAGACTTATGGTTCAGCTGAAGCGCTTCAGGAAAATTTGTTGTTAGTTCTTTATACCAGGTTTTCATATCTCGAGATTCAATCCTATCAAACCGTATCCGATCTACCAACAAGCCCACTACCAGACGAGGGCACTTCAGTGAATGTAGTTAACGATCCAACGGCTTCCAATAACGGAGGTTGGTCTGTTTATGATGGTGCCTGGGTTCAAAATACATTGTTGCACGATGGTGAGGTCGAGGAAAACGAAACCAAATCAGTAACTGGGGATAAGATTTTTAAGTACATAAAAGAGCGAATAGATCAAACAGACGCAGAAGGAAACCTTTATTATTTTACAGATTCCAATGGTGCAATACTAGGATATATAGATGCAGAAGGAAAATGGAACATAGACATTTCAGGAACTGCGAAAATAGACATAAAAACTCTCGAAGGTGTAACCTTTGCCATTACAGACAATGAAGACAAGGTTTTGTTTTTAGTTGATGAACAAGGCAACATCAAGACAAATTCACAAATTAAGGAAAATACAATAAATGACCAGATATATTACCCTTTCAACTCTAGTTTAGGTAATCCAACCGTTCAGTCCTTTCAGTTTGTAGGAGAATGTAGTTTTTCCACTACCGCAAAGGGAAGGGAAAGTACACTTGGAGCAGATGATAGACCTGAAATACCATTGACAACGGGTGGATTGGCTCATCCGAAAATTATTTATATTCCTTCAGGTTGGAACGGCTATCGTTACTGGATGGCCGTAACCCCAATTTTTGGTATCATATCACAACAACCCGATTCAGCTTCTTTCGAAAATCCCCATATATTATGTTCAAATGATGGTTTGGTTTGGATTGAACCAAATGGAATTATAAACCCTTTAGATCAACCAGAACCTAATGATGTAGGTACAAACGCATACTGGTCTGATACACACCTAGAGCTTGGGGATGACGGATATTTCCACCTATATTATAGAGGCTCTGCATTTTCACAGAATTATTTTGGGGATAATATCAGGCATTCAAAATCAATAGTGCATAGAAAATCAAAAAATGGAGTCAACTGGTCAGAGAGAAAACTCATGTATTCTGAAGAAACAAATAATAATGTTGATTCTGATAGCGCATTGCTATCACCTGTTTTTATAAATAATGGATCTTATTGGCACTGTTTTGATTGCGTAAGAACATCAGCTTCAAATCCTATTCCTTCACAAAAAAATCAAGAAGAAACATTTGTTTTCCATAGAATAGATAAGGATTATGATGGCAATTTCGGAGAATATGAACAGTCTGATATTGTAAATTTTACATCAAAACCTTGGGGTAACGGCAAGGACATATGGCATTTGGATGGAATAAAATGGGGCAACACATGGTGGCTACTTCTTAATATTGGCACTACAGGTGGTAACAGTGGCACAGATCTATACCTTGCACATTCTGGTGATGGTTGGAATTTTGATGTCGTACAAAACCCTTTATTTACAGGTAATTCCTATCGTTCATCAATAGTTGGTGTTGAGGCTACGGAAGAAAGTATTGAGTTCAATATTTGGAAAAACCAAACCTTGGACGGTGGAATAGGTCTTTACAAACTAAAATTAAAATACAGCTGAATATGGCATATGTACTAAAAACAGACGAAACAGTTTTAGATCCAAACGGGTCTTTTGATTATTTAACCTCGCAAGGAGTGGCCACAAAGGATATTGCAGATTTCGTGAAAGCCCTAGAAAACGAAAATTATAATATTTCATCTTCAGAGTTTACTGCACTCAAAAACTTTGTGTCCGGACTTAAAGATCTAGGTGTTTGGGAAAATATAATAGAGTTTCTCCCAATGTACGGAAGTACCATAGATGCCCAGTTGGTAAAACTCAAATACGAGAATTCACAGGCAGGCATTGTGGTCAACAATCTTAACCAGACCAATGTTGATAGTGGAAAGGGTTTGATATGGAACTCTCATACAAGATATGATTCGCCTTGTGTAGACTTAGATCTAACACAAGCTGAAATTTTATCAAAAAAGGGTTTTGGTACAATTATGTATTCAAAAGCAACAGGTAATGGTGTGCATAGCAGAACTGGATATTTTGGTGCGGGTGATGGTATCGGACAAGGTATGTATTTATCAACGAACTCTGCTGCGTCCAATTTAAGTAAAGGGTTCTTACAGAGTTTATATGCGATACCTAATACGGATATGACTGTTGCAAATATTCTCTTTACCACTAATAAAGTTAACAACAGCGACGAAATATTCGAGAGAAGTGCATATTATAATGGCAGTGAAGTTTCGCTTTTGAACACAAAAGTTTCAATCACAACAGGTGGTTTTAATAATACCTCATTTTATTTAGGTGCTTTAAATGTTGAAACGGCGGATCCTAACGGAACCACTGAATATTCTTATTATGGTGGCATAAGGCTGTTTATAATGCATGACGGAAATATCCCAGTTACATTGGCTGACCAAATAAATACACTTACAAATAACTTTATAACAGCTTCAAATAAAACATTCACATGAAACAACTGATCACATTTTTGGCAATCGCATTTATAGAAATAATTAATGTACAAACAATATTTTAAATGAACTATTACAAAAAAATAAATGATCTAAAACAAGAAACAAACAAGCTTGAGTATGAGTATTTTTTAAGTCTAGAAAAGAATATTGAATCAAATTCTGATAAAAATAACGAGCTGGAAAAGCAGTTGATAGAACTTAAAAAAAAAGTAAAAGATTTAAGTGGGGGCACTAACGTCGACCCCGACCCTATTGATCCAGCACAGCCTAATCTGCAATATTTTGGGTATGGAAAAGATACAGTAGGTGGTAAAGGCGGCAGAGTTATAAAAGTCACTAATCTAAATGATAGTGGAACAGGTAGTTTTAGGGAGGCTTGTGAAGCTAACGAGCCAAGGATATTGGAATTTGATGGGTTATTTGGTAGGCTAGACATCACAGGTGAGACCATAAAGATCAAAAACCCAAACATTACGATTAGATTCCAGACAGCTTCAGGTGGTGGAATTATGTTGACCAGAGAGACAAGGGACAGGCCAATATTAGAAATAGACACCGACGAAGTTATAATTGAGTACATGAAGTGCAGGCGTTCCACAAAATACCAAAGCGGGAATAATCAGGATAACGTATGGGTAAATAGTGGTAATAATATTGTATTCGATCATTGCTCTTTTGCTTGGTCTTCGGACGGTAATTTGGATCTTGCGAATTATGAAGGTCAACCAGGAAGGCCTAGCCAAATAAGAATATCAAATGTAACGGTTCAGAACTGTATATTCACCAATTCTTATGGGGGCAGTAACAAATCATGTTTGGTGTCAAGAGGCGCAACTAGAATAACGTGGTTTAGAAACGCATGGATAGGAAGCGCACAGCGAAACCCATCTGTATCTACACCTGTAAACGAAGCACCTACGTGGGATTGTTATTATGAACATATCAACAACTTTCATTACGATTACACAAATGGGCCTTCTTACAATAACAATGACCCTAGTGCTGATGCTGGCACATATTATGTTAATGTAATTAATAATAAAGCTATGGAAAATACCACTTCAGGAGGTGTGGTTGATCCAAACATATCAAACACAACACTTAAATCCCGTAGGTGGATGCGTGCTGCTACAGTAGGGAATGGTATGAAGATTTATGTTAAAGGCAATATTACGCCTTATAGACCATCTGAAATAGCTACTGAAGATTTATATAACGAAATTGATGGGAAAAGACAATTGATTTACAGAAAAGGTGATTTTATAGATGAATGGGAAATAGGACAGAACGGAGGCGGTCAAGCTGACAGAAACCTTTTGATACCTGAAAACCTTAGAAGCTATGTTGTAAACGATACACCTATAATAATGGACGGTGTGGAATTATGGGATGCCAACGATATTTGGGCAAATTTAAGAACGCATGTAGGGGCTTCACTGCCAAAAAGAGATGCAGAAGATGCTCGGGCTGTAAACGATGTGGATACCGGTGAAAGCACAGAGAACAAAGTAACCAATGTGTTTCCTTTTAATTAAAAATAGCTATGGGAGAGTTAAGCAAAAATCTATTGGATAACAAAAAAAGTCGATCTCAGTTTTTGTGGGTCATATTTATAAGGGTAATAGGTATTGTAATGATACTTGCGCCCCTGTATCTTCCATTCATAGCATATTTTAAAGAATCCAAGGCAAACGTGGTCATGACAACTCAGGATTGGTTTTTGATCTGTTTCGGTATACTGCTTTCCTCTGGTGGTAAACAGATTGGTGTGGTTGTTAATAATATAGGAATAATATTTCAGGCGTTTTTAAATAAAATGGTCAAATGAAGTTTAACCTAAGATATGTCAGGAACAGTAGAGCAGCTATCATAATTAGGAAATATAAGCTGTTGACGTATAGTGGGCTTTTGTTTTTGACTTTATCCAATTTTATGCTCAGGTCTAAGGTCAATATGTTGAGTGTGAAAGTGGAACAGGTGAAAGCAGAAAATGTTAAGCTCATATCTGATATGGTCTACTTCAACAGAAGCTTTGAAGATTTTCCTTGGCCTGTGTGGCAAAAAGCAAAGCGTGGAGATAAGTTCGTGATGCAATATGTTAATCCTGCATACCAGATTATGTTTTTGGAAGAAAAAGACCTAAGTAGATACGCATACATGGGGCGTACGGATTTTGAAATATACGACAGAAAAACAGCTAAAATATTTTACAGGCGTGATATTGAAATGGCTCAATATGGTGGCAGCAAACGTTTTAATGAGTCTGTACTGGATGAGTATACGGAAGAGCGCATAAATATTGATGTATTGAAGTGGCGTGTAATTGAGAGAAAGGATACGTTAATCTATGGCATGGTCATACCTAAAAAAGAATGAGATATGAAATATTTTAAATTAAATGAATTCGACAGTCCGGATTTACCCGGTTCAGGAAGTAAAATGAGGAAATCCACTCTAGATCTATTGGATTCAACTAGGGATTTAGCTGGCGTACCTTTTGTAATAACAAGTGGTTACAGAACAAGATCCTATAATAAAAAAGTAGGCGGAGTACATTCAAGCAGCCACACAAAAGGTTATGCTGTAGATATAAGGTGTAAAAATTCTAAAGACAGATACCTCATAATCACTGCAGCTATAAACTGTGGTTTTAGTAGAATTGGTGTAAGTGGTAATTTCATACACTTGGACAATGATCCATACAAAGTACCAAATGTAATTTGGACTTATTGACATGAAATTTTCAACAAAAAATAAATGTTTGCTGGCTTGGTTTTTAATGCTATTGATATTATGGGTTTTCACATCTTGTGATATACAAAAAAAGGCCATTAAGAACAAAGAAGACATAACTACATCAGAAGTACAAGAGCGTACAATAAAACGAGCAGGTGACACAGTAAGATATACAGTGCCAAAAATCACATATAAGGACACCACAATCTACACCGTAAATCGTCAGGGAACTACTTTAAGGACGGTTTACGGCAATTCAGGTCAAATAGAGCAGATAGATTGTATAAGTTCATTGATAGAGGTAACAGAACGCTTGGAGCGTATGACAGAAGAAGTCATAAAATCGAAAGATCGAGAGAAAACCGAAGAATTTGACAGCTCAGTTATTTTATACGGGTTTATTGGTTTGGCTTTGATTATTGCCGTACTCGCATTCTTCTTCTTCAGGTTTTTAGGCCAAAACACTAGGGCAATGAACAAAGTTTTGGAACGGCTTTAGTTTTGATAAAACCACTTTTTGATCTTATAGTCTGTTCTTACAAGTGTATCGTGTATATACTTAAGGTTGCTTATGCCAACAAACTCAAATTTACGGTTTTCAGTAAAGTAGTTTAACTCAATAATTATATTTGGGGTGTCGTGCTGAAGGTATTTAAATGCATAATCATATTCATTCTTGAACTGCCTTATGATACGCTGATGAAATTCATATTCTTCTTGCGACATTTCGAACTCATCTTTGTCAATATTTATTTTAAAATACATTTTAGAGCTTCTTTTTTTCAAAAGCTAAAGTAATTATATTTTAATTCTGTTTTAAATGCCAACATCAATATTCTTTGCCTCCTCCAATATTCTCTGGCTTCTCATAGTGTCATAATGTTTATCATTCATCATATTCGATTTATGGCCATTGATGCCAGATGCCATTTTTCTATCATAAAGATTTATCACTTTAGTGGTGTATAAATGTTTAAGCGCATAGAAATTGACAGAAATATTCAATCTTTCCTTAACGTATTTTCTCCATTTGTTTGAGACTTGCCGAGCTGCTATCTTTTTACTGCCTGGGGTGAAGTCTATTGAAAACACGTAATCATCTTTGTCAGCAAATTGCATGAGCTCAGTCCAGAACGGCATTGCTTTATAATTGATTGCTCTCCATTGTTCCTCGTAGGATCTTCCTTTTTTTACCAATACCTTAAATCTCTGGCCATAGAGATCGACATCCTTAGTCTTTAACCTGAATAGTTCGGTGGATCTACTTCCTGATCTAAAGAATATTTCAAAGTACCTATAAAATGTGTAGTGGTTTTTCTTCAGGTGCTCACGTACTTTCATCATCTGTTTTTCGGATAGTGTTTCAACTATCTTCTTGGTTTCCTTTTTCTTTTTTATACCTGATATGAGGTTGTATTCAATTGCATCGGCATTTAAAAGCTCTTTAAATATCATGTTTATATAGGCTCTTACTTTGTTGTATCTCTCGTTTGAATAATTATTTTGCTCAGCCTGGTTCTCGAGTATATTGCGCACGTGTCCGCGTTTCAGATCACCTATTTTTAAAACTGAATATCTTAACTGATCGCAGCTCTTCTTAAAATATTTCGCTGAAGTTTTAACGTCGGATAATGTTGAGGAAGCCCCTTCGATTCTTTTCATGGCCATATCGATTGCAGGCTTTAACATCGTGTCCGGATGTATATCGTAACTGAGTTCTATCTCAGGGCCGTTCTTTTTTTTTGTGATGGGATTGTACCCATCAACCTTCAAACTGTAGATTTCCTCATCGATTAAGAACTGAGTGGCCTCTCGTCGCTCTTCTAATGTTTTAAAGTGGTTCATTCCCTTAATGGATATCATTTTTCCGTAGGGATATTTATCCTTGAATTCAGGATCCCGAAAATAATAATGGATGCGCCAGTTCTTTTTGAGCAGATACTTTCCGCCCTTTTTCCAATTCTTTGGTGTTACCGATGGTTCGCTACAGCTGCAACCGTGAGGAAGTAGTATCATTTTATATGTCCGTTTTTATGACCTTTTTATAAAAACTGCGACACTAAAAGATTTTATTTTTTTCGGGTTAAGCCCTGTAAAAACAGGGCTTCCCGATGGTGGTGGTGCCTCCAGGAATCGAACCAGGGACACAAGGATTTTCAGTCCTTTGCTCTACCAACTGAGCTAAGGCACCAGTTGCTTAATTAAGCGGATGCAAATATAAATTCATTTTTAGTATTACCAAAAAGAAATTTGTAAAATTTGATTTTATAAATTTGCCTTTTATTAAATGCTTATGAATCTTATAGTTGATGTTGGAAATACCTATGTAAAATTTGCGGTTTTCAGGAATGATAAACTCATCCATAAAATAAGCTTTAAACTTTCAGAATTTAAAAAGCAATATAAATTGCTTACAGACAATTTTCCGAAGTTAAAGAATGCTATAATTTCTTCTGTAGGTCGCTTATCACAGAAGGATATTGAGATTATTGATAAGGACATGAAGGTGCTCCAACTGAACTACAAAACAAGGCTGCCTTTTAAAAATCTATATGAAACACCAAAAACATTGGGCGTGGATCGCATTGCATTAGTAAGTGCTTCTGTAAATCAGTTTCCTAACAATAATGTATTGATTATAGATGCAGGTAGTTGTATTACCTACGACTTTGTAACGGATAAAAATGAATATCTTGGCGGTGCAATTTCTCCAGGCATAGAATTGCGCTACCAAGCACTTCATAATTTTACGGCTAATCTTCCGTTATTGGTAAAAGACCAACCTAAAACAATTATAGGCAACTCTACAGAATCATCCATTCATTCTGGTGTTGTAATAGGTGTAATTAAAGAAATAGATGGTGTTATAGACCAATATATAGCGAAACATCAAGATTTAACAGTTATTTTAACAGGAGGCGATGCCAATTTTTTGTCAAACCAATTAAAAAATAGCATATTTGCGAATTCAAATTTTTTGTTAGAAGGTTTGAATTTTATACTAGATTTTAATTCAAAATAATGATAAAACGACTCATTGTAATTTGTATTACAATTATAGGTTCTACAGCTTTTGCGCAACAAGGAACTGCGTCCCCATATTCATTTTATGGTATTGGTAGCCTTAAATATAAAGGTACTGTAGAAAACCGTAGTATGGGAGGCATAGGTGTGTACATTGATAGCGTACATGTTAACCTTAGAAATCCTGCTGCATATGTAGGTAAAAATATCGATGCTGATCCTTTTAATGGAGAAAGCAGGCCTGTAAAGTTTACCGTAGCAGGTACCATGTCTGATGTCACGCTGAAAGGCGATTTTGGTGAAACCGAAACCAATACTTCTACATTCGATTATTTGGCATTATCGGTTCCAATTGGAAGATTTGGGTTTGGATTCGGTCTATTGCCTTACACATCTGTAGGCTACAAGTTAGATGACACTAACGACGATGATGATTTGGCCAATAGGTTTAGTGGTGAAGGTGGTGTTAACAAGGTATTTGCAGGTTTTGGATATCAGATATCCGATAAGCTAAGTGCAGGGGTAGATATACAATATAACTTCGGAAACATACAAAACACAGCAATTGCTCTAGAATACAATTCTGAAGGAGAGCTAGTGCAATACCAAACCAGAGAGTTTAACAGATCAGATTTAAGTGGTGTTAACTTTAATTTTGGGTTGGCATACAAAACAATGGTATCTGATAAATTAGAATTATCGGCAACTTTAGCATATGCTCCAGAAACTAAACTAAATTCTGAAAACGAGCGTACGTTTTCTACAGTGTCTTTAGACCAGAATACATTCGATGTTATAAGAATATTTCAAACTGAAGAAGCTAACTTAGAGTCGCAAAATTTAGACAGAACCGAGTTAACACTTCCATCGCGATTAGCTATTGGTGCTGGTATCGGTCAACCAAGATCTTGGTTTGTAGGTGCAGAATTTACAACTCAAAACACTAGTGAGTTTTCTAATCCAGTGTTCAACAATACTAATGCATCTTACGAAAATGCCTCTCAAATAGCTGTTGGGGGTTTCTATATTCCTAACTATAACGCCTTCTCTGGTTATCTTAAGCGCGTGGTCTATAGAGCAGGATTTAACTACGGAAACACTGGTTTGGTAATAAATGATGAGTCAATTAACGAGTTTGGCATATCTTTTGGTCTAGGTTTACCAGTTGGAGACCGAAATCTATTTTCTAATGCCAATTTTGGCTTTGAAATCGGAAAGCGGGGCACAACTGACCAAAATTTAGTTGAAGAGAATTTTATAAATTTTAACTTAAGTTTATCTTTGAACGCTAGATGGTTTAGACAAAGGAAGTATAACTAACATAAAATAATAAGATGAAGACGAGAATTACGATACTATTATTAGCATTATTTGCAGGTTTTAACATCGGTTTTGCTCAGCAAGACGAAGAATGTATGAACAATCTGTCGATTTTTGATAGTTACGTTAAAAGCAAGAAATACGATGATGCTTATGAGCCATGGAAAATTGTAAGAAACAAGTGTCCAAAATTTAACAGAGCCATCTATGTTCACGGAGAGAAAATTTTGAAGCATAAAATTAAAAATTCCACTGGTGCAGATCAAATAGCACATATTAATGACTTAATGTTATTGCACGATCAAAGTAGAGAGCATTTTGCTTCTAAATACGAACTTGGTGAAGTATTAGAAGATAAAGCTAACTTAGCATATAAGTACAAAAAAGAGTTAGGTAAAACTAATGAGCAGCTTTATGGTATGTTTGAAGACGCTTATCAAAAGGATGCTAAAAATTTTACCAACCCTCAAGCTTTGTATACCTATTTTTCTTTAGCTGTAGATATTTATGATGCTGGTGCAAAGACATCACAAGATGCTCAAAAGATGTTTGATAAGTATGATGATGTCATTGAGTTGATTGAAGGCATAGAAAAGTCCCATACAGAAGAGCTTAATAAATTAATAGAAAAGGAAGAGTCTGGTACTGCTTTAACTAAGAAAGAATTACAGTATAAGGATTATTACCAAAAAAGCCTTGAGGCTCTAGAGAAAGTAACCACAAGTATGGACCGTAAGCTTGGTGACAGAGCTACATGCGAGGTTTTAGTGCCATTGTACAAAAAGGATTTTGAGCAAAATAAAAGTAATGGTGTATGGCTACAACGTGCCATGAATCGTATGTATGCCAAAGGTTGTAAAGACGATCCATTATTCTTACAGTTAGTAGAGCAGAAGAACAGTATAGAGCCAAGTGCAGATACTGCCTTATATCTTTACCTTTTAACTAGTGAGCAAAAGTATTTTGATCAATTTGTACAGTTAGAGAAAGATCCTTTGAAAAAGGCAAAGCAGTATAAGAAGTTAGCTAATGAATATAAAAGCAAAGGAAGTTACAGTAAAGCAAGACAATATTATATGGAAGCTTTAAAACTAAACCCATCTGATGGTTCACCTTACTTAGCAATTGCAGCAATGTATGCTAAAAGTGCGAATAACTGTGGTGACACAAACTTTAACAAAAGAGCTGTATTTTGGTTGGCTGCAATTGAAGCAGAAAAAGCAGGTAGAGTAGATGGTCGTCTAAAGTCGGCAGCAGCAAAATCTGCAGCGAGTTATAGAGCTAGTGCGCCAAGTAAGGCAGATATCTTTAACTGTGGTTGCTCGGGTACAACAATTAAAATTGGTTGTTGGATAGGACGCTCAGTTACAGTACCAAAAATTTAATGCAAAAACGATATTCACATATTATAAAAAACTTAGTCACAGCAATCGCTGTGACTTTGTTTTTTGCATGTGAAAATGATTTTAGAGACGTACAAAAAGTAGGTGTTCTTCAAAACCAACCTGTTGGTGAAGCTGAAGATATAGATTTAAAATACACTGAGTTTAAATTAGACACAGTACGTTTGTTGGCCAACCTTATCAGTCCAAAAATGTTAGATTACTCTAACCGGGAGTTTCCGTTTAGGGAGTTTCCTAATGGTATATTTTTAAAGATTTATGATGATGATAATAAGCTTACTACCATAACATCTAATTACGCCATCTTCTATACAGAAACAAATATTATTGATTTAAGAGGAAATGTCACCATTACAACCCACGAGCAAGAAACTTTAGTGACAGAACAATTGTATTACAATGAAAAATTAGAATGGCTTTTTACCAATAAATCTTGGGTGTTCAATCGTACTGTTGGCCCATTGCATGGTTTGGGGTTTGATTCTGACAAGGATTTTAAAAACTTTCAGATGCTAGAAATGGGTGGTGATTTTGAACTTGATAATTAACTATCTTTACATCTTTAATACAATTGATAAGCTAACCAATGAAAATTCTTAAATTCTTTCAGTACGCATACATATTTTTTGCAGCATTATTTCTATGGGATGCTATTTCTAAGTGGTCTATAAATAGAAGTAGATCGTATATGTCTCTGTTTTTGTGTCGATCGTGAGCACCCCGACAAGATAGATTTATATAATTTGTTTACTAAATTGAGTTGGTAAAAAACATCTTTTCAATCCAATAATTTCAATTTATGCACAAAT
Organism: uncultured Flavobacteriaceae bacterium; assembly: GCA_964453045.1. Taxonomy (GTDB): domain Bacteria; phylum Bacteroidota; class Bacteroidia; order Flavobacteriales; family Flavobacteriaceae; genus Winogradskyella. The sequence continues at coordinate 38,004 of CAYVNR010000024.1, forward strand.
TTTTAATATTGATACTTATGCTCACTTAAGCTGTTCTTCAAGTAAAAATGAAGTTCATGTAGAGAAAATACCATTAAGTTTAGAAAGGTATCATGAAGTACTTCTTCCCTAACTCCTTCAATTAACATTGGAACCGTTCCTCCTTGGATAATTATGTAGTTCCATTTGTTTTTTAAAATTAGTCTTTCTGCTTGGGTAAATCTTATTTTCTTTAAAGCTTCATCAATACTTTCATTTTCTGGTAATCTATTCTTAAAATGCATCCTAAGTTGAACGCCAGGGTTTGTGTACTCCTCTATTTTAAAATTATAGCCTTTTTCATCTAACATTTCTTTAAGCATACCGGGCATATCGTGGTAATAGGTTAAGCTATTGCCTATAAATAATATTTTAACCTGTCTATTACTTTCTACAGTATTCATAGGTATACACGCTAACAATAAAAAAACTAAAAAAATCAAATTTCTTTTGTTCATAGAAAGTATTTTCTTATGCTGATGCAAATTAATTATAAACCAATTATTATAAAATCAATCAAAGATTTTTTTTGGTTTTAAAAACAGATTTTGAATCTTGAGCATTTGTAGTTGGGGATAGACATATTGCATCCATCTGCTTAAAGAATAATTACTTATGACACATTTTGTTACTGTTAGTAATTCTGGTAATAAACCGTTTAAACAATGAAACAAACCGTTTAAGTAATTTCTAGAGTGCAACCGTATGTTAAGTAGTATATTACTTATCAACTTGCGGTTTGCATCTATGGTAAATCTAAAATATTAACCTAATAGGCATAAATAAGTAATTGAAAAATAGCAATAAAATATAATGAAGTTGTTGGAGAGTTTGAGGGTATGCAAAGCTATCAATTTTAATGTTCTGAAAACCATTCATTTGGCGTTTTGTCTTGTGTTTGTTTGTTGTTCTAAAAAAGAGGTGAGCTTTGAGAATTATAATGAGCTTGAAATTAAAGGAATGTTAAGCTTTAAAGAAAATGATTTTGAGAATTCATTAAATAACCTTGAGAAAGCAATAAATATAAAACCACACGAAGATAGTAGCATCTATTTTTATGCTACTGCTGCTGCCTTAAACCTTAATAAAGAAAATAAAGCAAAAGAACTCTTAATTAAGTCAATTCAGAACACAAACGTTTCAAAAGATTATTTTCAAAGTTTTGAAGAATTCGATTTGTTTAGACATAAAGAACTCTTTTTAGAGATAGAAAGAGATTACCAAACTCATGTTTCAGAATTTTATAAGAATCTTGAGCATCCCAGAATCTATAGGGAAATAGATAGTTTAGTCGAGTTAGATCAAGAGTATAGAAATAATGGAAGTGACTGGGAAGAGATTTCTAGAATAGATTCGGTCAACGTGAATAGGCTGATTGAAATTACTAAAAAATACGGCTGGCAGAAAAAAGGTTGGATAATTCTATGGCATCAAAGAGATACCTATGGGGAAGACAATGAAGTTTGGAATTTTTTTAAACCTTACATAAACGAACAAATAAAAAAGGGAAAAATCAAAAAGGACTTTTGGGCAATTTTTGATGAGGAAAAATCAATAATCAAAGACAAAAAACAGATATATGGATTTTATTGGAATCAATTCGATCAATACCCAATTGCAGACGTTAAAAATGTGGATAAAAGACGTGCCAAAGTGGGGCTTCCCCCATTATGGTATTTAAAGAAAGTATATGAAATAGAACTACCAAAAGGTTATAAAGAATGTAATAATTAGGCGGTAACCGAAAAGCCTTACTAGAGTAGGTAAAATTAAATAATTAATAAATGAAAAGTATTAAAGAATTTTTGAAAAATGAACTTCCGGAAACTAATTTAGGTTCTATTTATGGTGGAAAAGAGAGGGCTACATGCACTAAAGATAATAATTGTGATACACATTATGATTATAACGATGATGGTAAACTAGATCCAGGTGAATGTATCTATGTTTATGAATGTTAATTAATTTAAATCATAAAATATATAAATTATGAAAAGTATAAAAGATTTTGAAAATAACAAATTGATAAATGATACCATTTGTTTTGGCGGAAAACATTATTGGACATCGTATTGTGACTCCAATAATGAAGAAGTATGCGATTCATGGGAAGATCATGATAATGATGGCAAAATATCTTCTGGGGACCTTTTTTGTATCGTAGAATGCCGATGATTGAGAATGATAAAGCCCATCTTTGAGTATAGATGGGTTTTGTGTTCTATTAATTATCTTAATTAAAAAAGTATATTCTTCTCATGACCATTGATTTATTGAAAAGGGTTTGTTTTAATACGGATAACGGGTAGGAGTGTCAAAAAACGAAACCTATAATGGATGATAACCATAATCTCTGAGTACACAGATAAAACTACAGATTTAGTATTGGAATGGATTCAAGATTCAAAAAAAGTCATTCGTATTAATTATAATACGTTTTCATCTATCACAATACACCTAAATAATTTTGATCAACCTCAAATTAGAACTGCAACATATAACTCTAGTTTTGTTTGGTTTAGGAGAGGAAGATTACAATCAATACCAAATGAAATTAAGAATAGTTTTTTTTATAGTTATATAAAGAATGAGGAACGCCCGGTGATAGAATTTCACGAAAAGTTATTGTCAAATAAAATTAAGATGATTGGATCGTATCAGGAAGAAAATTTAAATAATAAACTGTTGAATCTTGAATTAGCAAGACAATGTGGCTTATTGATACCTGAGACATTAGTTACTAATAGAAAAGATGAGCTAAAAAAGTTTTTCAGAAAGCAAAAAAATATTATCTCTAAATGTATTTATCATCCTATAAATATAAATCTTACAGAAACAAAAATAAATAGTGTAGGAACTGTAGAGGTCTCAAAAGAAAATATTGACTTTTTAGCAGATTTTTTCTCAACCACTCTTTATCAAAAATATTATGAAAAAAAATATGAAGTCCGCGTGTTTTTTTTTGAAGATCAATTTTATCCCATGGCAATTTTTTCTCAAAATGATAATAAGACTAAAATAGATTACAGAAACTATAACAAAATTAATCCCAATAGGAATGTTCCGTTTAGACTACCATCAAGCGTACTCAAAAGCATAAAAAAATTCATTAAGCTAAAGAAAATTAATACTGGTTCTATTGATTTTATTGTTACGCCCAATAACGATTTTATCTTTTTAGAAACTAATCCTCAAGGTCAGTTTCATTGGTTATCAGCAAACTGTAATTATTACATAGAAAAAAGTATTGCCAATTATTTAAATAATATATGATTAAGAAAGAATTGCTAAAGCGACTCCCTGTGGAGTTTCAAAAGACTAAATTTAAAAAGAAAGAAGGGGTGAAAGGACAAAAGAAGGTTATCGAAGTTTCCTTTTTACAGAACATGAATTTTCAAAAAGAAATGTTTTATAAACCAGTTTCAAAAATTATTAATATTGAATGAAGTTTTTAAAATAATTGGGAATTGTATACCTGTAAAAGGATTTAATAGAAGTGTAATCTGTGATTTACATCGTAATAAATATGATTTTATACCTAATGATTTATATGATATTATGGTTAATCATGAGGGTGAAACAATTAAGAATGTTAAGAGTTTCTATCAAAATGAATATGATGATATTATCGAAGAATACTTTCATTTTTTAGTAGGGAAAGAATATATTTTCTTTACAGATACACCCGATTGGTTCCCAAAAATGGGCTTAAGTTTTCATTATCCCTTTTTAATATCAAACGCAATAATAGATGTAAACGAAAACTCTAGTTATGATTATTTAAAAGTATTATATCAATTATCTGAGTTAAAATGTAAATTTTTGGAAATTAGATTTTATAACGAATTTAATCTTTCAAGTCTTGAAAAAATGGTGAATTATTTAGATGAAATAAAAAGTATGATAACTTTTATTAGTATAACGATTCCATACATAACAGAAGGATTGGCACTAAATAAATTTTTAAGAAATCACCCTCGCATCTCTCATATTTATTTTTACATGTCTAATCGTAATGAAATTATTCAAGACAAAGAGAATGAAACTGTAATAATTTATTCAATTAGCAATATAAAAAATAATAAATCTTGTGGTTTGGTTCTGTCTTCATATTTTACACCCAATATTAAAAACTTCACAGAATCTAAAAAGCACAATTCATGCCTCAACCGTAAAATATCGATCGATGTCAATGGGGAAATAAAAAACTGTCCAAGTATGCCACAAAGCTTTGGTAACATAAAAGATACCACACTGCAAGAAGCTTTAAACCATAAAGATTTTAAAAAGTATTGGAACATTACCAAAGACCAAATCCAAGTTTGTAAGGATTGCGAATTTAGATATATCTGCACCGATTGCAGAGCCTATAAAGAAAACCCTGAGGACGATTATTCCAAACCTTTAAAATGTGGCTATGACCCCTATACCAATAAATGGGAAGAATGGAGTACAAATCCCCTAAAACAAAAAGCCATTGAATATTACGGCATGCAAGAATTGGTGAAAAAGAATGATTAAAAAGTTTCCGTATTATAAACAAGCTGATTTTAAAGATTGCGGCACCACTTGTTTGAAAATTATTGCCAGGTATTATAAAAAAATAATTTCAATACAGTAGTTAAGAACCATTAGCAAAACCACGAGAGAAGGCAGTTGTTTTTTATTAGAGGATTTTTAATTGTAAGATTTTTTTGTAATTTAACAGTCGAATTTTTAACCTCTTTTTTTTATCTATGAAAAGAATTGTAATTTATAGCTTAATCGTTTTATTTTTTTGTTGTGATAGAGAAAACAATAATCAAAAAGGTGAGTTTATAATTAATGGGACTATTGAATTTGATGTTGATTCTATAGGGATATATCCTGGTTTTATTAAAAAAGACTTTTTAGATGGTAGTTTTAATTTTCAAAACAATGTTGATAATGGAAGTTTTAAAATTAAAGGAAGCATAGCACACCCCTTTATGTTCAATTTTATTTCGAGAAAAACAGGTATATCAAGACCATTCTTTATTGAACAAGGCAAGACGGACTTAAATATAAGCTTTTTAAATAACGACAGAGATGTACATATCTCAGAAATAACAAAATCGAGCACCCAAAAGGAATACGAAAAGCTAAAAAGTAAAAACCTTGACTCTCTTAAAACCTTGAGATTTCAATCCAAATCGAGAGAAGAAAGAAAAAAAATTAACGAGCTCATAGACCTTGCTTTAAAAAAACATTTAAAAGACAACCCTGATTCATATGTAGCATTATGGCTAATTGCTGATAGATTTTGTATCAATAACTCGAAATATAAAGGGGTTTATGAAGAATCACTGAATTATTTTTCTGATAAAATTAAAAACACTCACTTGTTTAAAAAGTTTAAAGAGAGTTTGTTGGAGAGTAAGAATAAAACATTTGAAGGGGAAACATTATTTGTCAAAAATATTGATTTAAAAGAACAAATCCTTAAAGTTTCTGAGTTAAATAACAAATATACTTTGATTGACTTTTGGCACTCAAGATGTGCCCCTTGTTTAGTTGAAATGCCAAAATACATTCCTATCTATAATAAGTATAAAGATTTGGGTTTTGAAATTATAAGTATTTCAACAGATAAAATGAATGATATTAAGAATTGGAAAAGAATAATTAAAGAAAAAGAATTTAACTGGGTTCATTACCTTGATGAGAATAAAGTTGAAGCAAGGAAATTAAATATAATAAGTTACCCTACTACCTTTTTAATTGACCAAAGCGGGATGATAATTCAAAAAAACATATCTTCTGAACAGCTAAATAATTTTCTTGAACAAAAGCTTGGAAACAAGAATTAATATATGGCATTGATCAATAGTATTAATACTTATCTAAAAAAATTATCTATTTACATAGATATTAAAGAATTTCAACTTCAAATTAAATCACATCCAGATTTTCCTTCATTATTATCTGTAACTGATACGTTAACCTTTTTTGATGTAACCAATAAAGTTTATAATATAGATAAATCTGATTTTCAGTTTCTTCCTAATAAATTTATAGCAAGAGTTGACAAGGAAACGAAGAAGTTTGTTTATGTCGAAAAGAAAGAAGATAAATATAAAATATATGATTCTAATAGAATTAAGACTATAAGTGAAATTGAGTTTGAGACACTTTTTGATGATATAGTATTATTTATCGATGAAAAAATAATACCTAGTAAAAAAGATAAAAGAGTTTTTAAAACCAATGTCCCAATAATTATAATTGCTTCTATACTTTTTATTACGTCATTTTGGAATATTCTCGCAATTAAAGATTGCATATTTATACTATCGTCTTTAATAGGCTTTTATCTTTCGTTGATTGCATTAAAGAAAGTGTTTAATATTAGCAATCCAATACTAGATAAGCTATGTAACATATCAACTGATAATAGCTGTGACGAAGTTATAAACTCAAAAAAATGGATTTTATTTAATAAAATAAATTTTAGTGATATAAGTATATTGTTTTTTACAACACAGATTGCTACGTTTTTTTTTCATGGCTTGAGAGCAACACTAAATGAATATTATTATATTCAATCTAATGTGTTAATTTTAGCAATACCTTTCGTGTTGGTTTCATTATTTTTTCAAAAGGTAATAGTCAAAAAATGGTGTCCCATATGCTTGCTTATTTCTCTTTTGTTGATGTTACAACTTTTTTATGTAATTTTTTACAAAGGGTATAGTTCTATTTTTACCACTAATCATTTTGTGTTTTATATTTTATGGTTTAGTTTGTTTTATATCTTATGGGTCAAAACAAAAAATCACATAATAGAAAATAATGAATCTAAACAAAGTTTAATTGAACTTAATAGATTAGTTAGAAATTATCAGGTTTTTAAAAATACTCTAAATGTTAATAAGACGTATAGTTTTCCAAGTTCAGCAATAAAACTTGGTAATGCAAATGCTAACTTAGAATTAACTATAATAACAAACCCTTTTTGTGGCCATTGTAAGCAGCCGTACGAAATGCTTAAATCTTTTTTAAGTAAATATGAAAATAGAATAAGTATAAATATTATATTCAATACTATTCAAAGTGAAAAATTAACTCAGATCTGTGGAATTTTAATGCAATCAACCAATAAGTCCCATGAAATAGATGATTATTTTGATATGATGGATAGGTTTTATCAATTTGATGATTCTGAAGAATGGTTAAGCTACTATAATAAGTTGTCAGTAAGTACTGATATTAAAGAAACATTAAACAAGCAGTCTACTTGGTGTAGCGAAAACAATTTTACATTTACCCCTTGTTTGTTTATTAATGGAAAGGAATTTCCAAGAGTTTTTAAAATAAAAAACTTAGACTATTATATCGAAGAGTTATTAGACGATTATTCTTAAATAATATTGGCGGATACCGAAAAGCCTTAAATAGAGTAGGTTAATTTAAATTATTAATTATGTTAAAACAAAAATTAGAAGGTAAGGCTTTAAGCAGAAACGAAATGAGGGAAATTTCTGGGGGAAATAATGACCGAGATAATGGTCTAGTAAACCCTGGAGGACAAACAAGTAGTTGTGATACAGGAGCAACTTGTAGCTCAAATAGAGATTGTGCTGAAGATTGTCAGTGTTCAGAACACCCAGGTGGACAGTATGATATATGTATGCCAATGGGCTAGTACTTTTTGTTTTTTATGAAGAGTGTTAGAAGAAATTCTAACACTCTTTTATTTAAAACTAATGACTTTTTAATTCCTAAATAGCTTAATTGAGCTAGATGCTTTTTAATGATATCATAGCTCATATCAAATTAATTGATGATTAATTTTTTCCCATTTTATAAACAACCAGACGTAAAAGATTGCGGCCCCACCTGTATAAAGATAATTGCTAAGCACTACGGTAAGACCATACATATACAACAACTTAGAGCTGTAAGTGAGACCACGCGTTCCGGGAGTAGTCTATTGGGCTTGAGTGGAGCAACAGAAAAAATAGGTCTAAGAAGCCTGGGAGTAAAGATTACGCTGAACAGGCTTTTAGAAGCCCCATTGCCTTGTATTCTGCATTGGAACAAAAACCATTACGTGGTCCTATACAAAATAAAGAATGGCACTTTTTGCATTTCTGACCCTGCACATGGGTTACTCAAATATAGTAAGGATGAATTCCTAAAACATTGGATTGGCAACAACGCCACAGACCAAACAGAAGAAGGCATAGCCTTGTTACTGGAGCCCACAGCAAAGTTCTATGATTCAGATTTTGACAAAGACAAACAAGAATTTGGTTTTAAATTCCTATCGAGATACATTTTTAAATACAAGGCTTTTTTATGGCAGTTGGTCATTGGTTTAATAGCTGCCAGTCTGTTACAGCTCATTTTTCCTTTTTTAACGCAGAGTGTCGTGGATGTTGGGATCAAAAACCAAGACATTCATTTTATTTATTTAATTCTCTTTGCCCAATTGGCACTTTTTATTGGGCGTACTGCAATAGAAGTTATCCGTAGTTGGATATTGCTACATTTAAGCACAAGAATAAATATATCATTAGTATCGGATTTTTTTATAAAGCTGATGAACTTACCGATTGCTTTTTTCGATACTCGGATGACTGGGGACATATTACAGCGTATAAATGATCACAAGCGTATAGAACGTATATTGACGACCTCTTCGTTAAGTGTACTCTTTTCAATGGTAAATTTGTTAGTGTTCAGTCTGGTACTTGCCTATTATAATTTAATGCTATTTGGCATTTTTCTTTTGGGCAGTTTCTTTTATTTCTTATGGATTGTCATATTCTTAAAAAAACGTAAAGATTTAGATTATAAGCGTTTTAGTGAAGTGAGCCAAGAGCAGAGCAAGGTCATTGAACTTATTAATGGCATGCAGGAAATAAAACTTCATAATGCCGAAAAGCAAAAACGTTGGTCATGGGAGTTTGTACAGGCACGTTTGTTTAAAGTGTCAATTGAGGGTTTGGCATTGGAGCAATACCAAGGTGTAGGCTCAGGTTTTATAAATGAACTTAAAAATATTCTTATAACAATATTGTCTGCAAAATTGGTCATAGATGGTGAAATTACTTTGGGTATGATGCTGGCGATCAGTTACATCGTAGGGCAGCTCAATTCGCCAATAGCACAACTCATCAATTTTATTCGCGAGGTACAGGATGCAAAAATATCATTGGATAGGCTTTCAGAAATCCACAATAAAGAAGATGAAGAGCAACAAGATACAGAAAAGATAACAGAAGTGCCATTAGATGCAAATATCGAATTGTCCAAAGTGTCATTTCGTTACATTGGTTCTGACCAACTCGTTTTAAAGGATCTGGATTTAACTATACCGCCTAAGAAAGTAACTGCCATTGTTGGTGTAAGCGGTAGTGGAAAAACAACTTTGATGAAATTGCTTTTAAAGTTTTATGATCCCATCGGTGGACAGATTCAATTAGGCAATCACAACTTGCAAAATGTATCACAAAAAACATGGAGACATGAGTGTGGGGTCGTAATGCAAGAAGGCTATATTTTCAATGATACCATTGCCAGTAATATTGCGGTAGGTGAAGATTACGTAGATAAGCAAAAATTAGCCCACGCTGTTGATGTTGCCAACATCAAAGAGTTCATTGAAACATTGCCATTATCGTACAACACCAAGATAGGAATGGAAGGTGTAGGCATAAGCACAGGGCAAAAACAACGCTTACTGATTGCTAGGGCGGTCTATAAAAATCCAAACTTCTTATTCTTTGACGAAGCTACAAGTGCTTTGGACGCCAATAACGAAAAAGTGATCATGGAAAAACTGAACACCTTTTTTGAGAATAAAACCGTTGTCGTTATTGCCCACCGATTAAGCACCGTTAAGAATGCACACCAAATCGTGGTATTGGATAGGGGGAAAATTGTAGAAGTTGGTAATCATCAAGAACTTGTCAATGAAAAAGGGAATTATTACAATTTGGTTAAAAATCAATTAGAACTCGGGTCATAATGCCAGATAACAGTTTAGATCATATAGAATTACGTAGTGAGGAAGTACAAGAAATACTCACTAGAGTCCCACATTGGATGATACGCTGGGGAAACGTTTTGTTTTTAGCATTGATCCTAATGCTTTTGTTCATATCCTGGTTTGTTAAGTATCCGGATATCATCATTTCTGAAGCGATTATAACAACTCAAATTCCACCACAAAAAGAATATGCTCTAATTACAGGGGATATTGATGCAATTTTAGTAGAGAACAACCAAAAAGTTCAAAAAGATCAACCTTTAGCCATATTAGAGAATACAGCCAATTATAAAGATGTTTATAAACTAAAATCTATAGTAGATACCATAACTGTAAATAGTAAATCGTTTAGCTTTCCAATAGATAGCTTGCCAATTTTATTTTTAGGGGATATAGAATCGCAATATGCCCTATTTGAGAACAATTACATTCAATACCAACTCAATAAAAAACTGCGGCCTTTTTCGAATGAAGCATTGGCCAATCGATATTCTTTATCTGAACTCAATAGGCGTTTACAAAGCTCAAGGTCACAACAAGACATCAATAAAACGGAACTTGACTTTAGCAAAAAAGATTTAGACCGACAAAAAACCTTATTTGAAAAAGGGGTAATCTCTGCACAGGATTACGAAAACAAACAATTACAATACGCACAGGCAGAACGTAATTATAAAAACTTCGAAGCCTCCATATCCCAAATTAGGGAAGCCATAAGTACAGCTCGCATGACTTCGAAGGGTACGGAAATAAATCGTGTAAAGGAAGAAATGACCTTGCTTAAAGGTGTTATACAATCATTTAATCAACTCAAAAAAGCTATTAAAGATTGGGAGCGTTTATACGTGTTAAAATCTAATATTAACGGTAATGTTTCTTTTTTAAACTATTGGAATATAAACCAAACCGTAAATCAGGGCGATTTGGTATTTACCATTATTCCAAGTGAGAACTCATCCTTTGTAGCCAAACTTAAGACACCTGCCCAGAATTCGGGTAAAATCAAAGTGGGTCAGAGCGTAAATATCAAAATCGAGAATTATCCTGATACCGAATTCGGTGTGTTGAACGGTACTGTTAAAAACATATCATTAATTCCAGATTCTGAGGGGTTTTATTTTGTAGATGTCCAACTTCCAAAAAAGTTAATCACTTCTTATAACAAAGAAATTGACTTTAAACAAGAAATGAGGGGAACTGCTGAAATCATAACTGAAGATTTAAGACTTATAGAGCGGTTTTTTTATCAGTTTAAAGAAATAATTAAGAGGTGATTAGTGATTAATAATATATTTAAAATATCTGTTATGTTTCTTGAGTGTACTCGTTACTAATGACAATCGACTCAGATTTTAATCTTTTTTCAAATACATTCTATTCTAAGATTAGATTTAAATAAAAGAATTCATATTTTGATAGTTAGTTTTTAACTTCATAAGAAATAAGTACAATGTATATGATAACGATTTACAGACTAATCTAGTTTCTTCTTACCTTTGTAGTGATTATTATTTATCATCTTCTATGAAAATCCTAAAATTCTTTCAGTACGCATACATATTTTTTGCAGCATTATTTCTATGGGATGCTATTTCTAATTGGTCTGTTAATAGAAGTAGATCGTACATGTCACTATTATTTACAGCTCTAGCCATATTTATGTTTTTTTTCAGAAAACGATTTGGTAAGAAGTTTGAGGACCGTAACAAAAAGTAAATTATGACTGTAGATATAGTTGTTATTATAACTACACTTATACTTTCAGCATTTTTTTCTGGTATGGAGATTGCCTATGTTTCTTCCAACAAGATTCACATAGAGCTCGAAAAAAAGCAAGATGATTTTTTAGGTAGAATCTTAGCCAAATTAACTGCTAAACCTTCAAAATATATCGCTGCCATGCTTATAGGCAACAATATAGCCTTGGTTATTTATGGCCTTAAAATGGGTGATGTTTTAGTACATTGGTTTCAATCTCTATTACCATCAGACAGTACAACTTTAAGTTATTTGCTGGTCGATTTGCAATTATTGACTCAAACCGTAATTTCTACTTTGGTTATATTAATCACGGCAGAATTTCTTCCTAAAGTGTTTTTTCAGATTTACGCAAACACTTTACTCAAGGTATTGGCGCTACCGACATATGTATTCTATATACTGTTTTCTTGGATTTCTGATTTAGTACTTTGGATTTCTGATGCAGTTCTTAAATACATTTTTAAAGCCAAAGGCGAGGATGTGGCTTTGGCAATGACCAAGGTAGAGCTTGGTAATTATATTAGCGAACAGATGGAGTCTGTAGAAAATCACGACGATGTTGATAGTGAAATTCAGATTTTTCAAAATGCACTCGAGTTTTCAGAAGTAAAAGCCAGGGAAGTTATGGTGCCACGTACTGAAATTTCTGCTGTGGATATTTCAGAATCCATTGATAACCTTAGACAGTTATTTATTGAAACCGGACGGACAAAGATTATCGTTTATAAAGATAATATCGATGATATTCTAGGTTATGTGCATGCCTTTGAGCTTTTTAAGAAGCCAAAAACGATTGGGCCTATAATCATTCCTGTAAGTTTTGTGCCAGAAACCATTCTCATTAAGGATGTGCTCAATATTTTAACAAAAAAGCGGCAGAGCATAGCTATTGTTATAGATGAGTATGGTGGTACATCTGGTATAATGACGGTTGAAGACATCATAGAAGAACTTTTCGGTGAGATTGAAGATGAGCACGATACACTAGAAATGATAGAAGAACAACTCAACGAAAACACTTATAAGTTTTCAGCAAGGCTAGAAGTTGATTATCTCAACGAAACCTATAAATTAAATCTTCCCGAGAGTGAAAATTACGAAACATTAGGCGGTTTAATTGTTAATGCGACGGAAGAAATTCCACAGGAAAATGATGATGTACAGATTGATAATTTTAAATTTACTATTGAAGAAGTGTCGTCTACAAAAATAGATGTTGTGCTTCTAAAAATTCTTGAAATAGACTAATACGCTTTGGCTGCTTATAAAAAGCAGTATCTCCTTTTATAATTTATTAGAAAATACTATTTTCGCAGACTTATTTATACGAAAAAAATAAACTATGGCAGTTTTAAATAAAATTAGACAACGCTCACTGGTGTTAATTATAGTTATTGCAATGGCATTGTTTGCCTTTGTAATTGGTGACTTGTTTAGAAATTCTGATGCACTTACTGGTGCGGCTCAAGATGTTATTGCAACCGTAAATGGTAAAGATATCAATAGAACTGAGTTTCAACAAAAGGTAAAAAATTATCAAGATAGAGCTGGTGGAAGAGTATCTAACACCCAAGCAATGAACACGATTTACAACCAAGAGCTTCGTAAAATTATTTTGCAAAATGAGTTTGACGAATTAGGCTTATCTGTTGAGAAGGATGAAATGCGCGATTTACTCAAAAATAGTTTTTCCTCATATCCAGATTTTCAAGATGAAAATGGAAACTTTGATGTTAATCGATTAAATGCTTTTATCGCTAACTTGAAAGACCTTAAGGGAGAAGCAGCGCCATTGGGTAATCTTATGGTTAATTACGAAAGTTGGGCGAATAATGAGCAGTCTATTGCGGCTAATGCAGTTCAGCAATCATATTACAATATGATTAAAGCTGGTATAAGCACAACAATAGCTGAAGCAGAAGATGAGTATTTGGCAGATGCAAAAACTGTTGATATTCGCTTTGTACAAGTACCTTACACAACGATTGCAGATAGCTTAGTAGACGTATCAAAGTCAGATATTAAGACTTACATAAAGAACCATGAAGAGAAATTTAAGGTAGACGCTAATAGAGAGGTAGTGTATGTTGAGTTTAAAGAAGAAGCTTCTAAAGCCGATGAAGATGCTATTAAGAATGCACTATTAAAGTTGAAAAGTGATCAAACAGAATATAATGAAAGTAGTGGAAACTATGACACTATCCCAGGATTTGATTCTGTTGTTAATGTAGAAGAATTTGTTAACTCTACATCTGATGTAAAGTACAACGATTCCTTTTTAAGAGCTGCAGAATTACCAACCGTGGCAAAAGATAGTTTAATGGCATTGCAGGTAGGTGAATATTACGGACCTTATAAAGATGGCGAATATTTTAAGCTATCTAAAGTTATTGCTACCAAGCAAATGGCAGATTCAGTAAATGTAAGACACATCTTAATTCCTTATGTTGGTGGACAAAGAGCTGATGCATCTATTACAAAAACACCAGAAGAAGCAAAGAAAACTGCAGATAGCATTTTAGCAAAGATAAAAAGTGGCACCAAGTTTATGGATTTGTTAGACTTATCTTCTGACAAGGTAAGTAATGAAAATGACGGTGAAATTGAATTTGCATACAATGCTAGTATGGCACCAGAGTTTAAGGCATTCGCTTTTAATAATAAAGAAGGAGATATTGATGTTGTAGGTACATCTTTTGGTTATCATATTATTGAGATTTTAGAGCAGAAGAGTTTTAATGATGCGGTTAAAGTTGCAACTATAGCAAGAACGATAGAGCCATCGGACCAAACCTTACAAGATGTTTTTAATAAGGTATCTAAGTTTGAAATTGCAGCTAAGGATGGCGATTTTAATGAATTGGCTAAAGAGCGTGAACTAACCGTTAAACCAATCACGTTTAAGGAATTGGACGAAAATATACCAGGTATAGGAAGCCAAAGACAAGTTGTACGTTGGGCTTTCGAAGACGATACAGATATTGGAGATTACAAAAGATTCCCAATTTCAGGTTTCGGATTTATAGTGGCTAAACTTGTAGAGAAGAACGAAGAAGGTTTAATGAATGTTGAAGATGCTTCCGTAATCGCTGCCCCAGAGATTAGAAAAGAGAAAAAAGCCAAGTTGATTCGTGAAAAAATGACAGGAACGACTATTGATGAAATTTCTAAAAATCAAGGGCAAAGCATAAAAACAGCAGCAGCTGTAACCATGAAAAACACCACACTTGCCGGAGCCGGTGTTGAACCTAAAGTGGTTGGTGCAGCATTTGGACTAGAGCAAGGTAAAGTATCTCAACCAATAGATGGCGAAAAGGGAGTTTATGTTATAGAAGTTACTAAAATAACTGAAGCTACTAAACTAGATAACTACACATCTATAATGAACAGGCTTAACACAACACGTAGAAATACAGTTCAAAATAAAGTATATCAAGCTTTAGAAGAAGCAGCCGATATTGAAGATAATAGAGCTAAGACGGTTTACTAATCGTTGTAGTACAAGATTAAAGAAGGCTTTACATAATAATTGTAAAGCCTTTTTGTTTTATTTCAAAACCATTTCATCATAAGGGATAACAGTTTCAAAGCCTTTAGACTCAAAATAATTTTTAGGATTCGATTCTGAAGTCACTAAAACAAAATCTCCTCCCCAAGCACCTAGACTTTTTATACTGCCATTATAGTCTTTGAAAAGTCGAGATTTTATGGTGTCTTGCTTAATAAGTCTAGCGATAATAGTCTCATGCTTATTGATAAGCGTTTCAAATTCTGAAAGTGATTCACATAATACTATAGCTTCAGTAATTGCATTCACTTTTTCGATTATGGCTCTGTCAATTTTTGCGTTCTTTCTGTAAGAAGCAATGCCATCCCTACTGTTTTGCTTTTGGTTGAGGTACACAAAATATAAATTGTCTTTAAAACGTGGGTTAAAAACCACAGGTTCAACGAACCTTTGTTTTTTATCAATGATTCGATAAGTTAAAGGCCTTTGAGTTTGGGCACATGCAATATCATAACCACTGCCGCCAAATGTTTCGTGTAGAAGCTGATAAGCATTAACTTCCGCCCAATCAGCAATGTTATTAATCAGTGTAGAAGATGTTCCTAAGCCCCATTTTCTATTGAAATCCTGATGAGTTGTAACATTATAACCTTGATTATCACATAAAAATTCAGAATTTAATTCTTGCGCAACTTTAAGTAGTTTCAATAGACGAACAGATACCTGATTGTCACTCTGAACTCTTATACTTGGCTTAATTGAAGTGTGCTTTTGAATCTCATTGTCTTTTAAGGCAAACTCATCCTCAAACCAAACGTTACCTTTTTCGTCAAAACTTTTCCAAATAATAGTCTTAGTGTCATTAGGTTCAACATTTAAGCTTTGACCATATTTTGTTGGTATGGCCAATGCTTTTGCGCCATCTAAAACCACATACTCGCCAGTGATCAATAATTTACCGTTGCTTCTGTATGTTTCAGAGTTTTTATTCCCTATTTGATTTTCGGTGGCTGAGCGTAGTCGATTTTCGGTGGCTGAGCGTAGTCGGTTTTCGGTGGCTGAGCGTAGTCGGTTTTCGG
>CAYVNR010000025.1:0-53031 GCA_964453045.1 uncultured Flavobacteriaceae bacterium
TTGCAAATAATAAAAAGTAAAGTTTTTTCATAATTGATTTTTAAAAAATTAGACTGTAAATATAATAACTATTAGTGAGTTTAAGCTGAGGTTTTTATCAACAATTGGCTTTTTTACAATAAGTTAACATGCTAATTATTAGAGTATTTTAGTTTTCAATGGTTTAGAATTTTAATGTTAGAGAATTGTTATCATTTAATGAGAGTAGTTGCATAATAGAGATAAATTTTATCTTTACGCAACCTTAAAATTAACTTAACAGTGAAAAAAAAGGATATTAAGATTTTATTAGTGGACGATGAGCCAGATATTTTAGAGATTGTTGGGTATAACTTATCGTCAGAAGGTTATAACGTCATTACAGGCGAAAATGGTATTGAAGCTATTGAAAAGGCCAAAAAGCACAAGCCCCATTTAATTATATTAGATGTCATGATGCCAGATATGGACGGCATTGAAGCCTGTGAGCGTATACGACAAGATTCTAAACTCAACAGCACCATTATTACATTTTTAACAGCTAGAGGTGAGGACTACTCACAAATGGCTGGTTTCGATGCAGGTGCAGATGACTATATTACAAAACCAATTAAGCCAAAAGTACTTGTTAGTAAAGTTAAAGCATTACTAAGAAGGCTCAAAGAAACTGAAAGCACTAATGATGCTATTAAAATTGGGGATTTGGTTATTAACAGAGAAGAATACAAAATAACAAAGAAGGGAGAAGAAATAATATTACCTAGAAAAGAGTTTGAATTGTTATCTTTGTTAGCAACCAAGCCTGGTAAAGTTTTTAAGCGCGAAGAGATTTTGGATAAAGTTTGGGGTAATGAAGTGGTTGTTGGAGGAAGAACCATTGACGTACACATTAGAAAACTTCGCGAAAAAATAGGAGATAAATCTTTTAAAACCGTTAAGGGCGTTGGGTACAAGTTTGTAGACTAATGCAGAAGAAAAATTTAAAAAAAACATACAAGTTTGCGATTAGAACTTCGTTGTATGTTACGTTATTTGCAACACTCCTAGTGGGTGTTTTTTTATATTATTACCATACATTTAATTGGCAGGTAATTTTCTTTCCTGTAATTTGCTTCCCTCTATGTTTTCTCATTGTGCAATATAGGGTGGAGCGTTTTATCTACAGACGTGTTAAAAAAATCTATGATGATCTAACGCTTTTGGAATCCACAAGTCTGAGACAGCAACCCATAACTACAGATATGGGAACATTGACCAAAGAGATTGATAAATATGCCAGAGACAAAAAGATTGAAATCGAAACTTTAAAAGTAAGAGAAGAGTACCGTAAAGAGTTTATTGGCAATGTATCTCATGAGTTAAAAACACCTTTGTTTACTGTGCAAGGTTATATTGATACGCTTTTAGATGGAGGGATTAATGATGAAAAACTCAAAAAAAAATACTTAAATAGAGCCAGTAAAGGAGTAGAACGACTGACATACATTATAAAGGATTTAGATATGATAACCAAGCTCGAAGTAGGTGATCTAAGTCTAAATAAAGAGCACTTCGATATTGTTGAGTTGGTGAAAAATGTATTTGAGCTCTTTGAGATGAAAGCTGCAAAGAAAAGAATAACACTAACGTTTGATATTGATTATCCAAAACCCATAATAGTACATGCGGATATAGAGCGCATCCAGCAAGTATTGACCAATTTAATTGTTAATTCTATTAAATATGGGAGGGAAAATGGAACAACGGAGATCAGTATAGAAAATTTGATTAAAAGTAAGGTTATTATACGAGTTACGGATAACGGCGAAGGTATAAGTAAAGACAACTTACCACGTCTGTTTGAACGTTTTTATAGAGTTGATAAAAGTGGCTCTCGTAAAGAAGGAGGTTCTGGTTTGGGGCTTTCTATTGTTAAGCACATTATCGAAGCTCACGAAGAAAAAATGTATGTAGAAAGTGAGCTCGGCGTAGGTAGCGAATTTTCCTTTACATTAGAAAAGACTGAATAATTTCTTGTAATTTATCTCATACTGAAAATTATTAAAACCTGAATGATCCTTAATATCATTTAGCATTTTTATCTCAAAGGCATCCTGCTTGCAGCTAGGAGCAATACCTTCAGAACTAAATTTTTCAGAAAGATATTCTTGTTCAAACTGACCTGGTGTGGGTATTAAGAACGCTTTCTTTTCAAGTTTGGCGTAATCCATTATCGATGTGTAACCCGATCTACTTAAAACCATTTTACTTTCATTCAAAGCAATTTCGAGTTCTTGGCTCGTCATAAAATTATAGATCGATATGTTTTCTTTTTCAACTTTGAGCTGCTCTGCTTCAATGATGCCTTTTACAAAACAAACTTTTCCATCATAAGATTGCAGTTCACTGAGTAGTTTTTCTTGTAAGTAAGTGCGTTGCGGTTCTGGTCCAGACAGTACAACGAGAAGATCATATTTTTGTTGAAGATTAAGTTTTTTAAATCGACTTAAAGGTCCAATATATTTTACCGACGACTGGTAATTTTCCGTGTGCCCCAAGTCACCACTTAAATTATTGGTACCCGTGCGATGGTCCGGAACCCAACATTCATCAAATTTCGAAATAATGCTCTGGTGCAACTTACTGCTAAGCCAAGTAGTGCCGCCGCTCAAAACCCGTAGTTGGTGTGTTATAAAAACCGAGGGAATAGTATTGTGCCTTATGCCAAAGCGGTTGTCAGAAATAATACCTGAAATATGCTCGGTCTCAACTAAGCTCTCAACTACTTTTCGCTCTCGCTTTATGGTCTTTAAAAGGTGAGGAGAATCCCTGAGGAGTTTCAATTTAAAACCATTCGCTTTTTTAGAATATGTAATATTGTAAGACGGTAATTCTAAAGCCTGAAGATATGGAAATTCTTTTTTTAACAATTGTAAAGCACCACCATCACTTGCAATTACAGGTTCAAAATGGTGTTTTCTTAAAGCATTTATAATAGGAATGCATCGTGTGGCGTGACCTAGTCCCCAATTGAGTGGTGCAACTAAAATTCGTTTATCGTGTTGAGCTTGTTTCAGTATGTTTTTATTTTACATATCCATATAAGAAACAAAGATAAACCTAAAATGTTTCCTTAATTTTACCGAATTATTAAATGAGCTTAAAAAGTGTTAAAAACGTGGGAAGTAAAAATAAACTCAAACGATTTAAAGAAAATGAAACCTTTGCTAATGTATTTCAGCCCAAACGTGAGGAATTAACGGATGAAAATTATCCGCTTAAAGGCAATTGGAGAAAAAAATTCTTTAAAAACGATAACCCATTGATTTTAGAATTGGGCTGTGGAAAAGGGGAGTATACTGTTGGTTTGGCAAAGCGTTATCCAAATAAAAATTTCGTTGGTATAGATATCAAAGGGGCGCGATTTTGGCGAGGTGCAAAAACAGCACTAGAGGACAATATCCCAAATGCAGCATTTTTAAGAACACAAATTGAATTGATTGATTGCGTTTTTGCCGAAAATGAAATTGACGAAATCTGGATTACCTTTCCTGACCCACAAATAAAATACAAGCGTACCAAGCATCGTTTAACCAACCTTCAGTTTTTAGAGCGTTACAAAAAGGTGCTAAAACCCAATGGATTAATGCATTTAAAAACCGATAGTGAATTTATGCACGGTTACACACTGGGTCTACTTCACGGTCTGGGTCATGAGGTTTTATATGCCAATCATAATGTGTATAAATTAGAGGGCAGTCCAGAAGAAGTAACGGAAATTCAAACCTATTATGAAAACCAGTATTTAGAGAAAGACAAAGCAATTACGTATATTAGATTCAAAATCAACTAAAATTTTGAGCATCACCGTCGTTTTCTTCCTCGGGCTCTTTGTGGCACTCATTGGTGTAATTCCACCAGGTTTGCTTAACATGACAGCCGCAAAGATAAGTCTAAAAGAAGGTCCTGGAAGAGGTATAACATTTTCATCTGGTGTATGTTTGGTTGTTTTTATTCAAACTTATGTAGCAGCAATTTTCGCCAGGTACTTGTCTAATCGTCCAGATATTGTCGAAATTCTGCAACGTGTAGCCTTTGTTATTTTTGTCTTAATCACTATTTATTTCTTGGTAGTTGCAAAAAACCAGAAAGAAACAAAAGTTGAAGCTGATGTTAGGAGCAAGAAAAGCCGTTTTTTTCATGGTGTATTTTTATCGGCACTTAATGTGTTTCCTATTCCTTATCAAGCTTATATGACCATCACACTGGCGTCATTTGGATGGATGAATTTAGAACGTACCAGTATAATTACCTATGTTACGGGAGCTGCAATGGGAACTTTTGTAATGCTATATTTCTACATTTTCTTTTTTGAAAAAATAAAGAATAAAAAGTTTACATCCCAAAAAAGTATGAACTACAGTATAGGGATTATTACAGGTATTGTTGCTTTAATAACACTAATAAATATTCTTAGAGAACTCTGATGAAACCTGAAACACTGGGATTTTTTGAGAAAGTGTACGAAGTTGCACGACTTATACCTTATGGCAGAGTAACAAGCTACGGAGCCATTGCAAAATATTTAGGGGCTGCAAAAAGTGCACGTATTGTTGGCTATGCCATGAATGGTTCAGGTGGAAAAGATGTACCAGCGCATCGTGTTGTCAATAGAAAAGGTTTATTGACCGGTAAACATCATTTTGATGGTACCAATTTAATGCAGCAATTACTCGAAAATGAAGGTGTAGAAGTCGTTGATAATCAAATTCAAAATTTAGAATCTGTTTTTTGGGATCCGGCTAAAGAACTATAAATTCAGTAATTTTTCGCTCTCAATTCGCGCACGCTTATTAAAGCGCATTTCTAATTCTAGTTTGCCATTAACATTTGAAAACATTAGTATTTCCTAATTTTCGTGAAATTTACAAATACTTACAAATCGTGTTCCATTTGCAAACCAAATCCAACCATTATACAATTCAATTTATGCGCTTCAAAATCTAAAGGTTTTGCAGTATCTTTGCATTTAGAATAAATCCAAATAAAAAGGAATATGAGGTTCATTTTTTATCTCTTTTTTCTTTTCGATACATATGAAATTAAACAAGCAAGATATTTTAAATGCACTCAAAACCATAACGGCTCCTGGTGAAGGTGAGAATATGGTCGATAGTGGAGCGGTGACTAATGTTGTAACCTTTGCAGATGAGGTTATTGTAGATATTACGATTAAGAATCCTAGTCTACAAGCAAAGAAAAAAACGGAAGTAGAAATACTGCAAACTATTCATAGAAAGGTTTATGAAAAGGCGAAGATAAAAGTTAACGTAAAAGTTGATGCACCTGTTGCAAAGCCTAAAAATGAAATCAAGGGAAAGCCAATACCTGGTATTCAGAATATCATAGCAGTAGCTTCTGGTAAAGGAGGAGTGGGTAAATCTACAGTAACGGCTAATTTAGCAGTCACTTTAGCTAAAATGGGCTTTAACGTAGGTGTTTTGGATGCGGACATATACGGGCCATCAATCCCTATAATGTTCGATGTTGCCAATGAAAGGCCATTATCGGTTAATATTGATGGCAAATCTAAAATGAAACCAGTTGAGAATTATGGAGTCAAAGTACTATCTATAGGGTTCTTTACTAAACCAGACCAAGCCGTCATTTGGCGAGGCCCAATGGCATCTAAAGCCTTAAACCAGATGATTTTTGATGCAGCTTGGGGCGAACTAGATTTTTTATTGCTCGATTTACCCCCAGGTACGGGAGATATTCACTTAAGCATTATGCAGGCACTACCAATTACGGGTTCGGTTGTGGTAAGTACGCCTCAAAATGTGGCACTAGCTGATGCAAAAAAAGGAGTGGCTATGTTTCAGCAAGATAGTATCAATGTTCCAGTTTTAGGAATCATTGAGAATATGGCGTATTTTACACCAGCTGAATTACCAGAAAACAAATATTATATCTTTGGAAAAGAAGGGGCGAAGCATTTAGCAGAAGATTTGGAAGTACCTTTTTTAGGAGAGATACCTTTAATACAGAGTGTAAGAGAAGCAGGAGATGTTGGTCGGCCAGCAGCCTTGCAAACGGCTACACCTATTGAAGATGCTTTTGAAGAACTAACACGAAATGTCGTTCAGCAAGTTGTGGATAGAAATGAAAATCTACCGGCAACGGAAGCAATAAAAATTACAACAATGGCAGGTTGTTCTGCTGTAAACAAAAAGTAAATGAGCTCAGAAGAACTTAAATTGAATGTGGAAAAGGCACTAGACGAAATTCGTCCATTTTTACAGAGTGATGGAGGGGATATTAATTTGTTGTCAATCGATGATGGTAAATTCGTCAAGGTGCAACTTGTTGGAGCATGTACATCCTGTAGTGTTAATCAGATGACCTTAAAATCTGGTGTAGAGATGACCATTAAAAAATATGCTCCACAAATAGAAAGTGTTATTAATGTTGAATAGTTAATGTGACTTTTATCACAATTTTCTTAGAATAACATTAGTAGTTTTGTGCAGAATATGATTAAAAGACGACCTGCAAGGTTTTAAACCTTGTAGGTCTTTCAAAATAAATAAAATGAAGCCAGGGTATAATTAGGGTTCCTGCCTTCTTAGAAACAAGATGATTACAACCGATATACTTATTATAGGAGCTGGCCCAACTGGGCTTTTTACTGTTTTTGAAGCGGGTCTATTAAAGCTAAAATGCCATTTAATTGATGCTTTACCGCAACCTGGTGGACAATGCTCTGAAATCTACCCGAAGAAACCTATTTACGATATTCCTGCATATCCAGAGATTTTGGCTGGTGACTTAACAGATAAGTTAATGGAGCAGTGTAAACAGTTCGAGCCTGGTTTTACACTGGGCGAACGTGCAGAAACTATTGATAAGCAAGAAGACGGTACATTTATCGTTACTACAAATAAAGGGACTAAGCATCATGCTCCTGTTGTTGCCATTGCTGGTGGTCTTGGGAGTTTTGAACCGCGTAAACCTTTAATTCACAACATAGCTGATTTTGAAGATAAAGGTGTTGAGTATATCATTAAAGATCCAGAAATGTATCGTAATAAAAGAGTGGTTATTGCTGGTGGTGGAGATTCTGCACTAGACTGGAGTATTTTTTTAAGTGATGTTGCTTCTGAAGTGACGTTGATACATAGAAGAAATGAGTTTCGTGGACACTTAGATTCTGTAGAGAAAGTACAAGAACTTAAAAATGCGGGTAAAATCAACTTAATCACTCCAGCAGAAGTAATTGGTATAGTAGGTAATGACAAGGTTAATGCAGTTGTTGTAAAACAGGCACAGCATATAGAAAAAGAATTTGAAGTAGAATGCGATCACTTTGTGCCGCTTTTTGGCTTGTCACCTAAGCTTGGTCCTATTGCTAACTGGGGTTTAGAGATTGAAAAGAATGCCATTAAAGTGAATAATGCCTTAGATTATCAAACTAATATTCCAGGAATATTTGCTATTGGTGACGTGAATACATACCCAGGCAAGTTAAAACTTATTCTTTGTGGATTTCATGAAGCTACATTGATGTGCCAAGCGGCATACCAAATTATAAATCCAGGGAAACGTTACGTATTAAAATATACAACAGTTAGTGGAATAGATGGGTTTGATGGTACACGAAAAGAAGCTCCAAAGGCAGTAGTAAAGGCTATTGAATAATATCGTCAGTTCGAGTTTTTACTTTTTTTAGAAAAGTAAAAGTATCGAGAACAAGATACTTCTCGATATAGTCCTCGTGACAATTAAGTAATATGGATAATCAAGACATCAACATAACAATCATAGACAGGGAAGGTGTAACGCACAAAGTTGAAGCCCCTACCGATATGGCTATGAACCTGATGGAAGTCGTACGTTCATTCGAATTGGCTCCAGAGGGTACAATAGGTGTATGTGGCGGTATGGCGATGTGTGCATCATGTCAGTGTTATGTGTTGAGTGAAACCGAATTGCCGGAAATGCAAGATGATGAAGAGGCGATGCTATCAGAAGCATTTTATGTAAAAGACAATTCGCGTTTGGGTTGTCAAATTCAAATGACTCCAGAAATGGAAGGTTTAGAGGTTGAGTTGGCTCCCGAGAGTTAGTTTTGTCATTCAGGATAAAAACGAAGAATTCTAAAATAAGATTCCTCAATCACACCTCATTTCGGAATGACTTTTATAATTCATTCTGTCTTATAATCCATCAAAGCAGTTGGCCCTTCCAACAAAAAACGGTCAATTTTTAATGTGCCATCCTCGGTAGTGACGATTTGCCATTTGATTAAAGATATTTTTCCAGCTTCAATTTCAAGACCAGTTATACTTCGTGGATGTACACAACTGCCATCGTTAAAATAGGCGATATCACCAGGCTCAGGGAATCGTGGTCTATGCGTGTGGCCTGTTACGGTGATTAGGTTATCATTTTCATTAATCCATTTTTTGGTTCTGCGTTCCACTTTTATAAGCTCTTTATAGTTTTTCGCAGGACTCGTTGGGTCGGCTATTCCCATAACATTTAGAGGCTTCCAGAGGATACGCACCAAAAAACGGCTCCATTTCCAAAAAAGATAATTCCACCAATCGGCTTGGTGTCCATGGCATAGAAATAATTCTTGCTTGGTTTTTGTATGCTCTAGAACAATACCTTCATGATATTTTATATCACAAAACAACTCTACATCTTCACCAATTTTAGGATCAAAATAGGTAGATAAGTATTTATCCACATAATCAGGATCTCGATATACCATATCATGGTTTCCCCAAATCATATGCAAACGGCCTTCGTCATGAAATTGCTTCATAAGTAGATACACATTTTTGTGGGCATGAAGTATGGATTCAAAAGAAAGGTTTTCCCATAACTCGTCACCATCACCAAGTTCGCAATAACTAAAGCCTTCAGTATAATAATGCTTTAAAGCATGAAAGTAAATATTTCTATTGTTGGCAAAATCGTCTGCAAAACTATTATCACCACGGTGGCAATCGCTAAACAAAATGAATTTTGAAGCATCATCGAACGGAATGCGTTTGGCATTTTTGTAAGCGCGATCTAATCTCGATTTTGATGACATAAAGTAAATGTAAACAAAAATGCCTTTCGATTATAGAAAGGCATTCTAATATATGTTTAATTATTTAACCGTTTGAATGCGTTAAATAAATATAATTTACCACTATTTAAAGGCATTTAACCCAGTAATATCTAAACCAGTAATTAGCAGGTGAATATCGTGAGTACCTTCATAGGTAATAACACTTTCTAAGTTCATAGAGTGGCGCATTATACTGTATTCTCCCGTAATTCCCATACCACCAAGCATTTGTCTGGCTTCGCGAGCAATATTAATTGCCATATCTACATTATTACGCTTTGCCATTGAGATTTGAGCTGAGGTTGCGGTACCATTTTCGCGCATCACGCCTAGTCTCCAAGCTAATAATTGCGCTTTTGTGATTTCTGTTATCATTTCGGCCAATTTTTTTTGTTGCAGTTGAAATTGCCCTATTGGTTTTCCAAATTGTATTCGCTCTTTACTATATCTTAAAGCAGTATCATAACAATCCATTGCAGCACCAATGGCTCCCCAAGCAATACCAAAACGTGCCGAATCTAAGCAACCTAATGGCGCACCTAAACCAGATTTGTTTGGTAATAGATTTTCTTTTGGCACTTTTACATTATCAAAAATAAGCTCACCTGTAGCAGAAGCTCTTAATGACCATTTGTTATGGGTCTCTGGAGTTGAAAACCCTTCCATGCCACGTTCTACAATTAATCCGTGGATACGACCTTCTTCATTTTTAGCCCAAACTACTGCGATTTGACAAAATGGGGAATTACTAATCCACATCTTGGCACCATTTAAGAGATAATGATCTCCCATATCTTTGTAGTTTGTGGTCATGCCACCAGGATTACTTCCATGGTCTGGTTCTGTTAAACCGAATGACCCTATCCACTCACCTGAAGCCAATTTCGGCAGGTATTTTTGACGTTGGGCTTCATTTCCATATTTCCAGATTGGATACATTACCAAAGAGGATTGTACGGAAGCGGTGCTACGTACACCGGAATCTCCACGCTCAATTTCTTGCATAATGAGACCATACGAGATTTGATCTAAACCAGCTCCACCATATTCTTCAGGAATGTAAGGTCCAAAAGCACCAATCTCTGCTAAACCTCCAATAATAGACTTGGGGAATTCTGCTTTTTGGGCAGCGTCTTCAATGATAGGTGAGACATCACGTTTTACCCATTCTCTTGCCGCATCTCGTACTAATTTGTGCTCTTCTGTTAGTAACTCGTCTAAGTTATAATAATCTGGCGCTTCGAATAAATCTGGCTTCATTTGTAGTTGTTTTTTTAGATAAGCAAAAGTAACGAAAACGTTTGCATTGCCCAACTACTCAATTACATTTTCAAATAAAAATCTTTGGTAAGATTGATGTAATCTTCTGTGTATTTGTGGCGAGCAGTTTCGATAACCAATTCCGAAATTTTGGTGTTTTGTTGAGTAAAGGTAAATTCTATTAAACTTCGCTTAATATCTGAGTTTGGATTCCCTTTAACATGAAGTATGCGCTTAGTAAACAAATTGGCTGTAGAAGCTAATTCAATAAACCTTGATTCTTCTTTGGAAGGAATTACAACAGAAAACAGACCGTTTTTTGTAAGAAGGTTAGCCACAGCGTAAATTAAATGCTCAAAAGGCATAGCGTCATTAAAGCGCGCCAAATCCCTGGCTTTACTATCTGTTTTATAATCTTCGGAATAAAATGGTGGGTTGCAAATGATGAGATCAAACTTGTCTTCAACTTCTTCAACAAACTCAAGTAAAGAAGCATGATAGCAAAACAAGCGGTCGTTCCAAGGAGAGTTCTCGAAATTTTCTGAACATTGCTCATAAGCATTTTCGTCAATCTCCATAGCTTCTATTTGTTGCGCATCACTACGTTGTGCCAGAATTAACGAGAGTATACCTGTTCCCGCCCCAATATCGAGTACAGAAAAAGGATTGTTTTCAACAGAAGTCCAAGCTCCTAATAAAACGCCATCTGTACCAATTTTCATGGCACAATGATTTTGATTGACAATAAATTGTTTGAATTTAAATTGATCTTTCATAATTGTTGTGTCATTATGATGGCTTAGTAGGTGGTAATCTCAATAATGAGATTCTTCGCCTCGCCCTGCATGGCTACAAATATAAATCAATCAACCCCTCGGGAGTATTCACCTCAATAGTTTTATGTTCTCTGTCCACATGCACTATAAATTCGTCATTCATGGGAATTAAGATTTCAGTTCCTTTTCGATCTACTTCAAATAGTGCCTGTGCTGTTGAATCGTTAATAGCCTTTATAATTCCCACTTCACCAAAAATAGTATCGCTTATAGTAAAACCTATCACTTCGTGATAATAAAACTTATTGCCCTCTAGTTTGGGAAGCAATTCTAATGGAAGGTATAATTCCGTTTTAATCAAGGCATCTGCATCAGCCTCTGTATCTACATCTTCGAACTTTAAACGCAATAAATCAGATTTATGTAATTGAGAAGATTCGATAAAAAATGGCACTAAATTACCTCTTAAATCTATAAATATAGCATCTAAATTATCGTATAGGTTAGGTTCGTCGGTGTCTAGCTTGGCTAAAAGCTCACCCTTAAAACTGTACTTCTTTACGATCTTCCCTAAATAAAAACAATCTTCTTTTTTCATAACAAATTTATTCGTTATCCTGAACCTGTTTCAGGATCTCATTCTTTTTTACAAAAAAACCCAGACACGTTGGTCTGGGTTTAAAAGTATAAAAATAAACTTTTTACTCTTCTTCGTTAGAAGCTGTTGTTTCTTCAGTTGAAGCATCTTCTGCTACTTCTTCAACAACTGGTGCCGCTGCCGCAATACGCGCTTCGTTCACCGCTTTTTCAGCTTCAAGTGCTTTAGCTTTAGCGTCGGCATCAGCTTTAGATAAACCATCAGCTTTTGCTTGAATCTTAGCTGCCTTTTCTTCTAACCAGGCGCTGAATTTCTTTTCTGCCTCTTCTTCAGTTAGCGCTCCTTTTCTAACACCTACAGCTAAATGCTTTTTTAGCATTGCGCCTTTGTAAGATAAAATAGCCTTGGCAGTATCAGTTGGTTGCGCACCATTTTGCAACCATTTTACAGCTCCGTCAACATCTAACTCGATAGTTGCAGGATTAGTGTTTGGATTGTAAGCACCTAGCTTTTCTAAGTATTTACCATCTCTTTTAGCGCGAGAATCCGCTGCTACGATCCAGTAGTAAGGTTTCCCTTTTTTACCGTGTCTTTGTAATCTAATTTTTACAGGCATAATAATTAATTAGTGAGGTTCTCGACCTCTGTTATTAATGAGAACCCGCCGACATAACTAAACCTATGTCGCTCAGGCGGGCGCAAAGATAGTATATTTTTTTAATTTTCAGTACTTTCTCTCTTTTTAACTGAAAGAATTCCATTTTAACTAAAAGAAGTGGGTTCAATATGCCCGATAAAAAAAATTATTATACTTTTGGAACTCTTGTTTCGTTATATTTGGAACGGATAAAATTACCCTATTATAAAAAGATGAAAAGATTATTCCTTATATCCTTCGTTTTCTTAACGCTGTTTAGTTGTGGCGACGAAGTTCAATTTAATACGCCAGCTTTTCAAGGCGATCGTGCTAACCAACTTTGGCGCGCTAAATCATTTTCTGCCAGTATTGACGCTAATGGGTTTTTAACCATAACAGGAACCAATAATGTAGAAACCGTAAATCTTAGAGTACCATCTGTAAGCGAAGGAACATATATACCAGGTGATGTTAATACTATTGAGGCAGAATATATCGATGGTTTCGGAACTGTGTTTTCGACTAATAATAGACCAGACCCAAGCGTTTCCATTTATCCTGAATTGGGGGAAATTGTAATTGAAGAAATAGATGTAATAAATGGTAGATTCACAGGAACATTTAGATTTTTAGCCTTTGATGCTTCTGGTCTAAATTCCGTAGGCTATTCAAGAGGTATTTTCTTTAGAGTGCCTTTGGTTTCTGGTGCTATCCCAGCAAATCCCGTGACATGCATAGATAAGGAGATAGAATCTGAAGTTGCGCTTATGGCTTATGAGGCAACCTTCGATCCTAGTTTAGATTTTATAGATATTGACATGTACGAGGCTGCTTGTAACGCATACAACATTGCACTGAACGAGCAGCGTAATTTTTGCGGTGATGTAGATGGGGACATCCAAACTACGATTAGTGAACTTGAAGGTTGTCAATTCACATGTGACCACGCAACGACCAATAGAACAGAAGCTGAATCGCAGTATAATGCAGCTACTATAGGGAACTTCACTGAACTTTGTGCGCAATATCAATTCTACCTACAACAACAAATAGATATTTGTGGTGATGAAGATGGAAGTATTCAAGCAGAACTAGACAGTTTAGATTGTGGAGATGCTGACGGCGATGGCATCCCTAATGTGTTCGAAAACTTTGATGGTGATCCTGATGGAAATTTAGAAGATCCTGGTGATGACTCGGACGGCGATGGTATTTTTAACTATTTAGATCCAGATGATGATGGTGATGGTGTTTTAACACTATATGAAGCTAAAGATATGGATGGTAATCCAATTGATACAGATGGTGATGGTAATATGGATTATTTAGATAATGATGATGATGGTGATGGAATACTGACTATTAACGAAAATGCAGATCCAAATGCAGATGGAAATCCTGATGATGCAGTAGATACCGATGGGGATGGGGTTCCAGATTATTTACAAGCATAGATTAAAAAAACTATATGATATAAGGCGTTACTGTATGTGGTAGCGCCTTTTTTGTTAAGTGTTGTTAAATACTATTAAACCTTGTTAAAATACTTGACTTATGCCCTCTTATTCCTTATATTATATAGTGTTGAGATGTTAAACAATGCGCATCTGAAAAATAAGGTATTGAAAATTTAAAATGGATTAAGAACATGAAGTACGAAAAAGAAATTTCAAACAAGTTAAACGAATTAATCGAAAAAAATATCAACGCTAAAGACGGATATGCAAAAGCTATAGAGAAAGTAGATAATAGTGAAATAAAACGATTTTTTAAATCTAGAGCAGAGGAGCGAGCCGAATTTGTAAAGGAGTTAAGAAGTGAGGTTTGGAACAATGGTGAGATCCCAGAAAATTCAGGCAATATTACTGGTGAACTACACAGAAATTGGATGTCATTAAAATCACTGTTTTCTTCAAATGACGAAGAAGCCATGTTAAATGAAACCATAAGAGGTGAAAAGTCCAGTTTAGAGGAATACAACGAAATATTATCAAGCACCACATTGCCGCTCAATATTTCAAATCTTCTTAGAAAGCAAAGAAATACGATTGAGGCAACTATTAAGGAAGCTGAAAATTACGAAGTAGTTATGTCCTAATTATAGTGTCAACATAAATTATATAACCACGCAAAAGCGTGGTTTTTTTGTTTACAACTGTTTATAAGTTCATTTTTTAAAAGTGTAAATTCTACGTAATTTTATAAGCTAACTTTTTATTAATTACAACTGTCATTTCGATTATGCTCAATACAACAGTTCAGATTATAATGACACTATTTTTTCCTCTCTGGGGAATTTAAAAAAGGGGCTTTTTATGTACTTAATTTTCGATACCGAAACTACAGGTTTACCAAAACGTTGGGACGCACCAATTACTGATACGGATAACTGGCCAAGAGCCATACAGATTGCATGGCAATTACACGATGCCATGGGTAATTGTATTGAGCATCAAGATTATCTAATCAAGCCAGAAGGTTTCAATATTCCTTATGATGCCGAAAAGATTCATGGAATTTCAACAGAATTAGCTCAAGAACAAGGTGTGCCATTAGAAGAAGTTTTAGAAAAGTTCAATACAGCATTATCTAAAACTAAATTTGTTGTCGGACAAAATGTAAAGTTCGATTTAAATATAATGGGAGCGGAATTTGTTAGAGAAGATATTGCAAATCCACTTCAAGAATTACCGGTTTTAGATACCTGTACAGAACACACCGCAAGTTTATGCCAGATACCAGGGGGCAGAGGAGGTAAGTTTAAGTTACCAACCTTAACAGAACTTCATCAATATTTGTTTAATCAACCCTTTGCCGAAGCACATAATGCAACTGCAGATGTAGAGGCTACTACACGTTGTTTTTTAGAATTAATTAGAAAAGAACAATATACAGTTGAACAGCTTGATGTTCAGCCAGATTATTTTCAAAAATTTTCAGAAGAAAACCCCGATACGATACAGCTTATTGGCTTAAAGCATATTAATCTTAAGCGCGAAAGCGCCAAGATTAACAAGCGACTTCAGAAGGAACAAACAGAAGCTGTTCCGACAGAAACTAACAAAGAAGTTGCTGCACAATTAGCCGATGTTGATTTTGTTCATCTGCACAACCATTCTCAATTTTCAATACTTCAATCTACAATCAGCATTAAAGATTTGGTTGCAGCTGCAGCCAAAGAAAATATGCCAGCAGTCGCACTCACAGATCATGGCAATATGATGGGAGCGTTTCACTTTGTAAGTGCGGTTTCCAATCACAATAAAGCTGTAAAAGCACAACATACCCAAGCTGAGAAAACTGGTGAAGCGAAGAAAGGAAAATTGATAAAGCCTATTATTGGTTGTGAGTTTTTTGTTTGTGAAAACCATGAAGATAAAACCCGAAAAGATAACGGTTACCAAATCGTTCTCTTGGCAAAAAATAAGAAAGGGTATCACAATTTGGCGAAGTTATCATCAGCGGCCTTTACAGATGGATTTTATTACGTGCCAAGAATCGATAAAAAGTTAATAGAACAATATAAGGAAAACCTTATCTGTTTAACAGGAAATCTTTACGGTGAAGTTCCCAGCAAGATTCTTAATATCGGCGAAAACCAAGCTGAAGAAGCATTGCTGTGGTGGAAAGATACCTTTGGGGATGATTTGTATATCGAATTAATGCGCCACAATCAAGAGGATGAAAACCGTGTTAACCAAGTATTGATTCAGTTTGCTAAAAAGCATAATATAAAGTTAGTGGCGACCAATAACACTTATTATGTTGAGCAGGAAAATGCTAATGCACACGATATTTTACTTTGTGTAAAAGATGGTGAAAAACAAGCTACCCCAATTGGCCGTGGTCGTGGTTACCGTTATGGTTTACCAAACCAAGAGTATTACTTTAAGTCTTCCGAAGAGATGAAGGCCTTATTTAGAGATATTCCTGAAGCTATAGTAAACATTCAAGAAGTGGTCGATAAGATTGAACCTTTTGAATTGGCCCGAGATGTTTTATTGCCAGCTTTTGATATTCCTAATGAATTTAAACATGAAGAGGACGAAAATGATGGAGGGAAACGAGGTGAGAATGCTTATCTAAAACACCTAACTTACAAAGGTGCAGAAAAGCGTTATGGAGAGATTACACCAGAAATTAAAGAACGCCTAGATTTTGAATTAAGTGTTATCGAAAACACAGGTTATCCAGGATATTTTTTAATTGTTGAAGATTTCATTCGCGAGGCACGAAACATGGATGTCTCTGTTGGGCCCGGTCGTGGTTCCGCAGCGGGTTCAGTAGTAGCATATTGCCTTTGGATTACCAATATAGATCCTATTGAGTACGACTTGCTTTTTGAGCGTTTCTTAAATCCAGATCGTGTGAGTATGCCAGATATTGATATCGATTTTGATGATGAAGGTCGTGGACGTGTGATGCAGTATGTTATTGATAAATACGGAGCCAATCAAGTAGCGCAAATTATCACTTATGGTACTATGGCGGCCAAATCTTCAATTCGTGATACAGCTC
Source organism: uncultured Flavobacteriaceae bacterium (assembly GCA_964453045.1). GTDB lineage: Bacteria > Bacteroidota > Bacteroidia > Flavobacteriales > Flavobacteriaceae > Winogradskyella. The sequence continues at coordinate 16,872 of CAYVNR010000025.1, forward strand.
GTGTATTGGATTTACCACTAAATGAAGCGGATCATATCGCAAAGCTTATTCCGAATATGTCTAAGCTTGGAAAAATATTTGGAAAAAGCGAAAAAGAATTGGCAAGTAAATTCCGTTCAGAAGAATTAGATAAAGTGAATCAGCTTTTAAATATTTCTGATGGTGAAGATTTACAAGCCGAAACCGTAAACCAAGCAAGGGTCTTGGAAGGTTCGGTACGTAACACAGGTATTCATGCCTGTGGTGTCATCATCACACCGGGAGATATTACCAATTATGTGCCTGTGGCAGTTGCAAAAGATTCCGATTTATATGTCACGCAATTTGATAATTCAGTTGTTGAAAGTGCAGGATTATTGAAGATGGATTTCTTAGGTCTAAAAACCTTAACCTTAATTAAGGATACGGTTAAAATCGTAAAGGCTAGGCATGGTATTGAGCTCGACCCAGAGAATTTTCCATTAGACGATGAAGAAACCTATGCGTTGTTCCAAAGAGGTGAAACGGTTGGCATATTCCAATACGAATCACCTGGAATGCAAAAGCATATGAAGCATTTAAAACCTACGGTTTTTGATGATTTAATTGCCATGAACGCATTGTATCGTCCTGGGCCAATGGAATATATCCCAAGCTTTATTAATCGTAAGCATGGTAAGGAGGAGATTATTTATGATTTGCCAGAAATGGAAGAATATCTCAAGGAAACTTACGGTATCACAGTGTATCAAGAGCAAGTGATGCTTCTGTCGCAAAAATTGGCAGATTTTACAAAAGGTGAAGCAGATGTACTTCGTAAGGCAATGGGTAAGAAGCAGAAAGCCGTTTTGGATAAGATGAAACCAAAATTCATTGAGCAAGCCGCTGCAAAAGGCATGGACAAAGAGAAACTTGAAAAAATTTGGAAAGATTGGGAAGCTTTTGCGAGTTATGCCTTTAATAAATCCCATTCAACATGTTATGCATGGATAGCCTATCAAACAGCTTATTTAAAAGCACATTATCCAGCAGAATATATGGCTGCTGTACTTTCTAATAATATGAACGATATTAAGTCCGTAACCTTCTTTATGGAAGAGTGTAAGCGTATGCGTTTACCTGTACTTGGGCCAAGTGTCAATGAAAGTTACTATAAGTTTTCGGTAAATAAAGATAATGCTGTTCGTTTCGGAATGGGAGCGATAAAAGGTGTGGGGCATGGAGCTGTAAAAACTATTGTTGAAAACCGAAAAGAAGACGGGAACTATAAATCCATTTTCGATTTGGCTAAGCGTATCGACTTACGTGCAGCCAACAAAAAAGCCTTTGAAGGTTTAGCAAACGCTGGTGGTTTCGATTGTTTTGAAGACACACACAGAGCGCAGTATTTTGCCCACGATGGTGACGGTATTACGTTTTTAGAAAAAGCCGTAAAATATGGTGCTAAGCATCAAGAAAATGAAAATTCGGCACAAGTAAGTTTGTTTGGTGAAGCTAGTGGAGTCCAGATAGCAGAACCACAAGTGCCGCCATGCGAGGATTGGGGAACGATGGAAAAACTCTCTAGAGAGAAGGAAGTGGTTGGTATTTATATTTCTGGTCATCCGCTAGATGATTTTAAAATTGAAATGAAAACCTTCTGTAACGGAACGATTTCTGTATTCAATGATTTAGAATCTATTGTAAATCGAGAGGTAACTTTTGGAGGAGTCGTTACCGATGTGCAACACCGCGTTAGTAAGCAAGGTAAAGGTTGGGCATTATTTACTATTGAAGATTATACAGACAGTTATGAGTTTAGAATATTTGGAGAAGATTATCTAAAGTTTAGACACTTCTTTGTAATTAATTCATTTGTATATGTCAGAGTATTTATAAAAGAAGGTTGGGTAAATAGAGATACGGGGCAGAAAGGCGACCCAAGAATTCAGTTTAATAGTTTTCAGTTACTGCACGATGTTATGGATACGTATGCGAAGAAGTTATCCATTCAATTAAATATTGAAGATTTAGAAAAGGATACAATTGTGAACTTGGAAGATATGTTTAGGTTGCACGAAGGGAACCATAAACTCAGTTTTGTGGTTTATGATAATACGGATAAGCTAAAATTAAATATGCCAAGTAGGAAGCAAAAAGTGAAGATTTCTCAAGAACTTTTAAATGAGTTAGAAGAGCAGGATGTGATGTATAAGTTGAATTAAAAACCCATTGTGCATTCCAAGTAGAAAACTTGATTACACTTTAGTTTGAATAATTTGAGGCATTAGATATTTATCTAGAATAATTTCATCAGTAAGAATCATAATTACTGATACTCAACTGAGTAAAGATGAAGTATGAGTCTTTCTTATTTCAATCGAAAATCCGTTCAAAATGATGAATTTTATCAAAAGGCACTTTGGATTAATGATTTAATCACGTATTGTTTCTAAATCTAAAAGTCTTAATTTATTTACCATCCAAATAATCACCTAATTTATCTAAAGAATCATCCCAGAATTGTGAATAGAATTGCATCCATTTGTTCACCTCTTTTAAAGGTTTTGGGTCTGCGTAGCAAAACCGATTTCTACCTTCTTCTTGCATTTGTACTAAGCCAGCATCATTGAGTATTTTAATGTGTTTAGTGACTCCTTGTCGGCTCATGTCGAACTGATTAGAAATCTGTGTTATGGACAATGCTGATGTTGCAATGACTAAGGCGTGAAAAATTTCACGCCTTGTGGGGTCCGCAATGGCTTTAAATAGCTTGGTGATATTATCTTGCATTAACTTCTTCTTTTAAATACTCCGTGAGTAAGTTAATACAATTGTCCCAGCCACCATTAAAGCTGTTAAACATTTCTATAGCAGTTTCACCAGCATAATTTTCAATACCGGAGTGTTCTAAATAAAGCTTTGTGGAATCTCCAAGGTCTTCTAGTCTCCATGTTACTGTTGTTTCTACTTTAGTATCGGCAACGATCCAAGTATAAACTAATAGATATGGATTAGCTTCCTTTATGGTTCCACTTATGGTTGTGCATCCTTTTTCATTGGGCTCAGATGTAAAAACATAGCGATACCCTTTTTCTGCCTTAAAATCAGCTTGAATGAACCATGCTGAGATTTCTTCGGCCTTAGTAATTGCATTCCAGACTTGATCTATGGAATGATGAAATACTTTTTCTTTTGTGATTGTTTTTGTCATAATGTTCAATTTAGATGTATTAATACGCAACTATATGGTTGCTAAATTATAAAAATAAATTTAATAAGCAACTAAAAAGTTGCATAATTAGTTTTGAGTTTGCGCAAAGGATGGAACGGTTTGTCTGAGCTCCTCGAAGAGAGCGAGTAGTGACAGCCTGGTTTATGCGCCCAAATATCTATTATACTGTCAGTCAATAATGTCATAATCAAATGAAATACTGCCAATGTAAGGTTTGGCATTTTTTTTGACTAATTTTGTGTAATTAAAGTAGAATACAATTAAAAATAAATATTATGGCATTAGAAATAACAGATGCAACGTTTGAAGAAACAGTATTAAATAGTGATAAACCAGTGATGGTAGATTTTTGGGCTGCTTGGTGCGGACCTTGCCGTATGGTGGGACCAATCATTGATGAAATTAGCACTGAGTACGATGGTAAGGCCATAGTTGGTAAGGTAGATGTTGATGCTAACCAAGAGTTTGCTGCCAAATATGGTGTAAGAAACATACCAACTGTATTGGTTTTTCAAAATGGTGAAGTTGTAGGTCGTCAAGTAGGCGTAGCACCTAAAAATGCTTATGCTGAAGCTATAGACGCACTTTTATAGAACAATACTGTAAAAGAAATGATAAAAGGTTTGCCTATACGGCAAACCTTTTTTAGTTTGGGCTATCAATATTAATTGTCAAGAAATGGTCAACAGGTAGTATGGATTTACAATTAGAACTTAATAAAGCAGGTGGTTTTAAAAACCTAGAGTTGTTGGCCAAGCAAGTCGTTGAAGGCTTTATAGCTGGGATGCACAAAAGTCCTTTTCATGGATTTTCAGCTGAATTTGCTGAGCATAAAATTTATAACCAAGGAGAAAGCACAAAGCATATCGATTGGAAATTATACGCAAAAACAGATCGTTTATATACAAAACGCTATGATGAGGAAACTAACCTTCGTTGCCATTTGATATTAGACAATAGTAGTTCCATGCATTACCCAGAATCAGCAGGAACAACAATAGATAATTTAAATAAAATAGCATTTTCATCCCTGGCATGTGCCTCATTAATGCATATACTAAAAAAACAACGAGATGCTGTTGGGCTAAGTATTTATAGTGATGATTATGATTTTTATTCGCCAGAAAAAGGAAGTGAACGTCATCATCAAATGCTACTGGGAAAGTTGAGTGAAGCGGTTATGTCTAAACCAAAATCCAAAACGACCGAAACTTACAAATATCTACATCAGATTGCGGAGAAAATACACCGCCGGTCATTGATTTTTGTGTTTACAGATATGTTTCAAACCTCAGAGAATGATGAAAAGCTTTTTGAAGCATTAAGGCATTTAAAATATAATAAACACGAAGTGGTTCTCTTTCATATTTTTGATAAGGAGAAGGAACTATCTTTTGATTTTGATAATAGACCAAAACGTTTTATTGACGTAGAGACAGGCGAATATTTAGATTTGTATGCAGATAACATCAGAGAGAATTACGAAAAAGCTGTAAAGCATTATTTTAATGATCTAAGAGTTAAGTGCGGTCAATACAGAATAAAATATGTTGAAGCGAATATAAATGCAGGTTTTAATCAAGTGCTTTCTACTTATATGATAGAGCGTCAAAAATTTATGTAGGTATAAAAATATTCTCAAAATAACTATTGCTTGTTGTTGATTTTGAGTTTGTAATATTACAATATATTCCTATTTCATCTGAACTGTTGAGTATATAGTGTTGTTGACGTAAATAAAATACCTGTAGATTAGGTGTTTTTTTATTAGTATTTAAATTAATCATAGAATATTTTAAGACATCAAATTTAGCAATGTGAGACTCCGATAAACGTTGATTACTTCCCTTACGTCATTCATATTGTTAAACTATTATCTTTATTTAGTATCTTTGAAAAAAAGCTATATCACTGATTTTGTTAGTAATTCGGTCGATTTAACTCTATGATTACATTAAGCATAGTTAAGAATGAAGACTCGTTTATTTATTATTCTTACATTTTTAGGTAATTACCTGTTTGCTCAAAATAGTGAAACAGAAAACTGGTATTTTGGTGGTAGGGCAGGGTTAAATTTTGAAATAACAAATAATGATCCACAAGTATTATTAGATGGTATGATGTCTACACCATCTGGAAGTGCAGTTATTTCAGATTTGGAAGGTAATCTGCTTTTTTACACTGAAGGCGACTTAGTGTGGAACAAAAATCATCAAAGAATGGATAATGGTAATTTGTCTAATGTCACTCCTGAGGACGTTGGAAATAATTTAAACTACCAGACTTATCAGCACGCGCTTCAGAATTCTATGATTATTCCAATTACAGACACCGAAGGGTTGTATTACCTTTTTACCGTTGGAAGAAGCGATGAGAATTTAATTGTTCCAGAAGGTTTGTATTTGTCGATAATTGACATGACTCAGAATAATGGATTAGGAAGGGTTATAGAAAAAAATAGGCGTATCATAAGACCGGGAACAGAAATTGGTAAGCTATCCGCAGTACATCATGCCAATGGTAGATCTATTTGGCTTATGACAACAGTTAGAGAAGAGGGAGATCTAAATATGTCGTTCTATGCTTATAAAATAAATATGGACGGTAGTATTGAGCCCACTGTTGTTAGCTCTGGCAGTGGAGTGTCATTTGATGGTTTACCTTTAGGGAACTTAAAGTTCTCTCCAGATGGTAAAAGAGTGGCTTGTAGTAATTATAGACCTACAGAAATAGAAGATCATCTATTTGTTTTTGATTTTGATGACGAAACAGGGACAGTTTCCAATAGAAGAAAATTACTTACGTCTTTAGTGCCTTTAGAGATTGCATCGGTACACGGTATAGAGTTTTCTAATAATTCGGAATATCTATATGCTTCGGTAATTAGAGAGGGTTTTTTGAGTACCGTGTCGTTAGATGTTGAACCCGATCCAAAAGGTATGGTAATTCAGTATAACTTAGCCGACAACTTTTTTCAAACATACTCCACTATAGTGCATGAAAATGAAGGGGTTTCTTACGGTGGGGCTTTACAGCTCTCTAAGAATGGAAAAATTTACAGAGCATTACCAGCGAGTAATTCTGCCGGAACAAGTTTTTTAGGAGTTATAAATGATCCAAACGAGTTTGGGACTGCATCAAATTATCTCCACAACCAGATTAATCTAAATTCAAGAGTGTCAAGAAGAGGATTACCGAATTTTATTCAATCCTATTTTAGGACAAGAATTTTGAATATTGAAGGGTGTGAAGATGATTCAATTCTTTTTGAAGTTGATACTTATGCTGAAATAACAGCTGCTGAATGGAATTTTGGTGATGGGAATACTTCAAGTGAAATAACACCTAATTACACTTACAATGATAGTGGAAGCTACGACGTGTCTGTAACCATAACTGTTAATAATCGCCAAATTACAACCTCAAAGAGAATTTTGGTAAACGAATTACCTAATCTAAATGAAAATCAAGAGTTAATTCAATGTGATGACAATAATGATGGAATTTCGGTGTTCAATCTTTTTAATATTAGAGATAAGATTACTGACCCAAGTTTAAATGAAGAGCTGATTTTTTATCGCACTCTAAGTGATGCTGAAGGAGATGATAATAGAATTCCTAATCCCGAAAATTTTATTAACGAAATTCCTGATCAAGAAATATTTATCAAAGTCATCAATGAAAATGATTGCTATTCTATAGGGTCTTTTATAGTAACTGCTGTTTTTGCGCCACCTTTGGTAATTTCTGATGTCATCGTATGTGATAGTTCGGACAATGTGCCGGGTGACTCATTAGGGTTTTTTAGTTTATTGGATATTAGAGAAAATATACTTAACCAATTAGGCTTATTGGATTCAAGCAGAGTTACATTTTATTCAACATTTTTTGACGCTCAAACATCACAGAATGACTTACGGAACATATCCTCTGGTTCAACAACAATTTGGGTAAGAGTTGAAGACGAAAATTTAAATTGTGGGGGTATAGGATCTATTGATTTGATTGTAAATCCAGAACCATCAATTAGTTTAAACGACCAGTATATATTATGTGGTGCAGAGCCGATTACAGTATCAGGTGATAGCTCTAACTTCAGGTTCGAGTGGTTAGATAGCAATAACAATGTTATTTCTACTAGCCAGCATTTTACTACTACCGAAACAGGTACATACACACACGTTGCATTTATTAATGAAAATGGCTTGGAGTGCTTGCTTTCTAAGGAATTTAATATTAGTAGAGTTGAGGCACCAGTTTTCAGTTCAATAGATATCATTGAAGGTTCTAATGTAAATACGATAAATATTAGTGTAGAAGGAAATAGTAGCTATGAGTTTTCTATTGATGGAATAAATTTTTTCGGAAATTCCAATAACTATACATTTAATGGTGTTCCATTTGGCGCATATACGATTTATGCTAGAGATATTAGTGGTTGTGAACCAGCTATTGAAGAAGATATATTTTTAATAGGGTATCCTAAGTTTTTTACACCTAATGAAGATGGAGTTAATGATTTTTGGGCAGTAAAAGGCCTTGATGTTGAGCTATATGAATCTATAAGGATTTTCAACAGATACGGTAAGCTCATTACTGATCTAAATGTCAATAATGGTTTTAGATGGAATGGCGAGTACAATGGTGTAAGACTACCTGTTAATGATTATTGGTTTGAAGTTAAATTTAAAAATGGATTAAAAAAAGTTGGTCATTTTACTTTAAAAAGATAACTCTAATCTTATTTTAAATTTAACTATTAATTAATGTTGAAATTTTTCTATAAATAAGTTTGCGAAATTAAAAATGCAGTGTATATTTGCCCTCGCAATTATGCAACGGTCTGGTAGTTCAGCTGGTTAGAATATCTGCCTGTCACGCAGGGGGTCGCGGGTTCGAGTCCCGTCCAGACCGCTTAATGGGAAATTAAAATCCTTCAAAACCTTGTAAATCTTATGATTTGCAAGGTTTTATAATTTTAGGGCTATCATATAATTTGATATGATTTGCATCTAAAAGGTCACAAATCGTCAACATATCACTTTGAAGACCAAAAATGTTGACAGATTAACGTAATTTACTGGAAATTAACATAGTTGATTTGACTTTCGTCTATCGATGTTTAACCATTAAAGACGACAGCTATGCGTACTTCATCAACATTCTCTATCCTGTTCTGCATATATGCTTCCCGTCCGGTAAATAATCAAACAAATCTCTATCTAAAAATTGGGAACATCCATTTGATTTGAATACGATTGATGAAAAATTGAACCCATTTGCTTAGCGTACATCTTCATATATTGCATTCCACCAATTAGTGTATCGCCTTCAAAGTAATATATTAACTTTCTTTTTCTGGATTCTAAAATATCGTTTTCAAAATCTATATCCTCAACGCTTCCATTAATAAACCATCGATTTAACTCTGAAACCATTAAAATAGGCTTATTGACATTATTCTCACTTTTATAACCTGAGTCACTACTAAGAGTATAAGGAAAAAAAGTAGAGCAATAATAGTTTTATAGTGTACCAATAAAGGTTATTACCAAATCTTAATCCTATCCTTTGGCGCAACGTACATTTTGTCACCAGACTGTGTTTTAAATGTTTGATGAAAAACATCCATATGCCTTACAGGAATGTTGGCACGGTATTCACCAGGTGAATGAGGGTCTGTCTTGATTATGGTTTTCAAGAATTCATCACGCATTTTTTGACGCCAGTTTCCTGCCCACGCAAAAAAGAAACGCTCATCTTGTGTAAAGCCGTCAATTTTTCCAGGGTTGCCGTTTTTTTGCAAATCCAATTGTAATGCATCGTATGCTGAATTTAATCCGCCAAGGTCACCTATGTTTTCACCAAGTGTGAACTCACCGTTTACTGTAATTCCTGGAAGTGGTTCCAAAACATTGAATTCTTCAACCAAAGCACCTGTTTTTTCCTCAAATCGCTCAGAATCTTCTTCTTGCCACCAATTATTTAGGTTTCCATGTGCATCAAATCTAGAGCCTTGGTCATCGAAAGCGTGCGAAATCTCATGACCAATAATAGCACCTATTCCACCATAATTTACGGCCATATCTGCTTGATAATTAAAGTATGGTGGTTGCAAAATTGCAGCTGGAAAAACGATTTCGTTGTTCGGCGGATAAAAATAGGCATTAACTTCTTGAGGTGTCATTAACCACCGTGTTTTATCAACAGGTTTGTTTATTTCCTGCAAATTTTCTTTATGTCCCCATTTTGCCAATGCAAACATATAATCAAAATAAGAACCTCCTTCATCCATTTCTTTGAAGTTAAGGTCTGAGTAATCTAACCACTTATCTGGATATCCTATCTTTACCGTAATGTTATCTAGCTTTTCTTTAGCCTTGGCTTTAGTTTTATCGGTCATCCATTCCAAATTATCAATACGTACCTCAAAGGCTGCCAAAAGATTATCAATAAGCCGTCTTGCTTTTTCCTTGGCTGCCGGCGGAAATTTCTTATCTACATAGACCTTCCCCAAAGCTTCACCTATACTGCCATTGACTACAGACAAGGCTCTTTCATTTAATGGTCGTTGTTTCTCAGTTCCATTAAGTTCTTTTGCATAGAATTCCCAATTGATGCGCTCTAAATCCATTGTAAGCACATTATTAGTAGCGTTCAAAATAGTCCAGAGCATATAATTTTTAAGTTTAGGTAATTCGGTATCGTTAATCATCTTTTCAATGCCCTTTAAATATTTAGGTTGTGTAACTGCAATGGTATCTGATACCTTAAGTTTTGTACTGGCAAAATATGCATCCCAATCAATGGAAGGCATTAGTTTCTTGATATCGTTTATTTGCATCGGATTGTAGGTTTTCCGTGCATCACGCCTTTCCTCTTTGGTTAGCATTAATTCTGCAATACGTGTTTCGACATCCAAAACATTTTGTGCAAATTCATCTTTATCCGAACCTTGATAATCGATATAGTCTAAATGTTTGTTTATAAATTTCAGATATTTTTCTCGTATCTCTTTGGATTCTTCATCTTTCAATAAATAATAATCTCGTTCTGGCAAACCTCTTGCCCCTGTGCCTAAATAAACGGTATTCATCGAGCTATTTTTTCTATCAGGACCTACGCCATATCCAAAGAACATACTGGTACCATAAGGGATGTAATCAATTAATACTTCCTGCAACTCCTCAAAGTTGCTGATAGCATTTATTTTCTCAATAAACGGCCTTAGGGGTTTTATCCCTTTTTCATTTCTCTGTACGGTGTCAATGACACTCTTGTAAAGCTGTATGGCCTTGTATTGGTCTGTTCCTTTTTCGTAAAGTTCTTTTTTATCCGCTTCATCAATGATAGCTAACAAATCTTCTTGCGCCTGCTTGTGTAGTATCGGACCAACTCCCCAGTAACTTCTATCCTCTGGAATTTCCTCATTGGCCAACCATTTACCGTTGACATATCTAAAAATGTCATCTTGTGGCCTTACGGTGCTATCCATAAGTGAAAGGTTAAGGCCGTGAATAACTTCGACTTTGGCCATATCTTTATTCTTATCCTTTTTGCAGGAAGTTGAAAAACAAACTGCTAAAATTATTATTAGTGCGATTAGAGACTTTTTTATTTTGGTCATAATTCTGAACATTTTTATGAAGGTAAACTTAGAAGAAGACGATAACCTCAGGGGTTTAAAAATTGCTTTTGTAGAATTAGCAATATCTGCACCTTATCCCTGTTCATCAATGTTGTTCTTTAGCAAAAAAATATAAAATCAAAAGATATCCAAAAACTCTTACGCTTGAGCGAAGTAGATTATATACCTAAAGCGAGACCTTACTTTATGAGCTTATTAAATGATGAAGAAACAATCTAAAAACGCATACAATTAATTTCACAACATTTAAACTCAATACAAAATGAAACACAAATTCTACACAGTAACTATACTGTTATTCAGTTTGATATCTAACCATCTTTACTCTCAAGAAAAACCAAGTATAGATGAAAAATTTATGAGTCTAAAGGGTGAATGGCAAGTAATAGTCGAAGCTCAGGATAGGTCTGGAGAATGGGTAAAGAGCGCACCTACCACAGCAACATTCTCTGGATTATTGGACGACACCTTCATAATAGAAGATGTCACCTATAAAAGCCCAGGTATGACAATAAATATGCACGTCATTTTTGGTGTAGATGCTAGAACAGGAAAATATAGAGCATTGGCACTTGATAAGGAATTTGGAACTATGGATGTTTACGAAGGCATCTTTAAGGACAATAAATTAATAGTTGATAACCTTAATGACGAAGGATTCACTATGCAAGATGGAACTAAATTAAACTACAGGCTCAGCTATAAATTCCAAGATGACAAAAACCATTTTTTAGAGGTTGACTTCACCAGTAATGAAGGCAAAGATTGGAAGCCTTTTCAGAGAATAATGTATAAACGAATTAAATAATGAAATCAAGACTATTTACCTGTTTGTTTGTGTGTATTGGTTCTGTTTTGGTACTCTTCTACTGGCCAAAAGAAAAGAAAAATTCATATCTGACAAAACAAATCAACTCATCAGAAACTTCAGAAATGAAAAGTGATTTTGAAACTAAGATGCTTCAAAAAATGTCAGACTATAATATTCCTGGTCTTAGCATATCGATAATTGAGGATGGAAAAATCACTTATTCAAAAGGTTTAGGAATTTTACAATATGGAAATGAAGATCTGGTTGACGATGAATCAATCTTTTCTGTAGGTTCAATAAGCAAAGTCGGTACAGCTTTAATAGTTCTTAAACTTGTGGAATCGGGTAAAGTAGATTTGAAAACGAGTATAAATCATTATCTAAAGAGTTGGAAATTAAAAGACCTTTCAGGTAGAATTGCCACCAAAGTAACCCTTACACATCTTCTATCTCATACCGCAGGTTTAAATGTTTATGGTTTTGCAGATTATCAACCAAATGAAGCATTACCTACGACGGTACAAATATTGCAAGGAAATTATCCTGCAAAAAATAATCGTGTTCAAATAACCTCTACGGTGGGCAAGGACTATAAATATTCGGGTGGTGGCACAACCGTATTACAACTTCTGGTTGAAGAAATAACTAAAATGCCTTTTGATAAAGCTGCTGATTCTATTCTGTTCAAACCCCTTAAACTAAATAGAAGTTCGTATGAAAATCCTTTGCCTGAAACAATTAGAAACATTGCAAAGGCGCATAACAGTAAAGGGAAACCCAGGGCTTTACCAAGAGGTTACGAGTCAATGCCAGAATCTGCAGCTTCTGGATTATGGACTACCTCAAAAGATATTACAGGTGTTATAGTTGCGCTAATGCATTCCTACAATAATGATAACAATACTTTTTTAAGGCAAGACTTAGCAAAAAAGATGATGACCCAAATTTCACCAAGTCCACACGGTCTTGGTCCCGAGCTGAAAGGGCAAGGGAAAAATAAGGTTTTTCTTCACGGTGGTTCAAACGACTCATACAAGGCTAGGTTTATGGGAAACCTTCATTACAAAAATGGCTATGCTATTTGCGTCAATGGTGCTAATGGCAATGAATTTATTATGGATGTAGAAAAGCTTATTCTCAGTAAAATGAATTGGGATAATGATTTAAAGTGATAGAGTAACTTTAAAAGCTTTGCTCTTAATTCAATCTATCAATTCGGTGGTGACAAGACTTTCAGAAATTCCTCCCAACGTAAAAAGGCGTTAACATCATAACCTTTTTCAGCAAGTGCAATCTCACCACTTTGATTCAAGATATAAACCGAAGGAAAGTCCTCTACCTTAAATCTTTTTGCAATCTCATCACCATTGGGTATATGCATATAAGTGTAACCTTTACTTTTGAAATATCGTTCGGCTGTTTCTTTATCGCGTTCCCTCGCTGAAATACCAATAATTACAATATCCTTTGCACTTGAAAAATGTCCTTTTAATTTTTCAATCTGAGGCATTGCCTTTAAACAAGGTGCACACCAACTACCCCAAAAATCTAAAAAGACTACCTTCCCTTTCAAGCTCTCAGAAGATAATTCTGTTCCATTGGCTGCTTTACCTTCCCAACTTGGTGCAACAGTATTTACTTTTAAAAGATTCTGTCCTGCAAGTTCTTTTAAGGCTTCTCTATCGCTTAGATATTCTGAATTAGAATTTTCCAAACTCTCAAAAGTACCCTTTGACCAATCCTTATTTTTAGATAGCAGTGCGATTTCTTTATATACAACATTATCAGTATAGGCTCTTGGCAAATAGTCCTTAGCACTTATCCACCAAATATTGGTATTCTTAAATTTTTGTCCATTAGATGCCTCAAAAACAACCTCGTTTTTAACTTTGTAACACAATTGGTTATCCTTTATTTCTTCGCCTTCGAATGTGTATGTAGCATTCTTTGAGTTCTTCTGAAATGAATATGGATTTTCTTCTACAAAAGGAAAAATACGTAACATAAATAAATGCTGTTGTAGCATACCCATCACAACTCTTCTGGTTGGCATGTTCACTACTTTTTGTTTGGATTTAGCACCTTTCTGAAAAGCAAAATTTTCACCATCAAAAGCATAGGAAAATATATTTTCTTTACCTTTTTCTCTAATCGTTCCAGCAACACTTATAAAGGCACTATTGAAGCCTATATTTTCGATACTACTTTGCTTTTGCTGAATAATTTTGGCACTAATCTTTGGCACGCCATATCCGTATTTACCTGGGGCGCCTTTGTGATTTATAAAGTACTCTATAGACTGTAATTTTTGGCAGGCCTCAAAAGACTGTTTCATAATTTGGGTAGGATCAACTTTACTCTGGCAATAGGAATTAAAACTTATTGAAAGAAAAGGTATAGTTATAAGGCTGTAAAAAATCGCTTTCATAGAATTTTCAAATATTTATCTGTTTATAATACATTTAGGAATAGCAGTAATCCCATTAAAATACCACAGAGCAAAAGTAGCAGGATAAGGGCCATCACAATCAAAATTGATTTTCAGCATTCTGTTTTGTTCCGAGAGTTCGTGATATTTCATTATGCCATCAGTTACTTCGTTTTTATTAGTTTGATTCCATTGAATCGTTCACCAGAAGGTGAGTTGAGCAAGTGAAGTGATAATTCGCCAGTATCGTTCCTTCTAAAACTTAATCTGTTAATCCACCAATCTGTTCCAGAGAATTCCAGAGCCTTTGAAGTTGGATTTAGAATCATTTTTCCATGCTTGTAATGGCTCAAGGTCAATTTACCTGCTTCCAGTTGAGCGGTAAGTGTGATGTTAAGTGATGGGTGCTGGTATATCCCCACTAAAGATTTCAATGTCTCAATATCTTGTTCAACAATCCGCTTGCAGTATTCTACCTCATTTCCATTGAAAACCAAATGAAAGCCTTCAGAAACTTGACTTTTCCCATCAGGATTGGAAAATTTTAATGCCACTTCAGGTCGATTTTTGTAAAACACATTATTTGCACTCATTGCCATTAACTCTTCGTCTGGACGACCTTCAATAGAACGGAAAAGTTTTTTGTCTTCCACCTTTACCACCAAAATACTTCCATCACCCAATTCGTACTTGCCTAGAATTGTATTGAGCTGGCTGTTTGATAGTTGAATTGAAGGGCTTGTTATGGCAGTCTTATTTTTTACCACAGATCCAGTTTCTGCTTCGTTGCCTTTATCAAGAAAAACAGCGGCAATTTGATTGGCAAAGTCAAAGCTGTATCCGTTATTGTTACTTACTACTGCAATACCCAAATCGGGTTGAGGAAAGAAATAGACTTGACTATTATAGCCGGCATCTACGCCATTGTGGTATAGTAATTTCTTTCCAAAAAGCTCACCCACTTCCAAACCATAGCCATAGCCTACGATTGTTCCGTCTTTTAAGGATGTTGTAGTTTTCATCCTATTATATAGTTTGGGATATTGAGCCTTTATATTACTAAGATGAGTAAGCCACTTTTCTAAATCCTCTGAGTTTGACCATAAACCAGTGCTTCCGGTAGTGCTACCATTGTATACATTATTGCTGTAAGTGCCATTACCATTTGGTTGGTACGGTGCAACTTTATTGGGAATTAAAGTTGATGGATTATCTATGAAACTGGAATGGGTCATTCCCAGCTTGTCAAAAACAATCTTTTGCATATAGGCTTCAAAAGGCATTTTAGTTACAGTTTCAACCAACTCGGCTAACAAACGATAATTGCTATTGCTATACGTGTAGTTTGTACCTGGTTCAAAATCAAGTTCCTTTTGAACTGAAAGTACTCGCATCACATCATCTTTAGAGGTAGCATCCTGTAATCGATAGCCCTCATAAATCAACAGTGTGTACTGCTCAATCAAACCGCTTTTGTGATGAATGAGGTCTTCCACGGTAATTTTTTGTCCATAATTGGGTAAATCGGGCAGATAGGTTCTAATATCATCCGAGGGGTGAATAGTTCCATCTTCAATCAAAGTGGCTATACCATATCCTGTGAACTGTTTGGCGACTGAGCCGAGCAGAAATACAGATGATTTTGTAATGGGTATATTCAGTTCCATATTTCCAATGCCTGTTGCATTGGAATAAATGGCCTTTCCATTTTTGACAACTACCACACTACAGCCTGGTGCATTAGTTTCAAAATTTTCACTTATTAATTCGTCCAAACGGACTTTAAAATCATTTTGGGCATAAAATGTATTTGAAAAAAGTAAAATGACCAAGAATATCCATAGAAATGGTTTATGTAGCTTCGTACAGTCAGTACTACTAATTGGATGACTTTTTTCCTTTTTGTGTATTCTTTTTACATAAATATATTTTTCTTGATTCATTGCAGTTTTAAGGTTAAAGTTCAAGTTGTATGAAAGCTAAAGGCCTCAATCTTTTTGTCAATTAAGGCCTTTTCAAAAACACCAACCATCATCAATGAAAAAACCATCAATCTTCATCGAGTACCATTTCATATATATAACTATATTTATCGCCGTGTTCTAAAGTGTATGTCAACTTATCTTGAATCTTTTTAGTCAAATCTTCAGATACATTACGCCCGTTAATTTTGACGTATTTCTCGTTCACCTCAATCTTGACTTCTTTTTCCCCTTTTTTGATTGCACCTTCTTTTTTGGCAATCTCTATAAGTTCTTTTTGAAACTTTTCTCGTTTCTTGCTAATTTCTTTATTGTAGAACTCTTTAACAGTATACTTCCCTGATTTTGGGCCACCACTTATGGAACTAAATGAAAAAGAGGACGAAGACGTTGTTGGGTTTTCTGAATTAGATGAAGACTCAGTACTTTCAACTGAATAATTTGCGTCCTTCTCAATCTTCTTTTTAGGGTCGTATTTACGTAATTCGACCTTTTTCTTTTTGTCTTTTTTCTCATCTTTTTGAGCAAACAAAGTGCTTGTAAAGACAAACGCAAGTGCCATAAAGATGATTTTCAGTTTACTTTTCATATTTCTTGGTTCTTTGATGAACAAATACAAGATAGTTCTGAAATGGTAGGATGAGGGTTCAAAAATTGCGAAAGGATGTCAAGACTTATTTAAGGATAGCTATCTTACTTTTAATCGGCTGTTCCCAACCTTTGGGTGCAGTTTTTAGAACCTCTTGAAAATACTTTTTAGCCCTAGCATTATCACCCTTATGCTTTGCCATTTCAGCTAAGGACAGTTGGGTCTGCCAATGTTCTTTGTGGTGTTTCAAAACGTAGTTTGCAGTACGTTCCGTTTCTAGCACATTTTCCTGTTTGAGCTGTTTTCTGCAGTAGCCGTAAAGCTCTGCTGTTGTTGCTATTTTAGAAGCTTCATCCATAAAAGCTCTAGCTTCTTGGTTTTTGCCCGATTGCGCTAACAGCCCAGCTTTCACATCCAACCGCTGAAAGGTGCGACCAAATCGTAATGCGTTATCAATCCATTTTAAAGCTTCCTTTTGATTGATGTTTTGCTGAAAACAGAAATTGGTTGCAGTATAAAAACCCTCACTTGTAAATGCGGCACTTGACCGTAACTGTTTTTGATGTGGTTCAGCGTAGTTTCATTTTCTACAGAAATCTTGAATGGAATCTTGACTTTTTCCCAATACAATACGCCTATGGTGTTGTCCATTTCTCGTGTTTCAAAATCATAGACAAGCCATTCCCTAGAATCGGCACGTTTAGGTTTTACTTTTACCCTCAAGGCATCCTCACTTTCATTATAAAAGAAACTGCCCCAAGAAGAGGTATGATTGTTTGAAAATATCAAGGTAAATCTTCACTAGCGGGAATGATATGAAAGCCATACGTCCCAGCGGCAAGTGGTTTGCTCTCAATTAAACATCATCCGTAAACGTGATAGTGGTATTCTCATTGGTACCAGTACGTCACGGATAGGGTTTGCCATCTTGTGGTATAAGGTAACTGTCCCAAACGTCCCTTTCCTTAACCGCTGGACTATGGTAATCTACGGTCACGTCGGTAAAACTAATATGTTGGGTAATCGAGGATTTAGGGCTATTAGTGGTAACTCTAAAGAAGCTGGGATCTGGGTCTTTAAACTAAAGCGAATAGCATTAATGACACAAACACAAAGGATTTACAACGCAAAAGAATCATATTACATATTGATATTAAAAGAAGTCACCAACCAGTTGTTCCCTTGATGTACCAATGTCAACACAACATCATTACTGCCAAGCTTGCCAATTACATATGCCATATGCCCATCCACCACTTTTGGTTTGTCAAAAGTCAGCTTTACATTCTTCAATTGATTATCTTGAAGTAGGCTTGCAATATCAGTCCGTTCATATTTTTTGGTTTCAGATAGCACATCATCTTCAAAATGGTTTACGGTAAGATGGTCTTTAGTTTCCATAAACTTCACTAACGACAAGTCATTATTGGTAAATCCTTGCTCTATATTCTTTATTACACCATTCAAAATTGCTTCGTCAAAAACCGTAGTTTCCTTCTCCGGTAGGTTTGCACGGTCTTGTGCCAAAGTGACTTCCATATGATTAATTTTCCAGCCATCCTTGGTTTTTACATAGGTGAACATATCGTACCCATCACCATTGTGGGTGTTGTTCATATATTCGTCAAATCGAGCAGTGCTCAAAGCAAAATTACCTATAATCTCATACTCCGCCTCAGATATTCGCAGTTCGTAAGGTACGGTAATCTGGTCTTGTACCATAGCTGCCCAATCGCTTGCTATACTCTTGAAGTAATACCCTGCAGCTTTATCAGCTTTCATAGAAACGTTTAATATCACCTCGCCATTTAAATACAAATCTGAAATGCCAGACTTGTTTTTAGCTTTTACCTCTTTTTCAAAAGCTACGGGATATACTTGAGCGATTGCTTTTTCTTTAGTTTTATCCTGAGAAAAAGCTACAAGCGACAATAAAGTTGCCACTATTGAAATAAATGATTTCTTCATTTTTAAAATTTTTGATTTATTGATGATTTCTTTCGGTCAAGAATCACACTATTCACATTTTCATTGTTCTTCTTCCAATGCACAATATTTTTTTGGTCTTTGAATAAATCCATAAGTACCGTATTTGAGATGGTGATTTCCTTGGAATCATCTGCCAACTTTACCTCAAAATAACATACTATCTGGTCGGACTTTAACTCGTACCCAATCCACTGTATATTGAGCTTTTCTTTATTTGAGACAATTTTCAAATTAGTCTTGATGTATTCAGAGAACAATTCGTTGTTTTTTTTATAATGTTCTTTACTCATCACATCAACACCGCTATGATTTGTCTTTAGGATGTTCTCTAGATCGTCTGCAAAAATCCGGTGTGTGAATTCAAGTACTTGCGTTTTAGTATTCAAGTTGATATCACAGGAACTAACGTGGAACTCGTGAACTAGGTTAATGCCCAAAACCGTCATTAGTATCGTGGCCGCTTTCATCAAAATCATTTTCCTTTTATTCTTTGCTTGAACTTTTCAAAGTCTGATGCCTCAATCTTTCTGGGAAAGGTATTGTTATTGGTATCCACATCTGCCGTTTCCAAGTTAGGGTCGACGGTAATGGATTTTACCTGCTTATCGAAAAAGAACAATTTGCGAACTTGACTTTCATCCTCGCGCCATATTTCAACAGGAATTTCTTTGAATTCTGTAGTTCCGTCCACAAATTCAAATTCCAACAGAATAGGCATTACCAATCCACCAAGGTTTGAAAATGTAACATCATAAAAATGCTTGTCCTTCATCATTTCACGGTAATCATTATCGTTCATTGGTTCCATAAATTCACCCATTCGTTGAGGCGAATCCAATAAAGTGAAGGTTTCAGGTTGCTCGGTAAATGTAAGCTCTGAGTCAATTTCTTCATTTTCGTCAACAGGTGTTGGTGTTTCGCCTGTTCTTAACCAAGCTACCTTATCAATTGAAATATCCACATAGTCGATACCGTAAAACCATCCACGCCAAAACCAATCCAAGTCCACGGCAGAGGCATCTTCCATTGTTCGGAAAAAGTCTGCAGGTTTTGGGTGTTTGAACGCCCAACGTTCAGAATAGGTTTTTAGAGCTTTATCAAACAATTCAGGTTTCATAATGGTTTCCCTTAGAATATTCAAAGCAGCTGCAGGTTTTCCGTAGGCATTCGGTCCTAATTGCCTTATCTGTTCAGGGTTGGTCATCATTGGCCTAATGCGGTCTGGCCGTCCTTTCATATAGTTTACGATAGTGGTTGCTGGTCCTCTTCTAAATGGGAAATTTTCATACTTTTCCTTTTGGGTTCTGTACTCTAAGTAAGAATTCAGACCTTCATCCATCCAAGCCCATTGACGCTCATCGCTGTTGATAATCATAGGGAAGAAATTGTGCCCAACTTCGTGAATGATTACGCCTATCATTCCATATTTAGTAGCATCTGTAAATGTTCCGTCTGTGTTTGGCCGTCCAAAATTGAAGCATATCATTGGGTATTCCATTCCGATAGAGGCGGCGTGAACCGAAGTGGCCACAGGATAAGGATAATCTACTGTGTACTTGGAATAAGTGTACAAGGTATTGACCACGGCCTTGGTGGATTCCTGTTCCCATAAGGGATTGCCTTCTTTGGGATAGAGCGACATCGCCAAGACTTCCTTACCATTCAGTTTTACAGCCTGAGCATCCCAAATGAACTTTCGAGACGTAGCAAAAGCAAAATCCCTTACGTTTTCAGCTTTGTACTTCCACGTTTGGTATTTGGTGGATTTTTTGGTTTCGTTTTTCTCAGCTTCTTCTTGGGTCACAATAACGTGAGGTTTATCGTAAGATATTTTTGCTTTTTGAAATTCCTTATAGTGTTTTTTAGATAGTACTTCCTTTTCATTTTGAAGCTCACCTGTTGCCGACAAAATATGGTCATCAGGTACTGTGATTTCCACTTCGTAATCACCAAACGTGAGGGCAAATTCACCATCGCCTAAAAACTGTTTATTCTGCCAACCTTCGTAATCATCATACACGGCAAGTCTTGGATAAAACTGTGCAATGGTATAGAGATAGTTGCCATCTTTTGGAAAGTATTCGTAACCGCTTCTGCCAAAGTCGTCAAAACGGTCATTGATGTTATACCACCAACTTGTTTTAAACGAAAAGGTCTCGCCAGTTCTTAGGGGTTTAGGCAAATCTATACGCATCATTGTTTTATTGATGGTATAGGGCAAGTCCTTTCCGTTTGTATCTGTAAGTTTTGTGATATGGATGCCACCTTCCGTACTAAAAAGATTCATATTGAAGGCCATCGATTTTACATTGAGCGTTCTGTTTTTACCGACACCAAACTCTCTAGCAGTTTCATTATCACTTCCCGGTGCACGTTTGTTTTGGTCCAATTGAATCCACAAATACGTCAACGGCTGTGGGGAATTATTGTGATAGGTTACGGTCTGACTTCCGGTAATGGTCTGTTTTTCATCATCCAATCGTACCTTGATGGTGTAATCGGCTTGTTGTTGCCAGTATTCGTGTCCAGGTGCACCATCTGAAGCACGATATACATTAGGCGTGGGCAATAATTGTCCCAATTGCTCAAATTTACCGTCCCATTTATCGTCCCTATCTTCTTCTTGGGAATTTACATTAAAAGCTAAAAGAATTGCAAGTGCAACAAATATAATGCGCAAAGTGTTTTTATTCATCTTAAAGTATTTGATTTCATCAAAAGGCCGTTCGGCAACCTTTTTAATTGATGAATATAAATGCGCCCAAAGAGAATAGAGGTTTAATTATTGCTAATTGTTAATATATGTGATTTTGCTCTAGATGTATTATATCTCAATAATTCGAGCTGGTGACCCTTTTGAGTCACAGAAGACCATTTTTGGATTGCCGTCATTATCTACAAACAACTTTATTCTTGGCACACCCTTTTTGTCTTTTAGAATAAGCTGTGGTGTATCGTTGATTGTGCCTACAAACAATCGCTCTGAGCCAAACTCACCATTTCTCATTTTTTCCTGCATTTCCTGCATTTTGACGGCTCTTTCTTCTGGTTTCAATTGTTGAATTTCAGAGTGTAAATCCACCATTTCCGAAAGGGTTATATCTTCTGGTTTATCATTGATTTTTAGCCCAACCATTTGATTTTGACCCATCACTTGATGGTACATCAGTTGCAATATTTGGTCCTGTTTATATTGGTCAAACATTAAAGCACTACCAGCTACTTTTTGCCCGTTTATTGTTTCTGCACCAAAAAGGAAACCACCACATTCATCGCCTTCGTCATTGTAAAAAATCATTCCAGGGTCTTTTGGCCCTTGCCGCAGGTCAACTTCTCGACCATCGATTATGGGTTTTGGCAACTGTTCTTCATTTGAGATGGCCATTCTTATTCTTCCATCCTTTTCAACAATATTCAATCTTTCCACGTTGATTTCCGAAAATTGATTGGTGTCTACTTTATTTTCTAAAGTCCTGAACTTTGAAAAAATTATAAAACCCATAACGATTATTATTACAAATTGTACTATTGATACTATTGTAAAAAGGTGTGTTTTTGATTGATTTTGTACTTTGTTTTGATTCATTGTTGCTATTTGATTTTTAAGACTTATCTAAGTCTAATGCTTTCTAAAACAAGCGTATCGTTTATAATTGACAGGTTTTTATCTGTCAGTTCATATTTTCCCTTGATGACCACGATTGAGTCTTTGTTTTTGGACAACTTATTAATCCCTATAAATTCAATTTCTTTTGCATCCTCATTAAAATAGTACTTGCCCTTGTACTTTTCGGTCAATTCATCGCCTGTTCTTACGGAAAAGGTGTGACCTTCCTGAATATAGATTCTTGACCAATCCTTATGATTTTGAGGTTGCCACGAACCATAAAAATCATTCTTTCCCATAAAATTGACTTTAAGGTAGTAGAACATTGAAAAAACACCAATTACGATTATAGGAATGTAAAAGTATTTGACCTTTTTTAGTTTGAACGTCCAACTTGGTACGTCCCTACTTTCATAGATTTTTGGTTGTGTCAGGAAAAAATCGCAGAACGGCTTGTAATCCACCAAAAAGACAAATAGGGCTACTACTGTAAGCAAAATGGCCATTCCTTTAGCGCCCTCAATATCGTATGCGAAATCAATTAAGAGAATATTGAGAATCAGTCCTAAATAAATGGAAATACCAAGACGTATGGTCTTTCTAAAGAATAAAAATAGTGATGCTGCAGTTTGGGCACCAGCAATGAACAGGCCATAGGGAAAGGAATAGCTGTAGTAAAACCAAGTAAGATGGAATCCACTCAGTTCACCAATGGGGACATCATAGGTCCACGGTGAGGCCTCGAACTGTGTACCCAATATCTTTGCAGCGGCATACATAATCATTACCGATGCCAAAAAATACCGTGCAATAATGTGCAATACAATTAATACTTTTCTGCCTTTCTTACCCATATCTTTTTGTTTTGGATAATTTAATGGATGCATCTTTAGATGACGTTACAGATATTGCTAATAATTGCCACTAACATTTTTTATTTAGCCCAAGCAGACTTTAAAAAGTCGTTTACCGTTTTCCCTGCCAAATAGTATTCCATCAAGGTATCAGGTAATTTTTCGGAAGTGATAATCTCTGGTTTTATGGACGCTGAATAGAAGAATTGCTTATTGGCGATAAGTGGCTCTTTCTCTACTGCATCCTGAAATTCCTTCGGAATGCGCTTGTGCTGTTCTCCTTGAATGGTACCAAACTTTTCTTTGAATGTCTTGTCATTGTATGTCTTTGAAAATGCATCCAGATTCTGGGCAATATATTCCCTTAAATTTTGAAGAGTGTCTTTATCCACCATATAAGCACCACCAAACATCGAAACACCTTCGTGCGATAACTGAAAGTAAAACCCTGGATAGGATTTATCCTTTTTTCCATATTTTGAAATATTGGCCGCAACGTGCGTGTTGTATGGTGTTTTGTCCTTCGAGAAACGAATATCTTTGTTTATTCGCATAATGGCCTGTGAAGGTTCAATTTGGACTTCAGGTTCATAGGCCTGGATTCTGGAAATCATTTCCGCTATAAAGGCCTTAAAAGGTTCTTTTACTTCATTTTCATAGGTTTTTCGGTTGTCGTCAAACCACGACTTGCTGTTGTTTTTGGACAATTCGCTGAGGAAGTCCAGAAACGTTTGGTTAAAATGCTTCATAGTATTTTATTTATGTTTAAAATTGGTTGAATAAGTATACCAATTTGAAAAGAGAAAATTGATCAATAGAAAAATAAAAATTAAGACTAGATTATTTTTCATTTCAAAACTCTTTACTGTTTTAATTGCCATTTTTCTTACAACAATAATTTTGCAATGTTTTTTGCGGCCGTTTCAAAACCATCACCATTAAAATTTCCACCTAAAGCTATTACCAAGCCTTCATTGGGATACATCAATAAATAGGAATTACCTCCAATAGAAGCGCCGCCGTGACTCAGATAAAATGTATCATTGCCACCATAGTTTACTTTGTGGTATTCAATCCCCATAGCATATCCGTCCTTTGCTGATTCAGGCTCTTTAATTAACCCTAACATAGGGTCTGCTATAGGTGTATAAAAATTTTTGAATGATATCCCATCTAGAATCTTATGTCCAATGAGTGCATTTGAAAACCTTATCAAATCGAGTGTTGTCGTTACAAAACCGCCTCCACCGTACTTGCAATTGTTATAAATACCGAATACGGTATCTAGTCCTTTTGTTTGCTGATTTAGATAATATGCTTTTGCTCTTTGTGAATCGTTTTCAACACTTCCATCAAGGTAGGTATTAGTCATTTCTGAAATATTAAAGATTTTTTGCTCAAGATATTCCTCATAACCAAGCTCAAAGCTTACTTCAATTAGATGGCTCAGAAGAACATATCCGAATGTACTATAAATGGCCTTTGTGCCAGGCTTCGCATTTAGATTGTCACTAATAAAAAATTGAATAGCTTCGTTAGTATCTTTACACGGTTTTGAAGCGAAATCCAACCAATCGCCATTGTAATGTCGGACACCAGACATATGGCTAATCAATAGCCTTGGCGTTATTTCCCTGTAAGCAATTGGTAAAGTATTATCTATAGAAATAATAGACTCATTTATATCCATTAGCTTTTCTTCCGCCATTTTTGCTAAAGCAACTCCAGTAAATGTCTTTGAAATACTATACAGATTGAAAGTTGTAGAATCTGTAAAAGGCAATTTTTTTTCTAAATCGCTGTACCCAAATCCTTTTGAATAAGCTATTTTTCCTTGTTTAGAAACAACACAAGAAAACCCTGGAAACTCTTTCACAAGAGGTTTCAAGATACTATCAATCTGGGCTTCTACAGTCGGGTGGTCCTGCGCTTGAATCATCTGAAATAGTGTAGATAAAATGACCACAAAAAGAATTCTTTTATTCATAATAGTTTTCGATATAAAATGGTTTTTTGAGATATTGGTTTCGCCAACTTGGTTTTAGTTTGTCCAATATCAACCCTTCGGCAAAGCCAATACTATAAAACACCAAACGTTTCTGCTCTTCCAACTTGAGATGAGAGAGATTTTGAAGTTCTCTTTTTCGTTGGCTTTGTGCATATTCTTCAAATGGAATAAATCCGTCCATACTTTCAACTTCTGTGGACACTCTATAGTTTTTGAGTTTTTTTGCATAAACATACTCGTTGTGCCGAGCAAACCCTTCTTGCCATAGTTGCAACGAAAAATAGTGATAGTCCTTTTCAGTCAATTTCTTCTTAAGTCGCTTCCATACCTTTTTGTAATTGGCAAAATGTTTTGGAAAATCCTTTGAATTCAGATTATCCACAACGGTCAACAAGGCATTCCTAAATCGATTGTAAAACTTAATAACCTTCTTGTCTCTATAAGGAAAAGGATAATTGAGCATCCACATTCCTGTTTCATCACTGTCCGATAAATCCAGCGCATTTACATTTTTATAATAGTTGGGTTGGGACATTTGGTACTGATGAAACCGCTCGTGCACCAAGCTTAATAACCAATCGGTAACATTCTTATTTGTGTTTTGTGGTGTTCCAATAACAATGCAAACCACCCCGTTCACCGCAGGAAAACTGGCAAGCATATTGGTGTTGAAGATTCGCTTTCTCTTATAGACTTCTGCTTGAAGTATATTATCGAATCCTTCTTTTTTGAAATCATCCGACGGATAGGGATGGTAAAACAAATATTCAATATCATTGGTTATAAGAAGTATAGGCTTGGGCACTCTACTAAAACCTTCCCAAATACCGTCGCCTATATAGTCAAGGATTGAAAAGTATTCTTTGATGAGTAGACTGTTTTCCTTGTCTAAGATTATGTTGTTCTTAGCATTACTATTTATACTAATGCCGAAGTATAAAATAAAAAGAGTAAATGTTTGTAGTGTCTTTAAATTTACAATCTTCATACTCTTTACGATTTTAAGGAATATAGTAAGCCTTTATTTTGAAAAACGGGATGATTAGCGATACCTTCATTTTTCATTGCGCAGGCTTCTGCTACAGCCGCGCTGTAGGGGTTTTTAGGACTCATATATGCTCTTATTTCGTTCATTTTGGTGTTTTGAAATAAATAATCAATCATTTCACTTGTTGCTTCAGAAGCATATCCGTATCCCCTAAATGATTTATTGATACTGTAATAGTATTCATATACTTGGTCTTTTTGTATTGGTGATATACCGCAGGAACCTACATATGTACCATCCTTTAATGTAATTGCCAAAGAGTTAATGGGTTCATCGGTCTCATAAGAAGAAATAATATACTCAAACAAGTTTTTAGCCCCTTTTTCTGTTTTCTGTTTATCTGAAAACATTAAATGCTTTGTTGACTCATTATCTAGCATAAATTCTAAAAATGGTTTTAAATCACTCTCAACAAAAGGTCGAATAATAAGTCTCTTAGATTGTATCTGCGGTAATTTCATAACTTGATTCAATTGCATTCATCCAATAATGTTTCCATCTCAGCATACTTTTCTTTCAAATCGTTACCCAACTGAAGCGATATAACCATAATATTCTGAACCTTTACATAATCCCTTTCTTGCAATGCCCTAATCAATTCGCTCATTTGGTTACTTATGGATTTTTGTTTTACATAGGTGCTTTCTATTTCATAAAGACAGTCAAAACTCAACTCATTCAATACATTTTTGTATTTGGCCGTTTCATACGAGATGAGCGAAAAATTAGGTATTATGAGCTGAAAGTTGAGATGTCCGCGATAATAAATACCATCATTTTCACGAAGGGTATCCTTTATTATAAAATTTTCTTCGCCATTGAATTTACTCTCATACACTTCTTTTGCAATAAAATAATCGTTTTCGTCCACATTGGCTGCATTGAAACTGTTGCGTAGTTCAACCCACGATTCAATACTCTCTACGGTTTCAATTAAATCTGCTTCATTATTATCGATTTCGAGCTTAATGTTATTGATGACAACATTTTTTTGATCCTCAAGTTCTTTTTCAATCCGTTGTTCATTCAATACAAAACCATAGTATACACCCAAAACGGTACTTAAAAAAGTGATCACAAACGTGATGAACCATTCTTGTTTTATTCTTTTGAAAATTGAGAAGGACTTCATCTCAGTACAATGTGCATATCTTGACCTACCACGTCGATACGATACAATCTACCCGTACCGTCAGTCGCCATATAAATCACGTTGTCCACTTTTCCTCCTGTAAGACCAATCTTGTATGTTTCCACTTGATTGCCTTTCCATTCAATCATTTCCCTGCCTTCTACCTTTAGCATCATATCCCATATCTCAGCATCGGAAAAGGCAAAAGCCTTTAGTTTATATTCTTGATTTTCTGAAATAGGTAAGGCTGGTAAAAAGCCAAAAATGGCACCTCTGCCTACGATACGTTGCTCTTCCTCAAAATCGATGGGTGATTTTTGGTTTACGCCATTTTTTTCCACGTTATATTCGCCTTTGATTGTATTGTCCTTCCAATTGACCAAGCCCTTCATTTCGGCATTATTACCAGGGTATTTTAAAAATATTTCGCCTGATGTCATGCTAAGGTCACCCATATCCAATACCATATCCAACTTTTCCCAAACCATACCTTTGAGCTCTGAAGTATCTTGAACAATCAACTTACCTTCCTGTATTTTTTTATGATACTTCATTTCACCTGAAACATTGCCTTTCCAGACGATATCATAGGTATCTGATGAAGCAGTAAGTTTGGACTTATCAATTTTATTATACCAATCTTCGATAACCGTAACTTTGGTTTCTTCGGTGGATTTATTCAACTTGTCCTGAATCCAAGTGTGGGTTTTTTCAACAATATCGTAGTTGAAGTTATTGGCCATCATATCGCGATAACGAGGTTGGTACCTAATGACCGCACCTTCTTCCAAAGTTCCTACCTCAATCATCATATGGTCAGTTTTTGGTAGATAATAAAATTCGCCTTTTCCGGGATGATAATGATTGACAATACGAACCACCTCGCGCTGTGAAAAGTCATTGAGTACCTCTAAATCGGCCTCACCGTTCATTGAGAGCACATAACCCTTAAAATCTTTAAAAGCCTCGGTCATATTGTATTCATATAATTCCAGCCAAAAATCTTCGTGGCGCAATAAAATCTGGTTCTCACCATCGAACCAAAAATCACGTCGAAGGATTTTTTCATACTTGGTATTCTTGGCCAGTTCCTTTGAAGATTTTCCTTGGTGGTAATGCTCATACAAAAGCGCATACAAGGTTCTCACATCTTTGTCAGTTTCCAGAAAATCTGAAGCATTAATTCTCGGATTTTGATAGCGAACCATTCGTAACAGATATTCTGGCCAGCTATCGTGAACCATTCCGTAGAAAATGACCCCTTTAGGTTGTTTTTTTGATGCTATAATTGGTGCATATAATCCACCCATAGAATGTCCCCAAAGAAAAATGTTGTCTTGGTCTATAAAATCGTATTTCTTGATTTGGTCATAGCCCTTTAAATAAGATTCCATTTCCTGATGAAAGCCCAACTGACGGCAATCACCTGTATTTTCATTATCGCCCATACCAGGTTTTTCCATTCTAAAAACCGCATAGCCTTTGGCTATCAAACTGTCCAACAATTTTCTGTATGGATTTACAGGGTGCATATTATCAATGGTCGTACAGGTGTAACCTGGAATAAAGAAAATAGCAGGATGCTTCCCAGGCTCGTTCGGTTTGTTGATGATGGTACGGATTCTACCTTCCTTAAAATCGAATTGGTCGTAAATGACTTCGGAATGCTCGCTGGTTTCATAAGGAAATTTTGCTGCTTTACCCTTTAATGTACGTTCACGACCTTTCCGTAGGACTTTAACACGAATATCGTCACCTTCCCTTAGATTGAACCTGACCGCTAAAAGTTCCTGTATGGAATTTATAGGTTCACCATTCATTTCCAGTAAAATGTCCTGCTCTTTTGCCTTGAGATTGTTGAAAGTACCCTCTTCGAGTATTTGAGTGATTAAAAGGCCTTTGGGTTCATCCAATCCCAGACTTTCAATCATTGTTGAATCTATAGGAACAGGTGTAAAGCCCAACGAGGCTTTTCGTTTTAGTTTTTGTGCGTTGGTTGAAAATATAACTGCCACTAATAGAAGGGCAGTTGTGATAGTTCGTTTTATTTTCATTGTTTGTGTATTTTCAATTAATGGTTCTTGTTTATTGCTGTTTTAGCATAATGTTATCGCCTTATCGTAAAGCTGTTTAAATTCAAGTTCTCGATATCCGTAAAAGCCTTCTCGCTTTGTAAATTCCCAAAACAGCGTTTCATAATTCTGTGCCCCCAGTTCCTTAATTAGCGCTTTGAGCGTTTTCATTGGTTTTGTTTCCGCATCAACGGAATTAACCCTTGACAAATGTGCCTCAATGATTTTATCAATATGTATTACATACGATTTTAACCCATTGCCGTATTCCAGTAGCCTTTTGTGGTCTTTAAGACAATAGGCTTCCCAGCAATTTGATAGTTCTTCAACAACGGTTTCATCCATTTTTTTCCGTGATTGAAAACTACCCAAAAGTTCTTCATCTATCATCCCTTCAAACCCAAAAGCTGTGCTTTTTTGTGGCACAATAAAGTTCACTTTTAGGTCGGGAAATTTATCCTTGATTAAATGACACAAAAACCAAAGGTTGGTGTAGCAATGCAAGTCTGGCTCAAGCCAAATATTGATTTCTGCATCGTTACCTATCTGTCGTATCTTGAACAGCTCTGACATTATTTTTGCGTAGTACTCTGTATCGTTCCACTTATACTTTTCGTTAAAATAATGTTGCCTGTTGAGCCAAAAGTCTAACTCATGACCGGAAATCGTTACTGGACCATTAATGAATGCTTCCCTAAAGATTATTTTTTTGCCTCGTATGCCTTTAGGTAGCCTATCTGCCAGCACATCTGCATTGAGAATATGATAGATTTTACTATTCATAGATTTTCTTTTACTCTTTTATTTATTATCCCCTCTAGCGTTAGATTCAACACCTCTCATAAAATCCATAGAGCGTTCCCTTCCTTCTTTTTTCTTTTTCATTTTAATGGCATTGAATTCTTCTTCACTTACTTCCTTTCCGCCTTTTGGGGCTTTTATGTTTTTCTCATTTATACCCATAGTTACTTCTTTACAGATAATGGTGTATTCACCATCATTTACCTCTAAAATTAAACCGGGAAGTCCACCATAGATACCTGGGCCAGCAGCCATCGGTATCTCGGATGTAAACCATGCGGACACTTCTACTGTTTTTAAGAATTCACCTTTATCTTTTTCATAAACTAATTTTTCAACTGAGATCGTCGCCTTGAAACAACTGAACCTACCAATGTATTTTTGGTCATCTTTTATTGTCCAATTGAATTTTGGAATGGAATCTTTGATTAAAAAGATTTTGTCCAAAAAATCAGTTTTTTGTGTGTAGATTCCTGTTTGATTGTTTTTATAGAATACTTCTGATGAAAAGTTATTGTAGCTTCTTTTTTTCCTTGGTTCACTATTTTTTAAGGTATTGACTTCCTTGTATATGGATTCATTAGGATTGAAATACAGGTCGTATTCCTTTACAAACTGTTTCTGGAAAAAGCCTGCCAATTTATCTCTGGTTTCCTTGTCGTATTTGGTAGTATCCAGCTGCATATTGATACTTTTTTGAGAAACATAAGTCGCCTTCCCCATAGTGTTCTGTGCACTCATTGTGAAAAACGGACAAAGTACTATTGTGAACGTCACAAGAAATTCCTTTATGCTGCAATTTAAAATCATTTTGATTTGGTTATATTTTCACCGAACTTTATCATATTGCCGTCCTCATCAAGTATGGCAAATTCCTTCATTCCCCAAGGTTTATCTTCAAGCGTTCCATTGGGATGCACCACACCAGCTTTTTGGTATTCCTCAAATAAAGTTTGCACATCATCAACATAAACATAGCAACTTGTATTCTCAGGGAAAATCTTATTGTCGCAATGCCAAAAGTGTATCGAGATTTTATCCTTATTCACGATACCGTAATTGGCATCGCACCAAGAGCGCTTAAAGCCTAACTTATTTTCATAAAAGGTTACGGTTTTTTCTATGTTTAATGATGCCAATACAGGGTCGCTTTTATACATTCCGTTAGCCATAATCTAATAGGTATCTTGATTGATTTTAGTTGTATTGGCATTGTATTCCACCTTGAATAAGTTGTCATATTCTTCCTCTGGAATGATGCTATATTCTTGATTTCTGTCCAACAAATTTAACATTGCAGGTACGGTATTGGAATGACCGACCAGCAATACAGACTTTCCTTCATTCTTTGCTATGATTTCAAAAATTGAAGTGGCATCCATGGGATTGTAGGTCATTATTCTCTTACCGATTTGTTTCGCCAAAGGTTCACCTGTAAGCATAGTGCGTTTGTAAGGGCTGCTGTAGACTGCATCAATGTTTTTGGAACTCATTAATCTGGCAAGTTTTTCTGCCCTTTCCATACCTTCCTCAGTCAATCCAGGATTTCTTGTGCCATCATCCGCTTTTTCGGCGTGGCGAACAAAATAGAGTATGGTCGTCTTTTTTGCTACTTTGTTTTTGTCAAAAATCAATGGAAGTATTTCATCAATCAACTCAAAAGTGGAAGCACTCGCCTTTAACCTGCTGCTATAAGGATCAATGTTTATCTGAAAGGCAATTGAAGTATTATAATCTGGGAAATATGCCATAAAGGTTTGAAAACCTGGCATGAATCCTGTGTGACCATACGCCCGTCCGTATCGTGTCTCAAAAATTTCTGTTCCCAAACCGTAGCCAGAGGTATCTTCTTGTCCGCTCTGCCTGCTGACTGGCGAAAACATTTCCATAGTAGATTTTTTACTCAAGACTTTACCATTGTAAAGTTTGGTTATCCAAGTAACAAGGTCTTCGGGATTGGTGACAAATCCGCCACCTGTCCATTCAAACTGAGGATTCAGATTGTACTTGCTTAGTTCTGCTACCTTTTCGCCAAAAAGGTTAGCAAAAAAGTTTCCGGTATATCCTGCAGCAAGATTTTTGATATTTTGATTGATGGATGGTTCGGTATCGGATAGACCATAAGGCTTAAGAAAATAGCTATCCACCAAATCGTAAACATCCTTTTGGGTCGCTTTTTCCAGAGCGGCACCCAAAATAATATAGTTGGCATCGGCATAAGCCCAGCCTTTACCGACTTCAAATGGCGCTGGTGCATCTGCAATAAACTGCATTCGGTCTGCAACTGTCCATTTTTTGTTGGGTTCATTTTTAAGGTTCAGCCAAAGGGTTTGAGAATACACGTACTCTGGAACGCCCGAAGTATGGTTCAACAGACTTCTAATGGTAATACTTTCGTGATTAGCAATTTTGTTGAACCAGTCCTCATTGCCTAAGTATTTTGAGGCCTTGTCGTCCAAGCTAATTTTTCCGTCTTCAACAAGTTTCAAGGTAAGTGCTGCAAAAAATGACTTCCCAGTACTTCCTAAAAGCATGCGATGTGAATCATTCATTTCTGCCTTGCCCTCAACATCGGCATAGCCAGCAGTATAATTATTTGTTTTTTTCTTTTTATTGATGGCCAAACTGATTCCTGGGATTCCCCTTTGCTCAATTATTTTTTGAAGTTTAACTTCAATAGAATTTTTTGTAAGATTAAGCTCTTCTTCGCAAATTTTGAAATCTGAATTGATCTCGTAAGTAATTGGCGATATGGCGGTTGTAACGGAAACAAATACCAATGAGAGCATTATCGTTAATAGTAAATGGTGTAATTTTTTCATAGAATAAGCCGCGTTCAAATATTAAGCGGAAAACTAAAGTTTTAAATGTCGAAAGAGGTTACAATAATTGCTAAAGACATGTTCATTAGCAATTATTGCAACCCATTGTTAATAGCACTTCGCTATACTTGCTTTAAACTTTAGACCAATGAAAAAAATTATCCTTTGCCTTGTTGCCATAGCCGCATTTTCTTGTAGTGATGAATCTATTGAATATCCAGACAAGACATTTAGAAATATTGCATTTAGGGAAAGCCCTTACGCAGATATAAAAGGCATTATAGAACTAAATGAAGAAGAAGCGAAATCGAGCTTTCATTATCGGTTTGCTTATGATAGTATCGGCAGGATTAAAAAAATCACCCAGAAAATGGGCGATAACAATGCTGTATATCAACCAGACCTTAATCGGTTTTTTGTAAAGTCGCCTATTTTGGAAATTAGCTATCCAGATGCGCTGACCGAGCTACGAAAATATGTTGGCCACGATGGCGAGGATTTCCCAACAAGGGAAGGTGTGCTCTATGAAAAATTTGAATTTGACCCAAACGGTTTCAAAAAGAAAATGACCTTTTTGGATGCTGATATGAAACCCGTTCAAAACGATTGGGGCATCGTAACCTACAACTGGACAAAAAGGGACGGATACATTCTAGAAAAACGATATGATTCCGTTGGGAAAATTGTTGCGATGCGACCACAGCTCAATTTCTTCAATGTTGGGTTACATTATGATGACAATGGCTTTATCACCAAGTTTACCAACTATGACGAAAACGGTAAACTAATTGATACCGAAAATGGGATGGCAAGTGACCATATTACTTACAATGAAAATGGCAATTTTACAGCTTGGAAAACCTTTGATGCCAACAACAATAATGTATTCAACAAGGCTTCAAATATCGCTCAAGGTTTAAACAAAATCAACCAAAAAGGGCAGCCCTACATTACTTATTACCAAGATACCTTAGGCAATTTAACGGAAAGTGCTTATGGCTATGCCAAATTTGAAACCCTATACGATGGCTGGGGCAACGTGATAGGTTGGAAGTTCTACAATACCAAGAACGAACTTTTAAAAACAGATGATTCCCTAGCGATTTCAGGCATTGCCAAATATGATGATAGAAGGCGTAGAGTTGGTTATTATTTTGTGGATGAAGTCAACGAGTTGGTCAATCATTCCCAATATGGCTTTGCAAAAATCATATATGCTTATGACAACCAGAACCGAATTAAAAAGGAAAGTTTCTATGACCAGAATGAAAATTTAATCTTCTTTAAGCCTAGAAATGCAGCGTATATTGAATATGAATATGATGCGGATGGAAACCGTTCGATGAAGCTGTTCAATGAAAAAAGTGAACTCATAGACCAGCCTTTATAAAGCACGTCTTACTCTTACTATTATGGCTCTTATAAAAGTTTTAGACGTAACCAAAATCTTCCAAATAAGTGGATGGTGTCTTACCATTCACTTTTTTGAAAACACGGCTGAATGAACGCCTATCGTTAAAACCGCATTTGATGGCTACATCTTGAATGGTATCGCCAGACTGCAACATTTCCTTGGCTTTGTTGATGCGCCTATCGAGCAAAGCTTGATAAGGCGTGATATTATAGACATCCTTAAAAGAACGCAAAAGATGGTATTTAGATAAACAGGATGCCTGGGAAATATCGTCTAGGTTCAGGTTCTTGCTATAGTTCTCGAAAATAAATGATTTTGCAGACCGAAGACGCTTAAGTAACTCGGTTTTTGTAATATAGTTGAGTGCATCAATACTGGAAATCATTTGTTTTTGGTCGAGCTGATGAAAAGCCAATTTTTCCGTAATCAATATATAATCTTCTTCGGTGAGCGCATCCATATTGTTCATCAAAGCAAAAGAAGACAATGTTTTGCTCAATGGGCAATCCATTATAAAATACTTATCTGAAATGACATTGGCTTCTTCCTTGCTAAATTTCAAATCCAATTGGTGCTTTGCGACGGCACGCTCTAAAATCTCTAAATAAATATCATTATCAAGGTAGATACAAATGGACTCGATTACTTTTTTGGAATCCAGTTTGCAGGCCACTTCCTGACCTTTGTTGACCAAAAGAAAATTACCTGGTTTTATCTGAAAGTTTTTATTATCAACCTTATAATTTTCAATGCCATTAATGGGCACCTTAATAGAAAGACCAGAAGAATCCACGGTACTTTCAAACTCATTTAGAGCTGAACGTATCGCAACATTCTTCTTGCTATTAATTGTTTTAAATGTTGATGAAGTAAACGTCATATATCACTATATGACAACAAAATTGAGGAAATTGTTACAAAATTGATGTTAAATAACGTTAATTCTTCAAATTTGGCAGCGGTGCCTTTTTAGATTCAGCTTCCCAGAACAGTTGGGTAATGTACCACCTTTCATTCTCGAAAATCAACTGTACGCTATTTATACCACGCTGAATGACTTCGCCTTTTTCCTCAAATCGAAATCGATAAGACGTAAAAACTTGGGCAATACCACCGTATTTGTTGGTTATACGTTCCAGTTCTTCCTCAAAGAACCCCCGTGTTTTAAAAAAGGGTGCGTTGCGCTCAATATAGCTTTCGGGCGTAAAATACCCAAACGCTCTTTTACCTTCCCTGTTGAAACCTGTGTTGCCCATAATGGCCTTTTCGTGAAAGAGCGACCGAAACAAATCCCAATCGCGCTCACCAGGTGGTCCTGAAATGACACCATAAAGTGTGTTTATGACATCATCAATCTTTGAGAAATCAGGTGTTTTTTCC
Source organism: uncultured Flavobacteriaceae bacterium (assembly GCA_964453045.1). GTDB lineage: Bacteria > Bacteroidota > Bacteroidia > Flavobacteriales > Flavobacteriaceae > Winogradskyella. Next base: position 52,650 of record CAYVNR010000025.1, read on the forward strand.
TGTGAATATGAAATTGAACTTACTAAAAGTAATAATGCGAATACTATTTTTCTCATTGAATAAATTTTGTTCAAACAAACAAAGGAACTGCAACTTGAACGTTACAATTATTGCTAATTGTAAAACAGGATAGCAATTTATGCCACCTCAATAAAGCATTACGGTTATATCTTACTTCTATGGATGCTGAGATTGAAACCATATTAGCAAGTTTTAATGATTCTTGGGCTGGTCTGGGTCAGGCTTGATTTTTCCCATGGTCAGGTTCTGGATTTAAAGTGTGGGCGATTTTTTATTTCTAAAGTCTTACGTTTAAAAACATATAAGTAGATAAAAAAAGCTGAATGACGTAATGTTATTCAGCTTTTGATTTCCTTTAATA
>CAYVNR010000026.1:0-49069 GCA_964453045.1 uncultured Flavobacteriaceae bacterium
CTGTCGCTTAATATGCATTTCGTGCAGATAGGCTTCCGATTTGGTCGCAAATTCTTTTGTGTAAACGATTTTCCAAGGAATGCCATATTTAGTGGACTTGCTTCTCCCGCCATTATGGCGTTTTAGCCTGTCGTCCAAATCCGCACTGTGACCGATATAGTATCGGTCTTTTGATTGTGAATATAAGATATAGGTACAATACATAAGTTGTTGAAAAACAAAAAAGCCCCACTATTGCAAGTGAAGCTTTTCGTGATGGCACTAGGATTCGAACCTAGGACCGCCTGCTTAGAAGGCAGGTGCTCTATCCAGCTGAGCTATGCCACCCTTGTGACTCAAACTGTGACCGTCCCGATAAAGTCGGGATGCTCTATACAGTTGAGCTATTCACTAATATGACTCGAACAAAATACTTTATTAAGCTGAGCCATATTACAATTAAGAGTTTAAAACCCTAAAAGTCGGGGTGGCAGGATTCGAACCTGCGACCTCCGCGTCCCAAACGCGGCGCGATAACCGGGCTACGCTACACCCCGAAAACTGGTTATCTAATTTGCGGAGAGACCGGGATTCGAACCCGGGCAACACTTACGCGTTGACAGATTAGCAATCTGCTCCATTACCACTCTGGCACCTCTCCTAACAATACTTATAGAACGTTCTATGAAATTGCGAGCCCATAGACAAATATATCTTTATCATTTAGGCGGGTGCAAATGTAACTTTTCATATTAAAGAACGCAACAATTTTTTTTAGTTTTTTGTAATAAAAATGACTTTATTCTGGATACTCAATTCTAAGGTGGTAAATATTAGCTAACTTATGCTTTAAAACCTTCTTGATAGATTGAATTTCCTTAAAAGTAATATTAGCGTTTAAAAACTGACCACTTTCCATTTGCTTGTTAACAATGTTTTCTACAAACTCATTAATTTTATTTGTTGTGGGTTCTTTTAAACTTTTAGATGCCGCTTCTACACTGTCGCACATCATTAATATCGCAGTTTCCTTACTAAACGGTTTCGGGCCAGGATATGAAAAATCCTTAATATCAACATCTTCATTTTCAGCTTTTTCTTTCATGTAAAAATAATATACTGAACTTGTTCCATGGTGCGTTCTTATGAAGTCAATAACACGATCTGGAAGGTTATTTCGTTTGGCAATTTCAATACCGTTTAGTGTATGGTCAATTATCATTTTTGCGCTTTCTCGATTAGATAGCTCATCATGCGGATTAATGCCTGTACTTTGGTTTTCTGTGAAGTAAGTTGGGTTACTCATCTTACCAATATCATGATACAATGCTCCTACCCTAACCAACATCGAATTCGCACCTATCTCATTGGCTGACGCTTCTGCTAAATTGGCTACGTTTAACGAGTGGTGGAATGTACCAGGTGCTTTATTGGAAAGTTCCTTTAAAAGTCTGGTATTGGTATCTGAAAGCTCTAAAAGTGATACGTCAGAAACCAATCCGAATATCTTTTCATAAATATAAATTAAAGGCTGTACAAATAATGTCGCTAATCCACACAGAATAAACAAACCAAATGTTTCCCACTTTAGACTTGTTATTTGTCCTTCATGAATTACAAAGAAAGCAAAATAAGCAATGATGTAGATAAGTGTAATTTGTCCCACGGAAATAAACAAATTAGCACGTTTATATAATTCCGAAACAGTGAGAATAGTCACAATTCCTGCAATAATCTGCAGAAACATATATTCATAGCTATTTGGTACAATGAAGCCTAACAACAACACTGTAAGGACATGGGCGAACAAGCCTAATCTTGCATCAAAAAATGCTTTTAAAACCAATGGTAAAATACATAATGGCACAACATATATGTATTGTGAGTTATAATTAATAACCAATGTGGTCAATAAAATCATTAACCCAACATTGAAGAAAATAAAAGTAACTTTTGTATTGTTGAGAAAGACCTCTATTCTGTATTTTCTTAGAAATAATAGAAGCATTAAAAGTGCTAACGCTACTAACAATGTATAGGCTACAAGTACCCAATTGTAATTTGCTGTATTCCAAACTTGGGATTCGTATTCCGCTTTTAGAGAATTCAATATATTGTACTCTTCATCCTTAACAACCTGCCCTTTTGATATAATTAACTGATCCTTTTCAATACTACCTCGTGTTTGTGAAATCTGAGAGAGCTCTTCTTCTAGTGCCTTTTGTGTTAAACTTTCATTCAGGGTTACATTTGGCTTTACGATATCAAAAAATAGCGATATCATTTTATTTCGTTTATCTAAAGCTGTAGGATTTGGCAGATGATTTTCTAGGAGTTGCCTTAGTTGGCTAATTTTAACCAAATCTCCATATAACAGCTCTTTTTCAATTGTATTGGACTCTACTAATACTACGGGTTTATCATTGGAATACGAATAATCAGAATCTAGAACTCCATTGCTATAAAGCTTATCTATAAAGGTTTTACCTGCTTTATATAGATTTGAATTTCGAGCATTTAAGTAAAGCGTATCATTAAATGTTTGATTGAATTTTTTTGTATAATCAGAGAGTGTATTGTTGCTAAGTTGTGTATTTACATCAAAGTAAACTGAAGCATTTTTTTCTATTTCTGCCTGCTCTTTTTCTATTTCATCTTGTGCTTTTTTTATGGCAAAATTAAATGGGGCATATAAATTTTCAGATTGCCATGGTTTTCCTTTTTCAAATGAATACCTGAATTTCCCTGTTTTTGGAAATAAGTAGACAATGAAAAACGTGGTCATTAAAAACAATAGTATTTTATATACTAGCGCATGATTTTTATACCATTTGTTCAGAAGTTCCTTCATATATAATCAAATGTAACAAATATTAGAATTTTACGTGGCTATATTCATTAATTCATTCTAAAATATCTTAAAAAATGATTAATTTCGCAGCAATTAATTTAAACACAAAAAGAATGAACAAGGACGTTGTAATCGTATCTGCAGTTAGAACACCAATAGGAAGTTTTTTAGGGAGTTTATCTAGCGTGCCTGCACCAAGATTAGGTGCAGCGGCTATCAAAGGCGCTTTAGATAAAGTTAATCTAAAACCAGAATTAGTTCAAGAAGTCTTAATGGGCAATGTTGTACAAGCTGGTACAGGACAAGCACCAGCGAGACAAGCTGCGATATATGCTGGTATACCAGATACGGTTCCTTGTACTACGATAAATAAAGTTTGTGCTTCTGGCATGAAAGCTATTATGCAAGCCGCACAAGCCATACAGTTGGGTGATGCCGAAATAGTTGTTGCAGGTGGCATGGAAAACATGAGTGCTATACCTCATTATTATCATGCCCGTAGTGCTACAAAATTTGGCCCAGCTACGCTTGAAGATGGTATGCAAAAAGATGGTTTGGTAGATGCTTACGATAAAAATGCCATGGGTGTTTGTGCAGATGCCTGTGCTGCTGAATATAAATTTAGCAGAGAAGATCAAGATAACTTTGCAATTCAATCTTACGAGCGCTCAAAAGCAGCTTGGGATGCTGGCAAGTTTAATGATGAAGTTATTCCTGTTGAAGTTCCTCAACGTCGTGGCGATGCAATTGTTGTGGATAGAGATGAGGAATATACAAATGTAAAAATGGAAAAAATACCTGCTTTGAGACCTGCATTCACTAAAGAAGGTACTGTAACTGCTGCAAATGCTTCGACAATAAATGATGGAGCTGCGGCAATGGTATTGATGAGTCGAGAGAAAGCAAATGAATTGGGCCTATCCCCGATTGCGACAATAAAAAGTTATGCCGATGCTGCACAAGAGCCAAAATGGTTTACTACTGCACCAGCTAAAGCTTTGCCAAAAGCTCTAGCTAAAGCTAATATAGATCTAAATGATGTTGATTATTTTGAGTTTAATGAGGCATTCTCTGTTGTTGGCTTAGCCAATATGAAACTATTAGGACTAAACGATAGCAATGTCAATGTTAATGGCGGCGCTGTATCTTTGGGTCATCCGCTTGGATGTTCTGGTGCCAGAATCTTAGTGACATTAATTAATGTACTTCATCAAAATGATGCTAAAATTGGAGCCGCTGCTATTTGTAATGGCGGTGGTGGCGCTTCAGCTATGGTGTTAGAGCGCGCTTAAAACTTATTTATGCAATACGGCATTTGCAATCTAGGAATTGTACCGATAAGATTAGAAGCTAACGATACTAGTGAAATGGTAACGCAAGCTTTGTATGGAGATCAGTTTAAGGTGTTGGAGCAGCGTAAAAAGTGGAGCCGTATTCGCTTTGCATATGATAAGTATGAAGGTTGGATAGACAATAAACAGTACACAGAAATTGAAGAAGCTGATTATAAAAACCTCTTAAAATCTAACATTAACTTATCCAAGGATTTGATTGAATATGTTTCTGATGATGCTGACAATTTATACCCAATTCCTATAGGATCAGATTTAAACGCGCTACAATTAATGAACCATAAGTTTGATGGTAATTGTATAACATCGAAGCATCCTAAATCTGAAATTGTAAAAACTTCATTTCTATATCTCAATGCACCATATCTTTGGGGAGGAAAAACACCATTTGGCATTGACTGTTCTGGTTTTACACAAATGGTATACAAACTTAATGGACATAAACTTTTAAGGGATGCATCTGAGCAGGCTACACAAGGTATACCTTTAAGTTTTATTGAAGAAAGTGAACCTGGTGATTTGGCATTTTTCGATAATTCCGAAGGCAATATCATTCATGTTGGCATTATAATGGAAGATAACTATATCATTCATGCGCATGGTAAAGTACGTATAGATCGATTAGATCATAGCGGTATCTATAATACAGATAAAAATGTACATACACATAGGCTCAGAGTCATAAAAAAGATAGTATAAAAAAAGCGACTTTAAAAAAGTCGCTTTTTGATTTATATACGATTAGGGATTATTAGTTACCACCAGATGAAGCTTCCAATTGTTCTTTTTTAGCCTTTAAGCTCTTTACTTTTTCGGTATCTCCAATAACACTATAAATATTAATTAAACTTGTTATCGTGTCCACTCTTTCCACTAAACTTAATGATTTTTCTAGATAAGGGATTGCATTTTTGTATAATTGAATACGCTTTTCCTTTAACTCATCATAGCGCTTATTATCTGCTGAAGAATTTCCCAAGCTATTCATCTCTTCAATAATTGCGGATTCTTCTGCTAAAGCGACAATAGCCAAATTGTTATATACTTCAATGTAATTTGGGTTTAAGACAAGTGCTTTTTCATAGTATTTTTTAGCTTCTTCAGTGTTTCCAGCTTCAGAAGAAATAACACCTAAATTGAATAACAATTCTGGGTTATTTGGATCTTTTTCAACAGCTTCTTCCATGAGTGTCTTAAACTTCTCTTTATTACCCATTTTTAAGTATACATTAGCCTCAGACAATAGAAGCCCTAAGTCATCAGGATTTTCCTTTCTAGCATCAGACATAGCCGCTAAAGCTTTTTCATCTTCTCCTTGTGACACATAGATAAGAGCAATATTTTTAACTATCTCTGCCTTTTTAGACGTGCTTTTTTCATCTTTTGGATTAGTATGCGTTTTAATTGTTTTAACTGCAAAATCTCTATTGGCTTTATCACTAAATGTTTCTTCTTCCCCACTTTCTAAATTAGTGGCTATATAGTTCATTTTAATACCTGTAAAGCCTAAATTTTTTAATTTATTGTAATTTTTTAATGCAGTTTCATAATCATTATCGTTTACAGAGTAAGACGCAGCATAATATAAGTATAGTGTATCTTTAGGCGACACTTTATACATAGTTTCAAAACGATTTACTGCTGATTTAAAATCTTTTCTCTCAATATCCTTATTCGCTTTGTCTAAAAAATCTTTTAGTAACTTATCTTTCATGGCATTGACTTGCTCTGTATACTTGAGTTTGCCCATAGAAGATTCCAAATCCTTCAACTCATCTATTGTAGCTATAGCTGTATTAATTTCAGCATTGTTACCAGCACCGTTTGCATATAATGCTTGTGCTTTTAAAAAGTAGAATTTTGCTTTGGTCTTATCGTCCATATTGCTCATTAATGCTTCTGCCGCAGCAACAGCAGATTTGGCATCAGAGAAATTATTATTCTTAAGTGCTTTTTCGATAGCTTTAACTTCGCTTTTTTGAGCAAAAGATACTGTTGCCACAGCAAAAACAAACACTAATGTTATCAATTTTTTCATTTTGTAATAAATAATTTTATTGTTAATTTTTAGTTTTCGGTTTCATTATTATCAATAGCCGTGCCATCTTCGTTAGGCTCTTGACTATCAATTGCTTCTATGTCAATATCTTCGGTTTCATCTTCATTGTCTTTCATAACTTTGGCTACAGCTGCTATAGAATCATTACCTTTCAAGTTAATAAGTTTTACGCCTTGCGTGGCCCTACCCATAACGCGTAAATCTGCGACCTCCATACGTATAGCAATTCCAGATTTATTGATAATCATAAGATCATCATCATCGGTTACATTCTTGATGGATACTAAGTTACCTGTTTTTTCTGTGATAGAAATAGTTTTTACTCCTTTTCCTCCTCTATTAGTAATTCTGTAATCTTCTAAGCTAGAGCGTTTTCCGTAGCCATTTTCTGAAACTACAAGGATATTGCTGTCCATATCATCTACAGCAATCATACCAATTACTTCGTCTGTTTTTTCATCTTGAAGCCTAATTCCTCTTACGCCAGATGCGTTTCTACCCATTGGCCTAGTTTTAGCTTCTTCAAAACGAATAGCCTTACCAGATTTTAATGCTAACATCACTTGACTTTCCCCAGTGGTAAGCTTGGCTTCTAATAGTGTATCGTCTTCTTTAATTGTAATTGCATTGATACCATTGGTTCGAGGTCTAGAATATTGTTCTAAAGATGTTTTCTTTACTTGCCCCTTCTTAGTCGCCATGATAACATAGTGGCTATTGATGTAATCTTCATCTTTAAGATCTTGAGTACAGATAAAAGCCATTACCTTATCATCTTGCTCAATATTTATAAGGTTTTGGATTGCTCTACCTTTTGAAGTTTTAGAGCCCTCTGGAATTTCGTAAACACGCATCCAGAAACATTTTCCTTTTTGCGTAAAGAATAACATGTATTGGTGGTTAGTGCCCACAAATAAATGTTCTAAGAAATCTTCGTTACGTGTAGTAGATGCTTTTTGGCCCACTCCGCCTCTATTCTGAGTTTTGTATTCGGTTAGGGACGTACGCTTAATGTAACCTGCATGAGAAATAGTAATCACTACTTTTTCATCCGGTATCATATCTTCAATACTTAGGTCACCACCAGCATATTCTATAACCGAACGACGCTCATCTCCATATTTGTCTCTTACAACTTCCAGCTCGGACTTAATGATATCCATACGACGTTCCTTCTTTTCTAGAATATCTTTAAGGTCTTCTATGGTTTTCATCAACTCTTCATACTCAGCACGTAATTTATCTTGCTCTAGTCCTGTTAATTGACGTAGACGCATTTCCACAATAGCTTTAGCTTGTAGTTCAGACAACTCAAAACGTTCAATTAACTTTTCTCTCGCTTCTTCTGCATTTGCAGACGCTCTAATTAGCGCTATTACTTCATCTATATTATCAGAGGCAATGATTAAACCTTCAAGGATATGAGCACGTTCTTCAGCTTTACGTAGTTCGTACTTGGTACGTCTTACAACTACATCGTGTCTATGCTCTACAAAATAATGGATCAGCTCTTTTAAATTAAGAAGTTGTGGTCGCCCATTTACTAACGCAATATTATTGACACTAAAAGACGATTGTAACGCTGTATACTTATATAATTTATTAAGAACAATATTTGGAATAGCATCACGCTTCAATACATAGACAATACGCATTCCATTTCTATCCGACTCATCTCTAATGGTAGAAATGCCTTCAAGCTTTTTATCATTAACCAAGTCAGCAGTCTTTTTAATCATGTCTGCTTTATTTACTTGGTAAGGAATCTCATTTACAATAATGCACTCACGCCCATTGACTTCTTCGACATTGGCCTTGCCACGCATTACGATACGTCCGCGACCAGTATGGAAAGCTTCTTTAACGCCATCATATCCATATATAGTACCACCAGTTGGAAAATCTGGAGCCTTGACATGCTGCATTAATTCATCAATCTCAATATCATTATTGTCAATATATGCGATTGTACCATTTACTACTTCAGTAAGATTGTGCGGAGGCATATTTGTTGCCATTCCGACTGCAATACCAGAAGCTCCATTGACCAATAGACCTGGAATACGCGTAGGCAAAACAGTTGGTTCTTCTAAAGTGTCATCAAAATTAAGCTTATGATCTACAGTCTCTTTGTCAATATCTGCCAACATGTCTTCAGAAATCTTGCGCATACGTGCTTCTGTATATCGCATTGCTGCGGGGCTATCGCCATCTACAGAACCAAAGTTACCCTGACCATCAATTAACATATAACGTAAGCTCCATTCTTGAGCCATACGCACCATAGTGTCATAAACAGATGTATCACCATGTGGATGGTACTTACCCAAAACTTCACCAACAATTCTTGCTGACTTTTTGTGTGCTGTATTTGCTCTAACACCCAACTCATGCATACCATAAAGTACACGTCTATGTACTGGCTTTAAACCATCTCTTACATCTGGTAACGCACGTGACACAATGACTGACATTGAGTAGTCAATGTAAGCCGATTTCATTTCATCTTCAATGTTAATTGGAATGAGTTTTTCTCCTTCTGCCATATATAAAATAAATTAGTTTTTGTAGGTTTTCAAAACGTGCTAATATAACCAATTTAGCAGTGTTTATTGAGACTTTGAAAGCCTATTTTAGGAGTTTTTATTAACAATTTTTAATATCTTTTTCGTTAATAAGTATCCTAAATTTTACTTTGATTTAAAAAGGTTTTTTAGTCTATTCGTTTATCTATAATAATTAAGGTATAGTTTTTGACATATAGATAATATGTTTTTACTATTTTTAATGCAGAAAGGAGTTTACTATGGACGATAATTTTTCCCCAAGAGTTAAAGATGTTATAGCGTATAGCAAAGAAGAAGCCTTGCGCTTGGGTCATGATTTTATTGGTACTGAACATTTAATGTTGGGCCTTTTACGTGATGGAAACGGAAAGGCAATAGATATTTTAAGTTCATTGGATGTAGATCTCAATCACTTAAGACGAAAAGTAGAGATTCTGAGTCCTGCCAATCCTAATATTACCACAACATCCAACGAAAAGAAAAACTTACATTTAACCAGGCAAGCAGAACGTGCTTTAAAAACAACGTTTTTGGAAGCTAAACTGTTTCAAAGCACCTCAATAAATACCGCACATTTATTATTGTGTATTTTAAGAAATGAAAATGATCCAACGACTAAGTTATTGAACAAACTTAAAGTGGACTATGATAACGTAAAAGAAGAATTTAAATCTATGATTACTAGCGACGATGATTACTTAGACGAACTAAAAGCAGAATCATTCTCTGATGACGATATTAACGATCAAGAAGATGACGCTAAGCAAAATCCGTTTGGAGGCGCCCAGTCTAGCAAAACAAATAAAAAGTCTAAGACACCTGTTTTAGACAACTTCGGTAGAGACCTAACCGTACTTGCTGAAGAAGGTAAATTAGATCCTGTAGTGGGTCGAGAAAAAGAAATACAACGTGTATCCCAAATTTTAAGTAGAAGAAAGAAAAATAACCCGCTTCTAATTGGAGAACCCGGTGTAGGTAAATCTGCCATTGCAGAAGGTCTTGCACTAAGAATTGTAAAACGTAAAGTATCTCGTACCCTATTCAATAAACGTGTTGTTACTCTTGATTTGGCAAGCTTAGTTGCTGGTACAAAATATAGAGGACAGTTTGAAGAACGTATGAAAGCTGTTATGAATGAGTTAGAAAAGAATGACGATATTATTCTTTTCATTGACGAGATTCATACTATTGTTGGTGCTGGCGGAGCAACAGGAAGCTTGGATGCCTCAAATATGTTTAAGCCTGCACTTGCAAGAGGTGAAATACAATGTATTGGTGCTACAACTTTAGATGAATACAGACAGTACATTGAAAAAGATGGTGCTTTAGAGCGTCGTTTTCAAAAAGTAATAGTAGAGCCTACTACGGTTGAAGAGACCATAGAGATACTTAATAATATTAAGTCTAAATACGAAGAACATCACAATGTAGATTACACTGATGAGGCTATTGAAGCTTGTGTTAAATTAACAAATCGTTATATGACAGAGCGCTTCTTACCAGACAAAGCTATTGATGCTTTGGATGAAGCTGGATCTCGTGTTCATATTACCAATATTGATGTCCCAAAACAGATACTTGAATTAGAGCAACAACTTGAAAAAGTTAAGGAAACCAAGAATAGTGTCGTTAAGAAGCAGAAATATGAGGAAGCAGCAAAGTTACGTGATGATGAAAAACGATTAGAAAAAGAATTGGCTTCTGCTCAAGAGAAATGGGAAGAGGAAACAAAACAGCATCGCGAAATTGTTACTGAAGACAATGTAGCCGATGTGGTTTCAATGATGACGGGCATACCGGTAAATAAAATTGCACAAACTGAGCTTAACAAATTGGCGCAGTTGCCAGAACTAATAAAAGGAAAGGTTATTGGCCAGGATAATGCTGTTGCAAAAGTTGTTAAAGCCATTCAGAGAAATAGAGCTGGACTAAAAGACCCTAACAAGCCAATAGGTTCATTTATTTTCCTAGGGCAAACTGGTGTTGGTAAAACGCAATTAGCAAAGGTATTGGCAAGCGAATTGTTTGATAGTAATGAAGCGTTAGTGCGAATTGACATGAGCGAATACATGGAAAAATTTGCTGTATCTAGGCTTATTGGTGCGCCTCCGGGCTATGTCGGTTATGAAGAAGGCGGGCAATTAACTGAAAAGATTAGACGCAAGCCCTATGCTGTTGTACTTTTAGATGAAATTGAAAAGGCTCATCCAGATGTCTTTAACATGTTGCTACAAGTTTTGGATGATGGTTATTTAACAGATAGTTTAGGTCGTAAAATAGATTTTAGAAATACCATAATTATTATGACCTCTAATATTGGTGCCCGCAAATTGAAAGATTTTGGTACTGGTGTTGGCTTTGGTACTTCCGCAAAAGAAGCCCAAGAAACAGACTATGCGAAAGCAGTTATTGAAAATGCACTTAAAAAAGCCTTTGCACCTGAGTTTTTAAACAGGATTGATGATGTTATTGTTTTCAATACTCTAGAAAAAGAAGATATTAATAAAATTATTGATATTGAATTAGTTAAGCTTATCAGTAGAATTAAAGATTTAGGTTATAACTTAAAACTGACTGACAAGGCTAAAGACTATATAGCTGAAAAAGGATTCGACAAGCAATATGGTGCAAGACCACTCAATAGGGCTATTCAAAAATATGTTGAAGATGCACTTGCCGAAGAGATTATTAATGCTAAAATTCAGGAAGGAGATACCATTACAATAGATCTGGACGCTAAAAGCGATGAGCTTAAGATTAAAATAAAAAGTTCGAGTAAGACAACAGAATCTTAAGTTATTTAAATAATTATAATTAAAACTCTTTCCATGTGAAAGAGTTTTTTTTATCTTAACGATTCATAAGAATTACATCATGAAAGAAACCCTAACTTTCGACTTTTGTGATATGACGATTTATGATAATTATCTCGTTGTTGTAATAAAAGAAGGTATAAATATAAAACCAAAGTACAATGATGTTTTGGTTGAAGTAGCAGATACATACTACCCAAATAAACCATTTGTATATATAACGCATAGAATAAATTCTTATTCCGTAGATCCAAAAATTTATTACAAAATCGTTAATATTAAAAATTTAAAAGGCTTTGCTGTAGTTTCTAATAATTACTTGGCCAAGGTTAATGCACAGATAGAGCAAAGATTTTTCACAAAACCTTTTGAAATATTCACTGATTTAAAAGATGCTTTTGAGTGGGCAGATGCACTTACAATAAATGATGCGCTTTAATTTGTTAATGCCTCTCTACTCCGTAGTTATTTAAAAATAATTCTTCAACCTCTATATCTACATCATTTAAAAACTGGATCGAAGCTTCAATATCATCATGTAGCACTTGGTCTTCTTTTATAAATGGAACCACTTTTCTGTAATGTTCTAAAAACGATTCCAATAAAGGTGATGTTTTTAACGGCCTTCTAAATTCTAAAGCTTGTGAAGCATTCATAAGTTCTATGGCAATGACACGTTCTACATTTTTAATTAATCTATAGGCTTGCGTTGCGGCATTAGCTCCCATACTCACATGATCTTCTTGGCCATTGCTTGAAACAATACTATCGATACTTGCTGGAGTCGCCAATTGTTTATTTGCACTTACAATACTTGCAGCTGTATATTGAGGAATCATAAAACCAGAATTCAACCCGGGATTATCGACCAAGAATGCAGGCAATCCACGCAATCCCGAAACCAATTGAAATGTACGTCGTTCAGAAATGTTACCGATTTCTGCCATGGCAATTTTTAGATAATCCAACGCTAAAGCTAAAGGTTGACCATGAAAATTTCCACCAGAGATAATCAAATCCTCTTCATAAAAAATATTGGGGTTATCGGTAACGGCATTAATTTCAGTTAAAATCACTTTTTCCACAAAATCTAAAGTATCCTTGGTGGCTCCATGCACTTGTGGGATACAACGGAAAGAATAGGGGTCTTGCACATGCGCTTTCTGCCTTTCTATAAGTTCACTTCCTCTTAAGAGTTCGTTAAAACGTTTTGCTACTTTTCTTTGTCCGGGATGAGGCCTTACTTCATGTACCAAATCGTGAAAAGGATCTAAACGACCATCAAAAGCATCCAAGGAAATAGATGCTATAATATCTGCCATGTACGAAGTTTTATGAGACATTAACAGCAAGTAAACACCATAAGCACTCATAAATTGTGTACCATTCAACAAAGCTAAACCTTCTTTGGCTTCAAGTTTTATGGGTTGCCAATCAAACTTGTCCAAGAGCTCTGACGCTTCGTAATTTTTTCCTTCATGCACAACACGTCCTCTCCCCAATAAAGGTAAAGCCAAATGTGCCAAAGGGGCCAAGTCACCTGAGGCTCCTAAAGAACCTTGAGTGTATACAAAAGGGAAGATGTCATTATTAAAAAAATCGATCAACCGGTTTACAGTATCTAATTGTACTCCACTATGTCCATAACTCAGTGACTGAATCTTTAAAAGCAGCATCACTTTTACTACAGATTCTGGTACACGGTCACCAGTGCCACAAGCGTGGGACATTACTAAGTTTTCTTGAAGTTTAGTTAAATCCTTATTAGAAATTTTAGTATTGCAAAGTGACCCAAACCCTGTATTTATACCATAGATAGGCTTTTCGTTTTTGGCAAGCTTATGGTCCAAATACGTTTTGCAAGCTTTGATTTTTTCAATCGAGGCATCAGAGAGTTTTAACTTTTTTTTGTCATTAAAAATATTGTATATCGTAACAATATCTAAGGCGTCAGAAGAAATGATATGATAGTTATTCATAAAAACAATTATAATACTTCAAAAGTGAGAATATTTTTTGGTTTCACAACATATTGTTAATAATTCACCCTTCTTTGAATTTAAGATTTTCAATGTTTATTTTTGAAAGAGACCAAAACATTAAGTTATGAAACGTTTATTAATTATATGTATAGCAGTAACAATGTATACATGTAAAGAAGAGCCAAAAATTGATTACGCTCTTTTTTCTGGTAAAATTGAAAATCCAGTAGACAAAGTAATTACTGTCTATGATGGCAGAGAAAAGGTAAAAGAAATGGCTTTAAGGGAAGACGGAACTTTTGCTGATACGCTCAGAATTGAATCGGGTTACTATAGGCTAAGCCACGACAAGGAAAGCGCATCGATATACCTTTCTCCTGGTGATAGTATTAATGTAACATTGAATTTTGAAGAATTTGATGAAAGCCTTACTTACTCAGGAAATGGAGCAGGAAACAACAACTATCTAGCCAGAAAGTATTTAGTTGAAGAAAAAGCCAATTTTGATGTTGCCAAAATATTTGCCTTGGAGGAAAATGAATTTATTTCCAAATTAGATGAGAGAAAAGCATCTAAAATGAAATTACTCAAAGAAGCTAAAAATGTAACGAAAGATTTTATGGCTCTTGAAGAAAAAAATATTGAATACGATTATTTATCTAACCTCCAAAATTATCAATCATACCATTCTTATTTTGCCAAAAAAGAAGATTTTATGCCTTCTGATAATTTTATGAACTTAATTGAAACTGTTGACTATAACAACGAAGAAGACTATAATAAACTGAATAGCTACAAAAGATTGACACAAAACTATTATTCAAATAAAATTAGTAATAGTGATAATCCGTCCGAGGTTTTTAAAACATTAAATACCAAAGCCTTTCCCGATCTTAAAAAAGATCTTGCGAATAACTTAATTTACGATATCAGTCCAAACAATACGCACAATGAAGCTTATTATAATGGATTGATGAATATGTCATCAGATGAAAAGTACAAAGAGAAACTTAAAACTAAGTATGACAAAGTAATGAAATTAGCTAAAGGAATGCCATCTCCAGAATTTGTTAAGTACGAAAACCATAAAGGTGGCAAAACCTCCTTAGAAGATTTAAGAGGACAATACGTTTATATAGATATTTGGGCGACATGGTGTGGTCCTTGTATCAGAGAAATCCCGTCACTTAAAGAAGTAGAAATTTTATTTCATGATAAGAATATTACTTTTGTAAGCATCTCTATCGATAAAGCTGAAAAACATAAAGAATGGGTAGAAATGGTTGAGGAAAAAGAGTTGGGAGGAATACAATTAATTGCAGGTAAAGATTGGAACTCCCAATTTGTTCAAGACTATGCTATTGAAGGTATTCCGCGATTTATATTAATTGATCCAGATGGCAACATCGTCGATGCAGATGCGCCAAGACCTTCAGACCCTAAGCTTATAGAAACATTCAAAGAACTAAAAATTTAATATGCTTCTAGTAAAGTCTAAAAAGTCTTCTCTTTATGTGGAGGCTTTTTTTATTGAATTTATTAAAGAATGTTTACTTTTATCCTCGAAAAAAAATTATGATGAAAAGATTATTAATATTTAGTTTTATACTTATTCTATCTGCATGCAAAAAAGAACAGTCGAGGGATTATGCTACAGTTTCTGGAAAAATAGAAAATGCACACGAGAGTGATACGCTCGTGATCTTTAACGAAAATGCATATAATAAGATCATTAGAATAAAAGAAGATGGTACTTTTAAAGATACTCTAAAGATTAAAGAAGGAGATTATACGTTTAGGCACGGTAATGAATATGGACAGATATACCTCAAAAATAGCTTTGATTCTTCTCTCACATTTGATTACGATAATTTTTTGGAGACTACAACCTTTAAAGGAGATGGCTCGGATATTAATAATATGAATATGCAGTCCGTACGTCTTGTAAATAAATATTTAAATAAAGAGCTGGCTGAATACGGCACAAAAGAAGATATTGATAGGGCGATTGAAAATTACAGGTCAGATTATTTGGCACTGACCAATAAATATGCTGATGTGGATTCTACTCATTTACACATAATGAACAATAGTAGAATAATGATAGAGGAACAGTTTAAATTTTTGGTAGCACCAAGACTAGAAATACTTAAAGATTTCCCTAAAGGCAGTGCATCTCCTAAGTTTGTAGATTATGAAAATTTTGCCGGTGGTACCACATCGCTAAATGATCTAAAAGGTAAATACCTTTACATAGATATTTGGGCTACTTGGTGCCCACCGTGTATTAAAGAAATACCATCCCTAAAAAAGCTCGAAAAAGAATATGAAGATAAAAACATTCAATTTGTCAGTATTTCAGTAGATGGTGGAAGAGGTTATGATGGAGATAAAGCTAAAGCTTATGAGGGTTGGAAAAAAATGGTTGCTGAAAAAGAGTTAGGAGGAATACAATTAATCGCAGACAAAAGCATTAGATCAGATTTTATTTTAGACTTTAAAATTGATGGAATTCCTAGATTTATTCTGCTAGACCCTGACGGCAATATAGTTGATCCAAACGCACCAAGCCCATCAAGTCCTAAATTGTTAAAACTATTTAATAGTTTGGATATCTAAAATCTAAAATGCCAATACAAATCACAAGAGTATTAAAGTCTTCATTTTTGAAGACTTTTTTATTGGTCTTCATCGTCACTGTTTTTAGGTTGCTCTTGCTCGGGCTGTTTAAACAAATCGATATAGGCTTCCCCAATAGTTTCAATAATATGACTGGCTATTAAGCTTTGATAGCCATAGTCCTCTAAAGAAATATCAGCAGATCTTCCATGCAGATATACACCAAAAATTGTAGCAGCTAACGGTTCATAACCTTGTGCTATAAGACCAGAAATAACACCTGTTAAAACATCACCGCTTCCTGCAGTTGCCATACCAGGATTGCCTGTTGTGTTAACATATAATTTATCCCCAAAAACTGTAATTGAATTTGCACCTTTAATCAAAACTATAACGTTATGTTTTTTTGAAAATGCTTTTGTTTTTTCCAACTTATCAAAATCATTAGACCACTTCCCTATTAATCGCTCTAGTTCTTTTGGATGTGGAGTTAAAACAGTTTGCTCTGGTAAAAACTTTAGTAAGGCCTTCTTTTTTGATAGAATATTTAGACCATCAGCATCAATAACTAAAGGAGCTTTGTTCTTTTTCAAAAAGATTTCTAATGCTTTTATGGTTTGGTTAGCCGTGCCTAGGCCTACTCCAACTCCAATGATAGTCGGTTCAATATCAAAATTTATGGCGTTAATAAAGTCAATCTCATCATCAGTAATGACCATAGCTTCTGGCAAAGAAGTCTGAAGACTGTGGTAACCACACTTTGGCACATAGGCTGTAACTAGACCTGCTCCAGAACTTAAGGCTGCCCTGCTCGCTAAATTCACGGCACCAATTTTTCCATAACTTCCGCCGAGTATCATAACATGTCCAAAATCGCCTTTATGCGAAAATTTTTCTCGGGCCTTATACAACGGTAAAACTTCAAACTTTGATATAAGCTCTACTTCAGTTTCGGTCTGCATTAAATAATCTCTATCAATTCCAATATCTAAAACCTCCCATTGTATGGTATATTTTGCTGTTTCTGGTAAAAAGAATACCAATTTTGGAGACTGAAAACTCAAAGTATAACCAGCATATGCTACAGCATTTTCATCCTCAACCGCTCTATCCGTGTATAATCCTGATGGGATATCTATGGCCAAGGTAAATGCTTTTGACAACCGCCATCTTTCAAATAACTCTTTAACCCAATCATTTGGAGGTCGATTCAATCCAATCCCAAAGACAGCATCTACAATTATATCTTTTTCATCAATGTTGATTTCAGAAAAATCTGCACCACAACTCAGTACTATAGGCCAATCTTTAGTAACACTTTTTATACGATCGTAATTAATTAAAAAATCCTTAGAACGCTTATCACTACAGTTAATAATGTAGGTTACAACATTATAACCATGTGTAATTAAATGTCTTGCCAATACCAAACCATCTCCCCCATTGTTGCCAATACCGCAAAACACATGGATAGGTACCTGTGCGCCTTGCATTCGAGCATGGATCCAATTGAAAATTTGAGTTCCTGCACGTTCCATTAAATCGGTCGATGCAATATTTTGACGCTCCGTGGTCAGTTTATCACCTTCATAGATCTGTGCCTTCGAAAAAACTTTCATAAAATTACTTACTATTTATAGCGAAAATTAGCTTCATCATTTATTTCGCAATTAATTTTTTTATTCTCGTAAAAATAATACATTTGAAATGTAATGAACAAAAAATAGACATAGCAGAAAATACCGTGATCAAAACCCATTCAATCTTTACTTCTACATGTTTTTTTGTAACGACCCTTTGGGTTGTTTCATTATAAGTTTTCCACAATAGAATTAGTCTTAAAAGACCATCACCATTTAAATTTTAAATATTATGAAAGTTCTCAAATTTGGTGGAACTTCAGTAGGTTCAGCCGAAAATATAAACAAAGTTATATCCATTTTAGAGCAGCAGTCTCAAAACTCTAAATTGGCCGTAGTGGTATCTGCCATTGGCGGCATCACGGACAAATTATTGGATGCAGCCAATTTGGCCTGTTCAAAAAACGACACCTATCAAACCCAATATAAGGCTATTGTTTCTAAACATTCAAAAGTCATTGATGGATTGTTTAAAAATTCTGAAAACAAAATAAGCTCACAAAAAAAACATGACGAATTACAAAAAATAGTTTCAAAGAAGTTAGATGAGCTAAAAAAGCTTTTAGACGGAATCTATTTGATAAACGAGCTTTCACCAAAAACAAAAGATAAACTATTAAGTTATGGGGAGATGTTATCCTCAACCATAATTCAGAAGACACTAGCATCTCGAAATCCCGATGTCGTTTTAAAAAATTCACAAGAACTCATTACTACAGATTTAAATTTTACCAATGCTGCAGTAAATTTTGAGATAACCAATGCCAACATTAATACATTCTTTACTTCTAATACCAATAAAATTGTTGTACTCCCTGGTTTTGTCTCTAAATCATTAACAGGAGAGCTTACAACTTTGGGGCGTGGTGGTTCAGATTATACGTCTGCAATTATAGCTGCAGCTACATCTGCGGAAGAGTTACAGATATGGACAGATGTTAGTGGTATGTTTACGGCTAATCCAAAATTGGTAAAACATGCTAAACCAATCACAAATCTTACCTATCAAGAGGCTGTTGAGCTTTCTCATTTTGGTGCTAAAGTACTTTACCCGCCAACTGTAATGCCTGTTTTAAAGAAACAGATTCCGATTGTGATAAAAAATACTTTACAACCAGATGCAGTTGGAACTACGGTTTCTAAAGTGCATAAACCTAATGGACAATCACCGGTTAAAGGAATTAGTAATATAGACCATGTTGCATTGCTAACCTTGCAAGGCAACGGAATGGTTGGTATTCCAGGTTTTAGCAAACGGTTGTTCGAGACTTTGGCACAAGAGAAAATCAATATTATTTTAATTACACAATCCTCATCCGAGCATTCTATTTGCTTCGGAATTTCAGAGCATAATGCCCTACAGGCCAAAACTGCTATCGATACTACTTTTGAGTATGAAATCGCGCTTAAAAAAATAGACCCGATAATCGTAGAAACTGATTTATCTATTATCGCAGTAGTAGGAGATAACATGAAAAGCCACCAGGGCATAAGTGGTAAAACCTTTAGTACTTTAGGGAAAAATAATGTAAATATTAGAGCCATTGCGCAAGGAGCTTCAGAGCGCAATATTTCTGCTGTAATTCACAAAAACGATGTCAAAAAATCGCTTAATGCTTTGCATGAGCGTTTCTTTGAGGTCAAAACCAAACAAATCAATTTATTCATCACAGGTGTAGGCAATGTTGGAGAGCGCCTCATTGACCAAATTCAACAACAGCAATCATTCCTGAAAAAAAACTTACAGATCAGTCTACGCATCGTTGGTATGTCCAACTCTCGAAAAATGGTTTTTAAAGATGATGGAATTAATTTAAAAGATTGGGTTTCAGAATTTGATTTTGCTGAAAAGTCAAGCATTAATGGGTTTCACAAAAAGGCTGTAGAAATGAATCTTAGAAATAGCATTTTTGTTGATGTAACCGCCAGCGAAGAAGTTGCTG
Source organism: uncultured Flavobacteriaceae bacterium (assembly GCA_964453045.1). Lineage (GTDB taxonomy): Bacteria > Bacteroidota > Bacteroidia > Flavobacteriales > Flavobacteriaceae > Winogradskyella. The sequence goes on from CAYVNR010000026.1 coordinate 19,806, forward strand.
ACATCTATTCAGATTATTTAAAACATAGTATAGCTGTTGTAGCTTGTAGTAAAATTGCATGCTCAAAAGATTATGAAACGTATAAAAACCTTCATGACTTATCAAAAAAATACAATACTCCTTTTCTTTACGAAACTAATGTTGGAGCAGCTTTGCCAATTATAAATACCTTAAATAATTTGGTGAGTTCCGGAGATAAGGTTACTAACATACAAGCCGTATTATCTGGTAGCTTAAACTTCGTTTTCAATAATTTTAGCGATAAGAATAATTTTCATGATACCGTTAAACGTGCGCAGTTTGAAGGTTATACAGAGCCAGATCCCAGAATTGACCTTAGCGGAATTGATGTTGCCAGAAAGGTACTTATTTTGGCAAGGGAAAATGGAGCTGCAATGGAAATTGAAGATATTGAAGTAGAACCATTTTTAACCGAAGCCAATCTTGCAAGCACTTCCGTTGATGATTTTTATGAAACATTACGGCAAGATGAGGCCCATTTTCAAAAGCTCTATGCTTCTGCAAAAGCCAAGAATTGTCAGCTAAAATATGTTGCGGAATACGATAATGGTAAAGCAAAAGTTGGGCTACAAGAAATCCCTGAAGGTCACCCATTTTTTAATTTGGAAGGTAAGGACAATATCGTTATGTTCTATACGCAACGCTACCCAAGACAACCATTAATTGTTAAAGGTGCTGGCGCTGGCGCAGATGTAACGGCTTCTGGTTTATTTGCAGATATTATACGAATTGCCAATAATTAGAATTTGTATTATGCTGTCTTACAAAAGATAACTGAAGTAAGTTAACATGAAAGAAATTAAAATATTTTCACCTGCAACCGTAGCTAATGTCGCTTGTGGTTTTGATGTGCTTGGCTTTTGTCTCGCTACTATTGGGGATGAAATGATTATAAGACAAACAGATAAAAAAGGCCTCAAAATTACTAAAATTGAAGGCTACGACTTGCCTTTTGAAGTTGAAAAAAATGTAGCAGGAGTTTCAGCTTTGGCCATGTATAACGATTTGAAACCCAATTGTGGTTTTGAAATTGAAATTTACAAGAGAATAAAGCCAGGAAGTGGTATTGGTAGTAGCTCGGCAAGTGCTGCAGGTTCTGTTTTTGGTATAAATAGTTTGCTAGGCAATCCACTCAATAAAACACAATTGACCTATTATGCCATGAAGGGAGAAGCATTGGCGAGCCAATCAGAGCATGCTGATAATTTGGCTCCTGCAATTTTTGGAGGTTTTACATTGGTAAAGTCAACACATCCTTTACAAATTATAGAACTCTCTACTCCATCAGAATTGTATGCCACTTTAATTCATCCACAGATAGAAATAAAAACATCAGAATCTAGAGCTATTCTACCAAAAGATATTCCTCTTAAAAATGCCATAACACAATGGGCAAATGTCGGTAGCTTGGTACACGGTTTGCACACCTCTAATTACGATTTAATAAAGGATTCGTTAAACGATGTCGTCATTGAACCGCATAGAAAACAGCTGATCCCTAATTTTGATAGGGTAAAGTCACAAGCAATGGAAGCTGGTGCTTTGGGCTGTGCCATTTCGGGTTCTGGTCCTTCTATTTTTGTATTGAGTAAAGGAGAAGCGGTTGCTAAAACTGTTGAGCAAGCTCTGCGTAACGTGTATTCAGAAACTGGTATTGCATTTGAGACATATGTTTCCGAAATTAATACAGAGGGCATAAAAATATTAACATAACTGATATCTACCACACATCATAAATGAAATACTACTCACTAAATAAAAAAGCACCTAAAGCAACCTTTGAGAATGCCGTTGTAAAAGGTCTCGCACCTGATAAAGGTTTATATTTTCCTGAAAAGATTACTCCATTACCATCTTCATTTTTTGAAACTATTAAAGATAAGTCCAATACTGAAATTGCTTTTGAAGCCATAAAACAATTTATTATACCTGAAATTCCTGAAGACATACTAAAAACTATTGTAGAAGACACCTTGAATTTTGATTTCCCCGTAGTTGAAATCAACAAAAGTATTTCAACATTAGAGCTGTTTCATGGGCCGACTATGGCATTCAAAGATGTAGGAGCTCGATTTATGGCACGATGTTTAGGGTATTTCAACAAAAAAAATCCTAATGAAGTCACTGTTTTGGTCGCTACTTCTGGGGATACTGGCGGTGCAGTTGCCAATGGCTTTTTAGGAGTCAAAGGTGTAAATGTGGTTATTCTTTATCCAAGTGGAAAAGTGAGTGATATCCAAGAGAAACAACTTACAACCTTAGGGCAAAATATAACAGCTTTAGAGGTCGACGGTGTTTTTGATGATTGCCAAGACATGGTAAAACGTGCTTTTATGGATGAGGAATTGACCAGCAAAATGCAACTGACTTCTGCCAACTCTATAAACATTGCACGTTGGCTACCACAACTCTTCTATTATATGTTTGCTTACAAACAGCTAAAACCGAAACATAAGGACATTGTATTTTCGGTGCCTAGCGGAAATTTCGGCAATATTTGTGCTGGTATGGTCGCTCAAAAAATGGGCTTGCCTATAAAACATTTTATTGCAGCAAACAACGCAAACGATACGGTTGTTAATTATATGGAGACCCAGTCTTATATACCGAAACCATCTGTACAGACCATTAGTAATGCTATGGATGTTGGTAATCCGAGTAATTTTATAAGAATCCAAGAATTGCACAACAATAATTTTGAAGCTTTAAAAGAAAACTTGTCATCATACAGTTATACCGATAGCGAAACAAAAGCTGCACTTTTAGAGCTTTACAAAGACTACAATTACATTGCAGATCCGCATGGTGCTGTCGGTTATTTGGGTACTAAAGCTTATTTAAATCAAAACAATGCGCATGTAGTGTTTTTAGAAACTGCACATCCCACAAAATTTTTGGATGTGGTTGAAAACGTTATCGAAAAAAGTGTACCGCTTCCTTCACAAATTAAAGCAGTTATGGATAAAAAGAAAGTGGCAATTTCTATTGATTCTTATGGGGAATTGAAAAAATTTCTATTGAAAAAGAAATGAAAAAAAATTCAATTTTTGAAACCCAACGATTAACTATAAGGCCTGTTAAAACTGAAGATGCAGCTTTTATTCTAGAACTAATGAATACACCAAAGTGGATTCAGTTTATTGGAGATAGAAATGTAAGAACCGTTAAAGAAGCCGAGACTTATATTCAGAAAAAAGTATTTCCACAATTGGAAAAATACGGTTATACAAACAATGTTATCATAAGGAAAGAAGATAATACAAAGCTTGGCACATGTGGCTTATATCATAGAGAAGACAGAGAAGATCCTGATATTGGCTTCGCATTCTTACCACAGTATGAAAGTAAAGGTTATGCTTTTGAAGCCTCACATCAACTTATGGTTGCTGCAAAAGATAATTACGGGCTAACGGAATTAAGCGCTTATACCTTAGAAGAAAATACATCTTCAAGACAATTACTTGAACGCTTAGGTTTTGGCTTAAAGGGAATTGGTTCGTTGCCAAATGACAATGCAGAATTGTTGCATTATCATCGCAAATTAGACTTTTAGAGCATTACATAAACTTACCTTTTACATTTCATCCCCAATAAAACGTGGCTCACATAGTTTTTTAGTTACTGGATGAATAGATTGATACATTTATGCAGAATCAGTATCGCGGTTATGAAATCTATTTTATTAAGTGCCATTTTTTCAATGCTCTTTTCAGTAAGCATGGCACAGCAGTTTACATTAGAAACAGGATTGGACACTGCTCTAAGCGAAACTTCTGGGTTGCTCTATCTCAATAATACACTCATAACACATAATGATACAGCGTCTACTAATCAGTTGTTTGATGTAGATACAGAGACTGGTGCCGTAACCAGAACTGTAACCATTACAAATGCTTCAAATACTGATTGGGAAGATTTAACGCATGATGACACTTACATCTATATTGGCGATTTTGGAAACTACCAAGGTGACCGAACTAATTTAAAAGTTTATCGTATTACTATTGCAGATTATTTTGCAAGTACTTCTATTACAGCAGAAATTATCAATTTTAGTTATAGCAATCAAACCGATTTTACGACAAGTCCATTAGCCACAAATTTTGATGCAGAAGGTTTAATCCACTATAACAATACATTATATGTGTTTTCAAAAAATTGGCTTGACGGTAACACTAATATTTATGAGTTACCAAAAACACCTGGGACACATAGCATTTCTCAAGTCGACACCATTACTGCGCAAGGCTTAGTTTCTGGAGCAACATATAATCCGCTAGATGGTAGCATTTTTCTAGCAGGCTATGATTCCAATGGCGCATTTTTAATTCAATTGAGTGGATATAGTTCAGGTTTATTTTCAAATGGATCTGTTGTAAAAACTTCTATTGCTGTTCCTGCAAATTACTCACCACAAATTGAAGGTATTATTCCTATTAATGCCACAGAATACTATGTATCTGCAGAGGAAATTTCGGGTAATGCTTCAGGTTTATATAGTTTTAACACCTCTACCTTAAGTATATTAGATGTTGACATAAAAGATGTTTCCTTTTATCCGAATCCTGCAAAAGGTTTCATCAAATTGAATCGTAAAAATTGTTCCACAAGCATTTACACTATTGATGGACGTTTTATAAAATCCTCCATAGATCAATATATTACGGTTTCAGATTTAGCTTCTGGAATGTATATGATGGTAATTATGGATGTAACAACCCAAACTTTGGCAACTAAACGATTAATTATTGAATAAAAATATTTAAACACTTGATATATACTTCAGAATATGATTTATTCCAAAATCCGCACCAGTAATTCTTTCAGTAAATCACCTTGAGGTACAGCATTAGACCCTACACCTTTACTCTTAACATCAAATTCGCGTAGCAAGGCAATAACAGAACTGACTTTTTTCATCGGATAGTTTCGAGCTGCAGTTAAGTACTCATTTACAAAATACGGATTCACTCGTAATGCCGATGCCACACTACGTGGATTCTTATCGTGCATACCATGCAAATGCAATAACTGTGAAAAGAAGCTGAACAACAACGATACGGTTACTACTATTGGGTTGTCCTTTGGGTTATCCGCAAAGTATTTCGCAATTTTATGCGCCTTTACGACATTGCGTTCACCTACAGCTTTTCGCAATTCAAAATTATTGTAATCTTTACTTATTCCAATATTCTCCTCAATATGTTCTGGAGTTATCTGTGTACCTTTTGGAAGTACAATCTTTAACTTATTGAGTTCATTGTTTACTTTACTTAAATCTGTTCCCAAAAATTCAACCAACATCTGGGCAGCTTTGGGAGAAATATCGTAGCCCTGCCCTTTTAATACACGTCTAATCCAGTCTGGCACTTGGTTATCATAAAGCTTTTTACTCTCAAAAACCACTCCCCCATTTTTACTGATGGCTTTATATAAAGCTTTTCGTTTATCTAGCTTTTTATACTTATAGTTTATAACTAAAACTGTCGTTGGTTGGGGATTTTCAGCATATGGAGCTAATTTCTCAATTGTTCTGCTTAAATCTTGCGCTTCCTTAACGACCACCACTTGCCGTTCTGCCATCATGGGATAGCGTTTGGCATTGCTTACAATATCATCGATAGATACATCTCTACCATAAAGCACCATTTGGTTAAACCCTTTCTCAGCTTCATCCAAGACATTATCTTCAATAAAATCGGAAATCTTATCAATATAATACGCCTCCTCTCCCATTAAAAAATAAATAGGTTTTAGGTCTCCCTTTTTTATTGCCGAAACAAGTTGTTTTACGTCGTCCAATATCTTAATTTGTAAGTCAGTTCGAGTTTTAACCTTGGTTGGAGTATCGAGAACTTCTCGATAAAATTTTCCACGAAAATCACTCGAAATGACATTATAATTTTAATTTTGTGCAGTGCAAGAACTCAACTTTCCAAAGTTTGAATACCGTTTCAAAAGTACAGAAAATAAAGTTTCTATTTTTGATGTCATTCGGAAAAAATTCATCATTCTTCAACCCGAAGAATGGGTGCGTCAACACTGTGTGCATTATCTTATCAATGAAAAAAAATATCCTAAATCCCTAATTAACGTTGAGAAGGAACTGACCATTAATGGGTTAAAAAAGCGATATGATATTGTTGTTTTTAATTCTGATGGTAGCATTCACTTAATAGTTGAGTGCAAATCCTATTCGATAAAAATAAATCAAGATACCTTTGATCAGATTGCACGTTATAATTTAGCATTAAAAGCTAATTACTTAATGGTAACCAATGGTTTAAATCATTATTATTGCCAAATGGATACTGAGAATCAATGTTATTCGTTTTTAAAAAATATTCCGAATTACACCAAACCATAAATGTTACAGACCAAGGACATAGCTGTTGTTATTTTAAATTGGAACGGAAGGGATCTGCTAGAGCAGTTTTTGCCATCGGTAATTAAACATTCAAATGATGCTAAAATCTATGTAGCTGATAATGCATCTACGGACAATTCTGTTGCTTTTGTTACTGAACATTTTTCGACAGTGAAATTAATTCAGAATACTGAAAATGGTGGTTATGCCAAAGGCTATAACGATGCATTAAAAGTAGTTGAAGAACCTCTACTCTGCTTGCTCAATAGTGATGTAGAAGTTACTGCAAATTGGTTACAGCCTATAGTTGAAGTGTTTAATTCCCATAGTGATACAGCTATAATTCAGCCCAAGATTTTAGACTATAAAAACAAACCGTTTTTTGAATATGCTGGCGCAGCCGGTGGATTCATAGACAAGTTTGGTTATCCCTTTTGTCGCGGTCGTATTTTTGATACGATTGAAAAAGATAATGGTCAGTACAACGATATTGAGACTATTTTTTGGGCTTCGGGTGCATGTTTTTTTATTAGAAATTCTGTTTTTAAAATGCTCAACGGTTTTGATGAAAGCTATTTTGCCCACATGGAGGAAATTGATTTGTGTTGGCGTGCATTCAATAGTAATCATGAAGCTAAATATGTCGGAACTTCAACCGTTTATCACGTTGGTGGTGCTACGTTAAATGATACAAATCCAAAAAAAACATATCTCAATTTTAGAAATAGCTTATTCACATTGGTAAAAAACACGGATAAAAATGTTTTTATTAGAACTGTAATTAGGATGAAACTCGATGGTGTTGCAGCATTCCGATTTTTGATACAACTAAAACCGCTATATTTTCTCGCTGTACTCAGAGCGCACCTGTCCTTTTATAAAAGATTGGGAACTATTTTAAGTCAGAGAAAGCAACTTTCCAAACGGCCTAATTATCATAAGATCAATTCTATAGTATGGTCTTACTTTGTAAAAAAGAACAAAACATTTTAATTCTATTGGTTGACTTTTCTTTGAGCGAGAAGTTATTCATATTTCAAAATACTTAAACTAATTTTCAATCAGAATGCTTTGTTTATAAAACTGTTAAAAGTTTTGTTAATCCGTGTACACACACCTTATCTTTTCTATAATTTTGAATTGTTATAATTAGCAACTAAAAATTACATTCAAATTATGAAAAAACTAATGTTATTAAGCGTCTGTGGTATGCTATTACTGGCATCGTGTGTGTCGAAGAAAGAGTACGCTGCACTTGAAGCTAAACAACAAGAAACTCAAGACTTACTAAATAGTGCCACCGTAAAACTTAACAAGTGCCTTTCAGATGCTTCTGCGGCGAATGCCAGAGTAGAAACCATGAAAGATCAATTGGCAGATTTGCGTAAAGCCAATCAAGATTTGATTGATACTAAAGGTAATCTAACAACCTTAACACAAAAAGGTGCCGATAATCTTGAAAAATCTTTAGAGAGTTTAAAGGAAAAGGATTTAAAAATTTCACGTTTACAGGATGCCTTGAACAAAAAGGATAGTGTTACACTTGCTTTGGTTTCTAGCTTAAAGAAAGAAGTTGGTATTAACGATCCGGATATTGAAGTTAACGTAGAAAAAGGCGTTGTTTTTATTTCTATCGCTGATAAGTTATTGTTTAAAAGCGGAAGTTACAACGTTACCGATAGAGCTAAAGAAGTATTGGGTAAAGTTGCCACTGTTATCAATGGTAAGCCCAATTTTGAAGCCATGGTAGAATCTCACACTGACAATGTACCTTACAGCAAACCACCATTACTTGATAATTGGGATTTAAGCGTAAAACGTGCCACATCTGTAGTACGTGTTTTGGAAAGTTTAGATGTAAATCCTCAAAAGTTAATTGCAGCTGGTCGTAGTTATCATGTGCCTTTGGTTGAAAATGATACTGCAGCGAACAAAGCTAAAAACAGACGTACACGCATTATTGTACTTCCAAAAATCGATGAGTTTTATGAAATGATTGAAGAAGAGATGAAAAATCTTTCTGCGGAAAATTAATTCCCAATGAACATTAAATATTTAGACCCAATGTATTTTTGCATTGGGTTTTTTATAAACTGTAGTTCATCACACTTTTGAAATAATTCTCTTAAATTTGGTGTAATATCCAACTTAAAATGAAAAAAATAATAAATACCACAAAAGCACCAGCACCAATCGGTCCATACAATCAAGCCGTGTTAACCGGAAACACACTTTACACCTCAGGACAAATTGCTTTACATCCTGAAACAATGGAACTGGTTATGGATACTATCGAAGCAGAAACCAAACAAGTTATGGAAAATATGAAAGCCGTTTTAGCTGCTGCAGACATGACCTTTGACAACGTGATAAAAACCTCTATTTTTATTAGCGACATGAATAATTTTTCAAAGATTAATGCTGTTTACGCTCAGTATTTTGATGAAGCTACAGCACCAGCCAGAGAAACTGTAGAAGTCGCCAACTTGCCTAAATTTGTAAATGTTGAGATAAGTATGATTGCAGTGAAGTAGTTTGTTTTCCTTTTGGGAAAAAGAGCTCTAATGCACAGTCATACTGAATTTATAAAGTAGCATTATAATTAGTCTTCGGTTCATTTACGAATCTTGCTCTTTGCAATTAATTGCTTTAAAATTTCCAAATCTATATCTGCAAGCTTGTTTACGTACAGGCAACCCCTTCCCCATTTGCATTTACCCAATTTTGAAATCAATGTTTGTTCTTTCTCAATATCATAGGTTAGGTAAATGGTGAGTTTAGATTTTCGAGGTGCAAAACCGACATTAAACCATTCAAACTCCTCCTTACCATTTTTACGTCTGTATTTATATTTACCAAAGCCCACAATAAAGTTATCTCCCCATATTTTAGGTGTTGAACCTGTAATTTCAGACATTATCGAAATTAAAGTTTCACTGTCGCTTTTTTTGGTCTCATTCTCAATACTATTGATATATTTTGAAACGCTTTTATTGGTTTCTTGTATTGCAAGTCCAGCCATAATATTCTCGTATAGTTTGCTTTAAAGATAGCTCTTTTAGGCTTATTTTTACACAATCATAATTCTACATTGAAACTTAAACAAACAGAACTCAAAGCCTTTTTGGACGAAAAAGTCCAGCTCTACAACAATCCAAAGTTTATTGAGAGTGATCCTATACAGGTGCCGCACCGCTTCTCTAAAAAAGCAGATATAGAAATTGCTGGTTTTTTAACCGCTACTATTGCTTGGGGAAACCGTAAGAGCATCATTAAAAATGCCCATAGAATGATGGAGTTATTAGACCACTCGCCTTTTGAATTTGTAATGCAGCACCAAGCTTCAGATTTAGAGACTTTACAAGCCTTTGTACACCGTACGTTTAATGGCAACGACTTTACACAATTTGTAAAGAGCTTACAACATATTTATAAAAGTCACGGTGGATTAGAAGCTGTTTTTGTAAAACATGTAGAACACAATTCATTGCAAAAAAGCATCCATGAGTTTAAAAAAGTATTTTTTGAAGTTCCACATTTAGAACGTACAAAAAAGCATGTCAGCGATCCCTTAAAAAACTCAGCGGCCAAACGTATTAATATGTACTTGCGTTGGATGGTACGCAATGACAACGCTGGTGTTGACTTTGGTATTTGGAAAAGCCTCTCTCCCGCCCAACTCAGTTGTCCACTAGATGTACATTCTGGCAATGTGGCTCGTAAATTAGGACTCTTAAAACGTAAACAGAATGATGGTAAAGCTTTAACAGAATTAGATAATAATTTACGTCAACTAGATATAAACGATCCTGTAAAATATGATTTTGCCTTATTTGGGTTAGGCGTTTTTGAAGGATTTTAGTTTTGGTTGCTTATCTTTAAAATCTTGAACTAAGTTACCGGTCATTGCAATTAGACTGGCTCATTGCAGCACCATACTATAAAATTTAATTTATGAAACTTCAAATTACACTCTTATTCTTTCTAACGTTCATTTTTAGCTTTTCACAAGATCTAAAAATTCCTGTTGACACGACTTATGTTACTTCGGGTTCAGTGACTGTAAAAGGAAAGCAAATCAACTATAAAGCAGAAACTGGTTTTCAACCGGTTTGGGATGCAGAAGGAAAAATGATAGCCTCATTGTATTACACGTATTATAAACGGACTAACGACTCTAAGGGCAATCAACGCCCAATCATTTATTCCTTTAATGGCGGGCCAGGTTCAGCTTCGGTTTGGATGCATATTGCTTATACAGGTCCAAAAATTCTTAAAATCGATGAGGAAGGTTATCCTGTGCAACCTTATGGTATTAAAGATAATCCCAATTCCATATTGGATGTAGCAGACATTGTATTTATAAATCCTGTAAACACAGGCTATTCGCGAAAAATTGCCAACAAAGATGGAAAAATGCCAGATGACAAACTCTTTTTTGGTGTGAATGCAGACATAAAATATTTGGCAAGTTGGATGAGCACTTTTACAACACGCCACAACCGTTGGGAATCGCCAAAATATATCATTGGTGAAAGCTATGGTGGCACGCGAGTAATGGGATTATCACTAGAGCTTCAGAACAGCCAGTGGATGTATCTTAACGGCGTAATCTTGGTTTCACCAGCAGATTACAAAGTACTGCGTGTTGGCGGGCCGCTATCATCGAGTTTAAACTTACCGTATTATACCGCCGCTGCTTGGTATCACAAAGCTTTGTCACCAAAGCTTCAGAATAAGGATTTATTAGAAATTTTACCAGAAGCAGAAGATTTTGCAATCAATAAACTCATGCCAGCTATTGCCAAAGGTGGTTTCATTTCTGATACTGAAAAACAATTCATAGCTGAGCAAATGAGCTACTATTCTGGGTTATCCAAAAAGGTGATTCTTCAAATGAATTTAGATGTTCCGAATCGTTTCTTTTGGAAAGAATTATTAAGAAATAAGACAGGCGAAACTATTGGAAGATTAGATTCAAGATATATCGGCTTTGATAAAGTTGAAACGGGCTCAAGCCCAGATTACAGCGCAGAACTAACATCTTGGCTTCATAGCTTTACTCCAGCTATTAATTATTACATTCAGAATGAATTAGGCTTTAAAACCGATATAAAATACAATGTTTTTGGCAATGTGGGTAATTGGGATAGAACGAATGATAACACACGCGAAAACCTACGACAAGCGATGGCCCAGAATCCGTACTTAAAAGTATTGACACAATCGGGGTATTACGATGGTGCTACAACCTACTTCTCTGCAAAATACTCACAATGGCAAATCGACCCTAGTGGAAAAATGAAAGATCGTTTTTCCTTTAAAGGTTATAGAAGTGGTCACATGATGTATTTACGAAACGAAGATTTAATCAAAGCTAATGATGACTTAAGAGAATTTATTGAAAGTTCTTTGCCCAAAGGGAAATCAGCTAAGTATTAGTCCATGGGTGAGATTATAGGTGAAACAATCAGAATTGCATTTGTTGTTTCGGTTGTCATCATAATTTCTAAAATATGAAAACACTTAGATTTTCATTTAAAACTTTATCGATCATCTAGGTTAATAGTTGTATACATTACCTGCAAGGTTTCTGATACCTTGTAGGTATTTAAGCATATTTAAAGTACACCTACAAGGTTGAAAAACCCTGCAGGATGTACCTATCTAAATTCAAAAGTTTTATATAAGAATGAGATTCTTCGCTATGCTCTGAATGGCATAGTTTACCCTTTTAGCCAAGCTGCTCTTAAGGATTTTTGCGCCTCGGTTGCATTTTTATCCTCAATTAAGGTTTCACTTTTAGCTACAGCTTTAGTTAATTTACCTTTAAGTACAATAGCTTGTCCGTCACGTTCTAAATCCATACTAAATTCTTGACCTTCTTGCCATCCAAGCATGCCACCAATCAATTGTTGTGCATTCTGCAATGTTAAATCCTGTCCGTTGATTTTTTTGATAACGTCACCTGCCTGTACGCCTTGAGAGGCCCAAAATGAATTTTTTAATGCCATAGGTGAGAAAAAAATCGTTCCCTTTTCTTGGTCTCCATCAAAAATTATGTTTTGTCCTCCTGCAAAAATATAATTTGTCGGAACTTCAGATTCCCCTAAAGTCAAGCCTACCTTAGCAAAAAAGTCATTGTAATTAATTGGCACATCTCCTTCCACATGGGTTCTTAAGAACTCACCGACGCTTGGATAGGTCATTTCTGTAATTTCAGTAATGATATTGTCATCCACAAATGGCTTTTCTTTCCCGTATTTTGCAGAAAGCTCTTTCATTAATGACAGCATGCTTCTATTGCCGTTGCTCTCTTCTCGCATTAAAATATCTATGCACATGCCAATTAAAGCGCCTTTCATATATACATTGTAGTAGTTAGATGCGTAAGGCTCTTCTAATACATTTTCGCTCATTATAGTAAAGCTCATAGCATCATCTAAATTTTTAGACGTTGCTATCTTAGACATAATTGTATTATAAAATGCATCTGGTTCTACAAGACCTTGATATACTTGGAAGTGCTGCGCAAAATATTCCGTTACGCCTTCGTACATCCATAGGTGCTTAGAGAATGTTGGTTGGTTATAATCAAAATAATGTACGTCTTCAGAATGTACAGATAATGGTGTTACAATATGAAAGAATTCATGTGCTACTACATCTATAATAGAGCTCGCCAAACCTTCTTTACTAGAAGATTCTGGTAAAACTACCACAGTGGATGTGTGATGCTCCAGAGCTCCCATGCCTTTTGGTGCAGTTTCACTTCCATCAGATAGGTACAGATAAATATCATAGCGTGCTGTGCTATTAATATCTCCCAAATATTCTTTTTGGGCTTGCATCATTTTATAAACCGTTTCCTTTTGACTAGCCGCTGTATGTACTTTGTTTGGAGAATATACACTTAGTACAATCTTTATATCACCAACCATAAATTCTTCTACATCTAACTTACCGTACATCATTGGATTATCAGTAATATCAAAATAACGCTGAGCAAAATAACTACTGGTTATAGATTTGCCATCTGCACTAGATTTCATGCCTTTGTCTTCTAAAGCAGAAGTTCTAACAAAAGTTGCAGGTGCAGTTACGTCTAATGCATATTGATTGTTCTTTAAAGAATCGAAATACCCTATAAATCCATGAAGATTTAGCACATAATTGTCTTCTTCGATATTTGTACCAGCTGGAGAGAATGGATTCTCACCTCCTATGCCTCCTGTAGATTCAATATCAAACGTATCATTCACATAATACATTAACTTATCCAATTTGGTTGCATCAGAAATAGTCCAAGTATTAGTGTCTACTTTGGTTACTTTAAGCTCATTTCCGTTATAATCTAGAGCTTTCATGTCTTCAACGTACTTTCCAAAATCACTTACCGAGTACGTGCCTTGTACTACTCTTGGCAATCTATATGTTACGGTTTCAGTAGTAAATCGACCAGGGTTAATCGTAACAGGTACTTTATCATCCACCACGGATGTTAGATCCAACGCAGTTTCAATAGGATTATTTACTGCTAAATCATCAGCTTTTGGTTTAGCCGAACCACAGCCAACCAATATTAAACTTAGGCCAAGAATGGCTAGGGAATTCTTCATATGTAATGTTTTAGTTTTTACTTTGACGCACAAATCTACAATCTGTTACTGCTTTAAATCTAAAGGTTTTGTTAAATTCGTACCATGTCACAAGCTCTTGTTAGCATATTGATTCCTTTTAAGAATACCGAAGGCTTTATTTCTAAATGTATAGCATCGATCATAGGTCAGAGCTATACCAATTGGGAGGCCATTTTTATTGATGATAATTCAGAAGATTTATCGTACAGTATTGTTAAAAACTTTTCTGGTAAAGACAACAGAATACAGCTTTTTAAAAATAAGGGAAGTGGCATCATTTCGGCATTGCAGACAGCATATTCTAAGTGTAAAGGTACGTATATTACGAGAATGGATAGTGATGATATTATGACTTTAAACCGTCTTGAAGTTATGGTGGATAGCTTGTTAAAACATGGTAAAAACCATTTAGCAATTGGGCTGGTAAACTATTTTAGAGCCGATGGTGTTAGTGATGGTTACGCGCGCTATGAAACTTGGATAAATGGGCTAACCAAAACAGGTAGTAATTATTCTGAAATCTACAAAGAATGTGTTATTCCTTCTCCGTGTTGGATGTTGCATCGTAATGATTTTGAAGCTTGTGAGGGTTTTAATCCCAATCGTTATCCTGAGGATTATGACCTCACTTTCAGATTTTATAGAGCTGGTTACACTTGTATTCCCTGTGATAAAGTCCTACTCCATTGGCGCGATTATAGCACACGCACTTCCAGAACCCACGAGCATTATGCGATTAATTACTTTTTAGACATTAAGATGCATTACTTTTTAGAGCTCGATTACGACAGCAATAGACCCTTAACTATTTGGGGCGCTGGCAATAAAGGCAAAACCGTTGCGAAATTATTAATTGAAAAAGAAATACCATTCCACTGGATTTGCGATAACAAAAAGAAAATTGGAAAAGACATTTATGGAAAGGAACTTTTTAACTTTAATTATTTAGAAAGGCTTAATCGTCCGCAGAGTATTGTCACTGTTGCCAATGCGGATGCACAAAAAGACATACGACTCTACTTTGAGCAACAGAAAATGCTATCAATGCAAGATTATTTCTTTTTCTGTTAAATTTCTCAAAAGCTAAATACCGTTATCGTTTTGCATTTTCTATATTTGGAGTTTAAGACCTGTTTGGTTAGATACTGAATCAAGTACTGTATAAAACCTCAAGGGTTATCAAAAAATAACGAATGCAGTTTAAACACCCCGAATTACTTTACGCCTTATTTTTACTGGTCATTCCTATTCTTATTCATTTATTTCAATTACGTCGTTTTCAAAAAGTTCAGTTTACCAATGTAAAGTTTCTAAAAGCAGTAAAACTGCAAACTCGCAAAAGCTCACAACTAAAAAAATGGTTAACACTTTTAGCGCGAATGTTACTTTTAGCATTTGCTATTATTGCTTTTGCCCAACCCTACATTCCAAATACTGAAAATTTCAACGAAGCTCAAGAAACGGTTATTTATTTAGATAACTCGTATAGTATGCAGGCCAAAGGTAAAAATGGCACACTTTTGAATGAAGCAATACAAGATGTCATTAACACATTGCCTGAGGATGAGCAGATAAGCCTCTTTACCAATAATAAAACTTTTAAAAACACAACGGTTAAAGCACTTAAAAATGATTTAATTCAGTTAGCGTATTCCCCTACTCAGCTCAATTATGATGCTCTGTATTTAAAGGGAAAGCAATTATTCTCTAAAAACAATACAGCAACAAAGAATTTGGTTTTGGTTTCCGATTTTCAGCAAAAAAATAATTCTATCTCCTTTGAAGCCGATAGTACGGTTCAGTTAAAACTGGTGCAACCAAAATCGTCTTTAGCTGCTAATGTGAGTATTGATAGTGTTTATATTGAAAATGCAACTCCTGAGTCTCTAAATTTAAAAGTATTACTATCTAATCAAGGTGAAACATTAGAGAATGTGACCATCTCGTTATTTAACAATGATACTTTGCTGACTAAAAGTGCTATGGATATTGAAGATAAAGCTGAAACGACATTTACAATTGCAAACAATACCGTTATAAACGGAAGAATAGTATTGGAAGATGCAGGTTTGCAATACGACAATACGTTTTATTTTAACATTAATTCAAAACCAAAGACCAAGGTTTTAGTCATTAATGAAACTGCAGAGGATTCGTTCTTGAAACGTATCTATACCAATGACGAATTTGATTATACAAGTTTCAATTTAAATACATTGAATTTTAATTTAATTCCAGATCAAAACCTAATTGTTCTAAATGAGTTAGAGACGATTTCAAACGCATTAATAATTGCACTTCAAACATTTATTTTTGATGATGGCCATATTTTAATTATTCCATCAGATAATATATCATTAAATTCTTATAATCAATTACTTAATAAATTAAATATTTCTAATTTCAATACTGTTAATACTAGCCCAAAGAGGATCACATCCATTAATTACAATCACCCACTTTTGAAAAATGCATTTTATTCTAAAGTGACTAATTTTCAATATCCAAAAGTAGAAGCATCTTATCGTTTCACTACTAATAATAATGCTGTTTTATCTTATGAAGATGGTACACCTTTTCTCGTAGGAAACTCAAACGCTTTTGTGTTTGCCTCGGCTTTAAATGAACAGAATTCAAATTTCAAGAATTCTCCATTAATAGTGCCTGTGTTGTATAATATTGGAAAACAAAGTTTAAAATTATCACAGCTTTATTATACTATTGGTCAGCCCAACACTATTGCCATCAATGCGCTTTTGGGACAGGATGATATATTAACTTTGAGCTCTGATGAAACTTCGGTAATTCCACTTCAAAAAACATATAGTAAATCTGTTGTACTGGAAACTGAAGATTATCCGAATACAGCAGGAATTTTAAGTGTTAAAAACAAGTCTGAAGTGTTGCAAAACTTAAGCTTCAATTATAATCGCAGTGAAAGTAATTTAGATTACTACAATTTAAAAGACACAGTTAATAATACAGTGAGCGAAAGTCTAGCCACTACAATAAACGCTATAAAAAGTAATGCAACTATTAACGCGTTATGGAAATGGTTTGTTATTTTTGCGCTAGTATTTTTAATTATAGAAATACTTCTACTAAAATATCTTAAATGAACGCACTCATAAAATCTGCCACTATCGTTGATTCTAAAAGTGATTTTCACAACGAAACGGTTGATATTTTAATTGAAAAAGGTCGTATTGCTAAGATTTCTAAACGCATTTCCAATCCCAACAATTACAAAGAGATAACACTAGATAACCTCCATGTATCTCAGGGTTGGTTTGATAGTAGCGTGTCTTTTGGTGAACCTGGTTATGAAGAACGCGAAACTATTGCCAATGGTTTAAAAACTGCAGCACAATCTGGTTTTACAGCTGTAGCTCTAAATGCCAATTCTAATCCCGTAATTGATAGTTATGCAGATATAACGTTTGTAAAATCTAAAGCTCAAAATAAGGCCACAAGCCTTTATCCTCTTGGCGCATTGACCAAAGCCAGTAACGGTAAGGATTTAGCAGAACTTTACGATATGAAAAACGCTGGCGCAATAGCGTTTTACGATTACCAGAAACCGATTGGCAATCCAAATTTAATGAAGATTGCACTACAATATGCCAGTAACTTTGGTGGTTTGGTGTGCTCATTTCCCCAAGAATCTAAAATCTCAGGTCATGGTGTTGCCAATGAACATATTAACAGTACACAATTAGGTTTAAAGGGAAATCCGGCTTTAGCTGAAGAGCTTCAGGTTGCCAGGGATCTATTTTTGTTGGAATACACCGAAAGTAAACTTCATATTCCAACAATATCAACAGCTAAGTCTGTGGAATTGATAAGAGCAGCGAAAGCCAAGAAGTTAGATGTTACGTGTAGTGTTGCTATTCATAACCTAGTGATAACAGACGATGCTCTCGACGGTTTTGATACCAGATACAAAGTATTACCTCCTTTACGAACACAAAAGGATTGTGACGCTTTAATCGAAGGATTAAAAGATGGCACTATAGACATGGTCACCACTGACCACAACCCAATAGACATTGAAGACAAAAAAATAGAATTCGATTATGCCAAATATGGCACCATAGGCTTAGAATCTGCTTTTGGAGCACTTCAAACCATATTTACTACCAAGAAAACTGTAAGTGTTCTAAACCAAGGAAAGTCGAGATTTGGTATTGCGGAAACATCAATAAATATTGGTGAAGTTGCTGATCTAAGCTTGTTTAACCCCAATGAAGAATACCAATTCAGTAAGGCAAATATAACATCGCGATCTAAAAACAGTGCCTTTTTGGGCATGAAATTAAAAGGCAGAACTTACGGGATTATTGCCAATAACAAAATTGTTTTAAAATAATGAATCAAAATACAATCAATGAAGGCAAAACTTTGGCTGTTGTTGCTTATTTAACGCTATTCGGTACCTTAATTGCCTTTTTTATGAATCAGGATAAAAAGAATCCTTTTACATCTTTTCATACAAGACAAGCCCTTGGCCTGGGCCTATTATACATTATGATAGCTTTTGTTGTGAGTAGTTTTAACAGTATGAATATTAGTATGGCTTTTTGGTTGTTTTTCTCAATATTATATCTCTATGGTATTTTTGGTGCCATTACTGGTAAAACGAATAAAATCCCGTTGCTAGGGGATATTTTTCAGAATATATTTAAAAATATTGGACAGTAAGCATGGCAGATTTGCATTATATTAAAAGAGCTTCGTCACTAAAAGAAAATGCGCCATTACTCATAATGTGTCATGGTTATGGCAGTGATGAAAATGATTTATTTGCTTTTGCTTCAGAATTGCCCGAAGAACTATTCATCATCTCCTTAAGAGCACCATATCCTATGCAACCCTTTGGAAATGCATGGTATTCCATAAACTTTGATGCTGTGCAAGGCAAATGGAGTGATAATGAACAAGCTAAAAAATCCGTAGGTCTAATTTCAAAGTTTATTGATTATGCTTGTAAAACTTATCCTGTAAATTCTGAGAATGTTACACTTTTGGGCTTTAGTCAAGGTACTATTTTAAGTTATGCCGTAGCACTTACCTACCCTCAAAAGGTAAAAAATGTTATAGCTTTAAGTGGCTATATAAATGAAGATATCTTACCAGATAAGATTGAAGACAAAGATGTTTCTCATTTAAACTTTTTTTGCTCCCATGGATCTGTTGACCAGGTTATACCTATAGATTGGGCCAGAAAAACTCCCGAATTTTTAGAGACTTTGAAGATTAATCATATATACAAGGAATATTCAGTGGGTCATGGCGTAGCTCCACAGAACTTTTATGATTTTAAGGCTTGGCTAAACCAATATATCTAGTCGAATTTTGGATACATAAAGTATTCTACCAGTTTATACTTTAAGTTATTTTCCTCATCAATTTCGTAAGTCACAAAAATTTCCCCCCAATGCTGGCCGTCAGTAAAGTTGGCAACAATCCACCTATGATTTAAGATTCGTATTTTATTGATTAGCAACTTAGAATCTGTCATCGATACAAAAGGTACTATCGGATGCTCTTCACCTTCGTAATTATTCATGTTATAAAGCCCTTCTGTAATTGCCGTAATGAGCTTATCTACATTATAGCCTTGCGTAATGAAATAGTCTAAGGCATTATCATTACGATCTATATTAAAGTAATTGAGTTCAAAATTCTGCTCTTCTAAAGTAGCTATGGTTTTTTCTTGTTCAGCCATTGTGGTTTTATAGCTAGCAATATCTTTTTCGTATTTATCAATGATACTCTTCGAATTGACATATTGAAAAATAATCAGTAATGCCGAAAAAATAAACAAATACATAAAAACTCTACTCTTCATATCTTAAATGGTAATTTGTAAGTTATCGTATGCCAAAAAAACGTTGTCTGGCAGTTTTTGTTGTACATCATCATGAAACCCCATATGATGACTAATATGTGTTAAATAAGCACGCTTTGGACTTACTTTTTTAATGAATGCCAAAGCCTCTTCTAAATTAAAATGCGACATATGTGGTTCTTCTCTAAGCGCATTAACCACAAGAACTTCGAGATTGCCCAGTTTTTTAACCTCTTCATTTGGTACAGTTTTCATATCTGTTAAATATGCAAAATCTTTAAATCGAAATCCAAATACCTGAAGTTTATGATGCAGGCCATCAACAGGTATTACTTCAATGTTACCGACTTTAAAGGGCTTATTTTCAATTTGATGCTTAACTACACTCGGGACACCAGGATATTTTGGCTGAGTTGTGAAAATATAATCGAATCGTTTTTCCAAGGCTTCAAAAACACGCTTGTGTGCATACAGATCTATATCTCCTTGCCTAAAGAAAAATGGACGAATATCGTCCAACCCCATGGTATGATCCGCATGTTCATGGGTAAATATAATGCCATCGATTTTGTTAACCTTGGCATTGAGCATTTGTTGCCTAAAATCTGGCCCACAATCTATAACATAGGTAAAGTTATCCCATTCTACAAGTACAGAAACGCGTAAGCGTTTATCTTTTGGGTTGTCACTTAAACATACAGGATGTGTGCTTCCGATTATTGGAATGCCCTGTGAAGTTCCTGTCCCTAAAAATGTAATTTTCAAAGGCCTCTTAGTTTGAAACAAAAATAAGTTTATTTTTTTGTTTGCAATAGTAAATTGGTACCTTTGCTAAAATGATGTAATCCCAATATCTATGGAAGAAATAACGTATAGAGGCGACTCGGAATTTGAAAATATTCCTTCCCTTAAAGACAAAGCCCTACGTATTAACCTCAACAAAGACATTTATGGTACTTTTGCTGAAATAGGCGCAGGCCAGGAAACAGTCCGGCAGTTTTTTAGGGCTGGAGGAGCTTCTGGTACTATAGCCAAAACCATGTCTGCATACGATAAAGACTTCAGTGACGCTATTTACGGTATAGAGGACGATAAGCGTTATGTAACGGAAGCTCGACTTCGGAAAATGTTAAACCACGAAGTTAATTTAATTGAGCAGCGTATCGTAAGGGAAAAACATCCAAACAAGATTTTCTTCGCATACGCCAATACCGTAGCTACTATAGATTTTGCAAAAAAATATAAAGGACATGGTTGGGTAGGCATTAAATATCAAGTGGCCCCAGACCAAGACTATAATGATATTATTCTTCATATTCGATTTAAAGAAAATGATGCGCGTTTACAGCAAGAAACTCTTGGAAAATTAGGAACAAACCTAATCTATGGTGCTTTTTACAAGTACAATCAACCACGTAAGTTACTTCGTTATTTATATGACCATCTGGATAAAGACCAATTAGAAATCGATACCATAAACTTTTCGGGCCCAGTCTATAAAGATATCGATAATCGCTTAATGAGTCTACAACTTGTTAAAAATGGTATGACCGATGCTGTAATGTTTGCACCAGACGGCAATAATGTACTTCCGGCACGTGTACTTTACAAAAAAAATATCCTTGCCTTAAGAGGTAGTTTTAGGCCAGTTACCAAAGTAAATATGGATATGTATGAGAAATCATATGAAATGTTCATTAAAGAAAATAAGGTAGATAAGGATAAAACTCAAGTAATTTTTGAAATCACCTTATCAAATTTAAGGGCAGAAGGAGAAATAGATGAACAAGATTTTATGGACCGTGCAAAACTGCTGTGCTCTTTAGGACAAACGGTTTTGATATCCAATTTTCAGGAATATTACAAGTTAGTTGAATATTTCTCCCAGTATACCAGAAGCAGAATGGGATTGGCCATGGGAGTGAATAATTTGGTTGATATTTTTGACGAAAAGTACTACCGCCATTTAAGCGGTGGAATTTTAGAAGCATTCGGTAAATTGTTCTATAAAGATTTGCGTGTATATCTTTATCCTATGCAAAATGAAGATGGCAGCTTAACTACAAGCGAAAATCTAAAAGTTCATCCACGTATGAAAGAACTCTATAAATTCTTTAAATACAACGGAAAAGTAGTTGATATTACCGATTTTGATACCTCTAACCTTTCTGTTTTCTCAAGAACTGTCTTAAAGATGATAGCAGAAGGAAAACAAGGTTGGGAAGAAATGTTACCTGAAGG
This sequence comes from uncultured Flavobacteriaceae bacterium, assembly GCA_964453045.1. Classification (GTDB taxonomy): domain Bacteria; phylum Bacteroidota; class Bacteroidia; order Flavobacteriales; family Flavobacteriaceae; genus Winogradskyella. The sequence goes on from CAYVNR010000026.1 coordinate 41,926, forward strand.
TGTGGCCAAACTTATAAAGGAGAAGAGTTTGTTTGGTTGCGAGTCTGAAGAGGTGATGCATAAATAAACACTGTAATACAAATAAAAAACGACCTATTTCATTTACTCATCGCAATTGAAATAGGTCGCTTTATTTTCTGCTAATGCAAAAGCCTTTATTCTGTTAGTATCTGAGCTGTGTGCTCCTTTGTCTTCACTTTAGTGATAACATCTTCCAAGATACCGTTTTCATCAATAACAAAAGTAGTTCTGTGAATACCATCGTATTCTCTGCCCATAAATTTCTTTGGTCCCCAAACACCAAAGGCTTCTATTACAACTTTGTCTTCGTCTGCCAATAATGGGTATTGAAAACCGTATTTATTCTTAAAATTCGATTGACGTTTTGCACTATCTGCACTCACACCCAAAATCTCGTAACCTTGCGCTTTAAACCTATCGTAATTATCGTTTAAGTTACAAGCTTCAGCTGTACAGCCAGGTGTGCTTGCCTTAGGATAAAAGAAAACAACTAGCTTTTTTCCTTTATAATCAGATAATGAAACTGTATTTCCTTGTTCGTCTTTTGCTGAAAAATCTGGTGCGTTATCACCTGCTTTTAAATGCGTCATATTGCTTAAATTTGTGTTTCTGTAAAAATACGATGAATGACTAAGCAAGAAAAGGTACAATTTGTTATAAATACGTTAAATCAACTGTATCCTGAAATTCCTATACCATTAGACCACAAAGATCCTTATACTTTATTGATTGCGGTTTTAATGTCTGCTCAAAGTACGGATGTACGCGTTAACCAAATTACGCCATTGTTATTTGAACGTGCTGACAATCCCTATGATATGATTAAATTGAGTATTGAGGAAATTAGGGAAATAATAAAACCCGTTGGTTTGTCACCCATGAAAAGTAAGGGCATTTATGGTTTGTCACATATTTTAATTGATAAGCACAATGGTAAAGTGCCGCAGACGTATGAAGAATTAGAAGCCTTACCTGCCGTTGGCCATAAAACTGCTGCTGTTGTTTTATCCCAAGCGTTTGGAATACCTGCCTTTCCTGTAGATACCCATATTCATCGCTTAATGTACCGTTGGAATTTAACTAACGGAAAAAATGTGGTACAGACCGAAAAAGATGCGAAACGTCTATTTCCAAAACAACTCTGGAACGATTTGCATCTTCAAATCATTTGGTATGGTCGTGAGTATTCGCCTGCACGTGGTTGGGATTTAGAAAAGGATATTATTACCAAAACGATTGGACGAAAGTCGGTTTTGAATGATTACTATAAAAACAAAAAGTAAAAAAGCGGAATGGTTATTGTGCATTACAAATAAATCAATTGACCGATGAACCGCTTTTTTATTACGATACTCCTAGTTACTATCGTATCCTGTATTCCTTATAAAATTGCACCAAAGTTTAAAAACGAGGACTATAAGGTAATGAAAGCCAAAAAATTTCAGCGTAAACTACCTAAGGAAACATCTTTTATATTCAAAGACCCAAAAGAAGCGGACGAATTTTATAATTATATTAATAAGAAATTTAATCTTAACCATAAAGATGTTGGCTTTAACACACCTTTTCAACTGAACGGAAAAACATATTACTTATCATACAGCGAAGTAGAACGAACCGATGAAACTGCAAATATTGGTTTGGTTTTAACCGACTTGGTCTTAGATGAAAAAGTAGGTGTAAGAGTTTTTGAAGATAACTATTCTAGCAGAAAAGGCCACTGGTACCTCTTACTTACAGTTTATGACGAGGACATTAAAAATTGCCTAATCGAGAAACACCCCGATAGATCAATGATTATAAAGTATTTAAAAGCCTTAAAGAAAGAATATCTTACCACTCATAACTACGAAGCGTTATTGTTTACAAAAAAATCCTGATACTTTACGAATCAGGATTTTTCTTCAACTTAATTTAGAAGTGCTTCAAACTTCAATTTATTATAATCTATAACACTTAAAGCCTTTGAGTAATTCAAAAGGAAACTTATAGTTTCATCTTTTGGTTTTAGGTTGTCATTTTTTCGGGAAATGTTAGAGTAAATTTTTTCCATATTAATAATTTAGGATTTATTATATGGTTAAAACGCAATTGAACTTTGTTTATTGTGTCTAACAAATAAAATTCAAATTAAAAATTAAAAACTCTAAGATTTTAAATCCCAAAAAGATTTAACCTAATTCGTTAAAACGATATTGTTTTGCTCTATAACCTTACGCATATTAATAAGTGCATAACGCATTCTACCTAATGCTGTATTAATACTAACACCAGTACGCTCAGATATTTCCTTAAAACTCATATCTTGGTACATACGCATTATTAAAACTTGTTTTTGATCTTCAGGCAATTCTTCAATAACACGTCTTACATCCGATTCTACCTGATCTTTAATCATACTCTTTTCTGCATTAAGGCTAGAATCACTTAATACTGAAAAAATGCTGAATTCTCCAGTATTATCAAATTTTGGCATACGGCTATTCTTTCTAAAGTGATCTATAACTAAATTGTGTGCAATTCGCATTACCCAAGGCAAAAATTTGCCCTCTTCGTTGTATTTACCACGTTTTAAGGTTCTAATGACTTTAATAAAGGTATCCTGAAAAACATCTTCAGTAATGTCTCTATCGTAAACCTTAGAATATATAAAACTATAGATTTTTTGTTTATGCCTTCCTATCAAAACTGATAGTGCACTCTCGTCTCCTTTAATGTAGTTGCTGACCAACTCTGCGTCTTGGATAAGTTCTCTTTTCATAATATTACTCTTAGTAGTAAGAAGTAAACTTCTTAGCAAGGGGTTAATTTTTTAAAGTAATATTATATTATACGCAGTTGTTTTTTAAATGATTATGTGGTAAATATAACAACAATCATTCCGAAAAAACAAAAAAACCTACTAAATTTTAACATTTAACTTGCCATTATTGCATTTTAACAGCTGAATTAGATAACGTATCTTTGCAAAATTCTATCACCTAGATATCCTATGAACACTACTATTTTAGACGTTAATCCCAAAGAAAACATCATTATTAAAGGTGCCAAGCTGCATAATCTAAAAAATATTGATGTCGTTATCCCTAGAAACAAATTAGTTGTTATAACAGGATTATCGGGTTCCGGAAAGTCGAGTTTAGCTTTCGATACCTTATACGCTGAGGGGCAAAGACGTTATGTAGAAAGCCTATCGAGCTATGCACGCCAGTTTTTAGGTCGGTTAAATAAGCCCAAAGTAGATTATATAAAAGGTATAGCACCAGCTATTGCAATTGAGCAAAAGGTAAACTCTACAAATCCGCGTTCTACAGTTGGCACGACTACAGAAATTTATGATTACCTAAAATTATTATTTGCTCGAATAGGAAAAACCTACTCTCCGATTTCTGGTGAAGAAGTTAAAAAACATAGGGTAACAGATGTTATCGATTATATCTCAAAGTTTAATGAAGGTGCAAAACTTCTACTCCTCTCACCTATTATTTTAGAAGAAGGCAGAACTGTAGAAAATAAACTTCAAACACTTCAGCAGCAAGGCTATGCCAGGATTAAATATAAGGACGATGTTTTGAGAATTGATGATGCCTTAAAACAAGATATTAAATCAGATAAAAATTTATTTCTTGTTGTCGATAGAATTGTATACAAAGATGATGAAGACTTTCTAAACCGTTTGGCAGATGCGATTGAGACTGCTTTTTTTGAAGGTGTTGGGACTTGTATTATCGAATCACTTTCAGATAATAAACAAACAACATTCAATAATAAATTTGAATTGGATGGTATGACGTTTCTAGAACCTAATGCACATCTATTTAGCTTTAATAATCCTTACGGAGCTTGTCCTAAGTGCGAAGGTTACGGTGATGTTATTGGTATAGATGAAGATTTGGTGGTACCCAATACGGCATTATCGGTCTACGAAAACGCTATTTTTCCATGGAGAGGAGAAAGTATGAGTTGGTATAGAGATCAACTGGTTAATAACTCGCACAAATTCGATTTTCCCATACACAAACCCTATTTTGAACTAAGTGAAAAGCATAAAGCTTTGATATGGTCTGGAAACAAATATTTTGAAGGACTGGACAGTTTCTTCGCCGAACTGGAATCTAAGGCCTATAAAATTCAGAATCGTGTGATGCTATCGCGCTATCGCGGAAAAACCAAATGCAATGTTTGTAAAGGAAAGCGTTTACGGGTAGAAGCCAGTTACGTAAAGATAAATGATGCTACCATCACCGATTTGGTTGATTTACCATTAAAAGAGTTAGCAAAATTTTTCAAAAATTTAGAGCTAAACAAATACGACATTAAAATTGCCAAACGCCTTCTAACAGAAATTAATACAAGACTAGAATTCCTTTCTAATGTAGGTTTAAATTATCTAACACTAAACCGAAAATCCAATACATTGTCTGGAGGTGAAAGTCAACGTATCAATTTAGCAACTTCGCTTGGCAGTAGCCTAGTAGGTTCTATGTACATATTAGATGAACCCAGTATTGGTCTGCATCCAAAAGATACGGAGCGCTTAATCGAAGTGCTTAAATCTTTACGAGATTTAGGTAACACCGTCATTGTTGTGGAGCATGATGAAGATATTATGAAAGCCGCAGACGAAATTATTGATATTGGCCCAGAAGCTGGTACTTTTGGAGGTGAGGTTGTGGCATCTGGCGATTTTAAGGATATTTTAGTTTCCGATACCTTAACAGCCAAATACCTAAATGGTCAATTGGAAATTAAAGTGCCAGAAAAACGTAGAACATCAAAATATCATATCGATATTGTTGGAGCTCGAGAGAACAACCTTAAAAATATTGATGTGACGTTTCCATTGCAAATGCTCACTGTTGTTACCGGAGTTTCCGGAAGCGGAAAAAGTACATTGGTAAAAAAGATACTTTTTCCTGCCATTCAAAAAAAGCTAACTGGATTTAGTGATAAAGCGGGTCAGTTTACCGATTTAACTGGTAACCACAGTAACATTCAACATGTTGAGTTTGTGGACCAAAATCCCATTGGTCGCTCATCGCGCTCCAATCCTGTTACTTATATTAAGGCCTATGACGATATTCGCTCGCTTTTTGCTTCCCAAAAACTGAGTAAGATTAGAAACTACGCTGCCAAGCATTTTAGTTTTAATGTGGATGGTGGACGTTGTGAAACCTGTAAAGGTGAGGGGGAAGTGACCATAGAAATGCAGTTTATGGCCGATGTACATCTCACCTGTGATACCTGTGGAGGCAAACGCTTTAAAAAGGAAGTTTTAGAAGTTCATTTTGAAAACAAATCCATCGATGACATTCTTAACATGACCATCGATGATGCTATAGATTTCTTTGACACGTATAAACAGACAAAAATTAAGAACAAGTTACAGCCCTTACAAGATGTTGGTTTGGGATATGTTACTTTGGGGCAGTCCTCCTCTACCCTTTCTGGTGGTGAGGCACAACGTATTAAATTAGCAACATTTTTAGGAAAAGGCAGTAAGAGCGACAATGCACTATTTATTTTTGATGAACCTACAACAGGATTACATTTTCACGATATTCAAAAGTTGTTAAAATCCTTTCAGGCATTGATTGCAAAAGGCCATTCTATTATCGTTATTGAACATAATATCGATTTAATAAAGTGTGCCGACTATATTATCGATTTAGGGCCAGAAGGCGGAAAACAGGGAGGTCATTTGGTAGCTTACGGAACACCAGAAGCGATCGCCTCGAATAAGAAATCGGTTACAGGTAAGTATCTTCAGGAAAAATTATAGATGATTCTACCCAAAGGGTTTCATAAAGAAGTTATTGAAGCAAAGGAGAATGATCCTGAAAATTCAAGTAATTTGGTCTCTACCGAACCTATAAAATCTGGTGGCGCAAGTTTTAAAACCAATGTTCTTATTGAAGATACACCTTCAAAATTAGTATACAAACCATCCATTGGAGTAGCACTATTTTGCTTTATTTTTTTAGCTATTGGTTTAGGTATTTTATTCTTTGGTTTTTATCCATTTACTAAAGAAGATTTTATAAATATCAATTGGGCACTACCTCTTGTAGGATTGATATTTACATGTGTTTCTTGCCTTATGTTTTACAGCTTTTACAAGCCCAGAGTTTTCGATAAACAACTAGGCTTATTTTACAGTACTTATAAGTTTAAATTACATCACAGTAATAATCAAAAAAAGTCTGATGATTATATCCCCTTAAAACAGATTACAGCTATACAAATTATTGGTGAATATGTAAAAAGCGATAACGGTTCTTATAAAAGTTTTGAATTGAATTTAGTCTTAGAAGATAATTCTAGAAAAAATGTTATTGATCATGGTAATTTAAAATCGATTATTGATGATGCCCATGTTATAAGTGATTTCTTAAATGTACCTATTTGGCATGCTGAGTCTAATAAAACTTGAATATTGTATATTGGCTTAATGGATTTAAGAGAAATCAAAAAATATACCTCCACAGCATTTATGTATTCTGGCGGTGCAAGCTTCGAAACTCATATTGCCCGTGTAAAGCACGATATGTTTAGATTTTTACCCTCTGTAAAATTTGCACTGTATACTACTATGTATTTAGCATTATTTATAGGAGCTTGTTATTTTGGTTTGCAATTGCGGACCGTTGATAACGGACTTTCAATATTTGGGTTCATCTTGTTTGGTGCAAGCTTAGTGTTTTTATGTGCCTTTTTATATTTTTTAAAAGATTATCTTATCCGTATTGTTTTTAATAAGAAGCGTGGTTATTATTATAAAGGCTACATAGATCTTAAATTTTTAAGATTTGCAAAGGCAAACTTAGACGATATAGTTGCAGTTCAAATTTTAGGGGAAATCACATCGGAACAGATAGCGCCGTTTAATAGTTTTGAGATCAATTTAGTTTTAAAAGATTCTGAGCGTCTTCATGTTATAGATCATTGCAATCTCAATAGTATTATAGAAGATGCTCAAAGCCTTTCTAAGTTTTTGGATGTCCCGATTTGGACAAATGAAAACTAATTGAGTAAACCTCTACAATTAAACATAGTTACCCATTAAAAATACCAAAGAACACCAATCCTACTGTAGTTATTAGTACCAAAATTGAGAATATAA
>CAYVNR010000027.1:0-44458 GCA_964453045.1 uncultured Flavobacteriaceae bacterium
CCGTGCCCGTTGGCGCGGTCGTGTCCTCTACCGTTATCGTCTGTACAAGATCCGTGGTCGGCGACCCACCGCAATCTTCCAACGTATAGGTTCTGGTAATCACCAATGGATCCCCGTTACAACCACTTCCACCGTTGTCCGTATCGGCCACCGTAACGAGAATGAATCCAGAACAGTTATCCGCTTCGTCCGTAATGTCTTCTGGATCGGCGGCAGGCACATCGGATGCACACTGATAAGTAATATCAGCTGGTGCTGTACCTGTTGGAGGTGTAGTATCTTCTACGGTGATGGTTTGTACCAAATCTGTTGTATTACCTGACTCGTCTGTAAGTGTATATGTTCTGGTAAATACCGCTGGTCCACCGTCACAAGAAGTGCCTACGCCATCTTCGACCACCGTAACCGTTACTGGTCCTCCGCAATCGTCCATCTCATCTGTAATATCCTCTGGATCTAACGCAGGTATCTCTGCTCCACACTGATAAGTAATGTCCGCCGGTGCCGTACCTGTTGGTGGCGTAGTATCTACAGCTATAGTAACATTAACAAGAGCTGTGTCAAAATTATTTGTATTAGCTGTTTCTGTTATTCTATATTCTAAGGTATATGTTTGTCCTGGTTGTGCATTTGCTGCTAAGCTAATTATTCCGCTTGCATCTACATCGATGATACCTTCAGGATCAGGAGTTTCTACAGAAATGGTATAATTTGTTTGCACTACTGGGTTACCGCCTTCAGTATCATTGTCCATGACATTGCCAATGTTGGCCTGTGCTACAAATGGACATTCTGTAATATCATCTTGCACCGCTTGCAAAGTCGATGCTACAATATTGATAGTAACTATAGTACTGTCACTTCCTGTACATTGCCCTTCAACTGTGTATTCAAATTGATAGGTCCCAACGGTTAAAGCGGAAGCATCCAACACTTCATTATTGAGTTGCCCGGTATTCGTTAAATCTTCCCAAGTACCAAAATCGTCGTAAGGTGGTGTTAAATAATCAAATAAGTTAGTGACACCAGCATTTTCTTGAGCAATATCAACCGTTTGACCTGTTCCCGCTTCTGGTGCAGGTTGTGGTGCTTCAATCTCAAAACTTAGGGTTTGGTTAAAACACACCGTGGGATCTGCAGCAAAGGAGAGGTTAGCATAATAAATCCCAGCATCCGTTGCTTCATTATAAGGACTGAATGTTAAGGTATTGCCTGTGCCTATCACTGTTGGGTCTCCATCTCTGGTCCACTCTATATCCAAAAACGTTAGCCCGTCCACAAATAGTGACCCTACTTGCCCATCACATAGGTTATCTGGTCTAATTACTGGGCTCTTAATGACATTGGTCTTAAAATCGAATACAGATACATTTCCACATCCGTCCGAAATCTCAACCGTATATTCACCCTGTGAGAGATCAGTAAAAATAGGGTTGTCCCCATTGTCAATAACCATTGGGCTACCATTAAACTCTACAATTCTATAGTTAACGGTAGGCACGCCCTCTGCATCAATAACGAGTTCTCTAGTACCGTCTGGGCAAGTTGCCACATAATAATTATTAAGTAGAATACCATTTTCTGGAATACTAAAGCTATCGATGACCCTTCTACATGCTGGTGCTGATCCTGATGATCCGTTTACATATTCACTATATTGAAATACCACCCTAAACTGACCGCTTGAGACAATATTGTTTACTGTTCCCGATACGGTATTAAAGCCACTCGAGGAGGATCCGGCAAATATTCTTATACCTGTGTTATTATTTATGGCATCTCCTTCGTTATATAAGACTCCTGTGGTTGGATGCCCCCATTGGTCTGAGGCAGGGAAGTATTTTTGAAGATATGCTAGGTCATTAATAGCTGTTGAAGATACTTCTGCCGTAATATTAAAACTACCACAGTTGACGGTTGGGGTAACCGTTGAGCTAAAATTTAAAGCTGTTACTGTAATATCAAGAGGATCCACTGCAAAACCACACTCACCCGTGGCTTCTAAAGTGTAGTCCCCAGAAGGGAGCGAATTCATATAAAAAACCCCATCTGGAGCGATGTTGGAAGACACGTCAAAAGGCAAGGCACCATATTGCGATACAAACTCTGCTGGAGCGGCTGTAACGGTAATACTGGTTAAATTGTCTGCTTGAGATGAAGAACCCGGAGCTCTTATTACTGCATTAATGTTTCCTTCGGAATCATCGCAACCCCCAAAGTTACTACTTGATGCTAAGAAGTAATCAGTTTGAGTAGTGATGGTTATTGCGTCGGTAAGTATAGTGCCACAGCTATTAACTTCTATTTCGTAAAACCCATCTGGGACAGGATTATTAAAATCTCCAAAATCTTCAGCTCCTGTGTTTGGAATGGTTCCCGTAAAAGTTCCCGGAGCAAAATTGGTATTGTAATCTGCGGGGGCAAACCCTGCGGGGTAGCTTGTAAAAGTAACATCGTATGGAGCAGACAAATACCTCTGAGGTTCTAATCGAAGAAATCTTCCTGCACATGTTGCAGCTCTTTCCCTTAAATCCATATTACGAATGGCTTCTATAGTAAATGTATCGGTTTGGGTAAAACCACAAGCATCGGTTAAGGTAATGCTATAATCATAGGTTTCGCCTTCGTGAAAAGGTACTGGAACATCCTCGGGACCATTATTATCTGCATTAGAGTTCCAAGTGCTATTGATAACGGTATCGGGCCCTCCGAAAGGATCTTCAATCTCTATTAACAGATCGATAGGAAAACGATAAGCAGGTATTACAGTAGTACCATTATATCTATAAATTTGATCGTGATCTATGGTATTACAGTCCTCCATCCGATAAAATCCGTTTTGATTGGTGAAGTTTAGCCCTGCATTGTACTCGCCTGGATCTTCCTCTACTATAATCCCTAAAGTCTCACTATTACCACAAATATCCTGTACAACAACAGTATAATCTCCAGGTGTTGGTACAGGCTCTAAAGTACTTGAAGCTTGCGGCCCTAAAACTACATTGTTAGCGCTATCCAATAGAGAATACGCGGACGCGGAAGGATTACCTTGGGTAACATTTACCGCAACAGAATACCCTCCACATATAGGAGATTGAGTTGCCGTGAACTCTAAATCTTCAAAGTCATTTGCAATAACCGTATCTGCTGTTTGCTGATTGGTCTGCACTCCAAAGGTTTGGACGGCAATGACCCTAAAGTTACCCGTAGGCAAGGCGGATTCTGTATGACTTAGTGTCGTGCCCGTGGCAATAATGTTGTTGGTTACCCTAAATGGTGTTACAGTATTAGGCAATTGATAGATTCGAAACTCAAAACTAGCCGTAGCCTGTGTGTTGGTAATGTCAATTTGTATTTGACCATTACCCGTACAAGTAACATTAGTAGGTGTTAAACCCATTGTAAACGGGGTAATTTGGGCATACATGGAAAAAGATACCAAACCAAAAATTAGAAATAAGATATTTCTAGCGTACTTATTTTTCATAGTTATAATTTAATTTCACGATTTTAACGCACAATACAAGTTGTATCCAAACTGTGGCAAGCATACATCGATTGCCCAATTGAACATAAATAGGTTAAGATTTAAGGAGATAGAGGGAGTCTAAAATTGTCAAGTTTTTCTAATAGTCAAGATTTTTAAATAGTTGAGTTGTTTTATAATAGCACAACAAATGAATAATTAATTTGTAGAATGGTTAACCGCAATTATGTTAACGGTATGTTTTATGCTTTTAATGGAGCGTATCATTTGTTTTATCGTTTTTGACGTTTTAATCTTTTTTGTACTTTAATATCGTTTGGATTAAAAATCACATTAGATCAGTGATTCTTTTTGGTAGGATTGAGCTGTTAGTTTAGACCCTTCGCTTCGCTCTGAATGACGATTTAAAGTATACATTTTGGAAGTTGTACGTTTACTGGTGCTTGCAAAGTAGAATGCCCTGAAGGTATCTCAATTATTAATATTGCTGAAATGAATGCTCGAAGAGCTAAAGCTAATATGAGAGATAATTACCTTTATAACTTCAAGCCATTAAAAATTCCTGACTTATTACCATGTTTTGTATTGTAATAACTTGCAAGCTATTTAGTTATTACGGCTAAAAGTTTGTGTCCAATTTGGTCTTAAATTGCAAAAAAAGACTTCTTAACTTTCGTCAATAAATTTGATACTCAATTGTTGTTGTTTTGTTGAAAACTGAAACTTATGAAATTAAACTACCAACTATTTAGTCTATTTTTTGGATTTTTAATTTGGTTACTAGCTACGCTGATTGTAAGATACTATGGGTATTATCTATTGAGTATTGGTAATACTACAAATGTCATTCTGTTATATCTTGGCATAGCTCCTTTATTATATGGTCTAATTCTTTACGTTTTTAAGAGATTTAGGCTTAACGATCATTCACGGCTCAGGAGTGCAGTCTTAAAGGCAATTCCAGGAATGATAGGTGATGTATTTTGCCTTAAATTCCATAGTGCTGTCTTCCCTTCGTTAAGTCAAGAACAAGTGTTAATTCTAGGTTCATGGATTATTTGGGCTTATTTAGTGGTTTTACTTGTTGGCTTGTACTCGAAAAAGAAATCAACAACTTAATTCTTGAATCTTACCAATTATTTTTGCTTAAAACTATATCTTGCAGTTATAATTCATCTAAATAATGTAAACTATATGTGTTTTTAGGTATGGAAAATGCAATCATTGAATTTATTTCTAAATATGTAACTCTAACAGAAGATGAAAAAACGGTCATTTTAAACCAAAGCTTCATAAGAAATGTAAAAAAAGGAGAACACTTACTTTCTGAAGGTGACATGTCTAATGAATGTTTTTTCATTCTTAAAGGTTGTGCATTTAGTTATTATTTAGTCGATGGGGATATAAAAGTTACCGAATTCCATACGGAAGCTAAACCTATTAAACCTATGTGTACTATTACGCAGAGCCCCTCGGAATACTATATTGAATGTCTAGAGGATTCAATTATCTCTTTTGGGTCTCCTGGCCGATCTGAAGATTTATTGAAAAAATTACCACGATTAGCAGCACTTGCTTCACCAGTTTTAGAGGATCAAATTGCCGAAAAACAACTTGTACGTGATAACTTAATCAAATTATCTCCAGAAAAACGTTATCAACACCTCCAAAAAACATCACCCGGACTATTAAATCGAGTTCCACAGTATTTAATAGCAAGTTATTTAGGTATTAAACCTGAGACATTGAGTAGAATCCGCAAACGGATTTATGCTTAAACCTTTTTAAGCAAGTAAAGATTTTTCGCTTTCACTCTTCTTTATTTTTCTTGACGAAAGTCAATGAATAAATTAATCACTCTAGTCATTTTTGCGGTAAATCATTTTTTATGAAAACGCAAGGCATTAAGAGCGAAACACTCATCTCTAATCTTTGGATCTTTATCTTGTTTAATATTATTTTTAGAGATCTTCACCAATTTGGGGATAAAGACTTCTTATCTGAAGCGCTCGAGGGTACTATTAATGGAATGGTTATTACAGATGAGCTTATGATGTTAGGGGCAATTTTAGCCGAAATTCCCATTTCAATGGTTCTCCTTTCTCGAATATTGAAACCAAAAATAAATAAGATATTCAACACCATCGCAGTTCTGATAACTACGGGAGTATTCATCAGTGCAATGCCACATGCAGACATGGATGACATATTCCACTTTCTGTTTGAAATGACCGCTTTAATATCCATTTTATGGATTGTTTGGAAAAAAAGTTTTTTAACAATCAATACATCAGAAGATTAATCATAAACGGACAAAATCTTGGTAAAAACCAAGATTTTAAAAACAGTATTTAGGCATATTTAGCTTATAAAACCTAATTAAAGAAAATGTTTAATCATTTCATGAAAGCTACATCTTTAAGGCTCAATGGAGAGCTTCTTATTTCAATGGGACAAGAATTTCAGTTGAAAAAAAATCCTTCACAAAAGTCAAAGACCAAAATATTTACATATACGCTCGATGAAAACCCAAAAATTATTTTGAATAATTGTTTAAAAGTAAATGAATATGACAATATTTTAATCAGAATAAATGTCTTAACTCATCATATCTATGCAGATAAAGCCTCAAAATTAAATACTCTTTCTATTCACCTTAATTCCAAGCTCTTAAATTACATTTATGACGATGTTTATCCATTATTTTTAACTGACTCGGATAAAAACAACAACGAACAGAATACAATTGCAATTAAGAAGTTAATTGAAAACTTTTATTATGGAATAAAAGAACTGATGCATGACTCAACTTATGTCACCGACGATATATTAAAATTTAAAATTAAGGAGTTATTTTTTCTTTTATCGAAATTGCAAAATTTTAATATAATTCGTCAAGCCCTAAAGGAATTGCATGATGACTCACATGAATTCAAATCTATAGTAGAAAATAATCTTTTTAAGGCAAATTCAATTCAAGAACTGGCATCTTCTTCAAATATGAGTTTGTCAAAATTCAAAAGGAAATTCAATGAAATATACCATACTACACCCAATAGGTATATCATGAACAAAAGAATAGAAAAAGTTGCATTCTTACTTAAACATTCAAATAATTCCATAAGCCAAATCGGTTACGATTGTGGTTTTATTGCTCCTGCCCATCTTACCAGAGTATTCAAAGCCAAATACAAAAAAACACCATCAGAATATAGACAAGAACATTTAAATTAATCATTTATGAAGGCCATTTTGCGCAATCAATATGGAGGACCAGAAGTACTCAGTGTAGAAAATATATCAAAACCCGTACCTAAAGAAGATGAAGTATTGGTAAGGGTACTTGCGACCGCTGTAACGACTGCAGGACTTATAAGCAGAAAAGGAACGCCAAAATTCACACGTCTTTTTACGGGCATATCTCGTCCAAAAAATAAGATATTAGGGATGGAATTTTCCGGAATTATTGAAGAAACCTTCTCGCAAAATTCTTCATTTAAAAAAGGGGACTACGTTTTCGGTATTACCGATCCAAAGTTAGGAACCAACGCCGAGTTTATCAGCATAAAAGAAGACGCTACAATAACTACTATACCTTCGAATATTGACCCTGTTGAAATAGCCGGAAGCATAGAGGGAGGCTTAACAGCACTGCACTATCTAAAAAACAAAGCAAACTTAAAAAAAGGGCTAAGTATTCTTATTTATGGTGGATCAGGATCTGTTGGCTCGGCTTCAATTCAAATTGCAAAACTATATGGAGCAACAGTTACCGCTGTTTGCAGTACTGAGAATGTCGAATTAATGTATGAATTAGGCGCCGATAGTGTAATAGACTATACGAGAGAAGATTTCACAACATTGAATAAAAGATATGATGTCATTTTTGATACATTAGGAATGTATTCATTTTCAAAATGCCAAAAATTATTGAAGTCGAATGGAAAGTTTCTTGACACCACCCTAAAAACTGCTCTTGATATGGTTTGGAACGGGATAAGGGGTGGGAAAAAAGCCATATTCACTACAACTTATCTAAGACCCAAACAACATATAAAAGATGATTTAGACCTTCTAAAAGGTCTTTTAGAATGTAATAAATTCTTCCCGGTAATAGATCGTATTTATTCATGTAGTGAGGTTAAAGATGCCCATATTTATGTTGAAACAAAACGAAAAAAAGGGAGCGTATTGATCAAGTTTTGATAGAGAAAGTTTATCTTGTAATTTGCAATACAATATGTTCAGTTTTGAAAGATTTCTTTAATAAAATTCACAAAGTTGATTCGGTAGTTCTAGATAATTATCTAGACCTGTGGAATGAATGTAAAATACCAAAAAAGACCATTATTACTCGTGAAGGAGAGACAGAAAGTTTTTTATACCTTATGAATAATGGTCTCTGCAAATCTTATTATCTAAATGAAGCTAAAGAGCACATTATGTTCTTCGCATATCCTCCATCCTTCTGTGGTGTTGTTGAGTCTTTCTTAACTCAAACCCCATCAAAATATTTTTTAGAATCCATGACAGACTGTACATTTTTACGTATACCTTATTCTGTACATTCTGGTTTTATAATTGAGCATAGAGAAATGGAAACTTTGTTCAAAAAACTTACTGAACAATTTCTCGTTGGAATTATTGAGCGTCATCATGAGCTTATGGCATTTAATGCCGAACAACGTTTTAGGAATTTTATGACTCGAAGCTCGCATCTATTGAATTTGATACCGCAAAAGGATATAGCTTCTTATTTAAGAATAGATGCGACCAACTTTAGTAAATTAATTAATAATATTAAGATTTGATAATTATTAATTAGGGTTTTATTTCTTAACAAACTTTCGTGATTGCCTTCCTTCTAATTCTAAAAAATAAATTCCTTCAGGTAAACTCTCAACATTTATTGAGTTTTCAACTTTTAACGTGCCTTTATCTATTTCCCTACCAAAAACGTCATATATTTTGAATGCAAAATCAATTCCTAAATTGTTATTGATAAATAATTGATCTTCGACAGGATTAGGAAATATTTCAAAAGCACTGCTTTGCGACTCGTGAAGCGTTAACGTAGGTAATGCAAACTTAGATATTTTTTGTCCATCAAATTCTGCAATGAATAAGTAATTTTCTCTCACTACTGTTCTTATAGGGTAGTTTAAATTATTGACTACTTCTGTTAATGAGGAGTCACCAACAACCAAATCCATTTGAGATATTTTCCCTTGGAAGTCTTCAATAATATACAGGTTATTACCTTGAATGTGAAAAGAATGATTGAATTCTAATCCAGTTACAACTTCGATAATATTTAGAGTTGAATCAGTAACATCCACTTTAGAAATTATTCCATCTCCATATTGGGCAAAATATAATTCGTTGTCCTTAAATCCAATATCTGTTATATATCCAATATCTGTTAAAACATCTGATTTTACTGGATTTGTGAGACTTAAATCAACTTTAGAAATCTTTGAGACATTAGATTCTGTTATATACAATTCATCATTGTGTATGGCTATAGATGTAGGGTCAGAAACTCCAGTTACAACATCAGCTAAACTCGACGGGCCAATAGTAATATCCATACTTGACACCTTACCTGCATCAAACTGAGTAAAATACAAGGTGTTACCATTCAATAAAATATCAGTAGGCCCGTTAAGCCCAGTAATAACCTCAACAATACCTGGCATGGGTTCTGAAATATTTATTTTCAATATCCGATTTTCATTAAATTCCGCTACATAAAGTTCGTTTTGATTAAATGCCAAGCTGTATGGTCCGTTTAAACCAGTTATGACATCTGTTGTTTGCGCGTGTAGATTAAAATTGATTATTAGAATCAACATTAAGAATAGATAATTTTTTTTCATAAGTATAAGTTTAGATTTGAGATTGTTAAATATGCATCTGTAAAGAAATAAGTTTTCATACGTGCATAACTTTGAGTTTTATACGAATGGATAAAATTACCTGACTTAAATATATTTTCTTTGATTTCAAGGCTCAAATACTTGTCTGTAAAGCTTAATAAATAAACTTTAAGGTTTGGATTTTCCTATGTGGTTATTGTAAAAATGTGCTTATAACAATTAAAGGGCATTCAGTCTATATTGTGTTCATTAATCTAATCACATTTGTTTTTAACTATTTTCAGAAACTACGATTTGCAGTGCAAGATTCCCTTATTGTTTAATGATCACTATTGTACAGGTCTGAAATTAAATCCCATAGGGGACTTTAAACAATTTGACTTACACTTCAAATTCTAATGATAAACTATTTACTAACCTGACCTTTATAGGCTAGGTATTGAACTCATCAATCAAGTTTCTTAAAAAACTACTTTATAAATTCGCACTACACCACACATCAAGAAATTGTTGGAAATTGGTGGTTAATAGCTGGTAGTAAAACAATTCTGTCATTACTAAGGGGAAATGACAGATTGTTTACTACAATGAGCTCTATGATTAAAAAATAAAAACAGTGTGCAACAACATCTTTTCTCAATGACCTTGCAGAAACTGCGCATAGCAAATTATATACAGCCAATTGAATTTGCAAAATGAGCAAAAAGAAAATTCTAATAATAAACGGTCATCCAGACAAAGAAAGTTTCAATTTTGGGCTCTCTAGCGCTTATAAAAAAGGAGCTGAAAAATCGGGTGCTGAAATAATAGAAATTAGAATTAGGGAATTAAATTTTAATCCCAACTTGGAGTTTGGGTATAGAAAACGTACAGAGCTTGAACCTGATTTATTGGAAGCTCAAGAAAAATTGAAATGGGCAGACCATATTGTTTGGATCTACCCTGTTTGGTGGGGTTCGGTTCCTGCAATCATGAAGGGATTTTTGGATAGAGTATTGCTACCAGGGTTTGCTTTTAAAAAACATGAAGGTTCTGTGTGGTGGGATAAATATTTTACAGGAAAAACATCTCGTTTAATTTGCACGATGGATCAGTATGCCTGGTATTACAGGTTAATAAACAAATGTCCGTCTCATAATGCAATGAAAAAACTAACAATGAATTTTATCGGCATAAAATCTGTGAAAATAACATCGATTGGACCGTTAGGGTTTTCAAAAGATGAATTTCGCCAAAAATGGTTAAAGAAAATTGCAAAACTTGGTGAACAGAATAAATAACAACTGGCCATAAGTAATTGCTTGTTATCGCCCATTTCTGAAATTCCTGCGAAATTTTCAGCTTCTTACGTACTTGCAAAGTTAAATGCTGAACCGTAACAAATACTCGTGCCAATAAGGTTAAACGATAGAATTAAATGAAGCGAATATTAATTATTATAATTGTAGTAATTGGAATTACTTTAGTATTTACTTATTTTATCTATTTGAGTCTAAAGGGATACGCCTTTGATTCAAACGGATGGAACAAAGCTAACTACAAAAATGAGGCGATAGATAATATAGAATCGCAACTAAACTCGTACATAGCGCTTTCAAAGCTAGACAACAACAATTTTGAGATTGTTGATATAAGTCATTTGTATGGAAAGTTATTCGGATTATATTACAAACCGAATACTGGAAATGTTTTCATTGGTTTTATTCCTAAATCAGATAGTTTATCTAGAAGAATCGTAGTCATCAATCCACAAGGCGAAGAAATTGGTCTGGTTGAATCTGATAGTGAGACTTACCAAGTTGAAGATTTTATATTGACCAATAAAGGCTACTATCATTTCAACTCACATTTACCCGTACAATTTGTCGAATATAAAGATACCTCATCATCTATTACAGGTACACAAGATGTATTAGACATATATGAAGAAAGTGAGTTTTTTATACACTCACTATATGATAATCAGAATGATACAACTAAAACATATCTTTTTTTTAACGAGAATTCATGGAAAAAGATAACTATAACTGAAGCATTAGCGCCTTCAGAATATCTAGATTGGAAAACGTCCAATATTCATTATTTCAACAATGCTAATAATTACGAATTGCCCATCGTTGTAGATGAAGAAAAAAACTACAAGGTGCGTTTAGATTATTTTGAAAAACAAAAATATTTCAAAAAAAAACACGCATCTTATGGAAGCCCTACTGGAACAACCAAATTAGGGCATTGGCTAGGAACTGGATATTTCACACTATTTATGGGTGATAAAAGTCTTAAAATTAAAGTTAGGAATACAAAATTGTATTCAGAAAAATTAGCGTCCTCTATAACTATCAATGGGAAAAAAGATTTAGACTATATTATTTGGCGATCATCAATTATACCTGGCGAGCGCGATAATTCAAGAACGTATATCATAAAATAAGAATATGTAACTTAAAAAGTATGAACACAACACTTAAAATCTTGTTTACAGGAATTGGAGCAACTGCAATAATGGATTTGTATGCCTTTATTTTAAGACAGTTTGGGATCAATGGTTTAGACTATAAATTTTTAGGTCGATGGATTGGACATATGTTTAATGGCAAGTTTGTCCACAATACAATTTTTGATTCCACTGCCATAAAAAATGAATGGATCATAGGACAGCTAGCCCATTATCTTATTGGAATTGCGTTTGCTTTTTTACTAATAATTATGTTTGGCAAAAAATGGTTAGACAATCCTTCTTTATTTCCTGCATTGGCTATTGGGTTATTAACAATGTTAGCCCCTTTTTTCTTAATGCAACCTGCATTTGGGTTCGGGATAGCAGGTTCAAATTTACCAGATCCCAACAAAGCGCGATTAATGAGTTTAATTATTCACTTTGTATACGGTTTAGGGCTATTTTTTAGTGCTTTACTTATCAATAGGATAAAGCATTAAAGAATGGTTTACAAAGAGTACAAATGAACGCCCAACTATTTATTGTTCGGTTGTATTAAATCAATCTTTCAATAATTGTACTAATCAGTCTACACTTTGAACGTTTTAATCAAGACGCTTTTTATTTTGATGTATAGATTAGCACTCTGAATATTAAGGGATTACTAATCAGTTATGATGTTAAAATGTGTAAAGGGAATTATTTTATTTAAACTGTGTTTAATTATACATTTTACATACGCTCAAGATGTAAACGAACAAACATATGTTTCACCATTACACATCCCCTATTCGTCTTGGACAGAACATTCAAAAAACATAGAATTCCGACAAAATGGTAGCACTGGATTCATCTATAATTATAAATTTCCAGATGCTTCAGATAGCGCATTTGCCTTTTTTAGAACTTATGACGCCGATCAAAACTCTGCATATACTATAATTGAGCTAAAAAAAAACCTAAGGAAAATCAAGTACTTCACGGGCAGGTTTAAGTTTTCTGGAACAGATATCGATCAAACCAACGACACTTTAATTGTTTCCTGTTCATTATATAACAAATTAAATGACACTGTAATCGACAGGCTTGAAGCTGGAGATACTGATTTTAGCGAACACAAAATAACTATAACTGAACCCATATCCCATTTTCGATCATTTAAACTAGAATTACCGGAATTACCTAATAAAAAAAATGAAAAACTATTTCTTGTATTGCTCGTAAAAATTAAGTCTGGGAGTGACGACAATTATTATTTTGGAGAGTCGCATGCAGTTATTGATAACTTATCCCTGATAACTTACTGATTGAACTAAATATAAAAACGCTTCTGTTAACAATTTAATCAGAGCATTCAATTTCGCACATAATAATTTAGCTCATTTTTTAAAAAGAGAAGAAGTCTCTAATAGAATGATTTCATCTAAAAAAAGCATTTTGAAAATAACGTAAAAATGGTATCAATCGAGGTATAAATTGAATTAATGAATACAATTGAGTTTTTTACCATCATAGAACGGCCGAAAGAAACAGTTCAATTAGCAGTGCTTGAAGGGCTTAAATCGCATAAAGCAAGCGGTAAAATACCCAGCATAATCCATTTAGAGAGTGAATATAGCCATTTAGTAGAATTAGATCCCGGCTATTGGCCAAAATTTATTACTTACGTTTCAATAAATATAGAAATTAATGGATGTAAAGTTCATAAAAACCAGACAATATTGGAAGGTGAAATAACTTACAGTAATAGTCATAAAAACTTAGTGTTTAAAACTATAAACAATATCATTTTTAGATTTCGGGTTAAAAGGACTAAGACTATAATTCTAAATCAATTCAAATATCGTGTAGAAAAATGGCTTTAGTACCAATTTCAAAATTTTGAATGCTAATAATTTAGTTACCCTAATTGAATTAATATTTCAATATAAAATCAATTACAAAAGGCATTTCTAGTGCTTATACCCAAAACTTAAAGAATATCCTCTTTAAGACATCCTCGACAACCAAGGTTACACTCATCTAAACTAGATTAAAAGGAATTTAGGATTAACAATAAAAATTACTGAATCGAATTTGTTGGTATATACCAAGAGAAGATCATTAGAATAACACCAACTTTGTATAAAATTAATAACCTAAAAAAATAAAAAATGAAGAACATTAAAACACCACTAATTCTTTTATTAATCTTAATTACCGGTGCTGTAAACGCACAGAAAAAAAACGATCAAAAAATGGACAACAAAACAATTGTTACAACCTTCTTAAATGGATTTAATGACCCAACCAAAATTGCTGAGTCACTCGATTTACTAACAGAAGATTATAAGTTTAAGAATCCCATGGTTCAATTGAACTCTAAAGCCGAGTTTATAGGTTTAGCCAAAGAAATAGGCGCTGTACTAACTGGTGTAGAAATCCTCAATATTACTGAGAGTGAAAGTTGGGTTACAGTTCTTTATAATTTTAAAGCATCGATTCCAGGTGTAGAATCTAATATCGCTACAGAATGGTTTAAAGTTACAAATGGAAAAATTACTGAATCGCATTTAATTTATGATGCTTCTGAATGGCGTAAAATATACGCGCAAATGGAAAAACAATAACCCTTAGTTACTATACAATGAGCATTATAGTTGATTTAACTATAATGCTCATTTTTGTTTAAGTTCACTTAATATCAATAACGCTTCCTCCATTCTCTCCATTTTCTTAATTTCTGATATATCTATGGTATAAATCGTTGTAAGATCTGCCAATTTTTGGATGGATATAAGAGAGCTTATCCATAAAAAGCTCAAAGATTCTGTCTATATATCAACTTGGGTATTCATAAAATTTAGTGTCTTTATTTTAACATTTTACTTATCTATCAGTAAGACAAAAAAATCAATCCTTGTTGGGAATCATGTTAGCAGTATCTACAGGAAAACTATCATATTTGTTATACAGTTTTAAAAACTTTTTAGGATTTACTGGGGTTTCACTTAAGGTTTCGTGTAGTCCCTTAAAAAAACCCTCTCTTTTTTCTGAAGGATTAAATATTAATACTATTTCAACGGTTTCTTCTGAGTCATTGCGAAAGCCATGAGGTGTAAACCTTGGTATATAAGCCACAGTACCTGGCAGTGCTTTTTTCACGATATCTCCCACTTCAATAGTTAAAGTACCCTTATTTACAATAAAGGTTTCGTCCATAAAACGATGATAATGCAACTTTGCGCCAACCGTTTTTGGTGGAAGTATTATTTCATAGATGCCTAATTGGTTATTTGATAGTTCGCTTGTGACTTTAAATGTCACAGAAATTCCGTTTAAATTTAATGAATCACCTTCACCAGGATTGATAATGCTACTATTATCAACAAGTTCATCTTCAAAATAATTCGGTTCTTTAGTCATTGTTTTTAGTGGGTTTTGTTTTAATGTATCTTGGCCCAAAAGGATCTTAGGGTTCATTAGAAGAATAGAACCTAAGCCTAAGCGCTGTAAAAATTCTTTTCTTATCATTTTTATCGGTGTACTCTAATTAATTAGATTAAAACGTAAATATCTGACAAACGGGAACTTCTAAATTGACTCTTAGGTCTAATCACTTGACTTTATAAATTATAAGTTATGAAAGAAGGAGTTAAATTATTTCAAACTTTAGAAGCAAATAGATCTTATGAGCTTCGGTCTAATAATTGACTTTTAAAACCATCTGTATTAAAGGTTTCAATTCTGTTTGAATCATTAATATATATTAGCTGAACATCTATAAGCCTTAAATGTGGTATAAGTTCTTTAGATTTTTTGCTTCCCATTGCTAAGAAAGCCGTAGCGAAAGCATCTGCCTCAGCGCATGTACCAGCAATCACATGAACACTTAACACATTATTGGGTTCAGCAAGGCCCGTTAGAGGGTTAATTGTATGTACATAGAGTTTACCTGTAATAGAATCTCTTCTATTTTTTCTGTAATTTCCCGATCCTGCTACAGCCCTATTTTTAAGCTTAATTTTATTTGTAATTATTCTTTCATTTGTATTTGTGCGAAAATCTTCCAACCCAATAACCCATTCGCTTTGCCTGTCTAAGTTAATTCCTGAAGTTCTGACCTCACCGCCAATTTCAACAATGAAGTTGTTTATATTCTTAGAAAGTAGAAACTCGCTGAATTCATCAACTAAAACACCTTTAGCAATAGAATTAAAATCCAGATAAATTAGTGGATGATCTTTACTCACAGTTCCATTAGATAATAATTGAACTTTATTGAAACCAACATATAGCATCATTGAATCTAACTTACTTTTATTCAATTTCAACAATGGCTTAGTATCCCCAAAACCATATGCATTTCTAAGACCACCAACAGTAGGGTCAAAATACCCTTGCGTCTTTTTATGTATTTTTTTCGATAATATAAAGGTTTTATAAAATAGTGAATCCACAACAACTGCGTTGTTCCCAGTATTGATCCTAGAAATATCACTATTGGGTTGGTAAGTACTTAGTGACGTATTAACTTTTGAAATTATAGAATCAAAACCTTTTTCAATAATGTCTTCATGAAAATCAGAACCAAAATATTTCACATTATAGTGTGTACCGATTGCATCCCCAACAACCATTTTTGTAGATTTATAATCACGGTTACAACCTAATAGCAATAATGAAAAAACGATTAAGTTTAGGAAAAACGATTTGTTCATCGCTAAATGTATATGTTTATTTCAACATTGTCTGAATGTGATAAATCAAAAAATCTTCTCACTTTTAAATTAAGTGGTAATAGATATCTATTACTTTTGGTGTCGAACCAAATGGAAGTTTCCCAGTAGAAATTTTCAATTTGAGCGATTATTTTCATCCTTCCCCATCCATCCTCTTGTAACCTAAACAACGCTCTTATTTCTTTACTCATATCGATGGGTAGGCTCGTAAATGTCCAACCACTTGCAGAATCATCTTTCCATACCGTAGTGTTAACAAAGTACTTTACTTTTCCTTTTAAGCTATTTTCTTCAATGTTCTTAAACATCTAAGACAAAATTTCTATACAAAATCGTATTAGTAAAGAGTTGATTCTATTAAGAATCACTCAAATCATTATCAATTATACCTTCATTCAATCAATATTGTAAGTATAAGCAATTGAGATAACCTCAGACAAGGTGACATTTCCTTGGTCATCTTCCGCCCTGCATTGAAAATGATAAGTACCTGATTCTTCTGGAATGAAGGTATCAATTACATTGTAAGAAGATATATCAAGTGAGGAAAAATACGTAGCCACGACCTCGTCTTCGTCATTAGTAATTTCTAATTTGACTCCTGCTAATGACACATTATCCTGCACCTCAATATCTATTTGGACTGGCTCTATTTCTGAAGCGTTATTTGAAAAGGTGAAATTTTGACGATGTTCAGGGCTAGTGAAATCTACAGAAGGTGGTATATTATCTATTTGATTGTCATCATCTGAACAACTAGAGATGACTAACAACGTAAAAATAAAAGACGATTTAATTATAAATTTTTTCATATTTCTATATGCTTATTAAGGTTTATATTTTTTTATATGTGAATCCAAAAAAAGGTTAGACCTTACGCACTCCCTTGACGCTAAAGTCCAAATATTTGACAAATGTTTTGTTTATCGTTTAAAAACTTTAAATGTCTGTCTCAAAGCCTTACCACTCTTTAATTTAACGATATACATGCCACTGGACAGATTTTCTAGATTTAACTGAAATTCATTATTTTGAAAAAACTCTTGTCTTTTAACGATCCGTCCTTTAACATCGTAAACACTGATGTCCATCTCTGTTTGACCATTTGGAAATTGTATCGTCAATTGATTCTCTACAGGATTTGGATAATATGTAAAACGCGTTCTGGAATCATTCTCATCCGTACTTAAGGTTTCGTAAAGAATTTCTAGTTCATCAATAACAGCACTGGCAAATCCTCTTGGTGCCAAAGGTATATCGCTTGTACCACTTATCATTATGAACTGTATGGTTAAGTATTCGGTATTCTGTCCGGCAAACTCTGAAAGATTAATTTCGAATTCAGTCATTGTTTCAGTGGATTCAATAATATCAAGAGTTTTAGCTCTTTCTGGCAATGTTCGTAGATGCAAATCAACCAGCGGTAACGTATCGATCTCTTTTGAATAATAGCTTGAGATTTTCAAAGTATCAATTACATCGGCTCCTAGAGAGGAACCTGAAAATTTAAATTTCCCTCTTAGCTTTACAGGTGTCCCTTCAGGTATTGGGTCACAAGGAATTCTTATAAATCCACTATTTATAGGTACGGCATCTACAGCGGGAACAACAGGTTGTCCTCGTTGCAATAATAAGGCAGATCCATTAACATCTGGTCCCGCATATCTATAAAAAAATCCATTACCTGCTACGAATCTATTAACTATATTGGGTATAATTGACTCGCTCCATTCATTGGGGAGGTCAAATGTAAATCCGGCACCATTGGTTATTGTGGCAAAATCTTCGAATTCTCCATTCGGTATTTCACATTGAGATTGAGAATAACAACTACATAAACATATCATTGCAAAAATAATTTTCTTTATCATTTTTTAGCTTTAAAATTTGACATAAAACGCATTAGTTGCAAAGTTAAACTCAGGCTTAATAGACGTTTTGATTTTAAAATCCATATAATTGACTAGAATGTTTCTTTTGAATACTTCAGTGTTCAGATTTAAACAGAATTGGACTTCAGTTACGAATTTTGTAAAGACACCAAACTCGATATTTAAAGTAGTAATTTGAAAACTACATATGGCTTAATAGTTAAATAATAGAGCTTTATAGTCTATTCTAGAATTACCATTTAAACTTAATTTGAAAACTAAATTATTTAAAATATTTACCTTAACATTCAAGGTTCTCCTCAGAAGTGAATTTCAGTTACTGTAATATTGAATTAAAAGATTTTTAGCATGCAAACTGTAAACAGGTTAATGGTCAATATTTGCACCTCTAAAATGACAGAAAGTAAAGACTTTTATATGAAGCTTTTCGATTTTAGGGTAAATTATAATAGCGATTGGTTTGTGCAACTAATCTCAACAGACAAACAATTGGAATTAGGAATCATTAGTGACAAAAGTGAAATTGTACCCAATGGTATCACGGCAAGACCTCAAGGATTTTATTTGACTTTTGTGGTTGGCGACATCAATGAAGTCTTTGACATTGCAAAAGCAGAAGACTTTGAGATTATGAGTGGACCATTAAATACCGTTTACGGTCAAAGACAGTTATTAATAAAGGACCCAAATGGAATAGTGATAGATGTTTCTTCACCCATTTTAAAGTCATAATTATCATGCAACTTTTATCGAGAAAAGAATGGTTCATTATTGCGGGCTTATCAATCCTAAGTTTCGTGCCGAGTTTGGGAGGAACTTTACGTGTTATAGACGTAACAACTGATTCGTCCTTTTCACCTGAAAACGCTCGATTATTGGAAAATCCATTTCCTATAGTGGTACACATCATTAGCTCGGTTTTATTTTGTATCCTGGGTATTTTTCAATTTATACCATCCATACGTCATAAAAATCCCAAACGACACAGAATTTTAGGTAGAGCCTTTGTTTATAATGGCCTTGTAGCTGCCGTAACAGGATTATGGATGACACATTTCTATAATTTTTCGCCAGAACTTCAGGGCAAATTGATTTACACAGTACGATTGACAGTTGGCATAGCAACCATTGTATTGATCCTTTATGCCGTAAAAGCAGCTAAAACTAAAAACTTCAAGAATCATCAAGCGAATATGATAAGAGCCTATGCGCTTGGCCAAGGTGCAGGAATGCAGGTCTTAACAGGAATAATATGGTCACTTTTATTTGACGAAGCTAAGGGATTTACAAGAGATGTTGTAATGACTTCTTCATGGATAATAAACATAATAATCGCAGAATTTATTATTTATGAAATTTAAATATACCCTAGAAGATAGGAGATTATGAGTTTTCAAATACCAAATAGTGCGCATTTAAGAAATGACTGGTACGTCCAGTCTATAGCTCATGATTTTAAACTTCTCGATGTTTGGGAATTCCCTATTTGTTTTAAGCGTTCAGAAAATGACACCTTGTATAAGTTTAGAAAAATTGCTGTTGAGCCAACTTTTAAAGACTTATTTAACAATAATTTTGTAGGCTTACTATTTAAATTTAGGGGCTTGATAGGAAAACTGTTTTTAATTGACAAAGACGTAAATCAATTACCCATCCCCTATTCACAAGAGTTTTTAACAGATCGTATTTCTAAAGAGAAATGGAAGAGACACTCCGATGAATTAAATATTGATATTAGAACGAACAATTATCTCGATTTTAAATCGGTGTATTCTTTCGAAGATGAGACTTTAAACGAGATTTCAAATAAATCAGAGCACGCATTAATGCACTATAGTTGGATCAAGATAGATGACACACATTATAAAATTCAGATGGCCTCATATGTAAAGCATCGCAGCAAACTTGGGCCCGTATATATAAAGCTTATAGATCCCTTTAAAAGAAAGCTTGTCTATCCCTATATTTTTAAACAATTTACAAGCCGCTGGTATCAGTATAAATGTAGTATAGGATATAAGAATTGATACAAGAGCTTATCTGGCATCTCAAATAGTTTTATGGTCTACAAAGTAAAATGGCCCCATTGAAAGTTAATTAACAGAGCCAAATCAAAAACTAAGAATTTAACAAACAACTTTATTATAATCTGGTTGGATAAGATTCTAATTTTGTAGGTCTGAAAATGAATGCTTTTTCTTCAATTTTGGCAAATGGTGTCTCCACACCGTTTTCTAGTTTATAAAGCTCTACGGTTTCAAGGAGCTCCCCTTTTTCATATTTATAATGTTGCGTTATTCTGTAAGTGTTGTAAGGGGCGAATGAACTAATATTATCGGCAGAAAACTCAATTATCTGTTCTCTGAATTCATCATCTGACTGACCAGTACCGCTACCTAATGAAGAGGTTATTTTTGAAATGATCTTTCCTTCAAGATTAGAGAAATCAATTTCAAAAAACATAGTTTGCTCCCGTTCACCTGCTTTACCATCATAGTCTGGATGAATTCGGTGCATGTTTTTTATGGATTTCCATTTTGAATCATATCTTCTCTGTACCACTTCAAAGGAATAATCATTCGATTCATTTCTGACATACTTGCCATCTACGTGAATATAAGATTCACCTGTTCCTACCCAAACTATCGTATAATTATCATTTATACTTGGGAGTTCTTTACTCAATGGAATCGCGTTTGTATTGGTAGATCCACACGACGTGATTAAAAATGCAATGATAATTGCGAAGTGAAAAAATAATTTTCTCATTGTAATTTGATTTATTTAATGGATAAAAGTTTAACACCCCAAAAGTATCCTTACTTAAACCTCAAAAAATTGATCTATGTTACAATGTTGTTTTATTTTAATATATCTTTTCTAATTCTGCTTAAACTTTCGCGTTCTATACCTAAATAGGATGCAAGCTGGTAAAGTGGAATCCTCTTAATGAATTCTGGATAATCGTTTAACATTTTTATGTATCGCTCTTGGGCCGACAGAAAAAGTAAGGATTCAAATCGATTCGTTGCAATTGCATAAGCACTCTCAGCAATTATTCTGCCAAAACGTTCCCAGTTTTTGGATTTATCATAAGCAATTTGTAGGGCTTCGGCATTAAATGTCAAGAGGTCACAAGTTTCTAAAGCTTGAATATAGTATCTGCTTGGTCTATTTTTTAAAAAATCTAAATATGATACTGCATAATCGTTTTCTAAAAAGAAATGATTATTGGATTCTTTACCTTCATGTGATAAGTGGTAAATTCTTAATAGTCCCCTCTCAATGAATGCGATTTCATTGACCATCTGTCCTTCCTTAATAAAATATTCACCTTTTTTTAATGTTCTTTTATTTAGAAACGGAATAAACATTGAGCATTCATCTTCTGAGAAATCAGTGATTTTTCTAATTTGAATTTTGAAATTATCTAGATTCATACTTTTTCTTTAAATGGTTCATCTAATTAAGGTGTATAAAAGTCAAACATTCTTTGACATACATGAATTATGTTTAATTATGAACTTTTTCTAGTGATCCTTTTACGGATACGGCTGAGACTTTCTGCAGTGATACCTAAATAACTTGCAAGTTGGTACAAAGGTATTCTTTGCAGCAATTCAGGATAATTTTTAATAAAGTTCTTGTAACGGCTTTCAGGGTTAGAAATAATATAAGAGGATAGCATATGCTGATAATTGGCCAATTCATTTTCTAAAATTACCCGTGCAAAAAACTCTAATTTTGGATGCTTATTAAGAAGTTCTTGTTCAGCCTCATACGAAACAAGTACTAATTCGCAGTCTTCTATACATTGCAAATAGTGATCTGCAGGAATTTGATTTGTAAAACTACGAAACGAAGTGATAAACTGATTTTCCGTATAATAATGTGTTGTTTTTTCTTCACCATCAATTAAATAATACATTCGGACACAACCTTTAAGGTTGAAATAGGATACTCTAGAGATTGAACCCTCTTTTAAAAGTATGTCTCCAGCCTTAAACCTCTTATTTTCTAAGAGTGCATCGATATCTTGTATTTCAAGATCATCCAATGAAACAAATTTTGAAATATAGTTTATTAATGCATTGTTCATGGGTAATTTAATCAACTTACTATTCAGTTTGAAACTGATGATAAAGATACAAAACAGGTTTAGCATATGCGCCAAAACTACTAGTTTTGATTACAGCCTTATTCTAATTATTTTTTGTTGAAGCTTGTTTTTTTGTTAAAGTATCATGGTGAAGTATAATTCCTTAAAATACTAAAACAGTTAGATAAATTGTAATCAAAATATTTTTGCCCGAGTGGTTTTCTATTCCTATTATTGGAAATATGGTATGTAATGAAATTATAGTGACACCTACCGTCACATTTGTCAAACTCTAAATAAGTGATTGTTTTTTAGTCTACATTCTTGAAATAATTTCATTGAAATGGGGCAAATTGGTAGTATCACTTTGCCCCAATGAGAAATGAACACTTAATACTATGTGCTAACCTTATAGTGTCCGGGTTCAAATCGAAAGGTTTTCATCAACCTAGTCCAAGTATTTATTTGACTAACACATAAAGTTAAATAACAGATTTCTTCTTTAGAAAAATAATCTGACAAAGGGTTATAAACCTCACCTGATAATCCCGCCCTATCCAGTTTGGTCAAACTATCGGCAAACCTCAACACAGCTCTTTCCTTGTCGGAAAAACAATTTGCTTCCTCCCAAACCACAAGAGAAACAAGCTTTGCTTCAGAGACACCTGCATGAACACACTCCTTATGATGCATATCCACACAGTAAGCACAACCATTTTTTTGGGATACTCTTAGGCGAATAAGTTCTAATAGACTAAACTCAATTGAAGAGTCATTAATAAAATTTTCTACTTTCATTAAAGATTCAAACATACCTTGCGGTACGTTTTGATAACTAATACGTTCCATTTTAAAGATTTTTATTTACACCTCAAAGGTAAATTCCAAGTGCTATTAAATTCATTAAGATATCTTAAGAAACGTGCCGATATCTTCTTATAAAAAATTTTAAATACTTTTTTTTATTTCACTCAGATATTCTGGTGTTATATCTAAATAAGATGCTATCATATACTGAGGCACTCGCTGATCAAAATTCGGAATACTGCGAATCAAATTATTGTATCTATTGATACTGTCCTCCCTCATAAATATCTCTTCTTTCCTTTGTAATGCTATAGCGTACTTTTCGGAGATTAGCCTAAAAAGTCGTTCAAGTTTTGGTAATTGTTTATATAGGCGTTCTAAGTCTTCTTTTGATATCATTAAAACCGAAGTGTCCTCAATAGCCTGTATTGAATTAAATGAAGATTTACTATTGATAAAACTGTCCATATCAGTAATCCACCAGTTTTCAACAGCAAAAGAATTTACTTTTTCTTTTCCTTTTTCGGTTAAATGAAAAAATCGAATTAACCCTTTAAGAATAAAATAGCGGTGCTCGCATATGGTGCCTTCTCTAAGTATAAATTCCTTCCTTTTGTAAACTTTATGGCTTAGATGATTGAAGAAAAAATCGAACTCCGAATCATCTAATTTAACGTACCTCTTTAAATACCGTTCCAATTGATCTTTCATAATAGGAAATTAAAACATCTCATATTTAAATTCGCAAGTAATAATTAAGAATAAATTGTTTAAATATAGCCATAACATCAAAACCTCACATTTTATTTAGTTACATGATGAGTAACCCTATATTTATTTAGTCATAGTAGTTTTTAAAAGTGCTTCTCCAATCACATCCATAAGGTAAATAACATACCCAATCGTAAAAAAATATACTTATACTTAATTATAATAATAAAATTATTTCCTTTAAATACAGTCACAATTTGACCTACTAGCTAAATGATAAAAATATTAAGTTAAAATAAGTCATGAAGCTCATTATTTTTTTAACTCTAACGTTATTTACATTGACTAAAAAATTCAATTAAGCAATAACGATTATAATAATTCAAGATTATATTATTTTTAAATTAAATGCTAGCATTAAATCTGAAAATTCTAGTAAGATACCTTTAATTGGTATCTTCTTTAGTGGCATAGATATCGCCACCACCAAGTCCACTTTACCTGTTTGAGGCTACGTAACCTTCTTCAGTGTCCTCACCCAAATGAAATGTGAAATCCTCGGCACTCCTGTCGATTGGAACACCAATATTTTTAACCGGTGCCAATTTACCATCATAAAAAACCTCCCTATTATAAAAACAGGGAGGTAAAAATAACTATTGACACTACCCCAAATCTTTAAATCAATAGTTAGCTATTAAAGAAAAATTCAAAAAAAATTCCTTAGAAATTAGCTCGCCAATGTTCTAGTACAATAGTCACAACCTTATTGCACTATTTTAATGACAGATATTTAGGGATTATCTACAGCTTCTCTATAATGCAAGTCAAGTTTACTGAATTTGTGTGGTATTCATATTAAATTAGAACCACGGTATCATACAGCATACCATAAAGTTAAACTTGTAATTACAAAAATCTAGAAATACGGGGTAGCAAAGAGGTTTCTTCTTGCATAAACTCTTTTTCAATAAGAAATGGCATGCTCACATCAAAATAAAAACACTACGGACATCTACTCTAATTGCTCTGGGCAACATCAACATCAAGTCTTCCTGAGTTTTTAATGAACTCAATGATATCTGTGTTGGAGTCAATGAGCAATTTCTTTCGTATTCGGTGCCTTGTAGATTTAATTGCGGAAAGAGACGTATTTAATAATTCACTAATTTGCATTGCCGTTAAATCTAAAGTCATAAAACATAGAATTTCTTTTTCCTTTTCATTTAGTTTATTGAATTTCGTATCCAATATGACTTTAAAGTCCATGCTTACTTTATCTAAATAAGCTTTCAGGCTTTCTGAAGTTGTTTTTGTTGTCTTTTCAGAAAGCAAAGTAGCCCTTAAGGATTTCAACTCTTTATTTCTTTCGCTAGGTTTTTCCAGTTTAATGATTTCCTTGATGCTTTCTAAGGTTTTATGAAGTACTTCTTGCCGTAATGAATTTTCTATCACTGCTCTCTTAAGTTCTTTTTCCCTAGTCAATAATGCCAATTCTACCTTCAATTTGTCGAACTGTTCTTTTTCTAACTTGTTTTTGGACAACTTTAAACGTTGCTTGGAGTTTTTCTTAAACAACCATAAAATGACAACACCAAAAACCGTAGTGAGAATAAATAATAAAAAATATAATTTATGCTTTGATGCTTCATTCTCTAAGGCCATCTGATCTGCCAATTTTTCTTTTTCAAACTTATGATTAAGCTCCAAAGCTGTAATTCGCTTTGCTTTTTCCTTATCATTTATAGAATCAAAATATCTCTTGTAAATTTTATAATCCTCTAAGGCTTCAGCATATTTCTTTTGTTTAGTATAAAGCTTACTTCTCTCGCGATAATGCAAAACCAAAAGACCGACATCCCTTACTTTCTCCGCACTAAAAATAGCACTATCCAGGTGAGGCAACGCTTCTTCATAATTATGTAGAGTATTAAATACATAGGCTATATTTGAGTGACTAGTACTTAACTCTTTTTTATCATTAAGTGTTTTACAAATAGCTAAGTTTTCTTTATAAATATCTATAGCTTTATCATACTCCTCCTTACTATAATAAATAGCTGCTATAGTTGCATTCATGTATAGTTTCCCCCTATTAGTGGTTGTTGGAAGTGCTTTAGCTTTATTGATATAAATAAGCGAAGAATCTTTTTGTTTATCATAATAGAACGTATTTGCCAACATTTGATATGATAATCCTAGATTGTTTACGTCTTTTATCAATTCCCAAATAACAATTGCATTCCTATAATACTCTTTGGATTTGCTGTAGTCCTCATAAGTAGTGTAAAACATACCAAGGTTATGTAAGGTTGACCCAATACCCGTGGAATCCTTAATGGATTCGAAAACATCTAATGCTTTTAAGTAGTGGGACAAAGATTCTTCCGTATTACCTTGTTGCAAATCAAACATCCCAAGATAATTAAATGCTTTTGCTTTTTGTTGCTTGAAATAATAAGATTCATACCCATTGAGGTCTATGGTTTTTATGATATGATTAATAATTGTGATTGAGGTGTCTACATCAAATAAACGTGTCCGATCTACAAGTTCCATTTCAAGATCAATTCTTACGGAATCGTTTGTGGTCGTTTCTATTCTTTGTAGAATAGCTTTGGCTATACTATCGTGTGCCTGACTATGTCCTATAAAATCCAATAGAACACAGATGATGAAAAAAAAGCGTTTCATTTTCTGAGGGAGGTAATCAATAAGGGTCAACAAAATTAAAATCCGGTTTTACTAATCGCTTTTATAGAGCGTTAGACAACTAAACTTGTACTTACTATCATTTCAACTATTTGAATGTTATATTTTCAATCGGGTATGTCCCCTAACATATCTTTTCATTAGCGACTTCATATAATGTCGCATTGTAAAACGTCTATTTTGTGGGTTTGACATGGCAAAGGAAAGTTTTCAGAATATCCTCAACATATAAAGACCAATTTGAACAGTCTTAAAAAGTACTTTCCGTAATTGCTAAATGTTTATACAAACTTAGCTTGAAAAGCTTAAATAAGGTATGTTTTTCAAGGTAGCAAATAGTAGCAAAAACATAAAAAAGCCTTAATTTTATAAACATCTCAGATTTTACACATGAAAAAAAAGAGCTATTTATTTTTATTACTGTTTTTCTGTATAAAATTTCTTAGTTTCTGCCAGAATAGGCAGCAAAAAATAGATTCACTCAATGCTGTATTGCAAAATGTTAATTCAGATTCATTATATGTTTCCTATTCCCTGGAATTAGGAATTTTGATGGATACGTCCAACCCCATTAAATCCGAAATATATTTTAAAAATGCCTTGAACGTTCTAGATAGTGATTATCATTTTTCGGATAAAGCCCAGCAACAAGCTTTGGCATATGATTGTTTAGGGATTATTGAACGAAGGCGTAATAATTATGATAAGGCCCTAAAACACTATTTGACCGCCTTAGGGATTAAGGAAAATGCCAAGGATTCTTCAAAAATTGGGCGATCATATCATAATATTGCTATGGTATTCAACTCACAAAAAAACTATGATAAAGCTATTTTTTATATGAAAAAAGCTTTAGTAATGAGGCGTAATGATAGTTTAGATTACTGTATCTCACTAAACAATTATGGTCTCTTTTTACACAAAAAAGGATTATTAGATAGTGCGCTCACTACTTTGTATAGTGCCAAGCGATGTTTTAAAGAACCTTTATATATAGCAGATGCAAATCGATATATTGCTCAAGTATACAAAACAAAAAAGCTATATCAAACGGCATATGATATGTATAAAAAAAGTCTTGTTATCTATAAGAAACAAGAAAAAATAGAGCGACATGCTTCTACAATGAAGGATTTAGCATATTGTGCTAGAAAATTGAGTCAATATGAAAGCGCAAAAAAGTATTTAGACAGTAGCGAGTTATTAGCTAACAAGTATAATAATAAAGTATTATTGGGAACTTTATATTTAGAGCGCTATAAAATGGCACGTGATAATAAAAAGTATGAAGATGCTTTATCATTTTATAGAACATATAGAAAATACAGAGATTCAACCCTAAATAGAGAACAGAGTGAACAATTTGAAAGATTAGCTTTAGATTTTAAACATAAGCAAGAAATATATCGCGATAGTTTGCGTACCGAAACGGAAAAGCTAGAATTACAAAGAATTGCCAAATCACAACGTTCGCAAAAGTATTTATTTGCCGTTTTATTTGTGTTGGTATTATTAGCATTAGTCTGTTTATTTCTTTTATATAGATCTAGGCGAAAAACTGCAGAAAAAAATCATCAAAAACAACAACTGGAGACAGCTTTACTTAATGAAAAAATCAATTTTCTTCGTTATAGAACGGAGCGTTTGTTGATGGACAATAAAATGCGAATAGGTTTTAAAAAAGAATTATTAGATACTGTTAAAGCATTGAAAACTCAAGATAATAGTGTAAATATGGTAGATTCTTATCAAGCTATACTAATTCAACTTAAAAATCAAATTAATACTGAAAAACGTTTAGATAGTGTTTCTGAGGCAAATAGGATGTCTGAAGCCAATTTCGAAATGCAATTATCAGAACGCTATCCTAAACTAACCAAGTCAGAACGCGAAATTTGCCATTTGATGTATTTAAACATGAACATAAAAGAAATTATGAATGTACGCAATGCTACCTTATCCTCCATTAAATCTGCTAGATATCGTATTCGAAAAAAGTTAAATATCCCCAAAGGTGAAGAGTTAGAGTTATTTATAAGAAAGTTGTTTTAACAGTTTGTTGTTGACTTCTATTCTAATATGATTTTTTTTAAAAAAGTAGCGCTGTCAGTCCCTAATTTCACAAAATAAAGACCTGTTTTTAGCTGAGAGACATCAACACGTATTTCATCATTGATTACATTAGTTTTGGATATTACCTTTTGTCCATGTAAGTTGATAATACTCATTTGATCTATGAGTATATTTTTTTTGTTTTTGATTGTTAAAATATCTTTAGCGAGAAGCTGAGGTCAATTTACTAATTTATTTTTTTCCCAAATTTCGCTTTATGATAGAAAACATATGATCCTATTAATAAAACGAGTGCGATAATTGGTCCATAATATAAATTATCGTTTACAGCAATATGAGCTTCCAGTGCCAATAAAAAATTAAAAAGAAAACCAGCATAGACCCACTCTGTAAGGAATTGAATCTTATTAGTTAAAAGTATTGCAACTCCTAATATTTTGGCAATTGCCAAAGGAATTACAATACGTCCATTATATCCAAAATTCACAAAGTGATTCCGAAATTCTTCTACATCTATTAAGTATCTTGTAGCAGAAGTAATCATTAATACTGCTAATAATCCTGTGAAAGACCAATAAATAATTTTATTGCTTCTCTTCATATTCTAATTATTTTAAATTCATTATCGGTGATTTCTGATTTACGATAATGAAAATCTACCCAGGTAATTTATTATTTAAATATGTTATACAGTTTAAAACACCTCCTTAACTTTCAGAAGGAGGTGTTATCTAAGCCACTGCGTTTTGCTCCTATTTAACCCACTAATAGTGCATAACAATTGCTATTGCCGCAGTCACTGTTCTTTCATTAATTAAAAGGATTTCCACCAGGATCTGCTGGTGATGACGATTGAGCTTTTAACGGGTTTAAAATTACAAAAGTCCCCATGGCAGTTATAGCTGCATATTTACCATTTTTCATCATGATGGCTTTGTCAATAGTCTTATATTCTTTTTTATTCATACCATATTATAGATTAAGAGTGTAATTATAACATTGAAAACATTCTGCTTTGTTATGCTTTATACAAGTTTTCATATCAGTTAATAAGTATTTTATGTGTTTGTATAAAGTCATTACCAGAAACTCTCAAAAGATATATTCCTTTTGGATATAATCTAATATTCAGTGTGTTAAAATCTGTTGATGCATCTAGAGTTGTGCTCATTACTTGCTTTCCGTTAATATCAAAAAGTGTTGCATCTGTAGATTCTAATAACAGTCCTTTGATAACTATAGACTCGAGTGTCTTCGATACATATATCTTCAAGTCATTTTCCCGTATTTCATTTATACTTAGTGTTGTATCTAAAAAGCCAATAAAAAAACGGCCTGTTCCACTAATATCTTCTACTGTTGTAAACACATAATCCGTAGTATTTAACTGCGTGGATGTATTTGTAAGGGTATCTAACAGATATACCTCTACTCCATTTGGAAGATTTAAAACGTCAATACTTATGGTTAACTGCTCTCCTGCATTAGCATTGAGTCCTAGTGGAACCATACCATCAGACAAAAATTCTAAGGGCAAGGATTGGATCGCTAACTTAAGACTATCATCACCTTCAATAAGACCCGAGTATAAACCAAATGCACCTGCGGAATTTCCAAACAAAGTAGCATCATAACCTGGATCTAATTCATTAGTAGAATTAGCATTAAAATAAAAATCTGTTCTATATGAGTTATTCTGACTACTCATAAGAAGTCTTAAATGATGATTTGCATTTACATCGCGTCCGGCAATAAAATCATCAGTATTACCATGGCGCCTCATACTTGGTGTAAATTCTATACTCGCATCACTCTCTACAGCCACAAAGAAACCTTGGCCAGGTGTAATAACTGTATTAGCATCTGTAGTGTTTAAATTGTAAATTACCCAACCATCAGAAGCATCACCATCATAACCATAAATCCCAACATTTGTAGCATCCAATATCGCTGTATTATCATATAAAAAGTCCTGAACATTTAGATATGATGGATAGGGATTACCAACAAGGTTCCACTGACTATAAGCTGGCCCTGAGTTGAATACATTTTGGATTACTGTGCTTTGATTCGCCGTTCCTTCAAAACGTAAACTACCATTATCTGTCGTTGCTGCTCTATATCCTACACCTGAGCTTAATGTGGCAGACTCCGTGCTTCCATATGTTACATAGCTTCCCAAAGTCTTATCAAATGGTCCAAACAAATACAAGGTATTACCAGTATTGGAAACAATGTTATCGTTATTGGCTATAAAGTCTGTAAAACTCTGTCCCGTAACAGGTGGTGTAATTAAATCATTACCTCCTGATGCTGCTGTTTGGTTTACATGACGCTCATAGGCAATACTTCCTGTTATGGTGCCATCTGATATTAAACTTGCATAGCTTGTTGAATTAGATTCTAAAATAATACCAGAAATGGTTTCTAAAGTTACGCCAGAATTTACCGTGAGCCCTGCTCCTGCTCTTACCACAATATTATCAGCAATAGTATTTGCTGATATGGTAGCTTCCCCTACCTCGATAATAATCTTATCTGAAGTTGTCGATACACCACTTGGGTCCGAGGGTGTCCAGCCATTATTATATATGTAATTGCTACCCAAAACTGCACCTGAACAGTCGTAACTGTCATTAGTGATCTGGGTTCCTGGAGCATTAGTACAATCTGCTATGTTGGTGCCACCACAGGCTGTAAAAAACTGATCCTGAAATACACCTTCGCTGAAAAAACAAATATTAGGATTCTCACTTGAGTCTATATATTTTATCTTGATATGAAATAATTGCTTTGCTGTTGCCACTACCTCTATCTCGGGTGCTAACTCTAGGCCTACCAAAGCTATATTCTGTTGAAAGGACAAGGACACTCGTGAAGCCGTATTATCATTTTCTATAAAATCCTTATAAGCTGGGGTAGGAAACGGAACCCCTGAAAAAGCATAACCTAAGATTGAACCTACAGGTTGACTGTATTCTATATTACCATTAGCTGATACATTACCACCAAAGGCTGCTGTATTATAATCTATGTACAACTGACCTGAGCCTAAATAGAAATCTGTCGTTCCAGATATCATAACATCAGCTTCGTAATAGTCATCTACACCATCATTGGTAATCTGTGCATTGGTTAAACTTAAGGTAATATTCTGAGCATGCACAAAATTAATGCTCAGGATTATTAGTATTATAGTATGGCTAATAGTTTTCATAGTTATTTCTAATTAAAGACTAAGGGTTAATTGCTTTTTTTGATTAAACGTTTGGTCACTGATGTGTTTTCTGTAGTTATTTCTACCAGATACACTCCGTCTTCATATCTACTCATATCTATAGCCTTATCGTCTTCTACGCGTTGTTCTGTAATCACTCTACCATTAAGATCATATACTCTTACACTACTCTCAGCCATTAAACCTTTGATATAAAAGCTGGTATTTACCGGATTAGGATATAGAAATAAGGTATTATCTTTTACTTCTGAAATACCCAATGTATCGACACCTGCCGCTGCACAATCATAGGTGTCATCTGTTATCTGTTCTCCTGGTAAATTAGTACAATCTGCTATTGATATGCCCCCACAAGCGGTGAAAAACTGATCCTGGAACACACCTTCACTATAGAAACACATATTTGTATCTTCGTTTGAATCTATATATTTTATCTTGATATGGAATAACAACTTTGGTGTAGAGTTTATCTCTAAGGCAGCAGGTTCGGCCTCTAAACCTACCAAGGCTACATTCTGTTGAAAAGACAAGGACACTCTGGAGGCGGTGTTATCATTCATTACAAAGTCCTTATACGCTGGGGTAGCAAAGGGTACTCCTGGCCATGCAAAACCTAATATAGATCCACTTGGTTGGCTGTACTCTATAGCATTAGCTGTAGATATATTATCACCAAAAGCCGCTGTATTGTATTCCAGATACACCTGACCTGAACCGACATACATATTCCCTGTACTTTCTATCATAATATCCGCTTCGTAATAATCATTGACACCATCATTGGTGATCTGAGCATTAGCAAAACTTAATGTCATATTGGACGATAGCATTTCTGCTGATTCACTTACCCTAAACTGTTGACCACGGCCTATATTTGGATTAATAAGCGCATTCACATCGGTATTTTGTACCTGACTATTGATATCCATGTCTGCGGCATCATAACCTGAATCACCAATCAATTGTATAACAGCATTGGCATCTATATTTTGGATCTGAACATTGGCATCATAATCACCCGTGTACATGCCATATTTACCATTGGATAATAAGGTAACCGAATTTGTACCTCCCGCTACTGCATTTGGATCTGAAGATAAATCTACAGCTGTAATTGTACTGCTTAATGCTACAACACTATTGCTAATAATACCTAGATGATTGCGGTGATTTACCGATACATAATAACTATCTGGAGCGATATCAAAATATAATGATGACTCACCATCTACAGACACCACATCGCCATCTCGCTGCAATAAGGCTGACTTCGAATCTATTACTATACTGTTATCATTTTTATCTCGAAGTTCTACCCAAACCCAATCTATAATAGCATCAGTGCCTACAACTGTAAACACCGATGCATCTGCTATTAATCCATCACCATAAGGTGATGTAAGGGGTATTAAACTATTAACACGTAAATCATCGCGCATGAGCCCCTCTTCACCAGTGTTAGGGTTTGAGGCTGCACCCTGAAGATAGGCATTTACTAAGACCACAGCTTTACATGTTGGTGATAGCCCATCACCTTGGAAAGTCCAATTGTAAGGTGGGCTGGTCAATAAGGTTCTGGCTTCCTCTCCAGCACAATATCTTAAACCACTTACACCAACGGTTATACCCGTGGACATCTCATCATTGGTTGCCCATCCCATGAGTGTAGCATCATAGTTTTCGACAGACATCCCACAATCATTAAGCATGCCATAAATGCCGTTAGCATAAAATTGATTAATGATAAGACTGTTGAACTTCCAATTACCAATATTTTGGTCAAATGCATCTGCTCCTGAAAACATGTAAGTTAAATCTTTGGCCATTTCAACGTTCCAATTACCAATATTTTGGTTAAAATCACGTGCCTCTCGGAACATTCTAGTAAAATATTCTCCTGAGGAAACGTCCCAACCACTGAGGTCCTGATCAAATTTCCATGCAAATGCAAACATTTCTGAAAAACCAGTTACTGAAGATACCTGCCAACTTCCTATGGGTTGGTTAAACTCAAATGCACCACGAAACATCGCACCTAGATTCGTAGCTGAAGCCATATTCCAACCCCCAATATTGGAATTGAAATTACTATTTAAATAAAACATCAGGCTAAAATCTTCTACATTAGACACGTTCCAATTGCCTATAAATCCTCCGTTGTCAACAAAATTAGTACACTGTCTAAACATCTGACTCATACTAATGACATTGCTTAAATCGGGAGTATCCGTAGCATTCAAAACCAGATTTGTACAGCCATAAAAAGCGCCTTCCATACTGTCCCATTGGATGTTACCCCATTGGTCAATACTGCGTAGCTTATCCTTATCACCACCAAGATTAATGTAAATTCTAGGGAAATCACCCGTTATTCTTATAGTGTGCATCCCTGGTGTGGCATAGCTATGCAAAGCGCTAGTGGTAACGTTCTCCTCAATGGTACCATCTCCCCAGTCTATATTATAATTATAAGTTAGGCTACCAGAATCAAATATGGGGATTTCAATACTTTCACCAACCCCGGTAGTTTCCCAAGTGGTTACAAAAGCATCAATACCACATGCCATCTCGTCACCATCAATGGTCCAGTTGTTAGGCGCGCTGGTTAGTATCGTTCTTCCCGTTTCTCCCTGGCAATATTGTAAGCCATCTGCTCCTAATACTAAATCTGCAACGAGATCCTCTTGTGCTGCCCAACCTATTAGTGTAGCATCATAGTTTTGTACAGAAAGCCCTGTACCATCTAACATATCTACAGCATTGGTCACCTTGCTCATATCCCAGCTCCCTAAATTCTGATCAAAGACATCTGCGCTAAAAAACATTAGTCCCATATCAATGGCTCCCTCAACACCCACTCCTATATTCCATCCGCTGATATCCCGATTAAAAGCGTCGCAGTTTCCAAACATTATGTCAAATCGGTCTACATTACCGACATCCCAGTTACTAATATTACCATTAAAACTAGTACAATTACGAAAAGCTTCAGACATAACATTCACGTTAGAAGTATCCCAGCCAGACAGGTCTGGAGATTGTAAATTTGAACACAACGCGAACATTCCTGCGATACTGTTTACACGAGATAAATCTGGAGCATCTGTGGCCACAACATTCAGATTTCTAGCCTGTATAAAAGCATATTGCATAGTTTCCCATTGTATGTTTCCCCACTGCTCTATGGTAGCTAATCTGTCTTTCACCTGCACATTAGTACCCAAAAGAGTAATACTCGGGAACACACCAGATATTTTTACATAATACGTACCTGCTTGATTGTAACTGTGTGTGGCATCACCAGTAAGATTGTATT
This sequence comes from uncultured Flavobacteriaceae bacterium, assembly GCA_964453045.1. GTDB lineage: Bacteria > Bacteroidota > Bacteroidia > Flavobacteriales > Flavobacteriaceae > Winogradskyella. Next base: position 35,373 of record CAYVNR010000027.1, read on the forward strand.
CTATAGTGCCATCACCCCAATCTATAGCATAATTGTACGTATACGTTGATGAATACCTATTGATCCGTATGTTTTGATTAGCTTCTGTTGTGGTCCAGGTGGTAATAAACTGTTCTGCTTCAGGACAATTGGCAGTATCTCCAGTAATGGTCCAGTTATAGGTGTCTTCCAAAAGGGTACGCTCGGGTCCAGAAATGCAATAGCTCAACCCTAAGGCACCCAAAGTAATATCTTGCGGAATTTGGTTCTCGTCACCCTCTAGCATGGCCCAACCCATAAGTGTAAAATCGTAATTCTGGGCTGATAATCCACTATCATCTAACATGGACGTCATATCAGTGACCTTACTCAAATCCCAAGCACCTAAATTCTGATTAAACATTTCAGTACCGGAAAACATGCGCTCCATGTTGATACTGTCTTCCGTATGTTCCCCAATATTCCAAGCACTGAGATCTTGATTGAAACTACCACAGCCTAAAAACATAGCATTAAAATGTGTGACATTCCCAATATCCCAGTTTCCGATAGTGCCATTAAAGTTATCACAACCTGCAAACATGGAACTCACGTTGGTAATGTTTGACATATCCCAATTGGATAAATCTGGTGATTGAAGGTTATTACAATTGAAAAACAGGCCTTCGAGGCTAGTCACTCCACTGAGGTCTGGAGCATCTGTAGCATTAATGGTTAAACTTGTAGCTTGCGCAAAGGCATCGTTCATATTTTGCCAGACTATAGTACCCCATTGTTCTATACGCTTTAATTTATCCCAGTTAGTTTCTGGTGAATCCTGAAGGTAAAACCTTGGGAAAGCGCCTGATATTTTTATGGTTTTTAGTCCTGAATTACTATATTGATGGGTAATACTTTGGGTAACCAACTCATCCACTGTGCCATCGCCCCACTCTACATGAAAGGCATAACCCGATCCCGTAGTTGGAATCGTAATGCTTTCGCCTGGGTTCGTAACCATCCAAGTAGTAATGAACTTGTCGGCTTCATTATAACAGTCTAGACCTTCATCCACAATGGTCCAGTTATATGGAGCATTGTCCAACATGTTTCTTTCATCTTCAGCTGTGCAATAGTAAATACCCATGGCGCCTAATGGAATATTTGTTGGGATCTGCGCTTCGTCACCATCCTGCGTGGCCCATCCTATTAATGCCAGGTCATAGTTGAATGGAGTAAGGCCAGAATTATCCAACATGTACAGCATATTATTAACGTTAGAAATATCCCATTCGCCTAAATTTTGATCAAAAGCTGTAGCACCATTGAACATGTTGTTTAGATTTATGGCAGAGGTTGTGGTCCAATTACCTACAGGCTGGTTAAAGGCAGTAGCACCATAGAACATATAATCAAAGCGTTCAACGCCAGTAACATCCCATCCGCTAATGTCCTGATTAAAAGCCGTGGCCTCATAAAACATACTGTTAAGTTCCTTCGCCGAGGTCAATTGCCATCCACTAATATCTTGATTGAAAGCTGTGGCACCCTGAAACATCAAATCAAAATTTGTGACGTTAGAGACATTCCAACCACTAAGATCGGCGTTAAAGGCCGTAGCCTCCTCAAACATGCGGCTTAGCTGTGTTGCTGAAGACAATACCCAACCATTTAAACTCTGATTGAAGGTGTCAGTGTTTCTGAACATCTCATCAAAACGAATTACACTGCTCACATCCCAACCACTGATGTCAATATTAAAGGCACTAGCACCTTTAAACATGCGCTTCATGTCGGTCACTCCAGAAGTGTTCCACATGCTAATATCCTGATTGAACACTATGGCCGAACCAAACATCCCTGTTAGGATTTCGGCATTAGTCAAGGTCCAATTATCCATAGGTTGATTGTAATCGGCACACAGTGAAAACATGTTTGTAAAGTCTACCACATTTTCAACATTCCAGGCATTAATGTTACTATTGAATTCAGTGTTTTGAAAGGTTTGAAACATGGTCTCAATGTTACTGACATCCCAAGCCCCTATACTACCACCATTATCCTTAAAGGCTTCTGCATTATAGAACATTTGGTACATAGAAGTGGCTTGTGACAAATCTGGAACATCCGTAGCATTAAGTACCAAATTTCGACAATCCCTGAAGGCCCGGAACATAGATCGCCATTTGATATTCCCCCACTGCTCGATAGAACGAATTCTATTATAGCCGTTATAATCGCTATTGAACATTACAATTTGCGGGAAAAACCCTGATATCTTTACAGTGTAAGTTCCGCTGTTACCATACTCGTGCGTAACATCCCCAGTAACACCTTCACTAATGGTACCATCGCCCCACTCTACGTTGTAGAGATACCCTAATCCTGAGGTTGGTATGGTAATTCTCCTACCTGCTGGAAATTGACTTGCAACATACCAGGTCGTAATAAACTTATCGGTTTCTAATATAGAGCAACTTTGCCCACCATCAGTAATGGTCCAATTATAAGGTACATTACTCAATGTATTTCTCGATGCTGATCCAAAACAATAGACAGTGGTTCCTGCTCCAAAATACACATCAGAAGGAACATCATCTATACCATCACTCGCAGATGTACTGCTGTCTGTTGCCCAACCTACCAAAATGGTATCATAGTTTGTTGAAGATAAGCTAGTTCCATCAAGCATATCATACATGCTAATAACATTGGTAATATCCCAGTCTCCTAGATTTTGGTTAAAAGCTGTAGCGTCTTTGAACATATTTAAAAGAGAAACAGCTGAAGTTGTTGTCCAACCGCTAATATCTTGGTTAAAGTTTGTTGCGTTTTGAAACATTGAATCCATCAATTCCACACTACTCATATTCCAACCACTAATATCTTCATTAAACCCCGAATCCATGAATACTTGCTGCATGTACAATACTGAACTTACATCCCAAAAACCAATCTGATCTTTTGTATCTGTTAATTGGGTAGTTCCCTTGAACATTCCGCTCATGAGTGTTACCAAAGATAAATCTGGTGAGTCGTCTGCATTAAGAATTAAATTGGAACAGCCTTCAAAGGCAAAAAACATACTATCCCACTGTAAATTTCCCCATCGATCTATACGCTGTAGTTTAGTGGCATTGTTATCAGCATTAAAACGAATTCTAGGAAAAGTACCCCAAATGCTCACCGTATAAGTTCCTGCATCGGCATAGGTATGTACAGCATTGCCTGTTTGGCTTAAACTTACATTGCCATCTCCCCAGTTTATGGTATAATCGTATCCAGATCCTGTTGTCGGAATGGTTATCGATTGATTGGCAGCCGTAGTTTGCCAAGTTGTGATAAATTTATCCTCATCGCAGACCTGCCCACCATCAATGATAGTCCAATTGTTGCCCTCGGTAGGATGGGTTATAAAGTTATGGGACTGGTATGCAATACAATAGGTACTGTTACCTGCATCGAAAGTGACATTGGATTGTAAATTTTGTGGAGACCATTGGTTTAATGTCGTATCATAATTAGAAGATGAAAGCGTAGCGCCAGTAAACATCCCACTCATATTGGTAATGGTTGAAACATTCCAATTGCCCAAGCTAAAATCTACTTGGGTACATTCTTTAAACATGTTTGCCAATGATGTGACTTGTGATAAATCGGGAGCGTCTGTAGCATTGACTACCATATTGGAGCAGCCGTAAAAAGCATCAGCCATACTCATCCATGAGATATTGCCCCACTGTTCGATCGCAATGACTTTGGATTTGTCGCCACTATTAGCAAAATGTATTCTTGGAAAATCCCCTTTTATGGAAATAGTATACTCTCCTGGCTGATCATAAGTATGGGACGCATTTGCTGTAAAGCCTTCTTCATGGGCTGTGATAATGGTAACACCTCCAGATTCATAAGCATCCCGCCATCTAACATCATAATCGTAACCACCTCCAATTGTAGGGATGGTAAACGATTCATTAGGTGATGTAGTTCTGATGGTTATTCTAAAATCATTTTGGGAAAAAACAGTTTGAGCTGTAACCATCAAAAACAAAATTAAAATGAATTTTAATCCTTTAATAACATAAGTAGCATTTGAACAGATGTATTGTTCAATCTTTAGTTTATGCTTTTGCAAAATGCCAAACATATATACATTATTATTCTTCATGGGGTAAGATTTTATAATTTGACGCTAAATATAATCTCCACATTTAAACCCCTTTGACAATGAGGGGTAGCAAAAAGGTGTCAAGTTTATAAAAGATTGTAATTGAGAGAGTTGTAAAAATGTGATAGATAGATATTCATCCCCTTAGAACAAAGAAAACATGTTTCCAAGGCCTGTTAATCATGCAAAAAATGATAGCAATTTATTGATAGAAGACAGATATTTGAGCTATAGATTAGTTACTTTCTTTGGATACATAAAGTACTCATTTCTTATTTAAAAGGCTTTCAAGAAAAATGCTACAGATGTGAGACAAAAGATTTCTAAATCAATTAAATATATTAATATTGTTTGCGCTAATTACTTCCCGATACAGAAATTAGCAAAAATATTACCCAGTAAATCATCATTGGTAATTTCACCCGTAATTTCACCAAAATGATACAAAGCTTGTCGAATATCAATAGCTAATAAATCTCCTGACAATCCCGTTTCCAAACCATATTTCACTTTTTGAATTTCCTCAAAAGCTTTTAATAAAGCATCATAATGGCGAGAGTTAGTAACTATAGTTTCATTATTTCGAAGTGCTCCTGTATTAATAAGATTAAGAAGGGAATTAGTAAGTTGCTCTACACCAAAACCTGTTTTAGCGGATAGAAGAAGTACATCTACTATAATTGTGTTGATATTAGTTAACTGTGTATCGTCAAGTGTATCTATCTTATTAGCAATAATCAATAAAGGTTTTTGTGGGTATTTATTTCTTATTTTTTCAATCTCAACCCTAACAGTTTCGAGGTTATCAATGTTCTTTTGGGCATCAAACAAATAGATAGTAACCTGAGATTGTTCTATCTTTTCAAAAGTTTTCTTTATACCAATACTTTCCACAACATCTTCAGTATCTCTGATACCAGCAGTATCTATAAATCTAAAACCTATACCTCCAATTGAGATTTCATCTTCAATGGTATCTCTGGTTGTACCTGCAATTTCTGAGACTATGGCTCTATCTTCGTTTAATAAAGCATTTAATAGTGTTGACTTGCCTACATTCGGCTCACCAACAATAGCGATTGGAATTCCATTTTTAATCACGTTACCAACTGCAAACGAATCTATAAGACGCTTTAAAACAAAATTTATACGCTCTATCAACTCTTTAAATTGAGTTCTATCTGCAAATTCTACATCCTCTTCTGCAAAATCGAGCTCTAATTCAATTAAGGACGCGAAATTCAATAGCTCTTCACGCAACTTTGCTATTTCGGAAGAAAATCCACCACGCATTTGCTGCATTGCGATTTGATGAGACGCTTCGTTATCACTTGATATTAAATCTGCTACAGCTTCTGCCTGACTTAAATCTAACTTTCCATTTAAAAATGCACGCAATGTAAACTCACCTGCCGTTGCCATTCTGCAGCCGTTTCGTAAAAACAATTGAATAATTTCTTGCTGAATATAAGATGAACCATGACAAGAAATCTCCACAACATCCTCGCCTGTGTAAGAATTTGGATTTTTAAAAACCGATACCAAAACTTCATCTAAAGTTTTTTCGTTATCAATGATATGGCCCAAATGAATTGTGTGTGTCTTCTGGGCAGAAAGTGCCTTATCACTTACAACAGACCTAAACTGCTTATCTGCGATAGTAATAGCATTTTTACCAGATAATCGTATAACCGCAATGGCTCCACTACCAGAAGGAGTCGCTAAAGCCACTATAGTATCATTTTGCATAATTCAATTCTTTAGTACAAAAGTATCTTAAAATATGAGACTGGTAAAAGGTAATACATTGTATTTAATATATAATTCACAAGATTATTGCACTTAGTTTTTATATTTGTAAAGCAAAAATTAAAAAAATAAAGATGAAAAAAATACTAACGGTATTGATTATAGGCTTGCTTCTTTCGAGTTGTAAAAAGGAAGACAAAACAAGCTATAGTATTGATGGTAATGCTGAAGGAGTACATAATGGTATTAGAGTTCGTTTAGCAAAATTAGATGAAGCAGGAAAACAGGTAATGGTTGATACTGCCATTGTAATGGACGAAAAATTTAAGCTCGAAGGGAGTGTTGAAGAACCTGGCGTCTATTTTCTTTTAGCAGATGGAAGTCCTGGAAATGCCATTTTTATGTTAGAAAACAACAACATTACCATAGATTTCAACAAAGAAAAACCAACGGAATCTAAAGTTACTGGTTCGGAATCTAACAAAGGTTATGAGGCTTTTCAGAATGGAATGATGGAGATTAAAAATGAAGGAGATGCGATTACGGCAGAATTCAGAAAACTTGGCGCTGATGTAACGCAAGAAAAAAGAGATTCTATAACAGAAGCTATGATGCGTCTCAGGGAAAGACAAAGTGAATACCCCTTAAACTTTGTAAAAGAGTATAATGACAAATACTTTAGTCTTAACCTTATTGAATTAGAAACTGGCAGGCCAAATTTTAATGTTGTTGAGTACAAAAAGGCTTTTGAAAACTTTACACCTCAACTAAGAGAATCTAAAAAAGGACAAGCCGTAAAGAAAAAGCTAGACGAGCTTTATAAAGCATATGAAAAATTAGCTTATCTCGAAATTGGTAAAGTTGCCCCTAACTTTGAAGCACCTTCGCCAGATGGAAAAATGGTAAGCTTGGAAGACGTAAAAGGCAAAGTTACCATTATAGATTTTTGGGCTGCTTGGTGTGGTCCTTGCCGTAGAGAAAATCCAAATGTGGTAAGAATTTACAAAGAATACCATGATAAAGGATTAGAAATCATTGGTGTATCGCTTGATGGACAAGGAAGACAAAAAGACCCTAAAAAAGCTTGGGTGGAGGCTATTGAAAAAGATGGCTTAACGTGGCACCATGTCTCTAACTTAAACTATTTTAACGACCCTGTAGCAAAGCAATATAATATTCAGTCGATACCTGCAACATACATTTTAGATGCAGAAGGCAAAATTGTTGCAAAAAATTTAAGGGGAAAAGCTTTAGAAAACAAGATTAAAGAGCTTCTAGAGCAATCTTAAGTAAATAATAACAAAACTATTAACAGAAAAGCTTGCATTTTGCAGGCTTTTTTTAGCTCAATTTACCAGTTTTATATAGTACAAAGAGAACAATAATGGGTATTGCCAATACTCCAACATGCCCTAAATCGGTTTCAAATAAGCTTGGCATCATAATCAATGTTACAGCGTAACCGCCAACCGCTCCACCAAAATGCGCATCATGACCAATATTGCCGATTCTCTTTTTCATACCATAAATAGAATACAACAAATACCCTATTCCAAAAATATAGCCCGGAATCGGTATCGGTACAAAAAACATATACAAATTCATTTCTGGCTTTAAAAGTATTGCCGTATACAAGACCCCAGTTACCGCTCCACTAGCACCAACTGCACTGTACCAATATTCTTCTTTATGAAAGTATAAAGACAAAAGATTTCCAAATACTAAACTTGCAATATATATAATGATGAAATTAAATTGCCCAAGTTCAAAAATTACAGCATTTGCGAAAAAATACAATGTCAGCATATTAAATAACAAATGTGTTGTATCTACATGCAAAAACCCAGAGCTAAACATACGTATCTGTTCACCACGCCTTATACTGCCCACATTGAATTTATATTTTTCAAAAAACAATCGGTCATCAAAGCCTTTTAGGGAGATTATAACATTTGCTGCAATGATGGCAATAGTAACAGGGTCTAAATTGTACATAAACTCTAATCTTATAAGTCAAATATAACATATATTTGCGCTTTAAAACTAACATAGTTTTATGCAACTTATTGTCTACATATTGGTTTATCCCGTTTTATGGTTAATCTCTATTTTACCATTTAGATTATTATATGCATTTTCAGATGTTCTTTACCTCTTTATTTATAAGATTTTCGACTACCGAACCAATACGGTAAAGAAAAATCTAAGATTGGTTTTCCCTGATAAATCCCAAGGAGAAATCAAGTTAATAATGGATAAATTCTATCATCATTTGTGCGATATGATAGTTGAATCAATAAAATCTTTAACGATTTCTAAAGCCGAATTAAAAAAGCGCTATCAATTTACCAATCTAGAATTGCTACACAGTTTAGAAAAAAAAGAGCGAAGTATTATTCTCATGTGTGCTCATTACGGAAGTTGGGAATGGATTTTTATACTTCAGACGTACTTAAAACATAAAGGATATGCTGTTTACAAGCGCCTAGCAAACAAGTACTTTGATCGTCTTGTAAAACGAATTAGAGCCAAGCACAACACCTATCTAATTACCACAAAGCAAACGTTAAGTGTTTTAAACGACAGTAAAAAGAAAGGTGAGTTAACCATAAATGGTTTTGTATCTGATCAATCTCCAAAAGCTCACAAGGCTTTTCATTGGAATGAATTTATGGGTATTAAAGTACCTATGTATACAGGCGCAGAAATGTTAGCAAAAAAACTCGATATGGCTGTCGTTTTCTTTAGTGTTAAGCGTATTAAGCGTGGATATTATGAGACTACATTTAAAACTATTACCGAGCATCCTAAAGAATATAGGGATTATGAGATCACAGATATTTTCTTTAAGCTTGTTGAAGAACAGATCTTAGAAGCCCCACAGTATTATTTATGGACGCATAAGCGTTGGAAACATAGAGATAAAGTTCCTGCCAGATTTCGATAAACCATAGCAATTCAATAGATGACCTGTATTTGGATAAACTAACGTGAGTTCGACATGAGATTCATGTATCTCATAATTTAAAGTGTTGTTATTCAAATAGTTAAAATCGTCACTTCAAGTGTTTTTTTGACCCAAAAGAGAAAATGTATCGAGACGTTCTTTTTTTAAATAATTCTCGATACAATTTCTTTAGCTACGCTCTGTATCTTCAATCAAAATGTATTTTGATTTTGATAATCTCAGAAATCACTCGAACTGACAATC
>CAYVNR010000028.1:0-36420 GCA_964453045.1 uncultured Flavobacteriaceae bacterium
AATGACCATAGCATAAACGGTTTTACATATTTACAAATACGTACAAACGCTTATAAACGTTTGTAAACACTACCACTTTATAATGGCACTTCCCCAAGTAAACCCACTACCAAAGGCGGCCAAAACTACATTGTCACCCTCTTTAATTTTACCATCTTCCCAAGCCTCAGTTAAGGCAATAGGGATGGATGCTGCAGTCGTATTCCCATAACGCATTATATTGTTATAGACTTGGTCATCACTTAACCTAAATTTCTTTTGTATAAACTGTGCAATACGTAAATTGGCTTGGTGAGGAATCAACATATCAATAGCGTCTTGCGATAGATTGTTCGCCGTTAAACCTTCAACAATAGCCTCACTAAAACGCACCACAGCGTGTTTAAATACAAATTGGCCGTTCATATAAGGATAGTAAGACACATCATCGGGGTCGTTTTCTTCCATAATGGCATCTACCCATCGTCCAGTACTTGGGCCTTCTAATGCCAACTCCTTGGCATGCTTACCTTCAGAATGCAAATGCGTGGACAATATCCCTTTTGAGTTATCCTCTTCCCTACTCAACACCGCGGCACCTGCGCCATCACCAAAAATAACCGTGACACTACGCCCTCGTGTGGAGCGTTCCAAACCACCCGAATGGTTCTCACTACCGATCACCAATACATTTTTGTACATACCTGTTTTAATAAACTGGTCGGCAACAGACAAACCATAGATAAAGCCCGAACATTGATTGCGCACATCCAAAGCTCCGATGGTATCCATTTCCAAAAGTTCTTGCACACGCACTCCACCGCCAGGGAAATACATATCTGGACTTAAGGTGGCGAAAACAATAAAGTCGATATCATCCTTGGTCAATCCAGCACGTTCTATAGCAATCTTTGCCGCCTTTGCTCCCATTATCGATGTGGTATCATCACTGGTTTTTGGGTCGATCCAACGACGTTCCTTTATACCTGTACGTTCTTGAATCCACTCATCACTCGTGTCCATCCATTGTTTTAAGTCGTCATTGGTCACAACGTTTTCTGGGACATATTTTCCTAAACCTGTTATTCTTGAATTGTACATCTAAAATTTATTTTCGTTTCCAAAAGAAAATGGAAAACTTGTTAAAGGACAAATTTAATCCATTTCATAGGAATCTTATGTCAATTCGTTATGCATGCATAGCAAACTGTTCACGTCTTTTATTCTACACAAAATTTAACATCTTAATCACATTTTGAAGCCCTATTTTTCAGTACCTTCAAGCCACTAATCAATAATCAAAAAACATGAAACATTTAATCAGATTTTTTGCATTCCTTTTATTTTTAAATGGTTATGCACAGCAAAGTCTCACCTATCAGCAGCCTTCTGAAGAAATTTTAGAACTGGCTGATGTAGAATTGGCTCCCGGAGTACAAATTGACAGCAAAGGCGAAAATATGGTACTGCTCTACCGCGACCAGTACAAATCTATTGAAGAACTTTCTGAAACGGAACTGCGGCTTGCCGGTTTGCGTATCAACCCTGTGACCAATATTGGTAGCAGAACCAATTATTACACCAATATTAAGGTTAAAAAGATAACCGATAAAGATGCCAAACAAGTCTCGGGTCTGCCAGAAAACGCAAGACTTTCTGGGTTTAGTTGGTCACCAGACCAAACCATGATTGCCTGTTTAAACACCACATCTAAAGGTGTTGAAGTTTGGGTGCTCAACATTGCTAATGCATCAGCAAAAAAAATAACCGAACCCAAGGTTAATGCCAATATGCGAAGTACCATCAACTGGTTTAAGGATAATAAAAACCTTTTGGTTAAAATGTTACCTAGTGACCGAAAAGAGTTAATTGACACAGATGTTGCCGTTCCGACAGGGCCAACAGTTTCTGTGAGCGATGGTGCCAAAGCTCAAAACAGAACCTATCAAGATCTATTAAAAACACCGAATGATGAATTCAATTTTGAGCAATTGGCACGTTCAGAAATTAAAAAAGTGTCCATTAATGGTGATATTCAAGATTTTCTAGGTGCAGATATGTATCGTGGTATTAGTTTTTCACCTGATGGAAAATATATCATGATAACAAAAGTTAAGCGGCCTTTTTCATATATAGTGACTTATACCAGATTTCCGAGCGAAAGCATTATGTATGATGCTAACGGTAAAAAGATAAAAACTGTTAATGAAGTTCCTTTGGACGAAGTAAGACCAAAAGGGTTTATGTCCACAAGGATGGGCAAACGTAACATGACATGGAGAGGAGACAAACCATCTACATTGGTTTGGGCAGAAGCTTTAGACAAGGGTGATCCTGCAGTGGAGGTCGATTACAGAGATGTGGTTTATGAGCTTGACGCTCCGTTTAATGGCCAACCAAAAGAGATTTTAAAAACAAAACAACGCTATGCTGGTGTAGAATGGGGAAATGACAATACGGCAATAGCTTACGATTATTGGTGGAATACAAGAAATTTAAAGACCTATTTGTTTAATCCTTCAAACGGAAAGGCCAAGGTTATTTCAGACAGAAATTACCAAGACCGGTATAGTGATCCTGGTAATTATGTGACATCAAGAAATGAATTTGGCAGGTCTACATTAAATATAAATGGCGATAAACTCTATCTTATGGGAGATGGCTATTCTAAGGAAGGCCAATTTCCTTTTATTGATGAATATAATATTAAATCAGGAAAAACAAAACGACTCTATCAATCTGAATACACGGATAAGCTCGAAAGCCTTAACTATGCTATTGACATGAAAAAAGGCGAAATTCTGGTTCGTATTGAATCCAAAAAGGAATATCCAAACTACTATATACGAAACATTAAAAAGAACGAATTAACTCCGATTACCGATTTTGAAAACCCTTTTAAAAGCCTTGAAGAGGTTGATAAGCGTGTTATTAGCTACAAGCGTGATGATGGTTTGGATTTAGAAGGCACACTCTACTTACCTCTAAATTATAAAGAAGGTGAAAAGTACCCTATGATTCTTTGGGCTTATCCACGAGAATTTAAGGACAAAGCCAGTGCATCACAAAGCACAGCTAATCCTAATGAATTTGTATATCCGTATTGGGGCTCTCCAATATATTGGGTCACCAAAGGTTATGTAGTTTTAGATGATGCCGCCTTCCCTATAGTAGGTGAAGGAGATGAAGAACCCAACGATTCTTTTAGAACACAATTGGTTGCCAACGGAAAAGCGGCTATTGATGCGGTTGATGATTTAGGCTACATAGATAGAGACAAAGTAGCTGTTGGCGGTCATAGTTATGGAGCTTTTATGACAGCCAACCTACTATCGCATTCCAATCTGTTTGCAGCAGGAATCGCCAGAAGTGGTGCTTACAATAGAACATTGACTCCTTTCGGATTTCAAAGTGAAGAGCGCAGCTATTGGGAGGCACCAGAAATCTACTATAACATGTCTCCTTTTATGCATGCAGACAAAATGAAAACCCCTCTGCTCCTTATTCACGGTGTGGCAGACAACAACTCTGGTACGTATCCATTACAAAGTGAACGTTATTTTAATGCTCTAAAAGGATTGGGAGCGCCAGTGAGATTAGTAATGCTGCCAAAAGAAAGTCACGGCTATAGAGCCAAAGAATCAATTATGCATATGCTTTGGGAACAAGACCAATGGCTAGATAAGCACGTAAAAAACAGAAAGAAGAAAGAAGAAGCCATAGAAAGTGCTGAGGCTATTAAAGACTAGCATAAATACACAAGATCAAAAGACGGTCTAAAATGTGAATAGTTCTATCATTAAGAACAAATTGAAGAATCTCATCTTTGAAAAGATTTAAAGGTTAGAATTCAACAAGATTTTTCATGACATTCAGAGCAAAACATTTTTGACCGTCTTTTTTATGCCATCTTGTCACAAATGTTGTCTTGGTATTTTATTTGCCTGTATGATGCTGAAAACAAACAACAACTTTAGTCAGTTTGAGTTGAGACAAAGTCGAATTATCGAGAACTTCTCGATAAATTTTGAACACCTTCAACATACTTGAGTTGGCCATAAAATTAAAATACAATGACAAAAGGAAGTATTAATGTATCGGTAGAAAATATCTTTCCGTTAATTAAAAAGTTCTTATACTCTGACCACGAAATCTTTTTGCGTGAACTTATTAGTAACGCGACTGATGCCACATTAAAACTAAAGCACTTAACCAGCATTGGTGAAGCCAAAGTAGACTATGGCAATCCACAGATTGAAGTTAAAATAGATAAAGAAGGTAAAAAGCTCCATATCATCGATCAAGGTCTTGGTATGACGGCTGATGAAGTAGAAAAATACATTAATCAGGTTGCTTTTTCTGGTGCTGAGGAATTTTTAGACAAATACAAAGATGCGGAAAAGGATGCTGGAATTATTGGCCACTTTGGTTTAGGTTTCTATTCGGCTTTTATGGTGGCCGACAAGGTAGAAATTATAACAAAATCGTTTAAAGACGAACCTGCGGCACATTGGACTTGTGATGGTTCACCTGAGTTTACTCTAGAGGAAGCTGACAAAACGGATAGAGGTACAGAAATCATTCTTCATATTGCAGAAGATTCAACCGAATTTTTAGAAGACGCTCGTATTCGTGAGTTACTAATGAAGTACAATAAGTTTATGCCCATTCCAATTAAATTTGGAACAAAGGAAATCAACGACCCTGAGCATAAACCACAAACAACTACTGATGCAGAAGGTAAAGAAACTACTGAACCTCATAAGCAGATTACAGTAGACGATATTATCAATAATCCAAATCCAGCATGGACAAAACAACCTGCTGATCTAAAGGATGAGGATTACAGCAAGTTTTACAGAGAACTGTACCCAATGCAGTTTGAAGAGCCACTTTTTAACATTCACCTTAATGTTGATTATCCGTTCAATTTAACGGGAATATTGTATTTCCCTAAGATGACGAATGATCTTAATATTCAAAAAGATAAAATTCAGCTTTACCAAAACCAAGTGTTTGTAACAGATAATGTAGAAGGTATTGTTCCAGAATTTTTGACTATGTTAAGAGGTGTTATCGACTCACCAGACATTCCGTTAAATGTGTCGCGTAGTTACCTACAGGCCGATGGAAACGTGAAGAAAATTTCATCTTACATAACACGTAAAGTCGCTGATAAATTAAAATCGCTATTCAATAATAACCGTGAAGATTTTGAAAAGAAATGGGACGATATAAAAATCGTTATTGAATACGGTATGTTATCAGAGGAGAAATTCTTTGAAAAAGCAGATGCTTTCGCCTTATATCCTACGGTCGATGGTAAATTCTACACCTTTGAAGAATTGACCAATGCCATAAAAGCCAAGCAAACCGATAAGGACGATAAAATGGTAATTCTGTACGCTTCCAATACAGATGAGCAGCACAGTTATATCCAAGCTGCCAAGGATAAAGGCTATGAAGTATTATTATTAGATTCACCTATCGTGAGCCATTTAATGCAAAAGCTGGAAACGTCTAAAGAGCATATTTCTTTTGCACGTGTAGATGCAGATCATATCGATAACCTCATCAAAAAAGATGATACAACGATTTCAAAATTGTCTGATGAGGAAAAAACCAAGCTAGATGAATTGTTAAAAGACGTCGTACCATCAGAAAAATTCATGGTACAATTAGAAGCTATGGATAGCAATGCTTCACCATTTATGATTACACAGCCAGAGTTTATGCGTCGTATGAAAGAAATGCAACAAACTGGCGGTGGAGGTATGTTTGGTATGGGCAATATGCCAGAAATGTATAATTTGGTGGTGAATACTAATCACGATTTGGTCAACGAAATCTTAAATACCAAAACCAAGAAGAAGCAAGAACGTTTGATAAACCAAAGTTTGGATTTAGCACGTTTATCTCAAGGTTTGCTTAAGGGTGAAGAATTAACCAATTTCATTAAGCGCAGCTATGATATGATTAAATAAAATCCATATTTATAATTTACCTATCATTATAAAAACCACTTAGAAAACTCTAAGTGGTTTTTTTGTAACTCACAGTTACTACTACTTAACTCATTCAAACAGCCCATTAACTCAATATCCATTTTTCCTTACAATCAATAAGTATAGGTTTGATGTGTCTAACACAAATACTTATACCATGAAAACACAACTCAATTTAGAAATTAAGAAGCCTTGTTTAGAAAACTACAATCAATTTCGACCTACAAAAAAAGGTGGTTTTTGTGACAATTGCCAAAAAGAAGTCATTGACTTTACTCAGATGAACAACAGAGAGATTGTCGACTACTTTAAAACTAGAACTACCAACAATACTTGTGGTCGTTTTAATACTCAACAACTAAGAACACCTTTTAAATCACCCCAAAAAAAATATCTAAACTTTTTTACGGGACTTGGACTGACTTTATTATCATTCTTTTCCTTAACATCTGCTGAAGCCCAAGAACAAAACCAATCAACCAAAAAAATAAAAGATAGCTCCAGCATGGAAGAGTTAAAAAACAAAGAACAAATAACGGTAAAGGGAACCGTTGTTACAGAAGAAGATGGGTTGCCCTTGCCTGGTGCAAGTGTTGTTTTGCAGGGTACCACTCACGGCATTCAGACAAATTTTGATGGTTTTTTTGAATTTCCTAAAAAACTCAAAAAAGGAGATGTGTTAATTATTAGTTATGTTGGTCTAGAATCCCAAAAAGTAATCATTGAAAACAAAAAATCTGCTACTAATATTGAGTTAAAGGTGAATATGGAGTATACATCTTGTGTCATTATGGGTGAAGTCGCCGTAAAAGAGGTTTTTAAGTCGAAAAGAAATTAATCTTCTAGGGAATCATGAAGTATATATTAGCTTTTGTATTTTACTTTTCTCTGCATTCACTGATTGCCCAAATCTCAGATTTTAGTCATGTTGATTTTAATAAAGCAGACAATATTGTTAAGCTTAATGAAGGGAAAGATTTAGATAATTTACCTTTATTGACGTTTCAACTTACCCATAAACTTTCTACGGATATAGAGAAATTTAGAGCTATTTATACTTGGGTCTGTCTCAATATTCGTGGAGATGCTTTTCAGCATAACTTAGTCAGCAGGAAACGAGAAAAATTTAAAAACGATAGTCTTGGCTATATCGCATGGAATAATGAGTTTAAGAAATCAGCTTTTAAAAAACTACTAAAATATAAAAAAACAATGTGTACGGGTTATGCCTACCTCATTAAAGAAATGTGCTTTATAGCTAATATACAATGTGAAATTGTTGATGGTTATGCAAGATCTTTTGAGACTAACATAGAAGCACTAGAATCCTTTAACCACTCATGGAATGCTGTAAAGCTAAATAACAAATGGTATTTATGTGATGCGACCTGGTCTAGTGGTTATATGATTAATGGCAGTCTTTTTGTTAAAGATTATAATAATGGCTATTTTTTAACAGACCCTATTCTTTTTGCAAAAAACCATTATCCATTACAAAGAAAATGGTTTTTAAATGACAGTATAATAGAACGTAAATTTACACCAGAACCAATTGTTTATGGAGAAACCTTTGAGCACAAAATTATTCCAATTAGCCCTGAGAACCTAACTACTGTTATTGCTAAAAATCATGAGGTATGTTTCAAGTTTAAATCATTAAACACTATAAACAACAAAGATATTTCATTGGTCCGTGTAGTAGGCAAAAAACATAGACCTTTCAAAATTTATGATTTAATAAATGAGAACGGAGATATTTCATTTAAACATGAATTTAAACGCAAAGGATTTTACGATGTACATTTAAAAATCAAAAAAGATATAGTTGCTTCATACAGTTTTGAAATAAAGAAATCTGAAATTTTGAATTAAGGTCTAAAGATTAAAATTTGAATGTTTAAATCGCTTGGGAATTTCCAAGTGGTTTTTTTGTAACTTTATTTTTGAAGTGTCGTCTCACTATAAACAACCAATCAAAAAATATATGAACTCAAAATTTTCTTTCCTAGTTCTGGCATTTAGTTTTCTTTTTACGATAAATGCTAAAGCCCAAAACCTCACAAAACAATTTGATGAAATTGTTTCTGAATACTATCAACAAGATATGCCGGGAGCTACCATTTTAGTAGCAAAAAACGGCAAGGCAATTTACAGAAAGGCTATTGGCAAAGCCGACTTGGAACTTAACGTCGATATGATTCCCGAAAATGTGTTTATGTTGGCGTCCATAACCAAACAGTTTACTGCCATTGCCATTTTAATGTTAGAAGAACAAGGTAAACTCAGCTTAGATGATCCTATTACCAAATTTATCCCAGATTATCCCACAAACGGTAAAAATATAACGATTCATCATTTGCTCAACCATACGTCGGGCATAAAGAGCTACACAGGCATTGGAAATTTGGTAGAGGTGGCTCGTGTGGATAAAACCTTGGACGAGTTAATCGATTATTTTAAAAATGAGCCTATGGACTTTGATCCTGGCGAAGCGTATCGCTATAACAATTCTGGTTACGTACTTCTTGGAAAAATCATAGAGGTAGTTTCTAAAGACACTTACAAAAACTTTATTGAGAACACCATTTTTAAGCCACTCAACATGACCAACAGCTATTATGGCAGCAACAAAAAATTAATAAAAAACAGAGTCAACCCATACGAGGAAAACGAATCTGGCTACGTCAATGCCAATTATCTTAGTATGACTTTACCACATGCTGCGGGCTCTCTGATGTCTTCAATAGACGATATGCTAAAATGGCAAAACGCGCTGGCCAATAATACATTGATAAAAGCGTCCTCTCTAGAAAAGGCCATAAATGGTTCTACACTCAACGATGGTGAACATATAGATTATGGCTATGGTTTAAGTGAAATGAGCTTCAGAGGTTCTAAAGGCTATTCACATAGCGGAGGTATCTTTGGTACGTCAACTAATGGTATCTATTTAATTGATGAAGATGTTTATGTTATCGGTCTCAGTAATTGCAGTTGTAATAATATTGGAGATGTTACACAAAAGCTTGCTGCCACTGCCATAGGAAAACCTTTTCCGACCATGAAAGATGTTGTGAAGCTTTCTGAAGACCAATTAAAATTATGGGTCGGTGCCTACAAATTTGAAGACGGAGCCATACGACATATTTTTATAAAAGATGGCCAACTAAAAAGTATGCGAGAATCCCAAACCAACACTGTTTTTGATATTTATCCACTCTCTGAAAACCATTATATGTTTGAAGAAGGTACAATCGAGTATAAATTTTCTAAATCAGACAGTGGCAAACGCCAAGCCATTTTTATAACCGATTCTGAGAATGTAGGGATGGAAATTGATAAATCAATGCCTGAAGCCCGAAAAGAGATGACATTATCCAATGATATTCTAAAACACTATGCAGGAAAATATGAATTAGGTCCTAATTTCTATGTCGAAGTTACCGTAAAAGACAATCAAATTTTTGGGCAAGCTACAGGCCAAGGAAAATTCGAGATTTTTGCCGAAAATGAAACAACATTCTTTGCAAAAGTTACAGCGTTAAAAGTGAAGTTTAATAAAGGTAAATCTGGTGAAGTGGAAAGCTTTACTTTATACCAAGGAGGTGAAGAAACTATAGCTAAAAAAATAGAATAGATTTATGTAACAGCACTAAATATAAGCCACCTGAAATGTTCAAGGTGGTTTTTCTTATATAAAAGAACAGATAAACCTTTTTAAATTTCTAATATCGAATTTAATAGTAGTGCTTTAAAGCTTTTACGTAACTTAAACATAATAATCAACTTTAAAGTGCGTTCCGATAATTCTAAGATAAAAGAGATTTTTAAAGATCTTGTCTTTACAGATGAGGAAATAAAACTTATTGAATCGGTATTTCACAAAATCAATGTTAAAAAGGGAGCCATCTTACTCAACCCTGGCGAAAAAGTCAGTGAACAATACTATATTTTAGAAGGCTGTTTAAGATCATTTCATACCGATCCCAACGGTAAGGAATATACGGTTCAATTTGGTATTAAAGATTGGTGGATCAGTGACTACACAGCGTTTTTCTCATCATCAAAAGCTATAATGAGCATAGAAGTTATACAAGATGCCATTATTTATAAAATTACAGAACAAGATAAGGAGCTTCTGTACGCTAATATTCCAAAAATAGAACACTTTTTTAGAATAAAGCTCGAAAAAGCTTTTGCCGCCTTTCAAAAACGAATCTTATCCAATCTTTCCTTAACTGCAAAAGAGCGTTATTTAGATTTCGTTAAAACCTACCCAAATATAGAGAAGAATGTCAAAAATTATCATATAGCCTCATATTTAGGGATTACTACAGAAAGCCTCAGTAGAATACGAAAAGCATTGTAAAACAGTCGTATTTTTTACCATACATCAATTTTTCATTGCTATAATAACTCTAATTTTGTAGCCCTAACAAGATTAATTTAAGTTATCCCTAAGAATTAATAGCTAAATAGCGCAAGTTTATTCAACTTGCGCTTTTTTTATATCATTCACTAAGGTGTTTTGAACTTTTGAAAATAATTTGAATCGTTATCAGTCAAGAAAATGATGCAGAATACAACAGCATTTTACAATTGACTGTTTTCAACTACCTTTACTGCAAGAAATAGCCCAAACGTTGCAAAAAAAGAAAGTACACCCAAAAATAAAATCCCAACTTCATTCCAGAAGTCAACATAGAACACATTATAACTTTGAAGCACTCATTAAGAGCTCACCAGAATTAAAACGCTTTGTATCACCAAACAAATATGGGGACGATTCGGTTGACTTTTTTAACCCTGATGCCGTACTGGCTTTAAACAAAGCACTTCTAAAACATCATTACAATCTTGAATTTTGGCAAATACCAAAGCATTATTTATGCCCTCCAATTCCAGGTCGTGCTGACTATATTCACTATATCGCTGACTTATTACAAGGAAGTCTCAAAGACATTCCGAGAGGCAGTAAAATTAGAGGTTTAGATATTGGCGTTGGTGCCAATTGCATCTACCCTATTATTGGAAATCATGAATATGGTTGGTCGTTTATAGGAAGTGACACGGATGAAAACGCTATTGCTTCAGCCAAAAATATCATTGAGAACAATTTTAGCTTAAAGTCTCACGTAGATATTAGGCATCAAGAACATTCTGGTTCTTTTTTCAAAAATATTCTTAAACCCAATGAATATATAGATTTTACGATTTGTAATCCACCTTTTCATGCTTCTAGAGAAGAAGCTCAAAAAGCAAGTTTAAGAAAACTCAAAAACCTAAAAGGAAAAACCAAAGGAACACCAAAACTTAACTTTGGCGGACAGCACAACGAGCTTTGGACCAAAGGTGGTGAAGCCCGTTTTGTAAAGGACATGATATATGAGAGCCGCCATTTGGGCAAGCAATGTCTTTGGTTTACAAGCCTTATTTCAAAAGAAACCACCCTAAAACCAACGTATAAGATTTTACAAAATATAAACGCAAAAGACGTAAAAACTATTGAAATGGGACAAGGCCAAAAAGTAAGTAGATTTATTGCATGGACATTTCTGTCTATACAACAACAAAAAGACTGGCGTAAACAACGTTGGTAAATTATTATTCTACCTTTGTTTCAAATTCTTGTAAATGTCATTTAAAGATTTAAAACTTATAAAACCTTTATTAAAAGCTATTGAAGCTTCTGGTTATACAGAACCGACTTTGGTACAGCAAAAAGCAATTCCTCCGATACTAGATAAAAAAGATGTTATCGTTTCCGCACAAACGGGAACAGGTAAAACCGCAGCTTTTGCCATACCAATTTTACAGCAATTGTTCGACAAGCAAGATGCACCAAAACGCGGTAAAAAAATTAAAGCTTTGATCATAAGCCCTACGCGAGAACTGGCATCACAGATTCAACAGAATTTTAAAACGTATTCACAATTTTCTAACCTAAGAACTTTTGTGATTTTTGGTGGCACGTCCATAGAGCCACAAATCGATGTCTTAAAAAAAGGAGTCGATATATTAGTTGCCACTCCTGGCCGTTTACTAGATCTACATAAGCAAGATTACATTAATTTAGATTATGTAGAAACCTTAGTCTTAGACGAAGCTGATTTAATGTTGGCCATGGGTTTTATAGATGATGTAAAAAAGATAGAACGTCTTTGCCCCGAAAATAAACAGACCTTATTATTTTCTGCGACGATTCCGTATAAAATTGAACAGTTGACCATTAGCATCCTTAAAGACCCTGAACGTATTGATGTAACTCCAACCAAATCCGTTGCTAAAGATGTGAGCCAGGTACTTTATTATGTACCTAAACGCAATAAAATAGAATTGTGCTTGCACTTGATGCGAAACACCATAAAAGGCAATGTACTGATTTTTAGACGTACAAAATTCGGCGTTAACAAACTAGAACAGACTTTACTTAAAAATGGCTATAAGGTAGATAGTATTCATGGAGACAAAAACCAAAGTGATCGGCAAACAGCTCTTAATAAGTTTAAAAATGGATATGTAAAAATACTTATTGCTACTGACGTAGCAGCACGCGGTATTGACATTAACGAACTCGATAATGTGTTTAATTTTGACATGCCCAACGTGGCCGAAACCTATGTGCATAGAATAGGAAGAACTGGTCGTGCCGGTCATATCGGTAAAGCTTATGCAATGTGCTCAGCTGACGAAAAAAATTATGTAAAAACCATAGAGCAGTATATTAATGTGCAAATTCCTGTTGAGACCGAACATCCTTATCCTCTAGATCCAAAAGCAAAGCCTGTAGTACATAAAAAGAAAGGTAGCAAATACAAGAAAGGCCGTAAAAGCACTGCTTCTAAGAAGAAGAAAAAGCGGTGGTATTAGATGTATAAAGTTGTAAAGTTATTTCTCTATTCCTAGCTAGTCTTCATAGCTATATATAATACCATTAACCATATTAAAATCTATTTGCCCTGTACTAAACTCATCTTCGATTGGCTTTTGTTCTAATACCAAATATTTTTCACCTGAGGCATTAGATTGTAAATCAGTGTTAAAACCTTTAGTTAAACTTTTAATATTATTACCAAACACCTTGAAACCGTAATTGGTTTTTGGTTTAAATATGTGAATTTTAGAGTACTCAGAGTTTAAATTGAAAGTATTGAAATCTTCAGTCCAATTGTAGAAAAAATATTCGCTATTAAAATCTATAATTTTATTATTTTCCCCTATTTCCCCTATTTCAACTTTTGTAAATTCTGTATTTATAAATGAATTACTTAAACGACCTATTCTAACCTCTTTTGCATTAGCAAAATCGTATTTTCCATTTAAAACAGTTTCTGCATTAAAATAACCATTGTCTACATCAAAAACATTCATGGGGTTACCTACTTTTTTAAATCTTAATCTCGTATTTCTAACATTCATAGTTGCACGATTATAAAAATCATCGATAAAAACTAAATTTGAATTCTCTAAAGTGGCTCTAACATGAATGTCTTTTGGGATTTTTATAACCATTTTAGATATTATAATATTACTTGTATTCTTATTCCGTCTCTCAACTTGACGCGGTTTTATATTTAGTACCTTTCGTATTTTATTTCTGCGGGTTAACTCTGATAATTTTATGTCTTGCAGAACAGAATCTATCGATTTTCTATGGATTAGCTTTTGAATAGAATCGCTATCTGTGATCTTTTCACCTAAACGACCTATAACCAGTTCTTCATAGTTATAAAACCTATCACCTATATTACTTCTAACTTTAGAAGAATAGGTTATTTTATTGCCTTCCTTTTTTCCTGAAACTATTAGGTGTTTTAACTGTCTTTCTTTTATTTTTTTTCTAACATTTTTAAATTCCTTTGTGTACTCAATATATACGTTATCATCTGGTGACTCTAGTACCTGAGCTGTAGTATTCTTTAAATTTAATACTAAGGTCGTATTATCATTTGTAGTGAAATTCTCTTTGTAAATGGTGTGTATTTCGTCCATCTCAATAGTAGATGACTTTTGAGCATAAACTATCGTCGATATGATTAGCACCAACAATGAGAGTTTAAATTGATTTTTCATAGTGTTCGCTTTTTTGATTTAATATTTTAATATGTTCTTGTATATCCCTCAATATCTGAAGCCGTGTTTGCAAATTATCAACTAGGGCTTCTATGACTAAAATATTATTAGTGTCGTTCTTAAACTGTATAGAAATCTCTTTGTAATCGCTATCTAATTCGTCTAGTTTTTTCTTAAACCTAGCCACTAACACTTCGTCATTTGCAATAGATAAAAAGTTTTTCCATTCTTTTTCAATGTCTTTTAGATACTCGGCTTCAACGGCTTCTATCTGTGCTATCATTGTTGAAGCACTTTCGTTATTGAGCTTGTTGTAATAAACACCAGAGCCTACAGTTAATGCTATTACAACTATTGCCGCAGTACGCATCCAAAAGAACATGTTTGGCTTATGCTTTGGTTGTTTTTTAAGTTTAGCCAAAAACTCAATTCTATGGTTCTGCGGAAGTGTTTTTAAACCCTCCTCTTGCTTAAATAAATCTCTAATATCTCGCTTCATTATATTTTGATTTTAATAGCGCTCTTAGTTTTGCCTTACCCCTTCTTAAATGTGTCCTTGAGGTTTTTATTGGTATTCCCAATATCCCTGAAATCTCTTTATGGTCGTAGCCTTCAATTAAATAGAGCTGCACTACTATTTTATATTTATGATTCAACTGGTCTACAGCTTGCAAAATGTCTTGTTTAGAAATTGAAGTTTCAAAATTCCAATTGTTATCTTCTATTAGTTCTAAGTCTTCAACCTCAGCATCACTAAATTTTAACTTCTGCTTTTTTAAAACGTCTAAACATTGATTGATAACGATACGTTTTAACCAAGCACCAAAGGTTGCGTTTGGCTGATAGCTTTCAATATTTGTAAATGCTTTGAGAAAACCTTCTTGCATGGCATCCTTTGCACTTTCTTCATCATTTAGATATCTATAAGCTATGGTGAACATGACTTTACAATAGTTATCGTAAACCTGCATTTGAGCAACTTGATTTCCTTTCTTACAGGCTTGTATTAATAAACTATCGATTTGGTTTTGCATAAAGGTTAGTCAGTCTCTTTGTATTTAAAAACGAGGAAAAATGATAAGGGTTTCAAAATTTGGATAAAAAAGTTGAATTTAATGGAATATGAGTAAATTTAGAGTAAATTAATCCCACCAACTAAAAGAGATGAGTCAAGATTACAACAATCCTGCGTTTAAGAAATTGCTTCAAAAACTACAGGAAGAAAGCTGGCAATTGGAATTACTGATTTCTGGGTTTGCCATTTTAGGTCTGTTCACAGCTTTTCCCCACATACGTATTGCGGCCAGTGCTGCCCAAAATGACGAAAAAATATACTTATGGATTGTACTTATGGTAGCCTTGGTGTCGTGTGCTATTTTAATTTTCAATCTTTTACTGCATGTTATCTTAAGAGGCCTTTGGATTGGCGCGCTTGGTTTACGGTATGTTTCTGGAGATATCGATTATGAAAAACTTAAATACAGTAAAAAATTCACAAACTATCTACAGAAAAAAGTTGGTTCGTTTGACCGGTACATTGCTAGACTAGAAAACTATTGTAGCATTATTTTCGCAATTTCCTTTCTTCTAATATTTTACGTATTGGCCTTTACGCTAACCATCATTTTGATTGTTGTTGTCGTAAAGGTATTTTTAGATAATGACAGCATTAATGAATCCCTAGGAAAATGGATAGGTATACCATTGATTGTTTTTATCGTTTTTGGAATGCTGATTACCTTTATAGACTTTATAACTCTAGGATGGTTAAAGAAAAAGAAATGGATCAGTACAATTTATTTTCCTGTATATTGGGTGTACAGCAAAATTACACTGGCTTTTTTATACCGCCCGTTGGTTTACAATTTTCTCGACAACAAGTTTGGAAGACGTATTAGCTTTGCACTTGTCCCTATCTACATTCTAATTTTAATCGGCACTAGTTTTACCTACAAAACTTCCAACTATTTTAATACCAACCTATCATCTAGTAATTATGTAGTGGAAAACGATAACTATGAAGATATTCTAAAAGAGGATAGTTTTATTGAAAAAGCCGCCATAACATCTAAAGTCGTTACCGATAAGCATTTAAAAGTCTTTATGGTAATCAACGAAGACTTTGATGACTATATATTTTCGTTCAATAAAGGTTTAAAGCCTAAGGAAGATGTTAGGGGGTTAAATTCTGACATTGTTGTATCCTCTAATATTTCTTGGTCTGAACAAGATAGTCTACGACGAGAATATATTAAAACATTAAATGATGTTTTTACCATACGAATAGATTCCACAGACTATTCTAGCGATTTCATTTTTGGCAATAGCAAGAATGGCCAAAAAGGATTTGAAACTTACATAGGACTCAAAGATTTACCTGAGGGCAAACACTTATTGAAAATTTTGAGGAAACGTATTAAAAAGAATGACACTATTAATTATTATCATGACAGAATCCCTTTTTGGTACTACCCCAATTAATACGATAATCTACTATTAAAATATTGTTTTATCAACGGTATTTGGATACTTACCATAATGGCAAATAAAACTGTGGCGTACATTAATGTATTGGAAAAATTAAATGACATGCCTTCTAGGAAATTGAATGACATATCTGGTAAATTATAACGTTCCGATATGCCTGAAGCCTCAGTAGGTTGCTTAAAAAGAGCGTATGTAATCAATGCCGCAAAACCTGAAACAATCAACCACCAAACGTATTTAGGAATTAAAGGCTTATAAACTGTAATTTCAGAGTTACTCAAAGCCTCAACCTTAGACATTACTTTGTCCGTAAAATCGAAGGAAGGTTTATCAAGTATATCGGCAGACATTAGCTTGTTTATTACTGCTTCTATTTTTTTATCGTCCTGTTTCATAATTCACTCTGTTTTGCGGTTGTAAATAGTGTTCTAAAATAACAGCTAGTTTTTTTCGAGCTCTAAAAAGCTTCACTTTTACTGTATTGGCTTCAATATTAATAATCTTGGATATTTCATCTAAAGATAGTTCTTCAAAATAAAACAATGTCAATATAGCACTGCTATCTTCGGGTAATTTATCAATACAATTCTTTATTAAAATACTTTTTTCTTCTTTAATAATATGATCTAAAGCGTTATCTATAGTATCTAATTTGTTGAACGTAAATTCATCTATTGCTACATTGTTTAAATACTTTTTGTTCTTTTTAATGTTGTCTAAACAGGTGTTATATGCCACTCTATATATCCAAGTAGAAAATTTAGAATCTCCCTTAAACTTGTGCAACGATTTAAACACCTTTATAAATGTATCTTGCGCTACTTCTTCTGCCTCTTCCTTGTGTTTTAGCATTCGTAGTGCTAGTGTATACACCAAATCCTTATAACGATCCACTAGTTGCGCATAAGCTCTAGTATCGCCATTATTAATAGCATCTATTAATATATTTTCGTCGTTGGTGGTCATTTTTTATTTAAGACGACATTAAATGTTATAAGGTTACACAATCTGATAAAAATTATTTTTTTTTGAAAAACGTGTAACCTGAATTAAAAACCCATCGTCATAAGCTGTGAACAAATAAAATTAATCAATTAAAAAACAACTATTATGGATGCAGAATTTTTAATACCAATTAGTCTCTTTGCTGCAATTTTTGGAATTGTATATTTATACTTCTCAACAAGAAACAAAGAGCGTTTAGCTTTAATCGAAAAAGGTGCTGATGCAAGTATATTTAATATAGGCAAACGTGCAGGCTCTTCATGGAAAGTCATTGTTCTAAACTTAGCATTTCTTCTTATGGGAATTGGTCTTGGGGTATTTATTGGCAATATCTTAGACACATACACAAGTCTAGACGACGAAGCTGTTTATCCCGCAATGATATTCTTTATGGCTGGTGTAGGACTTTATATTGGCTTTACACAAACAAGAAAAGCTTTAAACAACTAATGCATCAAGCTAATCAATCAAAATAGCAAAGCGTCTCAGAAATGAGGCGTTTTTTTATGGCATAAATAATGTATATTTAGAATCTAAAGTGTCTCTTTATGCCCAAAATTCTTCTCTTAGTATTACTCTTATCTCAAATGAGCTTTGCACAAATCACAGTTATAGATAGTATTACAAAATATCCCGTAAGCTATGCAACCGTATCATTTGGCAATGGCAATGGTATTTTTGCCGATGATGAAGGTAAATTTGTCTTTACAAAAAAGTTGTACCCAGATATTGATTCGCTATACATTTCGGCTTTAGGGTTTAAAAATTTGAATATCTCTACCAAAAACATTCCCAAACAGCTTCTAATGCAAGCCCAAGCCGATGAGTTAGATGAAATTGTTATTGATACAAAATTGAACAGAAAATTTAAAGAAGAAACCTTAAAACCCTATCTCGATGACGATTATTACAAATGTTGGTTACCAACCATAGAATCTGAAATTGCAGTTTACTTTCCTAAATATTCAGAAAAAGACCAAAAATTGACTTCCGTTATTTTCCCCATTGCCCTAGAATCTAAAGATTGGAGCAAACGCAAACGCTCCAATAGTGACAAGAAAAAATTCTCAACCTTATTTAAGGTAAAATTTTATGCCAATGATAAAGGAGTTCCAGGAAAAGTATTAACCTATAAAACCATTGTTTTTAGAGCCACAGAAAAAGATGGAGATGCTTATGAATTGAGCGTGGAAGATTATGGCATTTATATTCCAAAGGATGGTTTTTTTGTATCTCTGCAAGTTATGGGTTACACAGATAAGGCTGGTAAATTACTGCCCAATAAAAAGTATAAAGAGATAAAAACCAAAAATGGCATAGTTAAAATCCCCACTAATTTTAGACCATTACTTCCTTTTACAGATAGAGTAAAAAACAAAAACACCTATATAAAACGCGTATTTATTAATGGTAACAATTGGGTAAAGTTTGATAAAGGGAATGGCTTTAAATCGAGCTTATTAGATAAAAATCTTTACAATTACGGCATTGGCCTAAGCTATAAAACTTTTAAAAATGAATGAGCCTATCGGACTCTATATCATGGCCATTGTGTATATCTTAGCAGGCATTATGCATTTTATTAAACCTAAGATGTATATGCGTATTATGCCAAAATATTTACCAAACCATAAGACTTTAGTCTATTTGAGCGGTATTGCAGAAGTACTATTAGGAGTAGGATTGTGTATTCCTGTTCTAAAAGTGGTTTCAATTTATGGAATCATCATAATGCTTATCGTGTTTCTCCTTGTACATTTTTACATGTTATCTGGTGAAAAGGCTTCTGCTGGCATCCCAAGATGGATATTGATTTTACGTATTCCTCTTCAATTTTTTTTAATGTATTGGGCTTGGGTTTATTTGAATTAATAGAAAATGGATATTAGAAAACATTGTCAACTTTGTAATCATCAAATAGTAGATTTTAAGACGGGTACTATATGTGGTATTACAGAACGAAAACCAGATTTTGTAAATAAATGCGTCAATGCCAAGTTTGATGAAAAACTAGAATCAAAAATTGAAGCTGTAAATATTGATTATGAAAGTATCTTAAAAACAAAATGGCTTGTTTATACCAATTTTATAGTCTTTTTATTAGTGGCAATAGCAGTAATTCTGGCAGGTTATTTTCTAGCGCAATATTTATTGAAATTTAGGGTAGTTGCAGCAGCACCCTTTATTATTTCCTTAACAGGTCTATTGTTTGTATTGCCATTGGCCATTGGTCCGTTAAACACTTTTAGAAATGATTTAAAAATTGCCAAGGCCAAAAAAGAACATGTAGATAAGGTTTTGGATTTATATGGAATTAAATATAATATCAATATTTCCTTCGGAAAAAAATACCATGGAACCCAAGACGTGCTTGTTGACTTAAAAATTGATAACTAATAGCAGCTCACTCAATCTCAAAATCAAAATAGGTGTTAGGAAAAGATTCCCAGCGTAACGTAAAATGCCACCACTCTTTGGGATAATTTCTAAAATTATGTTTTAACATAATAGTTTGCAGTAACTGTCTGTTCTTTTTTTGGTGTTCCTCTATATTTTCATAATCGACCCAAGATTCTTGACCAAAAAAATCAAAAGGACTACCCATATCCAAAGGCTCACCTGTTTCGCCATTAACTATAGTCAAATCTACCGTGCTCCCTCTACTATGTCCGGAGCGAGATGCGATGTAACCCGCTTTAAACAAGTTCCGTTTGTTTACATTCGGATAAAATTGTTGCTTATTTATGGTGTCGTTTAAATCTTTAGCCCAACGTATAAAATGATTAACAGCACGCTGTGGTCGGTAGCCATCATAAACTTTTAGGCATAAATTTTGCTGTTGCAGTTCATCTTGAATCAGTTGTAATTGTTCGGCCGTAGCTTTGGTAACTATTAATCGGTTGATATTGTAACCATCTATGGTATCGCCAACAAAATTATTAGAACTATAATACCGTAGCTCAACATCTAAATCTTCAATTATAGTATCAGCATATACAAAGCCGTCCGGTAATGTTTTTTTTTGAAGAAACCCAAACGAAACCGCTATAACAAAAAGAAGGTATGTAAGCGTTTTATAATTCATATTGAAATACTAATTTAGACAAAAATAATACTATGGACTTGTTTTCAGCAGAGAAACAACATTTTCAGTTACCCAATGCAGAGCTCATCTATATTCCAGATTTCTTTAACAAATACGAATCTGACCTTTATTTTAAAATGATTAGTACTGAAACCAACTGGCGCCATGATAATATTACCGTTTTTGGAAAAACCTATAAACAACCAAGGTTAACAGCACTTTTTGGCGAAACAAATCAGCCTTACAGTTATTCAAACATTGTAATGTATCCTCAAACTTTCACACCAACATTATTATCCATAAAAAATAAGGTTGAACACTATTCTGAACAAAAATTTAATACTCTTCTAATCAATTTATATCGTGATGGTAACGACAGCAACGGCTGGCATGCAGATAATGAAAAAGAACTAGGCAAAAATCCTGTAATTGCTTCTGTTAGTTTTGGTGAGGAGCGTCCATTTCACTTTAAGCACAGAACTCAAAAAAAACAGAGACATAAGCTTATATTAAAGCACGGAAGTTTATTACTTATGAAAGGTGAAATGCAACACCATTGGCTACATCAAATCGCAAAAACCAAAAAAGACATAAATCCTAGAATAAATCTAACCTTTAGAAAACTCATTCAAAGCGTATAGAAGTATATTTTACCCAAAATTTGGTAGCCAAACGTCGTAGAAAACAAAAAACCGGGTTCCCTCAAACCCGGTTTCTCTAATTTGCTTTTTTATTATGTAAGTAGATTTAGGGTCACTAAGTCAACACAACATAATGCAAATATTAATTAATTAATCCATTGAACTAAAAACTAAATTTTAGTACACTTCAAATATATAATTAGGTTTTAATATTAACGCTTAAAAACACTATTAATCGACAAAATACACATAACTTTAACATTTGAGAGTAAAATATTGCATTTCATCGATTAAATACATATAATTTAAATTAGAAAATCATATTTATGAATACTAAAACGGTATAAAACTTGTTTTTGAGTTAAATATTCTTTTTAAGAACAATTAACTTTACATTTATAAATGCTAAAAATGAGACAATACATATCAATCTTGCTTCTTCTATTTTCTGTTTTCAGTTTTTGTCAAAAAAAAACATACAGTGAAAATGAGATTTCAGTGTCACATTGGATTGATGGTACATTACTTACACCCAATGAAAATAAAAAGCACACTTTAGCCATTATTATAGCTGGTTCGGGACCGACAAATCGAAACGGCAACCAAAACTTTCAAAAAAACAACTCATTAAAAAAATTAGCAGAAAGCCTTACCGATAAAGGTATAGCAACATTTAGATTTGACAAACGCATTGTAAAACAAATTCGTAAAGGCAAAGTCGATAAAAACTTAATGTTAGACGATTTTGTAAATGATGCTTCAGATGTAATAACCTATTTTAAAGAAAAGGATAGCTATTCAAAAATCTACGTTATAGGTCATAGCCAGGGAAGTTTAGTAGGTATGCTAGCCGCTAAAGATAAGATTGATGGATTTATATCGCTTGCAGGTGCAGGCAAAAATATAGGAGATGTTATTACCGATCAGGTTTCAAAAATGTCTCCTCAGCTGGGAGAGGAAGCAAAAAAGATAGTTGATAAATTAAAGCAAGGGGAAACCGTAAAGGATTATCCCTCAGCACTAGCATCTCTTTTTAATGCAGACATCCAACCATTTATGATCAATTGGATGCAATACAATCCTACAGAAATTATTAAAGAACTTAAAATGCCTATTCTGGTTGTGGTTGGCACAAAGGATCTTCAAATTTCAGAAAATGATGCTAAGCTTTTAAAAGAAGCAAATGATGAAGCCGAACTCAAGATTATTGAAAACATGAATCATGTTCTTTTTGAAATAAAAGGAGATGATTTAGAAAACTCTAAATCTTATAATGAATCGTTTAGGCCCATTTCTTCTATATTGATTGATAGGATTTTTGAATTTATCAATAATTAAATAATTACTAACCTGTCAACAGTTAGCGCAGTTGGAATTCTCAATGTTGATTAGAATTCTCTAAAATTAGAAAAAGCATCTCAACCACGAGATGCTTTTCTACTAACTAACCAACCAAATTGTAATGTCGCGATTTTGTAGTATAACTATCGCTGTAACCATTACACTTATTTTTAATCAAACTGTGTGCCAAACTCTATTTTATACTTTTTTTCATAAAACTGTAACAAAAACATCTATTTACACACTTATATGTTATATCTTTATAATATCATTTTAATATCATATTGATTTAATAGATAATTAACCAATTAAATTTTTAGATTATGAAAGAAGAAAAAATCATCGTCCCAGCTAATGGCTACTTTATGTTACTTGTATTTTCAATATTGTTTTTTGGAAGTATAGCCACAATAATTGCTTTAAAAACACCATGGCCAGGTATAACTATATTCCTATCCTTAGTAATGGCATTTGGCTTTTTAATGGTTCAGCCCAATGGCTCTCGTGTTTTACTCTTATTTGGAAAATATGTCGGAACCGTAAAGAAAAATGGTTTCTATTGGGTAAATCCATTTTATACCAAAAAGAAGATTTCCTTAAGGGCAAGCAACTTTGATAGTGAACGCCTAAAAGTCAATGATAAACTCGGAAACCCAGTTATGATTAGCACCATTTTGGTTTGGCGCGTGCAAAACACCTACAAAGCAGCTTTTGATGTGGACAATTATGAAAACTTTGTCCGTGTACAGACCGATGCTGCAGTACGTAAACTAGCAAGTATGTATCCTTACGATAACTTTGCTGACGAAGGGCATGATGAGGATATTACCTTACGCTCCAGTGTTAATGAAGTCAGTAATGCACTCGAAAAAGAAATTGATGAACGCTTGTCCATAGCCGGTATTGAAGTTTTGGAAGCACGCATCGGTTATTTGGCTTATGCACAAGAAATCGCCAATGCCATGCTTAAACGCCAACAAGCTACAGCCATAGTAGCCGCGAGACACAAAATTGTAGAAGGTGCTGTTAGCATGGTGGAAATGGCTATAGATGAGCTCAACAAAAAAGATGTTGTAGACTTAGATGAAGAGCGTAAAGCAGCCATGGTAAGTAATTTAATGGTAGTACTTTGCGGTGATAAAGATGCTTCACCGGTTGTAAACACAGGAACTCTAAGTCATTAATCACGAAAACCTACAATGGGTATTTGGTAGAAAACAGTAATACCAGCCTACATATTTAAAAAACAGATAATGAGAATTTTTAAAGAAGAACAACGTTTTAATCAAATTTGGATTGTTGTTTTAATGGCCACAAGCATACTAATTATTATTGGAATAATTATAAGTGAATATATTAACGACCCTAATAGTTTTTCACCAATGGAATTGGTATTGTTAATTGGTTCTTTAATGTTGATTTCTGGTTTTATATTTTTGTTTAAGCTGACATCAAGGATTGATGAAAAAGGGGTTCATTATAAATTCTTTCCATTGCACTGGAAATTTAAATCCATAAAATGGAATGACATAAGTAAGGCCTATGTAAGACAGTATGATGCTATAAACGAATATGGAGGTTGGGGATTTAAAGGAGGTTGGCTGTGGAAAAAATCAAAAGGAAGAGCAATAAATGTATCTGGTAATATCGGTATTCAGCTCGAGTTAAAAAATGGCAAAAAACTTTTGATCGGTACTCAAAAGAAAGAAGAAGCTGAACGCATTTTGGCTACTTACAAAGAAAAAACAATTAACAATGGCTAAGAAAAAAGCGTTTGCGTTGCGCATCAATGAAGATATGCTGAAAGCTATTGAGAAATGGGCAGCCGATGAATTTCGTAGTACAAACGGGCAAATAGAATGGATGTTGATGCAATATCTCAAAGAGCATAATAGACAACCGAAAAAGAAAGAAAAACCAGAAGAAAAGTGATCTTAATGGATCACTTTTCCTATTACAAATTACTGCTATTTTTCTAAATATGCCCAAGTAAAATTGGGATGATGACCATCTCTTCTTACCATCTTTACCCAAAGTAAGGTCATATGCTCTAAATGTAAAGATTGATCTAAATTACCTGTATCTAAGGTTTCAAAACCTAAATCGTTATTTAACTCTGAAACTATATTTTTTGATTCTACACAATTACTTGCTATTAACATTACTGGCTTTACGTTATAAGCTTTGAACCTAGGATTAACTAAATTTTCAAAACCGTAAATTGTGTATGCTTTTACCACATTAGCATCCTGGGCCCATTCTTGAATTTTTTCTCCTCCTGATATTTTACTTTCTAATCCATGAGAAATACCTTTACCCACTGGATTAGTACAATCGATCAAGGGTTTTCCGTTAAACTTTAAGGGTTTTAATAATTCTTCAGCAGCA
This sequence comes from uncultured Flavobacteriaceae bacterium, assembly GCA_964453045.1. Classification (GTDB taxonomy): domain Bacteria; phylum Bacteroidota; class Bacteroidia; order Flavobacteriales; family Flavobacteriaceae; genus Winogradskyella. Next base: position 25,005 of record CAYVNR010000028.1, read on the forward strand.
AAAAAAGGTACTGCCAAAAATACCGCTTCAGAATTATTTATGGCCTCTTGGACCTTAGTTGTACTAAAACCACTATTCTTCATTAATGCTTCTTTCACCGTTTTGTTGTTAGAATCATTATGGGCTACAACAATTTTATGTCCCTTTTGTTGAAGGTTGTTTGCCAAAGCAAAACCTACATTGCCAATGCCTATAAATGCTAGTTTCATATTTACTTTCGGTTTAGTGCCTCTATTACCAATCTTGCAGCTGCAGCACCAGAATTTTGCTGTTGCCCTGTTATTAAATTACCATCTTCAATTACATAAGAGGCAAAGGGATTAGCGACTTTAAAAGTAGTGTCTGATATTTTTCTTGCTTCATCTTCAATACGATATGGCTGTATTTTCATGCCTACAGCATTATCAGCAAAGTCTTCTTCAGCATTTGAAATCCTGTCCAAGTTTTTCCGTTAACCAATAACTCACCATTAGATGTTTTAGCTTCTAATAATAACGTAACCGAATGACAAACTGCTGCACTCGGCTTATCCGCTTCATAAAAATCTACAAACAATTTCTGTAATTCTACATTACCTTTGTAAGTATACATGGGTCCCTGGCCACCTACTAAAAAAATAGCATCATAGTGTTTAGGATTGACCTCTGTAAACTTCTTGGTATTATCCAACATTTGGATAAACCAACCTTGTTGCATATACCCTAGAGAGATAATATCGTGGGCAGAATATCCACTTTCATCGGTTGGATTAGAATATCCATCCATAGCTATTTTACCTCCTTCTGTAGACACCAATTCAACTTCATAACCAGCTTCTTGAAATACATACAATGGGTGCGTCAATTCAGCAGCCCAAAAACCAATTGGCCAACCCGTTTGTTTTGAGATTGCTGGACTACTTGCTACCATTAGAATTTTTCCTTTGTATTCTGCACCATGAAAGTGCACATAGCTTTCAAACTCTTTTACCATACTCGCCATTTTTGTTGTGTATTATAAAAATTTATACTGTTTTCTAATACTACAAAGTTATTTTGAAATTGATTATGCTCAACAAATACTTATATTTGTAAGCAACTAACATCCATGTAAGTATGCCGGATTTTTTAAAAGACAGAAAACGATATTATACTCCTGTAGAATATGTGTTTGACAAAGTTGGTGGACTCTATAAAATGCCAATCCTTTGGCGATTGAAGGATAAATCATGGCGTTTTTCAGAATTAAAAAGAAGTATAAATAGAGCTTCAGACAGAATGCTCAGTAAGACTTTAAAAGAATTGGTAGCTGATGGATTCGTTTCTAAAGAAATAATCCCAGAAGTGCCCGTAAAAACCATATATACTATTACTAAAAAAGGGAAACGCTCAATTGTAATTATTTCCACCCTAAGAGAATATGGATTTGAACTAATGAAAGAAGATGGAATAGAGCATTGATATTTTTGTATTTTGCATCACTAAACTAGCTAACATGGAAAACGAACCTATTTTCACCAACGACGCTATCGTCTTTGGATTACTTATGATTGCCCTGGGCTTTGTGTTTTTTACGGAATCTAAAAAAACGGGGTTTTGGCATAAATTTTACCGTATTGTACCAGCGCTTTTAATGTGCTACCTTATCCCTGCAATATTTAACTCTTTGGGTTTAATTTCTGATAAAATTTCTCAAACCTATTTTATTGCCAGTCGTTACTTATTACCTGCTTCATTAGTTTTATTAACCTTAAGCATAGATTTAAAAGCCATTTTTAATCTAGGTTGGAAAGCTTTAGTGATGTTCTTTACCGGTACTGCAGGAATCGTAATCGGTGGGCCGATAGCTATATTACTCATTTCTTCATTTTCACCAGAAACGGTTGGTGGTGCTGGTTTTGATGCTACTTGGCGAGGCTTGGCTACTTTAGCCGGAAGCTGGATTGGTGGTGGCGCCAACCAAGCGGCCATGTTAGAAATTTATGAATTTAACCAAGAGTTATATGGCGGAATGGTACTTGTAGATATTGTTGTAGCCAATATCTGGATGGCAGTAATTCTTTTAGGAATCGGTAAGAGAAAACGCATTGACAACTGGCTAAAAGCAGACAATACAGCTATTGACGAATTACAGAATAAAGTACAAGCCTTTAGTGACAAGATTACACGTATTCCATCCACTTCAGATCTTATTATAATATTAACCATTGCCTTTGGCGCTGTGGGTATTGCGCACTTTGGGGCTGACCACATCTCTATATTCCTTAAAGATAATTTTGAAGCTGTAAGTGATCCCAAAAGTGCATTATCATCTTTTGGTAGTGGGTTCTTTTGGTTAATATCCATCGCAACGTTGATTGGTGTATTGCTATCCTTTACCAAGGCTAAAAATTATGAAGGTGCTGGTGCCAGTAAAGTAGGCAGTGTCTTTATTTATATTCTTGTAGCGACTATTGGGATGAAAATGGACTTGGGCAAAATCCTTGAAAACCCAGGACTCATTTTAATTGGCCTGGTTTGGATGGCCATTCATGCCGGACTTCTAATCTTGGTAGCCAAACTTATAAAAGCACCTTATTTTTTCTTAGCTGTTGGCAGTCAGGCCAATGTTGGTGGTGCAGCATCCGCGCCAGTTGTAGCTGCTGCTTTTCATCCTTCTTTGGCAACTGTCGGTGCCTTACTAGCTGTATTTGGTTACGTTGTTGGAACCTACGGAGCTATCCTCTGTGCAGAACTTATGAAAATTGCAGCCGGTGGTTAGTATTTTTAATTTCAAAATAAGATATTTGCCATCTCTATTCAACAACGCATTTATGTAAGTTGTAGCCTAATTATATAAACAACGCATGTTAAAACTAAATAAAGTTATAAGCCTAGTTATTTTAGTAATAATGGTGGTTTCTTGTAATAAAGACAAGGAAACCAACTTCATTTTAAAAGGAAATATCAAAGGTCTTAAAAAAGGTGTGGTATATCTTCAGAAAGATGGTGATTTAACCATAATAGATCTCGACTCCATGGTAATTAATGGGCAATCAGAATTTACATTACAAACTAATATTGAAGAACCTATTCTGCTCTATTTAAAACTTTTTAAAAACGATGGTGAGGAACATTACATTCCGTTTTTCGCTGATAAGGGCGTAACGGAAATCAACACTACACTGCAAAATTTTAGTTTTGATGCTGAAATAAATGGTTCCAAACAGCAAGATCTTTTAAATGATTACACAGAGGTAATGTCTAAATACAATGATAAAAACCTAGACATTATTGAAGCAAGTTTTTTAGCAAAAAAAGACAACGATAGCATTGCCCTAGACTCTCTAAATAAGCTTTCTGAAACTTTATTGAAACGTAAATACTCTTACACCATTCAATTCGCATTAAATAACAAGGATAATATGATTGCTCCTTATTTGGCATTATATGAAATTCCATCAGCTAATCCGGTTTATATCGATTCAGTCTACAATGGACTAACGGAAAACATAAAGCAGTCTTTTTACGGAAAAAAGTTAAAAGAAGTTGTTGAAAACAGAAATTCTGAAGACTAGAATACATTGAAATTCTGAAAGCAATTTAATACTGGCACTAAAAAAAGCCAATCACCTTAATGATTGGCTTTTTGTAGAACTGCAAGTATATACTACTTTAAATTATTGATTCTATCTATTAAAGCTCTTCCTTTAGATTCTAAATCATTATTAATTGCCTTAAAATGTGCTTTAGGGTTCTCAATATCTCTTTCATTTACGCGAGCTATCAACTCATCAAAACCTGCAAATGCATCATCAATAATGGCATCACTTTCTTTGGTTGGTTTTTGGGTGTTTTCTAATTCCCAATAATAAACTGCTTCAATGATATCACCGAAAACATAGTTGATATCCTTTTTTAAATCTCTTTTATTTGCCATAATACTCTAGTTTTTTAGTTTCAAATTCGCTTGTATATTTTGCTGAATTTAAATGCAAATGTAATGAATCCCCATATCAATGATTCACATTTAATTTTGAAGTTTTAAACATATACCTCAAGAAGTTTAGCACTTTTAGTTTTTAATCTAAATTCTTTGATCGCTGCCGGAATCAAAATTGTTTCTCCCTTAGAGATCTTATCAGATCTGGTATTGGTTGATACTTCTACCTCGCCATCCACACACATGTATATTAAAAAAGAGTCTTTGTTATTTTTCTTTTCAATCTCGGAATCCATCTCTACATAATTCGTGGTAAAAAATGGACAGCTCACCATTGGGTTTGATACATTTTTTTGTTTTTCATAAGCAATTCTAAAATCATCTTCCATATCAAACTTAAAGGCATCAATGGCAATATCGTTATGCAATTCGCGCTCGTTACCTTCATCATCTACACGATCCCAATCGTAAACACGATACGTTACATCACTGGTTTGCTGAATTTCGGCTAACAAAACACCAGCTCCAATGGCGTGGACTCTTCCCGCTTCAATAAAATAGGTGTCGCCTTCTTTTACGCTATCAAAATTTAAAATTTTGGTCAGTGTATTATCTTCAAGGTGTTTGAGGTAGGTCTCTTTATCCATTTTTTGATTAAACCCTACGATGAGATTTGCATCATCATCTGCCTGCATCACGTACCACATTTCTGTTTTGCCAAAAGAGTTATGACGCTTTTTTGCCAAAACATCGTCTGGATGTAATTGAATGCTCAGATCTTGTTTGGCATCTATGAACTTAATAAGAAGTGGAAAATCATTACCAAACCGCTCATAGTTTTTTTTACCAAGCAAATCATATTTATATTGCTCTAAAAGCTCTTGTAATGACTTACCTTGTAGTTCGCCATTTTCAATTACTGAAACATCACCAGGAACAGTACTTACCTCCCAACTTTCACCCAGATGTTTGGAATCGGATTTTTTATTAAACTGCTGGCTCAACTTCTCACCGCCCCAGATTTTATCTTTCAAAATAGGGCGAAACTTTAAGGGATATAAATTATGTTTCATAAAATTACTCTCCAGAATAGGTTACAAAGTTACGAGGTGTTTCGTACAATGTCACCTCTAAGTGAAACTTAGAATCTAATTTTGCCTTGATCTTATTATAGATCACTACTGCAATGTTTTCTGCCGTAGGATTTAAATCCTGAAACTCGGGAACTTCCATATTTAGATTCTTATGGTCAAAGGCATCTTCAACTTCAGACTTAATAATATCTTTTAAGATTTTAACATCAATAACGTAACCTGTTTCGGGGTCAATATCACCAGTAACACTGGCTATCAATTCATAATTATGCCCATGAAAGTTTGGGTTATTGCACAGACCAAATACAGCATCGTTCTTTTCGAAGCTCCAATCTTTTCTGTAAAGCCTATGAGCGGCATTGAAATGTGCTTTTCTGTGTACAGTGACTTTCATGAGTTATCAACGTTTATAAATTCGTAAAACTTTTCAAATATAATCTTAAACCACGCAGTATAATGTTGTGGGTTTAAAGCTATGTCGACTTTTACATTCTCCAAAGGCATCCATTTCCAATCGGCAACTTCGTCTGTGTTGATATTTGGCGCACTGTTATAATGACCAATCATGATATGGTCGTACTCGTGCTCTGTCAACCCATTATCGAATGGAGCTTTGTATATAAAGGACGTTGATTCCTTTAAATCGGTGACAAATCCCATTTCTTCTTGCAGACGTCTCTTACCAGCTTCTAAATTAGTCTCACCGTTGCGCTGATGACTGCAACAGGTATTAGTCCAAAGTCCTGGCGAGTGGTATTTATGTAACGCCCGCTTTTGAAGCATTAATTCGTTGTTGTCGTTAAAGATAAATACTGAAAATGCGCGATGGAGAAGTGCCTTTTCGTGCGCCTCCATTTTGGGCATTAAACCGATCTGGTTATCGTTTTCATCCACAAGGATGACTTGTTCTTCTGTCATAAAGCAAAATTAATGACTAAAGCTTTAAAAAAGCTAAAGGAATTCATAAAAAATGGTCGTTTAAAATTAAACGACCATTTTAGTGCTTTATTAAACTATTATATTATTGTTTATCGTCACAAGATTTTCCATTGATGCTAGTGATAATAAACTCACTGCGTCTGTTCAATTGATGTTCTTCTTCAGAGCAACCAGAATCATTAGTTGGCTCACACCCACAATCGTTGACCAATTGCGACTCCCCATATCCTTTGGCTGTTAAGCGATCTGAATCTATACCTTTGTCAATTAAGTACTGACGTGTCGATTGTGCTCTTCTTTCAGACAATCTCTCATTATAATCTGCAAGTCCTCTACAATCTGTATGCGAACGAATATCGATATTCATTGTTGGGTATTTGTTCAAAACGGCCAATACTTTTTGCAATTCAATCTCTGCGTCGTATCTAATGTTTGATTTATCAAAGTCGAAATAGATAATAGGAATATCTAGAATTTTAGCCAAATCGTCACATGGTTCAACTTCTTGTTCGTCCTTCTCCAATAATAATTGCAACTGTAATTCTTGTTTACGCTTTGGTGTGGTAAAACGTTTTTCGTCTGAAGCATAGGTTACTTTTTCACCTCTGATTAAGTATTCTGTTTCACATTCTAGCTCAAACTCAAAAGTAGCATCGGCTGTAACAGTTTTACGCTCAAGTTCATTGCCTTTACCATCAAATAAAACCACTGTGGCACCTGGTATTAACTCGTCTGTGTCTTTATCTTGGACAGTACCTTCAACGATTTGCTTACATTCTGGAACTTCGAATGTATAAATATCATCGCTACCCTTTCCGCCTTCTCTGTTAGAACTGAAATATACACGCTTGGTAACTAAGTTTTCATAATAGCCAAAATCATCTGCCGAACTGTTTACAGGCTTGCCTACATTTTCAATTGGAAAGCTTCTGTTAGAACCCGAAGCAACTTTTTGATCTAATTCTTCTGATTTAAATACATCCAATCCTCCTAAACCAGGAAATCCGGTTGAAGAAAAGAACAGATTACCACTGGTGTCCACAAAAGGAAATGATTCTTGTCCCTCGGTATTAATTGAAGATCCCAAGTTTTCTGGTTCACCCAGAGTGCCATCGTCATTGACATCCACCACAAAAATATCAGATTGACCATATGTTCCTGGCATATCCGAAGCAAAATATAATCGGGATCCCGTAAGGTTTAGAGCCGGATGTGCCACACTGTAATCCTCGCTGTTAAAATGAATTTTGTGAATGTCATCCCAAGTACCATCTTCACTCAAAGTAGCTCTATACAATTGTAATCTATTGACACCTGTTTCGTCTTCTTTATATTTTAATCTGAAGAAATTGTTTCTTGTGAAGAACATGTATTTTCCATTTGGTGAAAATACTGCACTGGATTCGTGATACTTTGTATTGACTTTGCCATCAATTTCATTGACTTCACCAAAACCATTATCTGTTTTTTCTACTGAATAAATATCTAGGTAAGGTTCTTCATTCCAACGATACTTACGTCCTCCACCTCGTGCCGAAGCGAACACAATACTATTTTCATATTCCGTAGTTCCAAAATCTGAAAGCTCTGTATTAATATCTAAATTTTGAGGCTCAATATCATCACGGCTCAACTCTTCAATATTAGATTTATAATCCACTTTAGATAAAAATGCTTTTCCTCTTAAATCGTCTGGCTTAAGTTCATTGAATTTTTTCATCCACTTATCTGAATCTTCATAATTTTTAACACCCTTGAGAGCTAAAGCGTATCTAAAATAGTATTCGGGATCTATGACTTCGTTCATAGCCATTAATTCGCCATACCATTTAGCTGCATTTTCCATATCATTATTAAAATAATAGGAGTTTGCCAATTTCTGAAAAAGGTCGGCCGATCTGTAACCTTTGTTTGCCACTTCTAAAAGCACTTCACTTGTTTTAACATAGGCAAAGTCTCTATAGTCATCTTCGACACTTTTAATCTTTCCATTTTGGGCATAGGTAGATAAAGCAAACATACCTACTAATACCATGCATATATATCTTGAAATTGTTCTCATAGTTATATTTTTAAAAGAAACGTGGTGATAAAATTCTACCTAATCGCTTTACTTCAAATCTTAAAGTTATTTCGTGTGTTCCACTGTTGTAATTGTTCAGTCCTGTTGTAGTTAAATCGTAACCATACCCAATAAACATACCTGGTGTGGCTTGAAAACCAACAAGAGCACTTACAGAATCATCCCATCTCCATGCCAAGCCTGCTGTTAAATTCTTTTTATACCAAAAGTTAGCGGATATATCAGCAACTAGCGGAGCACCCGAAACACCTTTTACTAAAAAGGCAGGTTTTAATTCTAAAGTTTCACTTAGGTTAAGCACATATCCACCAATAGCATAAAAGTGCATTCGTTCGGTAGCTACGGATTCTTGAAAATCATCATAATGATCTGTTTCAATAAAATTTGGTACCGCAAATCCTAAATACCATTTTCTAGTATGCATATACAAACCTGCACCTACCATTGGGGATGTTAGATTTAAATTGTTTTCAAAAGCAGGGTCTGTATTTTGAAATCTTCCTTTACTCCAGTCTGTATTTAAAATATGTACTCCCCCTTTTACACCAAATGATAATTTTAAATCATTGGCATCTAATGGTATTGTATATGCAAAATTAATATCTACAGAGTTCTCTCTTGCCGGTCCCAAAGCATCACTTACTATGTTCAAACCTAAACCTATACGCTCATTGCGTAATGGTGAATGAATACCTAAAGATTGTGTTTGCGGTGCTCCGTCTATACCTACCCATTGCGATCTGTGCAATCCTACAACGCTTAATGTCTCACGTTGCCCAGCATAAGCCGGATTAACACTTAGCGTATTATACATATAATGCGTGTACTGAGGATCTTGCTGTGCAAAACTATTAGCACTAAGTAGTATAAATACTAAAGCTACTAATCCTTTTAATATCGATGATTTATGTATCATTTTAATATATTTTATTATTCAGTGTTAATTAGTTTCGTCTATTTACATATACCCATCCTACTCTAGGTTCTGAACCGTCTCCTAGGTCGAGTACATAGTAATACGTACCAGTAGGTAGCTTATCAGACTGATTGATTGCAGCACTTCTCCTAAAAGTTCCGTCCCAATCATTCTGGTAACCTTTTTTACTATAGACTATGTTGCCCCATCTATTATAGATTTCGAGTTTATTATTAGGGAATCGTTCTAAACAATCAATCACAAACGTTTCATTTATACCATTCCCATCAGGTGAAAATTCGTTATAAATAGTTAAACATATCGGATCAACTGTCGCCGTATCTTCATTGTTACTTGTATTTATATCTGTACCCCCATCAGCACTACTTACAAACGCAGTGTTGGCATAGTCACCAAAACCAAGTACTTCTACAGTAATCTGAAGTATTTCTACTTGATCAGGATCTAATTGACCTACTGTCCATTCTCCATCAAACTCTGAGTATGTTCCTGTTGTGGTAATTACGGATAAAAATGTATATCCATTTGGAATTTGATCGTTGATAACAACATTTGTTGCGGTAACATTACCGATATTAGCTACTTCAATGGTAAATACAACTTGGTCACCAACCACTGGCTGTAGTTCATCTACAACTTTGGTTACTTCTAAATCAAAGATTGAGTTTACACTTGTTACGGTTGGATCATCTGGCTCTCCATCACCATTATCGTCATTATCATCATTATTATTAGGATCATCACTTGTGTCACTAATATCATCAGCAGGATTTCCCAAATCACCACCAGGTTCCTCACTAGTTACCGTTGCTGAATTTGTAACAAAACCTATATCTAAATCAACTTGAGTAATTTGATACGTAGCAGTAAATGTTGTACTATCAATTTCACCTGGCAATAGTTGAGCTATCGGTCCTCCAACTAAGTTTAAACCTGGCAACATATCTTGTACTTCGATATTAGTCAATGTTACATTTCCTGTGTTTTCTACGATAAATACGTAAGATATAACGTCGTCAATGCTTCCTGCAATACCATCACCGTTTGTATCTTCAAGTGGTAATGTTGTCTTAATAAGACTTATCATAGGCTCTTGAAGTATTTCTACATCTGTTGGATCGTCCGTTCCAGTTGGATCCGTCGGGTCATCACTATCGTCCGTGACACTGCCACCTATACCAATTAGATCCATGCCGCTAGCCATCGCTTGGTTGGTAATGATGCCCGTATCGATATCAGCCTGCGTGATTGCATAGGTTGCCGTAAAGATCATTGGGTCCTGTGGCGTAACCGCTAGATCATCCACATTTGTATCGCCATCTTCGTCACTTCCACCACTGACATAGGTCGGTGACGGTAAAGTTCCCGTTCCAGTAAAGTCCGCTGCGTCTTCCGTGACGCTTATATCAAACAACGTCGTATTGCCCGTATTTGTAACTGTATAGGTATAGGTGATGATGTCACCCACACCTGCAATACCATCAACGCCCAGATCCAGGCTGCCCGTCTTTTCTATAGAGATACTTAGTACCTGTGGAATCGTCGTATCCGTTGGATCGTCCGTTCCAGTTGGGTCCGTCGGGTCATCACTATCGTCCGTGACACTGCCACCCAATGGATCCATAGCATTGGCCATTGCCTGATTGGTCACGATGCCCATATCGATATCAGCCTGCGTGATTGCATAGGTTGCCGTAAAGATCATTGGGGCCTGTGGGGTAACCGCTAGATCATCCACATTTGTATCGCCATCTTCGTCACTTCCACCACTGACATAGGTCGGTGACGGTAAAGTTCCCGTTCCAGTAAAGTCCGCTGCGTCTTCCGTGACGCTTATATCAAACAACGTCGTATTGCCCGTATTTGTAACTGTATAGGTATAGGTGATGATGTCACCCACACCTGCAATGCCATCAACGCCTAAGTCTAGACTGCTTGTCTTTTCTATAGCTACACTTGGCACTTGTACTATAATCGTTTCCGTTGGGTCATCCTCTGTGTTCCCATCCGTATCGTCACCGTCGTCGCTCGTGTCCATCACATTGGTATCCGCCGGACTGTCACCATCCGCAACAACACTGTTGCTGAAGCCCCCGGCATCCACCGCACCCTGCTCTATCACATAGGTCGCCGTGTAGGTCGCCTGCTCCCCGACACCTAAAATACCTTCTACATTATCTGAGTTCAGGGCATCAAAGTCCGGTCCCGATACAAATGCCAGTGGGTTGCCGTTGGCATCCACGAACGTATCGGCTATCGCCACACCGTCCAAGGTCACATTGCCCGTGTTGGTAACGGTGATCGTATATTCAACCGTATCGCCCAAGCTCGCACCCACGGGTGCCACGTCGTTGGTGATCGCTACGGTCTTTACCGCCTCGATACCTGGATCTTCCGCGATGGTGGTCTCCGTTGGGTCATCCTCTGTGTTCCCATCCGTATCGTCACCGTCGTCGCTCGTGT
>CAYVNR010000028.1:36520-41890 GCA_964453045.1 uncultured Flavobacteriaceae bacterium
CGCACCCACGGGTGCCACGTCGTTGGTGATCGCTACGGTCTTTACCGCCTCGATATTAGGACAATCAACACTATTTAATGTAATGGTGTTATTGGAAACGGCTAAACATGTTGGTGTTGACTGATACCTTACTGCCGGTATATATGTTGCAGGAGGTAAGTTATTAAACACATTTGATGTTTGCCACGGTCCTGCTGCACCATTAACACTATATTCTATGGTTCCACCTCCGTTATCTGTAGCATCTATTGTAATAGAGCCTTGATTTGTTGGACATGTAGGTTGAACAGCACTTGTTGTAACTTCAATAGTTGGTGGTGGTGTTAAAAATGAAGAATCATATATTACAAATACTTTTCCATCTCCACCATCACCTGGTGATGAATTTCTAAACCTTATTCTAAATCCATAAATATCACTACCCGATGGAACAAATGCCGTTAAGGGATAGATACTAGCTTCAATATTTTCGCCAGGAAAATTTGCTGGATCTGCCTGTACACCTGTATCAATATAAGTTGATACAGATGTTGTTCTTTCTGTCCCTATTGGGTTGCCAGCTGCATCTAATGCCTGTATTCTATATGAAATGTTACCATCTCTTTCAGTGGCTACCATATATCTATTAGCAGCAGATGTAATTGGTGCATCATATCTCACCAATACAAAATCGCCTGGTTCGATTCCTGGTGCAACAACACCTTCTGTGGTAAAATAATTAGTTAAATCTCTATCTGAATATACTGATAAAAGCTCTGGGTCAAATATTGCTGGACCATCTGTAATGTTTGACCCAATAGTACCCATATCATATATAAACTGATTTACAGCAGCTGAATTTGCAAATGAGTAACTAACTGTAGAAGGGATATAAAACTCTGTAAATGGATTAGGTTCACCAGCTACAGTTATTGAATTTAATACTGCACCTGCAGCACCTCCCGTCCCTGTTATATCGAAATTTACATCTGCCAACATCAAAGGTGCAGTTGGATTTCCTGATGGAATTGCATCTGGACAAGCATCATCACTACACTCTGTAGGTGCTGTAAAAACAGCTGAGTCAGTGAGTGAACAAGTAGGCGCATCAGAAAATGCTGCAGTTAAAGAAACCGCATTACCACTAGCAGAAAAAACAACATCGCTAAATGTATGCGGAGATGTTAAACCAACAACTGATACTGTTGCTGTACCATCACCTGTTAAATCTAAAGTTCCTGTTGTAGGTGTACCATCAAAAGTTATAGTAATATCAGCTGTAAATGTATCATCTGTAATATCTGATGGTGTACTATTGTTGTTACATGCCGTTATATCCGCAGCAGTAATTGCAGTAATATTAAATCCAGAATCTTCAAGTGTGATGTCGTTAATAGAGACTGCCAAACAATCTGGTGCCGATTGGTATCTTACAGCTGTTGTATAGGTTCCCGGAGTTAAATTATTAAAGACATTTGATGCTTGCCATGGTCCTGCCGCACCATTTATACTGTATTCTATTGTTCCTCCACCGTTGTCCGTGGCATCTATCGTTATTGAACCAAGGTTTGTTGGACAAGTAGGTTGAACAAAACTTGTGGTAGCTTCAATTGTGGGTGGAGCTGTTAAAAAAGCTGAATCATATAGAATAAAGATTTTTCCATCACCCGCCTCACCAGATGATGAGTTTCTAAACCTTATTCTGAATCCGTAAATATCATCCCCAGAAGGTACGAATGCCGTTAAAGGATAGATACTAGCTTCAATATTTTCGCCAGGAAAATTAACTGGATCTGCTTGTACACCAGTATCTATATAAGTTGCTACCGATGTCGTTCTTTCTGTTCCTATTGGATTACCTGCAGCGTCCAATGCCTGAATTCTGTATGAAATATTACCATTTCTTTCAGTTGCCACCATATACCTATTCGCCGCAGCTGAAATTGGAGCATCATATCGTATTAATACGAAATCACCAGGTACGATTCCTGGTGCTATTCCATTATCCGCAGAAAAATAATTTGTCAGCTCTTTATTTGAATAGGACTCTAATAACTCAGCATCAAATATGGCTGGATTATCGTTAATATTAGAGCCTATCACCCCCAGATTGGTAATGTATTGGTTAGTTTGTGCCGGAATTGCAAATTGGTATTCTATAGTGGATGGTACATATAATTCAGTAAAAGGATTAGGCTCACCCGTTATGCTAATAGAATTTAATGCAGCTCCAGCGGTACCACCTGTTCCTGTAATATCGAAGGTGACATCTGCAGGCATTAACGGTGCAGTAGAACTCCCTGTTGGTATAACATCTGGACAAGTGTCATCACTACACTCAAAAGGTGCAGTTAAAACATTTGGATTGTTAAACGTACAAGCACCATCAGCTGAAAAAGTAGCTGTTAAGTCAATTGCGCCTCCATCAGCTGGTAAAACTACATTGGTAAAAGTGTAAGGGGAGGATAACCCAATAACTGAAACTGATGCACTACCATCACCTGTAAGATCTAGCGTACCTGCGATAGGTGGCATGGAAAAAGTTACTGTTATGTCTGCCGTAAAAGTATCATCAGTTAAATCAGTAGGTGTACTATTATCATTACAGCTTGATTCGTTTGATGAAGCGATATCGGTTATGGCACATTGTGCTTCAATACTTGAAAAAGAAATTAATGCTGCTAAAAAAACAATGCAGCTGGCTAAATTTCTAAACGAGAATCGGGTAGAGCTCTTCATATTATTATATAGTTGATGTATAATTCAATTTGATATTTCTAACGACAAATACATTCATCGACGAAAATGTTATAAAATAAATTTTGAAGTAAGAATCCTAGTACTAAAAACTACTATAGCCTTTTCTTAAAGACAATGAGTTGATAAAATGACCAAATGCTCATTATAGATACTTAACTATATAAATGAAAGGGAAGATTTGCTATTAATCTGTTTCATTGTTGAAAGTAAACTATTGATTTGGGACATATTATACATAGTAAAATTTTGTACTATTATTTTTACTAATTCATAATTGCATGCAAATTACTCACAGGAATTTTATTTGAATTAAATAATCGATGAATTGACAAATTCTTCTATTAAGATTGAAATAATAGATTAAGTGTCAATATTATCTATATTAATGAACTATAATCTTGTTGTTTATTTTAATTTTGCATTTCTCAAAAAACAGCAATGAGTTTTAAAACAGAAATTAACAGACGACGTACATTTGGTATTATATCACACCCAGATGCAGGTAAAACAACACTTACCGAAAAATTGCTCCTTTTCGGTGGAGCTATACAAGAAGCTGGTGCCGTAAAAAGTAATAAAATAAAAAAAGGTGCTACAAGTGACTTTATGGAAATAGAGCGACAACGTGGTATTTCTGTTGCGACATCGGTTTTAGCATTTGAGTATAATGGCATAAAAATTAACATTTTAGATACACCTGGCCATAAAGATTTTGCTGAAGACACCTTTAGAACCTTAACCGCTGTTGATAGTGTTATTGTGGTTATTGACGTTGCAAAAGGTGTGGAGGAACAAACTGAAAAATTGGTTGAAGTTTGCAGAATGCGCAACATCCCTATGATTGTCTTTATCAACAAACTAGATCGAGAAGGTAAAGATGCATTTGATCTTTTAGATGAAGTTGAGCAAAAGTTGGGGCTAAAAGTAACGCCATTAAGCTTTCCCATAGGTATGGGATATGAGTTTAAAGGGATTTATAATATCTGGGAAAAGAATGTAAATTTGTTTAGTGGTGACAGTAAACAACATGTTAATGACACAATTGAAATTTCAGATTTAAATTCTAAAGAATTAGACCATTTAGTTGGAGATAAAGCTGCACAAACCTTAAGAGATGAAATAGAACTCGTTGAAGGCATTTATCCAGAATTTAATAAAGACAATTATTTAAATGGTGATTTACAGCCTGTTTTCTTTGGCTCAGCTTTAAACAACTTTGGAGTTAGAGAATTATTGGATTGTTTTATTGAAATAGCACCTAAACCAAGACCTAAGCAAAGCGAAGAGCGTTTGGTAAAACCCGAAGAGGAAAAGTTTACTGGTTTTGTTTTTAAAATTCATGCCAATATGGATCCCAATCATAGAAATCGATTGGCCTTTGTTAAAATTGTGTCTGGTGAATTTAAACGAAATACTCCTTACCTGCACGTAAGACATAATAAAAAATTAAAGTTTTCCAGCCCCAATGCATTCTTTGCAGAAAAGAAAGAAATTGTGGACATATCGTATCCAGGAGATATTGTGGGCTTGCAAGATACAGGAAATTTTAAAATCGGAGACACTCTTACTGAAGGAGAAATTATCAATTACAAAGGTGTACCTAGTTTTTCACCAGAACATTTTAGGTACATTAATAATGCGGATCCGATGAAAGCTAAACAGCTGTACAAAGGAATAGATCAATTAATGGATGAGGGTGTTGCGCAATTATTTACACTAGATTATAATGGAAGAAAAGTAATTGGTACAGTTGGTGCATTACAGTATGAGGTCATTCAATATCGATTAGAGCATGAATATGGTGCAAAATGCACTTATGAAAACCTAAATGTACATAAGGCCTGTTGGGTAGAAACCGATAATGAGAAGAGCGATGAATACAAGGATTTTCTTAGGGTAAAACAACGTTATTTAGCTAGAGACAAACAAAATCAGTTGGTATTTTTAGCAGACTCCATGTTTTCATTGCAAATGACGCAACAAAAATACCCTAGTATTACCTTTCATATGACTTCTGAATTTAAATAAATCTTCAGTACTTTTCCTAAAATAGCACAAAAGACAATGTTTTTAATCGGTATAATTTGCTTTTAATCGATGAAATATTTATTTTTCATATTCAATATCTAATTTTAAAATAAGATTAACCCCAAACTAATCTACTTATTATGGATACAAATGCAAACGTTTTCAGTAATGAAGATATTACTGTTACTTACGAACCAAATTGCTGTATTAATGCAGGAATCTGCGCAAGACAACTCTCAGAAGTATTTAGAAATTCTGTAATCCCTTGGATTGATTTAGATGGAGCTCAAACAGATTCAATAATAAATCAGATTAAAAAATGTCCTTCGGGTGCATTAAAGTATCATTTAAATCAAAAAGATGTAGCCTAATTTACTAAATCTACATTCGACTGATTAAAATTAAAGCCTTTTGAAATTATAATAATTTCAAAGGGCTTTAATTTTTAGGCCTGACCAGTTGGTCCAAAATTTAATGGTATTGGCGGTTGCTCGTAATTACAAATTTCGAGAAACGCTTAACTTCAAAACTTCAAAAGTAATTCAGGCAATTTTTAGGCCTGACCAGTTGGTCCAAAATTTAATGGTATTGGCGGTTGCTCGT
>CAYVNR010000029.1:0-37552 GCA_964453045.1 uncultured Flavobacteriaceae bacterium
CAAACCCAATGACCACTAAAACAACCATTGGTTTTACATTGGCACAAACAGAAACCGTACAATTAGTTGTGTACGACCAAACCGGTAAGCAAATCTATCATACTAATTATAATGCTACAGCAGGTAAAAACAGCATCACCTTTAACAGAAACAACTTAAGCGCAGGGCTGTACTTCTGTAAAATCGTTAATAACCAGTACGAAATTAACCCCTTAAAATTGATTGTTAATTAACCCTAATTACTAACTATTGCAAAAAGGCAAAAGCGAAAGCTTTTGCCTTTTGTTTTTGTGTCATTCAGAGGGAAGAATGCGTCGCACTGAGCTTGACGAAGTGACCGATGAATCTCATATAAATTGAACTTAATTTTAAAAGATTCTTCGCTGCACTCTGAATGACATAAGGTTTTGGTTTTTGTTTTTTTGTTATATTTAATTTTGAAGATACAATTTTATGATTTCAGAAAAAATTATAGATAAATCAATTGATCTAACACTATCGTTAGCAAAGAAGCAATTTGATAAAATAAATATTAATATAAGGAATAGCAAGTCCAGTATATACCAAGCAATTAATCAACATATACGAATCGTTAAAAATTGGTCAAGTGAAATTACTTTCAAAGACCTTCAGGCTTCAAAACGAACTACAGATATTTTCATTCCACTGAATACTTATATATATCCGAAAAGAATAAGAATCAGTAATAATGAGAATATAAGAGTTACACCTTTATTAGACGTTTTAGGTCGAGAAGAAAGTCATATGGTTATTTTAGGACAACCAGGTGCAGGTAAAACTACTTCAATGAAATATATCTGTCAATCTATATTTTTTGATGAGAAATTTTATCCAAACAGATTTAGTTTTCCAATATTAATAAAGCTACGTGAATTTAATAATAAACAAAAGGATAAAAACTCTGCGGGTATAATTATAGAATTTCTGTTTAATTTGCTGGGTCTAGAATTAGATTATTCGGATTATAAAGGTAATTCATTGATTACTGAAATTAATCGTGCTAAACATAATATAGTATTAGAGCTTTTAGATAAACTTAATATATTACTTGTACTTGATGGTTTTGATGAGTTAATATTTAAAAGTCATCGACATATAATCTTAAGTGAGATTGGTTTAATAGCAAATTATTTTGAGATTTCGAAATTGGTAGTAACTTCTAGGACTGCCGATTACAACTATTCCAATGAAAATATTTCAGTATTTGAAATTTGCCCTCTGAATGATTTACAGATTTCTGAATTTGCATCAAAGTGGTTGGGTGAAACAAATGCTAAGAAGTTTGTAAAGGAAGTTCAAGATTCGCCATATAATGATACTTCAATTCGCCCTTTAACTATTGCGCATTTATGCGCGATTTATGAACGAATAGGTAAAATTCCGGATAAACCAAAAACAGTATATAAGAAAATAGTAAACCTTCTTTTAGAAGAATGGGATGAACAAAGAGGAATAAAGCGCAGTTCAAAATATGCAATGTTTGAGGTTGATAGAAAATTCGAATTTCTTTCAAGTTTGGCATTTCATTTAACCATAAAAAATGGTAGAGCAATTTTTTCAAAACGTGATTTATCGTTAGTTTATCAAGACATTTATGTAGATTTTGATTTAGAAAGGCATGACTCTAAAGATGTAATAAATGATTTAGAGTCTCATACAGGTCTTTTTGTACAAGCTGGTTATGACTTTTACGAATTTGCACATAAATCTATTCAAGAGTATATGGCGGCCGAATACATAGTTAAACTTCCTAAAATGCTAGACCAAAAACGTTTAATTGAAAGATTACCAAATGAACTTGCTATAACAATAACTATATCATCAAATCCAAGTTTATATTTCATCGAATTAGTGAATAATTTACTTTTGAAAATGGATCTTTCTGTACCATTCATACAAACCTTTATAAATCGTTTAGTATTAGAAAAGCCTGATTTTTATAAAAATAATGAAGTGGGAATTGCTGCGCTATCACTATATTCTAGTTATATGAATCAGAAAACAAAATCAAACCAATTATTTTTATTTAATTCAGATTATTTAATTGAAGAGTTTGAAGGTTTAGTTGATACTATATTTAAAAGGAATTCTAAGAAAATTATTAAAAAATTATATAAAATTTCTGATAAATTCGAAACTGTCAATCAGACAACAGTTCTGGCGTTAAAGAAGAAAAAACTTACTTCGAAACAGGTAGATAGTAATCTTGTTTATTCAATTCAAAAAAGTCTTCCTGCCTATCTTTTTTGCAGAGAATCATTTATTAAAAAATAATAATTTCAAATCAATCATTCAAAAACACCCACTTAAAACGCAACCCAACCTCCGTAAAGGTAAACCCAGTCGCAGTGGCAGAAGCAATATTACTATGTGTACCATAAACATTTAGTAAACTACGCTCAGAGAACTTATACCCAAAAGCACCTTGCAGTCTATAAGCGGTTTGTTTGGGGTCGTCTTCAATAAATTGGTAACCAAAAGCGCCAGTTAGGTTGTAAAACCATTGCTTGGGTTTAGTGGCAGCTTCATCTTTAATCAAATTTACAAATACCTCATAAGCATTAAATTGTTCTGGGCTAAAGTAAATGGTTGGTATCTGGTCTTTAAAGGTAATATACTGGTAGTTGACGCCAACCTTTAGATTAGGTTTTGGTAAGAGTTTATAATATAATGAGGTAAATAGCAAGTTTCTGGTATTACCATCGTTTTGTGTGGTATGCATGAGTTGCGTGTACCAACCTAAATTAAAATTAGAACTTAGGTTGTAATTAGCGTAGTAATTGTCCTGTACCAATTCACGTCTTAATAAATCAGCATTAAAACTTTCTACCTGGCGTTTATATCCAATGTCTAGAGTTTGTAACTTAAAGGTCTTAATATTAAGAGACAGATCTGTTAAGAGTTGTGTATAATCTGTGCTTTCTGCTTTAGCAGCTGTTACACCTGCTGTGCCTTTAAAGGTAATATTAGGTACCACTTGGTAAGCTAATCCTAAAGATAGATTATTAGCGTTTGCTGTGTTATTGGTTATGGTATTGTTTGTGGTTCTATGGTTATAGTTGCCTAAAATGCTCAATCGACGCGATAAGGGATAACTAACATTGGTATTAAAGGTATAGGCTTTATTGTCACCATTATCAAAGGTATGCGATGCCTTAGTGTCTAATGTTGGGCTAAAATGCACGTTCATTTTATGAATAAAATTCATAGCATCTTTTTGGTTGTTATAAAATTTTAAGGTGTTTTCGGCTAAGGTATAAGCTTCATCATACCTACCCAAAGCTTTTAAGACATTAGCTTTACCAAGGTTGCCGTCAAAAGAGGTGCTGTCATTTGCTAAGATTTGGTTATAATCTGCTAAACTTTGTTTAAAGTTACTTTTATAAATATTAAGAGTGGCACGTAAAGCCAAGACCCAATTTTGGTTTGGGTAATCTATAATGAGTTGGTCAATTATGGTTTGTGCAGCTTTGTACTTTTTATTCCAGATTAAAGCCTGTACATAACGTTCTGTCGTTTGTTGTGTAATACTAGCATCAGTACTTTCTGTTAGCGTATTAAAAGCTTCAGTACTCAAACTTAAAGCTTGTTTTTCTTTTCCGTTGAGGTGCGCTATTAGAGCCAGTCCGTTTATGGCTTGTGTTTTATGTTCGGGTTGTTCGGCTAATCTTTCGTAAGTAGTTTTAGCTTCGTCTAGCTTTTCCCAAATTAGATACAGATTGGCTAAGTTGAGCAAAGTGTCTTTATCGTCACCTAACAATTCAAGATTTTTAATTAGAAGTGCTTCTGCTTTATCATAATTTTGTGCTTGTTGATTTTGGTAGGCATACCCCAAATAGATATACTTTTTTGAGGTTAATGCATTTGCGTTTCCTGGCGACACCTCCAAGGCTTTGTCGACATACGTTAATGCGGCTTCATACTCTTTAAGATTAGACAAGGTATTGGCAAAGCCTAATAAAGCGGCAAAGCTGTTTTGGTTTTCATTAACTAAACCTTGGTAATAGCTTTTAGCCTCAGAGAAATTATTATTCCATAATAAAGATTCTCCGTAGTTCAACTTTACTTCATAGTCATTGGGATGATCCTTTAAAAGTTGGGTAAATAATTGTTGTGCTGCTTCGGCTTTACCGTTTAATCCAATAGCACGTCCATAACATAAACGAGCAGTTTTATTATTCGGGTAGTCTTTTAAGATGGTATTAAAAAAGTGTTCTGCTTCAGCGTAGTTGCCAGTTTCTAAATAGTTGAAACCGTCTTGCATGTTTTGTGCAGATGCCTGTAATACAAGTAAAAGTATACTAATGGTAATTGTAGATTTTAAGGTCTTCATAACAGTTGTATTTAACTATATGCAAGTTACGGACAGGTAGTGCTTCATTCATCTACAGCAAACGACCATCCGTCGAAATAGAACGCTCATACATGGAAATACGGAAGATATTTGTGTCAGAAATGAACGAATAACCATTTAAAAATTAAAATATTATGGCACTTACAATTAAAGAAAACAACGGGGAATTTTTAGTAGAAGGAGCAATTAATGCATCAACGGCAAAGCACTTTTTAAATCATTGTGAAATGTTATTAAATGCATTTGGAGACCTAACCATTAATATTGAAAACATCACGGAGATTGATAAAAATGGATTACAAGCGTTAAGAGTATTGTATGATAATGCTTTGAACTACAATAGAGGTTTTTATATGATAGGCGTAGGTTGTAAAGAGATTTATGATGAGTTTAGATTTACTGCAGCTGCAGCTTAAAACTTTACACTAAATAAACACCAATTATCATGCAAGTATTAGCAGCATTAAAATCTAGAAAATTAACACCAGAACAGTTATTTATGGTAAGTGTTTTGGCGGTTAATGCAGGTAATTATTTATACAATCTTATTTTGGGACGTATGTTAGGACCAGCTCAATTTGCAGATGCTGCAGTACTCATTACATTTTTGTTGGTACTATCGTTTATTGCCATGACCTTTCAATTGGTAACTGCAAAGTTTTCAGTCTTATTTGAAGCCCATATTTTTAAAAGCTTTATTTCTAGAGTCTATAAACATGCTCTCGTTATTGGTATTGGTTTGGGCACGTTAATAGTCGGGTTTGCATCAGAGTTGCAAGCACTTTTTAATACATCATCATCTAACATGTTTGTCATTTTTGGTTGTGGTGTGCCACTTTACTTTTTAATGAGTGTTAATAGAGGAACTTTTCAAGGAAAGAAGGCTTACAAACCATTATCCATTACCTACCAAGGTGAAATGCTCAGCCGTTTATTTGTTACACTTGGCATCATATTAGTATTTGGTATTAAGTCATCATGGGTAATTGCAATAGGGATTTTATTGTCTTTTATCTTTGGATTATTCCCCTTCAAAACAAAAGATATTTCGTTTAAAGCTTCTACAGTTTTAGATTCAAAATATAGTAAACAGATAAAGCGTTTCTTTTTGCTTACTGCTTTTTATGAATTGACACAAATTATTATAAACAATAGCGATATTCTGTTAGTAAAGCATTATTTCGAAGCTCATGAAGCAGGTTTATATGCCTCATTGGCTTTGATAGGACGAATTGTTTATTTCATAGCTTGGATGTTTGTGATGCTTTTATTACCAGCTGTGGTAGAGTTACAAAAAGAGGGGAAAGAAACAGCATCAGTACTGTTTAAATATGTTGGTTATATCGCTGCTATTTCGGCACTAATTGTATTGGTATGCTTAAGTTGTCCTGAGCTTATTATAAAGCTATTGTTTGGCGAAGCCTATATAAGCATGGCTCCTTTATTATGGAAATATGCTATTGCCACTTCAATGTTTGCAATCTCAAATATTTTCGCCTATTACTATTTGTCTTTGGATAAGTACGTGCCAGTAATTATTTCGGGTGTATTTGGAATACTTCAAGTGGTGTTAGTAATGTTTTTCCACGATAGTCTATCAGAAGTGGTACAGATGCAAATTGTAGCTATGGCTTTGTTATTGGTAATTCAATTGGGCTTTTTTAAGGGAGAATCTTTATTTCTGAAAAGGCTTAATCTAAAGTAAAATACCATTCGTCTACACTAAAAAGCAAACCAACTAAAGACAGCCGATTAAGTTGGTTTTAAATCTCAAATTTGTGCTGTAAACAATAAATAAATACATTATGAAACTAGCAATTGTAACAGCATATCCACCAAGTAAAGTCACGCTTAATGAGTATGCTTACCATTTGGTAAAACAGTTTAGGCAAAATCAAAATATAACAGAATTAATCTTGTTAACTGATAGAACAGAAGGCGATAAAGACCTAGAGTTTACAGAAGAAGGATGTAAGATCACTGTAAAAGAGTGTTGGAAGTTTAATAGCTATAAAAACATATTGTCTGTAACAAAAGCTGTAAACAAAACAAAGCCAGATGCAGTATTGTTTAATCTTCAATTTATGAAATTTGGTGATAAGAAAGTCGCGGCAGCTTTAGGCTTAATGTTGCCATTAGTGTGTAAGTTAAAGCAAATTCCTAATATTGTTTTATTACATAATATTTTAGAAGAGGTAGATTTAGGAAGTGCAGGATTTACATCGAATAAATTAATGCAAAAGGTCTACGGATTTATTGGTACAACCTTAACGAAATTGATCTTACAAGCAGATACAGTTGCAGTAACCATGCAGAAGTATGTAGATATTTTAGAGTCAAAGTATGGTGCAAAGAATGTAAAACTGATTCCACATGGGACTTTTGAAATTCCAGAAGAACCAGATTATGATCTACCGAAAGGACCATTACAAATTATGACTTTCGGAAAATTTGGTACTTACAAAAAAGTAGAAAGCATGATTGAAGCTGTTGAGCTGGTACGTAAATCGACAGGATTAGATTTAGAAGTGGTCATTGCGGGAACGGACAACCCCAATGTACCAGGTTATTTGGCCCGTGTAAAGGAAAACTATATGCATGTGCCTCAAGTACGATTTACAGGTTATGTTGAAGAAGAAGACGTACCGGTTATTTTTAATGAAAGCGCAGTAGTAGTATTTCCTTATACATCTACAACGGGAAGCTCTGGTGTATTGCACCAAGCAGGCAGTTATGGTAAAGCTGTTGTAATGCCAGATTTAGGTGATTTGGCATTATTAGTACAAGACGAAGGTTATAAAGGAGAGTTTTTTGAGCCAACAAGTGTTGAGAGTATGGCCTTGGCTATTGAAGTTTTAGTCACCAATGAAGCACACCGATTACATATTGCAAAGGCAAATTATAAAGCTGCTACTGCTCACCCAATGTCACAAATTGCAGAAATGTATGTTGAAACGTTTAATAGCATAATGAATAATCGCTTGAATAAACAAAAATTACTATCAATCTAAAAAAGTTGTCATTCAGAGGGAAGAATGCGTCGCACCGAGCTTGACGAAGTGACCAAAAAATCTATTGCAAGTTAAAGTACAAATTAAGAGATTCTTCACTTTGCTCAGAATGACATCAAATTATATAGAAAGTGTGTTGTTAGTCCCTTAATTAATAACTGTACTAACACGCAAGAAGTTATTCTTTGGAAGACATATACTTAAAAGATGGTTTTTTAATCCCACTTTCGCCTATAAATCCAAAATGTTTTTGAGCATTTTGTCTCCAAGGAAGTCGTCCAACGACTTCCTTTGGTATTTCTGCAAAATCGTAAAGCGTCCAAGACATAAACTGTATGTCATTTTCAGAAAAGATATTCTGCATCGACTTATGGTATTCGGCTTGGTGGTCTTCAGAATTGCCAAAAGGGTTCCATAACCCACTGTATGATGATGTTCCAAACTCGGAAATCACAATTGGCTTATCGGTAATTTGAGTTTTTAAAGCTTTATAAGTCTCATTCAATTTGTCCATATCCTCATAATAATGAAAAGACACAAAGTCCAACTTGTCTTTCAATAGCATACTACTTTCTGCATTAGACCAACCTATAGTAATGGGGTGTTGCTTGTCTTGAGATTTAACAAAGTCAACCATCTTATCTAACCACGCTATAACCAAATCTTTACTTCGGTTTTCAAAATCTAAATTAGGTTCGTTTTTTATGTCCCAGCCTAATAGTGCATTGTGAGTTTTTAATTCATTTACAATAGTCTTTGCATGATTTTGGGTAAGTGTCCAATCTAAAACTGAGTAATCGCCATAGAAGTCAAAAAGAGTGACTAATACTTTTAGATTATTAGCTTCAGCAATATTTAAAATTGAAACGAGTTTCTCTAGCTTCTCTTTAATAACATTTGATCTTCCAAAGTCTTCATAAGGGACAAAAATTCTAACACTATTTAAACCAGTATTTTTAATGAGTTTAAAATCTTTGGTGATGATTTCTTCATCAAAACTATCACCATACATATTCCACGGAGAAGCTTGAGGGTAATAGTTAATCCCTTTTGTATCTGAAATTTTGATTGGGCTTAATTTCTTTGGGGATGTATAAGGTTGGCTCTTTATTCTAATTAAATGTCGTATTCGCCAGAAACCATCCTCTAATAATAAGGTGACTTTGTAGGTTGATTTCTCATTGATTTCAGCAACAAGTTTCTTATCATTAAAAATACGCTTGTATTCAATAACATCATGATCTGTAAGCACAGCAAGTTGTCCATCTTCACTGAAAAATTCTAGAGTTGGGTGATGTGCTAAAGTGGTGGCTTCTATAAATGTATTATTTTTAGAGTTAGTAGAAATAATATTTTCGATATTCACCCTGGCACTTTTAGTATAGAAGTCATCGATACCATCCATAGTATTAGTCATATAGGATATATGTTTTACATACCAAGCATCTAAATAATCATCTTCTATAGCTTTGAGATTTTCTTCATCCATTAGTCTACCTTCATTGGCTAAAGGAGCCCAAATTAATTCTGGTAAGTATTGGTCTATTTGCTTAACCTCTGTATGTAGCATGGTGCTGCGATCAGCACCAGTGTTGAGGTAAGAGAAAACAGCCGCTACCCCATAAATGACTAATGCTATGATAAGAACATAACTTACAAGGATAACACTTCGTAATATGTTTTTGTTATGGCTACTCATAGGTTATGTTAGTAAAAGATTTGGTTAGTCCTGCAACTTCAATTTCAAAATTGTATCTGCCTTTAGGGTAGCGGTCAAGATTCAACTTAAAATTCGCAAAACCATCTTTACTTTGTTTTGAGATTTGATTTTCTAAATTGTCATTTCTGTAAATTTTTAATATCACATCAAGACCATCTGGTACACGTTGATTCATAAAACTCTGGAGAGGTCCAACGTTTATAGTTCTATTGTTCTTAGAAAAAGATACATCAAAGTTAGATACAGCTTGTTTGTAATTTAAAACCAAAGTATCACTATTGGCCATACCTTCAATATAGGCTTTTATTGTCCATTGGTCTTCATGGTCTGGATGTAGCATTTTGGCTGTAGCTACACCATTTATAGTTGTACCTTGGGTTGTGGCTTTATTTCCATTTTTGTCTGTAATAAAGAAACTTACAAAGGTGCCATCACTTACAACATTATCAAAACGGTCTTTTATAACTGATGTTTTAAAGGTTGTAATTTGATTGCCATCAGCATAATTATGAATACGATTAGAGTAGATATTAAAATTAGTAGGAATTGCGGGCATTACATTAACATCATATTCTTTAGAATTAAGCCCCAAACATTCCGAACTAATAATTATACGACCGCTTTTCTCATAAGAGCTTAAGTTCTTGTACCCAAAACCATGTTGTGTGTGTATGTCGTTGCTAGTTTGGTTATCTAAAAACTGATGTTTAACGGAAACTTTAGTACTATCGATTAAAGGATTATCTAGATCATCGGTTGGAATAACCACCAACATTGTGTAATCCTTGCCACCTGCTTCAATACTAGGTGGACCAATATAGGTTTCAATAGTTTTTATTTTAGTTTTTGGTAGTATTTTGAGCTGCCCAGAAACTTTATCAGAATCTGATTGCAATTGCCAATTTAATAGACCAGATTTATTAGATATGGACTTAGGTATTGTAAACTTCAAATTGCTATCAATTCTAGGTTTTAAAATAACAGACCCATAACTGTTAGAGCAGTATAATACTACATCGGTACTTCCTTTAAAACGGAATTCTAACTCAATATTGTCATCAGCTGTAAAGACTTTAGATTCCGTAATCAAGATATAAGTGTCATCGCCTTTATCTTGCTGTATACTTAAGCCAGACAAAAGGATTGCAATCGTAATTAGTGATATGTAAATAGATTTAAAGCTCATTAATTTGGGTTACCAATATAGGTGTTGACTTCTAATTTTACGAATTTATGCGTTGGATGATTTATGGGTTGTAATTCTTCATTATTGTGATTTGTGATTCTGTTAGAAATAATCTTATTTGAAATACTTTCATTAGGCAAACCATTGACGAAACAATTACTCATGTTCTCATTAATAACTTGAAGTCTATCAATATCCAATATATCATATTGAAATACCTGTTTTCTTTGTTGGCGAATACCTTCTTTTATAAATAAATGGTCTACCCAAGCTAAATTCTTATCAGCATCATAATAAGAAATTAATAACTGAGGAATTGTGACTTCTTCGGTTCCGCTATTAAATAAACTTCCAGAAATTTGTTGATTATCTATTTCTGAAATAGATATTGTGGTGCTTTTTGATAAATCAGAACCAGAGACATTTCCGGTAGCCTGAAGGTTAAATTTCGTTGGCTGTTCTTCTAATTCAATAGGTGTAAATTCATCAGGGTTAAACGTTTTTGGTATGGAGTCTTTCGTTTTTGACCAAGCAATACCTTCAAAATTAATTCTAAAAGCACTTACTTCTTTAGGCATCAATTTGTGTTTAATGTGATATTTAGCGTTATAAGTTGCTAGAGCCTTGTCATCATTATTATATAACGTGCCTTTTAAAACAATATCTGCAGGGACATTATCTATATTCTGTACTTCACCAATTATGGCGTAACTACCATCAAATTTAACAAGCTTAGCTGTTAGAATTTCCAAAACAGGCTGTTTTAATATATCTTCATGGTGTGTTTGTTCTGTCGTTATTCGACGTCTTCCTTGATTAAAGTAGTTTGTTCTATTGCTTGTATATAATTGGTCAGGCGGTAAATCTGCTGTGATATCCTCTGGTTCTAAATACCATCTTCCATCGACTTTAATAAGTGATCTATAATACGTTTTGTGTATTTTTTCTAATGGTGTAATCCAATCAGTATTCACTTTTACATTAGCTAAATTGTCTGATTTACTAATGAATTCTGTGGATATGGCATCTAATTTGGCGTATGAACTTAATAAACCATCAGTAACCGAAATTTCTAACATATATTGGGCAATAGACAAATCACTATTCGGGTTGATTAAGCTATGTGCTTTTTTAAATTCTTTAAAATCTAGGGCATCATAATAAGCTAATATGGCATTTTCTGGGGAATGATGTGATTTATTTTTAATATAGAATTGATATATGCCAAAACAGACAATTAGAGCCATTATAAAGGACCAAATATGAGTGAACTTTAGGATTTTATTAGAAAATTTTGAATAGTCATTTTTAAAATTAAAATAGACAGGTAATGGTTTAAATTTTGCTTTTAAGCCACTAATTAAAACAGTCTGTACATTCAACAGGAAAGCAATTAAAACAGTTAAGAATGGTATGATTCCCCAAAGTAATTTTTGCCAAGTGTCTACATCTTCTTTAGGTAGAACAGAAGGCAACGGAGGAACGTTTAGTTTTTCCCAAACCATGATGCCATTTTCGAGTTGCCGTAAGCGTTGCCAACCACAGAAATAGAGAATCGGATCGTAAAACTTATCATTAGAAAAGATATATTTTAGATTATATTTTTCAGGGGTAGTTAAAAACTGTTGTAAAGAGCCAATACCTTCAACACCTTTAAATTTAGAATTTTCTAAGCGCTCAATAGGTCGTGTGGTCAGTTCGGGTAATCGTCTAGCAGAATGATAATTACCATCAACGGACATGGCATTGGTTTGTGCAGATAACCAAGCCATTTGGTCACCAAATCCTAATGTCATATAACGCCATTGGTCGTGTTGGTCTTGATTAAGGAAGTTTACAATGGGCAACATTTTAATCTTCTGCGGTTGAGACGGTTTAAAATAACCAAGACTCATGGTGAAGATGGTCATAAATAAAAATAGACTAACCAATACACCACCAGCAATATAATGGTAAACAGCACCAAACCTGGTTTGGATTAGCGTTTTTAAATCACCTTCTACAAATCTGTAAACAAACTCACCGAAAATTGGCAAGGACATTATCGATGCCCAAAGTGTAAAACGATCTAAGGTTAGGATATTGAAAGCAGTTTCGCCAAGGACCAATTGTGGAATAGGAGTAGTGCCGCCAGTTCCAAGAATGAAAAGTATAGTTATGGATAACCCGAAAAACAGATAGCGTTTACTGAAAAATCTATAAAAAATATAAGGAAGCAGAATCAGTAATATTCCCCAAGGAATTAAAAAGAAAATAAGACCAGATGAGGTCACTTCTATAAAGCTATCTCTTGAACCGTGCGGAATTGGGACTTGAGTAATTGGATTGTTTTTAGAATTTATCCAATAAGGAAGAATGCATCCCACAATTATAGCCAAGGAGAGGATTCCAAAACTTATGATGCGCTTAAACAACTTAAAAAAGCTATTAAAAAAAGCTTTGATAGTAACCTGTTTAATGGACTGAGCGTCTTCTCTGGCATCATCTATAATTACCATTCCTATTAGTGGAAAAATAAAGAAAACCATTCCAAATATAGGAGTGACATGGTGCGATGTTACTGTTACTGCAATTAATGATAGTGAGGTAGCCAAATACCGCCATTTGCCCGTTTTGAGCCATAAATAAATCTCAGGAAGTGCATGCATTAATATCGATATGCCTACAATACTTGGCAACTGACCAAAGATGTGAAGTGTTTCTATAAACGAAGAAGAAAATACAGCCAAAAGAGCTGCGTAACCTGCTACAGTCCTGTTTGATGATATTAATAATGAAAACCTGTAAACACCAGTTATAAAAAGTAAAACTCCTACGAGAGCTACCGTAAACATTCCAAATTTAAGTCCACCAATAAATGATAAGGCTGCAATAGCTTGGTGTACTAAAGGTGGATAGCTCATTACTGTAAACCCAGTATACCATTTATAATTCCATGGTTCAAACCAACTGTTGGCATAGTGGTCAGCGAAAAACAAATGGATAAGCGCATCATAGGTCGTTTCTAAGGTGAAAAAAATAGAAGTACCATGAAAAGCAATACCAAGAAGTAAAGCAGCAATTAAATATTTATTTGAGGTGTTTTTCATTAAAACCATTGATATTAAATCAACATGGTAAAGATATATAATTTAAATACGGTTGCTGTTTTTAGTCGACTACAGTAATCTACCATTCATCTACACTAAACAGCTGATTTAACTAAATTAAATATTTCAGGACGTCTTCTCAAGTACTTTTGGACTGTAAATAATGATAAAAATAAATTCTTATGAAGGTTTTAGCAATAGATGACCAGCAATTAGTTTTACTTCCGTTACAAAAACGACTAACAGATTTAGGTTACGAAGTGAAAATAGAAACAGACGCAACAAAAGGATTAGATACCTATAATTCTTTTAATCCAGATTTAGTGATTGTAGATGTTAATATGCCTAATATTTCAGGGTTAGAGGTTATTAGTTATATAAGAGTTACTAAAGCATCTCAAACACCAATAATGATTCTGTCAGGAAACACTAAAGATGAGGTTATCACCAATGCCTTCGAATTAGGGGCGAATGATTATATGAAAAAGCCTTTAAGCCTTAATGAGATATGCGCTAGAGTGAAACATTTAATTGGAGCGCCAAAAACAAAAAATACTATTTATGAAGATAAAGGTATAATGATTCAGCAACGTTGTGTTGGTGTTGTAATACCATGTTATAATGAAGAAGAGCGATTACTAAGTAATGAGTTTTTAAGTTTTGTAGATAAAAATTCTGGTTATCATTTATGTTTTGTTAACGATGGCAGTAAGGATAAAACTTTAGAAGTGCTTCATAATTTACAGAAAGGAAGAGAAGGTTATATTACCGTTTATAATTGCGAAAAAAATGGCGGTAAAGCTGAAGCCGTAAGATTAGGAATGCTTCATATGGCAAAGAAAGAAGATTTAGATTATATAGGGTTTTTAGATGCAGATTTATCTACAGATTTAGCAGATTTTGATGACTTGGTAAAAACGATAGAAAATTCAAACTTTAAAATTGTTAGTGGTTCAAGGATTTCTAGAATGGGCGCAAATATTACTAAAGAGTCAGCTAGAAAGATTATCAGTTTAACCATAAACTTTATTATAAGAAAGATACTGTCCATGAATTTTAAGGATACACAATGTGGGGCCAAAATTTTTAGAAAGGATGTCATCAATATTGCATTCGAAGAGAGATTTGTAACACAATGGATTTTTGATGTTGAGATCTTTAAAAGAATGACAATTCATTTTGGTTTGAAAAAGGCAAAATCACTGCTTTGTGAACAGCCTTTAAAGCGATGGATACATGCTGATGGTTCTAAGTTATCCATGAAAGATTCTATGAAAATTGTATTGCAGTTAGCACAAATTGCATGGGTTTACAGAGGCAAAAAAGATAAGCCTAACTATGAAGTTAATAATGAATTAGAAATCGTTATTTAATAAATCTAATCTCATCACGTCTGTAATTATTTGGCTCGATATTTTATGTGATACTAATATTGAAAAGGGTTAAAATCTGTCTGCATTAATTTTTCAAAATAAATTAATCGATTCGTTCGAGAATACGTCAATGTAATGTGCTTAAGCCTTCAATCTTTTCGATTGGAGGTTTTTTTGTTTGGTAAAAAACAAGGATGACCTACTATTTAAGAAAGACTTGTTACGGTGAATAGTAATAGGCTTATTCATTATTGCTGTTTAAATCTACATGATGTATGGGTTAATTAAAAATAGCCAATATAGTAAGTTCATAAATAAATAGCTCATATTAAACCCCACAAGATTTCGGCACCTTTATACTACATAACCTCTACAAATATGGGTTAATCCTTTTATTTACTTATATTAGTACCTTAACATTGTACAATTAACCGTGTTTTGGTAAGATACTAATGTATAGGTAGAGGTTATTAACAACACATTGATTGATGCGCTTAATCAAAAAGATTCTTCGTTTTTTATTATGTTTAATCGCACTGGCTATTCAGTCACAAGAAGTGCCTCCTATACAGGTTTTCACTCCTCAAGATTATAATGCAGAAGACCAAAATTGGGGTGTGTCACAAAGTGAAAACAATTTTATTTATGTGGCTAACAACAAAGGACTTTTAGAATACAACGGTGCTTATTGGCAATTGTACGAGTCTCCTAATAATGATATTTTAAGATCAGTACACGTCGTTGAGGATAGAATATATTCTGGCGGCTATATGGATTTTGGATTTTGGACAAAAAATGAATATGGGGGACTTTTTTATAAATCTTTGACTAAAAACAAAACCTTTAAAATTAAGGAAGATGAAGAATTTTGGGGTATTATAGATATAGAAGGATTCATCTTATTTCAATCTCTAGATAGAATATACATTTATAATGCATTAGATGAAAGCGTTCGGGTTATTGAGTCCGAGTCTAGAATCAACAAAATGTATAAAGTGAATGAAACCATCTATTTTCAAAAAAATGGAGTTGGAGTTTTTAAGATAGAAAATGGAAAAGAAGTTTTTGTTACCTCTTACTTAAGTAGTGATAATATTGAGATTATAAACATATTCGATAATCAGAATGCACTATTATTTTTGACCAAAGAGGATGGGTTTTATGAGTTTCAGAATAACCAGGTTAAAAAGTGCAATTATGCCGTAAATGATCTATCTAACGTAAGCTTATATAGTAGCACAAAACTTAGGGATGGAAGCTTTGTGCTCGGCACGATATCTAACGGCATCATTCAATTAGATCATAAAGGCAATACTATTCTAAAAGTCAATAAATCTTCTGGCTTAAGTAACAATACAGTACTATCGATTAAAGAAGATACCGATGGAAATGTTTGGCTGGGTTTAGATAATGGGGTAAACGTCATAAATTTAAATTCACCATATAAAGTTTATAAAGACAAACAAGGTACATTGGGAACAATTTACGCCTCTGTAAAAACAAATGAAAACCTGTATTTAGGGACTAACCAAGGGTTGTTTTACAAAACGTTGGATTCACAGTCAAGTTTTAAGTTTGTTCCTGGTACAGAAGGTCAAGTATGGTTCTTAAAAATTTTGCAAGGCACATTATTTTGTGGCCATGACAAGGGAACTTTTATAATCAATAAAGATAGAGCCCAAAAAATTTCAGAAGAAAAAGGAACTTGGAAAATAAAGGAAATTGAAGGCGAACCTAACCTTTTAATACAAGGCAATTATAGAGGTTTAAGCATTTTAGAAAAGATAACTAATAATGAATGGCAATATCGAAATAAAATAAATGGTTTTGATATTTCTTCGAGATATATTGAATTCTCTGGTGTAAATGAAGTACTGGTAAGTCATGAGCATAAAGGGGTTTACAAAATAGAAATTGACAGTACTTACACTAACGTGTTGAATTATAAAAAAATAGCTATAAAACAAGGTGTAAAATCAAGTATAGTAAAGTTTAACAATTCAATTTATTATAGCTATAAGGAAGGTGTTTTTCGCTATAACGAAGATAAGCAGGTGTTTGAAAAAGATAGTTTATTAAGTACATTTTTGAGTCAAGAAAAATACTTGTCGGGTAAACTCATTAACGATAAAAAAGGTGAAAGACTGTGGGGATTCAATAACAACGAAATTATATATGTCGAAACGGGTAAGTTGTCAAATAAGCCCGATGTAAACACCATATCTATTCCAAGCAAGCTGAGAAGTAATAAAACCGGATTTGAGGACCTGCTCAATCTTGGTGATGAAAACTACCTATTTGGTACAACAGATGGTTATTTCATTATTAATTTGAATAAACTTCAACAAAATTCTGATAAAATTTATTTAAACGAGGTGTCTTATGGTTCGTTTCATAGCGATTTGGTACCAATAGACTTAAAAAAGGAGGATTTAGAATTATCAAACAAGAATAACAGCCTTAAGTTTAAGTATAGCGTTACCGATTATGATAAGCTCTCATCTTCAAAATACCAATATAGATTATTGGGTATTTATGATGAATGGAGTACGTGGTCAACAGATTCAGAAGTGTTTTTTGAAAACCTGCCTTATGGGAGTTACAGTTTTGAAGCACGAGCTATGACGGGTGGCGTTGTTACCAATAATGTGCTATCCTATTCTTTTTCAATTGCCAAACCATGGTATTTAAAACCTCTAGCCATTACATTATATGTGTTGTCATTTTTATTTCTAGCATTGATTGTACAATATTTAAACATAAGGTATTACAAAAAACAAAAACGTAAACTCTTAGAGAAAAAAGAACGAGAACTAGAGTTAAAACAGTTGGAGAACCAACGACAACTTATGGAATTTAAGAACGAGAATTTACAGCTGGATATCGAAAACAAAAATAGAGAGCTGGGAATTGCAACAATGAATTTAGTAAAGCGTAATGAGTTTCTTAATACCATTAAAGAAGAATTATCCAGAGGTAAATCGTTAGATGACTTTAAAAAGGTGATTAAGCTTATTAATTCAAATTTAAACGACACCAACGACTGGAAGCTGTTTGAAGAGGCTTTTAATAATGCGGACAAGGACTTTATGAAAAAAGTAAAAGCGCTCCATCCGTCAATTACTCCCAATGATTTAAGATTATGTGCTTATCTGCGCTTAAATTTATCTTCAAAAGAAATTGCGCCATTACTTAATATTTCACATAAAAGTGTAGAGGTTAAACGCTATCGTTTGCGTAAAAAGATGGGATTAGACCACGAGCAAAGCCTTACAAACTACATTTTAGAGATTTAAGACCCATACAAAATTAATTAGGCACTATACATAGCCTATACAAATTGCTTTTTTGGCAATAAAATCAACCATTTCTAAACTAAATATTAATAAGTTAGAGTCGCAAATTAAAAGGTAAATAACTAAGATTTTATCAAACTTAACCCTGTTTTATTGCATTGTATGTTTTTTGTATAGTGTAAAATTAAGAAATTGATAATTTTTAATTCTAAGTTTATATCCACCTACACGATATAACTAACTATATAACTAAACTTTTTTAAAAACAAGATTATGAAAAATTACTTTCTTAAGTTAATACTAATATGTCTTGCGCTTCCTGTCTTTGGACAAGCTGATAAAATATCGGTTCAAAAAAGTAGCGAAGGAATGAAATTGATTGTAAACGGCGAGCCCTTTATTGTCAATGGTATCAATTGGGATTATGTTCCAATTGGTAATGGAATACTCGATAAAGGCATTTGGGATAAGTCAGACGATATTATTAAGGCTGCTTTAGATTCCGAAATGCTTCTTTTTAAAAATATGGGAGTCAATGCAATCCGTACTTACGGTTTGGAGCCAAAATGGATTACTTACATCTACGAGAACTACGGTATATATACCATGCTCAATACACAGTTTGGAGCATATGGACTAACTATTAATGGAGCATGGGTGCCACAAACAGATTACACCAACCCTGCAACTCGAAAAGTATTAATAAAAGAAGTAACAGACATGGCTAAAAAATACAAGGACACGCCAGGTCTATTGATATATATGATTGGTAATGAAAACAATTACCACCTGTCTTGGACAGGAGCTGAGACTGAGGCCATACCAATTGATGGTGTAGACCCGGGCATACGTTTAGCAGCTGAAGGACTCTACAAAGCCTTCAATGATGCCGCATTAGAAATCAAGGCTATAGATAATTCAGTGCCAGTAGCAATTTGTAATGGTGACTTACTGTATTTAGATATTGTTAAGGAATATTGTAAAGATATTGATATTTATGGCACCAATATGTACCGTGGTATATCGTTTGGCGATGCGTTTCAAAGAGTAAAAGATGAATTAAACAAACCTATCTTGTTTGCGGAGTTTGGGTCAGATGCCTTTAATGCCATCGAAAATGAAGAAGACCAACTGATGCAAGCATATTATAATGTTGGTAACTGGAAAGATATTTATCAAAACGTCGCAGGTTTAGGAAAAGCAGGAAATTCCATTGGAGGATTTACATTTCAATCCAGTGATGGATGGTGGAAGTGGAATCAGACAAAAGATTTCGATGTGCATAATACTGTTGCTACTTGGCCAAACGGCGGTTACGAAAAGGATCTGCCACCAGGTGGTAATAACATGAATGAAGAATGGTTTGGTATCTGTGCAAAAGGACCAACAAATGAAAGAGGTCTCTATAAATTGTATCCACGTGCGGCATATTACGCACTCAAAGAGGTGCATCAGCTTAATCCTTATGGTGAAGGTGTAGATGCAGATTTTGTTAAAAATTATTTTGATAACATTCAGTTAATGGATGCGGTACTTCGTGCCAGAGGCGATAAAGCTGCTCTTGGTGGCAACGAATCACAAAAGATAAGGCTTAGCCAATTAACCGCAAGATTTACAACATTTAATACAGGGGGCAGCTTAATTGATACACCAGAAAATGCAGATGCTGCAAATCCAGATCAGAGACCAAATCAATTGGGTTTTGACCATATGCAATCGTTCTTTATAGGTGTTGAGGGGAATCCTGCATCAAATGTTAGGGCTTCAGCAAACTTCAACGTTGTGGGTAACGTTGCCCAAAACCCCATTGACGAGATTTTCTACGAAACCATCACAAGACGGCAGATAGTTGATCCTACAGATAATACTACTATAGTAGATGATGGTGGAAGAGTTAACTTGTATCAAGCAGAATTTGAATGGAAAGCAAAAGAATTCGATTTAAGAGGGTTTTACCGTACGGGTCATTACCATTGGCAGTACGAGGGTGATTTTTTTGGGCTTTATCCAGAAGCCAATTATGGCCCAAATTTAGATATTTATGGTGGTGAAATATTAGGTTTAGAGATCGATGGAAAAGGATCTCTGGATGGTTTAAAAGCTGCTTTTGGTCCTCAATTGTGGTGGGGTGCCAACCCAACGGCACTATTAAAGTATCGCCGTAAGATTGGAAAGTTTGATGTTACTGGTATTTATCACAGAGATTTAGAAACAGATGTAGAGTTCGATTCTAATGGAAGACGTGTCCTAGATGCCAATCAAGTTCGAAGTGGTGTAATACCACCTTGGCCAACAGAAAGAGCAAGTATTGCTGTAGAACGAGAGTTTGGGAAATTTGGTGTCATTGTGGGTGGTATTTGGGGAGGTAGCCCTCTTAATGGTAGCTCTTTTCAAGATATTGAAGGAAACCAAGTATTTGTGGATAAAATTACCGGAAAGGATAATTGGGGAGGTAAAGCAAAAATCACTTATGAAGGGGGAAGATTTAATATGTACGCCCAAGGTTCTGTAATGGGATTGGTTGCCAATGGTGGTGCCGATGCAACACAGACTTTTACGGGTTGGAGACTTAAGGATTCTGGTAGTGGTAACATGACTAATTTCCTAACAGGATTTACATACTCCTTCGATAATTTTCAGATCGCACCAAATTTTATGTGGCAAAAACCTTTGGTTGATGCTATGCCCAATGACGTAGATGCACCTGGTAGACTTAGAAATTTTATTGACGATCCTTTCGCAGTCAGAGATGGTAATAGAGAAACTATGGGAAGTGAAATATTATTTACTTACGATCCTACACCTGGCACATGGATGTATCAATGGGACAACGATAGGGCTGAAGATGCTAAATTTGCAATGAACTTAGGTTTTGTTTATCGCCATTTACCAACGGCAATGGATGCTCATATTGGTTTTCAGGCTGACCGTTCTCTTTTGATCTTTCCAAATTCAGCACCAGCAGAAGATTTATGGGAAATTCATACAAGAATGGTGTCTAAGGTAAGTTCAGACTTAGGACTAATAGGTAACTTTTATTATGGAAATGGACAAGCAAACGGTAGTAGTGATCGATTGATTAAACGTTTTGGTGGTGATATAAGAGCCATTTATAAAAAGATGAAGTTCGAAACGCACGTAAAAGTAAATG
Organism: uncultured Flavobacteriaceae bacterium; assembly: GCA_964453045.1. GTDB lineage: Bacteria > Bacteroidota > Bacteroidia > Flavobacteriales > Flavobacteriaceae > Winogradskyella. The sequence continues at coordinate 21,202 of CAYVNR010000029.1, forward strand.
ATTGGGGGCCTTTTGATTATCATAGAGACTTTAACTTAACGTTTCCGCTACAGTTAATGTTAGACGTATCCACTTCCTTAGGTAAACCAGACTGGTTTATTTTACCAAGTACAACAGTTGGCATAAGAGGAACATGGAGATCTTTAGATGAGTTTTCACCTAGGTATTCTCCACTTGCTACGCCAGCTAATGCGACTAATCCTAACCAACCACCAATTCTTAGTCCAGTGGGATTTCCTGATGGTACCGAATGGGAAATAAGAACTTATGTACATATCAATATTGGAAAATAAAAATAGCAAGTGATGAAGACTATAAAATCAATGAAATTAAAAAGTATTTGTATTCTGGGCTTAATTTTAATTCTGGCCTATGGATGCGAAAGAGACCTTACGGATGACGCCGTATTGGCAACATTCCCCACTGAAGGTGATATTTTTACAGATGCACCAGTTGGACTTACAGACGAGTTTTTTACATCGTTCGATCCTGCTGTAGGAGCGAATACAGAAGGCTTTGGAACAGATGATAATGTTGCGTACGAAGGAACATCATCTATACGTATTGACGTACCCATACCATCTGATCCCGATGGGGGATTTATCGGCGGGATTTTTATAGATAGAGGTGAAGGTAGAGATCTATCCGGGTATGATGCCTTAACATTTTGGGCCAAAGGATCTACAACAGCATTACTCGACCGAGTAGGTTTTGGAACTGATTTTGAAGAAGATAGGTTTCCCGTTAGTTTAGACAATGTACAGTTATCTACCGACTGGCGTAAATACATAGTTCCAATGCCTGATCCATCTAGATTGACTCAAGAAAAAGGTATGTTTTTGTTTTCAGCAGGAACAAATAGTACTGGGGGTATGGGCTTCACCTTTTGGATAGATGAATTAAGATTTGAAAATCTAGGAACAATAGGTCAAGAACGCCCACAAATATTCAATGGTGAAGATATTGTGCAAGAGGCCTTCATCGGTTCTAGTATTGCGATATCTGATCTTGGATACAAGGTTAATCTACCATCGGGTACAAATCAAACAGTAAATGCTTCGTCAAATTATTTTTCATTTATAACATCAGACCCCGCAGTGGCTATAATATCAGAGGAAGGTGTTGTAAATATCGTTGGTGAGGGGACAGCAACAATTACAGCTAGGATAGGAGATTTACCTGCAGAAGGCTCTTTAGAGGTGACAGCTAGCGGCCCTTTCCCTAACGCCCCAGTTCCAATGAGAGATGCTGCAAACGTAGTGTCACTTTTTAGCGATGCTTATTCTAATGTGCCGGTAAGGCATTACAATGGCTTTTTTGGCGGGTCAACAACACAAGGTGGTGCAGGTTCAGATCCTAATAATGTAGATATTCAAGCCCAATTTCCTGATGGTACACCAGATAATATTATCAACTATACTTTATTAAATTTTGTGAGTATCGGAACCTATGAAACCGTTCCTTTAGTCAATATAAGTGCTATGACACATCTTCATGTAGATATAAATGTGAGAGAAACAGTAGATCCTTCAGATTTTATTAGACTTTCCCTAGAAAGTGGAACAGGAACAGGCAGCACATCCTTTGGGTCATTCATTGTTAACTCAACTGCCTTAAACAACGTAGACGCCAACGGTTGGGTCAGTCTTGATGTACCGCTATCGAGTTTCAGCGGGTTTTCAGATCCTGCAAATTTAGGACAACTGTTCTTTGTTTCAGATAACACAATAGCAGATATTTGGGTAGATAATGTCTACTTCTATAACGAATAATGATTTAACACACAGAGATTTATGAAAAATATAAAGTCAAATATATTGTTTAGAGTGAAGTGTTTAGTGGCTCTAATGATTTTCACTACGATGTTTACAAATTGTGATCCAGATGAAACTCAAGAAGTGGCGAAACTAAATAATTTAGTAATGCAAGACGAGTTTGATGTAGATGGTGTTCCGAATCCATCAATGTGGACTTATGATATTGGTGACGGGACTGCAGAAGGTATTCCTGGATGGGGAAATAACGAGTTACAGTACTACACAGACAGACCAGAAAATGTAAATGTTGAAAACGGTATGCTGGTGATAACGGCACGCGAAGAATCATTTGAGGGCGCAAGCTATACTTCAGCTAGATTAACCACTCAAAATTTATTTGAGCAACAATATGGGCGTTTCGAAGCTCGTATAAAATTACCTTGGGGAAAAGGGCTTTGGCCAGCGTTTTGGTTATTGGGTAATGACTGTGATCAAAACCCATGGCCGCAATGTGGAGAAATAGACATTATGGAATACCTCGGGGATTCACCCACTGTAGTATTTGGTAGTGCTCATGGACCAGGTTATAATGCAGGTGATGCCATAACTAAAGAATATGAGTTAGAAAATGATCGTTTCGATACAGGCTTTCACGTTTTTGGAATAGAGTGGAGTCCGAACCGTATTAACTATTACGTAGATGATGTATTATATCAAAGTATTACGCCATCAGTTGTGGAAGAAGAAGCTGTCATCGATGGTGGTCCTGAAAATGCTGGGGAATGGGTGTTTAATCGTCCATTTTACATCATTATGAATATAGCTGTTGGAGGTAATCTACCTGGTGCACCAAATGCCGAAACCGTATTTCCACAAAGAATGTTGGTGGACTATGTTAGAGTTTATAATTAATTTAAAAAGTAATAGACAATGAAATTATTAAAATATAAAATAACATTACTTTCCATTATCATTCTATCGTGTTCAATCATGTCTTGTGAGGATAATGACAGCGGTGTGTCTTTAATAGGCCTAGAATCGAGATTTTTGAGCGATGTTCAATTCAGCACAATAGCATTTACTAATGCATCAAATGATGCCACAAGTTATTTATGGGATTTTGGAAATGGCGATACCGATATCATTGCAAACCCTACGGTAACCTTTGATAATGGTACATACACAGTAACCCTAACAGCATTTGATGACAATGGAAATTCAGATACATTTTCTGAAACATTTACAATAAATTGTGAAACATCAGAAAACATTGACCCTGCTGATGGGAATCTTAACTGGACGTTCTTTACAATATCAGACGATACAACATTTGATGCGTTTGGTAATACTGCAGGATTTATTGTTGAAAACCCTGTTGTAGATGCAGTTAATCCAAGCTGTAAAGTACAACGTTTCGAAAAAACAACCGGATGTTTCACTTTTGCTGGTTTGGGAGTAGCGTTAGATACACCTCTAGATTTTTCATTACCGGAAACAGGAAAAACATTCACTATGAAAGTTCTTGCAGAAACTCAGCTAACAGACGTAACGTTACGTTTGGAGTTTATGCCATTTCCTAATACTGAGCCATCTCAAGATAGAGTGGCAAGTATTACACAGTTAGGGGAATGGCAAGAATTGACTTTTGATTTTACTGACGTTGCTACAGGTACATTTCAGAGTATGATTATCTATTTTGAAAGAAATGCACCTTGTGATGGTGACATATACTATTTTGATGACATAATTCAACAGTAAATCATTTTTCGGTCCTTGGGACTAAAGAATAAAAAAAATCACTAATAATTTTCAAAATTTTGATTTTACAATAATAGGTTTAATTAAAATTTTAAGTAGCTAGCTAATGCCTAACACACAAATATTAGATAAGAAAGTGAAATTAGAACAGGTTTCGATTGACAATAAAGCTTATTTCAAAATTTCAAACAGCAATGAGATGCGCCCATTTTTTATGAGCATAGTCAGTGATTCTAATCATTGGATGTTTATATCGAGTAATGGTGGACTAACCGCTGGACGAAAGAATTCTGAGTTTGCTTTATTTCCTTATTATTCAGATGATAAGATCACAGAGTCTTCAGAAATAACAGGTGCAAAATCTATTTTTCAGGTCATAAAAAATGGTGAGATATTTATTTGGGAACCTTTCTCGATACGTTTTCAAGATAATTACAATGTAAGAAGCAATCTTTATAAAAGTGTTTACGGTAACTCAATTATTTTTGAGGAAGAGAATTTAGACTTAGAGCTTACATTTAAATATGAGTGGTGTTCCAGTAATGCCTATGGGTTTGTAAAAAAGTCAACCTTAAGTAATAATTCAGATTTACCGGTAGAGATAAATGTTTTAGATGGTATTCAAAATGTGATGCCATATGGTGTTAGTAGTGCATTGCAAAATGCGAGCAGTAATTTAGTTGATGCATACAAACGCACAGAATTAGTTGAACAAACAGGTATTGGGATTTTTGCATTAAGTGCCATTATTGTAGATAAGGCTGAGCCAAGTGAAGCTCTAAAAGCAAATATCGCTTGGTCTTTAGGCTTAGATAATCCCCAATACCTTTTGTCATCATTGCAGTTAGACGATTTTAGGAATTTTGAAAAAGTGAGCCAAGAAACAGATATAAAAGCAGAAAAGGGTGCTTACTTTATTAATTCCAAAGTTCAATTGTCCTCTCAAGAGCATAAAGATTGGGTTATTATAGCCAATGTTAATCAAGATACTTCCGACATAATTCAGATTTCTAAACAGATAAGTGAGGATAATCAATTATTAAGCAAACTTGAAAACAACATTGCATTAGGTACAAAACGACTTATTGAATTAAATGCAGCCTCAGATGGATTGCAATTAACTTCAGATAGCTTCAGAGATACGAGACATTTTTCGAATACACTTTTCAATATTATGAGAGGTGGTATTTTTGATGACGGTTATAGTATTGAGAAATGGGACTTTAAAAGGTATCTGTTCAATGCCAATACCAATGTTGCAAATCAAAATAAAGCCATTGTTGAAGCTTTACCAGAAAAATTTACCATAAGTGGTTTAAAGCAAATTGCAGATGATAGCTCTGACAAAGATTTTTCACGTCTTTGTTTAGAATATATGCCTTTAAAGTTTAGCCGCCGCCATGGTGACCCAAGTCGTCCTTGGAATAAATTTTCCATCAATACAAGAAGTGAAATAGATGGCTCTAAAATATTAGATTACGAAGGCAATTGGCGCGATATTTTTCAAAACTGGGAAGCCTTAGCGTATTCTTATCCAGAGTTTATTGAAAGTATGATTCATAAGTTTCTAAACGCCACAACTTTTGATGGTTACAACCCTTACCGTGTAACAAAAGGTGGTTTTGATTGGGAAATTAGCGAACCAGATGATCCTTGGTCCTATATTGGGTATTGGGGGGATCATCAAATCATATACCTGCTCAAATTTTTAGAGTTTGTAGAAGATTATCAGCCAGGTAAATTAAAAAGTTTACTCAATAAAGATTTGTTTGTCTATGCCAATGTACCGTACAGAATTAAATCTTATCAAGCTGTATTGAAAAACCCAAAAGATACCATTGAGTTTGATGAAGCCTCGGATGAAGAAATTAGAGCAAAACGAGATAAAATAGGTGCTGATGGAGCATTGCTTCAATATGAAAATGGAGCTGTTGTAAGGGCTAATTTTATGGAAAAAATATTAGCGACAACGCTAGCTAAGCTTTCCAATTTTATACCAGAAGGTGGTATTTGGATGAATACACAGCGTCCTGAATGGAATGATGCCAACAATGCATTAGTGGGCAACGGCATCTCTATGGTAACCTTATACTATTTGCGACGGTTCTTAAAGTTCTTCGAAGGAGTATTCGAAGACAGTTCTACTGATGCTATAGAAGTTGCATCAGAAATTGCAGACTTTTTTGATGCTGTTAAATCTACTTTTGTACAAAACGAGAATCTATTGAACAATGACATCGATGATAAAAGCAGAAAACAGATTTTAGATGCTGTAGGTAATGCAGGGAGTATTTTTAGAGCAACCATTTATGAAAATTCATTTTCTGGTAATAAATCTAAACTTCGACTAGAGGATATAAAAACATTCACGCATTCGGCATTAAAGCATTTAGAGCATTCAATTGAAGCGAACAAGCGTCATGATGCTATGTATCATGCCTATAATTTAATGTCCATCGAAGATGAAAACTCAGTTTCTGTTGCTTATTTAGATGAAATGTTAGAAGGACAAGTTGCCGTTTTAAGTTCAGGATATTTGAGTTCTAAAGAAAATTTAGCAGTGCTTGATGGACTTAAGCAAAGTAAGTTGTTTCGAGAAGACCAATACAGTTACATATTATATCCATATAAGAACCTTAAAGGATTTATGGATAGAAACACCGTGCCGGCAAATGCAGTTAAAAACTCAGATTTGTTAAGTACTTTAGTCACCGATGGTAATACCCATATCATAAAAAAAGATGTAAATGGCGATTATCATTTTAATGGTAACTTTAAAAATGCCAATGACCTTAAGCTAGCATTGAAAAATTTATCAAGTACAGAGTATGAAAGTCTGGCTAATAAAGAGGAATCTAAAATACTTCAAATTTTTGAAGACGTCTTTAATCATAAGGCCTTTACAGGTCGCTCAGGTACCTTTTACGGTTATGAAGGTTTGGGCTCTATTTACTGGCACATGGTATCCAAACTTTTGTTGGCAGTTATGGAATGTTGCCAAAAAGCAATAGAAGACAACGAAAATGATGAAATCGTTGGTAGATTATTAGAGCACTACTATGAGATTAACGAAGGTATAGGCGTACATAAGTCGCCAGAATTATACGGTGCTTTCCCAACTGACCCTTATTCTCATACGCCAGCAGGTAAAGGTGCGCAACAACCAGGTATGACCGGGCAGGTAAAAGAAGATATTCTGAGTCGTTTTGGTGAACTGGGTGTTTTTATGCGAGATGGGAGATTAGTGTTTAATCCATGTATGCTTCGTAAAGCGGAATTTTTAAAAGAAACAAAAACATTCGATTATATCGATCTTCATGGTAATACATCTCAACTAGAAATTAATAAAGGGGAATTAGTTTTTACCTATTGTCAGGTTCCTGTGATTTACAGCATTTCAGATACTTTTAAGTCTGAAGTTAAACTAAAGCAGGGTTCAATACAGACTTTTGATAACTTAAATCTTGATGATGCAATAAGCCAAAAAGTATTTAATCGTTCAGGTGAAGTAGAGCTTATCAGAATATATATCAAAGAAGATTATTTAAAATAGTATAAAGTCATGAAAAGAGGAGTAATTATAGTTTTTGTTTTATCTCTAGTATTCATGATGTCTTGCAATAAAAAGAAAAAAGACAAGTCGTCTTCAACCCAAATTAAGAAAAAAGTGACAGCAAAAGATATATTAGGTAACCCAAAGTATTTGGCCATTTCTTATGGTGGTTACCGCAAAAAATCAAGAGACAGTCAGCCTACACTACCAGAGCTAAAAGAAGATTTAAAAATCTTATCAGCTATGGGTATTAAGATGTTAAGAACGTATAATGTTCAGCCTAAGTTACCACATGCTTCAAATGTACTGAAAGCAATTTCAGAACTTAAAAAAGAAGATCCAAATTTTGAAATGTACGTTATGTTAGGTGCATGGATTGATTGTTTAAATGCTTGGACAGGTAAAGAACCAAATCATAATATAGAAAGCCCAAATAATGCTGGTGAGATAGAAAGAGCTGTTAAATTGGCAAATCAATACCCAGATATTGTAAAGATCATAGCCGTTGGCAATGAAGCTATGGTAAAATGGGCTACGGAATATTATGTTCAACCAGATGTTATTTTAAAATGGGTCAATCATCTTCAAAATTTAAAAAAAGGAGGTAAACTACCAAAGGATTTATGGATTACAAGTTCAGATGACTTCGCATCTTGGGGAGGTGGTGAAGATCGATATCATGTTGAGGATTTAAATAAGTTGATACAAGCTGTAGATTACATATCAATGCACACCTATCCGTATCACAATACACATTACAATCCAGAATTTTGGGGAGTGCCAGAAGCACATGTGGATATGCCAGATACAACAAAAATAGAAATGGCCATGGAGCGGGCTATAAAGTTTTCCCAGAAACAGTATGATAGCGTTACCAATTACATGAAAAGTATTGGGGTCAATAAACCCGTACATATAGGTGAAACCGGTTGGGCAACGGTCTCTAACGGTCAATATGGTGATGATGGATCTCGTGCAACGGATGAATATAAACAAGGCTTGTACCATGAGCAAATGCGAAAATGGACCAATAGGGCTGGGATTTCGTGCTTTTATTTTGAAGCATTTAATGAGCAATGGAAAGATGCGAATAATGCTAAGGGATCAGAAAATCATTTTGGGTTATTTACTATAGAAGGTAAAGCTAAATACCCAATTTGGGACTTGGTGGATAAAGGAATTTTCGATGGGCTAACCAGAAACGGCAATGCGATTACAAAAACCTACAAAGGTAATAAAGAAGCACTTTTAAAAGAAGTGTTGGTGCCACCATCAGAAGAAGAGATCATGGCAAAAAGATAGTGATATACTGCCTTACTACCGTAAACAATAAAAAAATGAAAACACTAAAACTGTGTATTTATTGTCTTTTAATAACGACTATGAGTTGTAATAAAGAAGAAAAAAAAGAACTGGTGTTAGAAGTTTTTGAAACTTCTGCAAGTGGTAATAAGTTAACTAAACTTAACGAATTCAAAACAGTGGATTCTGCTTTGGTAATTAAAATAAATCCAAACAAAAAATTTCAAACAATAACAGGTTTTGGCGGTGCTTTTACTGAGTCCTCAGCTTATCTTCTAAATAAACTAAGTAAGAAAAATAGAGATACTATTATGCGAGCCTACTTTACTGAAAATGGGGCTAATTACTCATTATGCAGAACACATATGAATTCTTGCGATTTTTCCTTATCTCAGTATTCTTATGCACCTACAGAGGATAAAGCGTTAAAGGATTTTTCGGTTAAGGAAGATATGGACGATTTAATTCCAATGATAAAAGAGGCCAATCGCATTTCAAAAGCTGGTTTCAAATTGTTTGCTTCACCTTGGACGGCACCGCCATGGATGAAGGACAATAAAGAATGGGTTGGTGGTAAACTATTGCCAGAACATTATCCGACGTGGGCATTATTCTTCTCAAAATATATAGACGCTTATAAAGAACAAGGTATAGAGCTTTGGGGTTTTACCGTTGAAAACGAACCTCATGGTAATGGCAATAACTGGGAGAGTATGCACTTTTCACCTGAGGAAATGACCGATTTTGTTCAAAATCATTTAGGGCCAAAGTTAGAAGCCGATGGTCATGGGGATAAAATTATTCTTGGATATGACCAAAACAGAGCTGGACTAAAGGAATGGGTAGATGTAATGTATGCTACAGAAGCATCATCAAAGTACTATGACGGAACTGCTATACATTGGTATGAAAGCACGTATGATTTCTTTCCTGAAGCCTTGCAATACGCACACCACAAAGCACCAGACAAATACCTAATAGAAACCGAAGGTTGTGTAGATTCTGAAGTACCAAAGTGGAAAGATGATGCATGGTACTGGAAAAAAGAAGCTACAGATTGGGGTTGGGATTGGGCTTCTGAAGAAGATAAGTATTTACATCCAAAATATGCACCAGTCAATAGGTATGCTAGAGATATTATAGGGTGCTTAAACAATTGGGTAGACGGTTGGGTTGACTGGAATATGGTTTTAGACCGACAAGGTGGTCCAAATTGGTTCAAAAACTGGTGTGTAGCACCAGTGATTGTAGATCCCGATACTGATGAGGTATATTTTACTCCATTATATTATACAATGGTACATTTTAGTAAATATATAAGACCTGGAGCAGAAGTACTTGGGGTAGAAAACACAGATGATGATTTAATGGTTACTGCGTGCAAGAATCCAGATGGTTCTATTACTGTTGTTGTTTTTAATGAAGGAAAAGAAGTTAAGAATTATGCATTAAGCCTAAATGATGAAATAAAAAATATCGGTATAAAGGGACAAGCTATACAGACTATAGTGATACCTAAAGAAACTAATTAAATCAAATATAAATATGAGTTCTACTAGAGTTCCAATAGGTCAAAAAGCTGCTTTCGGAGCTGGCCATTTAATAAATAATCTAATTCCTGGCATATTAGGTGTTTTTGTTGTGATACTAAAATCTGCTGACGGTTTTGGAATGGATACAGTACTAGCAGGTCTTATAGTTGGTATACCTCGTCTATTTGATGCTTTAACAGATCCAGTAATGGGCTATGTGTCAGATAATACAAGTTCAAGATTTGGAAGGAGGAGACCCTATATTTTTATTGGCGCAATATTATCAGGTGCTATATTTGCAATATTATGGCAAGTTCATGATACAAACCCTGAAATGTACAATTTTTGGTATTTACTCATCTTTTCAATTTTACTGATTTTTGGAAATACAATTTTTTCAACTCCATTGATTGCTTTAGGATATGAGATGACCTCAGATTATAAAGAAAGAACACGGTTGATGAGTTTTGCAAACATTATTGGACAAGTAGCTTGGATGTTAGTTCCATTTTTATATGTGTTAATACCTGATGGGGATCTTTTTGCTAGCCAACCAGAAGGGGTTAGAATTGTCGCTTTAATAGCTGGATTTGTAATTATCATCTTAGGAATACTTCCTGCTATCTTTTGTCGTGGGATTGATTCTAGTAAGATGGAAGGCAGAGAAGAAATCACACCTAAAGCACTTCTAAAGAGTATGGGCAAAATATTCACGGGTATAAAACTTGTTCTTAAAAATAAACCTTTTGTTAAATTATGTTTAGCCACCTTCTTGGTATTTAATGGTTTTCAAATTGTTGCTGAATTTGGTGTCTTTATAATTAATTTTTACATGTTTGATGGTGATTGGGGTGCATCAAAATGGTGGGTAGCTCTTTTTCCAGCAGTTACAGCTGCTTACACAGCTTTTATTGCCATTCCCATAATCAATTGGATGGCAAATAAAATGGGAAAACGTAAAGCATTCATATATGCCACTTTAATTTCAATGGTTGGATATACTTTAAAATGGTGGGGTTTTGACCCTGATAATTACTACATGATATTCCTGCCAATTCCTTTAATGGCTTTTGGAATGGGGTGTTTATTTACTTTAATGATGAGTATGACTGCTGATGTCTGTGATTTGGATGAATTAGAAAATGGTATGCCAAGAAAAGAAGGAACTTTTGGCGCTATTTATTGGTGGATGATTAAAGTTGGACAAGGTCTTGCTTTGGTGTTTTCTGGAATAATTTTAAAACTATTAGGCTATGATCCTACTGCTACAACACAAACTACTGAAGCGCTTACAGGTATGCGAATTACAGATATTGCTTTGCCTGTACTGACCGCAGGACTTGCAATATGGGTAATGTGGAAATACAGTCTAACCGAAGAAAGGGCTAGAGAAATAAAAGCTGAACTTATAGAACGTCGAGGCGAATTATAAAACTAAACTCATAAAATGTCATACAGAGAAGAATCTTATTACAAAACCAAAGGTTATAGCCAAATTACAACCCAGGGTTTAGATTTGGCAAAATATTCATCAGAAGACATGAAGCGTCTTTGGCGTAAAACTATTGAAGAAGGATTTCATGGTATATGTTTTAGTATGTATGAAGATGGTCAAAAGCCTGGTGACGATATTGGTTTCGAACAGGTAGAGCGACGTGTAAAAATTTTAAGGCCATATGTAGAGGCTATTCGTTCATTTTCATGCATTGAAGGTAATGAGCATGTACCCGTAGCAGCAAAAAAGCAAGGGTTAAAAACGCTTGTAGGAGCCTGGCTAAGTGACAACAAGGAAGACAACGAAAGGGAAATCGAAGGTTTAATAAGCTTAGCCAAGGATGGTTATGTAGATGTGGCTGCCGTAGGCAACGAAGTCCTGTATCGTAATGATCTAACCTTAGAAGAACTGTTAGGGTATATAAAACGTGTTAAGGATGCTTTAAGAGGTTTAGACATACCTGTAGGTTATGTAGATGCTTATTACGAATTTTCACGTCATCCAGAACTGGTAGAACATTCCGATATAGTGTTGGCAAACTTATATCCGTATTGGGAAGGTTGTCCAATTGAATATGCTTTAGGGCATATGCAAGCCATGTATGGTCAAGTTGTAGATGCTGCCCAAGGTAAGCCAATCATTATCACAGAAACAGGTTGGCCAAGTGAAGGAGGAAGTCTTAAAGGTGCTGTTGCTGGAGATGTTGCTGCTATGAAATATTTTATAGACACTGTAAGTTGGACTACAGAAAATGATATTCCAATTTTCTATTTCTCTTCATTTGATGAATCTTGGAAAACAAGTGATGAAGGTGGTGTTGGTGCCTATTGGGGACTCTGGGATAAAACCGAAAAACTCAAATATAATTAAAGGTTGTTATGTCTGTCAGAGAGGAAAAGTTTTTAGCATTGGCATCCATTGATTATGATGGAATGTCTGTTGAAGATTTGCAAAAATTGTTTAGAAAAACTTTAAAATCTGGTATGCATGGTCTGTGCTCCAGCCCTTATGAAGAAGGTCAAGAACCTGGTGACCAACTAACTGAGGAGCAAATAAGAAGACGATTAAAAATTATACAACCTTATACAAACTGGATTCGCTCTTTTTCTTGTACAGACGGTAATGAGCTCATTCCTAAAATCGCCAAGGAGATGGGTATGAAAACCTTGGTTGGTGCTTGGTTGGGTGATGATCCAGAAATAAATGAAAGAGAATTACAAGGTCTTATTAATTTAGTTAATGAAGGCTTTGTTGATCTTGCTGCTGTTGGTAACGAAGTCATGTACAGAGGGGATTTAACTGAGGACGAGCTGTTACAAAAAATCTACTTTGTTAAGGATGCTATTAAGGCTTTCAATATTCCGGTTGGTTATGTAGATGCTTATTACGAATTCCAAGAACGACCAGAGATAACTGAGGCTTGCGATATTATTTTGGCAAACTGTTACCCTTTTTGGGAAGGGTGCGATTTAGATTATTCCTTACTTTATATGAAAGACATGTACCATAAAGCTAAGCGTGCTGGTAATGGTAAAAGAGTAGTCATTACCGAAACAGGTTGGCCAAGCCAAGGCACAAATTTACAAGGGGCTTATCCATCAGAAGAGAATGCCATAAAATATTTTATAAATACACAAAAATGGTCTAAAGAAGAGGATATAGAAATTTTCTATTTTTCATCTTTTGACGAATCTTGGAAAGTTGGATCAGAGGGTGATGTAGGTGCCTATTGGGGCATTTGGGATAAAAATGAAAAATTGAAGTATTAAAAAGGTTACAAGTTTTATGTATAGTTGATATTTACAACACAACATAACCACTACAAACTATTTTATTCAAAATTTAAAATATTGTCTAGCCTAATAATATCAAGGCTTTTAACACACATTGTAAATCGTTAACTATAACGATGTCGTTGTATGTTTTTTGTTAAGGTGGAATTAAAAAATATTCAATATGTAATTAATACATTTATAAAACTGATAATTAATAGCATTATAAATTGTCAATTATCTATAAATAACTAAAATAAATAATGATTATGAAAAAAATTACCTTTCTTTATTTTTTACTCGCATCTTGTATGATGTTTGGGCAATCGCTCCCAACGGATTTTGAAAATCCCTCAACAACCGCCTCGTTTGAATTTGGTGGTTTAGGTTTTGCTAATATTGAAAACCCTGATATTAGTGCAGGTAATATGTCTGCACGAGTTCTTGAGGTTAATAAACCCGATACTGCTGATTGGGGTGGAGGTTTTGGTTTTGAAACTCCTGGAAATCCGTTAATTGATTTAGCGAATGGTACTGTTTTTACTATGAAAGTTTGGGCTCCTATCGCAAATCAAAATATTAGATTTCAAATTCAAATTGGTTTAAGTGGAGAACCAACTTATAATAGAGACGTTACCATAACCACGGCTGGTGTTTGGACTGAGGTGACTTTTGACTTCACGGGTCAACCAGGGTTAACAGGAATGGAACAATATACCGTGTTAGTGATACAGCCAAATTATGTAGTTGCCTGCGAAGGTGGCGGATGTGGAACTGTGGGTGCAGGTAATGGTGGTATATGGTACATTGATGATATAGTACAAGTAGGAGCGCCAGATCCAACGTGTATGGATGGTGTGCAAAATGGTGATGAAACTGGTGTTGACTGTGGTGGTCCAGATTGTCCAGCCTGTCCAGAATCCTGTGATGATGGTATTTTAAATAATGGAGAAGAGCAAATCGATTGTGGTGGCCCTAACTGTGCGCCATGTCCAGCTGCTGACCCTACTGATGGTCCAACGGATTCGCCTTCTACTGGATCGGATTTTTACGTTTACAGTGATTTGAGTGGTAATGCAAATCAATCAGATTTTACAGATTTTATTTTTGATTCTTTTGGTGGAGGTGTTACTCGTACTCAAGAAAATTTAAATGGAAATACTGTCATTAAGTTAGAGAATTTAGATTTCTTTGGCAATGCTTTCGGCCCAGATGCAGGAGGTACACCTTTTACATTTGATGCAACGACAACATACGATTTTGTACATATAAACTATTATGCTACAACCTCAACAGCGTTTAATTTCTCTTTGGTTGATGATTCTTTAAGTGCAACTGTTTGTTGCGGTAGTGCAGAGGAGCCATTCTACAGGTTTGGTTCTGCTGCAGATGTAACGGCGGGAAATGCTGATGCTGAGCTAATTACCGGTCAGTGGGTAAGTGTATTCATTCCTTTTACACATTTTGTAAATTATCCTCCTTTAGTGAGTGGTACATGGGATGGTACAGATCTTAAACAAACATTGTTTACCGGAAATGGTACTGTATATATTGATAATATATTTTTCAGTACAACGAATGTTCTAAGTACAAATACTTTTGAAACAACTGAGTTTAAAGTATTCCCTAATCCAACAAATGGAAACTGGAATCTTTTAAGTTCTAATACAATAAATAATGTAACTGTTTATGATATTTTAGGAAAACAAGTATTGACATTATCACCAAATTCTAGTGAGGTTGCTATAGATGCGTCATCATTGATAACTGGTGTTTATTTTGCTAGAATTGAAGGAGTAAGCGGTTCTAAAACCATTAAGTTGGTAAAAGAATAAAATATTATAATATATAGAATTGAGTGAAAAGAAGCGTGTTTAAAATGTAAACATGCTTCTTTTTTTATGCTATACGCTTTCAGGATATGTTTATATGAAAAACTGAATGCTCAAAAAAGATGCGATGCTATGTGGCATGCGCTATTTTTTTATTGAGACAACTTCAAAGAAATACATCTATAAATAAAAAATGAACAAAGGTTAGCGACTTAATTAATAAAACAAATGTGTTTTATTTTACTTTTACGAGACGTAAAGCTATAATCTTAATACTAAAATAGTATCAATGACAACTCTAAAAGAATTATCTAAGCTTCTTAATATTTCTGTATCAACAGTTTCAAAAGCATTAAATGACAGTCACGAAATAAGTGATACTACTAAAAAACGTGTTAATGAACTGGCCGAAAAATTAAATTATAAGCCTAACCGAATAGCACAACAATTAAAAACCAATAAGACAAAAACTATTGGTGTTATCCTGCCAACGGTAACCAATCCTTTTTTTGCAGAAGTATTACATGGCATTGAAATGGCAGCTACCAATAATGATTATGATATAATCGTTTGCCTCTCTAACGAAACTTTGAACAAAGAAAAGCGAAGTCTTGAGCTATTATCTAATGGTAGCGTTGATGGGTTTATTATGGCAGTGGCAAGAGAAGGTCAGGTAAAACAGGAGATAAATCATATTCAAACAATTTTAGATAGTAAAATTCCTGTTTTAATGTTTGATAGAGTTGTAAATGAGATAAAGTGCGATAAAGTTATTGTTGATGACTTTCAATCTGTTTATGAAGTTACAGAGCATTTAATTGAAAAAGAAGGTAGAAAACACATTCTTTTAGTGAGTAATATTGAAGAACTCAGTGTCGGAAAACTAAGAATTAAAGGATATACTAAAGCACTGGAAAAGTATAACTTAAAACCAAATATTTTAAAACTCGATAATGCCCTTGATGTTGAAAAAAGCATCCATACTTACTTGAGTAAAAACTCAGAAATTGACGCCATAATATCTATAGATCATATTACAGGAATTGTAGCTATCAACATGGCTAAAAAATTGGGTAGGGAGATTCCAGATAATATATCTATTGTAGGATTTGGTTACGAGCATACAGAACTGCTTTCTAGCCCTAAAATCTCAATTATACATCAAAAAGCATACGATATTGGTGAAATGTCTGTAAAACTTTTATTGGAAAGGTTAAATACAGAAAATCATAAGACACAGACTGTCATTGTGCCAAGTGAGTTGAAGCTTAGTGAGTCGTCAAAAAATTCAGTATAAAAAAGCCTGATTTTTCATCAGGCTTCTCAGTTTTATGGTAAAAGGTTAAAATT
>CAYVNR010000030.1:0-35996 GCA_964453045.1 uncultured Flavobacteriaceae bacterium
GCGACATACCGAATCTGAGGTACGATTTAGTGCGGTTGTTTACCATAACGTAGGTCATTTAAAGTTAAAACTTTAAATTTAGATTCGGGGTCAGACATTCTCAACTGTAGATACGCTATCCGTAGTTTATGGTGGATGGTTTGCACTCGGAATGACCGAAGTCAAACACTTCAATTGAGATCTGTTTGTTTTAGGGCTATCTAAACCAAAAGCGGTTAAATATTATATTCAAATATATTAATTTTTATTAAAGTAGGAAAAAACTTTAGAAGTAAAATCTTAGGTAGCTTCAAGCTAAAGAAACTTTACAAACTCTTGTCGAGGAATGTGTTTGCCTCCAAGGCTCTCCAAATGTTTTGTGTGCAATTGACAATCAATAAGCTTATAATCTGAGTTTTGTACAAAAGTTATAAAACCGACTTTACTGGCATTACTTACCTTAGCAAACATACTTTCTCCACAAAATACTTTATTTCCTAAATCCACTCCGTATAGACCACCAACCAAATCGTCATTTTCCCATACTTCAACAGATTTTGCATAACCCAGCTTATGAAGTGAAATATAGGCATTAATCATATCGTTAGTAAGCCAAGTACCCATTTGACCTTCTCGCTTGGCTTTGGCACAATTTTCTATTACAGCATCAAAACTTTTATTTACCGTAACTTTAAATCTATTTCCTCTTAATATTTGCTTCATACTTTTTGAGACCTTTAACGCTTCAGGAAATATTACAAAACGAGGGTCTGGCGACCACCAAAGTATAGGTTCGTCTGTATCAAACCAGGGGAAAATTCCATTCTTATACGCATGAAGAAGACGCTCTGAAGATAAATCCCCACCAACAGCCAACAAACCTTCACTTGTGGCTTCAGACAGGTCAGGAAACTCTATTTTTTGAGTTAAAAAGTGCATTAATTAACTATTTAAGCGATTTTTACTGTTAAATATAGTGCTGTGCTTTGATAGCCTAAGTTTTTTTTTAATATTTGTTTTGATCTTTATATGATAAATTTTGTTCATCATTGCTTTTTTTAATTTGTTTATAAAGATCAAAACCTAAAACCAAAATACTAAGTCCCAACTAACCATTGGGACTTTTTCATTAAAAAAGACTTGCCTTTCATAAAAACAAGTCTTTAAGTTTCTTCATCCTGTTTTAAAGGTTAAAACGGTAAATCGTCGTGTTCGTCTTCGTTTAAATCATTTACTGGCTCAAATGCCTCAGTAGGTGGTACTGGTGGCATATCTCCACTTGGTGCTTCAGATTGTAAGGCTTCTATTCTCCAACCTTGTATAGAGTTAAAATATTTGGTTTCCCCTTGTGGATTAACCCACTCACGTCCTCTAAGGTTAATATTAATTTTAACCTGTTGACCTACTTGGTAATTATTCAACAAATCTGTTTTATCCTGAACAAACTCTACCATAATATGTTGTGGATATTGTTCTTCTGTAGTCACCACGATTTCTCTTTTTCTAAATCCATTATTCCCAAAGGTTTGCGTCTCACCTATCAGCTTAATTCGTCCTTGTACTTCCATTTTGTCTTAATCTATCTAATTTAAATTTATGTTCTTTTATTGAGCTACGAAAGTAATAACTTCCATGCACTTTCCACGTCTCCGTAGCTTAAATAATTGCGTGCTATTTTATGTTTTTCTCTATGCGATGCCGTTTCTATTTCAGGATAGCGTTTACTGACATCTTTTATAAATTGATTGACTTCTTCCTCACTAGGCAAGGCTTCAACATTAGCTAGCATTCCGAGATTATTCCCGGTTAAAATCATACTGTTTCTTACATGCTCTGGTAAGCTATCAACACCGATCCCCAAGGTTCGTAATGGTTTCGGTATTTCAAAAAATCCTTTTTTTGCTCTACTGTAATAACTACCACCAGCTCTTGCCACTAAATCCAATGCTTCTTGATTTATGGTGTTATCGGCATTCATTACTTCGTCTGCAATGTGAAGTTTAACCACCTCACATATTACCAAGTTCCCTGCACCGCCCTCAGTACCTAAATGTATAATATCATTGACCTTGCATTCAAACTGTACTGGAGATTCTGCTACCCTAAAGGGTTTTACCATATCTGACGGCAACATCGTCAACCCTGTTTTTTCAAATTCATTGACATCTTCAGGATATTCCGTACTGCTCAAGGACATTTGATGCACAATATCATAGTTAACCACATTAATAACCACTTCCTTTACGGCTTCTACATTCTCCAAAGTATGTTTTATTGTATTGTCCCTAACACGTCTGGCTGGAGAAAATATCATAATAGGTGGGTTGGCACTAAATACATTAAAGAAGCTAAAAGGCGACAAATTAGGATTACCATTAGCATCCATAGTACTTGCAAACGCAATTGGTCTAGGTGCTACGGCACTTAATAAATAACCGTGCAATCTGCCTGTGGAAAGTTCTTTTGGGTCGAAGGAAATCATCTAATCAACTGATTTTTAACAAATATAATTATATTGGTATTCTATTGAAAGGGTTTTGTTGATATAAGCACAATATTATCAACAGTTTTACATTATATTTAAAAAATTACATTAGCCAATGACCTTTAGCACAAACCAAAATGTAATCCGTTGGATTATTATACTGTTCTCATTTATAATTGTCTCGTTAATTCTATGGAATACATACTCATTTTTTCAAAAGTTTAAAGCTGAAGAGCGAAAAAAAATGGAAACTTGGACATTTGCTTATCCAGAGTATACAAAATATTTTTATCAAGATGATATTGAATTAAATTCTATAGCCGAGCGAATAGTCATTGATACCACAGTTACCATACCTATGGTTTTACTGGATAAGAATAATAAAGTATTGAACGAAAGAAATATAGATTCTTCAATTCTAAAGAACCCATCAGAATTGGTACGCTTCCTTAACAAGCTAATTTCCCAAAATGAACCAATTGAAGTCGATTTACCAAACAAAGAAAAGGGAAAGCTATATTATGGGAATTCCCCGTTGATAAACAAGTTAAAATATTATCCTCTAGCTTTATTATTGATAATTATTCTCTTTGCCGCTGTGGTTTACTTCTTTTACAGAAGTTCTAAAAATGCCGAGCAGAATAAACTCTGGACAGGTATGGCAAAAGAGACGGCACACCAAATCGGCACTCCGTTATCATCTTTAGTGGGTTGGACAGAAATCTTAAAATCCGAAAACATTAACCCAGATTACATTGTAGAAATTGAAAAAGACATAGACCGATTGCAGACCATAACCGAACGATTCAGCAAAATTGGTTCTGCACCAACCTTAGAGCAATTAGATATTGTTGAGGCAACACAATCTTCTTTTGATTATCTAAAATCGCGTTCGTCGAAACTTATTGATTTTGAACTCATAAGTCCTAAAAAAGCCATTATGGTTGACCTCAACTCTCAACTTTTTAGTTGGACCATAGAGAATTTGGTAAAAAATGCCATTGATGCCATGAAAGGGAAAGGACAATTAAAGCTTGACATTTCTTCTGATGAAAAACAGGTCTATGTCAACATAACCGACACCGGTAAAGGGATTCCCAAGAATTTATTTCATAAAATTTTTGAACCCGGTTATACCACAAAAAAACGTGGTTGGGGACTTGGACTTTCGCTAGCAAAGCGTATTATTGAAGATTACCACAACGGGAAAATAAAAGTACTTAGTTCTGAGATTGGCAAAGGCACAACTATTCAAATAAGTTTAAAAACTCAATAGGTATTGAATTAGCGTTTTTTAACAAACTATAAAGCCCCTAAATATCCTGAAGCGCTCATCCACAAAAACTTACTGAAAATATTGTCCCTTTGATGGGATTTTAGAAGTGTGGAAAATTTATTTTAAATTTGAATATGGGTTCATCAAAATACTTTACACTCAAGGAAGCCAAACTTAACAATAATTGTCCAGAATGTTATTCTACAGATGGGTTACAAATTACGTTTAAACAAAAATTTACTGAAAACACTTTTTACAAAGCCATAACTAACGACACGCTTTACGATATCCATTGCTATAATTGCGACACGCCTATTTATCCCATACAGTGGACTGACGATATTGATCGCGTTGTTGATTATCAAAAACGTGCTATACAACCAAAGTCTAAATCCATAAAATTGAAACCTTTGGCTTGGATAATTATCCTTTTAGACCTAATTATTGTAGTATTTATTTTACTGGTTGCAATGGGTATTATATCCCTTTAACTACAGATATGAAGCTATTTTTTTGGCTATAGTTTCAAACTCAGAAGGACTTAATTTTTCTTTATGCGTAAAACGTGCATTTTCCATACTGTGCAACGGAATTAAATGTACATGTACATGAGGCACTTCTAAGCCAATAACTGACATACCAACCCGTTCGCAAGGCACAGCCTTTTCGATAGCAACAGCAACATGTCTTGAAAATTGCATTAAGCCTGTATAGGTAGCTTCATCCAAATCGAAAATTTTATCAACCTCCTTCTTAGGTATGCACAGCGTATGACCTTTGGAATTTGGGTTGATGTCTAAAAATGCGTAAAAATCTTCCGATTCAGCTACTTTGTATGATGGAATTTCACCATTAATTATTTTGGTAAAAAGTGTGGCCATAAATTGAAGATTATCCTATAAAGATAAAAAGATTCCTTGAGAAAGGAATCTTTTTTGCACGTAATCGTTTTTAAAAGAACTACAACTGAGTTCGGTGTAATAAGTCTGTTAATTTTATCTAGAAATTTCTAATATATCAAACTTCATAATGCCATTGGGTACTTGTATTTCGGCAGTATCCCCAACAGATTTTCCTAATAAACCTTTGCCTATTGGAGAATTCACTGAAATCTTACCCGCAGCCAAATCAGCTTCACTTTCTGCTACTAAAGTGTAGGTCATTTCCATACCGTTATTCTGATTCTTAATCTTAACAATAGATAATGCCAATACTTTTGAAGTATCTAATTGAGATTCATCAATAACTCTAGCATTGGCTAAAGTTTCTTCCATTTTAGAAATCCGCATTTCTAACATACCTTGGGCTTCTTTTGCTGCATCGTATTCTGCATTTTCACTCAAATCCCCTTTATCTCTAGCTTCGGCTATAGCCTGCGATGCTTTTGGACGTTCAACATCCTTTAACTGGTTTAATTCTTCCCTTAATTTTTTTAATCCTTCTGCGGTGTAGTAAGATACTTTACTCATAATTCGTTCGTTTTTGTATATACAAAAGACGCTGAAACGAGTTCAGCGTAAACAAAAAATCTCGCGCCAACGAGATTACTATGCAAATATACAAAATATTTACGTTATAGTATAAATAATCGTAAATTGAGCCACAAAATTTTGCAATGAAAAAGCTATTTATAATTCTATCTGTTCTGTTATTTACGTGCAGTGGAGACGATAATAATAGAAACCGATGTAACTTCTTATTTGATGCTGGTGTAAATCTAACAGTAAATACCAATTTACCTCAATTTAATCAGCTACAGTCTACCAGCAATGGTGTATATGTGCCTAACCAAGGAAACAATGGTATTTGGCTATGGAGGCTTAACTCATCCACACTTCTCGCATGGGATGCAGCAGACCCAAGCCATGCCCCTGGAGCGTGCTCAACATTAACCGATACCGGTGAATTTGATATTGTAGTTTGTGGTTGCGATGATGAAAATAGATATAGCCTATCTACTGGTGTTGGTCTTGATGGTAATACAGAACCTTGCACCTTACAACCTTACCGAGTTGATAATTTAGGAAACAATACCTTTTTAGTTACTAATTAAAAATTTAAAGTCACTCCGGCTAAGAAATTTGTCGTTGCTTGTGGGTAAAACCCTGAGAAAAACCCTGTTGAAATTCCAGTAGGGCTATCAGAATCTTCAAAATCGAAAGATCCAAAATACCCGTTGGACACATACTTTTCGTTAAAAATGTTGTTGACTAAACCAGTAAAAACAATAGATTTAAAGAACGGTTTAGGTTCTTCATTTGCTTCATTTGCTTCAAATGACATCGTGTATGTAACATTAAAATCATTAACAAAAAAGCTGTCTAACTTAGACTCAGGATTCTCAGTATTACCCATAAATTGCTCACCTACATATTTACTTAATAAAGACATTTGAAGATCTTTAATAGGTCGAAACACGATAGCATTGGCAGCAACTATCTCCGGAGAGAAAGAAATATCTGTACTACCTAAGTTTTGAAACCTTCCATCTATTGATACAATTGTCTCTGTATTTTTATTAGAACTCAATGTCATATTAGGTTGAAGGGTAAGCTTAGAAGTAACAGGAACGACTGCTTCTAACTCCAAGCCCAATCGATAGCTCTCACCACTGTTGGTGCGTATAGGATTGCCTACATCGTCCAATCTACCTGAAAGTACCAATTGCTGATTATACAACATATAATAAGCGTTAGCATTAAAAACAAAGTTTCCTTTTTTATGTCTCCACCCTAATTCAAAGTCATTCAATTGCTCTGGCTTAATATCTTTATTACTTTCAAAATCAGTTCTGTTTGGTTCTCTATTGGCTCTGGCATAAGAAAAGTAAAAACTGTTAGAATTGTTCAATTCATAAGTAACACCAGCTTTTGGATTAAAAAATGTAAACTTTTTATCTACCTCAAAATCTACTAAATCTGAAGTATTTCCATAAGTTTTGTATGTCACATTACGCACTTGTAAATCACCATACAAACTTAACTTATCGTTTAATTGATAATTGGCCTTTGTAAAAACTGATAAATCGTTTTTTAAACTATTGCCATCGTAATAACGATCTCTAATATCGCTTTGACTTGCAAATTCTGCCCAAATGACTTCACCAAAATGATCCCCATCGTAATGGCTGAAAGATCCCCCAAAAATCATATCGAGCTGTTCGTTTTTATAATTTGCCGTTGCATTAATGACATAAAAATCATTATCCAGCCAACGACGACGAATCAAATCTGTCTCATTCACTACTTCACCGTTTACTGTTAATTCTTCAAAACCGTAAGTAGAAAAATCGTCATCTTCTCTAAACTGTTCAAAATAACCGCGACCATAAGTGTAGTTAAGACCTAGAGTAGTAGACCAGTTATTGTTGTACTTCTGATTCCAGTGTAACTGATAATGATCTTGACTGTAATTATCCACTTCATTATCGTAAAATTGAGTATTTCCTTCGTCGTCAGTATACTCACCAGATGGATTAAACGTACGATCTTCTCTAAGTTGCTCTGCAGTGATACCGTTCCACGCTTGGTACGTCACTTCATTACCACCAAAAACGATAGCCTTAATCAAGGTATTTCCATCTACATAAGCACCTTGAAGAAAATATGATTTGAGATCTGCTGAAGCTCTATCTATATAGCCATCTGATGAAATATTAGATAAGCGACCAGCAATCTCAAAGTGGTCGTTCATTAAACCAGTACTAAATTTTACTGTATGCTTTCTGGTATTGAAACTCCCAAAAGAATTAGAAATTTCACCCGAGGCTTCTTTTGAAACGGCATCTGTTAATACATTGATACTGGCACCAAACGCCCCAGAACCATTGGTAGATGTACCAACACCACGTTGCAATTGTAAACTTTCTACAGATGATGCAAAATCACCAAGATTGACCCAAAACGTTCCTAAAGATTCCGCATCGTTATAGGGAATTCCATTAATAGTAATATTGGTAGAAAGCGGACTTACACCTCGCACTCTAATGCCCGTATAACCTACTCCCGCACCAGCATCAGATGTGGTGACTACGGAAGGCAAAAAGTTGAGCAAAATAGGTATATCTTGACCTAAGTTTCGTTTTGCAATTTCTTTTTTTGTTACGTTTGAATGCGTAATTGGTGCTTTTTCTTTTACACGAACGGACTTTACCAAAACTTCGTCTAGTTTTTCAATTTTGGTTGAATCCTGCTCTTTTTCTTGTCCGAATGATGAACAAAAGGATAGTAAAAAGATAACTGTTGTTAATCTCTGCCAACTATTTTTTGAGAGATTATTGAATACATTTTTCATTACGATTAAATAAAATAATCGAATAAAAAGAGGTCATTATTCTTTGTTAATAATTGATTAATTGAGCATTGCAAGCATAAGATAAAGTCGATCTTGGTTTTTATTTGAATACTAAGAATGATTAATTTAGGTCATTTTAGATTCAGAAGTAAAAACCAACATTGATGACCTAATCGCACTCGCTAGAAATGTCAACTAGACATGTCTTAACGCTCGCTTCCTAAACAGCATTACCTGTTCTAGGTTCAATGGGTATGATCTCAGCCTTATTTAGTAAGCAGTTGACTATATATACTTGGAACTGCATACTTAAAAAGCACCCCTTTTTTGAGAACAGTGCAAATATAATCTAGAAATAAATAATGGCAAATGAATACTGATGAATTATTTTTTAAGCGAAGTGCTTTTATCACTTAGAAGTTAACGTGAGTTCGACATAAGATTCAAGTACCGTACAAATTAAAATGCTGTTATTTAAGTCGTTGAAATCATCTCCTAGAGTGTGTTTTGACCCAAAAGAGAAAAATGTATCGAGACGTTCTTTTTTTTAAATAATTCTCGATACAATTTCTTTAGCTACGCTCTGTATCTTCAATCAAAATGTATTTTGATTTTGATAATCTCAGAAATCACTCGAACTGACAATCAGTCTTTTACATATTGGATGTTCTATTATTATATCGAACTCACATAAGTTACGTTTAGATTAACGCTACTTTACAACCAGCTAACTGTCAACTCCTAGTGTTAAACAGTAATATCCTGCAAGGTTTCAAAAACCTTTTGAGTATAGTAATAATCGAACTCAAATCTCGAATGACTTAAAGCTTATTAATCAACCTTAGGTGGTTTCCTATTGGTCTTTTTTTCAGAATTTTTACGTTTATTTTCCAAACGTTTTTGCTTTACGGCTTTTGGTACTTTAGTTATTTTTCTTTCTTCTTCTGGCTTTAAGCCAACTTCAATGAGTTCTAAAAAACGTTGTGTCACCAGTGCTTTGTTTCTAAACTGGCTTCGGCTTTCTCCAGAATTCAGTATTAAAACCCCTTGTTTATTTATTCTATTTTTAAAAAATGTTTTTAAACGTTCTTTTTCTTCTTCGTTAAATACATTAGATTTTTCGAGATTAAAATGCAGCACAACTTTAGATGCAACTTTATTGACGTGTTGCCCACCACTTCCTGAGCTTCTAACAGCTTTAAAAGTTAATTCGGATTTGAGTAAGTCGACATCCACAATTAATTAATTTGGTGCGGTGCTTTTAGTAAGTCATTAACAGTTTTAACTGGGTTAAAAGTAATAATTGGCACTTCTATAAAAATGGTGTTCCAATGTGCCATACTACCATTCCAAAGGCCAGGTAATTCTAGAGCTTTAAGTTCTTTACCTGCTTTTGTTTTCTTGGTAATAAAAGCGGCATTGGCATCTACAAAATCCTCAAGATTAAACTTTTCTCCTTTATAGTTTTTAACTCCGCAGACCAAATCTACAGGATTAAAATGTGTGGCATTAGTTAAGATCTCTTTTTGCCACTTATTCTTAAGGTTAATTTGTGCCGACTCTACAATTTGCAGAGATAAATTACCAAACTGGTCTCTTACCCAAAAAGGACCACCACCAGGTTCACCTTCGTTTTTCACCATTCCACAAACACGAATTGGTCTATCTAACTTTTCACGCAGGTATTCGATCTTATACTTATCTAAATATTTATGATATTCACCAGAAATTTTGATACACATTTCATCTGTTAGAAATGCTTCCATTTTGCCAAAGTCGTCTTTAGATATATTGGTTTTATCTAAAACCCTCATGTATTTAAAGGCCTTATCTTGAAGTTTAAATAATATACCAGCCAACACTTTTTTGTATTTAGCCATTTCTTCTTTGTATTGCTTTACAACAACATTGTCTATATTCTTTACAAAAATGACATCAGCTTTAAGTGCATTTAAATTTTTCAATAAAGCCCCGTGGCCAGAGGGTCTAAACACCAACTTTCCATCATCTTCTCTAAACGGTTTGTCTTTTAATGTTACAGCAATAGTATCTGTAGATTCATGTTGGTAAGAAAATGAAATGTCAAAGCTTACACCAGTATTATCTTCAACATATTCCTCAATACGCTTAAACTCTTGGCTGAATTTATCTTTATAACGCTCGGATATGGTAAAGTGAAGCTTCGCCTTATTATCGTCCGAAGCATAGATTGCAGCTTCGTATAAATGTTCTTCAAACGCCGTAGAAATATGGTTACTTTTATACTTATGAAATGGTAAAAGTCCTTTTGGTGAGTTTCCAAAATTAAGTTGATTTTCATCTAACATGGCATTCACAAAATGAAGTGCTTTGTCACTGATGGACAAGCTGTCAAAGTCAATGGATTTTGTTTTTAGCTGTTCTATCACTTGGTCGTAAAAAGGAAACTTTTCTATACCAACCAAAAAAAATGCTAATTCTCTGAGATTCTTTTTATTTATATATGCATTTAAAGATTCCTTATTGGGATTATACTCTTTTAAAAATTGAAATAAAAACTTAAACATTCTAGTAGCTGCACCAGAAGCTGGTACGAACTTTAAAAGTGATGCCTTGCTTTTCTTGGTTTCAAAATGAAGAATGGCTTCATCTATTTGCTTAGTATCCAGATCTATAATACCATTACCAACAGTAGCTGCTTCAGCAATATTTGTAAAAGGTATTCCGGTTTTAAAAAGTTCTATTTGAGATTCAACCTCTTCTAAGGCTAAGCCTTTAGCTTTAATCTGCTTGATGTCTTTTTCCGTAAAACTCATTTCTTTTTTTGTAGTAAGTTATCAATATGTTCAACAGCTAGTTTAAGTCGCTCTTGCTTATTGCCTTTTAATAAAACATAAGGTTTATTATAAGTTTTTAGAGCAGTTTCAAAAGCTTTGAACATACGTTTTCTTTCATTGGGTTTGTCCCTTAGGTCATCTGCTTCCCAAGGAGTGTCAATATAAGTTAAAAAATAAAGGCTATAAGAATTTTCTAGAGCATATGCTTCTAAAATCGGGTCACATGTTCCTGAATAATAAGCTTCGCTATAAACTTTGGTTTCCAGTAAATCTGTATCACAAATTAGAACGGAATCAGTTTTTTGAGCCAGCTCATTTTCAAGCTTCATTTGCCCAATGGCGATCGGCAGCAAATCTTTTGGTTCGCAAGTTTTGCGCTCATTGTTCCACTTATTCTGCAAATACTCTCGTGCATATTCTGGTACCCAAACCGAATTGTAATGTCTTGCTAACTGCTGTGACAATGTTGTTTTACCAGTAGATTCCGGACCAAACAAAACGACTTTTATGCAGTCTGCAGGTTGTTGTCTAAGTGCTTCTTCCATGCAATGTATCCTTGAATTGCTAAAACCGTGAATATCAAATATTGTAATGACAGCATGCCCAACCCTCTATAAGCGTATAAAGGTATTGTAATCAAATCTGCAAAAATCCATAATGTCCAGTTTTCTAACTTCTTGTTTGCCATAAACCACATAGCTGTAAAGAAAATTCCTGATGTAAAAATATCAATATAATTTGCTATTTGAATATCGTAACTATTTGCTTTATATACTATATAGGTTATAATCATAGTTGCTAAAAACAACCCAAAGCCAATAGCCTTTTCTTTATTGTTTGTCCTAGAAATAGGAACTACATATTCGTCACCCTCTTTTCGCGACCAATTCCACCATCCATACACACTCATAACCGAATAATAAAAGTTCATCATCATATCCCCAAAATATTCATTTATGTATAACAAATAAACAGTTATCACCGTACATATTATTCCTGTAGGATATACTAGTATGTTTTCTTGCTTTGCAAACCAAACGCTGGCAATACCAAAGACAAATGCGATGGCTTCCAACACAATTTGAAAGGTTGGTGTTTCACGATACGCTTCAAGAAAAAAATCAATAATTTGGTTCATATTACGTTATGAATATTTATACCTACAAGGTTTCTAAAACCTTGCAGGATATTATTTTCCCTCTGGAGAAATGTCCGCAGGACAAAGGAGGCTTTAAAAATCTGGCTCATAATCGCTTCTGTCTGTTTTTACAACTTTCATTTGTAACACTGAGATATTCACCGCTTCGAATGAGTGTTTAATTTCTTGTGTTAGGTAAGGCATTAACTTATCAAAATCCCCATAAATTTGGGTACTCAATGGGTTTTCTAGTACCGTAAACTCTGAATCTCTCAATCTTTTAATAAAATTGATGACATGTGTTTCGTAATCATCTTGTAATGGTGATAATGTTAAGTCTACTGATATTTTCATCTGTTTAAATTTTTGTAATCGCCTGTTTTTTTTGGCAAATTACTTTTGCAATTTGTCAAAAAACATTTCATCTTCTTCAAAAGCTGTGCCTATAACTACTAAATCTGCTCCAGCTTTATATGTCGATTCTAGTTCTAAAATTGATCTAATCCCTCCACCTACAATCAGCGGAATTTTTAGTTCTTTTTTCACTCTGCAAATTATTTCTGGCTCTATTGGGTGCGTGGCACCACTTCCTGCTTCAAGATAAATTAGTTGCATGCCTAACAACTCGCCTGCTTTGGCTGTATCGATTATGGTTTGAACTTCGTTTCTTTTAATCGGTTGAGTTTGGCTAACACGCTCTACTGAAGTTTGTTTTCCGTTTTCGATAAGTGTGTAACCTGTTGGCAAAACTTCTAGAGTAGTTTCATTTATTTTAGAAACCGCTTTTACATGTTTGCCTATTAAGTATTCTGGATTTCTACCAGAAATTAGAGATAAAAACAAAATACCATCAGCTTTATCCGTTATCTGAATCACATCACCAGGAAACAATACCACTGGTAAATCGGTATGCTTCTTTATTTCAACAACTAAAGTTTCCGTAACTCCCTCATCAACTTCGCTACCACCAACAAAAATATGTGTCGCAATGGATGAATTTACTTTAAACATGAAACTTGAAATCTTTTCAATCTCCATTTTATCAGGATCAATAAGAACTGCTAGGCTTTTACTGTCAGCCTTGATTGATTCTAATATTTTATTAATCGAATATTTCATAGTATTAATTAGTGTTTAGAGTAGTTAAATTGCAGAATAAAAATCTGAATTTGAACAGCTATCACTTCTCAGTTCTCATGTCTTCATTCCATTTTAAGGAACTACATAAGCACAAGTAAATCCTTCAAACTCTAAAAAAGCGGTGTTGTATCTATATTTTTTGTCTTTATAATCAATCCACGCTACAGTTTCACCATCACCTATCATAAACGGAATCACCAAAAAATGTTCTTTGAAGAGCATTCCCGGTGTTGCAAACAACTTATATAAAGATTCTTTAATAGCCCAGATGACAATTAGCTTTCTTATATAATCCTCGGTATTTTTATCTAAATAGTTAAACTCGTACTCAACAAACTTTTTAGCTATAATACCTATTTTGTCCCGTTGCATTTCAATATCTATACCAACTTCCTTATCACTAATAATAACACCAGAAAATGTAAAGGAATGGGTTATTGAAATGTATTTTCCATCCTTGAGGTGAGGTTTACCATTAGCATCGTAAAACAAATCTTGGTCAGTATAACCAAATGCCCTGAGTAAATGCCTAACACTTAAAAATCCACGCTGATGAATCTCACTTTTCATTCCTAAAACACGCTCTAAACTCTGAGGTTTTAAATCGAGAGGTTCTAATAAATCCTTATAGGATTCTTCGACCTTCCATATTTTAACAGTAGTTTGTGAGTTTACGCTAATGGATTTGTACAGTGGCATTTAATATTCTGAATCCTATTGATTATCTTTGCATCGCCTAAGGCGAAGTTGGCTTTTTTTGATGTAGCGAATTTAGTTATTTAAGCCATAAACCCAAAGGCAAGAACAATTTTAAAAAAGACAAAAAAGAATATGAGT
The DNA here is from genome assembly GCA_964453045.1 of uncultured Flavobacteriaceae bacterium. Lineage (GTDB taxonomy): Bacteria > Bacteroidota > Bacteroidia > Flavobacteriales > Flavobacteriaceae > Winogradskyella. The sequence continues at coordinate 13,965 of CAYVNR010000030.1, forward strand.
ACTAAAACAATTGCTTACGTACCAAACAAGGTAAAAGATATGTCGCTTGCGGCATGGGGAAGAAAAGAGATTGAATTAGCTGAAGCAGAAATGCCAGGCTTAATGAGTCTGCGAGAAGAATACAAAAACGAACAACCTTTAAAAGGAGCACGTATTGCAGGATGTTTGCACATGACCATACAAACTGCTGTGTTAATTGAAACATTACAAGCTTTGGGTGCCGAGGTAACTTGGAGCTCATGTAATATTTTCTCTACTCAAGACCAGGCTGCTGCTGCTATTGCTGCTGCCGGAACAGCTGTATATGCCTGGAAAGACATGACAGAAGAAGAGTTTGATTGGTGTATAGAGCAAACGCTTTTCTTTGGTGAGGATCGTAAACCATTAAACATGATTTTAGATGATGGTGGAGATTTAACAAATATGGTTTTGGATAAATACCCAGAATTGGCACCAGGAATAAAAGGTCTATCTGAAGAAACAACAACTGGTGTGCACAGATTGTACGAACGTGTTAAGAATGGAACTTTACCAATGCCCGCGATTAACGTAAACGATTCTGTAACCAAATCTAAGTTCGATAATAAGTATGGTTGTAAAGAATCTGCAGTTGATGCGATCCGTAGAGCAACAGATATTATGTTGGCCGGTAAGCGTGTAACCGTTTGTGGCTATGGTGATGTTGGTAAAGGAACAGCCGCATCTTTTAAAGGTGCTGGTAGTATTGTTACCGTTACTGAAATTGACCCTATATGTGCATTACAAGCTGCCATGGATGGTTTTGAAGTAAAACGATTAGAAACCGTAGTTGCCAATTCTGATATTGTTATTACTACAACAGGAAATAAAGACATTGTTAGAGCTGAGCATTTTAAAGCCATGAAAGACAAAACCATAGTTTGTAATATCGGTCATTTTGACAATGAAATACAAATGGCTTGGTTGAATGAGAATTATGGAGATACCAAGGATACTATTAAACCACAAGTAGATAAATATACTATTGACGGAAAAGACATTATTATTTTAGCTGAAGGCCGATTAGTAAACTTAGGTTGTGCAACAGGTCATCCAAGTTTCGTAATGAGTAACTCATTTACGAACCAAACTTTGGCTCAAATAGAACTTTGGAACAATAGTGATAACTACGAAAACGAAGTTTATATGTTGCCTAAGCATTTAGATGAAAAAGTAGCAAAACTACATTTAGAAAAAATTGGTGTTGAGCTTACTGAATTGGCAGATTATCAGGCAGAATATATTGGCGTAAAAGTTGAAGGTCCATATAAACCTGAGCATTATCGATATTAACGATGATTCCATTTTAGAATGACAATCAAAAAATCCCAAGCCTCCATACTTGGGATTTTTTTGATTGTATCTCTAAGCTAAGTGAAATTTTAAGAAGAAACAGACATTAATTAACGCGAGTTCGATATAATAGAACATCCAAGATGTAAAAGACGGATTGTCAGTTCGAGTGATTTCTGAGAAACGAAGAAATTGTATCGAGAATTATTTAAAAAAGAACTTCTCGATACATTTTTCTCTTTTGGGTTAAAAAACACTCGAAGTGACGATTTGAACTATTTAAACAACAGCATTTTAAATTATGAGGTACATGAATCTTATGTCAAACTCAGGTTAATTAATTTCCAACTGACACTGTCAGAACTTAAAAAGTATATTTCTTATTATCTTTTGATTGCCATGACATACGATGAAGAAAAAATAAAAGTCCCAAGATTTAACGAAGCATCTGGTTTCTACACTACCAAGAAACGCTCTAAAATTATGAGTAAAATCCGTGGTAAAAACACAAAACCTGAATTGTTGTTTCGAAAAGCACTATGGAGAAAAGGTGTTCGTTATCGTGTAGATAGCAAACAACTACCAGGAAAACCTGACGTTAGCATCAAGAAATACAAACTTGCTATTTTTATTGATGGTGAATTTTGGCATGGCTATAATTGGGACGAACGGAAATCTAAAATTAAGACTAACCGTAGGTTTTGGATTCCAAAGATTGAACGTAATATGCAACGCGATAAAGAAGTTAATCAACAATTAAAAGACATGGATTATACCGTATTTCGGTTTTGGACACACGAGATCAAAGATAACCTTAAAACTTGTATAAATGATGTAATGATGTATTTACATACAGCTGGAATCAGAACCAGATATTAAACAACAAAATATAAAACGGACTGTATCTCTACTTCTTGGGATGCACCAATGTCATCTCATCAATTAAATGTTTGGCACCAGCGTACTTGTCGATTATAAAGAGTACGTAACGCAGATCGACCATAATATTTCGGCAAATTTCCGGATCATAATAAATGTCGCTCATAGTACCTTCCCAAACACGATCAAAATTTAAACCTATTAGATTACCTTCACTGTCAATGGCAGGACTTCCAGAATTTCCTCCTGTAGTATGGTTGGTTCCCAAAAAACAAACAGGCAATTTCCCACTCTCATCGGCATACTTACCATAATCTTTAGCATCGTATAAAGCTCTTAATTTTTGCGGAACATCAAACTCGTAATCTCCAGGCACGTACTTTTCCATAACACCTTTTAGATATGTTACAGGATTGTAATATACTGCATCCCTAGGCGAATAGCCATTAACCTTTCCGTAAGTGACCCTCAACGTACTATTGGCATCTGGGAAATAACGTTCCTCGGGCATTACATCCATTAATGCTTTCATATATTGCGTTTGTAAAACATTGATTTGCGTATTTAAACGCTGAAATTCGGGTTCGTGTTTTGTGTAAAATTCTAAAATTAGAGGTTTTGCATATTGATAAGCGGCATCCGCATTGAGCTTTTCGATAACGGTTTTAGAATCCCCATCCAATAATTTTAACGCATTATCTAAATTGGTAAATGCCGTTTTATCATAAATACTGTAATCCGGATTTGAATCATACAATGGCATTACAGCCTTAAAGACACCTCTATCTACTTTTGTATTATAATTTTTGTGAATACTTTTTAGTCTTTTAATTGTGCTTTCTCTAGTTTTATTGAAAGCATCTTCACCACTTTGCACAGACATTTCGAGTTGTGCAGCACGAAATGTCATTTGCATTAATTCGTTGGTCCTAAAGAAAACTTCCAAAAAACTATTTCGTTTTATATTTACAGCTTCAAATTCTTTATACAGCCTTTCAAACTCTGGTAAAATATTTCCAAACTGACTTTCTTTTCCCTGTGCTTTTAGAGCTTTAGTAAATTCAGCTTCAAGCTCTCGCTTTATTGCGATTGCATCACTTTTTTCAATGCCTTGGTTTTCGCCAATCCATTTTTTCCAAGCATTTGCTATTCGTGCTTGTTTGGAGGCATATTGAATACGGATTTGATCGTCAGCTTTCATATTAGCATCAATCACTTTTAGAGCCGCTTCTCTTATAGCAATTTTAGAAGGATTTACCTTTTGGGTAATTTGTTCTACAGCAACGGCTGGTAAATATTCATTGGTACGACCAGGAAAACCGAATACCATGGTAAAATCTCCCTCTTCAATACCGTCTAAAGATATAGGTAAAAAGTGCTTCGGCTTGTATGGTACATTATCTTTGCTATACTTTGCTGGTTTATTGTTCTTATCGGCATATATTCTAAATATAGAGAAATCGCCCGTATGCCTTGGCCAAACCCAATTATCTGTATCGCTACCAAACTTACCGATACTGGTTGGAGGTGCACCAACTAAACGTACATCGTCAAAACGTTCTGTAACAAACAAAAAGTATTGGTTGCCTTTGTAAAACGGTCTAATTTTTAAACCTTGCCAATCTTCTTTTTGTACATTTTTTTCAACTTCATTTCTGTTTTTATCAACTTGAGATTGCCTTTCGCGTGCACTCATATCGTCAGTGACGCCTTTTAACATTGCCTCTGTGACATCTTCTATACGTACAATAAACTCTACAAAAAGTCCCTCGTTAGGGATTTCATCTTTTAAGGACATAGCCCAAAAACCATCTTTTAGATAATCATTCTCTAAAGACGAATGGGATTGTATTTGACTGAAACCACAGTGATGATTGGTTAGCAAAAGTCCTTTTGGTGAAATAACCTCACTTGTACATCCTCCATTAAAGTGACCTATAGCGTCTTTGAGACTAGAATTGTTAACATCATAAATATCCTTAGCGGTCAACTTACTCCCTAAGTTTTGCATTTCGTCCTCGTTCATTCCCTCTAAAAGTGAAGGGATCCACATACCTCCCTGTTGGGCAGAAACTTGAAAAACAATAAAAAAGATGATAAATTTTAAGACTCTCATAATATTCATTTTAGTATGAAGGTAAAGATAAAAAAGAAACTTAGAATCTGTTTATTTGTCTAGCAGATTAAACCTTTTATTAAGAATCCATTTTTATAAAGTTTATAATCTTACCAGATTATGAAAATTAAAATTAAAGATTAAAAGTAAAGTCATATATTAATAGTAAAATGACGTACTATGAAAAGAAGAATCTCAATTTTAGTATTACTTTTAATATTGCTATTTGTTTATTCTAAAATAAAAATGAATCAAGACGACCCAGAAGTTTTAGTCCCTTTACTCTCTAAAGTAGAAAACTATATTCCACATAGAGACGAGATAAATCCTGAAGTTTCAAAAGCAGATGTAGCATGGCAATTAGACCATATCTTAAAAACGATAAATAGAATTACAGAAGTTTTAGAGAAATCTAATCCAGATGCCTTTAAAAGCTCTATAAGTGGAGCTAGGATTATGTCGTTAACAGCTGGCTATATTCCCAGAGGAAGAGCACAATCGCCAGATGTAGTTAAACCGCCCGAAGTTATAGTAACCGAAGATATTTATAGACAACTTGAAGAAGCAAAAGCCAATATTGTTAAGCTAAAGAGGTTGAATGAAAATTCTAATTTCGAACATTTTGTCTTTGGTCAACTCAATAAAGCCCAGACCATTCGGTTTATGGAAGTACATACCAAACACCATTTAAAAATTGTGGATGATATTTTAAACAACTAGCGAGCAGAAATACTTAACCTTTCATTTAAAATCCAACTTTTAACTAAATTTTTATTCGTTGTAATCTCTGCAAAATCATAATTTTCAATATACAGCATTCATATTTTTCTAATGATTTAGTATCTTTAAGCATATGCAATACCAATCGAAACTCCCTAACGTTGGCACCACAATTTTCACAATAATGAGTGCGCTTGCCAGCGAGCATAAAGCCATTAACTTATCCCAAGGATTTCCTAACTATCCAAGTTCTCAAAAGCTAAATGATTTGGTAGCGAATGCCATGAATAATGGCTACAATCAATATGCCCCTATGGCTGGCAATTTAGAATTGCGTTTGGCCATTTCTAACAAATACCAGTTGCTTTATAATTCAACCTATCATCCAGAGAGAGAAATTACAATTACTGCTGGTGCAACACAGGCCATATATACTATTGTTTCAGCTTTTGTTAGGCCTAACGATGAAGTCATTATTTTTAAACCTGCGTACGATTGTTACCAACCTGCTATTGAAGTTAATGGTGGAAAACCAATCACAATTCAATTGTCTGCTCCTCATTATAAGATAGATTGGAATGAGGTGGCTTCAAAAATTTCGAGTAAGACCAAAATGATTATCATTAACTCGCCCCACAATCCCAGTGGAACGATTTGGTCTGCAGCAGATATGTTAGCCCTTCAAAAATTAACCAAAAACACTAATATTATTGTGCTTAGCGACGAAGTTTACGAGCATATTGTTTTTGATGATGAGCAACACCAAAGTGCTTGTCTGTTTAATGATTTAAAGCAGCGGAGTTTTATAACAGCCTCTTTCGGTAAAACATTTCATAATACAGGCTGGAAGATTGGCTATTGCTGCGCACCAGAAGACTTAATGGTAGAATTTAGAAAAATACATCAGTTTAATGTCTTTTCTGTACACCATCCTTCACAAAAAGGGATCGCTGATTACATGCAAGATTCTGAGACGTATTTAGGGTTGAGTCAATTTTTTCAACAAAAACGCGATTTGTTTTTAAACCTAATTTCAGAATCTCGGTTTAAGTTTACACCTTCTCAAGGTACATATTTTCAGGTTTTGGATTATTCTAATATTACAGATGAGCATGATGTAGATTTTGCGAAGCGTTTAACAAAGGAATTTAAGATTGCTTCCATTCCATTATCTGTTTTTAATGAAAAAGGTAAAGACGATAGGGTATTACGATTCTGTTTTGCCAAAACTGACGAGACTTTAGTGAAAGCAGCAGAAATTCTCAATATTATCTAAAGTGTTAAACCTTTTTAAATTATTCGATTATTAGCTCTTTTTTCTTTTTATTAAAGTAATCCATTAAAACACTTGTTATGAAAGTCCATAATTAGCATTCGGCAAACAATGTGTCAACAACAACCTATATAATTAAATCACTAAAAACATAGGATTACAAAATTTAAATAAATGAAATTTATAAAACACATACTATTGTTCCTTTTTCTTATCCAATTAATAGCTTGCGGCAGTAGTCAGCGAGTGATTACTAAAGATGGGGAAGTTTATAATGTTAATGGAAAAACCATAAAACAAAATGGTATAGATGTCACGGATGATATAAAAGATTCGCAAAGAGAAACTATTGAGAATTTAATCGATAGAAAAGAAAAGCTTGAAAAAGCAGAAGAAGACAAACAAAAATCTCTCGAAAAAGCTATTAAAGAACAAGAGCAAATAGAGAAAAGTGCCATAGACAAGCAGCGCGAACTTAAAGACCAACTCGATGCGCTTCAAACAAAAACAAAAGCGCGTCAGGACGCTAGAGACGATTATGCTAAAATAAAATTACGCTACAGTGAAGAGAAGAAAACTTTTAAAACCTTAAAAGAAAAAGGAGAACTTTCTAAAATAGAGCAAAAAGAATGGGAAGCTAAACTGAAAAAATTGGAGGTCGAAGTAGAGAAGGCTAAGGTTGAGCTCGATAAATATCAATAAATTTTGTTACTTTTTACATATTTCTGTGTCTTAAAAGCAAAACGTAAAATATATACACGATGAAATATTACATTATACTTTTATTCTTAGCCTTTTCACTAACATCATTTGCTCAAAAAGTTGAAAAGAAAGGAAAGACCTATGAGGTAAAAAACGAAAAAATCTTTTTAAATGGTGAAGACATCACCGAAATCCTCACGATTGAAGAACGCACAACCATTTTAAAGGAAGCTGCTATAATTACCGAAAAAAGTAAAGTGAAGATTGAAAATGCTGTTGTGCAAAAAGAAGAAGAACTAAAAAAAGTAAAAGAGAAAGCAGAATTAGAGAAGGCAAAAGCTAAAGAAGAAGCTGAAATGGCTAAAATGCAGAAAGAAAAAGCCCAAATGGAGGCTCAAAAAGCTGAACAAGCCAAGGAGGAAGCCGAAAGAGCTAAAGCCCAAGCTAAAAGAGAAGCCGAAAAAGCCCAAGAAGAAGCTGAAATAGCTGCAAAAACTAAAAAGCGTCAAGAAAAAGAAGCAAAAAAATTAGAAAAGGAACGCAAGAAAGCTGAAAAAGCTGCTAAAAAAGCAGAGAAAGAAAGAAAAAGAGCCGAAAAAGCTTTAAAAAAGCAAGAGAAACTAAAGAGTAAATACAAAAAAGCCCAAGAAAAACTTTCTAAGACTCAGAAGAAATACGAAAAGCTTAAAAAGAAAGGAAAGTTATCACCGGTAGATGAAGAAAAGTGGCTAGAAAAAATAGAGAAACTTTCTGAAAATGTTGAAAAAGCAAAAGAAAGATTATAATAAATTAATATAGCAATAATCTTTCAAATTCGTATTTTTAAATTATGAAAAACGAATTGAAAGTAGCCGTAATTCAAACCGATTTAGTTTGGGAAAATCCTGAAGCTAATCGAAATAATATAGAACATAAGATCAGCACCCTAAAAGATGCTGATCTTATTATTTTACCAGAAATGTTTACTTCTGGTTTCACCATGAATGCAAGTGCAATAGCCGAAACCATGAATGGTGAAAGTATTGGTTGGTTAAAGCAACTGGCTAAAGAAAAAGATATAGCTTTAGTCGGAAGTTTGGTCATATCAGAAAATAACAATTATTACAACCGTCTTGTTTTTGTTGAGCCTTCTGGAAAAATAACCCAGTATGATAAAAGGCATACATTTACTTTAGCTGGAGAGCACAAGGTCTATACAGCTGGTACTAAAAAAGTGATTCTCAATTATAAAGGCTGGACCATCTGTCCTTTAATTTGTTACGATTTACGCTTCCCGGTTTGGGCTCGCAATACTGAGGATTATGATTTGTTACTTTATGTAGCTAACTGGCCAAAAATAAGAGTAGACGCATGGGATGCGCTCTTAAAAGCACGTGCTATTGAAAATATGAGTTACTGTATTGGTGTTAACCGTGTGGGATTGGATGGCAATAATTACGAATACTCTGGACATTCTGCAGTATATAACGTTTTGGGCCATCGTATGGACACCATTCCCGAAAACGAAGAAAGCATCGAGATTATTACCCTAGATAAAGCGCATATTAACAAATACAGAGAAAAATTAGGCTTTTTAAAGGATAGGGATGATTTTATTCTAAAAGGGTGAAATCTATAACAAAATCGAAACTAGCCCTAACCTCATCAACTTTATCTTTTGGTGCATAACTTACACGTTCTGGTTGTATGCCTAACAAATAGTTTCCTGTGTCGTATTTACCATTGCCATTGCTGTCAAAAATAACACGTAAACTGTAGCGTCTTGGCTCTAAATCTGTAAAATCTACAACCGGAGTATCTTTTGCGTAACGCTCGTAAAGTACTTCCCCCTTATCATTAACCAACTGAACTATAAGAGGTAATGTAGCGTTTCTTAGATTAACTCTTATATTACCATATTCAGATTTCATCTTGGTGAGGGCCACAAAACTTAAGGTATCTTTATTTGTACCTCCATAAAAGTCCCTAAAGGTTTCGGGCAACATCTGTATATTATATTTTTGCCCTTCAACCTTATTAATTGGTAGTTTATATCTGTTGTAAATAGAGTCGTATTCTACCTCAAAATCAATGACAGCAGAATCCTTATCAATAATATTGATTTTTGATTTATCAATCTTAATAAGTGGAATATTGCCTTCAATGGTAAAATCTTTGTCAAAATCTAAACTTCTGGAAGACACAACGCTCATAACTAGGGAATCTTCTTCAAATTTTCTAAAACGATGTTTAAAGGTATCTATAGACGTTCCGTTTGACACCAAGAAAAACGTAGTGTCAATTTCAAACTTGGGTTTGTACCAATAATATAGTGTATCAGTTTCAGGGTCTTTAACAATTCTTGTTTGGTAATCTTCTGGCGTATCACCTAGAACTTCTATTCGCATGGATTCGTAATCGCCTTCATAGGGAAAAATAATCTTGCTCGCTCCATCTTGTTTCGGCTTAATCGCTTTAAAATTGACTTTTTCATTAAACAGCGTTAATGGGTAGACTGAGTCTGTAGGTACTGTAATAAAGCCTTTTTTAAATCCAATTTTATCGTCTTTCTGATTAAACTTATAATTCCCATTTTTATCCTTTAAGGCTACTAATTTATAAGTTCCGGCTTTTATGTTATCGATACTAAACGTCGTTACACTATCTAAGGTATTGGTAATATATCTAGGCTTTTCTTTATAAACTATAGAATCGGTATAAGTAGAATCTACTTCGTACAACATCACAGACACAAAAGTATCAGGTTCGTCCAATAAAGCATCTTCCACATATCCTTGTACAGAAAGTGAATCAATAGTATCCCCAGTAGAAAACACATAACGATAGTATGGATATGGGTTACCTTCATTGTTATCTACAATACTTTCGCCAAAGTTAAAGGCATAAGTTGTATTGGGTTGTAGTGTGTCTTTTATTTTTATAGAAATATAATCACTTGCTCCTCCCAATGGTACAATAACAGGCTCGTTATCCATTGGTGGTGAGATGATGAGTTGCTTTCTTAAATCTTTAATTTTTACATATTCGTTAAAATAGATTCGAATTTCTTCTGCACTAAAATTAGTTGAGAAATTTTCTGGTATCTCACGGATTATTTCTGGCGGCTCACTGTCTACTTCACCACCAGAAGGAGAGCCACGATTGGCACAACTTACCATAAGGATGGCAAAAAAAACAATACTTAAAATTCGTATAAAATATGAACGCATTTGCTCAAAATAATTTAGCACAAAGAAACAATTTTAAATGTTAGAAACGAAAAAATCAATCGGCAATTGCCATAGTGGCAAGACTTAACTTAATATTATCAATTTTTAACAATTCTGCAGCACAAGCTTCAACCGTCGCCCCTGTTGTAATGATGTCGTCTACCAACAAAATGTGCTTACCATTTAGGGATTCATTTTCTGAAATAGCAAATACAGCTCTATCATCATTCCATCGCGATAACCTCCCTTCAAAAACTTTGGTCTTTGTCGCCTTTGTTTTAATTAAAACGGTATCGTTATAATCTACATTAAGTGCCTTTGCTATCTGTTTCCCGAATTCTGCAACTTGATTGTATCCTCGTTTCCGCAACTTGGTTTTGTACAACGGTACTGGCACAATGACATCTATAGCTTTGTAAGCCTTTATAGTGCTTAATTCCGCTCCTAACCATTTACCCAAAAAACCACTGATTTGTTGATGACCTCTATACTTTAGATGATGAAGTAATTGTTGAACAATCCCTTTTTTAGAAAAGTGCAAAAGTGCCGTTGCGTTTTCTAACTTAACACGTCCGTAGACTATTTTTTTAACGGTTTCAGAATTGTCGAAATGAAAATTTGTAACTGGTAATTGATGCCTACATTGTACGCAAATTATTAATTCATTGTCTGTCAAAATGTTATTACAAGCTTCACAGACTTTAGGAAAGAATAAGTTCAACAAATTTTTTACCACTTAATCGATTAAAATAAAATTGATGTTCAATATACTCTAATTTCGTCTCAACTAATAAATTAATAATGATAGTTAACCCTCAATTATTTAACTACAGATTAATTATAGGTTCATTATTGGTCGTTTTAACTGTTTTAGGAATATATAGTTTTACAAATTATAAATCCATTAAATCCTACGAAGAATTTCTAAAACAAGAAAAGTTTTTGATAGAAAAAGAGCTATCGGAGATGTTACTGAGTTATGACGATTTAAGCCAAGATTATGATCTTATGGCTTCTCAACTACAGGAAGCAAAACTAGAAACTAAAATTACTTTAGATTCTTTAAGATTATTAAAAAGTGACTTATCAATAATCAATAGGTTTAAAAATCAGCTTTCAGTCTTAAAAACCAAAAGCAAGGTGCTTCTCGGTACCATAGACTCTCTAAATTCTGCTAATATAAAATTGCAGAGAGAAAAACGTTATGCGCTCAATACCATTGAAAAGAAAACGCTGACGATTAATGAGCTAGAAGAAGCCAATGATTCTTTAAACAAGACTATTGATGAAGCTTCGCTTATAAAAGCCAATAGTGTTGAAGCTCAGGCCTATAAATTAAAATCTGGTAAAAAACGATTAACCGCAAGGGCTAGACGCGCTAATGCTATAGATGTTTGCATAAGATTATCAGAAAACCCTCTAACCACTAAAGGAAATAAGGATATTTATATACAAATTGTGAGTCCTCAAGGTAACGTCGTTTCTGATAAAGGTGAAGTTATTTTTGGACGTACGTCTTTAATTTACAGTAGAAAAGAAGTTTTTTATTTTGACAATAAAAATTTGGAAATCTGCACCTCAATTGTGGCAGACCAAGACGACCAACCTTTCTCTAAAGGCTACTACTTTATCAATGTTTTTCATAAAGACAGAAAGCTAGGTGGTACGAGTATTCAATTAAAATAACCAAAAACACATAATTTTTGTAAAACCGCTCGGTTAATTTGGGTGGTTTTTTATTTTTGCAGCATGGCAAACGACGATAAATTCAAAAAAGTAATCTCTCATGCAAAAGAGTATGGTTACGTATTTCAGAGCAGCGAAATCTATGATGGTTTAAGTGCTGTATACGATTATGCACAAAATGGTGCTGAATTAAAGAAAAATATTAGAGACTATTGGTGGAAAGCTATGGTACAGATGCACGATAATATTGTAGGCATCGATGCAGCCATATTTATGCACCCAACCACTTGGAAAGCCTCTGGTCATGTCGATGCATTTAACGACCCTTTAATTGACAACAAGGATTCCAAAAAGCGTTACAGAGCTGATGTTTTGGTAGAAGACCATAGAGAGAAAATCTTACAGAAAATAAACAAGGATATCGCTAAAGCAAAGAAACGATTCGGTGATGCTTTTAATGAAAACGAGTTTAGATCTACAAATGGCAATGTGCTGCGTCGCCAAAAGCAAATCGACGAGATTACTACAGAGCTAACAAGAGTGCAAGAAGACAATGATCTTGATGGTTTTAGACAGCTTATTATAGATTTAGATATTGTTTGCCCAGTTTCTGGAAGTAAAAACTGGACAGACGTTAAGCAGTTTAACCTAATGTTTGGCACACAATTGGGCGCATCGGCAGATAACTCAACTACCGTGTATCTAAGGCCAGAAACGGCTCAAGGTATCTTTGTCAATTTCCTAAACGTGCAAAAAACGGGTCGTATGAAAATTCCATTTGGTATTGCTCAAACGGGTAAAGCCTTTAGAAATGAAATTGTTGCTAGACAATTTATTTTTAGAATGCGTGAGTTTGAACAAATGGAAATGCAGTTCTTCATTAAGCCTGGAACTCAAAAAGAATGGTTTACGTATTGGAAGGACACACGTTTAAAATGGCATAAATCTTTAGGTTTGGGTGAAGAAAATTACCGCTTCCACGACCATGAAAAATTAGCACACTATGCAGATGCTGCTACTGATATAGAGTTTAATTTTCCTTTTGGATTTAAAGAATTAGAAGGGATTCACTCACGTACAGACTTCGATTTAAAACAACACGAAGAATTTTCTGGAAAAAAACTACAGTATTTTGACCATGAGGATAACGAAAGCTATACTCCTTACGTTTTAGAAACCTCAATCGGTTTGGATCGCATGTTCTTGGCGGTATTTTCTAACGCCTTGATTGAAGAAGAATTAGAGGACAACACAACCCGTACAGTTTTAAAACTGCCAGCAGTTTTAGCCCCCACAAAAGCGGCAATATTACCTTTGGTAAGAAAGGACGAAGCCTTAACGACAATGGCAAAAAATATTGTTAATGATTTAAAGTGGGAGTTTAATGTTGTTTATGACGAAAAAGATGCTGTGGGTAGACGTTACAGACGACAAGATGCCAACGGAACACCATTTTGTATTACTGTAGATGGCGAAAGTATTGAAAACCATACAGTAACCATCCGTCATAGAGATACGATGGAACAAAAGCGCGTTAAAATTGAAGAACTACGTGACATCATAAAAAAAGAAGTTGATATTAAAGAGTGGTTGATGCGAGCGGAATGATGGGATTACTACATCAACACATCTTCTCAATTACTCAAATAATACAAAGTAAAAGACTTCTAATACAGTGAAACTGTGTAAAAAGACAAGCTTCAAGCTAAGGAAGAATTTTTATTATTTCTTTTAAAACCTATAACCGATACTTATACCGAACTTTCCTATAAAATCGAATTCGCTTTCATCTGCCTTGAATAAGTTTCTGCCAATTCCATAGTTGATTTCGCCGACAAAGCCCTTTTTGGTAATCCATTTGCCTCCCAAACCTATCCCAAGCGCCAAATCAGTGACCCAGTCATCTTCGTCATCATCAAAGAAGATGTCTAGATCCCTTTCGGAATTATTTAGCATTGCAAAACCTTCCAAAAAAAATCCTCCTGCGTACTTCTTTCCAAAATAATACCTGTAATATGGTGATATGTAATACTGAATATTATCCTTAATATCTTCATCATAAGCTACAAATGCACTGATTCCAACACCAGATTCGTCATTTAAAAGATACTCGTAACCCACCTCTACAGCTCCCGCAACCAGCATAAGTGCGTTGAGTTTAACTTCGTGTTTTGCTAAATAAGGATCTTCATTGATCTGTGATTCTTGTCCGCTGAGTGTAAAAATTGAGCAAAAAAATGAAGCGGCTAAAACTGATTTTTTCATGTAATTGATTGTTTATTTGATTATAGTTTATGTGTTGGCACAACAATTATACCACTTTGACATCAAATTCCTACAAGGTTTATGTAAGAACTTTCAAATCATTTTTAAAAATAAGCCTTCAGTTGAATGGTACCTGTATGAATGACTTCTGAAGTCTCCGTTTTTCTACCAAAATAATTCAAATTTAAATCCAAGAACTTGGTCAGTTTCTTTTGGGCCAATAAACTCCATGTAAAATTTCTCCCCGGTTGCAGCCCCTCAAGCATTTGAAATCCCACTGGCGTATTTGGATTGCCTTCATATTCATTTTGAAAAAAATTAAACTCACCTGTTAGTGCTATCTTTTGGGCATTATTATATGTAAACGACAATCCATAATTATTTTGCGAGAGTGTTTCTAAACCTCCTAGAGTATTGCTTTTTGAGGTGTATTGGTAAAACACATCAAACTGTGCATTTTCACTAAATAAGTACGATAGTTTTGGCTGAAAACGCTCTTCCTCAATATTAAAGTTTCTGTTGGCAAAATTTTCACTAATACTTTCGTCGGTACCAAAACTCGCCAGTGCATTCGCCAACCAATTATTGGCAAATTTATGGTTAAAATTCAATTGATGATTAGTCAATTTATTCTCCTGAAACCCTATAGACAACAAGTTTCTGCTTGTATTGGTTAAAAATGTGTACGATGTGGTATAGCGTTGTTTTCCTCGGTTGTAAAACAAAACATTTCGTACACTGTTATTTAAAGCTAGTTGATTTTCCTCATCTTCCTTAAAGGGATTGAGGTTAAAGTTGTTACCTTCCCTGCGCACCTTTCTGTCAATTAAATAAGACGTTTGATTGTAAAAATGTGAAAAGAACTTTTTCGTTTTATTTTCAGATTTATTCCATTGCACTGGGTTGATTGTCAATGTCTGACTCAATCGATTTTGATGCGTTCTTACAAAAATCTGATTAGGCAACAACACCCTTATGTAATTGCCTTGGTCGGCGAATTGGGCGATTTCAAACTCGTTGAGTTCCTGTATACCGTTTTCATTATAATCTATCCAAGTGTAGGCTCCTTGCCCAGCTTCAACCTCAACATAAGTAAAATCTTGTTGTGGCAAAGTACCCGAATTGGTTTCAAAACTGGTGTTCCAAATCAAAAGATTATTAAAGAATTTTTGGTTATAGTTTAATCTACTATTTAAACTTTGCTCATCTTCCGTAGACTGATCTTCAGCCTTTAAATCCCTATAATTTACAAACAGTTGTAGATTGGTATTTTTATTCTGAATCAATCGCGATTTTAAATAATATGTATCGGATGTATTAACACGCTCCACTGAATTATTGCGCAAACTATCGTTAAAACGTTTGATGTAGCCCACCTCAGCAAAGACTTTAGTACTGTCTCCAATACCAACGAAAGCCTCATAGGCTGTAAATTTTTGGCTCAAAGCCGTTAAGGAATCAGTAGCAATTATAGTCTGTTCGTTATCTTCAATCGCAAATTTTGCTCCTGCCCATTTATTACCTTTACCATAAACAGCACGATTAAATGACCTTAAAAATGTAGAACGATTAATGGTACTTTCACTATTTAAAAAGCTAGAGTTTGAAAATATATTGAAATCACCCAAACGCAAATTAGCTGTTACATTATGCCTATTACCTTTAAAATTATCTGCATAGTCTAGATATTCAAAATTGTAAGCTGCCGTTCCCTTTTTAGAGTGCGCCAATTGCACTCCCGAAGTCAATAAAACTTGATCCCCAAAATTAAAATTGCCTTGGTCATCTCTATCGTCTTCTAAATTCCAATCACGGTTAAATTCTGCTCTGTACAAACGTTGGATTGTTCTAAAATCTTTCTGAATAAAATCCGCATCCAGCAAAGCAGATAAATTCCATAAACTATCTGTTTTTATGAGTTTTTGATTCACTCTTAACTTTCCTGCAAAACCATCATTATCGTCATCATCTATATTCGAAAACAGGTTAATATCATTTTTACTGCCAGCCAGTTCAAAAAATACATCCGTTTTTTTAGTTGGTTTATAGCGGCCATTTAAAACTGCTATTTGTAAACGTTCTGGCGCAACCAGCTGTGTAATTGGCTCATAATTTCCTTGTGGCACTCCAGCAACTGGTGGCACATATTCAAAAATATTGCTCACGGCATTACTATTGCTCAATATATAGTTACCTTGATTGGCACCAACCAGTGTAAAGCGCACGCTAAACAAATCGTCATCCGGATCTTGAGAAAACACAAACACTTCTTCCCCACCAATAATCTCCTGCCGATAAAGAATTCTATTTTCAGAAAACGACTCGGATGTTGCAGAAGGAGCAACCATTAAACTCCTATCATCACCAGCATCAGCTAAAATCTGCGTTTGCTCTGATGATAAATTTTGCTGCAATGGCTGATTTTTAGCATCACTTTCAGAATACACCGAAACATTTAAACTTAGTTTTTCGGACTTATAAGAACTGCCGCCAAATACTGTAAAGCGCGAATAATTACGTTCGCTAAATTGGTAGTCGACTGTAATTCGCATTTCGGAAGTGATGGGATAGGTAGAATTAAAAATTATTTCACCAGCATTATAATCTATGATGTAATCTCTATTTTCCCCACGCTCTAAAGGCACGCCATTGACGTAAACGGTTTCACTACCCGAGACAATAAGTACAAAGAGTTCATTATTAGGCCCACGTAATTTATAAGGGCCTTGATTACCTTCTTGGGCTGTAAATTGTGTGGTTGTAAATTGTCCTCTTACCAATGCACCCGAAGCAAAAACATTAGTTTTTTCACTCAAATTTGCGCTGACCAGCAATCCTTGGACACGTTTAGAAAAATTGGCAAAATAACTGTTGGTATTCACCAAATCAACATCACCTGCACGTATATTCCAATTATCACTAAAGAGCTCTATAAAAACTTGATCGAATTCATCTAAACGTTGCGAATATCCACTTTCTTGTAATGGAATGTTGGCATCTTGTATTGAGGCTCTTAAAGATACCTTATCACTCAATTTACCAGAAATCTGCAAATCGAGCTCACTGTTCAATACAGAGTTTTGGTTATTGCCGATAGTCACTCCTCTTGAAATACTGCCGGAGGTTGTTAAACCATCAAAAGGCGTAAAGGCGTTTCGCTTTTTTGTGTTTTCGAGTTTATATAATGCCTCAGTACCTGAACCCGATCGGTCCACAATTACATTATCATCTAGTTGTTTGTAAACTTTAGTCAAAAATTTTGGATAGCTTAGGTATTCAACTTCAATAGTATCCATTACTATTGGCTGATTAAATCGTAGAATTGCCTTTGAAAAATCGATAGTGTATAAGGTCGAATCTAAAACTTTTCCGTCTTTGGTTTTGATAACAAATTTTGAAGGATTAATACTTACAGAATCTATTTGTATTGTGTCTTTAACTGCTAAACGTTTCTTTTTATAGTTACTAGAATTCTCTTGGGAAAACCCCAAAAAAGAACAAAGAATTAAAAGAAAAAGTAACGTACTCTTCATGTAGAATTATAACTGCCTAAATCTTGAAATATTTTATTGTTAAAATAGACTCAAAATAATAGTGTAAAAGTAGGGTATTATTTAATTTAGACCGATAATCGGCATTTGGCATTTACTAATTAATAAATTTGCATCATGAAAATAGCATCTTACAACGTTAATGGCATCAGAGCTGCTGTGAATAAAGGCTTTATTGATTGGTTAAAAGCTACAAATCCGGATGTGATTTGTTTACAGGAAATTAAAGCAATGAAAGAACAGCTCAATTTAGAGTTATTCACTGAAGCTGGTTATGAATACAACTATTGGTTCAGTGCACAAAAAAAGGGCTACAGTGGAGTTGCTATTTTATGTAAAGCCAAACCAAATCATATTGAGTTCGGAACCGGAATAGCATCCATGGATTTTGAAGGGAGAAACATTAGGGTAGATTACGATAATGTTTCCGTTATGAGTATGTATTTACCTTCGGGAACCAACGATGCAAGATTAGCCCATAAGTTTGAATACATGGACTTAATCCATAACTACCTAAATGATTTGCAGAAAGAAAAACCAAACTTAGTGGTTTGTGGCGATTATAATATTTGTCATGAAGCTATCGATATACATAATCCAAAAATGAAAGGAGTTTCTGGATTTTTACCAGAAGAGCGCGAATGGTTGGGCAATTTTATTGATAGTGGATTTATTGACAGCTTTCGTCACTTGCATCCCGAAAAACAAGAATTTTCGTGGTGGAGTTACAGAGCCAATGCCAGAGCAAACAATAAAGGTTGGCGATTGGATTATGCCATGGTAAGTGAACCTCTAAAAGAAAAAATTAAACGAAGCGTTATACTTACCGAAGCTGTACATAGCGACCATTGCCCAATTTTATTAGAACTTGATGTCTAATTTTTCCAGCAGGGTTTTAAAACCTTGTTGATGTCTGAATATTTAAAAAAATCAAAAAGCCTTAAAATATGATAAAAAGAATTTCATTGATTGTATTGACACTTACGCTATTAACATCGTGTGTCTCAAAAAAAATATATACTGACCTCGAAGATAAATATGCCAACCTTAAAAAAGAAAATAGAGCTTTATCTGATGACATAGAGACTCTATCTCAAGACAATACAAAGCTTTCTAACGATTTAGATCAACTTCAAGCTGCTTATGATGACGCTATACAAGAGCGTGATAAATTACAAGCAGATTATGCAGCCACCAAATCTAATCTCGATAACCTGAAAGCTTCCTATAATGCCTTGGAAAAAAACAGTTCTGCAGAAATCGCAAAAAATTCAAAAAAGAATCGGGAGCTTTTAGCTCAACTTGAAGCCAAAGAACAAGCATTGGTTACTGAAAACGAGCGTTTAGAAAAATTAAAACGCGAGCTCGAAAGTCGTTCTAACCGTGTTGCTGAACTCGAAAGTGTTATCGCAGCAAAAGATGCCAATATGCGTGCTTTAAAAGATGCTATTTCTAAGGCATTAACCAATTTTGAAGGTAAAGGTTTAACGGTTGAGCAACGCAATGGAAAAGTCTATGTATCCATGGAAAACAAATTATTATTTCAGTCAGGGAGTTGGTCTGTTGGCACCGAAGGACGCAAAGCTGTACAGCAATTAGGAAGTGTTTTGGCTGAAAATCCTGATATCGCTATTTTAATCGAAGGTCATACAGATAATGATCCTTACAAAGGCAACGCCCAACTGAGTGGTAATTGGGATTTATCAACAAAACGTGCTACAGCAATTGTTAATATTCTTAGAGAAAATGCATCTATAAATCCTGAAAACCTAACCGCAGCTGGTCGTGGGGAATATGCGCCTATTGCCACTAATGATACGGTTGAAGGTAAAGCAAAGAACAGACGCATAGAAGTGATATTAACACCTAAGCTAGATGAAATTTCCAAGCTGTTGAATGATATGTAATTGCCATGCTTGCAAAGGCAGAATTTTATTTGTAAAAAACAAAAATTTAATTTAATAAATTTCCACTTTCGTGGGAAACACTATGAAATACACCACATTACCCAACACCGATATAAAAGTTAGTAAAGTATGCCTTGGCACCATGACTTGGGGCAATCAAAACACTGAAGACGAAGGCTTCGCTCAAATGGATTTAGCATTGGATAAAGGAGTCAATTTCTTTGATGTTGCTGAATTATACCCAGTACCAGCGACGGCGCAAACCTATGCAGAAACCGAACGCATAATTGGCAAGTGGTTTACGAAAACTGGCAACAGGGATAAAGTAGTTTTAGCGACTAAAATTGCAGGACCTGGCGATTATACCGCACATATAAGAACTAATGGTTTTAGCAAAGCAGCACTTAATGAAGCTGTAGACAACAGTTTAAAACGTCTGCAAACCGACTATATAGATTTATACCAACTACATTGGCCAGAACGTCAAACACAATTATTTGGGATGAGAGATTATGTACATAATCCTAATGACCCATGGAAAGATAACTTTAATGAAATTCTTCATAATCTTGACGACATCATTACATCTGGTAAAGTTAGACACATAGGTGTTTCTAATGAAGTTGCTTGGGGAGCCATGCGCTATCTGGAAGAAGCCAAGTATAATAATTTACCAAAAATGATTACCATTCAAAACGCATATTCTTTGTTGTGCAGATCTTTTGAAGGTGCTTTAGCTGAAATTGCCCATAGAGAAAATATTGGTTTGCTGGCTTATTCCCCTATGGCATTTGGTGTCTTATCTGGTAAGTACATAAAGGGTACAGCTGCCGATAATGCACGCTTAAAGTTGTTTCCAAGATTTGCAAGATATAGTGGTGAGCAAGCTACTGAAGCTACAAAACGCTATTTAAAAATTGCCGAAGACCATAACATGTCCTTAGCACAAATGGCATTGGCTTTTGTTAATGAACGCCCGTTTTTAACTAGCAATATTATTGGAGCAACTAACTTAGAACAACTAGAAGAAAATATTGATAGTATAAATGTTTCACTTTCAGACGATATAATGAAAGCTATTAATGAAGTGCATGCCGAGATTCCTAATCCGGCTCCTTAAAATAAGCTGAGTTTTATAGAACTAAAAAAGCCCAATTGAAATTTCAATTGGGCTTTTTCTTAATAGATATTATTTGATTTTGTTACCATCTTTGTCAAAGAAATGGTATTCAAGATAAGTGTAAGCATCTCTAGGTAAAACTTTTACCCATTTTTTGTGTTCAAAGAACCACTTTGTACGTACCGATGGATACCCTTTGGTTAAAAAGGCTGCTATAAAAGGATGTGCATTTAAGGTTATCTTCTTATAGTCTTTTTTAAGAATCCGCTCTAGGTCTTGCTTAATGCGAGACACCACTTTAATTGGTGCTTCGATTTCGTCTCCTCCTACTAAATTAGGATTCTCTTCTTTAGTTTTAATATTGCGCTCTGGCCTAACACGCTGTCTGGTAATTTGCACTAAACCAAACTTACTCGGCGGCAATATTTTGTGCTTTGCTTTGTCGTCTTTCATCTCATCCCTGAGATAGTTATAAAGCTTTTTACGATTCTCTGCGCGTCCCATATCGATAAAATCGATAACGATTATGCCTCCCATATCACGCAGGCGTAATTGGCGGGCAATTTCTGCAGCAGAAATCATGTTAACTTCTAGAGCAGTGTCTTCTTGGCTTTTTTCTTTATTAGAACGATTACCACTATTTACATCTATAACATGCATAGCTTCAGTATGTTCTATAACCAAATACGCTCCTCTAGCCATAGAAACGGTTTTACCAAATGATGTTTTTATTTGGCGTTCGATACCAAATTTTTCAAAAATCGGCACTCCGTTTTTATAATACTTTACAATAGACTCTTTTTTCGGTGCAATCTGTTGCACGTAATCTTTTACTTGTATGTACAGTTCTTCATCATCTACCACGATACCAGAAAACGAATCATTAAAAATATCCCTCAAAATCGAGGATGCTTTGTTCATTTCTCCCAATACTTTAGTGGGGTGATGTGCTTTGTACAATTTTTTACACATTGCTGTCCATCGACTCAGCAAATTCTGTAAATCACTATCGAGCTCGGCAACTTTTTTGCCTTCTGCTACGGTACGAATAATAACACCAAATCCTTTAGGTGTGATACTTTTAACAAGTCTTTTAAGTCGGTCTTTTTCTTCTTGCGATTCAATTTTTTGAGAAATTGAAATACGGTTAGAAAACGGCACCAAGACAATGTATCTCCCAGCAATAGATAGTTCTGAACTAATGCGTGGTCCTTTTGTGGAAATGGGCTCTTTTACTACTTGTACCAAAATGGATTGATTGGATTTTAATGCATGTGCAATTTTGCCATGCTT
>CAYVNR010000031.1:0-35401 GCA_964453045.1 uncultured Flavobacteriaceae bacterium
CGTCGTCGCAGACCTCCAAGACCGTGGGAGCTACTACCGTGGGGAGAGGGTGGACTGTTAAATCAAATGTAACCTGTGAACTACAGTTTGTATTAGTATTGGTTAACACTGCTATTATCGCTTGTGGATTACTTGTGTTAGCATAAAGTCCTGTAATGGCATTCATGCCGGAATCTGCATCTGTCTGATTTTCATAATATGTTACCGAGACATTTATCTGACCATTTAAAACTTCTGCATCTTTAGTCGTTAAGTCAAATAACTCTTGTTCGTCGCCTGGATTATTGATATCACATAGCTCATAAGTCGATACAGAAACAATAGTTGGACTAGGATTGACAACAAGCTGTAAAGTTGTTGTGTCATAGCATCCTGCAGAATTACTTTCGACACGCACATATACAAGTTGACCTCCAGCATTGGCGTTTGTGTATATTGTAGGCAGTACTCCCATATCCATTATGGCATCGTCCTCAGTAAGGTGATACGAGACTGTTACATCTGTTTGAGCACCTATTACTTCCGCATCTCTTAGGCTCAAATCAAACTCTGTGAATCCGTCATTATTATTGTCACAAGCCTCTAGAGTAGTTGTAGGATTTGCAATGGGTGTTGCGATTACTTCAAGATCTAAAGTGGCTGTAGCATAACAATCAGTATTGCCAACAGCTTGTAATCGTACATAAACAGTCTGATTATTGGGTGTTACATTGGTATAAGGTTCTGGTAAGGGCGATACATTATTATCTGCATCATTTTGGGTTAGATGATAAGAGACCAATACTTCAGAAGCATTGTTAGTTCCTATTACTTCTGCATTACGATCTGTAAGGTTAAAACTTGTGAACCCATCTGCTACATCATCATCACATAGGCTAATAGGTGAGATGGGATTGTCAATTGTTATGTCAGAAAATGTTAATTGAAATGATGTTGTAGCAAAACACTCTTGAGAATTATCTGCTATACGCGCCCATATAATTTGAGGGTTTGATATATTGGTATAAGCAGTTGGTAACGCTCCTACATTATCAATGGCCTCTTGCTCTGTTAAATGATAAGTAATAATAAAATCTGAAGCATTTTGCGACCCTAAAATATCATCGTCATTATCTGACAAATTGAATTCTGCTGAACCATCTGTATCGCATATTACAAGATCTTGGGCAGGGTTTGCAATAGGACTAGGTTTAAACTCTACAACAATAGAATCACTAGCTTGGCAAACACCTGAGAAAACAATATCTACTGAATACGTGCCTGGTTCGGTTGCTGTTAAAGTAGAGCCCGTTTCACCAATGATTTCAGATCCATCTAAAAACCATGTGTGTTCTGCAGTTGTGACACCTGTGTCTAAAGTTACAGAGCCTCCTCCACACTCAGCGGTACCAGCTTCAATAGTAATATCTTCACCTAAGTCCCCACCTAAGTCAAAACTTCCGGCTTTTAAAAACACGCCTGAGTCATAATTATTATCCCTATCGTCAGCAATAACTAATTTAATCGTGTAGTTTTCACCAGGAACTACTGCAGATTGCGCTGTGAATACCACTGTTCTACCGTCAAAAGCAATTGGGGGTCCATTATTTGGTGTGTAAGCTCCAAAAAACTGAGGATTAGCTGCACCACATGATGCACCATTATCTGGATGAATATTTGTGACAAGTATTGGTGTATTAGTACCAGGCAATACCGCTAAATTGGTTGTAACACCATTTGAATCCGTAAGCAAAAATGCAAATGCATCAGAAAACGTACATTCAAAACTCCCCATATCGTATTCTTCGGATGCCATGAGAAAATCAAAACTAATTGTATTTGCCAATGGGGTAAAATCAAATTGAATAAACGTAGCATTATTGGAATCTATACCGGGTATTTGTGCATCTAACTCTAAATCACCTGGCCAAGCATTGGTTCCCTCACCTAATAATCCAGTGTTGGGACCACCTGCTTCACTTGCATCACCAGAGGTTAACAATAATCCATCTTCAAAAGGAAAATCGACTCCGTTACTAAAAAAGTAACCAATACCATTAGGCTCCGTGGGACTAAAATCCGATCCTGTCGAAGAGATGATATTAGATACAGTAGCACAAGGGCTATTAACTAACACATCTTCAATTAACTCTTCAGGGGTAAAAGTATCTTGTTCTACCACAACATTGGGCCCTAATACAAAAACTGTGATGGTTTCTGAGTCTGAACAACCTTGAGGGTTATCATCTGTTGCTGTCAAAGTTACAGTATAAGTACCTGCTGTCGCAAAGGTATTGGAAACATCAGTACCCGTGGCTGTGTTACCATCTCCAAAAGTCCAACTATAAGTTGCATTAGTACCGTCTACAGAAAATGTTGCGCTTCCAGAAAAATCTACAGTTTCCCCTGGCAGTATCCCTATAACACCAGAACCATTTGGTGCAGGCGTTGTACTATCTATAGAAGCTGTAATAGTTTGACATGCAGTTGCACATAATATGTCAGCTTCCCAGCCATTAGTACTTCCACTGCCGTTTGAAATAAACTCGAATGTTAAACAGCCCGAGGTATTTGTTGATGAAGCTGAAACTATACCTGGATTGTTAGTTCCTTGATAACTACCAATTAAATTTGCTGTAACATCATCTCCGTCGTATATATTTAATACATCTGGTTGAGTTCCAAGCTGTGTTGTAAATTGAATAAAATCTATTATTATAAATTCACCTGCATTTTGAGGGCATATAGTAGTAACTAAATTTTCATCATTACCATAATTACCGAATTCGCCACCCGAATCAAAGAATTTATCTGGAGCACATCTATTAAATGTACCGTTTTGCATTGAAATATCTTGAGCAAACCCTAAAGAGGATACAATTAAAGCAATAAAATAAAGTGTTTTTTTCATTGGTAACCATTTTTCAAAAGAGAGTTGGCCTAAAACACCACATCAATACACCTATTAAGCTTCTCTTTTTCAGTTAGTTATATGTCATTTAAACTGTCACAAAGCACTTAACCTATCTTCGCACTTCAATTGATTATTTTAAATGAGGACGAAATTTAATCAAATTATATGAAATTGTTTAAGATTTTAGTTGCAAAACATATTCTAAGGTTAAACGTTTCAAATTGATATTTCATATTTTTGCAAAAAAAAAGATGTCGAAGACAAAAATTTCTATAGTTGCTACGTCTAACGAAAGTATATTAAAATTTGAAGCTGATCGGTTTTTAACCAATCATAATAGTTTTGAATTTAACAATATAGACGACGCTAAACATTCTCCTTTAGCACAACAGTTGTTTTATTTACCCTTTGTTAAAAAAGTATATATTGCATCTAACTTTGTAGCAATAGAACGCTATAATATTGTTGAATGGGATGATGTACAAAATGAAGTGGCTAAACAAATAGAGGATTACTTATCCAACAATGGTATCGTGGTTACAGAAGATGCCATGAAACCCAAAGCTGCAGTTACAGTATATGCCGAAAGTACTCCAAACCCTAGTGTTTTAAAGTTTGTTTGCAATAAAGTGCTTGTACCTAATCTATATGAGTTTACTTCAATAGAAGAAGCTAAACCTTCACCACTTGCAACAGCATTATTTCAATTCCCCTTTGTAAAAAATGTTTTTATGGAGAAGAATTTTATTTCTATAACAAAATTTGATATCATAGAATGGGAGGAAATTACGCTTCAGTTACGCGAATTTATTAAATCTTATGTTGAAGATGGTAAAACTATTTTAAATGATGATGCCCCAAAGCAACTCAACAAAACAGAAAAAGCTATTGAGCAAAAATTTGAAGCCCTAGACGACACTTCCAAAACTATTGTAAATATTCTCGAAGAGTATATTAAACCTGCCGTTGCTAGTGATGGTGGCAATATAGAATTTAGATCATATGACGCGCAAACAAAAAAGGTCGAAGTACTACTACAAGGAGCTTGCAGTGGTTGTCCGTCATCAACATTTACCTTAAAAAATGGTATTGAAAATATGCTAAAAGAAATGCTTAATGATAATGCCATAAGCGTTAATGCGATTAATGGTTAATTTTCATTATTTTTAAGTAACTTTTTTAACACTTATGTTTTCCATAAGTATAACTGATTAAAGCATAATATTATGGCAGTATTAAAAGTAATTGAAGTATTATTCAACTCAGATAAAAGTTGGGAAGATGCGACAAAAAAAGCAGTAAAAGAGGCCTCTAAAACTGTAAAGAACATACGTTCTGTTTATGTCCAAGAGCAAAGTGCAATTGTAAATGGAGATAGCGTTACTGAATTTAGAGTTAATTTAAAGTTGACATTTGAAGTCAAATAAATCTAGAATTTTACTTTACTCGGTTTTAATAAACTGAGTTTTTATTAAAAAAACTAAACCAACATGGACACACAAAAATGGATTGATGCAGGTTATAACTTAATTTTCGAGTTTGGACCTAAAGTACTTTTGGCTATCCTGATATGGATTATCGGTAGCTGGATTATTAAATTGATGCTAAAGGGACTTAGACGGGTTCTAAATAAAGGTGATTACGAAGAAAGTCTTAAGAAGTTTCTAACAAATCTTTCTAAGTGGATTTTAAAAGTTGTGCTTATCATCGTTGTATTGGGCACTATGGGTGTAGAGACCACATCATTTGCAGCCGTCATTGCCGCTGCTGGTTTAGCAATTGGTCTTGCACTGCAAGGCTCTTTGGGCAACTTCGCAGGCGGTGTATTAATTATGATTTTTAAACCATTTAAAATTGGTGACCTTATAGAAGCACAAGGAGAGCTCGGTGTTGTAAAAGAAATTGAAATTTTCACTACCAAGCTAACAGGCTTATCTAACAAAGAAATTATTATTCCAAACGGTGCGCTTTCTAACGGAAACATCATTAATTATACTACTGAAGGTACACGACGAGTAGATTTGGTTTATGGTGTAAGTTACGATGCTGATATAAAACAAACTAAAGACATACTTATGAATGTTTTAACATCGCACCCAAAAGTATTAAAAGATCCAGCACCGGCAGTAACCGTATTGAAACTAGCCGATAGCTCAGTAAACTTTGCGGTAAGACCTTGGTGTAATGTTGATGATTATTGGAATGTTTACTTTGATGTGACTGAAAATGTTAAAATAGCTTTAGATGCTGCAGGTATTGAAATACCATACCCACATGCTGTTGAGATACAAAAGAAGGGTTAATTTTTCTTTTTAAGTGCTATAAAGTCTTTTAAATAATAAGGCTCAAAATAAGCGACATCTTCGGTGTCGCTTTTTTTATACTTTAACTCCGCCAGTGTTGACATTTCATTGGCTGAAGGTAATTTCTCGTCAATAAAAATGGCATTGGGGTGTTTGATAAGATTTTTAGTTTTTTCGACACCATTACCTATAAAATAAATCTTATTTTCGCTTAAGATATTGGCATAACTTTCTTCCGTTAATAATTCTGCTTCAATACCTCTTTGTAATTCGTGGTTAGAATTATATATCGCAGAATACACTTCCATACGACGTGCATCTAACATAGCAACTATAAAACCATTATCGATATTTACTTGATGCGCCAAGCTCTCTAAAGTACTAATGGCAATTAAAGGTTTGTTTAATGCAAAACAGAGGCCTTTGGCCGATGATACGCCTATTCGCAAGCCTGTGTAGGACCCTGGCCCTTTGCTTACTGCAATAGCATCAATTTTTGATGGCTCAATTCCTGCTGTCTTAAACACTTTATCAATAAATACATGCAATGTTTCGGCGTGTGAATATCCTGCAGTATGGTCTTCTTTTAAAACTAAAGTCTCTCCATCTTTTGATAGAGAGACTGAACAATTAGTAGTTGCTGTTTCTATATTTAGCACTAAGGCCATTAACAATTTAAGTGTTTAGTTATTCTCCTTCTTTTTCTTCAGAAGGTTTTTCCTTTTTATTGGTCACTTCGAGAAGATCACCTGGATTTAATGTTTTGGATACTGTATTATAAGGTCCTGTTATAATTTCATCTGCTTCATTTAGTCCCGAAACTATTTCAATGTAGGTATCATCTTGAATTCCAGTTTTAACAACTTTTAGCTTTGCTTTTCCACCATCGTTGACGAATACACATTCAAACTTCTCTTCCTCTTTTGGCTCATTGTCACCTTCAACAGATATTTTTTCAAAAGGTTTTTTTGAAGAGCTCGTATCTGTCTTTATGACTATGGCACTAATGGGTACTGCAATAGCGTCTTTTCGTGTCTTTGTAATAATATCTACAGTAGCTGTCATACCTGGTCTAAATGGCGAATAGGTTTCTGGTTTTCCTTCCGTTAGGTCTTTATAAGATTCTTCGAGAATTCTGACCTTTACTTTAAAATTGGTTACTTGGTCTGCTGCTAGATTATCAGCGGCCGAATTTGCAATTTCAGTAACAATGCCCTTAAATTCTTTCTTCAAATACGCATCAACTTCAACAATTGTAGAATCTCCAATACTTACTTTTACAATATCATTTTCGTTAACATCGACCTCAACTTCCATATTATTAAGGTTGGCAACACGAAGGATTTCTGTACCTGCCATTTGCTGCGTACCAACGACACGCTCACCCAGTTCTACATTGAGCATGGAAATGGTTCCGCTCATTGGTGCATAGATGGTGGTTCTGGTTAAATTGTCTTTGGCTTCATTAACTGTTGCAGCAGCACTTTGCACACTATAATAGGCTGCACTTTTATTGGCTTTAGCTGTTTCGTAAGTAGCTATAGCTCTGTCCCAATCAGCTTTAGAAATTACTCCTCTATCAAATAACGTTTTATTTCTATCGTAGTCTGCCTTGGCTTGCTTTAAATTAGCCTCAGCTTGTTCTAGACCAGCTCTTACGTTTTGATATGATGCCTGGGATCTGCTTACAGCAGACTGAATTAAATCTGGATTTACCTTTACCAATAAATCCCCTTTTTTAACTTCTTGCCCCTCTTTAAACGGTAATTCTAAAATTTCCCCAGAAACTTCAGAAGAGATTTTTACTTCGACTTCTGGTTGAATCTTACCGGTTGCTGAAACCGTTTCAATAATATCGTATAGCGCCACTTCCTTTACAGTGACCTCCTTAAAATTTCCTTTCTTACCAAACCATCCCATTTTAGACCCTGCCACCAACATAATGAGTACAAGAACGACGATTCCGATAATAATTTTTACTGTTTTGCTCATAATTAAAACTTTAATTCAGTTGCAGGAATTCCAAAATATAATTCGAGGACTTTTAATTTAAATATATAATCGTATTTAGATCTATTTAATTCAATTCTTGCATTGTCAAACCTTAGTTTAGACTGACTAAAATCAAATGCATTGGTTAAACCGACATCGTAACGCTCTTTTGCATAATTATAAGCCAATTCTTGAGATTCCAAAGCAACCTGTGCAGCTTCATAAGATTTTAGAGCCCCTTTAGCATCAACATAAGCTTGGTATACTGTAGATTCTAAATCTAACTCAGCTTGTTCGAGTTCAAATTTGGCACGCTCTAAACTCACTTTGTTTCTTTGAACATTACCTCTTGTATTGAATCCGTTTAATATAGGAATGTTTAATTGCAATCCATAACCAATTCCATCATTTTGATATAATTGATCTATAAAAGGATCAGCAGCTACTTCTACTGGGAATGTATTTGGAAACGTTCCGACAACAGCCTGACCAGTTCCCTGAACAGTACCAATTTGCTCTGTAACTGTTGGATTATCAGGGTCTATTTGCTGTGTAAAACTCGGTGTATCTGCATATCTGGTATTGTATCCGAAAAATGCTGATAAAGTTGGCCAGTTGACCCCTTTGGCAATTTTTAAATCCATTTCGGCAAGTTCTACATTCTGTTCAGCTATTTTGATTTCGGATCTGTTGGCTTTGGCAGCATCAATAATATCCGAAACATCTCTGTTTGAAACACCATCGTCGACAATATTATAGCCTTCGTCTTCGATGTCAAAATTCTCATAGTCTTTAATCAACAATAATTGCGCAAGACTTATCAGCGATATTTGAACATTATTCTCTGCATTGATAATCTGTTGTTGCTCACTTGCATCCGTAGCTTTTATCTCGAGTAAATCTCCTCTAGGTAAGGAACCTGCATCTACCAACTCTTGTGTTCTCTCAATTTGCTCTTTTGTGACTTCATTTTGAGATCTTAAAACTTCTAAATTTGCTTTGTTTAGAATCACTGTTAAATAACCATTGGCCACAAATAATGAAATGTCATCTTTCATTTTATCTAAACGATACTGACTAGAGAGCCTTGATATATCTGCACGTTGCAACTGTCTTATATTTCTTAAACCATCAAAAAGGGTATAACCCACATTGATGCTTCCCGATGCAGAAAGGAACGTTGTTGTTTGCGCATTGTTGGTTACAGGGTTAAAACTCAAACCTGTATTTTCTGAAACCCCTGCACTTGCGCTAAGGCTTGGCACAAAGTTGCCTTTTGCCGTTAGTTTTTCTACCTCAGCCAGTTCTAAGTCCAGTTCACTTTGCCTTATGGATATATTATTCTCTAGAGCATACTGCACACACTCTTTTAGTGTCCATTTTTTATTTTGAGCTTGAGCAAATATTCCAAAAAGAAATACTATCGCAATGATTGATTTTTTCATAATGTCTATATGTCTAAACAAATCTTAATGTGTTACACTAAATGTTAAAATTATTGTTGTGCGTATTTTGGCACACCTTGTACCTGATTCCAAACTTTTATTTTATCGTCTTTTGAAATACCACTTTTTACTTCTACAAAAATACCATCACTGATTCCTAATTCCACATCCTTTTTTTCATATTTCTGATCGCCAACTTCAATCTCTACAAAAGGTTCCTTGGTCTCCTTGTCGTACTGAACCAAAGCTTCTTTTATTGCCAAAACCTTTTCGGCCTTGTCTAAAATAATGGATGCATTGGCACTTAGACCAGCTCTAATAAATGTAGAATCTATCTTTTTTAGTGTTCCTTTAATTTCAAACTGGATTGCACCATTCTCAGCAACACCTTTAGGTGCAATATAATCTAAAACCGCATCGAATTTTTCGTTCTCAATGGCTCCAACAGTAATCTCTAACGGTAATCCTTCTTTTATTTTTCCGACTTCGCTTTCGTCTACCTTTCCTTCAAAAATCATTTTTTTAACATCCGCTAATGATGCAATGGATGTACCTTCATTAAAATTATTAGCTTCAATCACTTGGTTTCCTGCTTTTACTGGCACATCTAATACCATGCCCGAAACCGTTGCTCTCACTTGGGTTTGGGCAATATTACCTAAACCAGATGTTGTTCCTGTTTTAATGATATCATAGTTTTGCCTTGCCTGGGTTACACTAATTCTAGCTTGCTCTACCTGTTGCTTAGCTTGTAAATAGGTATTGTTTACCTGATCGAACTCATTGGCAGCAATGACACCTTTCTCAAACAATTCTTTTTGGCGGTCGTATATTGCCTTTTGTGTCTTATAGTTAATTTCGGCAGTCTGCAAAGCTGTTCTGTTTGAGGCTATATTATTCTTTGCACTGGTTAAGTTTGAAACATTTGGTATGACTTTAATCTGTGCTATTAAATCTCCTTGCTTTACATATTCGCCAGCTTCAACATAAACTTCTTCTACCACACCAGAAATATTAGGTTTTATTAGAACCTCTTCCTTTGGTACAATACTTCCAGTAGCGACAGTTTTAACAACTATGGTTTTCTCGGTAGCACTTTCTGAAGTATACGTTACTGGATCTTCCTGATTCTTTTTCCATAAATAAAACAAGGCTACACCAAAAGCAATGACTATGGCTACTAAGGCGATTACAGTTTTTGTTCTTTTCATTCGTTTATATAATTATAATTTTATTCTACTCTTAATGCGTCTACAGGTTTCATCTTTGTAGCTCTATTCGCAGGTATTAACCCCGCCAATAAACCTGAAACAACTAATATGATTAAGGCTGTAAATACAACCTGCATACTTACACTTGGGTTTGCAAAATTTTCTACCTCACCTGCATTGTCTAAAATGGAATTCATAATCCAGATGACTAGGGCAGCAAATGATACGCCCAACATGCCAGATAAAATGGTTAGCACTAAGCTCTCTTGAAGAATTTGGCCTTTTATCATCCAAGGCGTAGCACCCAAAGCTCTTCTAACACCAATCTCTTTAGTACGTTCTTTCACTACAATGAGCATGATGTTATTAATACCAATAATACCAGAAATTAAAACCAAAGCCCCCACAAAATAACCAACCAAGGTTAATATTGAGAACAAGCCGCTAATACGACCAAATTGTTCAGACAAATCAAAATGCCCAATGGCACTGTCATCTTCTGGATGTACTTTGTGCCTTGATTTCATTAAGTCGAAAACCTGTTGCTTTATTGATGTGATCGGCACGTTATCTTCTGCCGTTATAGCCATCCAACCCACATTTTCTCCTCTATTGAAGGCTTGACCAAATGTGGTGAAAGGAATATAAATTGTGCTGGCATCTTGTTCATCATCACCTTGACTATTGCTCATTTTAAAAGTTCCTACAACTAAAAAATTGACACCGTTTATTTTTATGTATGTTCCTAAAACTTTTTCTCCTTTATTATACAGACCTTTTACAACACCAGTACCAATAACGCATATCTTACGCTTGGTACTTATATCTGAATAACTCAAGAAGCGTCCTTGAAGAATATCCATCGGTTGTTGTTTAATGTACTCTGGATAATCTCCATAA
This sequence comes from uncultured Flavobacteriaceae bacterium, assembly GCA_964453045.1. GTDB lineage: Bacteria > Bacteroidota > Bacteroidia > Flavobacteriales > Flavobacteriaceae > Winogradskyella. The sequence goes on from CAYVNR010000031.1 coordinate 10,745, forward strand.
ATCTCAAAAGCACCTGTCTTTGTACCTCTTATGACATTATTTGCGCCCCTAAAGCCACCCAATTGGTTTCGAGGCGATACATATTTGAGATTTGGTATTTCAGATTTAATAGCATCGACATCGCTTATCTTGTAGTTAAAATAGCGTCCTTTGGGCAAGCCTTTGTATGGCTTAGATGTGCCTCTTGTCCACATAAACATGGAATTAGTGGCAAAATTCCCAAAATCTGCGGTAACCCCATTTTTCAATCCATTGGTTAAAGCCAAAAGAAGTACGAGAATTGTGATGCCCCAAAATACCCCAAATGCCGTTAGTAAGGTTCTAAACCTGTTAGCATTTAAAGCTTCCAATATTTCGTTCCAACGGTCCTTACTAAACATTTTATTCGTCTCTTAAAGCTACAATGGGTTTTATCTTTGCAGCTCTATAAGCCGGAATAAAACCTGCTAATGCACCTGCAATAACTAATAAAAACACTGTTGTTAATGCGATATTAAAATTTACTTGAGGGTATTTTATAAAGTCACTTTCAATTTGAGGCCCAACGAGCTCTAGCAAACCTAAGCCTAAAATCAACCCAAATAATCCGGCAAACATTGTTACAAAAATGGCTTCCTGTAATATCATACCAACGATAGACATTGGTAATGCACCCAGAGCTTTTCTTATTCCTATTTCCTTGGTACGTTCTTTAACAACAATAAGCATAATGTTACCTACACCAACAATGCCTGCGATGATGGTTCCTATTCCAACAAACCAAAATACGGCTTGGATTGTCGCTATTAAAGCATATATTTTTTTCGCTTCTTCTAATGTGTTATTTACTCTAACAGCACTTTGGTCGTCTGGTGCCACAGTATGTATTTCTTTGATTTGAGCTTCTATACCTTCAGCAATTGCGGTAGATTGGGCTACAGCCTGATCAAAGTTATTTGCCATTTTTACGGTAAATGCCATGTTTCTAATGTTATCGCCCGCGTTAAAAACTTGTTGAGCAGTAGTGACGGGTATGTAAACCTGACTTTCCTCCCTATCCCCTCCAGGATCGTAAAAAACACCAATAACCTTAAAATTCATACCAAAGATTTGGATATTCTTATCTATTGGATCTTCATCTTTAAAAAGGTCTTTCTTCATTTTATTACCAATCACAGCAACCTTTTTATTTCCGTTTAAATCGGATTGACTCACAAAACGACCATATCCTATATCTGCGTTTTCGATAAACTGGTTATCTGGCAAAGTACCACGGATACGAAAGTTTCCTGTTTCATTTTTATAGGTTACTGTTCCACCCCATATCGTATAATCTTTTGAACGATACTCCAATAATTCATCATACTTGTTTTCAACAGATTCGAAGCTAGAGTTTTTTAATTGAATGTAACGCCCAGGATTTAGACCTTTGTAGCCTTTTGTGGTTACACCCGTCCATACAGAAATTCTATTGGTGGCATCTTGTTCGAATTGGGATTTCACACCATTTGATATACCGGTACTAAAACCCAAAAGCATAACCAATATAAATATGCCAATAAATACAGAAAGTCCCGTAAGAAAGGTTCGCAATTTGTTTTTGCGTAAAGTTTCGAATATTTCTTGCCAACGCTCTATATCAAACATGTTGTGATGCTCTAACCTGTTCTACTTTACTATCATCGATGATAACACCATCCTTTAAGTTAACGATTCGCTTGGTCATTTGCGCAATGTCATGCTCGTGGGTAACGACCAGAATCGTTTTTCCTTCGTCATTAATGCCTTGGATGAGTTCCATAACCTCATAAGATGTTTTGGTGTCCAGAGCTCCTGTTGGTTCGTCTGCCAATAACACTTTTGGATCACTTGCCAAAGCTCTAGCAATGGCAACACGTTGCTTTTGCCCACCAGATAATTCACTAGGTAGGTGATGTGACCACTCAGCCAAACCTACTTTTTCTAAGTAGTGCATTGCTCTATCGGTTCGTTCTTTTCGTTTTATTCCTTTATAGTACAATGGCATAGAAACGTTGTCTAAAGCACTTTTGTAATTGATAAGGTTGAAAGATTGAAAAATAAACCCAAGAAATTCATTTCTGTACTTAGCCGCTATTTTTTCATTGAGGTTTTTAATTGGTACATTGTCGAGAATGTATTCTCCTTTATCCGCTTCATCCAACATACCCAAGACATTTAATAAGGTGGACTTACCTGAGCCTGATGAGCCCATGATGGATACTAGTTCCCCTGCTTTAACATCAAAATTAATGCCTTTAAGAACATGAAGCGAATTGCTTCCCATGTGATAAGATTTGTGTAAATTCTTAATCTGAATCATAGACTGGGTGGTTAAAGAGTACAATTTTAAGAAAATTCACATGGCTTTTATGCCAACAAATTGTTAAGAATTAATTGTAAACTCTTAATGATTAAGACTGATTAAATAAGAAAATGTTACAGTGTTTTGTCTATATTTTTAGACTTTTGAGAATTATTGTAAGTTCTGTAAACAATATATCCAATTACCGCTACCAAAATATATGGCACAGCCATTAAAAACATAATGCCATCATTAATACCTTCTGCTGCAGATTGATCTTCACCACTTTCTAAAACTGCCCTACACATGGCACATTGCGCTTTTGTTTGAAGAAAAAAGAGAAAAAACAAAAGAGAAAAGACAACTTTCTTTTTCATGTTATGTATAATATGGTGAAATCATTAAATAAACTATGACTCCTGTTACAGCGACATAAAGCCATAGTGGAAATGTAACTTTTGCTATTTTTTTATGGCGCTCAATATTATTGGTAATAGCCCTGACATACGTAATTAAAACAAAAGGAATAATGACAATAGATAATAGAATATGCGTGATTAGAATAAAATAGTATATGTACTTTACCATACCTTCTCCACCAAACTTAGTAGAATCACTTGTCATATGATAGGCAACATACATTACAAGAAATGACACTGAAAGACATATAGCAAATTTCATGAGTTTTTCGTGCAATTTTCTATTTCCTTTTTTGATCATTACCACAGCAATTACTAATACTATTGCAGTAAGTGCATTTACAGATGCATAAATCGGTGGTAAAAAACTTAGCGGCTCTACATCGAACCCTAAGCGTTTTAAATTAACGCCAAACAATGCTGCTACTGCCAATGGAATTATAATTGACAGGGCCACAATCCACTTATTATATTTTTTTTCTTTTTCTATATCTACTGAATTCATAATGTTTTTTTTGATTCTTTACTTTCGTTTCAATTACAACAAGCATCAAAATTTTGAATGATAAATTTATTCCTTTAATAGTTTGGATATATCTTCTTTTAATATGGTAATCTCTTGCAGAATACCATCTTCGTCTTTACCGTCTGCCTCGGCAATTAATCCGTTATAAAATATAATTGGATTACCAAATTCATCTTTACGAGAACGGATAAAGCCTTCCTTATCTATGAGAGCAAAATTACCAGAATGCTCGAAGCCACCTTCTACAGTTTCATCTTTTGAAGTGTAGAGATTAAAACCTTCGTTGGCCAATTTGTAAATATCTGTTTCGTCTCCTGTCATTAAGTGCCAATTTGGGTTAGTAATCCCATAGTTTTGGGCATACTTTTTTAACACCTCTGGTGTATCTATTTCTGGGTTGATCGTAAACGATGCTACTCCAAAATTTTCAAAATCCTTGAAGTGATCTTGTATCTCAACCAAGTTACGATTCATAATTGGACAAATGGTAGGGCAAGTGGTGAAGAAAAACTCAACAACATAAACTTTTCCTTGGAAATCAGTATTTGTTATCGTTTCCCTATTTTGATTAGTAAAACTGAATGCTGGTACTTTTTTAGGCTTTTCATTAATTTCGATATAGGCCAAGTCACTTTTTGTCCCTTTACTTGCTTTGGATACTTCTTCACTTCGACTTTCGTCCCTCGTAACATCATCTGCATTAATTCTATCAATAATTTTTGGAATAAAAATAATTCCAAATACCAACAAGATAAATGCAATACCTACGTAAGAATAATTAGTTTTTTTACTCATTTTTTAATTCTTTTTCGCGTCTTTTATTAGAGTCGAATTCACCTTTACGTTTTTGGCGGTATTCCGTAAATAAAATACGCATATCGTCACTCATTTTATTCTTTATTTCAGCAACTTCAATACAATTGTAGGCATACAACTGACGTACTGGTTTATTCTGCTCTTTTTCATTATCCTCCCTATCATCTAATCGTCCACGTTGGTTTTTATCTTTGTCTATTATATAGACATTATCCGTTGCTAAGTCTGCGTCTAAATTTGTGTGAACCTTTAAGCTTTTATAAATCGTTTTGATGTCTTCTTCTGTACGGAATATATAATGCCAAAACCTAAGGTCTTCGTAACGAGCAACTTCTTTTTTTAATTCGGAATAATCATCTTCAGATCCTTTTGGTGCTACTACAACTATCTGAAATTTTTTAAAGCCTTTAAATTTATCATATACCAATTCCTTTAGGTTCAATGCCGAAGTACTATTGTTCATTGGATTCTTTCCAAAAAAAGCCAAAACTGTAATATGGTCTTGCAGTTTTACATCTTCGGAAATTGAAATTTCTTTTACATCCCTATTAACAACCTCTAATGGGTCATAATTATGCGTTGACGGGTATAGCATCAATAAAAACGCTACTGGTAAAAAAAACAGGATACTTAGAACTGCGTAACGTTTGGTTTTATTAACTTTCATATGTTATGTGAGATAACAAATATTTGGAATGCAAAAATAAAAAAGGTGGTTTAGAAAAACCACCTTTTAATATCATTTAACTCAATATTTTGAGTTTAAAAATCTCTTTTTATAATAGCATCGTCAGCATTGTAAACTTCAAAAACGTAGCCTCCTTCTTGCAATAGGATGAATATTAAATAACAGATAAGGAAAACACCTGTCCAAACTACCATACGTCTCAATGCTTTGGTTTCATCTCGCATGTGCATAAAATCCCAAGTAATATAGTATGCTTTAACAATGGTTAATATGATGAAGATTAAATTTAAAGGCTTCATATATATAAACGCTGAAAAAATAATATTCATAAGCGTTGCAAAGAAACCACCTTCAAAAGGTGTCATCCAAGGCTCCATAAGACTTTCTGGCTTATATATACCAAGTATAACCTCAACTGCGGTAACTAAAGTTAAAAAGGCCAAAACGCCCCAAATTTTTTGAGTATTAGACTTAAATTTCCAAAGTCCTCTAAATATTTCTAATTTATGTTCGTGTGCCATAACTGAATCTTAAATTGCTTTTATACTAAGTAGAAGAATGTAAATACAAATACCCATACCAAATCGACAAAGTGCCAATAAAGTCCAACTTTTTCTACCATTTCGTAGCTACCTCGTCTTTCGTAAGTTCCAAGAATAACATTAAAGAATATGATAATGTTTATTACTACACCAGAAAATACGTGGAATCCGTGAAATCCAGTAATAAAGAAAAAGAAATCTGCGAACAATGCTGTTCCGTATTCGTTGACATGTAAGTTTGCGCCTTTAACCACAAGCTTTCCATTATCTTTTATTTGTTTTAAAGACTCTTCTCTAGATAAAACTGTTTTTTTACCTTCTTCATTTATGATTTGTGTTCTTACCAAAATATTTTCGTTGGCAGCTAAACCATCATATATCTCACTTACTGTGTAAGGTGGTAATGACTCTTCTGTAACAAACCAAAGTCCGTTACTGCGATCGTGCTCAGCACGATCAGTCATATGATGTACAGCAAAATCATCGATTGAAATGCGCTTAAACTTTTCTTCACCATCTACATTGACATACTCACCAAATTGTAAAATATTACCACCTTTGGTCTGTACCGCTCCGTAATCTCCCTGAATAAATGTAGCCCATTCCCAAGCTTGTGATCCAACGAAAATAGCACCACCAATAATGGTTAAGAACATATACAAAGTCACTTTGGCTTTGTTCATGTGGTGACCTGCATCTACAGCTAATACCATAGTTACAGAAGACATGATAAGAATAAACGTCATGAACGCTACATAAATCATTGGCAACTCTTGACCGTGTAAAAATGGCACGTGAGTAAACACTTCATCTGCAATTGGCCATTCTTTTATAAACTTGAACCTAGAAAAACCATAAGCGGCTAAGAAACCTGAAAATGTTAATGCATCTGATACAATGAAGAACCACATCATCATCTTTCCATAACTTGCTTTTAGCGGTTGGTTTCCGCCTCCCCAAGTTTTTTCTTCTGTACCAGCATTTGCTACTGTAGAATCCATAGAATTTGTTTGAATTTTAAGGTTGGACAAAAATAATCAAATTATATATCTAAAAAAATATAAAAATAAAAAGAGCACGAGCCAAAGTATGTCTACGAAATGCCAAAAATTTGCAGCAAGTTCTAAACCCAACATATTGTTGGTATTATACTTTTGTTTAAAATGATTATAAATTACAACAATTATACATATCAACCCAGCAATGACGTGACCTATATGCACAACAGCTATTAAATAAATATAGGATATGGTAATATTACTCGTCGGCCCAGTAAAATTATACCCTGTTTGAATGATTTGCCTGAAGCCTTCAAATTGACTAAAAACAAATGCAATTCCCAAAGCTAATGTCACCAACAACCAAATTGTAGTCATTTGCCTATTGTTCTGTTTTAGAGCATACTTTGCCATAATAAAAGTGATACTACTCACCAAAATCAATATTAAACTGATTAAGAAAGCGTCAGGTAATTCAAAATCAACTAACCAATCTTTATTAAGACGTTGTTTGCTACTTACTATAAATGCACTGATTAGACCAGCAAAAGACATAAGCAATGAGCCTATTCCAAACCACAACATCATTTTTTTAGATCTTGCTCTTTTCTCTTCTGGTGTACCTTGTGTTAAATCCATTTATCTTAAAAATTTATCCGCAACATATATAATCTGCAACATGGTAATATAAAATACGCTAGACAGCATTAATTGTTTGGCGGCTTTAATTGAGCGTTTTTGAAATAATTTAAATGCATATACCAACATTATCATACCTAATAAAAATACCAACGCCGCACCAACGATAGATAGTTTCAAATCTCCTGTAAAACCAAAAACAGGTATTACAGATACAATAACTGTCCAAACACTATACATAATAATTTGTACTGCTGTTCCTTTATCTGGTTTTCCTGTTGGCAACATAAAAAAGCCCCCTTTTTTATAATCTTCGTATAAAAACCAACCAATCGACCAAAAATGTGGAAATTGCCAAAAGAATTGAATGGCAAATAAAGTTCCCGGTTCAATACCAAAATCGTTACGTGCTGCTACCCAACCCAACATAAAAGGAATGGCTCCAGGCAATGCACCAACGAAAACGGCTAATGATGTTTTTGTCTTTAAAGGTGTATAAACACTGGTATATAAAAATATGGATATTGCACCATACATTGCGGTTTTGGGGTTGATTACATATAAGGTAATCAATCCTAAAACTGTAAAAGATGTTGCGATTACAAATGCTGTATTTACAGACATACGACCTGAGGGAATAGGTCTATTTTTTGTTCTATCCATTAGCGCATCTAAATCGCGCTCTATGATTTGGTTATAAGCGTTAGATGCACCAACCATAAAATAACCTCCAAATGCCAATAACAGCAACGTGGTAAAACTTATGGACTCTACACCTAGTAAATAACCCGCAATTGCAGAAAATACAACACTTATGGACAATCCCATTTTTGTGATTTCCTTAAAATCCGTAAGTGCGGAAGCTGTTGAAACCGAAGATTTTGTGCTGCTCAAGCCGTGTGTGTTTTTGTTCTATTCTTAGCGAGTGCAAAGATAGTCTGAAATTTACTTCTAACCAACGTAAGGTCATAGTTTTATATGCAGTCCCAAAAACTAAAAATCATTATACCAGTTAAACAAGTCTGTTCTTACACCAATACTAAACCAAAGTGTCTTTGACGCCATTGTGGAGAGTGTTGTGGCCTCAGGGTTAAAATCCCTATAAATAATATTCGTAAAGAGCTTTAAATTGGTTTCTGGATTCAATAAGTAACCTGCTTGTAGCTCTGTCATAAAACTATTCGTCTTATTTCCTTGCCCTATGGTTATACCTGTATCAGCAACACGATTGTTTTCATTGGTATAGATATCGCCACCATAGGCAAAGCTATCCTCATCTGTATTAAAGTCGAATCCACGTTGACCAATAATGAATTTGGCATCTGCAAACCAACGCTTGTAATTATAGCGTCCTATTAATACCAATTCCCTAAAATTTGCTCCCCAAAGATGTGCCATGGGTTGATTGAAATGTGCATAGTTTAAAATTTCAGTATTGTGAGAATAGGTGTATGGCCGCACTTGGTTATATTCAGCCTGGAGTAATAGATTATCAACCCCAAAAGCATTAAAATATTTTGCCCCTAATTGAAAGCCAAACTTGTTTTTCCAACTCTTATTTCCAGCTGTAACATCACTTAAAGAAAATTCATCTAAAATAAATTGTCCGTAAAGATTCACTTTGTTGTTCCATTTGTATTTTCCGCTTAACCCTAGAATTGCATTACCAGCACCTTGTCCTGTTTGGAACTCAATGGCCCTAAAAAATATAATTGGGTTAAGATAATTAACATCAAAGCCCCTTCCGTTAGTATCTGCCCACATTACGGATTCAAACAACCCGATGTTTAAACGTTTAGAAACATTCCAACTCAAATAATGGTTTGCCATGTATTTAGTGAGAAAAGCATCGTCTTCCACAACTTCTGGCCGTACATCTTTTAACCACATCCAAGTGCTTGTATATTTTATTTTCCAGAAACTGGCATTCAATTTTAAAAATGGATAGGGACTAGCAACATCGCTTTGAAACAGGGAACGATAACCATCCCCTATAAAGTTTTTTCCGTGACCAAACTGAATATTTAAAAAATCAGCTGGTGTATATGACAAATAGGCTTCAGCAACTGGATAATCATAGGAGTTTTCCTTAAACCGTTTAGCGATACCTCGTCCAGGTATAATGGCTGGATCTGGCCCAAAAGCTTTTAAGCTCTCCGCATAACGATTAAAGTATTCCGCAAAGCGGCCTTGGCTTTCGTAAACCGAAGTCGATAAATTGAAACGTTTCCCTAACCCTGCTTGTATAAAAATACCCCTGGTGTTATTCCATGTACTATAATCAGCTTCAGTATCTGACCCAACTTGTAAATCCAAAATAGGATCTACCGTAAACCAATAGTCTTTACCTTGTACTTCTACCAAATGCTCATTGTACAATTTTCTGCCCAACCAAGAATCTGCATCTTTTGCCAAACTTTCTTTTTCAGCCTTAATATCATAATAGCGCTCTACGTCACTATACACATAGGGTTTAGCTGCTGTATGACTATTGGTGCCAATGGCATTCATCTCATCATCAAATCGTGCATAGTAAGAATGGGTGAATGGCACATTTAATTGACTACTGTATTCTAGTTTTTCGTATGGTTTAAGCTCTGCATTGACCTTATCAAATTCATCAGATAACGTGGCATTAAGACTATCTCTTTTTGGCAATTGAACATCATTGGTTTTATCTTCTTCCCTAATTGGTTCTATAAGAGGAATTGCAATATTAATACTATACTGTACAAAGGTTGCCCTGCCATTGTAAGTTGCAGGTTTAATTTTAGGAAGCATCTCAAAGACACGCTTGGCTTCATCTTTTAATTCGTCATAAAGCCCATCGGTATAGATTACTTTAAACGCTCCTTCTTTATTAACTTCAAACAGCACCTGTATGTCGCCTTCATAATCTTCATCAACAACGACTTGTGGTACACTAAAGTTTTTATAGATGAAGTTATTTAGCGAATAGTTAAAGCATGATTTCAATTGGCTGACGGCAAGCGAATCGCATTCACTGAAAACAGGTGGCTTTTCGTATGTTGAAATTGTTTGGGCACTACTTAAAAAAGAGGTCAATAAAAGCGTTACAAGCCAAATATGCTTCATAAAAAAGACGTTGTTTTGAAGGCAGAAAGATACTTATTTTTTTCAGTATGCCTAAAACAAAAAACCGTTAGCTAGATGCTAACGGTTTTGAATGTTGAAAAGTATACATTTTTAATTATTTACCTGAAAAGTAATAGGGAGTGTATAAATTACGCCCACTGGCTTATCTCTTTGAATACCTGGCTTCATATGTGGTATCTTATCGATAACTCGTTTTGCTTCTTTTTCGAGTGCTGGGTGCGGAGCCCTTACCTTAACATCTGTGACATTTCCATTTTTATCTACTGTAAATTGCGTTTGAATTTTTTGCAGACCAGTAATACCATATCTCTCACCGACACTTGTATTGAATTTTCTCCCAACCAATTTGGTAATCTTATTGGACATGCATTTTTTGCGCGCTTCATTAGAATCGTACTTTTCACAACCTGGATAAATCGGTACTTTTTCTATTAATGGAAAAGGAACAAAGACTTCATCAGCTGCAGGCTCATTATTCTCTGAAAAGTCTCCAGGGTTTGCAGGCTCTGAGGGTTGATCTGAAGAATCTGTGGTAAAAAGTTCTTTTTCTACTGTTTTAGTTTCGTCAGGTACTTCTTTAATCTTCTCAATTATTTTATTACTGCGCTCCACTTTAGGTTTCGGTTCACTCTTTTGTTCAACTTTAACTCTGAAGTCTGGTGCGACATCAATGGTAGCAAGTTCATTAGAATCTATTGTTTCAATAACAAATTTCTGTTCCTGAAACTGCATTTCAAAAAGTGCATAAGTGCCCAACAAACAAAGAATCAACCCTATTTGAAAATATAGGGTTGAGTTTTTTTGTAAATTTGCATCATGCTTTTGTGATTTCTTTACCTCAGCAGTGTTCTGACCAACACCATTAGAGGTTTTTTTAGAATTTTTCATAATACGTATGATTTAAAATGTTAATATTATGATAAAGTCACAATAAGCATACCAAAAACGAAAATCCCGTTCAATTAATTTTGAACGGGATTTTTATATGTAAGGTATTTAAATCTTTTAGTCTTGTACTTGGAATACAATTGGTAATGAGTATGGTACAATAACGGCTTTACCTCTTTGTTTACCTGGTTTCATCTTAGGCAAGAGATTAATAACACGTTTTGCTTCTTTTTCTAGAGCAGGATGTGGACCACGTGCACCAACTTGTACAACATTTCCATTCTTATCTATTTTAAAAGACACAAAAATCTTCTTTTTACCTGGCTGTAATCCTAAATCGCCAGCAAGATCTTTGTTAAACTTTCTATTTACCATCTTTTTTACTTTCTCAGACATGCAGGCTTTTTTAGCTGCGTTACCTTTTTTGTTTTCACAACCAGGAAAGACAGGAACATTTTCAATTACTGAAAAGGGTACCTCGAGAACTTCCTCTACTTCTGCTACAGCTACCTCTTCTACTTCTACAATTTCTGTTTCCATTTCAGTTTCAGTAGATTCAACTACTGTTTCCTCTACTTCTACATCATCTTCAACAACTTCGATAATTTCTGGCGGAGCTGGTGGTGGAGGTGGTGGAGGTGGTGGCGTAACCAATTGTTGTGTGATCGGTATTTCTTCTTCTAACTCGTCATCTAAATTGAGGGTGTCTGCAACAACGTCTTTCTTATCATACGTTTTGTAATTAATTGCCATATATGAAATAGCTAACATTAAGGCAAGTCCAACCGCAAAGTAGAGTGAGCTATTACGGCTCACGTCGGATTTTGGATTCTTTTTATGTTCCATAGTGTTTATCTTTATAGAGTGTGGCTAATTTAACTAAATAATAACTAAAAATGCAAAACTTGATATTATTTTAACGTAATTATGTGTAATCTCACTGCAATTAATGTGCCAAGTAATACTCCTATGCAATTGGCCATTAAATCATAATTATCGTAAGTTCTGTTTGGATTGAGTAGATGCTGAACCAGTTCTAGAACAATACCAAATAAAATTACGCCTATAAACACAATAACTTTAATATGCTTTTTGGTTGATGATTTAAAATATGTCATCCATAAAAACGCAAGCCCGAGATAAGCAATACAATGGTAAATCTTATCATCAAATGATGAACCCAAACTCGGCACACTATTAAGATTGACCAAGCTTGCAATAACAAGCGCAATAGTATAAACTATTGAGGCTGTTAAAAACAACTTTTTAACCACTAATAAGGGCTTTGTAATCCTCAGCAGACAACAGACCATCTACTTGGGAAGCATCAGATATTTTCAGCTTTATCATCCATCCATCACCATAGGGATCTGTATTTACCTTCTCTGGCTCGTCTTCTAGATTTTCGTTGAATTCAATAATTTCTCCCGACAAAGGCAAAAACAAATCAGAAACAGTTTTAACAGCCTCAACTGTACCAAAAACCTCTTCAATATCGAGCGTTTCATCTAAAGTATCTACTTCTACATACACAATATCACCCAATTCGCCTTGAGCAAAATCTGTAATACCAACTGTGGCAACATCGCCATCAATTTTTATCCATTCGTGATCTTTAGTGTACTTTAATTCTGATGGTATATTCATTTTGAAGTTATATAAATATTAATAAAGCAAATGTAATTTTTTAATTGTTTCTTTTCAAAATTAACAACTAAATTAATTTCCGAAGTTATAACGTAAAGTGATTCCCGACCTTATGGATGTTTGTGGGAAAGATGTAGAAATTGCAAAGTCGGAAAATGTATAGTCAAAATAGAAAATAGCCGTAAGGTTTTTACTGAATGCATAATCTGCCGTGTACTTAACACCCCATATTGTTTGCCCAGCAGTGACCTGATTATTCTCTAAATCTAAATATCTAACAATGGTTTTATTGTCCCTCACCGAAACATCTGCACGCATATTTAAATCGCTTTTAATAATTTGTTTTGGACCAGCCAGTGCAGAGCGAATTCTCAAATCTTTGATACGATAACCCAAGCCTAAGGTATACTCTCTTCCCTGTACCTCGGTCATTAAATTATTATCAAAACTTAATGATAATAACCTGTCAGTGGCAACTTCTGCCAATACTTTTATAGAGTTTTTCATTTCAAACTCTAAACGAATTAGAGGGCTAAATTGCTCTTCTAAATTAATATTGCTATACAGTGTTCTTGCTTTAATATTACCTGCTTGATCGAGCGCATCAGCATTCTGAGGGTCATCATAATCTAAAGAAGTATCGTACTCTTCAAAGTCTAAATTAGTTCTAAACTGGTTAATGGTATATCTCGATCTATAGCCATGCTGAATAGAAAAACGTCTGAATGTTTTCTTAAACCAAGGAATTTTCATGAGCCCTGTGTACTTCAACGTCCAATTAGGAATTGGCACATCCCTAAAGGCTCTAGTTGTTATTTTTTCTGGGTCTGAACCTTGATAAGCTGCTAAAAATGCTGGTAGTAATACGCGTTGACTGTTTTTTCCAAAACCTTCAGGATAGCCTTCTGCATCAGTTCCGAAAGGTGTATTGCCATAAAACTCTCTTGCTAAACGGTTGGCTATAACCAGTCTATTTGCTCTAAAATCATCGAAAGCAGCAGATTGATTTTCATCACTTTTACTAAATGCTGTTTTTATTAATGCTGTTGAAATATTAAAGTTACCAAATGAATTGGTGATTAAATCTTCATACTCGTCGCTAAGTCCGTCTCCGTCATTGTCTAAACCTCTAAAGTTTTCCGTAATATTTTCTGTATATGTCCTGTTACCAATCAAGTCTATTTTAAGATCTCGCATTGGTTCTAAATTAATTGAATAATCCAATGTTTTGTTGGTAACCTCCGTATACTGTTGATTAAACTCCGGAAATGTAGTTAACCAGCCTTCTCTAGCAACAATATTTCTAATATCTCTTTGACTTCCAAATGTATAGCCTACAGTTGGTCGTAACGTCCCTATAAAACCTGGTGTTGGTAAATAGCCAGGTAAAAACGTACCATTATTTTCGGTATAACCAAACTGAATACGCTTTATCATGGTTACAATATCTACCATAGTATTGTAAGCCTTTTTACCTGTACTCAATTTATTTGGGTCTTTAGCCTGCTGCTCATCTTTATTCTCTGATGATGCATCTGGTGTTGCCCTACGGGATCTAGATTGCGAATTTCTTGTTCTTCCTCTACCTCTTTGCTTTCCTTTCTTTACTAAGCCTACAGACTTGTAAAAGGTTTCCATATTAAGGGTTGAGTTAATATTGTGCGTGTTTGAATTTTGAATGGAATGTCCAAGGTTAAATGAATTGAAAGTACCTGGATTATCAGGATCTTCTAATTGCAAACCTTCATTAAGATCCGAACCTTTTTGCCACTGGAATGTACCATTATAGGCATATGTTGTTCTTAAGAAACTTAAAGCTGGTATTTTGTAAAGCGGCAACTCATAATTAACCTGAAGCTGTTGTGTCTGTATGTTGGGATCACCAAAATCAAAGAAGCCATCCCAAACATCTAAGTTAGGGTCTTGTCTTCCGTTGATGCGATCATCTATAAAATAGTTTCTTACAATATTGGTATTGGCAGCTGTAAAGTTTAAGCTCAATGCATCTGTTAGATTATAATTGATGGCATACTGAAAATCGAAAGTATAATTTCTTCTGAACAATTCTTCAATACCAATATTATCACCTCCTAGCTCTACTTCCCTGAATTTTTGCTTACTGAACTGTCTGTTAATATCTGTGTTTACCGAAAAACTTGATGGTAATAAGTTGAAATTAAAGTCTTTAAGAATCTTCCAATATTTTCCTGTGAATAACGAATCGTTCTTTTTAAAAGGCTCTATTCGTAGAGGCTCAAAAGCATAATTATAGTTAACCCCAGCTCTAATATTTTGGTCTAGTGCATTCTCAATTTCGAAATCGCGATGCTCTACTTTGTTATAGGAATAATTGAACGTTAAATTCTCGACATCATAGAATCGTTTTTTCTTGTCGCCAGTTCTTTGCTTCCGCACTCCGATAAAATTGATACTTTTTCTTTTGGTATAATCTTCAGACTGCCTCCGTATACGATCTTCATCTGCACTGTTATCTGCTGCATCTAGTCGCGATTCTAAAGTAAGGTCATTATAAAACTGATCGAATTTAGGTGTAATCAATTCTTCACTCTGTGCATAATTAAACGGGATTTGAACTCCCCATTTTTCAGGCAACAATTTTCCAAGTTGAATATTAGTAACAAAATCGTATTGTTTAACATCTTCTAAGCTTCGCTCATTAGGCCCTTGATCTATACTACCAAAACCAATAGTGCTTCGTCGTCCCGTAACACTGACATCCATAAAGTCTGCAATGTTAGAATCCATACTTACCACAGCAGCCCAACCTCCTTCGTTTTCTAGATCTGACATACGAAGTTCATTAAACCAAACTTCCCCACATACATTTAATCCAGAATTTGCAGGATTAGAATTTTTTACACCAACCATTAACACTCTGATATCACCAAAATTAGGATTACCTTTTATAGCGATACGTTGCTGCTTTGCACCACCAGTCACTACATCATCAAACGGCACATTTCCATCAATTAAAGGGGTTTCGTTTAAGTCACCATCAATGACATTATAATAGGTTGGATCAACATTGGCTAACGTTCCATTATCAATGCCCAAGGCTTTAATTTTTTGCAAAAACGAAAGTGGGATATTGATTTCATTTTCTTCTGGCCATACTTGTTCTTCAAGAGAGCCACCTTCAACCAAATCAGTAGGCAACAAGGGTATTTCTATTTGATAGAAGTTTTGCGTAAAATCGTTACCCATTCTTATAAAACCAACTATTTCACCTTCTTGTAATGTAGAACCTTCTTGAGCTTCAGCATGTAAAAACATACGCAATTTTTTATATTGACGCATGTCTACATTAATATTCTTAAATACCCCACGAGAATCCGTTGGTTCTAATTCACATGCCTGAAGCACTAAAGATTGCTCGTTCTGTCTTATAATATTATTGTTGTTATTTAAC
Source organism: uncultured Flavobacteriaceae bacterium (assembly GCA_964453045.1). Lineage (GTDB taxonomy): Bacteria > Bacteroidota > Bacteroidia > Flavobacteriales > Flavobacteriaceae > Winogradskyella. Next base: position 26,757 of record CAYVNR010000031.1, read on the forward strand.
TCTTCTCGCCTTACACCAGGTGGAATTACATAGTCACCATCATTTTCTTGAACACCAACTATAGCTACATTAAATTCTGCATTTGCACTGTTATTATTTGTGTCGTTATCTAAATCTAATGTGTAACGTCTCCAATCGCTACGTACTAAATCTAAAGTCGCAAAACGCAACACTGTATTTTCGGTAAAATCCTCTAAATACAAACGTGCAAAACGCACCGATCTAATATCAGTAATACCGCCTATTCTGCTTGTTTCTTCATTAATTGGCAACCTAAACTGATACCATCTTACTTCTCTTTGGTCTCCGTTTGGCAATGTTACCGTTCTGGTTTTAACATCATTAATCTGAGGATTGTTGATATTAAGATTCGTAGGGTTCATCTCTACCTCATACTCAAAATAACTATCAATGGTATTCATTGTGTTATCTCGGTTAATGTCCTCCACATCTGGTTGTGTTGTAGAACCTCTATTGGTATCTGTAAATAGATCTGGTGTATTTCCTTCTAGCCCGTTGTACTGTTTGTAGCGTTCAAAAATATTACCTTCAGTGTTTAAATAATAGGTATAGTTATCTTTTGCAGGATCTTCTCCAAAGATGGTACCATCTGCATAAATATCCTGTACCAACTGTACCTCCTCAATATCATCATAACCATCTAGACCAACATCTTGATTGGCTCGTTCCTGTCCAGTGGTGGCAAAAGTGTAGATCAAAGATTGATTTTGCGGTACTACATAAGGGTTATTGGGCAATAATGGATCGTTGGTTTGTAAAAATTCAATATTACCATCTTCTGGCAATCCATTTTCGTATTGTTTTTTACCATCCTTAAGTACATCTTCTGAGATATTACCAAGGTTAACAAACAATTTTCCACCAGTACTCCCTGGATTATCTAAAAACGGGTCCTGCACCCAAAACTCAATATATTCTACATTAGCCTGTTCAAAATCCGTTGACGTAATTTGTCTTGTAATACCTGCCCAGCTCTGCGTTGGATCTAATGGATTATTCGCTGCAGCTGGATCAAAATTATAAGGCCCACGCTCCGTTGGGTAATAGGCTAAATCTAAAGTATTAATTACAGAAGTCTGTCCTTGTACAATATCAACCTCTGGGAATATTTCTTCAATAAAGACACGTCTGGTATATAAATCTGAGACGTCATCATCAGTAATTCCTCCTGGTCTTTGATTACTGTAAAAAATTGGATCTATAGTGTACCAGTTTAGAAAAGCTCTATCATAACCATTCTCAATACCATTGTCATTGCTAGGGTGATTTTCACCAACTCCATTAACTGTAAGCGGTCTACTTGACAAAAACCAAGACAATGGGCTTAATAAATCGATAGATCCTTGGGTACCTTCAAAATCATCTATATATGCTGTGGCTTCACCATTAAAATCGGTTCCATTTGGTGCTCCTGGTAACAAATATGCAAATTCGCCACGAAGAGAAACATTAGATGGTACATCAGTATCTACGTTTGGTAATTTATTTACCAAACGGGTTAAGAATGGTACCTCAGTAGAATAATTTCCATTGATACCAAATATGGTATTGTTTATAGGTTCGGAATTAAAATTGGCTTTTTGTGTAATTGGTCGTTCATTGAGGTTTAAAAGTGTTGCGCCCAAAACAAAATTTTCATTGAATTGATGTTCCACATTAACACCCGTAAATCGTCTTGTCTGTTGCCCGAAAACAGCATTGTTCTCAACAGAAACATTGATTGGAGTATTGGATGCTTTTAAGGCTTCATCCAAAATTTCAACACGCCCTAATTGATAGTTTACGGTATAATCAATCCCTTCTACCAACAATCGTCCACCAGCTGTAACTCTTACAGATCCTCTAGGGACATTGAATGCACCTATAGGAATACCGCCATCGCCACCACTGCTTTTAAAGCGTCCTTTAATTTCAAATTTATTTTTCTCTGCTTCGTCTAAGGCCTGTGTCTTTGTAGATTTATACAGTAAATCGTAAACGTACTTTTCTTGATTTTCGTTTGGATATGTATCTAGCTCGTAATCGGCATCATTATTATTAGGGTTACCGTCATCATCTAAAACATCGAACAAGTAACGCCCGAAGGGTTCTACTTTTGTAAATACAATTTTACCGTTTTGTGGTATAACAGTTATAATTGGGTTTGATACATAATCGAAAAAACCATCACCCCCTTCTTGAGGATCATTGTTAACATTAAGTCGATCTAGATGAAAGAGTCGTATTAAAGGGGTTTCGTTAATTTCGGAATCATCACCAGTAAAAGGTGTATTGTTATCAAATGGCGGAAATGTGGTACCTTCAACCGGTGTAATGTAGTTTAAAGGTGAAGCTTCTGTATAAAAAATGTTTAATCTAAAATCTTCCTGACTCAATTGAAAAGCACCAGTGTCGTAGATGTTTTTCATCATTAAATCCCAAATTGGTTGGTCTACTGCCGTAACGGCACTCTTTAACATTTTTAAGATTAAACTTTGGTTATTTACCACTTGATTGCCATTGGTACCATCGCTGACTTCGGTAGCATCCACACCATCATTAGCAAACTCACCAACCTGAAATACTTCTCCCCCTCTTGTGTACTGAAAAGCCACGGCCAAAACTTCATCGTTTAGCAAACGTTGATTTAAAGAAATATACCCTAATTCTGTATGTAAAACATAATCCCGACCTTCTATAAGTTTTCTGGCCGCTTCCAATTTTCCATAGTCAAAACCTTCGTTTACGTCTATTGCAACCCCTCCTGCGAAATCTACTATTCCTTCTTCAACATTGGTTATATCTCTAACTAAATCTGTCAATAGTGAATTTGTGCCTCCTATATTAGTGGGGTCAAGATTATTATTACCGTTATCAGGTAATGCCCCAGGATTGTTTACAAATCCTGCTGGCAAAGGGTTTAATCCTATATTTTGTATTTCAGACTCTCCCAAATCCTGAAATGCTACAACATTTCTAACATTATCTGTTTGGTTATTTCTATTGGTTACCCAAACTTCAACTCTTGTAATTTGAAGTCCCTGATTATCGATAAAAGGGTATTGTAACAAGGCATCATCATAAGTATCTCTAAAGTACTGTGCCAAGAAATAGTGTCTATTTTCGTCATAATCTCTTGCAAAAAACTCAAACTCTTCTAAAGTGCCTCCACCTTGGGCAACAACAGATCTAGACTGTGATTGTTGCTCTGAAAAAACCGCAGTAACCCTTGTCTTTCCAAATTGCAATTCTGTTTTAACACCAAAAAGACTTTGTGCACCTGTTATGAGCGAACTGTTTAAAGGCATATTTACATTACCAACTTCAATCTTTCTTACAATATCATCCTCGGTTGGTGTATACTCTAATTTTATAAGTTGTTGAAAATCGAAAGTGGCTTCTGTGTCGTAATTTGCAGTCACTTGAAGTCTTGTACCTACTTTTCCCAGTAAACTCATTCCGATTCTTTGGTCGAAATCGAAGGTAAAGTTTGTTCTGTTTCGTGGTGAAAACGCAGGATTATCTTGTCTTGAGAACAGGATCCCCAAATCTACTTCTGCGTAACCACTAGGAATAACATTTATAGTATTGCCACCAAATATGGTTTCGAACAACCCCGAATTGACATAAAATTCTGGAAGCAGATTTTTTTGATCTTCCTCGGAACCCTCTTTTTGACCAGCGGCGGCATCAGCCATACGTTTGTAGTACTCCTTCAATTTTTCTTCTAATACCAACTTTTGAAATTCATCTGGTGTTAAGATTAAAGGATAATTGATATTAAAACTTCCGATTTTTTCCGTGTAGACATAGCGGTCTAAAATAGGATCGTATGTGTATTTTGAAACAATACTGTTTGGATTTGGCATATTTAACTTTCCAAACGCAAAAGTGGTCTTTGTAGAATCTTGCTCGGTCTCAGTTTCTTGTGCAAAAACCGATAGGCTCATTAGCACCATAAAGGCCAACGACAAGTAAAGACTGATTGATTTAAAATAATTATAGTTAGTTTTGTTCAATTGTATTATAAATTTTTCAGAGCTTCCTTTATAATTTGCTCTACTCCAGCATCAGGTTGAGTTTTTAGAATTCTATCCACAACTTTTTCAGATTGTTTTTTGTTAAATCCTAAAACGTCTAAAGCAGATAACGCTTCATCTTTATTCGTATTGTTTGGTATTAAAGAAAGTTCGTCCATACCATAGACTTTTAACACTTTATCCTTTAAATCTATAATAACACGTTGCGCGGTTTTCGCTCCGATTCCTTTTACGCTCTGTATTAGCGCTACATTTTCGCTTGCAATACCTTCTTTTACCTGCTCTGGTGTTAATGAAGACAGCATCGTTCGTGCTGTGTTTGCACCAATACCACTAACAGAAATCAATAATTTGAAAATTTCGCGCTCAACTTTAGAAGAAAACCCATAAAGACTATGAGAATCTTCTCTAACTTGCAAATAAGTATACAATCTTAGATGTTCTCTATCTGGAATTTGAGAAAATGTATGAAGTGATATATTAATAAAATAGCCCACACCATTGCAGTCTATTACAATATCTGTAGGATTTTTTTCAACAAGTTTGCCCTCTAAGTGCGTAATCATATAATCTAGCTATCTACTTAGATTAACGCTAATTGAAACTTATCATATACAGGAAAATGGCCTATTGTGCTTTAGCCATAATTGATTGATAAATCCATTCATAGGTTAACGTCCCAAATGTAATAAAATTATTTACATTACAAGGGGCAAGTTACAGACTAAGAAAGTAACTCTCTTTGTTGTCTTTTTTCACGCTCTTGCGCATCGATCACAGCAATTGCCGTCATGTTTACAATTTCGTCTACACTAGCACCTAATTGTAAAATGTGTACTGGCTTTGCCATTCCCATCATAATAGGGCCTATTGACTCGGTTTTATTGAGCTCCTTTAGTAATTTATAAGTTATGTTAGCAGCATCTAAATTCGGAAAAATGAGCGTATTTACTTTACGACCCGCTAATTTTGAAAATGGAAAAATATCTTGAAGCATTTTAGAATTCAACGCAAAATCAGTTTGTAATTCCCCATCGACAACCATCTCGGGATATGCTTTGTGTAAAAATGCAACAGCTTCTTTTACCTTTTCGGCTCTTGGATTTTCTGACGATCCAAAATTAGAATATGATATCATTGCTGTTACGGGATCTGTACCAAACATTTTTGCTACACGAGATGTCATTCGGGCAATCCTTGCTAAATCCTTTGCAGAAGGGTTAATATTAATGGAGGTATCACTTAAGAACATAGGGCCACGTTGGGTCATCATAACATTTGTAGTTGCAACGCGAGTCACTCCTTTATCCATACCAATTAATTCCAACATTGGTTTCACAACTGACGGATAACTACGGGAATAGCCTGTAATTAGTGCATCTGCATCTCCAACATTCACCATCATTGCTGCATAAAAATTACGCTCGCGCATTTTCTTTTCAGCCGAGTATATGGTTACACCTTGGCGTTTACGTTTTTCCCAATAAGCTTGAGCATATCGGTTTTTTCGTTCTGTTTCCTCATCAGATTTTGGATCTATGATCTGTACATCAGCATCAAACTCCAATTCCTCCATTAAACTGATAATAGCATCTCGTCTTCCCAATAGTATAGGTTCAGCAACACCTTCTTCATAAACTATCTGAGCTGCTTTGAGGACATCTAACTGGTCTGCCTCTGCAAACACAACACGCTTTGGGTTTGTACGTGCCCTGCCCAATAGTTGACGGACTAATTTATTATCAGACCCCAGTCTTTCAAGTAATGAATTTTTATAACGGTCCCAGTCTTCTATCGGCTCTTTTGCCACACCACTTTCCATTGCTGCTTTTGCTACGGCTGGCGGTACTTCGGCAATCAACCTTGGGTCAAATGGCTTAGGGATGATATAATCTCTACCAAAAGTTAAACGGGTTTCATTATATGCTAAATTAACTTGCTCTGGCACAGGCTCTTTGGCCAATTGGGATAGTGCTTTAACAGCAGCCATCTTCATGGCTTCGTTAATCTTTGTGGCTCTAACATCTAATGCTCCTCTAAAAATGAAAGGAAAGCCTAACACATTGTTTACTTGGTTGGGATGGTCACTGCGACCCGTTGCCATTATAATATCATCTCGTGTGTCTACAGCCAATTGATAGTTTATTTCTGGATTTGGGTTAGCCATAGCAAAAACTATAGGATCTTTTGCCATAGACTTAAGCATCTCTGGGGTTACAATATCTGCCATAGATAACCCGATAAATACATCGGCTCCTTTCATAGCTTCATCTAATGTATCTATCTTTCTGTATGTGGCAAATTCATCTTTCTGTGGTGTTAGATTATCCCTATCCTTTCTTATAACGCCCTTGCTATCCAACATTACTATATTTTCTGCTTTGGCCCCACAGCTTTGATATAAACGCGTACAAGATATGGCAGCCGCACCAGCTCCACTAACTACAATTGTAACATCTTGTATATCTTTCTTGGCAATCTCGAGCGCATTAAGTAATGCTGCTGCAGATATTATCGCTGTGCCATGTTGGTCATCGTGCATTACAGGAATATCCAGCTCCTCTTTTAAGCGACGCTCAATCTCAAAGGCTTCCGGGGCCTTGATATCTTCAAGATTGATACCGCCAAAGGTTGGGGCTATATTTTTTACTGTTTCAATGAAAGTGTCTACATCTTCCGTATCCACTTCAATATCAAAAACATCTATATCCGCAAAAATCTTAAAAAGTAATCCTTTGCCCTCCATAACGGGTTTTGATGCTTCGGGACCAATATTTCCTAAGCCTAAAACCGCAGTTCCATTAGATATGACAGCTACCAAATTTCCTTTGGCTGTGTACTTATAAACATTATTGATTTCTTTTTCAATTTCTAAACAGGGCTCTGCAACACCAGGCGAATAGGCTAAAGATAAGTCGCGTTGCGATGCGTATTTTTTGGTCGGTACAACTTTTATTTTACCAGGGGTTGGTTTGGCATGATACACCAATGCCTCTATACGCTTACTTTGTTTGCTCATAATCTAAAAAGGATTAGGCGCAAAGATACGTAATGATAGTTGTGTCTGAAAATCGTCAACTTATTGATTTTTTAACAAAAAAAGCAGAGTCCTCGAAAATGAGTCTAGAGTTAATAAGCTTTTATAATTTATGCAGTATCGACACAAAAATTTGATTGGAATTTTCTTCATTACTTATATAATGACTTTCAAAAATCTTTAACCAATAGGCAATCTATTTGTATGGTATTGAGCTTAGACTAATTGTAATATAAAACAATTCAATCCCTCAAAAACTCAATATTGCGTTTTAATCCAGAAAACTTAGTCCGTTTTACAGCAGACTTTTTAAACACCTTTTTAAATGTGTCTTCTGTGATTTCTTCCCAATCTTTTTTGGTCATGGATAATAATTCTGGATGCGGATTGAACAACGGCTCGTTATGCGATTTAGAAAACCGATTCCAAGGGCAAACATCTTGGCAAACATCACAACCAAACATCCAATCATCAAATTTGCCTTTAAATTCTGAAGGTATGTTCTCTTTGAGTTCTATGGTAAAGTACGAAATACACTTACTGCCATCTACCACATAAGGTTCCGTAATCGCCTCAGTGGGGCAAGCATCTATACAAGCCGTACATGTACCACAGTGGTCTGTAACAGGCGTATCGTAGTCCAACTCTAAATCAATGATGAGTTCAGCTATAAAATAAAACGAACCGACCTGTTGTGTTAATAGGTTGGAGTGTTTTCCAACCCAACCCAATCCCGATTTTGCTGCCCAGGCTTTATCTAAAACTGGTGCGGAGTCTACAAAGGCTCTGCCGTAAACTTCTCCAATTTCATCTTGAATAAAAGACAATAAAGACTTTAGTTTATCCTTTATGACGAAATGATAATCTGTTCCGTATGCGTATTTGGAAAGCTTAAATGAGTCTTCATTTTGAAACTCTGAAGGATAATAGTTAAGTAATAAAGACACCACACTTTTAGAATCTTCAACGAGCAAAGTAGGATCTAGACGCTTATCGAAATGATTTTCCATATAACGCATCTCTCCATGCATATTATTATTGAGCCATTTTTCCAGTCTTGGTGCCTCTTCTTCTAAAAACTCAGCTTTACTGATACCGCAAGACAAAAAGCCAAGGCGCTTAGCTTCGGCTTTAATTAACTGTGTATGCTTTTCTTTGTTCAACTTAGTTTTAAAAAAAACTAAACTACGATAATGTTTTCTAATTAACGTGAGTTCCACATAAGATTCAAGTACCGTATAATTTAAAATGTTGTTAACCCGTTGTGCATTTTGAATAAAATTCGTCAATTCGAGTGATTTTTCAGAATAAAATGAAGAAAAATTGTATCGAGAATAGGATTTTAGACCAATAAAACCTTGTTCTCGATACTTTTTTCAGAGAAAAAAACTCGAACTGACGGTTTTAAGTACAAAATAAATCAAAATGCACAACGGGTGTTGTTATTTAAGTAGTTGAAATCATCTCTCCGAGTGTGTTTTGACCCAAAAAAGAAAAATATATCGAGACGTTCTTTTTTAATAATTCTCGATACAATTTCTTTAGCTACGCTCTGTATCTTCAATCAA
>CAYVNR010000032.1:0-34659 GCA_964453045.1 uncultured Flavobacteriaceae bacterium
AACCAAAATGTTCTTCAATAAGTTTACCATCATGTGTTGGTACAATAAATGGTGAGGTCTGTAATGTATATGATTTTTTTTCTTTCAATTGTAATAATTAATGATTTGATAAATTCATTCTCTCACGCTCCTCATCTGCTCTTTGCTGTAAATATTTATTTTGTGGATCTTTCATCAGCGCTTTTTCAGCTTTTACATAATCAGGGAAATTTTTATACTTCATTTCCAAAATACTTGCACTAGGTATAAAATACAAAAGTGAGCCGTAAATTACAAAGACAAATAATCGTATTGCGAAATTAGAATAAAATCTATTTTTTGAGACTATGTACTTAATTAATACTACAATAATAATAAATGCAAGACCAATTAAGCATATCAATAAGCCTACATTACCATAAGGCCACCGTTGAAATTTAAAAAGAATAAATACAGTAAGAAAGGATAAAGTGAAACCTGTAAAGATAGATAGTAAAATACGCAATACACTTTTGCCTCTATAGCTTTCTTTCTTTAAAATAGCTCTAAATTTAACATTGTTTAAAAGTGCAAAACTAAAGCATAAATAAAGCAGTGATAATAATAGACAGGAGAAAGTAATTAAAACCGAAGAAAATGGATAGATAAACAATAAGCGGCTTATCATAAATAGAATAATAAATCCGCCCAATACTCTTTCTATTATTTTCATTTAAGCTTTTTTTTACTGTTTACTGCAACTGAATACTGTTTACAAGTTATCTGAAGGTTTTGCAAACCCTTACCAATGCAACATAAAGAATTTTATCTTGGCTTTTTCAGGAATTTGAACAGGATCTATAGTGGCTTCCATATTAAATCGTAAACTTCCGGGCAATTCTTTTTTGTCAATGGTAAATGTCGCATTGATTTCATTTACAGAAACAACAACAGAATTTATCAAATTATCAACTTTAGAAATCGTATAGGCTTCTTTGATATCTTTAAATGTACTCAGAGTAGATATGTTCTTTTCTGTTTTATAACGCTCGTCAATAATACGAACACTCGAAATGACTGATGTAGAATCTAAAGCTTCTTTAGGGGAAAGGTCTAATAACTTTTTTCCTCCTTTTTCAAAAATCTCTATGGTATTGATTGAACCTGCAAATTCATCGCCAGCAATGTAACGTACTACAGAATCATTAATGAATACTGAATCCAATTCTTTCACTTGGGTAGAATCCGTTAATAAACCTATGTGAGTTTTGTTTATTAAAAAGGGGTTAGGCTTTGTATCTTTTGTACAACTCATCACCAATAATGAGCATATTAGTAATGCAAAAAGTATATTTCTCATAGTCTTGATTTAAGGCTTAATCTATTTTAACATTTTGGTTAGTATTCCCAAAACGCTTCGTATTACGGTTGGACTAGACAGCACCTTAACAATTGGGTTTTGTCTATTGCTTCGACTTCTTGTTGAACGGGATTTTCGTTTACTTTCCGCACGTTTTAGCGCTTCCTTTTCTTCCTTGGCTTTTTGTTTAGCCTCTTCAGCTTCAGCTTGTTTTATTTTTTCATTGAGCATTTCGTAAGCACTTTCTCTATCAACTTCCTTGTTGTACTTTCTTGCAAGTTGAGACTGGGCTAATAGTGCGCTAAGTTCGGATTCTGTTAAAATATCCATTCGACTCATTGGTGCGCGCATTAGTGTTGCTGCCAATGGGGTAGGTTTCCCTTTTTCGTTCAATGCAGATACTAAAGCTTCGCCAATTCCTAAAGATGTTAGGACTTCAGCAGTGTCATAATAATCAGTATCAGGATAGTTCTGAGCAGTTAGCTTAATCGCTTTTCTGTCTTTTGCCGTAAATGCTCTTAGGGCATGCTGAACTTTTAACCCTAGCTGTCCGAGAACGGCTTCGGGAACATCTGTCGGGTTTTGTGTTACAAAATATAGACCAACACCTTTACTACGAATTAACTTTACAATGCTTTCAATCTGGTTTAAAAGAGCATCTGAAGCTTCATTAAAAATTAAATGTGCCTCATCGATAAACATAATAAGCTCTGGTCTGCCGCTATCTCCTTGTTCTGGGAATGTTGAATAAATTTCTGCCAATAGGCTCAACATAAAGGTTGAAAATAATTTGGGTTTATCTTGAATATCAGTCAGTCTAATAATATTGATATAACCTCTCCCGTTTTCATCGATTCGTAACAGATCTTGGGTGTCAAAAGAGGTTTCACCAAAAAATAAATCACCGCCTTGTTGTTCTATTTCAATAAGTTTTCTAAGTATGGCTCCTGTCGACGCTGTCGAAATTCTACCATAGGCTTCCTCAAATTCTTTTTTACCTTCATTGGTTGCATATTGCAACATTTTCTTAAAATCTTTTAAGTCTAAAAGTGGAAGTTTATTGTCGTCACAATACTTAAAAATAACCGATATAATTCCAGCTTGAGTTTCGGTAACGCCTAATATTCTTGAAATTAAAACAGGTCCAAACTCGCTAATGGTAGCACGTAGCCGTACGCCATCTTGCTCAGAAAGTGTCATTATTTCAACAGGAAATGATTTTGGATCAAATGGTAAGCCTATTTTTTTGTGACGTTCATCAATTTTTGGATGTCCAGGACTTGGTTTTGCCAAACCACTTAAATCCCCTTTAATATCCATTAGTAACACGGGAACTCCTTTTTCCGAAAGGTTTTCAGCTAAGACTTGCAGTGTCTTCGTTTTCCCTGTACCTGTAGCGCCAGCAATTAAGCCATGTCTGTTCATGGTTTTTAAAGGCACATTTACATAAGCATTCGTTTTGGTTTCACCATCTAACATTGCAGCACCTAAAGTGATATAATCACCTTTAAAAGTATTGCCTTCGGCTATGTCTTTTATGAATTTGTCAGAATTCGTCATCAATCAGAAAATTTGCATAAAAATAATGTAATTTTAGCAAACTACCTCGGAGTAAACTCACGAGGTTTGTAATGTAAAAGTCTTAAAATTTCAAAGTTTGTTTGTGATGTTTAAATCTTGATTATCGAGTTAAGTACAAAGTTTTAAAGTGTTTTTTAATTTTTAAGACGCTTACTTATCGTTTTTAGACCTTACACTTCGCACTTAATAACTATCTTTGTCAACTATGACAAGAAGAGAGCGACAACAATTAATAGATCAAGGCCATTTATTACCTTTAATGGAAGAGTTTTATACCATTCAAGGGGAAGGTTATCATAAGGGAACTGCTGCTTATTTTGTAAGAATAGGAGGCTGTGATGTCGGTTGCCATTGGTGTGATGTTAAGGAAAGTTGGTTACCAGAATTACACCCTGCAACAGAGACAACAAAAATCGTTAACAATGCCATAAAATATAGCGATATTATCGTAGTGACTGGTGGTGAGCCTTTAACTTGGGATATGGGACCATTAACGGAACAGTTAAAAGCTAAAGGAGTACAAACGCATATTGAAACTTCTGGGGCTTATAAGCTAACAGGTCAATGGGATTGGATTTGTTTATCTCCTAAAAAAGTGAAGTTACCAACTGAAGAAATTTATGCTGAAGCTCATGAATTAAAATGCATCGTATATAATAAAGATGATTTTAAATTTGCAGAAGATCAGGCAGCGAAAGTCAATGATAATTGTATTCTTTATTTGCAACCCGAATGGAGTAAACGCGAAAAGATGATGCCCCAAATAGTGGATTATGTTATGGATAATCCTAAATGGAAAGTGTCATTGCAAACACATAAATATTTGAATATACCTTAGTAGACAGTGGCTAGGATTTTGGTTTAACATTTAAATGTAAAAGTTCCGAAAGATTTTTTAATCTTTCGGAACTTTTTATTTTTTCTAGCTTCTAGTCTAGCTTAACCCTTTACAAATGGTACGGCAACTCTAATAGTTCCCCATCCCATGTGCATGTGCACGCCATCATCAGATTTTTCAAAAGCTATTGAAAAAGCTTCCAAAGATTCTTCTCCTTTGGTAACAGGTACTGTAACTCTTGCCACATCATTTTTTTCGTTATAGAAATAACTTCCCCATACATTAAGGTCAGTGCTTACTATCACAGTCCATTCTGTCTCCCCTGGTATGGCATATACTGTATAAGTACCTTCTTTAACATCCTTTCCAGCAAGTTTCATGTCTTTATATACATGTAATTCGGTAGCTTCATTGGCTCCGAGTCTCCAAACTTTGCCAGGTTTTGCTAACTTATTTACGTCTCTACCTTTTAATTGAGGTCTGCTGTAAACAATCTTAATAAGTTTGTCTGATGCTTTATAGTCGCTAGGGTACGAAGCCGCATCCATAGGACTTTTATCCAAACCTTTAAAGTTCTGTGCTTCTGCATTAAGTGAGAGTAGCATTAAGAATGCGAAAGTAATGGTTGTAATTAGTCGTGTGGTTTTCATAAATATGGTGTTGTTTTTATTAAAAATATGTTCTTACCGATTTATGGTCGAAAAGGAATACTAAAGTTTACAGATTATTAGTTAAACTTTCAATTTGTTCAATTGTAGTTTTATTATTTATGTTATTCGTTATTTTTAGTTTTAAAATATAACTAATTAAGTATTTTGTGTTTAATAATTAAAAGTTTAGTATCATATTTGCTTCATAATTAATAACAAATGAGTGTTAGACTGGTTGTAATCAAAGTCGCATTCAAAATAAAAACAAAAAGTTATGTGCGGTATAGTATGTGCGTTTGATATAAAACAGAAATCAGAAACATTAAGGTCTCAAGTTTTAGAGATGGCAAAGACCATAAGACATCGTGGGCCAGATTGGAGTGGTATTTATAGTGATGAAAAAGTAATTATGGCTCATGAGCGCTTGGCAATTGTTGATCCTGCTTCAGGAAAGCAACCTTTATTCAGTGAAGATAGAAAGTTGATTTTAGCAGCTAATGGTGAAATTTACAACCACAAAGAATTACGTTCTCAATTTCCTGAGTATCATTTTCAAACCGAAAGTGATTGTGAGGTGATCTTGGCTTTATATGAAGAAAAAGGCCATGAATTTATAGATGATATGAATGGTATTTTTGGTTTTGCTATTTATGATGTAGATAACGAGGAATACTTTATTGCCAGGGATCATATGGGAATTATTCCATTATATATGGGTTGGGACAAGCACGGTACGTTTTATGTGGCTTCCGAATTAAAGGCCTTGGAAGGTGTTTGTACAAAAATTGAATTGTTTCCACCTGGCCATTACATGAGTAGTAGAGATGGCGAATTGGTACAATGGTACAAGCGCGATTGGACAGATTATGATGCTGTAAAAGAGAATGAAACAAGCATCACTGAAGTAAGACAAGCTTTGGAAGATGCTGTACACAGACAGTTAATGAGTGATGTGCCTTATGGAGTATTGCTATCAGGCGGATTGGATTCATCGGTGACATCTGCTATTGCAAAGAAATATTCAGAGCGACGTATAGAAGCTGATGATAAAGAAAAGGCGTGGTGGCCCCAACTACATAGTTTTTCAGTTGGACTGGAAGGCTCTCCAGATTTAGCAGCAGCCAAAAAAGTGGCTGACCATATTGGTACCGTTCATCACGAAATAAAGTTCACTATCCAAGAGGGCTTAGATGCCATCAAAGATGTTATTTATCAGCTCGAAACTTATGATATTACTACCATAAGAGCAAGTACGCCAATGTATTTAATGGCACGTGTTATAAAGTCTATGGGAATTAAAATGGTATTATCTGGCGAGGGTGCAGATGAATTGTTTGGAGGTTATCTCTACTTTCACAAAGCACCAAATGCAAAAGAATTTCATGAAGAGACTGTACGTAAGTTGAGCAAATTGCATATGTACGATTGCTTAAGGGCAAACAAAAGCTTAGCAGCTTGGGGGATTGAAGGCCGTGTCCCATTCTTGGATAAGGAGTTTATGGATGTTGCAATGCGCATCAATCCAAAAGATAAAATGATTAATGGAGAGCGTATGGAAAAATGGGTGGTGCGTAAAGCATTTGAAGATATGTTGCCAGAAAGTGTTGCTTGGAGGCAAAAAGAGCAATTTAGCGATGGGGTAGGTTACAGTTGGATTGATACATTAAAAGCGCTTGTTGAAGACGAAATCTCTGATGAGCAAATGGCTAGCGCACATTTCCGTTACCCAATACAAACACCACAAAATAAAGAGGAATATTATTACCGAACCATTTTTGAAGGGCATTTTCCGAGTGATGCTGCCGCTTTAAGTGTTCCTCAAGAGCCAAGTGTAGCCTGTAGTACCAAAATTGCTTTAGAATGGGATGAAGCTTTTAGAAACATGAACGATCCCTCTGGTAGAGCCGTGGCTAAGGTGCATGAGGATTGTTATTAATAAATTGTTTTATATAGAAAAGCCTTCACAAAACGTGAAGGCTTTTTTCTATCTATATTAAGATGCTTATTTACTAAGTTTAGCAAATAACTTATTCATTTTTGCTTTTTCTTCCTCAGCTAAAGCGGCATCAACCAAAATACGTCCACTGTGCTCATCTGTGATGACTTTTTTACGAGACGCAATTTCCACCTGTACTTGAGGAGGAATAGTAAAGAAAGAACCACCTGAAGCTCCACGCTCAATAGCAACAACTGCTAAGCCATTCTTAACATTGTTTCTAATTCTTAAATATGCTTTTACCAAACGCTCATCAATTTTCTTTTGAAAATCTTCAGACTTATCTAAAAGCGCTTCTTCTTCTTTTTCGGTTTCTTTTAAAATCTCATCTAATTCTCCCTTTTTATGTTTTAGGTGTGTTTGACGATCTTTTAATTTATCTTTTGTTTCAGAAATAACTTCTTTCTTTTGTTCTATCTGAGCCTTAAATTCTTTTATGTGCTTTTCAGCTAATTGAATCTCTAATTCTTGAAACTCAATTTCTTTGGTCAATGAGTTATATTCTCTGTTATTTCTAACATTGTTTTGTTGCTCACTATATTTTTTAATCAAAGCTTTGGCCTCTTCAATTAAATTCTTTTTGCTTTTAATCTCATCATCAATAACAACAAGACTGTCATTTAGTTTTTCTAATCTTTTGTTCAGTCCTTCAACTTCATCTTCTAAATCTCTAACTTCTAAAGGCAGCTCACCTCTGACATTTCTTATTTCATCTACTCTAGAATCAATTAATTGTAAATCATATAACGCTCTTAATCGTTCTTCTACAGTAGCTTCAGCCTTTTTCTTTGCCATAATTATAAATACTTTACAGGATTTGTATTTGTCTTTGATAAAATGATTGCAAAATTAGTAATTTTTTTTGAGAGATAGTCTACTAAAAATGATTTTGTGAACTGCTCACTTTCATAATGTCCAATATCTGCTAAAACAATAGCATTTTCAGCACTAAAAAAGTCATGATATTTTAGATCGGCAGTTACTAAAAGGTCTGCGCCAGAAGCTTTAGCGGCACCAATGGCAAAACTACCAGAACCTCCCAAAACAGCAATCTTCTTTATGGGTTTGTCCAATAGTTTAGAATGTCTCACACATTCTGTATTCATTTTATGCTTTATATATTGAAGACATGCAACCTCATCCATTTCATTTTTGAGTTCACCAAGCATCCCCATGCCAATATTTTGGTTGGTATTGTCTAATGTTGTGATTTCGTAAGCAACTTCCTCGTAAGGATGTGCTTTAAAAAGAGCTTTTAATACATTGGATTCTAGATGTTTTTTATAAGTAACTGAGATGGCGGTTTCAGTTTCGGAATGTAACTTTCCTTTTTCACCTATTACGGGATTAGAATCTTCATTGCCTTTATAGGTACCTTCACCCTCTACATTAAAGCTACAGGATTCATAATTCCCCAAACTACCTGCACCAGCATCGAATAAAGCCATTCGTAAAGCTTCAGCATTACTTTTTGGAACATAAGTTTGCAGTTTTTTTATGGTTCCTGATTGGGGTATTAAAATCTGTTTGTTTTTCAACTCTAATTGGTCGCATATAATTGAATTAACTCCCTGTAAAGCATTATCTAAAGCCGTGTGAATTGAAAATATAGCAATGTTATGTTGAATGGCTTTTATAACCACACGTTCTACATATGTTTTGCCCGTTAGCTTTTTTAAGCCTTTAAAAATAATTGGATGAAAGCTAACGATGAGATTGCAATTGTTTTCAATGGCTTCGTCTACTACGGCTTCTAGCGTGTCTAGTGTAACCAAGACTCCTGATACAGTTTGATTTTTGTCCCCAACTAATAGACCGACATTATCAAAATCTTCAGCATAGGCTAGTGGTGCTAAATCATGTAGTTGATTAATTACATCTTGAACAGTCATAAGTGTATATTTGTTTCAAAAATAACATATTTTAGTACTCTTGAAATTTATCCGTATCATATTGTTCCCAGTTGTGCCAATTTACTATGCTGCAACTTGGCTTAGAAATTGGTTGTACGATAAAGGTATTAAGTCTTCTAAGCAGTTTGATCTTCCGATTATTTGTGTTGGAAACCTTAGCACTGGTGGTACAGGAAAAACACCCATGATTGAATATTTAATTCGGTTATTGAAGGGTCAAAAATCTGTAGCTACTTTAAGCAGAGGCTATAAACGCATAACGGATGGTTTTGTTTTAGCTGATGAAAACGCTACTGCCGATACTATTGGTGATGAACCGTATCAGTTTTTTAAAAAATTTAGAGACATTAAGGTAGCGGTTGATGGCAATCGCCAAAACGGTATTGAAGAGTTAATGTCGTTAGAGAGTAAGCCAGAAGTTATTTTGTTAGACGATGCCTATCAGCACAGGAAAGTGAAAGCCGGTTTTAACATTCTATTGACGGCTTACCATAAACCTTACTATAAAGATATAGTTTTGCCTACGGGAAATTTAAGGGAGCCACGCTCTGGTGCTAAACGAGCAGATGTAATTATAGTTACGAAATGCCCAGAAGATGTATCTGAAGTCGAAAAAGCTAGAATAGTGCAACGGTTAAAAATAAGAAAGCATCAAGAGGTTGCCTTTAGTTATATTGACTATTCTGAAAAAGTAATTTCTAAGACAAATGAGCTTAAATTGAGTTCACTTCCTAAATTTACATTGGTCACCGGAATTGCTAATGCAAGACCTCTGGTTGAATTTTTAAAAAGCCAAAGGTTGGATTTTAATCATATTGAATATCCAGATCATTACAGTTTTAAACCATCAGACATCGAAATGCTAGAAAAAGTAGGACTTATTATAACTACCGAAAAGGATTATGTAAGGTTATCTAATAATGAAAGTTTGGATGAGAACTTGTATTATCTACCAATTCAAATAAAAATTGATATTGCGAAGGATTTGGAAAGGGCTATTAGTACATTTGTTAATTAAAAGAAACTAGAAACTACTTCTTTCCCAGAAAGTACATCATATAGCTTGGTTTCAAAGTCTTCCTTTTTAAATGGTTTAGAAATAATATCGTTAAAGCCAGCTTCACCAAATTCTTGCATTTTGTCTTCAATGGTTACGGCCGTAAGCGCAAAGATGGTTAAATCCTTGTCAAAAGTTCTAATGATTTTTGTAGCTTCTAAACCGCTAATGCCCGGCATATGGATATCCATTAATACCACATTATAATCATTTGATTTAACTTGTTCTACGGCAGCCTCACCATTATCCACCACGTCACAGTTCAATCCCATTTTATTGAGAATCTTTTTGGTAATCATTTGATTGATCTTGTTATCCTCGACAATCAAAATTTTAACTTCGCTTAAATCCAAATCTTCCATCTTATTAGATTTTTTAATTTCTTCTACTTTAGGTGCTTTAACTTCTTCAACGTGTTCTAAAGGAATTTCAAAAAAGAATGTTGTGCCTTTACCAAGCTCGCTCTTTAAATAGATTTTACCTTTCAGAATTTTGATTAGTCCCTTTACAATAGATAGGCCAAGACCTGTGCCACCATATTTTCTGTTGATTTGTACAGAGCCTTGAGAAAAGCTATCAAACATCTGGTCTTGTTTTTCTTTTGTAATACCAATGCCATTATCTTCAATTTCGAAGCGTAGTGTATACATATTGTCCTTTTGGTCAATCTTGTACGCTCTTACCCAGATGTCTCCATCTTTTGTGAACTTAATAGCATTTCCAAGTAGGTTAATTAAGATTTGGGAAATTTTTAATTGGTCACCATTATAGGATTCTGGTAAACCGTCTTCATAGTCAAAATGTAGGTTTGTATCATTATCTTTAGCAGAATTGCTAAGTGCAGAGATTATATTTTCGAGTTTATTTTTAAGGTTAAACACCTCTGGATCCAACTCAACTTTATTAGCTTCAATTTTATTGATTTGAAGAATATCGTTTATAAAGGTCAATAGGTAATCCCCAGAGAACTTCAATGATTTTAAATGCGGTATTTGATGTTCTTTAGGATCCTCTTCTAAAAGCATGTTGGTAAGACCAGTAACTGCATATAAAGGTGTACGCAACTCGTGCGTTACAGTAGATAAGAAATTTGCCTTTGTTTTAGAAGCCAATTCTGCTTTCTCTTTTGCTACAATAAACTCATCATTTTTTGTTTGTAGCATGTTATTGGTTCTTAGCCTTATATTATTGTTTTTGTAGAGTGATAGGGTTAATAACGATAAAATTGTGATTAATGCGATACTAAGTATGGTAGTAATTCTTGTAAAATTACTTTCAGCGCTAACTTCGTCTATCTGTTGCTTTAACTGTGCATTTTGAGCATCCTTATATTTATAGATGTATTTACCTGTAATACCAGGAGCTAAATTTTCACGCTTAACATCTAAAATTGAATCAGATAGCTTGATATGTTTGGTAATAAAGTCGTAAGAGTTTTTATAGTCTCCCATAGCTTTATGAATGGCGCTCAATGTTAAATATGCTTCATTAATGTTTTCTAAAATATTATAAGCTTTAGCAATTGAAAGTCCTTCTTCTGCTTGGGTCAGTGCTAAATCATTGTTGTTGAGAGCACTGGAGACCTTACCGCTTTCTATTAAAGCACTGCTGAGTCTTCTCCTTTGCTCATACTTTTTAGCAATAATTATTGTTTTGTCGAGTTGGGATTTGGCCTTATCGAACTCCTTTAGCGAGATGTATACTTTCGCTTCGTTTAGGGTAACTTCAGAAATGTATTCTTCTAAACCTTCTTGCTCAAATAAATTTTTCGCTGATTTAAAGTATTCAAGAGCATTATCGTATTCTTCCTTTGTGCTAAGTATAACACCTTTAATATTATAACTTATAGCACGATTGCCATAGTCATCAATATCTCGTTGAATTTGAAGTGCTTTATTTAACGAAATATTGGCTTTGTCTGTTTCACCTACCAGGTAACGAACTTTTGCAATTTTGGTATGGATTTTACCCTGATTGGTCTTGTCATCAATTTTTTCGGCAATCACAAGTGCTTTTTCAAGATTACCTAAAGCGTTGTAATAGTCGCCACGATCACTCTCTAGTTTTGCTTGGGTAATGCGCTCTTGTACCCTCATAGATAGCAGGTCTGCATCTTCGACACTGTTTGTTTGTGCGAAAATCAGATTGCAAAAACACGCTAAAAAAACAAATATGTAATATTTGATTCGGGACATTTCAGCTCACTTTATTTAAACAAATATAGTTATTTATTCGACAAAAGTGCTTTTTTATCCGATAAATCGCAAATTAAATCTAAAATTCTATGACTATAACCCGTTTCATTATCGTACCAACCTACTATTTTGACCATATTTCCGATTACGGATGTCATCTGTGCATCAAAAATGCATGAGTGTGAATTACCAACGATATCAATGGAAACAATGGGGTCTTCTGTATATTCGAGAATCTTTTTTAATTGGGATTTTGAAGCTTCTTCAAAAACAGCATTAACCTCTTGTATGGTTGTGTGTTTTTCAACATTAATGGTAATATCTGTGAGCGAACCATTAGCTACTGGTACTCTTATACCACAACCACCAATAACATCAGATAAATCGGAAAAAATCTTAGTCAGGGCTTTAGCTGCACCTGTAGTGGTTGGTACTATAGATTGTCCGGCAGCTCTGGCACGTCTCAAATCCCTATGTGGTTGATCGTGCAGACTTTGATCTGTCGTGTAAGAATGTACAGTTGTAATGTAAGCTTGCTTTATACCGAAATGCGCTTTGATTAAAGCAATCATAGGCGCAGCATTATTGGTTGTACAAGATGCATTGGATATGATGGTTTCAGAACCATCCATGCTGTGGTCATTTACGCCAAGAACTATAGTCTTAATATCATCATCTAAGGCAGGAACGGATAAAACTACACATTGCGCACCATTATTTATATGATTTTGTAATTCTGATTTGGTTTTGAATTTTCCTGTTGATTCTATAACAAAGTTCGGTTGTACTGATGACCAATCAATAGATTTTGGATGATTCTCATTGTATAAAGGGATAGAAACCTCATTAACAATAATATGATTATGGTTATACGAAATAGTTTCGTTTAGAACGCCATGAATACTATCGTACTTTAATAAATGACTTAGGGTTTTTGCATCTGCCAAATCATTTATAGCTATAATTTCTATCTGTGGATGTTGAAGTGCTAACCTAAACACACGTCGGCCAATTCTACCAAACCCGTTTATGGCAACCTTAATCATTAGTCAATATGTTTTTGTGCTTTGTACGAAGATCTTACCAAAGCACTACTTTCTACATGTCTAAACCCTAATTCTAGACCTATAGCTTTATATTCATCAAATTCATCAGGATTAACAAACCGTTTTACAGGTAAGTGTTTTTTACTAGGTTGAAGGTATTGACCTATAGTTACCACATCAACGTCATTGTCTCTAAGGTCGTGAAGCGTAGCGATAACTTCTTCTTTGGTTTCTCCTAAGCCTAACATTATACCAGATTTGGTTCTGCGCTGTCCTTGTTGTTTTAAGTATTTTAAAACTCCCATACTACGATCGTACTTGGCTTGTATACGAACCTCTCGCGTTAATCGTCTCACGGTTTCGATATTATGTGAAACAACCTCTGGCGCCACATCGATAATACGGTCTATGTGTTTTTCGACACCTTGAAAATCTGGAATTAAAGTCTCAAGTGTCGTTTTAGGATTCATCCTACGGACGGCTTTAACCGTTTCTGCCCACATAATGCTTCCCATATCCTTTAGGTCGTCTCTATCCACACTTGTTAAAACCGCATGTTTAATTTGCATGATTTTGATTGATCGTGCTACCTTTTCTGGTTCGTCCCAATCTACGGTTTCTGGTCTTCCGGTTTTTACTCCACAAAATCCGCAAGAACGTGTACATACATTTCCTAAAATCATAAATGTTGCAGTACCTTCTCCCCAGCATTCTCCCATATTTGGGCAACTTCCTGAGGTGCAAATCGTATTGAGTTTGTATTTATCTACAAGACTTCTGAGCTCAGTGTATTTCTTACCGGTAGGTAACTTAACACGTAACCATTTTGGTTTGCGTTCGGGTAAAATATTTGAAGCTACTTTGGTTTCCATGCATTTTCATTTTCGAGAAAGCAAAGATACGAAGTAAATAATTAAAATGGTTTACAGAAAGCTAAGATACCATATACTAAAGCCAACTAAAAAAGCAATGCCAGACCATGATAAAACATGAAGCCCTAAACTTGGTCTCCAATCTTTTGGTGTATGCTTACTAGAAATTAACTTGTAGTTAATAATAGCATAAAAAGGGGCTGTTATAAACGAAAGGATGGTTGCTATTTTAATCAGTAGACCCATTTCGGAAGCCAAAGCAAAAAAGATAAAAATAGTACCAATGGCTAAAATTAAAATCCAATGGAGATAGCCATTCTTTTTTGTTTCATTAGATAGTATTTCTAGACTTTTGGTCATGGCTCTTGGTGATGCGTCTAAAGTAGTAATAGTTGTGCTAAACATAGTGGTGAAAGCAGCTATGCCAATAATTATGTAAGCCCAGTCTCCTAAGCTTTTAGTATACAAGTCAATAAGCTGATTTGAGAAAATTGCTGCTTTATCACTAAAGGTATTATCATTGCCAAACATTATAAAATAGCCCAGGCAAACAAATGCAACTCCCAAGATTATAGCACCAAGGAAGCCTATATTAAAGTCTAGTAACGCTGTTTTTGGAGAAAACGCATCTTCGTCCTTTTTCTTTTCTACTGCCCAAATGGAATGCCAAACTGAAATATCCAAAGGAGCAGGCATCCATCCCATAAAAGCAATAAGAAAAGCAATTTCAGTAGGGTTTTCTGGTAATATTTGAACCAAGGAAACAGGTTTGTCAAACTCCACAAACGCAAAGCAAACGGCGACTAAAGTGCTTATGGTGAGTGCGATAATAATGACTTTGATCAACTTGTCTAGAGTTCTGTACTTGCCCAAGAAAAGTATAAGCAAACAGATTAATAATATAATAACAGTCCAAATTTCTATACTGCTAATACCATCAATGCCAAAGTTTAAAACGCTAATATCTCCAAAAAGTGAATTTGCTAAACCAGCTGTAACAATGGTAACAGCAGTTTGAATGGTAAACATTGTTGCTAAACTTAGTACAAAATAAGCGATAAGTATACCTTTACCTAGCTTATGGTAACCTTCTAATAGACTTTCGCCTGTTGCAGAAGCATATCTTGGCCCAAACTGGAAAAAAGGATATTTGAATAAATTGACAAGTAAAAGTGCCCAAAGCAGTCCTAACCCAAAGTCGGCACCAGCTCTTGTGGATTGTACCAAATGTGAGACACCAATAGCTGCACCAGCAAATAACAATCCAGGTCCTAATTTTTTAAGTATAGAAGGCATTATGTTTTAGTAATGATAGCTGCCAATAATTTTTTTGCTCTGAGTAATTTTACCTTTACATTATTAATAGGTTCGTTTAATTCACGGGATATTTCCTTGTAACTAAACTCCTGAAAATACCTTAAGTTAATGATTTCTTGATAATGAGGTTTTAATTTTTTGATATCTCTTAAAAGCTTGGCAAGGTTTTGCTCAGTTATAATCTTATCTTCTGGAGTCGGTGAGTCGTCAACAATGTTGAAGTAATGCTCGTCATCGTCTTTTGATGCATTTCTAATTGTTTTTTTCTGCTTTCTAATTAAATCAATATGGATGTTTTTTGAAATGGTAATCAACCAAGTTTTGAATTTATAATCTTCATTATATGTATTTATTTTGTCAAAAGCTCTGGAAAATGTTTGAATGGTTATGTCCTCTGCATCATTTTCATTTTTTGTACGCTTAAGTTGAAATTTGTACACGTCATTCCAAAAGGTATCCAAAAGAAAATTGAACGCAATTTGGTCATTCTGTTTAGCTTTTTTAATTGCGTCTATTATTTCCAATGTTTTGGTGTAGATATAAGGTTAGCAATAAAGATACTTAATTGTGTAGTAATTAAAAATAATTCTAGAAAAGGTGCTAAAAAGATAAGATTAATTTCATTTAATTTTTTAGCTGTAAAGCCGAAACTTAAAAGTTGAACAATAAAGCGTAAAGTAATTAGCGTTACAATCCATATCCAATCATAGCCCAATATGAGTAGTAAAATACCCAGAACCCAGAATAATAGTTGCGATGTATAGAACAAACCTAAAAGAAACTTATGCTTAGTTTTATACAAGCTTGCTGTACTGACATGTCTGCGTTTTTGTATGATCCAGTCTTTAAAAGAACTTTTTGGTTCAGAAATTGTAAAACTTTCCTTAGACGTACAAATAGTAGTATTCTTTTTATCGGCAATTTCATTGATAAATAAGTCGTCGTCGCCTGATTTTATGGCCATGTGACTGTTAAAACCATTATTGTTAAAAAATAATTCTTTTCTGTAAGCCATATTTCTGCCAACTCCCATATATGGCATTCCCAGATTGGCATACGAAAAATATTGTAAAGCTGTCATTACGGTTTCAAACCTAATAAGTTGGTTTAACAATGAAAAGTGTTTTTTGGCATAAGCACCGTATCCTAGAACAATAGCTTTCTGATTAGAGAATTTACTACATATGTGGGCTAACCATTTATTGGATGTAGGCTTACAATCTGCGTCAGTAAACACTAAAAAGTCGTGTTTAGAAGCTTTTATACCAAGTGTCAGTGCATATTTCTTGTTTCCCCAAAAGGCCTCAATAGATTTAACATCAACCAGTTTTACATTGCTATAATTGGTTTTAAACTGCTTCATCACGTCTAATGTTTCATCAGAAGAACTATCGTTGACCAAAACAACTTCAAAGTTTGGATAATCCTGATTTAAAACTAGAGGAAGATTCTGCTTTAAGTTTTCTGCCTCATTTTTTGCACAGATAATGATAGAAACCGGAACATACTTTTTTAATTGTGTTTCTGGCCTTTTAATAGAAAAGGAAAAAAGAAAAGTAAGGTAGTATATGACCTGAATACCAACTATTACTACAAAAGTAAAAAACAGTATTGTAGTAAAGCTCATTAAGACCTAAGAGTGTTGAGGTTCGTTGCAGTTCTCGAACTGATCTGGAGTCTTACCACAGAAACCACAAGCTTCCCCTTCTTTATTAAGCATTGGGTTTTGGCTTGCGCATGTACCTGCAAATTCACCGTCCTTTTTTGCCCATAGTTTTATGGCAATACCAGCGATGCCTACAGCTAACAATCCGAGTGTAAGAAGTAACAATTTCATTTTAAAGCTTAAATTTTATGCAAAGATAATGCTTTTACATTTATTTAATGTTCTTTTTTAATTGTGACTTAATACGTAAATCTTGTGTCACATAACCATAGAAACATTTTTTACTAACTAATTAATTATCAATTATGAAAAAATTATTTGCAGAGTTCTTTGGAACGTTTTGGCTTGTTTTTGGAGGTTGTGGTAGTGCAATTTTTGCTGCTGGATTTCCAGAATTAGGTATTGGATTTGTAGGTGTTGCACTTGCTTTTGGTTTAACTGTATTAACTATGGCTTATGCTGTAGGGCATATTTCTGGTGGTCATTTTAACCCTGCTGTATCTATAGGTTTATGGTCTGGTGGAAAATTTGAGGCTAAGAATTTAATTGGTTACATCATTGCTCAGGTTGCTGGAGCTGTAGTTGCTGCTTTGGCGTTAAAGACAATTATTTCTGGTAAAGCTGGCTTTGATACACTAGGTGGGTTTGCTGCGAATGGATATGGTGATTTATCACCAGATAATTATAGTATGATGGCAGTAATTGTAGCTGAGGTGATTTTAACGGCATTTTTCTTAATCGTTATCTTAGGAAGTACGAATGCCAGAGCACCAAAAGGCTTTGCTCCGATAGCTATTGGTTTGGCATTAACCTTAATCCACTTAATCAGTATACCTATTTCTAATACTTCAGTAAACCCAGCAAGATCTTTAAGTCAGGCTTTGTTTGCTGATGGCGCTTACCTGTCACAAGTTTGGGTATTTTGGGTAGCTCCAATAGCAGGTGCTATTATTGGTGGAATTATTCATAAAACCCTTTTTGAAAACGAATAGGTTTTTCATCTCATTTAAGGAATAGAAATCATTAAATTGATCTATCTAGAATAAAAAAGAGGCACGCATCATTTCGTGCCTCTTTCGGTACATTAAAGGTTAGGGTTATTTATTATCCTTTAATGAAATTTCTGCAACCTCAGTGTTATTCTCGTTAGCTTCGCCGCTTGTTCCAATTTTAATACTCAATGCCAATGCATCTTCCATATATGGTATTGGTTTTAATTTTCGATCAGATTCGTCGATTATACCTAAGTTAACCATTCTGTCTTGTAATTCAGCCCAAATTTCATAATGTTGTTCTTTAGGTAATTGCGGTAAAGTAATTACATCAATCATAGATGTTTTTTCAACAGGGTTAATGTAAGCCACTGTTTTTAAATTTTTTGCACGCTCGTTACCATTAATAACATATTTTCTGGCATCTGGATTGTTTAACTTGTTTAATTCCTTAGACAGTTCGTCTAATTTGGCATTATTGTTTTCGATATCACTTCTTAAATCAAAAATTTCTTCAATAACAACGTTGTTTTCATCGTTTAACATTTGGTTTTTCTGATAAAGTACAAACGATGTAGCGGCAAATAGAATAGCTGCAGCACTAGCGGCAATACTATACCAAGGTATCTTTTTGGTCTGTACCAATTGAATCACTTTAGTGTCATCAGATTCATCCAAAGCTTCTAAAATATTAGATAATACGTGGTTTGGCACATCCACAGCACCAGCTTTGGCAATAAGCTCTAAGTTATCCTGAAGTTTTTCGTATGCCGAAGCAGCTTCAGGATAGTGACTGATAAAAAATTCTACTTCCTTAGTTTCTTCAGTAGAAGTTTCACCTACTAAATACTTGTTTAGCAGGTTAGAATTTAAAAAACTATGTAATTTTGTTTCCATAATACATTCTTTTATGGGTCGTAAACTTTCTTTAATTCTCGTAACCCTATTTTTAACCTCGACTTAATTGTACCGAGAGGAATATCTAGCTCGTCACTAGCTTCTTGTTGCGTCATCCCTTGAAAAAACAAGGCATCTAACACAATCTGGTACTTTTCTTCTAGTCGCCCAACATGCTCTTTAATGTCCAAAACATCTTGGTTTAAATTATTTGTTGGTAAGATATATACGTTAGAAGTATCGATTTGGACTTCTTTTTTATAACGATTGTTAAAACTTCTTAGTTTATCTATAGCTGTATTCCTAGCTATACGGAACAGCCAAGTGAATAGCTTAGCTTTGCTGGAGTCATATTTATGAGCATTTTTCCATACCTTAATAAAGGTTTCTTGTAAAGCATCTTCTGCAATTTCTTCATTAATGGTAATCTTTAAAATAACACCATAAAGGCTAGTGGAATAATTTTCGTAGAGTAGATTTAATGCGCGTTTATCTCCTTTTTTGAGGTAATCGATTATTTTTTGTTCTGTTGGTGTTATGCTCAAAATGTTAAAATCTTCTTTTTTAGTTTTTAAAACATCTAAAATGGATTTATAGACGTAAATATACTTAAATACACCTTTATTGGGTTAATAGCACATTTTATTGGTATAATTTTTCTTCCATTTAGAGGATTGATTAATAGCATTTTCAAAAAATTATTCCAAATTCATAAGTCGCAATATTTATTGCGACTTATGTTTTATATAATATTCACTTCGGTTTCAATTTCTATATTAAAAATACGCTTTATTGTTTTTTGAATGAGTTTGGCCAATTCAAAAATATCTTTTCCTTTTGCATTGCCATAGTTTACCAAAACAAGGGCTTGCTTTTTGTGTATACCATAGTCATTGAAACGTTTACCTTTAAACCCAGCCTTTTCTATAAGCCAGCCTGCAGGTATTTTTACTTCTTTATCAGAGATTTGATAAGACGGAATATCTGGAAAATTATCATTTAAGGTCTTAAATTCTTCTTTTGAAATAATAGGATTTTTAAAGAAACTACCACTATTGCCAATATCTTTTGGGTCTGGTAATTTACTTTGTCTAATGGCTATAACCGCTTCAGAGATATGTTGAATAGTAGGTTTTGTTATATTAAAGGCATTGAGTTGATCTTTTATAGCACCATAATCCATATGTAATCTGTGATTAGTTTTGGTAAGCTCAAAACTGACGCTTGTAATAATATATTGATTTTTAAGATCTTGTTTAAAGATAGACTCTCTGTAATCGAAATTACAATCCTTTTTTGTAAATGCCTTTAGTTGTTGGCTTTTTATATGAATAGCTTCACAACTCACAAATACATCTTTTAGCTCAACTCCATAAGCCCCAATGTTTTGAATAGGTGCAGTGCCAACGTTACCGGGAATAAGTGACAGGTTCTCTATACCGCCATAATTTTGTTCTAAACACCAAAGTACAAACTCATGCCAATTTTCTCCGGCCATGGCTTTTACTGTAACCTTATTTTCAGTTTCATTTACAATTGTAATGCCCTTGAGATTGATATGCAGAACTAAAGCTTCAATATCTTTGGTTAATAGCATATTGCTGCCACCACCAAGTATAAAAAGTGGTTTGGTATGCTGAGAGGCTAAAATATTTTTTAATTGCTCAACGGTTGAGATATTGCAATATGAAGTAGCCTTAGCATCTATGCCAAAAGTATTAAACGGTTTTAGTGAAACATTGTTTTCTATGGTCATTTAATCTCTATAAACTTTTAAGGCTTCTTCTAATATTTTTATGGCAAGTTTTAAGCTATTTTCGTTTAATACATAGGCAATACGGATTTGATTTAAGCCAACACCCGGTGTGGAGTAAAACCCTGCTGCTGGTGCTACCATAACAGTATTGTTTTCATAATCAAAGGATTCTAATAACCAACGTGCAAAATCATCGGAGTTTTTTACTGGTAATTCTGCAATACAATAAAAAGCACCATTTGGTTTGGCAACTTTAACACCTTCAATATTTTCTAGACCCGAGATTAGTATATTTCTACGTTTAACATATTCGTCAATAACATCATCAAAATAGCTTTGAGGCGTCTCAAGTGCTGCTTCACTTGCTATTTGTGCTAAGGTTGGAGGACTCAATCTTGCTTGAGCAAACTTTAATGCTGTTTTAATAACCTCTTCATTTTTTGAAACCAAATAGCCAATACGCGCTCCACACATACTATAGCGTTTTGATACTGAGTCAATAACAATAGCGTGTTCTTCTAATCCAGATTCTTGTAAAATGGAATAGTGTGTTATGCCATCGTAAACAAACTCTCTATAAACTTCATCAGCTATTAAAAACAAATCATGTTTTTTAACAATAGCGGCTAATTTTTTTATTTCTTCTCTGGAATATAAGTAACCAGTGGGATTCCCAGGGTTACATATTAAAATAGCCTTTGTCTTGGGTGTAATTAACTTTTCAAATTCCTCAATTGGAGGTAAAGCAAAGTTGTTTTCAATTTTTGAGATTACTGGTACAACTTTAACGCTAGATGCCGTTGAAAATCCATTATAATTGGCATAGAATGGCTCCGGAATTATGACTTCATCCTCTTCGTCCATGATACTGCCAAAGGCAAATAGCAGAGCCTCGCTTCCGCCTGTGGTAACAATGATGTCATTGTGTGTAACGTGGATGTCATTTTTTTTATAGTAGTTGGCAATTTTAGTTCTGTAATTTTCAGAACCTTCTGATCTTGAATAGGCTAATATATCTAAGGAATGTATTTTTACAGCATCTAAAGCTATCTGTGGAGTTTTTATATCTGGTTGTCCTATGTTAAGATAGTATACTGTTTTTCCTTGTTTTTCTGCTTGTTCTGCAAAAGGCACCAACTTTCTAATTGGTGATTGTGGCATGTTTATACCCTTTTTTGAAATTTTTGGCATCGTCGTAAATTATAAAGTGCTAAGTTCTGAAATTTCTTAAAGTTTATGTAAAAAATAACGTTTAAAATACGTAATAAGATAAAGATTTGTAAATTCAGATTAAACTAACCAAAGTTTATGCTGTTCTTACGATGTATAGTTTTATGTTTTTGTGTCATTAATGGAAGTTTATTAATGGCTCAAGATAGTTTTTTTCTCAAAGCTGATGTAAGTGATAAAATAGATTTTGAGCTTGCCAGTAATCTTATCATCATTCCCGTAGAAATTAATGGAGTTACACTATCTTTTGTTTTAGATAGTGGTGTAAGTAAACCTATTCTTTTTAATCTTGAAGAACGAGACTCACTTGACTTAAAAAACACAAGATCCTTTTACTTGCATGGTCTAGGCGGCAATGGACGCATTAAGGCTCTAAAATCTAGTCATAATAGATTTAAAATAGGTAATGTTATAGGTGTAAATAAGGATTTGTATGTTGTTTTTGATAAGTCGATTAATTTTACTTCGCGTCTGGGCGTTTTAGTTCATGGTATTATTGGTTATGATGTTTTCAAAGATTTTGTTGTAGAAATTAATTATATGTCTAAGTACATTAGGTTGCATAGACCACATACTTTTAAACCAAAATCTTCAAAAAGATGGGAAACTATACCAATTAATATTCATAAAAAGAAACCCTATCTAAATGCTGAAATCTCCATTAACGAAGATAAAAAGCCAGTAAAACTACTTTTAGATACAGGTAGTAGCGATGCTATATGGTTATTTGAAAATAAAAGAGAAGGCCTAATGCCAAAAAAAGATTTGTTTTTTGAAGATTATTTGGGTCAGGGACTGAGTGGCTCTGTTTATGGAAACCGATCTAAAGCCAATAAGTTTACTATAGGTAATTTTAGCCTCAGTGATGTTAATGTTGCATTTCCGGATTCAAGCTATGTTCATGCAGCAAGAGCCTATAAAGAACGTAGTGGAAGCTTGGGTAGTAATATCTTAAAACGATTTAATGTGTTTTTTGACTATCATAATAAAAAGCTTCACCTAAAAAAGAACAGATTTTTCAAGGAACCTTTTACATACAATAACAGTGGTATAGTATTAGAACATCACGGAACCATGTTTGTAAGAGAGCAGATCAGCATGTCTCAAGACAATAACAAAAAAATGAGCAGTGATTTTAATGCAGTAAAAATAGATTTTTCCATTGAGCATATTATGGTATTAAAACCTGTTTATAAAATTGTAGAGTTAAGAACATCATCTAATGCATACGCATCTGGTCTAAAAGTAGGTGACATTCTTATAAGTATTAACGGCAGTCCTGCTTATGATTACAAATTACCTGAGCTCAATGAGATTTTTCATGGTAAAACAGGTAAAAGCATAAAGTTAAAAATAGAACGAAATGGTAAAGACATGACGTTTAAATTTAAGCTTGATAATGCCTTTAAAAAAATGAGCGCCCATATTGAGCGCTCATCCTTAGACTAGTATTGACTGAGCTTTTTATTGCTCAACCATGCTCTTTTCCTTTTTTTCTAAAACACTGGTCTTGTTTGGATCTATAACTAAACCTTTAATTTTTAGTGCTACTGTAGGAGTTTCTGCATTAGAAATAACGGTAATTGTTTTTCTTATGGGATTAACTCTTTTGGTGTCGTATTTTACTTCAATTTCACCTGTTTCACCTGGCATAATTGGTCCTTTTGGCTTTTTAGGTACTGTACAGCCACAAGTAGATTTTACGCTAGAAATAATTAGCGGAGCATTACCAGTATTGGTAAATTCAAATGTTCTCACACCATTTGCACCTTTCTCTATGGTACCGTAATCTATAACATCAGTCTTAAACTCAATCTTCGCTACTTTCTTTTCTTGAGCGTAAGCCCCAAGGCTAATTAATCCTACAAATAAAATTGCTATTAAATTTTTCATCATTTAAATTTTTAAATTGATACTATCAAAATTACTTACTTTTTAACTCTCCTCAAAATTAATTAGATATAATGCACTCTATTTAACAGTATTTAGAGCTTTATATTCATATTAATTACCTAATAATTTTTCAAAAAAAGAAATATAAGTACTTTTGTCAGTTACTTAGCAAAAACGATACCAAAATATGGAAATCCCATCAAAATATAATGCATTGTCAGTAGAAACCAAATGGTATAACTATTGGATGGAGCATAATTATTTCCACTCAAAACCAGACGAAAGAGAGCCTTATACTATTGTAATTCCGCCTCCAAATGTTACAGGCGTATTGCACATGGGGCATATGCTCAATAACACCATACAAGATGTATTGATTCGTCGTGCACGTTTGTTAGGGAAAAACGCATGCTGGGTGCCAGGAACCGATCATGCATCTATAGCCACTGAGGCTAAAGTTGTTGCCAAATTAAAAGAACAAGGTATCGATAAAAATGACTTAACCAGAGAAGAGTTTTTAAAGCATGCTTGGGATTGGACAGAAGAGTATGGAGGGGTGATTTTGGAACAATTAAAAAAATTGGGCTGCTCTTGTGATTGGGATAGAACCAAATTTACGATGGATGACGACATGTCTGAGGCTGTAATAAAAGTTTTTGTTGACCTATACAACAAAGGTTTGATTTATAGAGGTCATCGTATGGTGAATTGGGATCCTGAAGCTAAAACTACATTATCTGATGAGGAGGTCATCCATGTTGAAAAACAAGGCCTATTATACTATTTAGAGTATCAGGTTGAAGGAAGTAAGGACAAATTAACCATAGCAACAACACGACCAGAAACGATTTTTGGCGATACGGCGATTTGTATAAATCCTAATGATGAAAGATTTGCTCACTTAAAAGGTAAGAAAGCAATTGTACCAATTTGCGGTAGAGTAGTGCCAATTATTGAAGATGAGTATGTAGATGTTGAATTTGGTACAGGTTGTCTTAAGGTAACGCCTGCTCATGACGAAAATGATAAAATCTTAGGCGACAAGCATAATCTCCAAGTTGTTGATATTTTTAATGAAGATGCGAGTTTAAATAGCTTTGGAATGCATTATGAAGGACAAGATCGCTTTGTCGTACG
Organism: uncultured Flavobacteriaceae bacterium; assembly: GCA_964453045.1. Lineage (GTDB taxonomy): Bacteria > Bacteroidota > Bacteroidia > Flavobacteriales > Flavobacteriaceae > Winogradskyella. Next base: position 24,355 of record CAYVNR010000032.1, read on the forward strand.
TAAAGCCATTGCTAAAGAACTGGAAGCGGCCGGCATATTAGTGAAAACTGAAAACTACATGAATAAGGTTGGTACTTCAGAGCGAACAAAAACAGTTATAGAGCCACGTTTAAGCGATCAGTGGTTTTTAAAAATGGAAGACTTAGCAAAGCCAGCCTTAGATGCTGTTCTAAAGACCGATGATGTAAAATTATTTCCAAAGAAGTTTGAAAACACCTACCGTCATTGGATGGAGAACATCCGCGATTGGAATATCTCACGTCAACTACTTTGGGGGCAACAGATTCCTGCGTACTATTATGGTAATGGAAAAGATGATTTTGTGGTTGCAGAAACTAAAGAAGATGCGTTAAGATTAGCGCAAGAAGCCACAAAAAACCAACAATTGAGAGTGGGTGATTTAAAGCAAGATCCAGATGCCCTAGATACTTGGTTCTCATCTTGGTTATGGCCAATAAGCGTATTTGATGGTATTAGAAATCCAGAGAATAAAGAAATAAAATATTATTATCCAACAAACGATTTGGTAACAGGACCAGATATTTTATTCTTTTGGGTAGCTCGCATGATTATTGCCGGTTACGAGTACAAAGGTGAAAGACCATTTGAGAATGTTTACCTTACAGGATTGGTAAGAGACAAGCAACGCCGTAAGATGAGTAAATCTTTAGGAAATTCACCAGATGCCTTAAAGTTGATAGAAGAATATGGTGCTGATGGGGTTAGAGTAGGTTTGTTGTTGAGTTCTGCTGCAGGAAACGATTTGTTGTTTGATGAAGCTCTGTGCCAACAGGGAAAACAATTTGCAAATAAAATATGGAATGCCTTTAGGCTAATTAAAGGTTGGGAAATAGATGAAAACATCAGTCAACCTAAGTCAAGCAAAATTGCTTTAGAATGGTACGAATCTAAATTTCAAAAAACCATTACAGAAATTGAACATCATTTTAGTAAATATAGATTGAGTGATGCACTTATGGCAACTTACAAACTGATTTGGGACGATTTCGCATCTTGGTTATTAGAAATTATAAAGCCAGCCTACCAAAAACCAATTGACAAAGCAACCTATAATAGAGTGATTGCTTTATTTGAAGATAACCTAAGAATTCTTCATCCTTTTATGCCTTTCTTGACCGAAGAAATTTGGCATTACATAAAAGAGCGTTCTCCAGAAGAGGCTTTGATTATTTCAAGATGGCCAAAATCTAAATCTGTTAATGAAACATTGATTTCAGAATTTGATTTTGCATCTGAGGTAATTTCGGGAATCAGAAACATCAGAAAACAAAAAAACATTGCTTTTAAGGAAACTATTGATTTTTCAATTATTAATAATGAAAATGTGTCCTCTACTTTTGATGAGGTAATCTCAAAATTAGGTAATCTAGATAGTTTTGAATATGTAAAAGAGCCAGTTGAAGACGCTTTGACCTTTCGTGTTAAATCTAATGAATACTTTATTCCGATGGAAGGCAATATTGATGTTGAAGCAGAAGTTAAGAAACTTACCGAAGAGTTAAATTATACGGAAGGTTTCTTAAAATCGGTACAGAAAAAACTAGCTAATGAGCGTTTCGTTAATAATGCACCTGAGCAAGTTGTAGCATCCGAAAAGAAAAAAGAAGCTGATGCTTTAGCAAAAATCGAAACCATTAAAGCAAGTCTGGACAGTCTTAATTAGTTAAAATTTCTTAAAATTTTTGTTCGATTTACTACTTTAAATTAGCAATTCTGTAGTATTAGCCTACTACGAAAACGTTTTCGATAAGTATTATTTATATATATCATTTAAAACATATATAAAAATATATGAAAAAGGAATATCATCTTTGCACTGTAATAAAAAACAAACGCAATTATGATAAAAGTTTCTTTAGCCAAAGGTGATGGTATCGGTCCAGAAATTATGGACGCAACACTTAATATACTTTCTGCAGCTGGTGCAGATTTAACTTTTGAAGAAATCGAAGTTGGAGAAAAGGTATATTTGTCTGGTAATTCTACTGGAATTTCAGATGATGCATGGGAATCTATAAGAAGAAATAAAATACTTCTTAAAGCACCTATCACAACACCTCAAGGCGGTGGCTACAAAAGTCTTAATGTAACTATGCGCAAAACTTTAGGATTATATTCTAATGTTAGACCTTGTCGTAGTTTACACCCTTTCGTAACGACTAAGCATCCGGATATGGATGTAGTAATTATTAGAGAGAATGAAGAAGATTTATATGCAGGTATTGAGCATCAACAAACTGATGAAGTGGTACAATGCTTAAAGTTAATTAGTCGTCCTGGTTGTGAAAAAATTGTAACCTATGCTTTTGAATATGCAAAAAAGTACGGGAGAAAAAAAGTCACTTGTTTTACTAAGGATAACATTATGAAGCAGACTGATGGCTTATTCCATCAAGTATTTGATGAGGTTGCTTCCCGCTATCCAGATATAATAAATGAACATTGGATCGTAGATATAGGTTCTGCTCTATTGGCAGATTCACCAGAAGATTTTGATGTTATTGTTATGCCAAATTTATATGGTGATGTGGTATCAGATATCGCTGCTCAGATTACAGGTTCTGTAGGTTTAGCAGGCTCGGCCAACATAGGTCAAGAGTGTGCTATGTTTGAGGCTATTCATGGTTCTGCACCAGATATTGCAGGTAAGAATGTAGCTAACCCTTCAGGATTAATTAACGGTGCTGTTATGATGCTTAATCATGTTGGGCAAAGCAAAGTTGCTGAAAAAATACAAAACGCATGGTTAAGAACTATCGAAGATGGCGTGCATACCAATGATATCTATGATTCTGTAATGAGCACAAAACGTGTCGGAACAAAAGAATTTGCAGAAGCGGTTATTGCTAATTTGGGTAATAAGCCTAAGCAATTGCCAGAAGTTCATTTTGATGATAATACACCATTAATACTTCCTAAATACCAGCGAAAGCCATCTAAAGACAAAAAAGTCGTAGGAGTTGATTTGTTTGTAGATTGGAATGGCTATGATGCCGATAAACTAGCAGAACAACTACAAAAGTTAAATAATGATGAACTAGAGTTGTCAATGATTACCAATAGAGGTATTAAGGTTTGGCCAAATGGATTTGATGAAACGTTTTGTACGGATCATTGGAGGTGTAGATATAGTGCTAAAGATGGGAAAGAATTGTCAAAAAGAAAAATAGTAGAAGTTTTACAGGCAGCTATGGAGCACGGTATAGATGCCATAAAAACAGAAAACTTATATACGTTCGATGGTGTAAGGGGTTACTCATTAGGACAAGGACAGTAAATAGAAGTTTTCAAAAAAACTTACATTCCAAGATTGTAAAATTAAAATAGAGAGTTAGTTATATAACATCTCGGAATGTAAGTTAAAATATTAAGACACCATGATGTTGGTAGATTCAGAAATGGTAAATTTTTTCATAGGTTGTTACATACTAATTATTCTGCTTCTGTGTATTGTTGTGCTTAAATCACGGAGGAAAATTAAGAGCAAAATGGTTTGGTTAGTATTGTTGTTGTTTTTACCGGTACTTGGTGTCTTTTTTTATATAATGTCTATTACATTCAAAACAAATAATATGACATATATTGATTAATAGCTAGGATGATAAATGTCATTGAAAGACTGTTTTATTAAAAAACAGTCTTTTTTATTTACCACTCATTAATCTTATTGCTATCTAACTTAACAAAAATAAACAGTAAAATTGTAAAGCCCCAAAGCCCAGAACCACCATAACTAAAAAAAGGCAAGGGAATACCAACAGTGGGAATTAGTCCCATTACCATACCGATATTAATGGTAAAATGTACAAATAATATCGAAGCAACTCCATAAGCATAAACACGACTAAATTGGGATTTTTGAGTTTCGGCCAAATAGAGAATTCTTATAATGAGAAGCACAAATAGAACTACAACTACGCTACTGCCCAAAAACCCCCATTCTTCGCCAACAGTACTAAAAATATAATCGGTATGTTGTTCGGGTACAAATTTTCCTGTTGTTCTTGTGCCTTCAAGAAACCCTTTACCGGTTAAGCCACCAGAGCTAATAGCCTGCTCGGATTGAATGAGATTATAAGCTTCTCTTTTTCGCATTTGTTCTAGCTTAACCGGATCTTTTTCCAATCTTAAAAAGATAGTTATTCTGTTTTGCTGATGAGCTTTTAAACCATGTTGGTAAAATAATTTCACACCATATCCAAATCCGACAGCTATCAATAAAACTAAGACATATTGAAGTATAGAAGCACGTTTCTTTTTTCTGAAAAAATAACGGATTAAGAGTACTAATAAAGTAGCTATTGCAGTAGTTAAGATTCCGAATTTTAATGCAAGTACAGCTATTAAAATTAATGATACGGCAACAATCAAATAGATCTGTTGCAGACCTTCTCTGTAAAACACAAAGAAAAAAGCCAAGTAAACTATAGTGCTACCTGCATCATTTTGAAGTAAAATCAATATTGCTGGTGTAAAAATAATGGCAGCGACTCTGATTTGGTCTTTTAAGGTTTGCATATTGGTTTGCAAATCACTTATGTATTTAGCAACCGCCAGAGCTGTAGCGAACTTTGCAAACTCACTAGGTTGAATGGTCATGCTGCCAATGCCATACCATGATCGTGCTCCATTAACATCTTTACCAAAAAGAAACAAACCCATTAAGGCCAAAATGGCGACTAAATAGATAATACTTGCAAAACGTTCATAAAACTTGGCCTCAAACGAGAGAATAAATACAATTAACACAAAAGTGAGTCCAATAAATACGAGGTGTTTTCCATAAAGTTGGGATGTGTCAAAATAATTCGTGATTTCTCCAACATGAGATGCCGATAAAATATTGAGATAGCCAAAACCTACTAATAATAAAAACAAAATGATCGTTATCCAATCAAACTTAAAACGTCTTTGATTTTCTCTTAGCATGGTTTAGGACTTAGGGATTTCGGCTTTAAGTTTTAATAGCTTTTGAAACGCTTTTTCGTCAATAGCTTCAAGTGTGGTTTGCCTGTTAATACCAAAAGGTTCACCAGAAAACGGTTTTTGGTATTCATGCTCAAGAGAATAACGGAGTACAAAGTTTTCCATATCTGTTCTTGTAATTTCGCCTCTAAGGTAATATTCAATCATCAAGCTTGCCATGCGCCCTGCAAATCGACTTCCAAAATAACCATTCTCAACAAAAACTGCCAGAGCAATTTTAGGGTTATCTTTAGGGGCAAATGCCACAAAAATTGAATGGTCTGTTAGTTGTGTCTTTACACTATCAATAATAGCAAAGTTTTCAGCAGTTCCTGTTTTGCCACATATCTCGATACCTTTTACCTGCAACATATTTGCTGTTCCTTTATTGTAGACATCAAACATACCTTGTACAACAGGTTCAAAATGGCGTTTGTCTATAGTGGTGTATTTAGGTGTTGTAAATTTTGAAGGAATTGTATCACCTTCAATATCCTTAATAATATGTGGTGTGTAATAATAACCACGATTTCCAATTGCAGCAGCCATATTAGCTAGTTGAATTGGTGTTGCTAAAACCTCTCCTTGCCCAATGGCATTAGATATTGTAAAAGTGGTGTACCATCTGTTTTTGCCATAGCCTCTGTCGTATGTCGCCGCAGTAGGTACTTTGCCAGGTTGCCCAACGGATAAATCGTTGTTGAGATAATTGCCAAGTCCAAAACTCTTTATGTGCTTACTCCAATTATCCATACCTTCTGCTGGAGAGTCATATTTATCTATGATTCTTCTATAGACATTTGCAAAATAGGCGTTACAGGATTCATAGATGCCAATGTTCATGTTTGCTGGACTTCTGTGTGCATGACAACCCATTTTTCTATTGCCGTAACGATAGCCCATGGCACAACTAAAGCGCTCTTCGGTAGTTACTACACCTTCTTGTAAAGCGACTAAAGCATTAAGGGTTTTAAAGGGTGAACCAGGCGGATACATGGCCTGTAAACCTCTATCAAATAATGGCTTTGCAATACTGTCTCTGTAAAGTTTGTTGAAATTTTTAGAACGATTCCTACCTACCAATAGATTTGGGTTATAGGACGGCCCAGAAACCATGGCTAAAATTTCACCAGAGCTAGGTTCTATGGCTACAATACCACCACGTTTGTTGGTCATTAATAACTCACCATAAGCTTGAAGTTGAGCGTCTATCGTTATGGTAATATCTTTCCCCGGTTTTGGTAGCGTATCAAAAGTTCCATTTTTGTAAGGGCCAATATTTTTATTAAAACGGTCCTTTTGTATAAACTTTATCCCCTTAACACCTCTTAATATATCTTCATAGGTTTTTTCAACCCCTTGTTTACCAATTAAATCACCTAGTTTGTAATAGGGCTTTTTAGCAATGATAGCGCGATTAACTTCACCAATGTCACCAAGAACGTTAGCACCAATAGTAGTTTGGTAAGAACGCAATGACCGTTTTTGAATATAAAAACCATCATACTTTCGCATCTTTTCTTGCAAAACAGCATAATCAGTTTTAGATAATTGTTGAACGAATGGTGAGGACAATCTCGGAGAATAATTTGTAGCTTTCTCTAGTTTTCTGAGATATTCTTCTTTTGTGATTTTTAATAGCTTACAGAATTCATTCAGTTTTAGGGAATCCATCGTTTCAACTTCTCGAGGAATTACCATAACATCGTAAGAAGGTTGGTTGGCAACTAAAAGTTTTCCATTTCTATCATAGACATAGCCTCGCTTTGGGTAGTTGTACTCTTTTCTAATTGCACTGTCTTCAAAAATATCATATTCATAACCACCATAGACTTGAAGATAAAACAAGCGTGCTATAAAAACTAGGCCAACAAGAATAACAGTAGTTAGGAGTAATAGTTTTCTCATTTCTTCTTTCGGCTAAATAAAATGATAATCAGTATACTGAGTATCACTGTAAAAATACTAGAGAATAACGTCTTTTTTAATATTAAAAGTATGCTAGACATGTTAAAAATTTCTAGCGAGAACAATATAAAATGATGTATCAACGTGCCAAAGGTTACATAGGTAATTAGGCTGCCTAAATCGGTATTGCTAAACTTTATGCTTTGATGCTCATATAGCATACCAAACGAAGTTTTTAACAAAACAGGACGTGCGTAGGCCAAACAAATTGCTGCGGCTGCATGTACTCCACCAGAATCCGAAAACATATCTATCAGCATGCCCAACATAAAACTAACCAATAAAAGCACGAGTCTATTTTCTCTAATGGGAAACAAAAAGATAAAAATTATGTAGATATATGGGTTAATATAGCCTAGAAAATTAATGTTGTTGCAAATAACAACCTGTGCCAAAAGCAAAACTACAAATCGGGTACTATTTGATAAAATAACACTATTCATTACTTAAACTTTCAAGTGTTTTTATTTCATTTCGGTCAAGATTTTCGAGAATATAGACCGCCCCTATATTGGTCATGTCGTTAAACAATTTCACTTCTATGGTATATGTGTCACCACTTATATCAGTTTCAAAACTTTCAATTATACCAATACCAATACCCTTTGGAAAAATTGCAGATTGCCCTCCTGTGACTATTGTGTCACCAACTTTTACCGGTGCAAATTTCGATACATCTTCGAGTTGAACATAAAAAGGAGAGGAGCCGTTCCATTTTAGTGAACCAATATGATCTGTTTTTTTGAGCTTAGCATTTATCCTACTTTTTTTGTTTAAAATAGAAAGTACTGTAGCATAACCAGAAGAGGTTTGGTCTATAATTCCTACTATTCCTTTTGAAGTAATAACACCAAAATCTTGCTGAATGCCATCTTTTCTACCCTTATTTATGGTAAGATAGTTGTGGGTTGAAGAGTAACTGTTTTTATAAACTTGGGCCGCAGTGACTTTGTATTGTCCTTTTGAATATGTCGAATCAATATAACTAGAATCTAAATTCTTTTCAGAATTAAAAAGCTGTTCTCTTAGACGTTTGTTTTCTTCTGATAGAATATCATTTTCGTGTTCGAGATCAAAATATTTATCTATAGAGTTTACTGTGCCATAAACACCTCCCGTAAGCGCATTTGCAGAGTTTATAAATTTGCTTTTGTGATAAGAATGCGACTGAATCGTTAAGGCAAGAGCAATACTAAAAAGCAATAAAAACAACAGAAAGGTTTTGTTCTTTATAACAAAATTGAAAATTTGTTGCATTATTTACGCTTTATTTAATCAATACGCTTTTGTATTTAGGTAAGTTTTTAAGTACAATTCCTGTACCTCTAACTACGGCTCTCAATGGGTCTTCAGCAATGTAAACTGGTAGATCTGTTTTTTGTGATAAACGTTTGTCCAACCCTCTTAACATTGACCCTCCACCTGCAAGATAAATTCCAGTGTTGTAGATGTCTGCAGCCAATTCTGGAGGAGTTTGAGACAATGTTTCCATTACAGAATCTTCAATTCTAAGAATGGATTTATCTAATGCCTTAGCAATTTCACGATAAGAAATCTGAACTTGCTTTGGCTTACCGGTTAACAAATCACGTCCTTGAACGCTCATATCTTCTGGCGGTAATTCTAAATCTTCGGTTGCTGCTCCAATCTGTATTTTAATTTTTTCAGCTGTTCTGTCTCCAACATATAAATTATGCTGTGTACGCATGTAGTATATAATATCATTTGTAAACACATCACCTGCTACTTTTACAGACTTGTCACAAACAATTCCACCAAGTGCAATAACTGCTATTTCAGTGGTACCACCACCAATATCTACAATCATATTACCTTTGGGTTGCATAATATCTACACCAATACCTATTGCTGCAGCCATGGGTTCATGGATGAGGTAAACCTCTTTACCATTTACACGCTCACAAGATTCTTTTACCGCACGCATTTCTACTTCGGTAATTCCCGAAGGAATACAAACCACCATTCTTAGTGCTGGGTTGAAAAATTTCTTTTTCAATGCAGGAATGTTCTTAATGAACAAGCTAATCATCTGTTCCGAGGCATCAAAATCTGCAATAACACCATCCTTTAATGGACGAATAGTTTTTATATTTTCATGTGTTTTGCCTTGCATCATATTGGCTTCTTTACCAACGGCAATAATTTTTCCACTAATTCGGTCTCTGGCTACTATAGAAGGGTTGTCAACAACAACTTTATCGTTATGTATAATTAAGGTGTTTGCGGTTCCTAAATCTATGGCTATTTCTTCTGTTAGGAAATCAAAAAATCCCATGTGCTATTCTAATATTTTTTGGGTTATTCTTGTCAATTCTTGTGACTAAGCGTAAATGTAATAAATTATACGTTATTTCTACGGTTATAGATGTTTTCTTATATCTTTTTTATGAAGTTGGTTCATCCTGTTAGTTATTTAGGAAATATGTTTCTCATATTATGTTAGTTAGCTAACATTTTTTATGATAAGTGCTTTTTAATTTTATCACAAACAAAAAAGCAAATTATAAAAATGAAACAAAAATTACAATTTAAGACTGTAATGAAAGGCATTATTGCTTTATCATTCTTTTTTGCGGGAAGTCTAGGAAGTATGGCACAAGGTGTTACATTTACTAGTGTTAATCCTGCTACAGATGTGTTAGCGATTTCCAATACGGGATCGTCTATGGTAGATATTTCTAATTATTGGCTTTGCCTTGGTCCTGGGACATATTTACAGGTAGGTGCTGTTGCACCAGAAAGCGGGGATTATATGCTGTCAGCAGGTGAGACGGTGACACTGTCATATGATGTCACAGAGTCTGCAGATGGATTAAGTCTTTTTAGCACTAATTCTTTTAGTTCTTCTGATCCTAATATACTTATCTCCTTTGTGCAATGGGGAGCAGCAAATCAGCCTAGAGTAGGTCAGGCAGTAACTGCGGGGAGATGGGACGATGCTAATAATTTTGTAACTGGTAATGGCCCTTACACCACAACCAATGGTGGCTCTGCTTCTGCCTGGTCTTCTTGTGAAGTTGAAGGAGGTGCAATTCAAATTGCAGGCACAACAGATACTATGACGACCATATGTGTCGGCGAGGGAACGGACGACCTGATCCCGGTTGAATTTGTGGACATGGGAGTACTTTCGGGTGACAGTTCCACTTGGGTGATCACCGACCAGGCCACGGGTGACATCTTGGGAGCCCCAGCGATGCAGCCAGCGGGAGGTTTCAATTTAGAGGGAGCGCCAACGGGAACCTGTGATATATGGTACTTAAGGTACACGGGAGACATCGGTTTAGGAACAGCAACTAACGTATCTGACCTATCGGGCTGTTTCGATCT
>CAYVNR010000033.1:0-33439 GCA_964453045.1 uncultured Flavobacteriaceae bacterium
CCCGGTTATCGCGCCGCGTTTGGGACGCGGAGGTCGCAGGTTCGAATCCTGCCACCCCGACAAAAATGAACAACATTAGAAATTAAAACCTTGTAAATCGTATGATTTACAAGGTTTTGTGGTTTTTAGACTATCATAGGAATTGAATTAAAATAGTTTAATTCGGTTCACGTTCGAATCCTACTCAGACTGTGAACCAGAAAAGTAAAAAAAACACTGTAATTGAAATAGTTGATTTGACTTTCGTCTTGAACAAATGTTTAACAAAAAGACGACAACTATGCAATCACAAACCACCTTTGCCCTGTCATTTTGGGTTAATGCCATACGTATTAAAAACAATCAAGTTTCAGTAAATCAAAAACACAATCAACTTAAAGATATAAAAAGAAAGGCATATTAATTCAAATTTCCATATCATCTTATTACGTTAATTATATGCCAAGCCCTCTAATGCTACGAAGCATTATATTTAATTCTTAACTTCTTTAAATGAAATCAATAAAAACAAAAAATATTTACTCTAGCATTCATTGGTTTGAGATTAATTGTTTGAGTATAGATTTTAAAATTAAATAATGATTTTTTGACAAACCAAATAAACATTACTAGGATAGTTTTGTGGTAGATTGATTAAAATTTTAAAAAATGAAAAATTTTGAAAAACAAAATATAAGAAAAATAGTGCTAGCATTACTGGTTCTTTATGGGGTAACAAATTTAAATGCACAAAATTTTAATTTAGGTGTAAAAGCAGGTGTAAATTTCGCAACAGTTACGGGTGATAATGTTGATAATATACAGCCTATTACAGAATTTAAAAGTTTTGGTTTGGTTAGCGAAATTAAGTTTTCAGAGAAATTCTCTTTTCAACCTGAGTTGATGTATTCTGTGCAAGGTTTTGATACTGAAGATGATTTGGTTTCGTTAAACTATCTAAATCTACCATTAATAGGTAAGTATTATGTAATCAAGGGGTTTAGTTTAGAAGCTGGGCCACAAATAGGGTATTTGTTGTCAGCACAACAAGAAGATACAGACATTGAAGATAATTTTAATCGTTTTGACTTCGGTATTAATTTTGGTTTAGGGTATAAGTTAGAGAATGGTTTGAATTTTGGCGCAAGATATAACCTGGGGTTAGCTAATATTAATGATATGGATGGACGTGATGATGTAAACCGAAATGGAGTATTTCAAGTTTACGTTGGTTTCTTCTTTCTATAAAATATTTGAGGTAGCAATATAGAATGCCCAAATTACATAATTTGGGCTTTTTCGTTTAAAATAAATTCTGCTGTAAATTAAAATAATTTTAACTGCTCGTTTTACATAATTGAATAGTCTTGCAGCGTAATGCCTAAACCCATTAATATAAAATCCAGAAGAAACAAAAGCATCGATATAATAAGAGGAGTGTGTATTATGTTCGTAACATTATTGCACTTAAATATCCATTTTGGACTTTCAAATACTTTTATTAGAGACATATTACCCTGGGAAATCTTTAGGCTATTATTTTGGAGCGGTTTTTATGGTGTGGTCATATTTTTTACACTCTCGGGTTATCTCATTACAAATTCCGTAATTAAAAAATGGGGCAGTTTAAAAAACATTAGTGTAAAAACATTTTATTGGTTCAGGTTTGCTCGCATAATGCCCCTACTGCTTTTAACACTTACTGTTTTGTCCATACTTCATATCTTCAAAGTAGACGGCTTTGTAATTGATGCCGATAAGACCTCACTTTCAAGAGCCTTGATAGCGGCTTTGACATTTCACATGAATTGGTTAGAGATTAAAGTTGGTTATTTACCTGCTAATTGGGATGTGTTATGGTCAATTTCCATTGAAGAAACGTTTTATCTGTCTTTTCCTTTAATTTGTTTTTTCTTTTTAAAAAAAGACTGGAAATTTATATTCGTACTAGTTATTTGCTTATTAATATCCCCTTGGGCTAGAACTCATCTTTTCGTTGGTAATGAACTGGCCGATAAAAATCATTTAGCATATTTGGACGCCATAGCACTAGGGTGTTTTTCCGCATTAGTTGCATCCAAAGCAATCGTAAAGGGAAATTTGAAGTTGTTTATTTTCATCTTAGGTTCAATAATGGTTACCTTGGTATTACTTTTTAGGGGCATCATCTATAAAAATGGTATAGTTGAATTAGGTCTAGACATAACTATCCTGTCCGTTGGGGTTTCACTACTCTTACTGTTTTTGCACAATGCAAATTATAATTTATCTTTATTTAAATGGCTCGAGAACTTTGGGAAATACAGTTATGAAATTTACTTAACGCACATGTTTGTTATTATAGTCGGAGTTAAATTTTTTAAATATTTAGAACTAAATGATAACTGGATAATTCCATTTGGTTTATTATTAATTACACTTTCATACGCTTTAGGAAAGTTACTTTTTGAATACTTCTCTGAACCTGTAAATATGAAACTAAGGCAAAAATGGATTGAGAGCGATGCTTCTTCACAAGCTGGGCAAAATGCTTTAAGTAAACGTGAACATCACCTATAACTGAAAAAAGAAAATCTTAATAGTTAAGCATTTCTTCAAGCTTTTGTTCTAATTTTTTTCCTCTTAAATCTCTGGCAACAATAATTCCATTTTTATCAATCAAAAAACTATCTGGTATACCCTCAACGCCGTAAATCAACACCGCATTATTTCCATTACCTTTAAAATCGTTAACGTGGTACCAGTCCAAACGGTCATTGTTGATAGCTTCAAGCCATTTGCCTTTCTTTTCATCAAGCGATACAGCAAATATTTCAAATCCTTTTGACTGGAATTTTTGGTAAATTTTTACAAGGTTTGGATTTTCTTTTCTACATGGTGCGCACCAAGAAGCCCAAAAATCTAATAACACGACTTTGCCTTTCAAATCCGATAACATTAGAGGTTTGCCACTTTGGTCTCGCATTTCAAAGTCTGCAAATTCATCACCAATTCTTGGTTGAACATTCATTTCAATATAATCGGCAACCATCTTACCATATTTTGAAGACTTGTTTTCTTCAGATAACAGTTGAAAAAGCGCTTTTGTTTCTTCTTTCCCATATATTGTTGAATAGACGGATAGTATTTCCGCGCTTACAATACTATTCGGATGAGCTTTTATGAATTCTATCTCTTTTTTTCTCTGATTTTCTTCTGTTAAGTTGGCAAGCTTTATTCGTAAAGGTTGAGCTAAAATTTCCTGTTTTGAACCAGTAACGATTGCATTTTCAAAATCATTTTGTGAAGCATCAAAAATCATCGGATTGTTTTCCAACCACATAAACCTATAATTAGATTTATCATTGGTTCTAATTACTACTTGTAATGGTGAGTTTGATAGTTTTGTGTTGAATATAAATGTGTTGTTTTCAACTTGAGTAGAATCGATTATATCAACATTTTGGCTATCTGCGTTTTCCATATAAACCATCGTCCCGTTTTTAAGTCCCTTTGTTTTTCCAGTCAGTACAAATCCAGCTTCTGTCTTACCAGTGCAGGAAACTATTAGTAAGATTAAAATGCCATAGATTACTTTTTTCATTGGTGTCGGTCTTTGTTTGTTGTAAACTATTTTATTCAATTTGTAAATCAATTAAAGCTTTAAAAGGATTGCCCTTTAGACCCAAAAGTTGAGCAAAAGCTTCTTCGGTCTTAAGTCCACTTTTCTTTAACGATATGATTTCCTTTTTAAATGCTTCACCTTTCTGATTTAATATCCTATCTTCAATAATAAGATGGCGGTAAGCCATTTGTTGCTGTACAGGAACGTCCTGACAAAAGATTTCAACAGTAAAATAATTACCTTTAAAAGATGTGATGGAACTTTCAACGCCATCAATGGAATTACGGTACTGTTTAAAGCATTTTTTATTACCGTAATGTTTTCGCAATAACACTTCAAAATCAGTTAAATTCTTAGCCTTACAGATAATGTCAAGATCACTTTTAGGCAAATCGATAGCAATGGGTAGTGTTCCAGTTAGTACAGGATTGAATTCGCGTAAGACGTAAAAAATGTCCAAACCCTTGATTTCCAAATAAGCAAGTTGCTGTCTCGCATTACCTTTTTTGAGGTAAACTATATTCAAAAACTTAGTTTTAAGGGTCATATCTTTTTACTGTTAAGGTTGAGCGCAAAATCCATTACAGCATCTTCACCAGTGAGTTCCTCATTAATGGTATTTCTTACCTCATAATCAGGTATCACTCCATGTGCATTCTGCTTACCAGAAACATTCAGCTTCCAAACAACTAAGGGAATATCTACATTGATTTTTGAATGAGGCAGGGTCAAGGTATAGTTGATACCAGAGGTGTTTTGAAATCTGTTTCCACCTACCTCTTCACCTACAAAAACAGTAGTATTTCTGTAATGCTTAAGAAATGAAGTAAACTCGCCAGTCGCAGAAAATGAGTTTCCGTTAATCAATACGGTAAGGTCACCATCGTAATAATTAGGTTGCGTTTTATAAACCTTTAAGCCTTCTTTATTGTACCGCTCGTAACGTCTATTATTAATCTTTTTCACGCGGAGCCAGCTAAAAGTATTCAACCAAAAAACACCTTGATTGTGGTAATACGACTTGTCCTCGATTTTATTAGCTATAGTATATACATCCTCATACAGCACAAAATCATCTTTTAACAAATAAGACAATAGTTCTTGAGTGGGCTTTGGGTCACCGCCACCGTTGTTTCTCACATCTATAATCAACTTATCAATGTTCATCTTCTGTATGGCTCCAAAAGATCGCCGAAGGAATTTTATATATCCTTGCTTTCTCAAAGTTTTTGTATCAAAAGTGGGAAATGTGATAACAGCAATTCCGTCGATCACTTCAAACTTCAATGAAACAGTAGGCGAATTATTAAAGCTTTGGGCGATTTCATTGTTCAAGTGAATAGCTTTTACGGTAAAAGCTCTTTCTTCACCATTTTTTTCGTAAACTGTAATGCTATACTCTTCTCTTTGTCCAAAGACAAAACTGTACTCTAAACCAAAAATTGAAGATAAGTTTTCAATGGGATACGTCAGGTTATTTCCATCTCTGGTCTGATTTTTTAAAAGTTGAGCAAAAATATCTTCGATAGGTAGCCCATCTATTTGCTTTATTCTTAAACCAACTAGTTCATTATCAGAAGTGTCAAATTGACTTTTGATGTAATAATCACCATCACAATAGTAGACCTGTATAGGTAACATTTTGAACTTAGAACTTAATGCAGGATATTTTATCTGAGTATGACCGTTTTTTATTATGCTGTTAAGTGGTGCAATTAGTTTATAGAATTCAAACACATCCATACTGTTGTGTAGCTCTGACTTGGTATTCTGTAACCATTCATCAAAATCTTGTTCAGATGTATAGGTAAATAATCCGGCATGTAGTTCTTTTAAATTTCTCGATAAAACATTTAAATCCTCTTGGAGCAATTCCTTATTTAATGGTTTTTGCGCCCGTGTGGTAATACTAAAAACAGATAGTAATAAAAATACTAAACGGTACATCCTGTGTTTTCCTGCAATCATTGAAATACTTATTTTAAAAATTAAACCCAATCGAAATCTCAAGTCCAGTATCTCGAGTGTAGATTTCTGAGTTTTGAATTTGTTGAAAAAACTCTAAACCAAGAACTAATCCTTGGTTCTTCCATGGAATAATTTTTATACCCTGACTAGCACCAACACCGATTAAGAATTTATAAATATCATCTTCGGTATTTAATCGGCGTTTGACTTCAACGCCTATAGGAATGTTAATTCCCACGGCACCATAAACACCGGTGAAAATCTTTTTGTAGCCAAATATACCAGGTCGTAAAATCGTAGCATCCACAAACTCAAAACCCTCACTGCGAGCAAAATCTTCTTTAACATCGTAGAACTCAAGATTGAACTCATAAGGAATAATAAAAGACTTATTGTTATCCATAAAACCAGTATATCCTAAAGCCCATCCCTCGTGATAAGTACTGGTTAATATTTGTCGGTACTCAATGATATTATACCAGTTATTTAGTTTATTATCCTTCCCTTGGTTAAAATTTGAGGTTTCAAAATGAACAAAATCTTTATCAATAGCCTCATTTTGGGATTCTATAAAGGCCAACAGACTATATTCTAGGGCAGCTCTTATTCGCTGCTCATGACTGAGAAAAACATCTTCTATAGTCTTAGCAAACTCAAATAGGTGGGCTGCAAAAATTTGATCTTCGTTGCGTTGCACGCGATAGATTTCTTTTATCTTACCACGTCTCATTTCACAAAACGACAAGTCTACAGTAGCTCTAGAAATTACTTCTTCTGTATTGCGCCGGGTCTCTTGTAGATTTAACTGATTTATTTTGATATAAATAGCTTTTTTATTTTGTACAGCTGTTAACGAGCTATCCATAAAAGCCTTTACAGCACTTGTAGCATTTGGCTTAAGTCTAAGAGTTACTTTTTCACCTTCTAGATTATTATGCATACCTAGATTTTTTACTTCTCGGTCATCAATAACCTTTTCTACATAAAACGATACTTGACCAGTCTCAAAAGGGACGGTTTTCAATTCAATAAGATCTTGTGCATATGCACAACTATATAAAAAGACCACAAACAAGAATAAGAATTGCCTCATCACCTTTTAGTCTTTACATGAATTGTAATGTACCTCTGTGTAGCGGTAATAGTCCAAGTCAAAAATGACGACGAGATTAACCTTACTTATCCACTTAATCCGTAGTTTATCTATTCCCTGTGTGTTGTATTTAAGCTCTATGTAAGAGCCATTCGTATTTAACATCCAGGTTCCGGAATACGTTTTACCTTCCATTACCGCAGTGAAGGTCATGTTCCCTTTTAAATCAATAAAATCTTTTACTTCTTTTTTATTTGGGGGATAATATTCACCCTCTTCATAATACTTTTCAAGCTTCCAGTATTTGATTAATGCCGCTTTAGAAACATTTTGGGCTATAACTGTATTGCAAAATGGGATAAAACCTACAGCAAATAACAGTCCCAAGATAGTGTTTGAATATTTCATAAATTTTTAGTTTTTATTTCGCTTTTGCGAAAGGGAAAAATCTATTTCAACGGTAAGCTTTCAAGTCCACTTTCATTTCCCAACGTATCGATAACTGTAATACGAGGCACATCCAAAGAATCCACATATACTTTTATGCGCTCTCGTCCCTTAGAATCATACAGAAACAAACCTACATTTTCAGACTCTTCACGACCTAAAAACATCCTGTAAACATTGATTTTTTCATCTTGTATTTTACGCATGGCCTTATAGGCTTTCTCTTTTTCCTCTTTGCTTAAACCTTCAGTTTCTTTGTAGTAATTCTTAAACATCTCTAGCTGGCTTATAGAATCTGAGCGTTCTCGTAAAAACATACCGTACCAGCGTTTCCATTCATCACCATCTTTATACTCATCTTTCATAATAGCAAGGATTTGATCATCCCCTTGTTGATCAAACGTGATACCGGCATAACTTTCCCCTTCTGTACCATCGTGATAAATACCACCTAGTTCATCACCTATTCTATTGAAAAACATAATTCCTGGCAGGTCTCTATTGGTACCTGGTGATATCGGTTTTCCTTTGATGGTGGCCAGTGCTTGTTGTTCGGGATTGCTAATAGCAATGTATAAATTACCATCTGGTCCAACTATACTCAATCGCTCTGCTTTAATTTCTTTAGGGATGTCTTGGGACTTCACATGCTGATAAGCTAAATAGCCAATTACAGCTATTAAAAGAATCGTATTGGTAATAGAGAGTGCTTTTTTCATCTTGTTTTTATTTCAAATAATTATTGATTTCTATGTATTTAAAATCAGGGGAATCCTGAAAGAATTGTTTAAGTGTATAAACATGCCCAGAGCCATAGATAAGCAGTAGACGCTCTTGCTTATCTAAATCAACAAAATCGTAGGTATTAGCAAATATCCTCAGATTACGCTGGTACCATCGAGCAGTGGCATCAGCACCATTATACAAATCGCCAGCACCTACAATCGCTAATTCCGTGAGATAGCCTTGATGGTTTTTAAGCCTATTATCTGGTCTGTTTAGAAAATAAAAGTGTTGCTTTAAAGGTAATACAGACTTTAAGGAATCCTGAAATCTTGAGGCAGCCTGATAATCATATCTATGGTATTTTTTCCATTGCCCTAAAGACTTTACATATTCTTCTTCATTGTAATCTTCATTTATATCTGCACCAAACCATTTTAAAGACTCTGTGTCAGTAGCATAAACCTTGTTATGCCCCAAGCGTTTTGCAAGTTTAAACGCAATTTGATAGACCTCATCACGCTTTTGCGAAATGTCAAGCGTGCCTTTGATATAATCTTGGTACCTCTTATGGTAAGCACTATCCCCTTTAATCCGTTGTACTTCAACCATTATTTTGGTAGGCCGGTATGCTTCTAGAGCATCAAGTAACTCATTTAATTCGTTCTGTCGTTTTTTAGAAACTATATCAAATGGGAATTGGTGTTTGTAACTGTCAAGACCGGGATTGTCAAAATGAAATGTTCCCAATATGGAAACTTTAGCCTTGTGCTTGCCTATAAATTCCTCGGGTGAAAAAGGATCCTTAATTTCTGTAATGCTATTCTTATTCTCAAGTTTCTTTTTTTCAGAACATCCTAAAGCAAAGAATAACAATACATAAACTAAACATTTCGTCATGTTTCTTACTTTATCCATTTATCAATATTTGCGTTTATAGAATCTGAAATAGGTTTCACTTTTAATTGGTTATAATTCCATATCAATGAGTCGCTGATATGCCTTTCTGTGTTTCTAGCTTGCTTTATCAATTCTTTACGGCGTCGTACTTCCTTTAAAAAAGTAGAGTCAATCAGGTTTTCGATACCGAATGCCATTTTAAAAGCTTCAACCTGTGTGTTATTCCACTCATCCAAAGAGAAAATAAAAGCACTATTTTTCAAGGCCAGACTTTTTTCATATATAGTTTTTTCAGCACCTGTATTACCTACAACCATGTGAACCATTTCTATTTATTTTGTTTTTTAAGCCACCAATTAAGGCGGGTTTCAGGTTTAAAGTTGGTCACTTTTGGTCGGGTCTCAGCCCTTTCAATTTGTAGCGTGTTTAAATCAGCTACAACAGACCATATAGTACCAAACTTTTCTTTTCTTAGATTTAAACAGACACAAGGATTCGATAAAATGGTTTTGGCAGTTTCTAAGTCTAGATGTGATAATTGCGCTAAGCTTTTTTTTATTCCTTCATTACGTTCAATGCTTTTTGACCACGATATGCCGCCAATATCAAACCCCTTCATCTCTTTTGAAATGAACTGGTTGGTTATGTGAAGAAACCGCTGACCTTGATTTGGATGGATAACCATTGTTCTTTCTGGCGCAGATTCTACAATTGCAATCTTACCCGTGGCATCTGCAATTAAAAAGTTGTTGGATGATGAAACCTTAGCTTGCTTTATAATGTTGATAGCCTCTTTAGTAGAGGCAGCTTCTTCTAGCACTCTGCGTACCACAAAATGAAAACTTACACCTGGTTGGCGTGTTTTACCATTAACAAAAGACATTGCAATGGATACACCTTTTTCATTAATGCCGTCAGATCTACCTATAAATACATCGGATTGTGATATGTAACTATACTTATCTATAGGTGCAATCAAACTACTCTCAGTGAACTTTTTAAAGGCAAATAGCATATCATAATTACGTCCAAAAATGATAGAATCATCGTTTCTGAATGCAAAAACACTGCACTGTCCTTTAAAATCAAATGCAATTAGGCTTAATAAAAATGTAGCTACGTTATCTGGGCTATCTTTTATTCCATCCGCAAAACCTGTAATTTCTTCATAAATGTTTGGATAAAAGATTTTGAGCTCAGGGATAGATGCCATGCCAAATATCTTTTTTTCGGATGATATAGCAGGTAATTGAAAAGCAACCTTTTCGTAAAGTAAGCGACCATATTTATAACCCATATCGTAGTAACTACCGTATAATCTAGGGTGGTACATAATTTACTTTCTTTATTTTTTTACGCTCACCATAAAATGTGGACTTAGCGCCATTAGGCCTTTGTCCTGTTCAGTTAAGTGTAATAACGCGTCTAAGGTTTCTCTTTTTTTTGGTATTGACATATTGGTAAAATAATCCCTATCTAACCAGATAATACCTTCAACGGCCTTAGTAAATTGATAGATAAAAGGAGCTGCATCAAGGAGTTCAGTTTTCAAATCATTTGGCTTATGGTAATACCCTTTAGCTAAAACCCATGGTAGTGAATTGGGAGGGTTGTGCAAACTTGTGGAAAGCTCACGCTTACACATTTCAAAAAAATCAGGATTGTGTATTTGGCCGTTCATAAGACCAGCTATTGTTGATGCACTATAGTTAATACCAAAAGCTAAGCATATACCATCTTCCTTTAAAACCCTATAAACCTGTTGCAAACATTGCTTCCTCTCTTCGATATTCTGTAAATGATAAAGCGGTCCATGCAGTAATACTAAATCCGCTACATTGGAGCTTATATCTAAATTTTGAGCATTACCTTTTATAATAGTAAAATGATTTTTTCCTTTTTTTAAACGACTTTCAGCTTGCTTTATATGTTTTTCAACAGGCTCAACTAAAGTCACTTGGTGTCCTAAGCTAGCCAACCATTCGGAGTATTTACCTGTACCACCACCTATATCAATTATTTTAGTGTTTTCTTTATGTATTTGTTCAGATATGAGTTCTTTGATACGTTCAAATTCAAATAGCCCCATACCGCTATTTAACCTAGTATCTTCTGAAGCCATAGTATAAAAGTCTTCTATTTGCTTATCAATTAATCTTCTTTTCATTATGTCCCAAAATTGAATTTTAAGAAAAGTAAAAATAATAATCATCTTAAAGCTTCATTTGTCAAAAAATCACATTTTTGGTGTTATCATAGTTCAAATTGTACTAAGGAGATAACTATTCAACAAAAATGAATTTTTGACAAATTGACTTTTGATTATATATCTAGGTTTGTAAAAAATTTTTAAAATCATGTTATGAAAAAAAATGTATTATTTATTTCAATTTTAGCTGTAGTTTTAATTATGTCTTGTTCAAATGATGATAACGACAATCCTGACGTAGTTGTCGATTTAGAAAACGGACTTATTGCATATTATCCCTTAAATGGCAATGCAGACGATGTTAGTGCAAACAATTTTGATGGGACCATTAATGGTAACCCAGAACCATTCGAAAATGCAATTGATGGATCTGGTGGTTCTTATTACTTTGATAGTTCAAGTCATGTTATTACGACAAGTGATGAAATAGATGATGAACTAGAAGTTAGCGCTACATTTTCTGCTTGGATTTATATAGATGAGAGTAGTATACCGTTTACAGGTCGTATTTTATCAAACTATAACGGCGACGATCCTAGTGAAGCAAATTGCAACAAAAGAGTTGGTTTTGCTTTCGGTGTTACTGAAAATGGGGCTATTAATGTTTTTTATGCAGTAAGCCCACCACTTTACTTTGGCAGAATTACGGCAATTAACACTTTGGAAGCTGAAAAATGGCACCATGTTTTAGCGACTTGGGATGGGACTAGGGCATCTTCAAGCTTTAAAATATTTATTGACGGTGTAAGAAAAGATATTAGTAATTTTCAAGCTGGTCAAGATGATTCATTTTGTGATGAATATGTACAATCCGATCAACCTTTTCAAATAGGATTAGGTACTTGTGTTAATGGCCCTTGTGCGGAATTTAAGGGTGCTATAGACGAAGTCAGAATCTATAATAAAGTATTAAACCAAAATGAAATTAATGCTTTATTTGCTCAAAGAAGTAATAATTAGTAATCAGTAAGTAGTTAGTTTCATTCTTTCAATGTTAAAGATGGATACGGATAGTTTCAGTCGTCTCTTTATGTATTGAAAGAATGAAATTATTATAAGCTATTTCGAAACTTTAGTGGTGATACTTTATACTTTTTCTTATAGGATTTGCTAAAGGTATGTATATCATTAAAACCAGTTAAACTCGCTATTTCCGTTATCAGCATATCATTATTTTTAAGCAAATTCTTAGCTTTCATTAATCTAATATTATTGAGATATTGATAAGGCGTTTTTCCAAAAACAGATTTAAAAGATTCGAATAGATGAAATTTAGAAAGTGTTGCAACACTAGCAAGCTTGGTATATGGTATGTCCTTTTGAAGATTATCGTGTAGATACTCTCTTGCAATTAGTAAACGTTTAAAAGTTTCTAATTTGGTGGTTTCTTTTTTTGCAGAAATACATTTGGCCATTCTGTAAGCTGACATTTGATTTTTATGTAAATTTAGTAATAGCTCAATACTAATTTCTTCAGCATTTAGGCTATTATAATCTTCATGTTTACATGAAAAAAAAACCTTTTGAAGAAACTTACCCGATGGATAATGTTTGGCTTTTAAAGCTTTTTCAATAAAAAAGTTGTTTTCATTTGTTTCTACAAAAGGATCGTCTAGCAGTTGTTCTTTTTTTAAAAAGTTAAACGTCTCAAATTGGCTTACAAGCAAAGGTGATAGAGTAAAACCTATAGCATCTATCTCTCGTAATTGTTCATTAAAATATTCCCACCCTTTACTACTAGGATTTACTATAATAAAACTATCGTCTTTAATATTATGGGCTTTGTTATTTAAAAACATTTTTCCAGCACCAGTATTAAAGTATACGATGGTAAGGTTATTGTCCTTGTATTGATAACTTTCAAGATTTGCATTAAATTTTAGTAAATAGTTTTCACTATCATTAAAAATTGGTGGTTGTCTTAATGTTTTATTCGAAAAATGCTCGTAGTATGAAGGGGCAACTATATTCATTTTACATCAAAAAAAGATAAGGTTTATGATGTGACAAAATTAAGACTAATATGGTAAACTAAATAATGTTAAAAATTATTAGAATAATATAATTTTTTGTCACATTTAGCATAAATAGAAGGCGATAAGCCGTATTTTTTTTTAAATAATTTACTAAAACTGTGTATATCGTTGAATCCAACCATATCACTTACTTCTCCAACAGAATATTTATTATTGGCAAGTAATTCTTTTGCCCTAAATAATTTTACAGAATTAGCATATTGATGGGGTGTCTTTCTAAAAACAGTTCTAAATGAATTATAAAGATGAAATTTAGATAAACATGAAATTCTAGCTAATTCATTTAAGGGAATTTTACTTTCCATGTTATCGTGTATGTATTCCCTAGCAACTAATAATCGCTTAAAAATTTCTAATTTGGTAGACTGCTTTTTTACATTTATATGACTGGCAAATCGGTAAGCTCTTTGCTGATCGTTGTTCAAAGACTCTAAGACATTAATAGCTAATTCTTCCGCATCTAAAAATTCGAACTGATTTCCTAAACTGACATTATAAATATCCTTTAGGAGTCTGCCGCTAGGGTATTGATTTGTTGTAAGCGCTTTTTCAATGAAAAAATAGTCTTCTGTTCCTATACAAGAAGGATCATCTATTAACTTAGTATGTTCTATACTATAGTAAGTATTAAATTCCTGTTTTAGTTTTTGGTTAATAACTATACTTAATACGTCTATTTGTTCTTTCTTTTCATTTAAATACTCCCACCCATCGCTTGGATTTGTTACTATAAAAGTGTCATTATTAACAACTTGTCTTTTATTATGCCATTCAATGCTTCCATGTCCCTTTTTAAAAAAAATAACAACAAGATTATTATTTTTGTAAGCGTAGCTGCACATAGGTGTACAAAAACGCATCATATAATTAGAGTTTTTTTTAAAAATTGGTGGTTGCAAAGTAGTTTTTTGACCAAAGTGGTCGTAGTATATATCTTTGTAACTATGTTTCATAGTATATCTATTGCACCACTATCTTGGTCGTTATTTCCTTATTATTTAAGCTAATTTTGAAAAAGTAGACACCAGGTTTTAATTTAGATACATCTATATATTTGTCATTAGTACTTGTTATGTATTTGCCAAGTGTATCTAAAACAGTTATAGATTCTAAAGATGATGAATCTTTCAAAGATACATAAACCCTTTCTGATGCAGGGTTTGGATAAACAGAAAAGTTTAAGAAATCATTCTCAACTACAGATAAAACATTCGTTAAACTGTAAACCTCTACAAGACCTACATCGCCTGTTCTAAAATAATTCCCAGAAATAAAAGTAGTTCCGTCATTTGATAACGAAATTGTACTGTCAGGTCCATTGATAGCTACAGGGTTACCTACTTCTTGATAATCAGTTCCGTTAAATTGATATGTACTAATGTAACCTACAGTAGCACTATTAGAAAACGCACTAAGAATAATCGCAACATTTCCATCAGAACTAAGTTCAACAGCATCGCCAAGTCTTTGTTCAGCAGCATCGCCACTAATCCCATTTCCTGTTTCAACCCAATTTTGGTTAATATATTCATAGAAATGTACTTTTCCTGCTTCAGATAAAGCTAAACTGTCAAATGGTGCCCCAATACCAATTTTATTACCATTACTTGATGTAGTAACAGAGAAACCTAATCTAATACCAAAAGCATTTCCAAATAAATCTGCACCTTTTTGATTCCATAGTCCGTTTTGAAGCTCATATACTTTAACTAAACCAGCATTAGTAAATGTAGTATCATCACTTGGTGCACCTATAACAATAGTATTTCCATCATCAGACAGGCTTATGTCCTGCCCAAATGAGCTAGCTGTATTATCTCCAGTTATAACATTTCCAGTAAAATCCCAAATGTTACCATCAAAACTAAATACTGTAACAGCACCTGTGTGCAAATTATTAGCCGGTGAACTAATGGCAACTCGATTTCCATCAGAACTAATGTCCACATCAAAACCAAAAAGTGAATCACTGTTATTCCCAAATAAAGTTTGCCCCTTAGTTACCCAATCTGTACCATCGTAGAAATAAACACGAACTCTTCCAGAATTTATACCGTTAACACTACTACTTGGCGATCCAATAATTATAGTATTTCCATCATCGGAAAGTTTAATGCTATTTCCAAAAGCTTCATTTTCTATCCCAAACAAAGAACTTCCTTTTTTTACCCATTGATTGTTTACTAAGTTAAAAACTTCAACTTCACCTAAAATCTCATTGTTTGGATTGCTATCTCTATTTCCTATAGCTAGAGTTTGTCCATCCATAGACAGGTCTACTGAATATCCAAATTCTTCATTGATACGATCACCTAATAAATCTTGTCCAATTTGTGTTTGAGAATAAATATTTACTGTAACCAATAATAACGCTAAATGATAAATTTTCATATGCATGTTTTTAACACAAAACTCATTAAACATTATTAAGACTATTTGTCAAAAATTCCTTTTTTATAAAATTTATTCATCTTAATCTTTGACAATAAAGCTTTACAACCTACAGTTTCGGTTCTTTTATTGTTTTCTTATAAAAATTAAAGAATTGCAAAAAACTAACTTATTGGAATTTACCAACGTAGAAAATATATTCAGATTTCTCGCCTATATCTTCAAAAATTACGAAAAGCTGTAAGAGATTATAACTTTAAAAGTGATGATGAGGAAATGTATTTCTTTAAAGTTCAGAAACCATTCGTAGTCCGGTAACACTTCAAAATTTACGTATAAACGGAACTCTTCCTTGTTCTAAAGTAGGAGGTGTAATTTTCTAAAATGTAGATGAAACTCATCGTATTATTGAATAAGGTTGCGTTTTTACCTTTATGGTGTTAGTACCACTCAAAAAATATTCCTGAAATTACTACAGCGATTATTAAGATGATTAACGTTACAATAATAAATGTTGCGCCAACTTTGGTTTTGGTATCTTTCTGTAATATATAATCTTTTCTTTCCTCTTCTTCTTCTTTTACAAATTTCATAATAGTTAATTTTATTTATTAATAAATACTGTTTTTTTATTTACAAATTCTAATATGCCTTCTTTAGATAGTTCCCTTCCATAACCAGAGGCCTTTGTACCACCAAAAGGAAGTCTAGGATCAGATTTCACCAGTTCATTTATAAAGTATGCTCCATCTTCAATATCCAAGACTTTTTTTGAAGCTGTTTTATAATCTTCGGTAAAAATCATTGTGCCGAGCCCAAAACTCGATTTTGAAGCCAATTTAATAGCTTCGTCCAAATTTTTAACCTTCATAATCGGTGCTACCGGCCCAAAAGTTTCCTCTTTAAATACATCCATATCTACTGAGATGTTTGTTAATATGGTAGGTTGATAATAAGCCTTGTCCCTAGTGTTGCCATAATGTACTTTGGCACCTTTATCAATGGATTTGAATACTTGTTGCTCTAAAGTTTCCGCTAAATCTGGTCTTGCTAGACAGGACATGTTTGTTTTGTCATCTAAAGGATTGCTATAATTTAGGGCTTTTGTTTTTTCTGTGAACTTCTCTAAAAACTCATCATAAATAGTTTCTTCGACCAAGAAGCGTTTTGCGGCAATACAGCTCTGTCCAGAATTCTGCATTCTGGCTTTAACAATAGTGTCTAAATACTTATCTAAATCTGCATCTTTTAAAATGATGCAGGCATTATTTCCGCCTAGTTCCAGAACTGTTTTTTTAAGATGTTTACCGGCCGTGGCTGCGATACTTTTGCCTGCTTTTTCACTCCCGGTTAGGGTTACTGCCTTTACAACAGTATTGCCAATTATTTTTTCGATGGTATTATGGTTGGTCAATAAGGTTTGGAAAGTACCTCTGGGAAAACCTGAATCCAAAAATAATTCTTCAATAGCAAGCGCACAACCCGTTACATTTGTGGCGTGTTTTAGCAATGCAACATTGCCTGCTGTTAACGTTGGAATTGCAAATCTAAACACTTGCCAAAAAGGATAGTTCCATGGCATTATGGCTAAGATGCAACCTAATGGGTCATAACTGATATAACTTTCGTGAGCCTCTGTTTCAATCAATGTGTCAGCTAGAAACTGTTCTGCATTTTTTTTGTAAAATTGAATCAGAAGTAGGCATTTATCAATTTCTGCCTTACTCTCCGTTATGGGCTTTCCCATTTCTAATGTAATGAGTTCACTGAGCGTTTCTTTTGAATGACTTAAATTGTCATAAAGACTATCCAATAATTCTGTTCTCTCATTTATTGATTTGGTTTTCCAATCTGTAAAGGTTGTATCAGCTAATTTTAATTTGTCATTGATTTCTGAATCCGTTTGATATGGGTAGATCTTTAGTGATTCTCCATTATATGGGTTGATGGTTTCTATAGTTTTTGAATCTTTGGACATAGTAAACTTATTGATTTCTATCAAAGATACCGTCTTCATTGTTTTATGATTAATCCAATACCTATTTATTTTGATTCATTTTAGTAAAGCGCCATTATTAATTCAATTTTATTTAAGTTAAAATATCTATCTAACGAGTTAAGCAAATACATAGTAATGAAGCAAATTTGTAATAGGAAATTAAAAAAAATAACATATAAAATTATGAGTAATAACGGAAATACAGTTTTAGGAATTTTAGCTGGTACAGCAATTGGAGCAACCCTAGGAATATTGTTTGCTCCAGATAAAGGTAGTGTTACACGTCAAAGAATTGCAGATGAGGCTGCATTGGCCAAAGCTAAGGCAAAAGTGAAAGCTTCAGAACTTAGGGATGCCGTTGGTGACAAAATATCTACCCACAAAGAAAATTTAGATCATCAGGTAGAATCTATCGTTTCTAATGCAAGCTATAAAGCTGAGGATGTAATTACAACACTTGAAGCCAAGCTTAAAGAATTGAAATTGAAGAATAAGAATCTTCAGAAAAAAAGCTAATTAATGAGTGTATTTGACGATTTAAATACTACAACAGACAAAGCATCTGATATTGGTGAGCGTTACATAAGAACGTCTCACCAATACATTAAACTTAAAATCTTTCAGCAGCTTACTTTATCTTTTAGCATGCTGTCAAAGGTCTTGGTTATTGGTGGGTTTGCTTTTTTTGGTATCATTTTTTTAGCAGTGGCATTAGCGATTAAACTTGGTGCTGTTTTTAATAGTATAATGTTGGGTTATTTGGCCGTCGGCATTATTTTCATGGGCATTGCCTTAATTATATATAGTCTAAGGTCTAAAATCAATAAGTTGATTATTAAAACCTTTAGCTCAAAATTCTTCGATTAATATGAACACCTACTCAACTTTTGAGGATATAGAAAACGATCTAAAGCGATTAAAGCTAGAGCGAGACATCGCTTGGGAAGAGCTTAAGCTTGTAAAAAACGAATACAAAGAGGATCTTAAGCCTATTAATTGGGTTGGTTCTGCATTAAAGCTCACAGGTAAATATGGATTAATTGCGTTGATTCGGAGAATCATATTTAAACGATGATTTAAGCGGCAACAGATACTTTAGATACGATTTGCTTTTTAAATTCATTGGGCGAAATACCATATTTTTCTTTAAATATTTTCGAAAAATAACTTCTGCTCGTAAAACCTATGGTGTAGACTATTTGCGAGATATTTAAATCGGAATTTTTCATTAAATCCCTCGCAAGCTCTATTCTAACGTGTCTAATAAATTCTGTAACGGTCCTTGTGTACAAAAATTTAAAGCCTTCTTGTAATTTTGCTTGGGACAAGCCATGGTCCAAAGATATTTTATCTAAGGTGTACTGTTGAGAAGGTTCTTTTCTTATAATATCACTTACTTTTTTTACTATTTTCAATTCGGATTTTGTAAGTGATTTTGGTAATCTCTTTCCAGTTGTTGACTTGTCATGCTGTTGTATGTGTAACGATAGGATTTCGTAGATCTTAGCTTCAATCTTTAAAACCCTGAGCATGCCTTTGGATTTTATTTTGCGTATGGATTTAACCAGATCAGCCATTTTTAAGTTCAACTCGCCATAGTGTACAAATCTGTTTTCGTGATCAGTATCTACAAATACTTCGTATAGTTTTTTATTCAAGGTAGATACATTGCTGGTTCTTTTCTTTAAGAATTCTTTCCTAACAATTTGTATAACATTGGTTTTTAGCCTTACACCTTTTGGGAAGTGCATAAAATTGACTCCGTCTGTTTTATTTGTAAAAATTACGGATTGAAACTGTTCTGTTCTATACTCGGTGTTCTGTACGCCAAATCTATGTAGAAAATAACCTTCGAGATTATATACAAATCTCACAGGGTTAAACTCTTCTGCTTCGATTCTTAGCACAAACTCTTTTCTAAAAGTAATATCAAAATCCAAAAGATTAACACCCCAATCAAACGGAATAAAGGTTATTTTTCCTTGTGCATTCTCATTATCAACGGTCATTATGGCTTCGCCCCAACGTTCTATGATAGATCCATTTAGGTGATCACTTATGTGTGTGAGAATATCTCTAGTGTTAGTCGGGTTAATTGCTATTTCTATCATGATGTTTTTGGTGTTATTTGATATTTTTTAAAGGTTCTAAATTGATGTAAGCATAATTAATTTCACCTATGTGCTTGTAATTTTCATCACCTAGTTTTGTGTTAGACCAAAATATTCTTTTATCTAAGTCTGTGGAGCTGTATTGATCCATTAGCGATTCTGTTAGCAGTACATACTCATCTTTATTGATAGTATTTTTCAATAGTTTATGTGCTACAATGACATCTTCTCCCATTAGTTTTATATGTTTTCCAATGTTAACAGCATCGACATCTTCACCGTAATGGAGAATAATTTTAAGGCCTAATGTTTTTGATAAGGGTTCTCCGTCGTTTAAGTACGAGTACTTATCATCTAAGCTATTCAACTGTTCATGAAACTGTTTGTAAAAATTAATGCATTGGTCAATTAAATCCTTTATTGACGGCAAACCACCCTTTTTGTAGAATAGTACGGCATCACCTTCAATTTCAGAAACTTTAAGTCCGATATCGTTAGAATAGATGATATTATTCAGCAATGAGGGAATGACCTTAGAACTCAAATCATTCTCGGCTTCACTCATAAATTTGGTAAATCCACTAATATCAGGAATACAGATCAACATTGTTTAATAGTTTTCAATAAAATTAGACAAACGAAACCATGCGCGTTGAAATTTTATGTAAAAATTGTGAATATTTTATGGTGTTTAAAACAATGATATTGTTTAGGCTAATTTTTAAATGATTAGAGCTAATCTTAGTTGGTTATGGTCGTTAATTTCGCATTGAATCAAAATTAGTAACCAAACAAATAACATTATGATGAAAAGAATATTATGTTTCCTTTTAATAGGAACTTTAGTAGTAAGTTGTGACATTAATCAGAAAAAAGAAACTGAGCTTCCAGAAGTTGATGTGGATGTCGAGGAAGGTCAGTTACCGACTTTTGATGTCGAATGGGCAGATGTAAATGTAGGTACCACAACCAAAAAAGTTGAAATTCCTAAAGTGGTTATTGTCATGGAAGAGGAAGAGGTAGAAGTACCATATATCGATGTTGATATGCCAAACGATTTTGATGATAAGTATGGTGAAAAAGAAGAACGAACACTTATGGTTGAAGCTGAGGTAAGTGGTATGGAGCATGATATAGAAATTAAAGAAATTTGGGCTAAGGGCAACAATCTGTACGTTATTTCTGAATTAGAGGCCACTGATCAATCTATTGATGATAAGAAGATGAGAGTTTCTGACCAAATAACACTTAACGCACCAGATTTAAACGTTAAGCACTACATCATTGGAGAAAGACCAGATAGAGTTTTTAATACTCAGCATAGATATTTTAAATCTATGGCAGATTTAAAGTCTACATTAGGTGACGGATACACTTCAATTTATTCAGACTAATCTAAATTATAATCTCTCATGAATATATTTGAAGCTATTAGAAAAGATCACGA
The DNA here is from genome assembly GCA_964453045.1 of uncultured Flavobacteriaceae bacterium. Lineage (GTDB taxonomy): Bacteria > Bacteroidota > Bacteroidia > Flavobacteriales > Flavobacteriaceae > Winogradskyella. The sequence continues at coordinate 20,908 of CAYVNR010000033.1, forward strand.
CATCCAAAGAGATTTATTGGATAAAATAGTTGAAACTTCTGGTGATACAAAAGTGAGATACTCACTTTTTAAAAAGTTGAAGCACGAGCTAGAAATACATGCCAACGGTGAAGAACGTCATTTCTACAAACCTCTAATACCTGTAGATATGATGCAAGAACATGCGAGGCATGGTATTGCGGAGCATCATGAAATTGATGAGCTTGTTGCAAAACTTGAAGATACTGAGCAAGATTCTTCTGCTTGGTTAAAAATAGCCAAGAATCTTAAAGAAAAGGTTGAGCATCATCTAGAAGATGAGGAGCATAAGTTTTTTCAATTGGCAGGTAAAGCATTTACTGAGAAACAAAAAGCAGATTTAGCCGACAAATACAATGACTATATGCAAGAGCATAGGTAGGTTTTAGACTAAATACTATGAAGAAGAGAACTATCGATTTAGATTTCGCAAAACGTTTGTACAACGAACCCGAAAACTTTATCGATAGTTTTGATTTGGTATATGCCACAGACCGTATTCTCAATATAGAAAGACTCAGAGATAAAGATCAATTTGTCTATGTCTACAAAAAGAAACCCATAACATCCAAAAAAGTAATTTCTAGAATTGATAAGCTTGTAATCCCACCTGCTTGGCAAGATGTTAGGATTGCATCCAAAGACAATGCACATATCCAAGCCATTGGCAGAGATGAAAAAGGCAGGAAACAATATAAGTATCACTCTAATTGGAGCCTGCTAAGAAACAGAACCAAATTTTATAAGATGTATACATTTGGTAAGCGTCTCCCAAAATTGCGGAGTAGGGTAGAACAAGATTTAGAATCTAAAGTGTGGAGCAAATCTAAAGTGTTGGCACTTATCTTAAGATTATTGGAGGAAACACATATAAGAATTGGGAACTCCTATTATGCAAAAAATAATCATACTTACGGTCTTTCGACTTTAAGATCTAAACATCTCGATATTTACAAAGACCGATTAAAGTTTGAGTTTGTAGGTAAACGAGGAAAAGAACACAGTGTCACCCTTAGAAATAAAAAACTGATAAGGCTGGTGCAACAATGTGAGGAAATACCTGGCTGGGAATTGTTTAAGTATTTTGACAAACATGGAGAGAAACATGTTGTGGACAGCACCATGGTTAACGATTACATCCACGATATATCGGGAGAGCTTTTTACGGCCAAAGACTTCAGAACTTGGGGAGCAAGCAAAATTTGTTTTGAAACCCTGAGAGAACTCGGAATAGCAAAAGATGAGTCTGTTGCCAAAAAAAATATATTAAAAGCAATCGATACTGCATCTCATGCATTGGGCAATACCAGAAATGTTTTGAGACAATATTACGTTCACCCGATGATAAACGAAAGTTATCTCAATGGCTCGATTGCGCCTTTCTTTTCTTACCACAATTATGAACAAAATGAAGGTCTTACAGCCTCGGAATCATCAATGCTAAACCTAATAGAAATCTATAAACCTGTTGTCTAATTTTTAGGGTTAATATCTAAAGGTTTTGAATTAATACTCCAGAACTTCTTATGCTAAATTTACACAAGTCAACTCTTAAGTTGCACTTAGATGTAAAAAAGTAAGCATCTTAAAAACAAATTACTTACAACTAAAAAATACTATAAATAATGAATACTTACACAGAAGAAGTAGGGAATAAGCTTAATGATTTATTAGAGAAAACCTACGACGCAGAGAAGGGATTTAAAAAAGCGTCAGAAAATGTAGAGAACCCATATTTAAAATCTTATTTTGATAATAAAGCTCAAGAACGCTATAACTTTGGACACGAATTAAAACAGGAAATAAAAGCTTTTAACCAAGATGTGGACAAAGGAGGCAGTGTTACAGGTAAATTACATAGAGGATGGATGGATGTTAAGAATCTATTTTCTAGCGATAATGCAGAATCTATGTTAGAGGAAGCCATTAGAGGTGAAAAATCTGCTGTAAGCGAATATAATGAAGTGCTTAGCGAAACAAACCTTCCAAGAAGCACTAAATCTATCTTAGAAGCTCAAAAAAGCACCATTGAAAGTGGGTTGTCTAAAATCCGTTCATTAGAAGATTTACACTAGTATTGTACTAGAGGATTTAGGTTAACTTGGGACGCTCAGATATGAGCGTCCTTTTTATTTGAAAAAATTCTATTTTTTAGCGCTCAATTTTTAAGCCTCTGGTTTGCTTGGTCTCGTTTTTTCTAAAATAGCTAGGACTACACCCATATTTTGCTTTAAAAATTTTGCAAAAATAACTTCTACTTGTAATACCGATCATGTACACAACTTCAGAAACGTTGTGGTCTGTTGTAAGAAATAATGTTTCGGCTTTTTCTAATCTTTTGTTGCGTATAAAGTCTGAAACTGTTGTGCCATGCATGGATTTAAAGCCTTCTTGTAGTTTGGCTGGTGAAAGTCCAGACTGCAAACAAAGTGATTTTATGCTATGCTGGTGTTCTAGGTTGTCTGTTATAAATTCTGAAGCTTTTCTAATTTGCTGTAGCTCATAGGTATTTAACTTGGACGATGACCTTTCTACATAAAGTTCTTTATAAAATTCGTTAAGATAAGATGATAGCACATGCAGATAATGACTTTTTATATCAAGTAATTCTATAAATTCATCTGCGACTTCAAGAGGTCTTAGTATACGTAGCTGCTCGGCAAATTTCAAGTTTACAGCACAATTATATACATAATCATTTAGTTTATTCAGAGCTTTTATCAATTCATCTGTTTTGGAAACGGTCTGTTTTTCCAAAGGTATTATGGGAATAAACTCTTTAAAAAATACACTTTGGTCTATACACACAAGATGAAGCTTAATAGGCTTGTTGTATTTTAAAAGAAGACTACTGTCTTTATTCTTATTGCTGCCCACAATGGATAAGCTGAGCTCTTCAATATTTGAAATTTTTACTTCATTACTAAATTTATGATATACATGCCCTTCTGTACAATAGGCAAAGTATAGGAATTTCTTATTGGTATTGTAAAGATTCAACTGTACATTAGTTTTAAGTATACAATCCAAGACCACAACTCTGAATCCGAGATCTAGTTTTAAAAACCTTATAATACCTTTACCAAGTCGATTTGGGATGTTAAAATCATATATATGTGATTTAAGTTCACTCCCACGTAAGTGATCTAACTCTATAGTTTCAAGCGTTTTGGATAAAGAAAATACAGAATGATTCATCTTATTTTTATTAAACAGAAAAGTGGTTTTTCCTGTTATGTAAAATTAATTTATAGATTATATAAGTTTGACATAATAAGATATTTGTTTAACGCTATTACGCCCCTAAATGCGTTAATATAATGTTGCTAATGATTTGTTAATTTTCTTTTTGGGGTACTTTTTAGTGTATATAAGATAATACAACATGTTAAAAATCACTTCCTTGCAAAGAAAAAAGGAATGTTTTATAAATTATCAAATACAGCCCATTTGCCAGCCATTGAGGATGCTTTTGATGCCCGTTTTAAATTTCCATTGCTTTATGAAACCTCTCAATTAATTAACGGTTTATCGGAAAAATCGTTGCCGATAATCACGATGATTGAACCTAATGCCATTAACTATGCTATTTGGGGATTGTTGCCTCAAAATTTTAAGGAAGGCTGGGAGAGCTTTCAAAACCTAACCAACACTTTAAACGTCTCAATAGAAGAAATAAATACGCTCAATTGGGTTAATTCATTGCTGAATAAACAGCGCTGTGCGATCATAGTAACAGGCTTTTTCACGTCTTATGTCTACAATGGTAAGGTGTATCCTTTCTACGTTTACGAAAAAAACCACATGCCTTTCGCGCTCGCTGGTATTTTCTCTGAGCTAAATGACGGCTTTTTATCTGTAAGTCTCATTACATCTGCTTTAGAGAATGAACTCAACGAAGTACACAATTTGGGCAATGAATTCCCAATAGCCTTAAGTACAAAGCATTATAAACAATGGTTAAGCCCTGAAAATGATTTTACAAGAGATGACTTTAAATCGTTCAATAGATTAGAATTAAAAGCTCATACTATATCAAAAGAGTTTTATAAAAACAACATCGTTTTTGATGATATTTTAAAGAAAGCACATTACGAAGATTTGCCTATCCTTTCCCTGAAGTGACCTTCTCCGATTTTACCTTGTCTTTGTAATCTATGGGAAGAATATTATATTTTTCGAAAAAAATCTTAGAAAAATAACTTCTGCTCTTGTAACCAATTTGATAGACAATTTCGGATATTGAATAGTCTGTATCCTCAATAAGTTCTCTAGCAAGCTCTAATTTCTTTAATCTAATGTATTCATTAACGGATTTACCATATAAAAGCTTAAATCCTGTCTGCATTTTCTTTGGGCTAAACCCATGCATAGAGGCCAATTCTGCTACAGTGTTTGTTTCTTGTAAATTGTCATTGATGTATTTGCTTACCTGCTTGGTTTTAGACAAATCAACTTTAGAGAGCGAGTTCGGTAGCGTTAATTTATTTTCATAACTTTTATGCTCAAGAATTTGTAAGGCCAATATAAGGTTTAATTGCCCTTCAATATTAAGAAATCGCACAATACCATCATTAGCCTCAGCATTGAGGCTTTCTACAATATCAGCTAATTTTAGGTTGAAATTTCCCAAATGCTTGTATGGAAGATATTGCTCCTGTCCGCTTATAATTGAGCGTAAAGATTTTTGCAGCGTATCTATATAGTTGTTCGATTTGTTTGAATATTCATCACCCAAAATTTGAATGACATTCAATTTGATATCTTCTCCTTTTGGGAAGATAAATGTATTATTGGAGTTCGGTAGATTTGATAAAATTATATTTTGGTATCGTTGCAACTTTAAAAGATTACTGTCCTTGCCAGAGCGTTCTGAGGTATATGACAGATTGCCTTCAGAAACAAATAAAAATTCTATTGGATTTGAGTCCGATAGCTTAAATACAAATTTAACGTCTTCATTAAAGTGTACATCGTAGTCCAACAAGGAAATTCCCCATTCAAAAATGATATTTCTAATGGTACCTTTACCGATGTTACTGTTAAAGTTTAAAGTATGCTCATTATAGGATTTTTCAGTTTTACCTTTTAAACTACTGTTAATTTGCTCAATTATGGGTTGGTTAAGTGATAAATCAACGTTTATTTCTTTCATGCTCTAATTCCCCATTAATAAACTCAAAATTATGAGTGGTATTGAATTTTTTTTGTGCTACAAAAGAAATAAATGGAGTGGTTTCACATTAACAATATTGAAACAAAGACTAACATAATTGCGCTGTTTTTGTTTATTCTATATATTGTTTTGTTGAACAATAGTTAAAATTGTTGAAAATCAGTAGATTAGTTCATCTAAGCAGAGCGGTCTTTTCTAACCTGTTTTAGATATTCGTTAGGACTTAACTTATATTTTTCTTTAAAAAGTTTGGAGAAATAACTTCGGGAATTTATGCCCACGGCATAGGTAATTTCAGTAATATTTAAATCTGTGGATTCAATAAGTTCTTTGGCTTTGGCAATACGCTTTTCTCTTATGTAGTCACTAACCGAACTGCTAAACAAATGTCTAAAACCTGATTGAAGAGTATTTTGATTGACTCCCACTTTTTTAGCCAATTGATTGACACTAAAGTTTGTGGCCAAGTCGTCTTTTATAAGTGTGGCAGCCTCTTCGATCTTATCAATGGTAGATCTTCTTAAGATTTGTCTTTTTTCAGGATCATTAAGATCATCTGTGTATTGCTGAAAATGGAGTGTTAGAATTTCGTAAGTTTTAGCTTCGATAAACAGGGATCTTACCAATCCTTCGGTTTCACAATTTTTAATAGCATCAATTGCCTCAGAAATATCCAATGTATAATGACCTTTGTAATTAAAAAAATTGACACCATTTACATCTTTGAACAATGATTCTAGGTCAGTACTCATATTATCAACAAACTCATCTAATTTTTTTTCAAATTCTTTTCTGTTGACGAATATTTTTATGAAGCTAGTAGGTTTTCCCTTAGAAATCATAAGCGAGTTATGATCTTTCATATCATTAGAGAACATTAAACTCTCAAAACGCTCTATAGTATTTTTTTTATCCTCTGAGGAGTCCGAATGCACAATAGCAGATTCGGTGTTAAACAATAATACCAATGGATTGAGCTTGTCTTTTTTAAATTGAATTCTAAAGGACTTATTAACCAGCATATCTGCTTCTATGACCGATACACCATTGTCAAAGTTTATGGCTTTAACATGACCAGAGCCGAGTTCTTCCGGTATGGAAACACAATACTCGTTGTTCTCTTTCTCAATGGAAGAATTGATGTTCTCTGACAGAAGTTTAATGATTTCTACTCCATTGTCAGCTTTTAGGGTCACAGACTTATACATGCTCTTATAATGTATTTGCCCTAAAGATATGCTTTAAAATTCAAAATATTAGTTACTGAATTAAATTAGATGGCAAAAAATTAATAGAGCAAACTTTAGATGCTATAGAGCAATTTACAACTGCGGCTATACTGTATTTTTGATCTGAATTTAGTTAGTAGCAGTAAAAATTCACAATTTTTATTAGTTTAGTAGAGGGTTGGTTACCCTAGTAGATAAAGCGAGTTTCTTCTTATGAATTCGCTTTTCTTCTTTTATTCTACTCTAACATAATTTTCTGAATAAATTCTGTTACCATCTTCATCCAGTTCTATTTGTTGAAACTTATTAGGAGATAATGTTAATTCAAATGTAAATTCCTTCTTTTCTGCAATCACCTCATCCATTACAGCTGAGCCAAAATCCAAGATTTCGATAAGCCTGTCATCCTCATAGTTATATGTACCATAGCCAAACCATTCTGAAGAATCTGCAGGTCTGTGTTTGCACCACATCACCTTAGTATCGGTATACATTTTAAGTTGTCTAAATTCTGGATTCATTTCAAATGAGTCCACGACAATGTTATCCTTGTAATTATAGAACCCAGTAAGTTCCCATGTGCCTTTGAGACTGCTAGTGTCATTTTTGAGTTCTGTAGACTCAACATCTACAACCTCAGTATCACTTTTCGGCTCATTTTTGCATGCTAAAACTAATAACGATGCTATGCTTAAAATTAGAATTTTAGATTTCATGATAGGTTAGATTTTGCCATTAAACACTTAAAAATTAATAAATTAAATTGAGAAAATAAAGCAATTAACAATTTTTATGGTATGATAGTTAGTGTTAATAACTTCTGTGTAAGGATTTAACCAAAAAACCTACTTTTGTTGTGTGATAAAATACAAGATATGTCAGATACAATTGAAAAAGTAAAATGTTTAATAATAGGCTCTGGACCTGCTGGTTATACGGCTGCTATTTATGCATCTAGAGCTAACATGGCTCCTGTACTTTACCAAGGTGAGCAACCTGGTGGTCAGTTAACCACAACTAATGATGTTGAGAATTTTCCGGGCTATCCTGACGGAATTACTGGACCAGAAATGATGATACAACTGCAAAAACAAGCTGAGCGCTTTGGTACGGATGTACGTCATGGTTGGATTACCAAAGTAGATTTTTCTGGAGATGTTCATAAAGTTTGGGTAAATGGTGAAACCGAAATACACGCATCTACAATTATTATTTCTACTGGTGCATCTGCAAAATATTTGGGATTGCCATCCGAGCAAAAATATCTAAAACTTGGAGGTGGCGTTTCTGCGTGTGCTGTCTGTGATGGTTTCTTTTACAGAAACCAAGAAGTTGTTATTGTTGGAGCAGGTGATTCCGCTTGTGAAGAAGCCCATTATTTATCCAAACTTTGTAAAAAAGTAACGATGCTTGTAAGACGTGATGAGTTTAGAGCATCAAAGATTATGGCTAACCGTGTGAAGAATACCGAAAACATAGAAATTTTATACAATACCGAAACTGATGAGGTGTTAGGAGATGGTCAAGTTGTTACGGGTGTTAGAGTGTTTAATAATCTAACTGACGAAAAATTTGAGATACCAGCTACGGGATTCTTCGTTGCCATTGGTCACAAGCCTAATACAGATATTTTTAAAGATTATTTAGATTTAGACGAAACGGGCTATATCATCAATGCTAAGCCAGGTACAAGTAAAACCAATGTAGATGGTGTGTTTGTAAGTGGAGATGCTGCAGATCATGTTTACAGACAAGCAATTACTGCTGCAGGAACAGGTTGTATGGCAGCTTTAGATGCAGAACGTTATTTGGCTGCTAAAGATGCAGATTTTGAAGTTGCAACGTCTACCTATAATTAATAGTGAAGTACAATAACAACAAAAGCCGAAGTTTTAACTTCGGCTTTTGTTGTTATGTATAGACTGTTTTTGTTTGATTTATCTCTTTTTCTTTTGAAGCTTTGCGGTATCTTCAAACTTTGTGATGGTTATAGCCGGACTTCCATAAAGATAAATTTCGCTATCACCAGACGCGGCAATAGTTATACTCTCGGTTGATGCTATCGTTAAATCGCTATTATCTTCTAAAATTGCATCAACAGTATTAACATCGAATTTCGGACTGTTAAAATTTGTAGAGTTGTCTAATCGAATTACAGAGTTATTCGCTTTGCCCTCAATAACAGCATCGGAACGTAAGTACAAGTCAAAGTTGGCCACTTTACTATTTACTAGAGCATCTAATTTACTGTTATCACTAAGCTCAACTTTAGTGGAATCTGCAGTAAGGTTAAGGCGTGTTTTAGATTTTCCCGAACTTTTATAAATAAAGTTTTTTGCTCTAATATTCAAATAGGCTCTTGAGTTATCCGATGTGGTTAAAGTCGCATCACCAAGTTCCATTGAAGTTAATGACCTAATCTCACCATCACCTTTGGTTTCAATATGCTTTAGGGCATCACCGTAATTCACTGTAATATTGAGTTTCTTTTTTGAAGTGATACGCATGGTTTCTACAAACGTAAGCACTCCATCAACAACATCAAACTGAATGACTTCGTGCAGATTGTCATCAGCTTCAACACTTACGGAAGGTTTACTGTTATAAACCACTTCGATAGAAAAATCACCATCAACAACAATCGTTTCAAAATCATCAATATACGTTTGCTTAATGGTTACATTTCTATCACCCTTTATTTTCTCTTGTGCTATTATAGTTGGTGCTGCAACCATAATTGCGACTAGAACAAGTAATAATTTTTTCATGTATTTTCTTTATTTCACTATGTAATAGGACACAAATCAATAATTATGTCACTTTTAAAGCTGTTAAACAAAGATATACAAAAACCGTCCCAAACTCCACAAAGAATTTGAAACGGTTTACAACTGATTGGTTATTAAATTGTTATTAGGTGAAAAATGAATGCAATAGTTGCGGATTTACCTATATTTAATTTTCTCTTACACTACCGGATGAACTGTCGGATTTATCCACTTTTTTAGGGCTGCCAGAATACCTTATGTCAGCGCCACTTGTTGCTCTGGCTGTTAACTCTTTAGATGTATTAACAGAAATATCAGCACCACTTGTGGCATTTACTTTAGAGGTTTCAGCTTTTAAATCAGATGCTTTTATATCACTTCCACTTGTTGCCTCTGCAACAAATAAAGTCGTAGTTCCGCTAAGTCTTATATCACTTCCGCTTGTAGAGTGGGCATTTAATGTTTTGGTTTTTACGTCTAACTTCATATCTGCTCCACTTGTTGTATTTAGTTCTAGATCATCAACTTCTATAGTATTTGTAGAGAACACATCGCTACCGCTTGTAGCTTTAATTGCTGAAATATCAGTAATACTGAGGTTAATCTTTCTCGAAGCTGCTCTTCTAATGTTTTCTGTTGTATAAATAGTTAAGGTGCCATTTTCAACTTCAGTCATAATGAGTTCGTGAAGGTTTTCATCGGCTTCAACATTTAATGTAACCTCGTTACCTTGCGTAATGTAAAGATCTAAACCTTGACTCACTTTTATGGACTCAAAGTCACTAGATATGCTTCTGTCTACAGTGACCACCTCTCTGTTTCCGTCAATTCCTGCTCCAAGAGGAAAATTACAGGATAGCATTAAGATGCTTAAAATGCTTGTGACTACTACTCTTGTTAATGTACTCATGATTTTTTTGTTTTTAATCTGAAAACCTATCTGTATTATGCTCAGTGTAAATGTTTTCAGGATGATTCATTTTTGATTGATTTTAATTTTTCGTTACGTCTTTTGAAACATGATTGTAGCTTAAAACACGTTTTAGTTTCCATTTATCGTTTTCAATGATCCACAAATGCGAAAACAAAGCATAGTTATCAGTTTTATTATAAGTCATGTTTTTATCAGTTGAAAAGAAATGCTTGCCGTTTTGTAATGCACCGTAAAGCTTTCCGTTATTGTACATCGGAAAAACCTCTAAGCTTTCTTCGACAAGAAATCGGTAAACTTTTTCAGGATTGTTTTCTCTACAAATCCCATTTTTCATTGTTTTTACAAATTCCTCTTTAGAATTAGTAATTCCACCTTTATCGTGGTAGAATTCTAAATCGTCGAACATTAACGCTGCACTTTTTTCAACTTCACATTTGTTGAATCCTATTTTAAAAAGGATACTGTCTTTTGCTTTTAGCATTTTAAAAAGCTCGGAATTTTTGTCCACTTGTGCTGAAGCAGTACCGAAAGCCATAAGAAATCCGATAAAGCTCAGCATAAGTGATTTTACGCTGAATGTGGGTTCAGCATGGGTTGATTGATTGAGTTTTGATTGGTTCATTTTTTGATTGATGATTTCACTACAAATATGTGTAGTTTTTTTATGGATTTATATTTAATTCTACTGAACTGTAATTTTTGGGGTATCAATTGTCATTGACTTTAATATCTATACCATCTTCTTCGTTAATTTTTACACTTACTTCAGGTTCTTCGTTAGACGACAATTTTTCTGCTGAGGTTTCAAAATCATCTTCATTTTCATTTAATTTCTCTTCGCAATCCAGACATTCGGTATCATCTTCAATTATCCTTAGGTAGTGTTCTTCCATGCCATTATTTAAAATATCATTAAAATAGCTTGAGTTTCGATGAAAACTATATGTATTATCATCTGCATATAGAACTGTGCCTTCTGGTAAATAAAGTATCACTAAGACTTCTTGGTCACTAAATTTATTTTCAATATCCGTTGTTAAATAAGGATCTAGTAAGAGTTTGCCATTGTCTAGCTCGTAACTGTAATTAATGTTTGTTGCCCTAGATTTTGCTAGATTGTAACTACTTCCTCTGGCTTCTTTTTCTATAGTGATAGACCCTAACGAATCTTTGGTAGACCTTACCACCAGTCTTATATCTGAAGATCTAATTGTACGACCGTTATCGTCCTCTATTAACTTGTAATAGTCATCTCGTCTGTAATAATGACCATTGTAATTATCACTGGCCATGCTTAATCTTATAGTATCGCTAGCTGTAATGTTTAACTGTTGTTTCACCGTGGTTTTTGCATCAAAAGCGTGTTCGGTAGCTTGTTTAACACCTATTATCACTAATCCTATGATGGACATAAGCCATAACCCCAATAGAGTGAATTTTGCAATGTTTCCGATTGATTTTAAGTTGTTGACTAAGATTTTTAGACCCAAATAGAATACGAAAAAGAAAGGTATACCTACAGCAAAAAACAACAGCATGGACATCAACCATCTTGGAATATCAGCTGCATTTGCTGCGTCTATAAAATCCATTCCGGGAAAATAAACCACATCGGTAACTCCAACCGTAAAGAATGCAACAATTAAACTTAGTAAAGTACTAATACCGACTATAATTAATATTATTCCAATAAACTTGGCGATAACTTTAAGGAAGAACATTATAATGCTTCCGATAGATTCGAAAAATGTTTGTGAGCTCGATTTTAATCGGTTACCCTGCTTCTGAAAATCAACGTTTTTTACCGTCTCAGAAATATTGTCCGAGACGTTATCAAAACCCTCTTTTAGCTTTTCGCCGTGTTTTTTAAAATCAACATTTTTTACGGTTTCTGAGACCGAATCAATGCCGTCTTTAATTTTTTTTTCAATATTACTGATATTCACGGCATCTCCAGTCATCATCAGTTTTTCGGCTGTGGTTTTAGCTTCTGGGACAAGAGCCCAAAATATGAGATATATGAATATGAATGTACCTCCTGATCCTATGGCTAATAGTAACCATATGAGTCGCATCCAAATGGATTCTATACCAAGATAATGGCTTAAACCTGCTGCTACACCACCTATATAAGAGTTGTCAGTATCTCTATATAGTTTTTTTGTAGATCTAGAATTGTAAGATGTTCTTGTACGTGGTTCGTCTTCAAAGATTTCATCATCTACGAGATAGTCTTCTGGTTGCCCCATTATAGTGATGACTTCATCAACCAATTTAACACCTACAACTTGTTTTTCGTTTTGTATACGCTCTGAGAATAGCTCAGCGATACGAGCTTCTATATCCGCTATAATTTCTGAACGACCTTGAGAGTCTGTAAATGAACGTTTTATAGCCTCAAGATAGC
>CAYVNR010000034.1:0-28094 GCA_964453045.1 uncultured Flavobacteriaceae bacterium
GATTGTCAGTTCGAGTGATTTCTGAGGAACGAAGAAATTGTATCGAGAATTATTTTAAAAAGAACGTCTCGATACATTTTTTTATTTTGGGTCAAAACACACTTGAAGAGATGATTTCAACTACTTAAATAACAGCATTTTAAATTATACGGAATACTTGAATCTTAGGTCGAACTCACGTTGATTAGTGCCATTCAGAGCCAATTAAGGATTCCCATTTGCTGTTTGTTGCCGTCTTTCTTTTTCTCTTTGTTTTTCTAGATTCTTTCTTATTTTTTCAATTGCCGACTCAATAGATTTATCTGGCTCTATTAAATTATAAGCTCCCCAAAAATTTGGATCAGAGAATCCTGAAATAGCATCTGTTATAATTACAGATGGTCGCAATCTATCTTTGCCACTCATTTTTCTCTCTTGGGTATTAATTTCCCAATCTGTCACAGCCATCTCACTAGACAGTGTATAAACCTTATTGAAAATTTCCCGTTTCTTTTTCACCTTGAATTTTAAATTAAGGTTAGAATAACTGTAATACCATTTGTTGCCTTTAGCCTTATAATCGACTTTATATTCTGCTACCAATGGATAGACAACAATACTGCTGGGCTTCTTTTTTACCAACAAATTTTTACTCTTGTTCTTATTACTTACATCTAAAGCATAATTAGCACTTACTAAAGCTAATGATTGTGAATCAATGTAGAGCTTACCATTGTAGTTTAGATTTAACCCGTTATTCTTTGATTTAAAATCTACAACATAGACACTTCTATTATTTACTGTTGAGGGTTCGTTAAAAGTAAAGTTGTAACTGCTTATGGTTTCGTCGGTAAAGATGTATTCAGGGTATTTCATAATATCCAAATATATTGTTGAAAATGGCCCACCTTGTAGCTTTACAGATACGGTGTCTAAACGTTTATAATCTGTACTTTTTCTTGCTTTGTTCAATTTTATAGCATCTCGAACCAGAGACTGATTAGGGTATTTTAAAATATTGACCACAGCTTCAGTTAATGATACATTTCTATTACGTCGTTTTATGGTTTCCCTGTAAAATGCCGTCATGTAAACTGATTGATCTTGATGGTTTTTTTCTTTATTCTTAAAAACTTTTTTAACCAAATTTTCTGCACTCTTAAAGGTAGATATATTAACTGTTGAAAGCTCTGTTACTGCTTCATATAATTCTATAACATTATCACTTTTAGACAATTGAGATAAAGGCAACACCCTTGTATTATAGCCCAACAAACTGACTATGACCTTAGAATCTAGATTTTCATTAGGTACCTTAAGTACAAAATCCCCCTCAGAATTGCTAATAGTACTAATGTTGCTTTCATTAATACTAAGACTTGCAGCGTCTAATGCTTTGTTAGATTTTCCATCAATTACTTTTCCACTATATTCCGTAAGGTTAGTCTGGGCAGCTAGTGAAAAAGGCACTAGCAGTATAGCCATATATAAAATAGAAAAGCACTTTTTAAAGTCTAGAGTTTTCATAATGATATTATTTAGAATTTGGCCTACTACTAAGATACATTAAATAGGACGAAAATTCTATAAATCAAAATGTTAAACCGTTAACTCTTAAATTTTTAACGTATTTTATGAAGAATTTACATACGTTCTGGCACATCAATACCTAAAACGCTAAATGCATTTTTAATGGTTTGTCCAACAGTTTTAGACAAAGCTACTCTAAAGGCTTTTTCATGTTCAGTATCTGCACCAAGAATAGATACATTTTGGTAAAAAGAATTAAAATCCTTCACTAAATCGTAGGTATAGTTGGCAATCAATGCAGGACTATGTTGCTCAGCCGCATTTTGAATAACTTCTGGAAATTGCTCTAATTGTTTAAGAAGCTGCTTTTCTTTGTCTTGCAATTGCACCTCAACCGGGCTCAGTGTAACACTACTATTTTGATTAGACTTTCGTAATATAGACTGAATTCTAGCATACGTATATTGAATAAACGGCCCTGTATTTCCTTGAAAATCTATAGACTCTTTTGGGTCGAACAAAATTCGTTTTTTAGGATCTACCTTTAAAATATAATACTTAAGCGCACCTAAGCCTATAATTTTGTACAGTGATTTCTTTTCTTCTTCAGAATAATCTTCGAGTTTACCTAATTCCTTAGAAATTTCTTCGGCCGTATCTGCCATTTCCTGAATTAAGTCATCGGCATCAACAACAGTACCTTCTCTACTCTTCATTTTTCCACTTGGCAAATCTACCATACCGTAGCTTAAATGAAATAAGTTTTTTGCCCAATCAAAGCCGAGTTTCTGTAAAATTAAGAACAGAACCTTAAAATGATAATCTTGCTCGTTTCCAACCGTATAAACCATACCTCCAACATCTGGATAATCTTTTATACGCTGAATTGCCGTACCAATGTCTTGCGTCATGTAAACTGCTGTACCATCACTACGCAATACTATTTTTTCATCCAGACCATCTTCGGTTAAATCGCACCAGACCGAGCCATCATCTTTCTTAAAGAATACTCCCGTTTTAAGACCTTCAGCAATAAATTTCTTACCCAACAAATAGGTTTTGCTTTCGTAATAATTCTTATCAAAATCAACACCAATGGCTTTATAGGTTTGTTCAAATCCATCATAAACCCAACCGTTCATTTTTTCCCAAAGTGCTACAACATCCTTATCGCCTGCTTCCCACTTGCGGAGCATGTCTTGAGCTTCCAACAAAACTGGTGCATTCTTTTTGGCATCTTCTTCAGATTGGCCTTTTGCAATTAATTCTGAAATTTCTTTTTTATAGGCCTTATCAAATTCTACATAGTAATTACCAACCAACTTATCACCTTTCAACCCAGTAGATTCTGGTGTTTCGCCATTTCCAAATCGTTTCCAAGCCAACATACTTTTACAAATATGAATCCCTCTGTCGTTAATGATCTGTGTTTTGTAGACATTCTTACCAGAAGCTTTTAAAATCTCAGCCACCGAATACCCCAGAAGCACATTTCTAACATGTCCCAAATGCAAAGGTTTGTTAGTGTTTGGCGAAGAATATTCTACCATTACCGCTTTATCATCTTTATTTTTAGAAAAGCCGTAATCTTCACTGTCCTTTATACTGTTGAAAAAATTGATGTAATAAGCATCTGCTATTTCAATATTCAAAAAACCTTTGACTACATTAAAGTTTTTAACCAAGTCTACATTATTCTGCAAATACTCACCAATTTGTTCTCCTATAGCTGCTGGGTTACCTTTTACCACACGTAGCATTGGAAAAACCACAACCGTAATATCACCAGCAAACTCTTTACGGGTCGCTTGGAATTCTATAGATTCTAATTCTGATTGAAACAAGGCTTTTACTGCCGTTTTTACATGTAATTCTAAGGTGTCTTGAAGCTTCATTATTGCTCTGTTTTGGACTTTTAAAACGTGGGCAAAGATAGCAGTTTTATTGTTTTATTAAGATTATGTACAACCTTAATTCCCTATTTTTATGGACAAATAATCACATCAATCTAAAAATGGAAAGAAAAGAACATTTACTAAGAGGGATTCCTGTTTTGGCTTCCTTAGACATTAAAAAAACTGTAGAATTCTATAAAACAAAACTCGGCTTTAATCGTCTTGGCTATCTCGATGACAACTATGCGATTATTGCTAGAGATAATTTTTTGGTACACTTCTGGAAATGCAATGATAAAATCCATCCAGAAAATACAAGTTGTTATGTAGATGTTAAGGACATTGACACGCTATATGAAGAATTAAAAACTTTTGGAGTCATTCACCCCAATGGAACATTGAGAGATCACGATCATGGTATGCGAGAGTTTGCTATTTTAGATGAAGATGGAAATATGATTAAATTTGGACAAGAAATTTCCAATTGATGGTCTTATGAAGTTTCAAACAATACCCCTTTTTATATTTTTGTTATTGGCATTGTCTTGCTCTGAAAATGATGACGTCAATGGTGATTCAAACCCCGAAAACAAATTTTACAGAGGTATGGATTTGTCATTTCAAAGTGAATTAGAAAGTTACAATGTAGACTATAAAGATGCCAATGGAAATTCTGTAGAACTTCTCGACTTTGTGAAGTCTAAAGGCACTAATTTAGTTAGGCTTAAACTCTGGCATACCCCTCAAGACGGCGAAAATAGTCTAGAAGATGTAAAAGCTTATGCGCTTAAAGTAAAATCCAAAAATATGGACTTTTTACTCAACTTTCACTACAGTGATTATTGGGCAGATCCAGGCTCTCAAACTCCGCCTGTAGCATGGCAAAACATGACTCTTGACCAAGTAAAATCCGCCGTATATAATTATACAAAAAACGTTATTGCCCAACTAAATGCACAAAATACATTGCCAGAGATCATTCAAATTGGCAATGAAACAGATAGCGGTTTCCTTTGGGACTATGGAAAAGTATGGAATGAATTTAGCAATAACTGGATAAATTATGCCGATTTAGTTTCTGAAGCCATTAGAGCTATTAGAGCGATTGATACCGAAAACAAAGTGCGCATAATGCTCCACCATTCTAGCGTAGAAAATGCAATATTTTTCTTTAACGAACTACAGGTCTATAATCTAGATTTCGATATTATTGGCTTGTCTTATTACCCACAATTTCAGATTAGAGATCTCAACTTGGTAACTTCAAAATTAAATGAACTTGCCGGTACTTTTGGCAAGGATATTCTTATGGTTGAAGTGGCTTATCCCTTTACCTTACAATGGAACGACAATCAGACAAACTTCATAGGAAGTTTAGACCAAACTTTATCTGGGTTTTCACCAACTCCCCAAGGTCAAAAAGCCTATTTAGAATGGCTAATTACTACCATAAAAAATATTCCGAATAATAAAGGAATTGGTTTTTGTTATTGGGCACCAGATTGGGTAGCTTTTAGCGGTAACGAAAGCACCTCTACTAATGGTTCATCATGGGAAAATCAGTGTCTCTTCGATTTTAACCTTAAAGCACTTCCTGCTATGGATACGTTTAACATTAACTAACTGGTAAACAATTAATTAACCGCATTGTGCATTTCATCGATGAAAGTGTAGTTTTTCTATTTTTTTTGCAGTTAATCGATTTGATGAATTCTTTATGAATTTTAACCCTCAGTTTATCTAATTTATTGGTATTAAGTCCTAATAATTAGCGTATCTGAGTGCTTTATGGCATTTTTGGTAGGCTATTAATAAATGTCCCAAACATTAATGAGGCTTAATTATCAAACATTAACAACGTTGTTATTGTTTTGTGTTAACTTACTTTTGACGTCCCTCTATAAAAGTTTTTCGCACCAAAACATTACCGTTTGTCCAATTTTAATTCGTAGATGAAACAGTTACTGACATTAGCTGTTTGTCTAACGTCTCTTTTCGTTTTCTCTCAAAATGAAAGGATAGATGACCTTACGGTAAAATTGGCCTATCAGAACCAAGATTCTACCAAGGTGGACATGTCACTAATGCTCATTGAAGAACTGTTTGCGATTGAGGATTATAAAAAAGCTTTACTTTATATTAATCAAACGGCAAAACTTTCCGAAACGTTAAGCTACACCAAGGGATTAGCTGAAAGCACTTATTACAGAGCTCTGGTTTACAGCCAACGTAACGACTACTACAACGCCATTGATAATTATAATAAATCTCGAAAATACTACCTTCAGTTAAGTGACACATTGGGAGTTGCCAAAGTGAGCAATAGTATTGGGCTTATTGAAATAAAGCGTGGAAATTATGCCATTGGACTTAAAAACTCTTTGTCTGCTATCGACATTTTTGAAAAGCAAGGTCTCAAGGACGAACTTAGCTCTGCATACAACAATTTAGCAGAAGCCTATTTTAAGACCAATCAAATTGATAAAGCTATCGATTTTAACCATAAGGCATTGGCGGTTAGAACAGAAGTCAACGATAAGGCAGGTATTATAATATCAACTAAAAATATCGCTAATCTTTATTCTCTACGTAAAGAACATCGTAAGGCAATTGAGTACTACGAAAAGGTATTAGATCTCATCAATCCCAAAACAGATCAAGCTGTACGTGGTGAAATACTTCCGAAACTTGGAAGTGAGTATCTAAAGTTTAAAGAGTATGATAAAGCCTCAGAATATTTGGTTGAAGGATTAAGATACAACAGGAAACAAGGAAATCAAGAAGGTATCCTTAGAGCATTAAATGCTATTGGTAATTTAAACCTTCAGAAACGAAAAGTAAGATTGGCAGAGATTCAACTTAACGAAGCTAAATCTATTGCTGAGAAAACTGATAATAAGGTTGAACTTTTAGAAAATTACAGACTTCATATAGCATTAGATTCTACACGTGGTTACTTTCAGAATGCTTTCTATTGGCAAAATAAGTATTATGATTTAAAAGAAACGCTTTCCAAAACAGATCAACCTGTTTTCCCAACTGAAGTTGTACCATTGGATTTAAGTGAAAGCAAATCTATAGAAGAGGAACTGGGTAATTTTGAAAACAAAGACAAAACCACTAAAAAATCATGGTTAAATAACACTTTGATTACATACGGCGCATTAGCGGCATTGGCTGTTCTATTAACACTTCTACTATTTAATTTCTTAAAAAATAAAACGTATAGGGGTACCATAACTTCACAAAAGGAACAACTAGAACATGAGCAAGTTAGAAATGAAGCCATACTAGAACAAATGCACCATCTCGAGGAAGTAAACCAAGTTAAAGATAAGCTCTTCTCAATAGTTTCGCACGATTTAAAAGACTCTATTTCGTCCATCAAGGCATTTTTAGATTTGTTGAAAGAAGACAGTATTTCAAAAGAAGAGTTTAGAGAGTTAATACCAGAATTGAGTGAAAATGCCAATAATGCATCATCACTCTTGTTCAATTTACTGAATTGGTCCAAATCGCAAATGCAAAACTTAGAGCCTAAACCAGAGCTGTTCAACATTCAGGAGGTATTCCACACCAAAATGGCATTGGTAGAACAAAAAGTTGAAGACAAACGTATTGTTCTCATTGATGAATCTCAACGTGATTTTGTCTATGCAGACAGGAGCATGATGGAGATTGTAATTCAGAATTTAATTACAAATGCTGTTAAGTTTAGTAGAACTGGCGATGTCATTACAGTATCTAACCAAGATGTTGATGGTAAATCGTTAATCTGTGTAGAAGATACTGGGGTAGGTATCTCGAGAGAAAATATTGATAAACTCTTTAATGCCAACAAAAACTTTACTACTGTAGGTACCAAAAATGAAAAAGGTACAGGTTTGGGATTAACCATTGCAAAAGATTTAGTAGAACTTAACAATGGACGTATTTGGGTAGAAAGTATTCAAAATGTTGGTAGTAAATTCTTTATCGAATTACCTAAATCCGCTCCACAAGCTTAGTTTATTTTCTATATATTTAGAGCTCTAAAATTGTAGACTTATGAAACACTTATTCTATTTTTTGATTATTACAATCTCATTTTACAGCTGTAAAAATGAAACCACATCAAAAGACATTAAAGAAGACAAAGAACTCAAGGAATTATTTTCATTAATGCAAGGCTCTTTTAATTCTGAAGTGCAATCACAAGTTGATTCGTCTTACTACAATATATCATTGCACATGTATCCTATTTGGGAAGACAAAGGTAATTTTCTGTATGTAGAACAAGCCTTAAATCGTATGCAAGACAGACCGTATCGTCAACGTATTTATGAAGTCACAAGAATATCCGACAGCACATTTAGTTCGGCCGTTTATAAATTAGATGTTGATTCACTATGGATTGGTAAATGGAAAACACCCAAAGCGTTTGATTCTATTTCGTTGAGAGATATAGCACTTAAGGAAGGCTGTGAAGTTATTCTAAAACGTGTGGCACCGAAACATTTTGCAGGGAAAACAGGTGATGACACTTGTGTGAGTACCATGCGCGGTGCTTCATTTGCAAGAAGTGAGGTTGAAATTCTGGAAGATAAAATTATGTCTTGGGACCGTGGTTTTGATGCAGAAGGCAACTATGTTTGGGGAGCCGAAAAAGGAGCCTATATATTTAATAAACTGGATTAGTAAGTAATAAAAGTTAAAGTAGCAAGTAGGCGTTTACTTTTCACTTAACACGCCACACTAGAACTAAACCCGAGGTAAAAACACTTCAGCCATCATACAACGTGCGCTACCACCACCACAAGTTTCTATAGTATCCAAAGAACTCGAAAGGATTTGACAATGTTCTTCTATGCAATTGATTTGATCTTTGGTTAGACTCTTGTGAGCCGCTTCGCTCATCACTAAATAACGCTGATTATTGTTGCCTCGTAATTGTAACATATTACCTGCAAATTGGTGCATCTGCGCTTCGGTAATAGAAATGATTTCTTTTCCGTCTTGCTTTAAATGCTTTACAACATTTTTACGTTCTTTTTTATCATCAATACTATCTAAACAAATCACAGCAAAATTCTCTGCTAAACACATCATAACGTTAGTATGGTAAATCGCCAGACGCTTTCCGTCTACAGTTTGATTTGCAGTAAAAATTACCGGAGTATATTCAAAATCTTCGCAAAACTCTATAAACAAATCCTCATCAGCTCTTGGCGATAAAGCACAATATGCTTTTCTATTTACCCGATCCATTAAAATACTTCCTGTACCTTCTAAAAAGATGCCCTCATGCTCCGCAGAAGTGTAATCGATAATATTTTCAATCTTAAACCCCTCACTTTCTAGCCTAATAAACACTTCATCCCTGCGCTCTCGCCTTCTATTCTCAGCAAACATCGGATACTTAGCCACATCACCATTGCTATGAAAACTCACCCAGTTATTCGGAAAAATAGAATCTGGAGTATCCATTAATTTATCATCTTGTTCCACAATAACATTAATGCCCACAGCTCTCAACTTTTCAACAAAAGCATCAAATTCTTCTTGTGCTTTTGCATTTATTTCAGCATTCTTAATCTCTAAGTCTTCCTGAAAATAATTATTTACAGCGGTTTGCTCATTCATCCTAAAACTTACGGGACGAATCATTAAAATAGTATCTGTGGTTTGTTGCATTTTTAAAATTTTGAAAAGTGACACAAAATTAGTCTTTTTTCTAATTTGAAAATTACGTTCACAAAAGTTTTTATAGCTTAAAATATGTAAGTTTGATGTATAATCTATTTCAATATGAAAAAACTGATATTACTGGTCATATTTTTTACCTCTTGTTCAGAAAATTCCAAACAAAAAAGCATTGATAAATCCAACCTAGACTTTACAACTGTTTTTGAAAAAAGCAAAGGATTAGAAACGGCAACCTACGAAGAAACCATTCAATATTATTCAAATTTAGCTGATAGTTATAATGAAATTTCCATTCGGGAGATCGGAGAAACGGATTCTGGCAAACCGCTACATATAGTAACTTTAAATGTAAATGGTCCCGGCAGTGATTTTGAAAGTTTAAGAGCCAACAATAGAATAATACTCATAAACAACGGCATTCATCCAGGTGAGTCTGATGGGATAGATGCTACGATGATGCTTTATAGAGATATTGTACAAGGAAAAATTGAAGCTCCAAAAAGTACAATTTTAGTTACCATTCCTATTTACAATATTGGAGGAAGCTTAAATAGAAACTCTAGTACACGCACCAACCAAAATGGCCCAAAATCATATGGTTTTAGAGGCAATGCACGCAATTACGATTTAAACCGTGATTTTATAAAATCCGATACCAAAAATGCCAAAACCTTTGCACAAATATTCCATCTCGTACAACCCGATGTTTTTATAGACAATCATGTTAGCAACGGTGCTGATTATCAATATACCTTAACTCATTTATTTACTCAACATAATAAAATGGGAGGTGTTTTGGGAGATTATATTCATAATCAAATGATGCCACAACTAGAGCAAAAGCTCAAAGCTAAATCTTGGGATATCACACCTTATGTCAATGTATTTAATCGTACTCCAGATTCTGGTTTTTCACAGTTTATGGATTCACCACGTTACTCTACGGGTTACACCACATTATTTAATACGTTGGGTATGATGGTAGAAACCCACATGCTAAAACCCTATAAGCAACGTGTAGAAGGAACTTATGAGTTAATGAAAAGCATGGTTGAAATTACGGAAGAACAAGGTGATAAAATATCTGAATTAAGGAAAAACCAAGCCAAGATTTGGTCTACTGGAAAAACTTACCCTATAGCTTGGACAATTGACACAACCCAATCTTCTACTTTAAAATTTAAAGGTTATGAAGGAGAAATGATTCCAAGTGAACTAACAGGAGCGCAACGTCTAAAGTATGACAGAACTAAGCCTTTTACTAAAGATGTGACTTACCAAAACTATTTTAAACCATCGGATTCGGTAACCATTCCAAAAGCATATGTCATTCCTCAAGGTTGGTATACTATTATTGATTTACTAAAGCTGAATAATGTGGAATTCACTCAAATTGAAAAAGACACGACCCTTACTGTAGAGTCCTATAAAATTGATGATTACAAAACCAGAACTTCTGCTTATGAAGGACATTATCCGCATTACAATACAAAGGTAAAGACCTCAGAAGAAAAGGTAACATTTAGAGCAGGTGATTATATTGTAAAGACCAACCAAAAAGCCATTCGTTATTTATTAGAAACACTTGAACCTACTGCTCCTGATTCATTCTTTAATTGGAATTTCTTTGATACTATTTTACAGCAAAAGGAAGGTTTTTCTCCTTATGTATGGGAAGATAAAGCTCAATTACTCTTAAGAGCTAACCCAAAACTGCAAATTGAGTATAACATTAAAGTAAGTTATGATGAGGAGTTTGCCAATAATTGGTTTGCACAACTCGATTGGATACATAAAAAGAGTAAAAACTACGAAAAAGCACACTTACAGTATCCAGTATACAGATTAAACTAAAAAGTCACCATTTTACATGGTGACTTTAAAGCCTTAGTTACAGTAATTATTAATACTATTAATTTACTTGAACCTTGGTCGTGAAGTTTCTAAATTCTGAACTTAGTTGAACAATATATGTTCCCATACTTAGATTACTCATATCTATCTGATGTCTATCAGTAGAAATAGTACTAATAACTCCACGTTTCAATAATCTTCCCTGCATATCTACAATCGTATAGCCAACTATTTCGTCTTGTAATAAAAGTGTGTTGATATTCAACTCAGATTTAACAGGATTAGGATAAACAGATGTTTCTGTAAAGTCAGCTAGCATAGCATCTTCAAAACTTTGATAGTCATTAAATTCGTTTAACCAGGCATTTACTGCTTCACCTTGAGCGTTTCTACCAAATCCGAAATAACTATTAAAGAAATTACAGAACCAACCAGGCAATACCAAATTAACTGCACCATGAACATCTAAAGATGCACATATTTCACCTCCACCTTGTTGTAAGAGTGGTAGAACATCAAATGCTGTAGTATCTCCAAGCTGAACAATACTTAAATCTAAAGTTTGTGGGTCGTAAACCAAACTATGAATTCTGTAAAAACCAACATGGTTAATTTCAAATTCAGGAGTTGCAGAGACATCTAATATTGTAAGATTAAATGCATTAGTTAAAACAAATAGCTGCTGATAACCATTTGGAATAACAGGTGCTTCGACCTCCTCTGCATAAATTGTGGTTGTTCCGCCATCTAAACATTGTATAGGTTGATATGAATATAAGGTTCCAGCGAATGCATTACATTCTGCGCTACCTTCTCCCACATGGATCGGTGCTCCTGCTACATCCAACGATGCACACAGTTCACCTCCCCCTTGTACCAATAGACCGTTGACATCAAAGCCTGTCGTCACTCCCGGTACGACTACACTTAAATCCAATCCCGTTGGATAGACCAGCGTATGGATCGTGTAATCCCCTGATTCCGTTACCGTAAAGTCAGGGGTAACGTTGACCTGCTCGATCAGCAAGCCCTCGCCACTGGTAAGCACGAACAGCGTACTGTAGCCATCAGGTACATTTGCGTCCCCGTTCGGTGTTGCGCTAAGCATCGCCTCACCGCCTGATAATTCTACACTACTCTCATCTGCTGTCAACGTACCTGCATCCGGGTTGATGACCGTGATCGGTGCTCCTGCTACGTCAAGCGAAGCGCAAAGGTTGCCGCCACCTTGGATCAGCAAACCGTTGACATCAAAACCGGTCGTTACACCAGGTACTATTACGCTCAGATCCAGATCGCTCGGATATACAAAACTGTGGATCGTATATAAGCCTCCACCTACTACCGTAAAGTCCGGTGTCGCATTGACCTGCTCGATAACTAAACCTTCTCCACTGGTCAGTACATATAACGTACTGTAGCCCTCCGGTACATTTGCATCCCCATTTGCTGTTGCTGAGATCATGACCTCTCCTGTGCTGCATACCTCTGGCATCACTGCACTCATTGTGCCAGCGTCTGCCAAACATGGTTCTTCTCCCACATGGATCGGTGCTCCTGCTACATCCAACGATGCACACAGTTCACCTCCCCCTTGTACCAATAGACCGTTGACATCAAAGCCTGTCGTCACTCCCGGTACGACTACACTTAAATCCAATCCCGTTGGATAGACCAGCGTATGGATCGTGTAATCCCCTGATTCCGTTACCGTAAAGTCAGGGGTAACGTTGACCTGCTCGATCAGCAAGCCCTCGCCACTGGTAAGCACGAACAGCGTACTGTAGCCATCAGGTACATTTGCGTCCCCGTTCGGTGTTGCGCTAAGCATCGCCTCACCGCCTGATAATTCTACACTACTCTCATCTGCTGTCAACGTACCTGCATCCGGGTTGATGACCGTGATCGGTGCTCCTGCTACGTCAAGCGAAGCGCAAAGGTTGCCGCCACCTTGGATCAGCAAACCGTTGACATCAAAACCGGTCGTTACACCAGGTACTATTACGCTCAGATCCAGATCGCTCGGATATACAAAACTGTGGATCGTATATAAGCCTCCACCTACTACCGTAAAGTCCGGTGTCGCATTGACCTGCTCGATAACTAAACCTTCTCCACTGGTCAGTACATATAACGTACTGTAGCCCTCCGGTACATTTGCATCCCCATTTGCTGTTGCTGAGATCATGACCTCTCCTGTGCTGCATACCTCCGGCATCACCGCACTCATTGTGCCTGCATCTGCCAAGCATGGTTCTTCATCTCCTAAAGTAAAGGTTATAGTTTCAGAATCGCACTGGAAACCTTGGGCATTATTTTGAAAATAAGCCGAAGCAGTAACCTGAAAAGTACCTAAACCAATATCCCAATCTGCATTTCCGGCCGGAAAAGTATAAGGAACAATGTTTTCAATAATTTCAAAAGTTTCATTAGTATCAATGTTAATTACATGATATCTAACACTCTGTACATATCCATGAATATTTACTTTAACATAAAAATGCCCGGGCAAATCATCAAAAATGTACACCCCATTGTCTTGAATATGCACTGATTCATGACCATTAGTAAACTCAAAATTCTCGATAGAACCACAAGAAAGAGGATTAACTTGGCCAAAACCAAACAAATAAAGACTAAGAAATAAAACAAATAGGTAGGATTTCAGATTTGGGGTCTGAGATGGTAATTTGTTTTTCATTGCTTTTTGTTTAATTATTTTTTAATAAAGTTAAACAAAATAGGTTTTTGAAAAATTTATCCTCTGATATTTTTAAGAAACATTAACACAAAATCGGATTAAAAGATAATTTTAAAGGATGAATAACCTAAACCAACATTTTTATGTTTGCATAACTATTCTCCAGAGCTTTCTGAGATGCTTTTTCATCTAGCCATTCTACTTTGGTAATGCCTTCACTTGTTTCGGGATAGAGTTTGCCGTCAAAATTGGTATGCATTTCAAACCAATACGTAATTTTTATTTTGTGCTTACCATTACGCTTAAAAATGTGATAGGTCGTTGGTAATGGTTTTGTGATTTTCAACCCTTTTACACCAGTCTCCTCTTCCACTTCTCTAACCGCAGTTTCTTCAATAGATTCCCTTCGTTCTGTTTTACCTTTAGGTAAATCCCATTTATCATTTCTGTAAATAAAGAGTACTTCCCCATTACTATTATATGCCTTTCCCCCACCTGCGACAACGTTTGGCAGCAGTTTAAGAAAGTGTTTTAAAAGCTTATCGGGATTATTATGAATTAAATGCACAGCCTCTAAATCTGTATTATTAAGTGTTTTTATCACCTTCCCAATATTAACTGATTTAAGGAGATAGGATTTAAAATTCGTTTCCTTTTCAATTTTGGTTGTTAAAATAATAGGTTTATCACCTACATAAATGGTATACATGGATATAGTCAGTTAACTTTACTATCGTAAAAGTATTATTTTTTAATAGAACCATTAAGAATTGAAAATTAAATTGAGATTAAATTTTAAAGCTTTTAAAATTCATTAATTTTGTAATATGATTTTTAATAAAGAAACCGCCAAAAAAACCGCAGAAGTTTTACTGCAAATCAACGCCATAAAATTACAGCCAGATATGCCTTTTACATGGGCTTCTGGTTGGAAATCTCCTATATACTGCGACAATAGAATTGTCTTATCCTACCCTCTAATTAGAAATTATATTAGAGAAACCATGGCGAGACATATTGAGGATTATTATGGCAAACCAGATGTAATTGCTGGAGTAGCTACAGGAGCCATTGGCATTGGAGCTTTAGTCGCCGACTACTTAAACCTTCCTTTTATTTATGTAAGGCCAGAAGCAAAAAAGCATGGTCGTAAAAATCAAGTTGAAGGGCATATAGAAAAAGGACAAAATGTTGTCGTTATTGAAGATTTAATAAGCACAGGAAAAAGTAGCCTTAATGCCGTTGTAGCTCTTAAAGAAGCAGAAGTTATCGTTAAAGGTATGGTTGCTATTTTCTCTTATGGTTTTGATGTGGCAAATAAAAATTTTGAAAATGCCAATATGGAATTGCATACGCTTGGCAATTATGAAAACCTGTTAGAACAAGCACTAGACACCAATTATATTACAAAGCAACAACAAGACATTTTAGCACAATGGAATGCCAATCCTAGCAAATGGAACGCTAATTGATATATTATTGTTGAATTGTTTAGTTGTAAAGTTGATTTATAAATATCTACTTACAGTAAAACTTCAACTAAACTACTTTACAAAAACAACTTAATACTTAAAGCATGAATTTAGAATCACCAAAGGTAACTTTAGATAAATCA
Organism: uncultured Flavobacteriaceae bacterium; assembly: GCA_964453045.1. Classification (GTDB taxonomy): domain Bacteria; phylum Bacteroidota; class Bacteroidia; order Flavobacteriales; family Flavobacteriaceae; genus Winogradskyella. Next base: position 15,260 of record CAYVNR010000034.1, read on the forward strand.
GCAGAAGAGACATTCAACTTTCTATCAGATGTCAAAAACTTTGAAAGCCTAATGCCAGAAAACATTAGCAAATTTGAGGTCTTAGAAGAAGATAAATTTCTTTTCGCCCTTAAAGGTATGCCAGAAATTATCTTAAAGAGAAAAGAAGCTATACCTCACAACAAAATAGTTTTAGGTGCAGCTGGCGGAAAATTAGATTTTTCGCTTGTTGCTGACATAGAAGAAGTTACAACTGATAAAAGTGAGGTACAATTGACTTTTAATGGTGAATTCAATGCCATGATGGCCATGATGATAAAAGGACCTATCAGCAAATTTATTGAAACATTGGCTAACAATATGAAAACTACTGTTTAATACAGTAGCGTCGCTTCTTTTAAATCAAAGGTCTTTATAATTTCATCTTCGGTCCAAACCTTAAGTTTACCTGTTTCGGTGACACCCTGTATAATACCTAGAAGGATTTCATTATTAGACATTTTAAAGGTTGAAGGTTTATCTCTTCTAAAGAGACTTGCTTCATATGCAGTTTTTAATACATCAAATTTCTGATTTTCCAATAATTCAAAATAAATTTGAAGTTGCTTCAAAATTTTAGATAACACCTCGTCTTTGTCAAACACAATTCCTGTTAATAAACTCATGGAAGACGCTTTTGGCAAAGCATCAAAAAATTTCTGATTTACGTTAAGTCCAAAACCAATAATCGAGCCCTGAAATTTGTTGTTTTTGATGACATTTTCAATTAAAATTCCACATATTTTTTTGTCTACTGACAAAATGTCGTTAGGCCATTTTACACATAACTTAGGTATACGAAACTCCTCTAATGCTTTACAAATTGCCAACGAAACTACCATACTAATATAGAATTGGTTTTCGACCTTAAAATCATCAAAGTGTTTAAACACGCTAGCTGTTAGGTTTTTACCAACCTCTGTTTGCCATTGAGTACCCATTTGTCCGCGTCCCTCAGTCTGTTGCTCAGCTACAACAACCGTATAGTCTTTAGGCAAATTAACCGATGCCATACCTTTTAAGTAGGTATTGGTAGAGTCAATGGCATCAAGTTTGATAATATACATATAAAGTCAATTTTATTTTATAGTTTTCTTATGACAATTACAGCTTACAAGAACTAAAAAAATAATAACTTTGCATAAAATTAATTCAAATTAATGACGAAAGAGAAAACCAACGCAGACCAACTCATTACAACAATTATAGGAGGTATAGAAGAGGTTAAAGGAAAAGAAATTACAATTTTAGATTTAAGAGATATTGAAAATACGGTTTGCGATTATTTTATTATTTGTGAAGGTACTTCTAATACACAAGTAAACGCTATCGTCAATTCCATACAAAAACAGGTTAGTAAAACCCTAAAAGATAAGCCATGGCATATTGAAGGCACAGATAATGCTGAGTGGGTTTTATTGGATTACGTAAATGTTGTAGTACATGTGTTTCAAAAGCATATACGAGAATACTATGATATTGAAAGTCTTTGGGGAGACGCAAAAACCACACAAATAGAAACAAGTTACTAAAATAAAGATTACCGTATTCGCGGCAACAAGATGGCAAAAGACAATAAAAATTTAAACAAAAAACCTAAAATGAATCCGTACTGGATATACGGAATCATCATAGCGGTTTTTCTATCCATTCAATTATTTTCTGGTGGTTTTGGAGACTCTTCGGGAAGCAAAACAACACCTACAGAATTTTTCAGCTATTTAAGAAATGGAGATGTAGATAAAGTAGAAATAATCAATAACCGTATTGCAAGAGTTTATTTAACCAAAGAAGCACAAGAGTTAGAAATTCATAAAAAATCAAAACCTAAAACTTTTCTTCCCTCGGTTACACCTGTACCAAATTACAAATTTGAATTTGGTGATTTAAAATTGTTCCAAGAAGAAATTGATAAGATTAAAACCGAAAACAACCTCGATGTTCCAATAGCTTTTGATACCGAGCAAAATGTATGGGGAGATCTGCTGTTAACATTACTACCTTTTATTTTAATTATTGGGGTTTGGATATTTATTATGAGACGTATGTCTTCCGGAGGCGGAGGCGGTGCTGGTGGACAGATTTTTAACATCGGTAAGTCTAAGGCTAAACTTTTTGACGAAAAATCGGATACCAAAACCTCATTTAAAGATGTAGCAGGTTTAGAAGGTGCTAAAGAAGAAGTGCAAGAGATTGTAGATTTCTTGAAGTTTCCTGAAAAATACACCTCGCTAGGAGGCAAAATTCCCAAGGGTGCTCTCCTTGTTGGCCCTCCGGGAACTGGTAAAACTTTGTTGGCAAAAGCCGTTGCAGGTGAAGCTAAGGTGCCTTTTTTCTCACTCTCTGGTTCAGATTTTGTTGAGATGTTTGTAGGTGTAGGTGCGTCTCGTGTAAGAGATTTATTTAAGCAGGCTAAAGAAAAATCGCCTTCAATAATTTTTATTGATGAGATTGATGCCATTGGTAGAGCAAGAGGTAAGAATAATTTTTCTGGTTCTAATGACGAGCGTGAAAATACCTTGAATCAATTATTGACCGAAATGGATGGTTTTGGCAGTAACACTAATGTCATTGTATTAGCTGCAACAAACAGAGCTGACGTTTTAGATAGTGCTTTGATGCGTGCTGGTCGTTTTGACAGACAGATTTATGTAGACCTACCCGATGTGAGAGAACGTAAGGAAATTTTTGAGGTACATTTACGTCCACTTAAAAAAGAGGAAACATTAGATATCGATTTTCTTGCTAAACAAACACCTGGATTCTCTGGTGCCGATATAGCTAACGTATGTAACGAAGCGGCTCTTATTGCAGCAAGAAAAGGTAAAAAAGCGGTAAATAAGCAAGATTTCTTGGATGCTGTCGATAGAATTATTGGTGGACTAGAAAAGAAAAACAAAATCATTACACCAGAAGAAAAACGTGCTGTTGCTTTCCATGAGGCTGGTCATGCTACTGTGAGTTGGATGTTAGAACATGCTGCGCCATTAGTAAAAGTGACTATAGTTCCTAGAGGGCGTTCTCTCGGTGCCGCTTGGTACTTGCCAGAAGAGCGTCTTATTGTTAGGCCAGAACAAATGCTAGATGAAATGTGTGCTGCTTTAGGTGGTAGAGCTGCTGAAAAAGTGATTTTCGATAAAATCTCAACAGGCGCTTTAAGTGATTTGGAAAAAGTAACCAAGCAAGCCAGAGCCATGGTAACCATTTATGGCCTTAGTGATAAAGTTGGTAACTTAACTTATTATGATTCTTCGGGACAATCTGAATATGGTTTTACTAAACCTTACAGTGAGCAAACTGCTGAGCTCATAGACAAAGAGATTTCAGATATTATAGAAGAGCAATATAAACGCGCTATAAAACTTTTAGAAGCTAACAAAGATAAGCTTACGGAACTCGCGGAAGTGTTGTTAGACAAAGAAGTTATATTTAAAGATAATCTTGAAAAAATCTTCGGAAAACGTGCTTTTGGCAAAGAGGAAAAACTTGCCGAGGAGGAAGAATAACACTACATACAATCATATAAAAAACTTAAATTGACTAAATCTTAATTTAAGTTTTTTTATATTTGAGAAATGCACCAATTACAAGATTAACAGCAACAATTGAATGAGCTTATTTCGTAAACTCTTCGGGAAAAAATCTGATCAGTCCGAAGAACAAATACCAAATCAAGAGCGTGGCAAATATATGCCAGAAGTTAAGTTGCCTGCCGACGAACGTTTTACCATAAATTTCAAAGCTAATGGCGGAAAATTCTTGTACTGTGAAAACATGGAAGAAGTAAAGGACAGCTTTAATTCCATATTAGATGAAAACCAATGGCATAACGATAAGGTGTTTATGATAGACGAGCGTTTATCTTCCTTGTTTAAAGACTTCAACCTTAACAGCACAAAAAAAATATCTGAAAGCTCATATTTTCTATCTACTTGTGAATATCTAATTTCTGATGATGGTTCATTATTAATTTCTTCTAATCAAATTGCTGAAAAAAAATTAAAAGAGCTTCCAGATCATTTTATAATCTATGCAACCACAAGTCAATTTGTTGAAAATATTGGTGAAGGTTTAAAAGGTATTAAGTCTAAAAGTAAAACCAGCATTCCTACTAACATTACTACAATAAAGCATTTTAAAACTGCAGACGATAAAGACTTTCTAACATACGGAAGTAGTGCTAAAAACTTATATTTGCTTCTACTAGAAGATTTATAATGAAGGAATTATCTATAAGAGCCATATCTGGTGCTGTATATGTTCTGTTACTTATAGGTTCGCTTTACTTTCAAATCGGGCTTGTAATTACTCTTATCCTTTTTGGTATTATTAGCTTAATGGAATACAGTAAATTAATTAAGCTAAAAGGATTTTCGCAATACATCATCTTTGTAATTCTTTATGGCCTCTTTTGGTATATATGCCTTTATAATACGCATCCTTTTGATAGTAATGAAGCCATTAATATACTATTGGTTGTTACTATTTTTGTGAATCTCATTCTAATAAAAGATTTATTTACATTTAAAAAAATACCCCTTTTTGAAACTAAACGCTATATCACTACCACGTTCTACCTCAGTAGTGGTTTTGTGTTTATGTTATTGATAGCAAACTTTCAAAACATATTTACTCCACTTTTGCTTTTGGGAGCTTTCATTTTAGTTTGGGTTAATGATAGTGCAGCCTATTTGATTGGCAAAAATTTTGGAAAGCAAAAATTGTTTCCAAGTATTTCACCAAAAAAAACGGTTGAAGGTTTTTTAGGCGGTTTGTTTTTTGCATGTGTTGCTAGTTATTTTATTGCCATATACTCAGAAACGCTCAATTCTACCAATTGGTTAATCATGGCAATCATTGTTAGTGTTTTGGGCACTTTTGGTGATTTAATTGAATCGAAGTTTAAGCGTCAAGCTGGTGTAAAAGATAGTGGTGTGATAATGCCTGGGCATGGTGGACTTTTAGATCGCTTAGATAGCATTATCTTTGCAGCACCATTTATATATTTATTTTTAAGAATTGTAAATTATGTTTCATAAAGAAGGTCATAAAATCATATTTATAACGCTGGTAATTGTTGTTGGTTCGTTTTTCTTAATCGATGAATTTATTGTCAATGAATGGTTACGCAAAGGATTAATGATTAGCGTTCTTATCCTATTTATTCTTATTCTTCAATTTTTTAGAAACCCAAAACGCCTCACCCATGCTGACGAAAAGCATGCTTTATCACCCGTTGATGGTAAAGTCGTAGTGATTGAAGAAGTTATGGAGAATGAAGTTTTTAAGGACAAACGTATTCAAGTATCCGTATTTATGTCACCTATCAATGTTCATGTTACAAGATACCCAATAAGCGGAACCATAAGTTACAGTAAGTATCACCCTGGTAAATATTTAGTGGCTTGGCATCCTAAAGCCAGTGAAGAAAACGAACGCACTACCGTTGTAGTTGAAAATGAAAGTTTCGGAAAAGTGCTCTACAGGCAAATAGCTGGCGCATTGGCTAAACGAATCGTCAATTATGCGACTTTAAATTCTAAGGCTACACAGGGTGCAGATTCTGGTTTTATTAAATTTGGCTCGCGTGTAGATTTATTTTTACCTTTAGATGCAGAGATAAAAGTAGAACTTAACCAAAAAGTTCGAGGTGGCGAGAGTATCATTGCCGAAATGAAATGACACCAGAAGAATTACATATAGAATTTGAAGAAGCTGTTGAGCGTGTAAACTCCCATGCTGAACCTTTTCCTGCAGATTTTTTATTGCGTTTGTATGCTTATTATAAAAAGGCCACCAATGATTATGGGAGACCAAGTAGTCGTAAGCAAATTATAAATGCTTTTAAAACCAATGCCCTTTTTCAGGTACAAGATATTAGCGAGGATGAAGCTAAACAGGAATATATAGATCTGGTAAAAAATTACTTTTTGTATCGCAAATAACTAATCCCTAATCAATGGCATTGTAGAACAGCGCAGTAAGCCTTCCTGTTTTGCAATTTCGGCATAAGGAACTTCTTCAACAGTAAACCCATTATCTCGAAGCCACGCATTTAATCTCGTAAAGTTTTTTTCGGAAATTATTACATCCTCAGAAATTGAGAATATGTTGCTATTCATGTCATACATTTCATCCTTAGTAATTTCAAAAACGTTCTCCTTTCCAAAAAAATCTATCAACCAGTTATATTCATTTTCCACTAAAAACCCGTTTTTATGAATTATGGCTTTATCTTTTCCTATGGGCTGAAAACAACAGTCAAGATGCAATGCATTTTCTTTCGGATCAGTGTTCGATTTTCTGAGTTCAAAAGACTTTACAGTTTTATTAGGAAATAATTCTTGAATGGCAATAACAGCATCCATATTAGTACGCGCCGTAATATAATCTGGGTAATCATCACCTGAATAAGTGCCAATAAAAATATAATCATTCCATGGCATCACATCTCCACCTTCAACATGGCATTCCTCAGGCAAAATAATTCTATTGTCCTTATCTACGTTTTTCCAAACATACTCAGTAGCCTCAACTTCTCGCTTTCGGTCTGGTAGAATATTGGCAATTATAATTTTATCGTCTATTACAAAAGAGATGTCTCTAGCAAAGATTTGATTGTAATCTTGTATAACTTCAGGTCTATATACTGTAACATCATACCTTTTTAGCACAGCTGCAACGGCTTCCATTTCCTTAACCATATCGGCTTCTTTGGGATAAGTCCCTGCCAATACATGCTGACGACTTTTTGGATCGTAACAATCTTCTACTTTGGGAGTAGGCCCATTACTTTCTGCAGTTCCTAAGATAACTGCTCTAAGACGGGACGTTTCGTTTTGTATGTTTAATTTCATGTTAGGGAGAATACAAAAAAGCTTCATAATAATTATGAAGCTCTAATTGATTATAGCTTTTACTAGCGCTTTTCTATAGGTTTAAAAGCTCTATGGGTTTCGCCGACATATAATTGTCTTGGTCTACCTATTGGCTCTTTTCGCATACGCATTTCTCTCCATTGGGCAATCCATCCCGGTAAACGCCCTAAAGCAAACATTACCGTAAACATTTCTACAGGTATTCCCATCGCTCTGTATATAATACCTGAGTAAAAATCTACATTTGGATATAGTTTTCTATCTACAAAGTATTGATCTTCTAAAGCTTCTTTTTCTAAGCCCTTAGCAATGTCCAAAATTGGATCTTCTATACCTAAATCTCCCAATACCTCATCAGCCGCTACTTTTATAATTCTAGCTCTTGGGTCGAAGTTTTTGTATACACGGTGACCAAAGCCCATTAAACGGAAAGGGTCATTCTTATCTTTGGCTTTTGCCATATATTTTTTGGTGTCTCCCCCATCTTCTTTTATGGCTTCGAGCATTTCTAAAACAGCTTGATTAGCTCCTCCATGTAAAGGTCCCCAAAGTGCTGATATACCAGAAGCAAGAGACACAAATAAGCCTGCGTGTGACGATCCGGTAATTCTAACTGTAGATGTAGAACAATTTTGCTCATGGTCCGCATGTAATATCAACAACTTATCTAACGCGTTTACCAAAATAGGATTTTGAACATATTCGCTATTAGGTTTTTTAAACATCATTTTTAGGACATTCTCAACATAACCTAAGTTATCATCACCATATTCTAATGGTAGACCATGTTTTTTACGCATTGTCCAAGATACCAATACTGGAAACTTACCCAGAATTCTAACAATGGCATTATACATCGCTTCTTCTGAGTTAACATCAACCGAAGTTGGATAAAAAGCTGTTAATGCACTTGTTAAAGACGACAGCACTCCCATAGGATGTGCTGACTTAGGGAAAGCATCTAAAATCTTTTTTATATCATCATCTACAACAGATTTTTCTTTAATATCCGCATGAAATTTATCCAGTTGTTCTTGCGTCGGTAATTCACCAAAAATCAACAGATAAGCCACTTCTAAAAAGTCTGCTTTTTCAGCTAATTCTTCTATAGAATAACCTCTATACCTCAGAATACCTTTTTCACCATCCAAAAATGTTATGGCACTTTCACAGCTTCCTGTATTTTTATAACCAGGATCTATGGTAATAACACCTTTTGTGGCGCCTCTTAAGGTTTTAATATCTATAGCGACTTCATTTTCTGAACCGATTTTTACGGGAAATTCAAACTTGTCGCCATTAATTTCTAAGGTAGCTTTATCTGACATGTTAATTTATATATGTTTGTGAATTTAAAGGATTGTAAATTTACGAAATATCAAACGATTTCGGAAGTCAATTTACAACGCTTTTAACAATTTCTGTATTCTCAAAATAAATAGTAAAAACTATAATTTCAATATCTCAAATTATTGATAATATATCGTACCACAGCAATTAAAAAATATGGTATAATCACTAATTTTGTTCTACTTATAATTAGCTATGATTTATATTAGAATTTTTATTTTTCTTGTCTCATTTTCTTGTTTTTCGCAAGTTGTTAATATTGAAACTTTACGAAAACCTAATGATTCTATAAAATGGACTGGTTCGGTGAGTCTAGATGTGTCACTGATTAAAAATACCAATGATATTTTTAGAATTGCCAATAAAGCTCACATACAGTATAACACTACTATCAACTTTTGGTTATTTGTCAATGACTTAAACCTTCAGAAAATTGAAGATAATTCCCTGGTAAATCGAGGCACGCAGCATCTGAGATACAATAGAAGAATCTCAGACAGAGTGAAATGGGAAGCTTTTGTACAAGGACAATATGATGCCATTTCTGAAATTGGTTTTAGAGGTTTAATTGGCACCGGGCCTCGATTTAAATTATCTAAAAATGATAATTACAGGTTTTACCTAGGTACTTTAATTATGTATGAATACGAAAAGGCATCTAGTGCCATTCCCGACCGAATACAGCAAGATGTTAGGGGAAGTACTTATTTATCATTTAGCTTATACCCAACTGAAACCATTAGCATTATCAGTACAAGTTACTATCAGCCAAGAATTGATGCCTTTGATGATTTTCGTTTTTCTAGCAATACCTCAATGCTTTTTAAAATCCTTGAAGATTTAGCTTTTAAGGTTAATTTTAATTTTTTCCATGATGCTTTTCCTGTAAGTTCAGCTGTACCAGAGACTCAATTTGAACTCACTAATGGCCTACTCTATACGTTTTAGAAAAAGAAAAACCTACCCAAATTAATGGATAGGTTTTTCAAGTTTATTTGTAAAATAATTACTTCACCTTAAACGCATTCTCTTGTGGAAAATAAGCTACATCACCCAATTCTTCCTCTATACGCAATAACTGATTGTATTTTGCCATACGATCACTACGTGATGCTGAACCTGTTTTAATTTGCCCTGTGTTGAGTGCTACCGCTAAATCTGCGATGGTATTATCTTCTGTTTCCCCAGAACGGTGAGACATTACTGAGGTGTACCCAGCATTATGTGCCATATTCACTGCGGAAATAGTTTCAGTTAATGTACCTATTTGATTGACTTTAATTAAAATAGAATTCGCAATACCTTCAGAAATTCCTCTTCCTAAACGCTCTACATTAGTCACAAATAAATCATCACCGACCAACTGTACTTTATCACCAATTTTTTCGGTTAATAATTTCCAACCGTCCCAGTCATTTTCATCCATACCATCCTCAATAGAAATTATAGGATATTTTGAAGCCAGTTCTGCCAAGTACTCTGCTTGTTCTGCTGATGTTCTAACGACACCCGAATCTCCTTCAAATTTTGTATAATCATATTTTCCGTTTACATAGAACTCTGCTGCTGCACAGTCTAATGCAATCTTAACATCGTTACCAAAAGTATATCCTGCTTTTTCAACAGCCAGTTTAATGGAATCTAAGGCATCTTCTGTCCCTCCCTCTAAGTTAGGTGCAAAACCACCTTCATCACCTACTGCAGTGCTTAAACCTCTGTCGTGCAATACTTTTTTTAGGTTGTGGAATATTTCAGTTCCCATTTGCATGGCATGGGTAAAGTTTTTTGCTTTTACGGGCATTACCATAAATTCTTGAAATGCAATCGGCGCATCACTATGCGAACCACCATTTATAATATTCATCATTGGCAATGGCAACGTATTGGCAGAAACACCACCAACGTATCTGTATAATGGCATGCCCAATTCATTTGCCGCAGCTTTGGCAACGGCTAAAGACACTCCTAAAATGGCATTAGCACCTAACTTTGATTTGTTTGTCGTGCCATCTAAATCGATCATCAACTGATCTATAGCATTTTGTTCAAAAACAGAAACTCCCAATAATTCTTGAGCAATTACCGCATTAACGTTTTCAACCGCTTTTAAAACTCCTTTTCCCATATAGTCATCTCCACCATCTCTTAACTCTACAGCTTCGTGCTCACCAGTTGATGCTCCAGAAGGTACTGCAGCTCTTCCCATAATACCACTCTCGGTAACAACATCTACCTCTACCGTGGGGTTTCCTCTTGAATCTAAAATTTGTCTTGCGTGTACATTAATTATAATGCTCATTGTTATTGTATTTAATGTTGATTGGTATCAAAATTACGAAAATCTAAAGCTAAAAACAGAACATAAATCATATTTGCGATTAATATTTACTATAATGTTTTCGTAACGTAAAAAACGCAACAGAATTTGAGTTTTGTTGCGTTTTTTGTATTTAGTTGTTTTTGATGTTCTCTATAAACTGATCAAATAAATAGACCGAATCATTGGGTCCAGGACTCGCTTCTGGATGGTATTGTACCGAGAAGCAGTTTTTATCTTTAATTTTTATACCAGCTACAGTATCGTCATTGAGATGTACGTGTGTAATTTCTACATTTGCATTGGCTTCGGTTTCTTCTCTATTAATAGCAAAACCATGGTTTTGGGATGTGATTTCACCTTTACCAGTTATTAGATTCTTTACAGGGTGGTTTATACCTCTGTGCCCGTTGTGCATTTTATAGGTTGATATGCCATTAGCCAAAGCTATAACTTGATGCCCAAGGCAAATTCCGAATAACGGTTTATTTCTTGAAATAATTTCCTTAGCCACAGCTTGAGCTTCAACCAAAGGTTCTGGATCACCAGGACCATTGGACAAGAAATACCCATCTGGATTAAAGGCTTCTAAATCTTCAAATTTTGAATTGTACGGAAACACCTTAATATAGGCATCTCTTTTAGCTAAGTTTCTAAGGATGTTCTTTTTAATACCTATGTCTAATGCTGCTATTTTGTAGGTAGCATTTTCATTTCCGAAATAGTAAGGCTCTTTAGTTGATACTTGAGAGGCCAACTCTAAGCCTTTCATATCTGGTTGTTCTGCTAACTGCTCCTTTAAACCTTCAATATTATCAACTTCTGTTGATATTACGGCATTCATGGCACCGTGATCTCTAATATAACTTACCAATGCTCTCGTATCGACATCCGCAATAGCCAAGGTGTTATGTTTTTCAAAGAATTCTTCTAACGAAGCATCACCTGCAGGTCTGGAATATTCAAAACTGAAATTTTTACAAATCAATCCAGCAATTTTAACGGTATCGGATTCCATTTCATCTTCTTTGGTACCATAATTACCTATATGAGCATTGGTTGTCACCATTAACTGCCCATAATAAGAAGGGTCTGTAAAAATCTCTTGATAGCCTGTTGTACCAGTATTAAAACATACTTCGCCAAATGCAGTACCCTCTTTTCCTATAGATTTACCATGGAAAATTGTACCGTCCTCTAATAAAATAAGTGCCTTCTTTCTTTGTTTGTATTTCATAGTTTAAAATTTCTCAATTTTTCTAAAACACCCCTAATGAGCTTCGCTAGTATCTTCGATAAAAATATATTTCCCTCTCAATAATCCTCAAGGGGACAGTTAAATCAACAGACTTTTAATTTGATTTTTGCAAAAATCCAAAAAAAAAGGATAAACTTAAAAAGTCTATCCTCTATATTTATTAATCGTTATTAACATCCGATTATTCTTCTTCGTTAGTAGCTTTAGTTTCTACTGGTGCAACAACAGCAGCACTCTTCTTTCCGCCTCTTCTACTTCTACGGGTTTTCTTCTCTGGCTTGCCAGCTTTATAGATCTCGTTGTAATCTACTAACTCTATCATTGCCATATCAGCGTTATCACCTAATCGGTTTCCTAACTTAATGATACGTGTGTATCCACCTGGACGATCCGCAACTTTAGCAGCAACATCTCTAAACAATTCAGCGACGGCTTCTTTTTGTCTTAATCTAGACATTACAATTCTTCTATTGTGTGTAGTGTCTTCTTTAGACTTTGTAATTAAAGGTTCAACAAATTGCTTAAGCGCTTTTGCTTTTGCAGTAGTTGTATTAATACGCTTGTGTTCAATTAAAGAACATGCCATATTAGCCAACATTGCTTTTCTGTGAGCTGATTTTCTGCCTAAGTGATTGAATTTTTTTCCGTGTCTCATGACTCTTGTTTTATCATCTTGCTACCAAACTCTTCTACCTGAGGAGCAAAATATGATTAATAATACTTGTTTTTATAGAATGAGATTACTGCTTTCGCAGGAATGACAAACTATTTAGTCTTTATCTAATTTATATTTACTTAAGTCCATTCCGAAGTTAAGACCCTTAACGTTTACTAATTCTTCTAGCTCAGTTAAAGACTTCTTACCAAAGTTTCTGAATTTCATTAAATCATTTTTATTGAATGATACTAAATCACCTAAAGTATCTACTTCTGCAGCTTTTAAACAGTTAAGTGCACGCACAGAAAGATCCATATCAACTAATTTAGTTTTCAATAGTTGTCTCATGTGAAGTG
>CAYVNR010000035.1:0-27844 GCA_964453045.1 uncultured Flavobacteriaceae bacterium
GGTGGAGATCTTACAGCAGCTTCTTTCTCAATTTACCCCAACCCAACCAATGGTGGAGAAATTACTATTTCGTCATCTAAAAGTGAAGCTATTTCTGTTATAGGTTATGATATCTTAGGAAAACAAGTGCTTAGCACAACGATTACGAATAATACTTTAGATGTATCTAATTTAAATACTGGTATTTACATCTTAAAAATTACACAAAACAATGCTTTTGCAACTAAGAAATTAGTGATTAAGTAATAATTGTTTTTACATAACGAAAGCGTAGCCTAACAAGCTACGCTTTTTTATTTTCCATACTTTTGCGGTATGATTTCTAAAGCTGCCATTTTTAATATAGAATCTGATGCTGATTTCAATGCTCGGGCCTTGGATGTTTTTAGATTTCAGTTTAAAAACAATAGTGTATACCGCTCATTCTGCGATTTGCTTTACAGACATCCCTCCGAAGTAAAACAGATTAGCGATATTCCTTTTTTACCCATTCAGTTTTTTAAAACGCATCGGGTATTAAGTACCGAGGAACACATAGAAAAGATCTTTACAAGTTCTGGCACAACTGGAAGTGTAACCAGCAAACATTTGATAACTGACCTAGGGCTTTATGAGAGAAGCTATTTACAAGGTTTCGATTATTTTTATGGAAACATTGAAAATTACGTAATCCTAGCCTTATTGCCTTCTTATCTAGAGCGGGATGGTTCTTCCTTAATCTATATGGTTAATGATTTAATTGGCAAATCTAAGCATCCAGAAAGTGGATTTTATTTAAATAATCTTGAAGATTTAGCACAAATCATAAATGAACTTGAAGCTAAGGGTCAAAAAACTTTGCTTATTGGTGTATCATTCGCTTTATTGGACTTGGTTGAGCAATTTCAATTTAACCTCAACCGTACTATTATAATGGAAACTGGAGGTATGAAAGGGAGAAGAAAAGAAATTATACGTCAAGAACTGCACAACATTCTTAAATCTGGTTTTGGGGTCGACCAAATTCATAGCGAATATGGTATGACGGAGCTTCTAAGCCAAGCCTACTCCAAGGGTAACGGTATTTTTGATTGCCCGCCTTGGATGAAAATTTTAACGCGCGATACTGAAGATGCACTCACAATTCAACAGACTAACAAAACCGGAGGTGTTAATATTATTGATCTAGCCAATCTTAATTCGTGTTCGTTTATTGCCACACAAGATTTAGGAAAGGTTTACGACGATGGACAATTTGAAATTATTGGAAGATTCGATAGTTCTGATATTAGAGGCTGTAATTTAATGGCATTGTAAGTCAAGCGTTTTTTGACACTAAAGCCTTCATTCCGCAACATGGAGGCTATTGTGCATACTATTGCAACAAGTTCTAAGAACGTAGCTATAGCCCAAAAATTTTGAGTTAGAGATAAAAAGCTCTATTTATTCTATAACACTTGAAGGAATAACACATTAAAAAAACGACTAGAAAGAGATGTGAAAGGTTTAGAGAAAAAAAACGACTTAAATGTAGAGGCTATAAAGTTTGGTTAATTCTATGAGAAAGAAGAATTAATTTTGGCCTCATGATTGATTGGTTAGATGTGCCCAAAAGAAATTTTGGGCACTTTTTTTAGATATGTTTATTGGACCTGCTAAGTCTTTTTATATTTTAAATGACCTTAATAATGTAAGTATTTCGTTTTCCTTTATTTAAGATAATGTACTTATCATTTATTAAATCCTCTGAAGACAACTTATAATCCTCCTTTACTTTTTCTTTATTTACAGAAACCGAATTTTCCTTTAATGCTCTACGTGCTTCACCATTAGAATTTAAAAAATTGGTTTTAGCTGCCAATGCTCCAATCATATCCATACCTTCATCAAATTCTGCTTTTGTAATCTGGGCTTGTGGCACACCTTCAAATACATCCAAAAATGTGTTTTCATCCAAGGTCTTAATTTCTTCTTTAAAAGACTTACTAAATAAGATATTTGAGGCCTTTTCTGCATTTTCAAAATCTTCTTGTGAATGTACCATTTTAGTTAACTCCTCAGCCAATCGCTTTTGTAACGCCCTTAAAGGTGGAGCTTCTTTATGCTCAGCAATCAATCTCTCTATTATGTCTTGCGATAAAAACGTGAAAATTTTAATATACTTCTCAGCATCTTCATCACTAGAGTTTAACCAATATTGGTAAAACTTATATGGCGAAGTCCTTTTGGCATCTAACCAAATGTTTCCACCTTCAGACTTTCCAAATTTAGAGCCATCACTTTTCGTAATTAAAGGGCACGTAATAGCAAATCCTTTTCCGTTACCTATTCTTCTAATAAGTTCAGTTCCTGTGGTGATATTTCCCCATTGGTCGCTCCCTCCCATTTGTATAGTACAATCATTTGCTTTGTACAGATGTAAAAAGTCATAACCTTGTACCAACTGATAGGTAAACTCCGTAAAACTCATACCATCGCTAGAAGACTCCCCAGAAATTCTATTTTTAACTGAGTCTTTAGCCATCATATAATTTACCGTGATATGTTTACCCACATCTCTAATAAATTCTAAAAATGAGAATTCTTTCATCCAATCATAATTGTTCACTAAAACTGCAGCATTGGCTTCATTACTTTCGAAGTCTAAAAAATGTGACAATTGTTTTTTAATCGCTTCCTGATTGTGGCGCAATGTATTTTCATCCAAAAGATTACGCTCACTAGATTTACCTGACGGGTCGCCAATCATTCCTGTGGCACCGCCGACCAAAGCCACTGGTTTGTGTCCACAACGTTGATAATGCGCCAATAACATAATAGGCACCAAGTTACCAATGTGCAAAGAATCTGCAGTTGGATCAAAACCAACATACGCACTTCGCATAGCTTCAGCTAAGTGCTCTTCTACTCCCGGCATGCTATCGTGCAGCATGCCTCGCCATTTTAATTCTTCGACAAAATTCTTTCCCATTACAGTTATCTTCAGATTAGATTTAAGCAAAGATATGTTTCCGCTTTAAAAGACAAAAGACAATTTTAAAAAAGCGTAAATTTGACCTATGATATTAGTCACAGGTGGAACAGGATTAGTGGGTGCTCATTTACTTTATAAGTTGGTGAGTAGTGGCGAAACAATCCGTGCTATTTACAGAAGAGAAAAAACCTTAAAACGTGTTGTACACGTATTTTCCTATTTTTCTGATGATGCTGAAGATTTATTCAAACGTATTGAATGGGTTGAAGCCGATATTAACAACATACCAAAGCTCGAAAAAGCATTTAAAGGTATCTCTTATGTTTACCATTGTGCTGCTTTTGTTTCTTTTGAACCTGACAAATACCATCAATTAAGAAAAATAAATATTGAAGGTACAGCGAACATCGTTAACCTTTGTATTAGCAACTCAATTAAAAAGTTGTGTTATGTAAGTTCTATAGCTGCTATTGGCCATCACGAAAATGCTAAAAAACTAATTACGGAAAGTACCGAGTGGAATCCTGAGACAGATAATAGTGTTTACGCTATAACAAAATATGGTGCAGAGCTCGAGGTATGGAGAGGTACACAAGAAGGTGTGGATGCGGTAATCGTAAACCCTGGTATTATCTTAGGCGCTGGTTATTGGAAAGGTGGCAGTAGTGGTAATCTCTTTCGGCAAATACAAAATGGCATGCGCTATTACGTTAATGGTGTTGTCGGTTATGTTGATGTTTTTGATGTCGTTAACGCCATGATTCAATTAACAAATAGCAATACAAAAAATGAAAAGTTTATTCTGGTATCAGAGAATTTGAGTTTCAAGACCTTTCAATACAAAGTCGCTAAAGCTCTGGGTGTAGAACCTCCAAAAAGAGAGGCAAAACCTTGGTTATTGGGATTGGCTTGGCGAATGGATTGGCTTAAACACAAACTTTTCAACACAAGACGAAGCCTTTCTAAACAAACGGCAAAGTCAGCCGTCAGCATTACCCAATATGACAACTCTAAACTTAAGGAAACGCTCAATTTTGAGTTTAAATCTATTGATGAGTCTATAAAAGATGTTAGCGAACTATACTTAAAAGATCTTAGACAGAAGTCTTATCAAATATAGGTTTTTTCAGTAATTCCAGATTGGTAGTGTCAACTTTCTTTAACTTATTTTTAATGGAATCCCTTGTTTTTTGCTTAATCTTACTTATAGAGTCTCTTTTTCGTTTAGCCGCTACACCTTCTACTTTTTCCAATTCCTCAAGTGCTTCCTTTTCTTTTTCTAGTCTAGCCTTTACATTTTCAACAATACGTCTATAGGATTCAGTGTCGTGAGCATAAAAAGCATTACTATTTGCAAATTGTGTACTGTCTATTTCGTACTTATTTAGTATATAAGTTTCGGGTTCAAAGCCATTAGTTTCTAACAATCTTTTATTAACTCCCTTTGCAGCGGTGATAACATATAAGTCGTATAAAATCTTTTCCATTTTATCTTTAGGAATAAGATTGTCTGGCTTTTTTGGCTTTTCGGTTGTACTACAGGCAGTTACTAAAAGTGCTAGCAAAAATATAATACCTAGATGTCTCATCTATTAAAGGTTAATCGTTGTCCTGCTTTAACGTCCAAGACCTTAAAATTGTTATATGCCAATTGTCCATTAACAAAAGTATGCGTTATTCTACTTTTAAAGGTATTGCCCTCAAAAGGTGACCAACCGCATTTATAAAGGATGTTTTCTTTATTTACCGTCCAAGGGCTATTTAAATCTGCAATAACCAAATCTGCATAATAACCTTCTCTGATATAGCCTCGCTTTTCTACATCAAATAATATTGCGGGATTATGACACGCTTTTTCAACAATTTTTTCAATTGTAATTTTTCCTTGGTGATGCTTTTCTAACAATGCCACTAGAGCATGTTGTACTAATGGGCCACCTGACGGTGCACTGGTGTAAGGATTGCTTTTCTCTTCGAGTGTATGTGGTGCATGGTCTGTAGCAATGACATCTATTCTATCATCTAATAACGCCTCCCATAGTTGGTCTCTATCTTTTGAAGTTTTTACTGCAGGATTCCATTTGATATGGCTGCCTTTTTGAGCATAGTCTTCGTCCGAAAACCATAAATGGTGAATACAAACCTCAGCTGTAATTTTTTTATCTTTAAGTGGTTTTTTGTTTGAAAACAAATTTGTTTCTTTCCCTGTAGATAAATGAAACACATGCAATCTTGCTCCAGTTTTTTTGGCAAGTTCAATGGCTTTTGATGATGATAGATAACATGCTTCCTCACTTCTTATAATGGGGTGTTTTTCCATAGGAATATCATCACCATATTCTGCCTTATATTTTGCTAAATTGGTTCTTATAGTGGCTTCATCTTCACAATGCACAGAAATGACCATATCGGTACTCGAGAATATTCTTTCTAATACTGTTGGGTCATCAACTAACATATCTCCTGTGGACGAGCCTAGAAATAATTTTAAGCCTGCTACAGTTTTTGGATTTACTTTTAATATTTCATCTAAATTATCGTTAGTACCGCCAAACATAAAAGAATAATTGGCGTGAGATGACTTTGCAGCAATACTAAATTTATCTTCTAATTTTTCAACTGTAGTTGTTTGCGGATTGGTGTTGGGCATCTCAATAAACGATGTAATACCACCTGCCAGTGCCGCTTTAGATTCGGTTTCAATATTCGCCTTATGTGTTAAGCCTGGTTCTCTAAAATGAACCTGATCGTCAATCATGCCCGGTAATACATAATTACCTTCTGCATCAATAACGGTCATGTCTGCTGATTTTACACTAATAGAAGTGTTAATCTCTTTAATTATAGCATTTTCAATAAGAATATCACCTTCAACAATTTTGCCTTCGTTGACAATCTTAGCATTTTTAATTATAGTCTGTCCTTTCATTTTCAATGTTTAGCAAATAAACTTTTAAATTTTAAACTGATAACTCCAAAAATAGCTTCGGATATAATACTTCCGCTCATTTTTGATTTCCCTCTTATTCTATCCTTAAAAATAACAGGAATTTCTACAATTTTAAAGTCTTTTTTATAGGCTTTAAACTTCATTTCAATTTGAAATGCATAACCCACAAATTTTATCTTCGACAAATTTATAGTTTCTAGAACTATTCTTTTATAACAGACAAATCCGGCTGTAGAATCCTTTACTTTCATACGTGTTATTAACCTTACATAACGTGATGCTCCATAAGATAAAATAATGCGAGCCATTGGCCAGTTAACAACCGTTATACCTTTTACGTATCTTGAACCTACTGAAACATCTGCACCATCATTAGCACAGGCATTGTAGAGTTTTATGAGATCATTTGGGTTATGCGAAAAATCGGCATCCATCTCAAAGATATAATCATAGGTTCTTTCTAAAGCCCATTTAAAACCTGCGATATATGCCATTCCCAAACCATTTTTTTTATCACGCTCTAATAAAAAAAGTTGATTAGAAAATTCGTGCTGTAGTCCCTTAACTTTCTCTGCAGTTTGGTCTGGCGAATTGTCATCAACCACTAAAACATGAAATGCTTTCTGCTGAGAAAATACAGCTCTTATGATGAGTTCAACATTTTCTATCTCATTATATGTAGGGATTATGACAAGTGCGTCAGTCATTTATATACTTTTAAGACACGCTTTTGCGATACTTTTAGAAATTTCAACAAAAGTAAAGTTTTTAACGGATTATAAACTGTTATTTGTTTCTTAAGATTTTTATGTTAACCTTACATTTCTTTATAATTTAGCATTATGCGAAATTTCATTACCCACGAATGGTTTACCATTTTCACCCTATTAGCATTAGTAGCTGTTGTGATTGCTAAATATGTAAACACATTGCGTTTTAATGATTTCTTATCGGTTATAGGAAACTCTAAGTACCTTAAAATCTACACAAAAGACCAAAAATTTGTTGACATATTCGATGGTTTTCTTTTTATTAATTTGGTGATTTCAGGAAGTATATTTTTATTTTTTAGCTACTCTACTTTTGTTTCACCTCTAGATTTTGAGTTAATAACGTTCTTAAAATTACTTCTAGCAGTTTCTACCATTATTATAATTAAAATCCTATTAGAGCGTCTCATTGGTAGCCTTTTTGAAATAGACTCTATAGTTGATAATTATCTGTTTCAAAAAACTACTTTTAAAAATTATTCCGGTTTGTTTTTTTTGGTGGCCAATCTGTTTTTATTATATACCGAAAATTTCACCAAGATTATTATAATTATAGTAATCTCAGTGATTTGTTTAATCAATGGAATTGGCTTTATAACTTCATTTAAAAACTATCAAAAAACACTAAATCCCAATTTTTTTTATTTTTTATTGTATCTTTGCGCTCTCGAAATTGCACCTTATGTGCTTTTATATAAGGTCATTAGTGAGTATAACGCTTAAAACAAAGGGGTTTACATATGAAAGTGAAAACGATTTTAGTATCGCAACCAGAGCCTAAAATAGAGAACTCTCCATACTTTGACTTGCAAGAAAAACAAAAAGTTAAAGTTGACTTTAGACCTTTTATTCATGTAGAAGGTGTTTCAGCTAAGGATATAAGACAACAAAAGATAGATCTTAGTAAGTTTACAGCTATTATATTAACGAGTAGAAACTCTGTGGACCACTTCTTTAGAGTAGCTGATGAAATGCGCTTTAAAGTGCCAGACTCAATGAAATACTTCTGCCAATCTGAAGCCGTAGCTTATTACTTGCAGAAATATGTAGTTTACAGAAAGCGTAAAATCTATGTTGGTAAGCGTACTTTTGCGGACTTAACTCCTTTAATTAAAAAGTATAAGGACGAAACGTTTTTATTACCTACTACAGATAAAGTAAAACCTATAATACCAGAAACTTTAGATAACCTAAACGTTAACTGGACGCAAGCTACATTTTACAAAACGGTAATCAGTGATTTATCGGATTTGGCAAATGTGTATTACGATATTTTAGTATTCTTTAGTCCTTCTGGTATAGAATCACTTTTCCATAATTTCCCAGATTTTGAACAAAAAGACACACGCATTGCTGTGTTTGGGAACACAACGGTTAAAGCCGTTAAGGAAAAAGGCCTACGTGTAGATATAGCTGCACCAACACCAGAAACTCCATCCATGACTATGGCATTGCAGAAGTATATTGACGCAGTGAATAAAGGGAAATAATTCTGAAAAACAACTTCATAAAAAAAGCGATTCTAAATTTAGAATCGCTTTTTTGTTTATCTATGATTTTTAAAATTCAAAACCCATAACGCTGTGGACCACCACGTCTAATTTCTTCGGAAGCATAAGACTCAAACTTCTTAAAGTTTTCCCTAAACGAATTTGCCAATTTAAACGCCATTTTATAATAACCTTGGTCATTGTTCCAAGTTGTTCTAGGACTCAGTACTTCTGTTGGTACACCAGGACAAGATCTTGGCTGTGCCACTCCGAATACAGAATGAATATGATAATCTTCATAAGTATAATCTTTTAAGTCACCATTCAAAGCTGCATTGATCATTGCACGTGTGTATTTTAACTTCATACGTGTTCCCACTCCGTAAGGGCCGCCTGTCCAACCCGTGTTCACTAACCAAACATTTACTCCAGCTTCTTTCATCTTTTTACTCAACATATCTGCATACTCTGTTGGATGCAATGGCATAAAAGGCGCACCAAAACATGCTGAGAAAGATGGTTGCGGTTCAACTACACCAGCTTCCGTTCCTGCAACTTTTGCGGTATATCCCGATATAAAATGATATGCTGCCTGAGCGGGTGTTAATTTTGAGATCGGAGGCAATACACCAAAGGCATCAGCCGTAAGGAAAAAAATATTCTTAGGATTCTTACCAATAGACGGTGTTTTAATATTTTCTATGTGGTAAATAGGGTAACTTACTCTTGTATTTTGTGTTATGGAAGTATCGGCAAAATCAACGTTGCCATTGTTGTCCATAATTATATTTTCGAGTATGGCACCTGGCTTAATTGCTCCATAAATTTCAGGTTCTTGGTCTTGGGATAAGTTGATCGCTTTGGCATAGCAACCTCCTTCAAAATTAAATACTGTATTTTCTGCCGTCCAACCATGTTCATCATCTCCTATTAATTTACGGTTTTGATCTGTTGACAAGGTTGTTTTTCCCGTGCCCGATAAACCGAAGAAAATAGCCGTCTCGCCATTTTCACCAACATTTGCAGAACAATGCATAGGAAGTACACTCCGTTCTACAGGCAAAATAAAATTCAATGCTGTAAAAATACCTTTCTTCATTTCTCCAGTATAGGCAGAACCTCCTACTAAAGCCACTTTTTTAGTGAAATTAAGTATTGAAAAATTGCCTTGTCTTAAACCATGTTCTTCTGGATTTGGGCATTCATATCCAGGTGCACAAAGCACCAACCATTCTTCTTCAAAATTCTTTAGTTCATCATCAGAAGGCCTTAAAAACATATTGTATATAAACATATTAGACCATGGATATTCCGTCACGGTTCTAACATTCATTTTATAATTAGGGTCTGCACATACATAGCCATCTCTTACAAACACTTCTTTACCACTTAGGTAGTTTTCTATTTCGCTTTGTAAAAAATCAAAATTCTCTGATGAGATTGGCTTGTTAGATTTTCCCCACCAAATGCGATCTTTGGTATAATCATCTTTTACCAAAAAACGGTCTTCTGGTGATCGACCTGTGAATTTACCCGTATTGATTGCCAAAGTTCCGTTAGACGTTTCTTTACCCATTCCTTTTTCTAAGGTAATGGCCTGAAGTTTTTTAGGTTCTAGCTGATAATGAACCTTAGCATTTTTAATACCGTAATTATCTAACGAAATCGTTTTCGTTGATTGTGTATGGTTTACCATAATTTTTCGAGTTGTTTAGGACGCAAAATTATAACTTTATTTTAAAAAAGCATTGAAGATTACCATTAATCGACCTTTGTCTTCAATATATCGACTAATAGGACGACCCATGCCATAATTAACGATAATCCACCAATAGGTGTTATGAGTGCAATTGATTTGAAATCAAAACTCGAAAGTTCGTTGGTTGCCAACCCATATATTGAACCCGAAAAGAAAACCAGTCCAATTAATACCAAATAAAAAATTACCTTTTTTTGTTTTAAACTCACAAAGGAAGTTCCGCCCAGAATTAAGAACAAAAAAGCATGATACATTTGATAGCGCACTCCCGTTTCAAAAGATTTAATGGCATCTGCATCTACCAATGTCTCTAAACCGTGTGCTGCAAAAGCCCCTAAAACAATACCTAAGATTCCTAAAAGTGCGCCTGTGATTATAAGTTTTTTGTTCATATTAAAGTTAATTTTAGGTTTTTAATGGTTGTTGTATTTATTACATTCGTGCTTTACAAAATTAGTTATAATGCGAAAGATTTTAATCATTGGTGCCGGAAAATCGTCATCATACCTCATAAAGTATTTAATAGATAAATCCCCATCTGAAAACTTAGAAATTACTATTGGAGATCTCAATGTTGACAATGCTAAAAAATTAGTTGGCAGTTCTTCAAAAATTAACATCATACACTTAGACGTTTTTGATGCAGATTCTCGAAGTACCGCCATAAAAAGCGCTGACATTGTTGTATCTATGTTACCTGCACGTTTTCATATTGAAGTTGCTAAAGATTGTATCACATACAAAAAGCATATGGTTACGGCATCTTATATCAGCGAAGAAATGCAAAACTTAGACGACGACGCAAAAGCTAATGGCCTTATTTTTATGAATGAAATTGGTGTAGATCCCGGTATAGACCATATGAGTGCTATGCAAGTGATTGACCAAATTAGAGATAAAGGCGGAAAAATGATTTTGTTTGAATCGTTTACCGGTGGTTTGGTTGCACCCGAAAGTGATAACAACCTCTGGAACTATAAATTTACCTGGAACCCTAGAAATGTTGTGGTTGCCGGACAAGGAGGTGCGGCCAAATTTTTACAAGAAAATCAGTTTAAATATATTCCTTATGATCGTTTGTTTAGGCGTACGGAATTTTTAGATATTGATGGTTATGGGCGTTTTGAAGCTTATGCCAACCGAGACTCACTTAAATACCAACATGTGTATGGCTTGGACCATGCACGAACCCTTTATAGAGGTACCATGAGGCGTGTTGGTTTTAGCAGAGCATGGCATGTTTTTGTTCAGTTAGGTATGACGGACGATAGCTATACTATTGAAGATAGTGCCAACATGAGCTACCGTGATTTTGTCAATGCATTTTTACCTTATAGCCCAACGGATTCTGTAGAACTGAAGTTTAGACACGCTCTTAAAATTGATCAAGATGATATAGTTTGGGATAAATTTTTAGAACTCGATATCTTTAATGCTAAAAAAATGGTAGAACTCGACAAGGCGACTCCAGCTCAAATTCTCCAGAAAATTTTGATGGATAGCTGGACACTTAGCGAAGACGACAAAGATATGATTGTAATGTATCATAAATTTGGTTACGAACTCAATGGTGAAAAGCACCAGGTCGATGCCACCATGGTTGTAGTTGGTGAAGACCAAACATATACAGCTATGGCAAAAACCGTAGGGTTACCGGTTGCTATGGCTACATTGGCCATTTTAAATGGCAAAATAAAAACGCCGGGAGTACAAATTCCTATTACAAAAGAAGTGTACACACCGATTTTAGATGAGCTAGAAACTTACGGTGTGGTTTTCAATGAAAAAGAAGTGCCTTATTTAGGTTATAATCCTCTAAATGTATGAACTGAAAATTTCAATTTGAAATCTATTCATTATTTTTAACTTATAAATTACAACTATACGATTTCCATTTTGAGAGATCCTGAAATAAGTTCAGGATAAAATGAAAAATAATTTTAATGAAAATTAGCGATAAAGGCATTTATATTGATGGTATTGATAAAAAGATACTTAGGGCTTTAATGGAAGATGCCAGAACTCCCATTCTCGAAATTGCTCGTAATGTTGGTATATCTGGAGCTGCGATACATCAACGTCTTAAAAAACTTGAAAAGTCTGGGCTTTTGGCAGGTTCAAAATTTATCATAAACCCAAAGGTATTGGGTTATACCACTATGGCTTTTGTGGGAGTTTATTTAGATAAAGCTGTTAGTAATCCTGAAGCTGTAAAACAATTGAAAAAAATTCCAGAGGTCATAGAGTGTCATTATACTACAGGTCATTGGAGTATCTTTATTAAGATTTTATCTAAGGACAATGAACACTTAATGCATGTTCTCAATTCTGAAATACAAACCATAAAAGGTGTTTCGCGTACTGAAACTTTTATTTCATTGCAAGAACAGATAAATCGACAGATTAAAATATAGATAGACAAAAAAGCTCTGAATTCTCAGAGCTTTTTTATTTTTTTTAGTTCAATATGTCTAATCTCTGCCTCCAAATACTTGTAATGCCCAGTATAATAATGATGCCAAAGCACCAATGGCTGCTACCAAATAGGTCCTAGCTGCCCATTTTAAAGCATCTTCAGAACCTTTATATTCGTCTGGTGTTACCATGTTCTTAGCTTTTAACCAAGCTAATGCTCTATTGCTTGCATCGTATTCTACGGGTAAAGTAATAAAACTGAATAATGTGGCAAAACCCATCATGGCCAATCCAGCAACGGCAACCCAATAGCCAATTCCTACACCTGCAGCAGCACCTAATACTAATCCACCAATAACGACCCATTGCGACATACCAGAAGTCACACTAACAATGGGTACTAACTGAGAACGCATTTGTAAATAACTGTAAGCTTGTGCATGTTGTACCGCATGACCGACCTCATGAGCAGCAACAGCGGCAGCAGCTGCATTACGTTGATTGTAAACCGCTTCACTGAGGTTAACTGTTTTATTTTTTGGATTATAATGATCTGTTAACTGACCCGGAGTAGAAATCACTTCAACATCATAAATGCCATTATCTGCCAGCATTTTTTCTGCAATCTCCCGACCGCTTAAGCCATTACGCAATTGTATTTTGGAGTATTTAGCAAACTTTCGCTTAAGCGTACTGCTTACCAACCAACTTACCAGTGCAATTGCACCGATTAATATATAATATCCTAACATAATTTTTTAAATTTTAATGGTGTAAATCTACTAAACATATAGCAAATAGTACGCCAAATTAAAGTTAAGAAATTTTGTCAGTATTATAATTTACATAGCATCTACAGACCAATTAAAAGCTTCAGCAATTTCTTCGTAGACAATCTTACCTTTGACAATATTAAGCCCTTTTCTAAGGGATTTATCCTTAGCGCATGCTACTTCCCAGCCTTGATTGGCCAATCGTAATACATAAGGTAAAGTAACATTGGTTAACGCTAAGGTCGATGTATATGGCACAGCACCTGGCATATTTGCCACACAATAGTGTACTACATCGTCTATGATATATGTCGGATTTTCGTGTGTAGTAGCTTTAGTTGTTTCAATACAACCTCCTTGATCCACAGCAACATCAACCACAACAGTTCCTGGCCGCATCGCTTTCAACATATCTCGAGTGATTAATTTTGGTGCCTTTGCTCCTTTAATTAAGACTCCCCCAATAATGAGATCGTGATCTTGGATGCGTTTTCTAATATTGAATTCACTAGAAAATTCGGTAACAACATGGTTTGGCATTACGTCATTGACATAACGTAATTGTTTCATATTTATATCCATAATAGTGACATGCGCACCCAAACCTGCTGCCATTTTTGCCGCTTGTATACCTACGGTTCCTGCGCCGAGCACCAATACTTTTCCTGGCGGCACTCCAGGGACACCACCTAACAAAACACCTCTTCCTTTAATTGGTTTTTCTAAATACTTGGCACCTTGTTGAATGGCCATACGTCCAGCCACTTCAGACATTGGTGTTAATAAAGGCAATGAGCCATCTTCGTCTTCAACAGTTTCGTAAGCGATACATACAGATTCACTATTTAGCATGGCTCTTGTTAGCGGTTCGCTCGATGCAAAATGGAAGTATGTAAAAACCACATGATGCGATTTTATAAGCGGATACTCCTCAGCAATGGGCTCTTTTACCTTAACAATCATATCTGCAGAAGTATAGACCTCTTCAATAGTATCTAAAACAATTGCTCCGACTTCTTTATAATCTTGGTCAAAAAAACCGCTTCCAAAACCAGCGTCTTTTTGAACAAATACTGTATGATTGTTTTTAATAAGTTCATAAACCCCAGCTGGTGTCATACCAACTCGATTTTCGTTGTTCTTGATTTCTTTTGGGACTCCAATTTTCATTTGATGGTTTTTTATGGTTAATAGCAGCATGAAATACCATTAAAATATCCATCTATCCAAATTTGAAGTGCCATTTGAAGGTATTTTTACGGAATTATTATTTTGAAGGCTTCATTTTGAAAATTTCACAATACAAGTCTCATTTTCAAATAAATACATCAATAGACGAATGCAATAATCTTTCGATAAAGTGAAATTGAAATTTTATAAGTATTGAATTTAATACTAAGTCACTCTAAAGCCAAAGTCACCTTATCTACCTTTTGATCGATAAAAATTATGAGTAAATGTTCTCTTTTCGATTTAAAAAAACTTGGTTGATCTCCAAGTCTATATACAAAGATGTCCTTTTCGATTGTTGAACTTGAATAGGGCTCCCCCAATAATAAAACAACTTCATCTTTGGTTTTGTCAATGAGAATTTGAGACTCAATAAGGTCATCTACCATTTGATAACGTTGAGATGGATTAGTTCTCCACTGCTCCTTGGTAAAACGTTCTTCAAATAACCAGATTAAAGATGAACTGATAATAAAAGCTACAAAGAAAAACAATCCTATTTTATCATTTCTTTTTAGCTTTATCATATCAATTATTGTAGTTTTTGATACACGCTTCTCCTATTTAGCATATTTGACTCAATCACCAAGTTATCTCCATCAAAATAAGCTACCGATATAATTTCATCTGGATTAACGTATATCTCATAGTCATTCCCTGATTTTCTCCAAAGTAATATTTCAAATGTAACCGTTGTACATTCTGCAGGTGTATTATCAAAATTAATATAATCTGCAGAGAGTTGATTATTACTTTTAAACTCTGAATAATAATATTGAGAACATCCTACTTCGACTTCAACATCAGATTCGTAACGTTCTATCATTTGCCATTGCCCAACAATGTTGTCTGTATTACTATCGTCATCACTCGAACAGGAAAGTATTAATGCCATAAAAGTGATAATTAGAGCTAATTTCTTCATAATTTGACTTGTTACAAGTATTACCCAACAATATTTACAATTTTACCTGGTACCACAATAACCTTTTTAGGTGTACGCCCTTGTAATTGTTCTTGAGTTTTTTCGTTAGCTAAAACTGTTTTTTCTATTTCATCTTTATCCATATCTAACGGTAATTCCATAGTAAAACGCATTTTACCATTAAATGAAATAGGATAATTTTTAGAGCTCTCCACCAAATGACTCGCTTCAAATTTTGGAAATGGTGCTGTAGAAATAGATTCTGAGTGCCCAAGCTTTTCCCAAAGTTCTTCTGCAATATGCGGTGCATAAGGTGAAATTAAAATTAATAATGGTTCTAAGATGTCTTTGCTCGTACACTTCTGTGCTGTTAGCTCATTAACCGCAATCATAAAGGTAGATACTGAGGTGTTAAACGAGAAGTTCTCAATATCTTCTTCTACTTTCTTTATGGTTTTATGAAGTGTTTTTAAACTCTCAGCCTCTTCCGACTTCCCTAGAGGATAAGGGTTTACGTAGAACTCGCCATTTTCTCCCTGGTGGAATAACTTCCATAATTTTTTTAGAAAGCCATGCACCCCTGTAATACCAGCAGTATTCCAAGGTTTGTATTGCTCTAATGGCCCTAAAAACATTTCGTAGAGTCTTAGGCTGTCTGCGCCGTATTGCTTAACTATATCATCTGGGTTGACGACATTGTATTTGGATTTTGACATTTTTTCGACTTCACGATGAGTTTTAAACTCATCATCTTCATCCTTTATAAGGATCGCACTTTTGTAATCTTTATATAATGGGTTAGATAGAAATTCATCAACATTAACTTTGTCAGACGCATCAACTAAATTTACATCAATATGTAAATCATTAATAATGTATGAGAACATATATTTTTTATCATCGAAATACTTATAATCTTTTTCACTAACGGATTTTTTTATTCCCTCTTTAACTAACTGATCTCTGTTGCTGTCTATATTAATATCAAAAGGTTTACTTAAATCTATCCCTTTAGATTTATAATATGCCTCATGATTAAGCAAATGGTAAGAAGCCAAAATTGGACTTTGCAATTCTAACTCTTCAACTAACTTACCTCTTTTTACAGATTTTGATGATCCTGTTTTCTGACTTACTATTTCACACTCATTTACTTTAACTTTATTTATTCTAGTTACAAAAGCGCTTGTCCCCAATATCATCCCTTGGTTAATCAACTTTTTAAAAGGTTCATCTACACCAACAAAGCCTCTATCGTATAAAAACTTTACCCAAAAACGTGCATACAACAAATGTCCTGTCGCATGCTCGCTACCTCCAATGTACAAATCTACATTTTCCCAATACTTAAGTGCGTCTTCAGTAGCAAAGGCTTCATCTCGTTTAGCTTGTTCTTCCATGTAACGGAAGAAATACCAAGAACTTCCTGCCCATCCTGGCATTGTGTTGAGTTCTAAAGGGTAGACTCCGTTATGAGATTTCTCGTCGCTGTGCTCTGTTGGAATGACATTATCATTCGTTTTGTTATGCTGAGCTTGTCGAAGCATCTCATTAGAAACCACTTTATTGTTTTTTGTATCCCAAGCCCAAACATCTGCTCGTCCTAAAGGCGGCTCACCTTCTTCGGTTGGCAAATATTTTTCTACTTCAGGTAGTGTTAATGGTAAATGCTCTGCATCTATCATCTGCGGCATACCATTGACATAATATACCGGAAATGGTTCTCCCCAATACCGTTGCCTTGAAAATACAGCATCACGTAAACGGTAATTGGTTTTACCTTCGCCTTGGCCAATTTGTTCCAACTCGTAAATGACACGTTTGGTGGCCTTTTTATAATTCATGCCATTAATAAAATCACTATTGGCAATAATGGTCTTTTCTTTATCAGCAAAAGCTTCTTCAGAAATATCGACTCCTTCAAAAATATTCGGAATCGGAATATTGAAGTGCTTAGCAAAATCATAATCGCGCTGGTCTCCACACGGTACAGCCATAACAGCACCTGTTCCGTAGCTTGCCAATACGTAATCGCCAATCCAAATGGGAATCGGTTCTTTTGTAAACGGATGTTCGGCATAGGCTCCAGTAAATACACCAGAAATGGTTTTAACATCTGCCATACGATCGCGCTCGCTACGTTTGGCAGTGGCTTCGATATAAGCATCAACCTCAGGTTTTTGTTCTGGTGTAGTAATTTTATCCACCAACTCGTGTTCAGGTGCTAGGGTCATGAATGACACTCCGAAGATGGTATCTGGTCGTGTTGTGAAAACGGAAATAGTATGAGATTCCTCATCGTTTTGTTCTGTTGGAATGACATTGAAGGTCACCGAAGCGCCAACGGACTTCCCGATCCAATTCTTTTGAATATCCTTAAGTGCATCCGTCCAATCAATAGTATCCAATCCTTGAAGCAAACGTTCTGCATAGGCAGAAATTCGCATACTCCATTGGGTCATTTTTTTACGAATTACTGGATGACCACCACGCTCGGACACACCATTTACAATTTCGTCATTGGCTAAAACGGTTCCTAATGCAGGGCACCAATTCACTTCGGTTTCGGCTAAATAGGTTAATCTATATTTTAAAAGAATTTCCTGTTGTTGTTCTGATGTGTATGCATTCCAATCTTCGGCTGTAAATAATTCAACATCATCATCACAAGCGGCATTAATTCTGGTATTTCCTTCAGCCTTAAACACTTCAACCAACTCTGAAACAGGTCTTGCCTTATCAGAATCCTTGCAGTAATACGATTCAAACAATTGAATAAAAATCCATTGTGTCCATTTATAATATTCAGGATTTGAAGTACGGACTTCTCTACTCCAATCGAACGAAAACCCGATTTGATCTAACTGACGGCGATAGGTTTTGATATTGGCTTCCGTCGTTACCGCAGGATGCTGACCTGTCTGTATGGCATATTGCTCTGCAGGTAATCCAAAACTATCATAGCCTTGAGGATGCAACACATTAAAACCTTTATGACGTTTGTAACGCGCATAGATGTCACTGGCAATGTAACCCAACGGATGACCAACATGAAGACCAGCACCGCTAGGGTAAGGAAACATGTCCAAAACATAATATTTTGGTTTATCGCTTTTATTAGAAGCTTTAAAAGTTTCACGCTCAGCCCAAATCTTTTGCCACTTTTTTTCTATGTCGTTAAAGTTATATCTCATCTTCGAATTTTCCTTGAAATAAGCTACAAATTTAGTAGTATTACAACACAATAAAAAACTAAACGTTGTATTGTTCTAGTTAAGCAATTTCTTTTTTATTTTTACAGCATTAATCTGTTATATATGGCATCATCGTTTGACAAATACCAAAAGCGTAAGTTGATATCTTCTTACATTTCAGTTGTAATTAGTATTGCTTTGGTCCTGTTCCTTTTGGGTTGCTTAGGCTTATTGGTCATTAACTCTAAAAAAGTAGCCGATCACTTTAAGGAACAAGTGGTAATGACCATTTACTTAAACGATACGGCCAAAGAGGTTGAGGTCAATCAGCTTAAAAAGAGTTTGGCGATGGCAGATTACACTAAGGAAGCGAAATATGTTTCTAAAGAGGAAGCGGCTGAATTTATGAAAGCAGAAACCGGTGAGGACTTTATGGATTTTGTGGGTTACAATCCATTAAAAAACTCTATTGATGTTTACTTAAAAGCCGATTACGTTACTACAGAACAGCTTACCGAAATTACAGATAATCTCTCTAACAAGGCATTTATTGAAGAAATACGTTATGATAATGACTTGGTTGAATTAATGAATGACAACGTAAAAAAAATTACACTTTGGGTGTTGATTATCAGCGGATTGTTTACTTTGATTGCTGTACTCTTAATCAATAGCTCAATTAGATTAGCTGTATATTCCAAACGATTTATCATAAAAACCATGCAAATGGTTGGTGCTACCAAAAGTTTTATTCGAAAGCCATTTGTTTGGAAAAGTGTTCAACTTGGTATCATTGGTGCAATTGTAGCTCTAATAGGTATGGCAATTGTACTCTATTATTTAGATCTTACCTTCCCAGAGTTAGAATTACTTAGAAACACGGTAATGATTATTGTACTGTTTGTTGGCATCTTTAT
Source organism: uncultured Flavobacteriaceae bacterium (assembly GCA_964453045.1). Classification (GTDB taxonomy): domain Bacteria; phylum Bacteroidota; class Bacteroidia; order Flavobacteriales; family Flavobacteriaceae; genus Winogradskyella. Next base: position 19,377 of record CAYVNR010000035.1, read on the forward strand.
CTTAGGTATTGTCATTACTTGGATCAGCACCTTTATTGCCACGCAACGTTTCTTGAATTTAAAAACAGATCAGTTGTATTATTAAGTTGCCTTACAAGACTAAAATTAAATTGATTTAGTTGCATTGCCTCCTAAAAATCGATACGCTCAAAGTTGGCTGATTTTCGATGTTTAACTTAAATCTAATGTAGAAATTACCTGTTACATCAGTACAGGTACTGAATAGGATTTAAATTTAGATTCTCTTAACGCAAAAGTTTTAAATAAAACTGTTACTTTGCATTTACCAAAATTGCTTTTTGAAACTTCAAAGCACATTGCACAATTGGCTCTTGAAGATCAAATTCTTTATACTGAATTTAGTACTAACTAAAAGATTCCTACCTATACAGGAAATATTATGGGAGAAAAAAAACGTAAAGCAGCATCTAAAGCCGAATTCATCTTCGGAAAGAAAAACTATAAATGGTTGTTTATTGGTTTAGCTTTTATTGTTATTGGTTTTATACTAATGGCAGGAGGAGGCAGTGAGGATCCTAATGTATTTGACCCTTCAATATTTAGTAAAAGACGTATTAGACTAGCACCAACACTGGTATTGATTGGCTTTGGGATTCAGGTTTATGCCATTCTTTTAAATCCGGATAAAGGCTCAAAAAAATAACATTCTTTTTACTTACATTTGCCGCAGATCACTACACTAAGTGATATTTTTGCCTCATGGAAATTTTAGACGCGGTTATTTTAGGAATTGTCCAAGGACTTACAGAGTTTTTACCTGTTTCATCTAGCGGTCATTTAGAACTTGGCAAAGCTATTTTAGGCAGTAATGCCATGCCTAGAGAAAGCTTACTATTCACTGTTATTCTACATTTTGCAACTGCGCTGAGTACTATTGTTATCTTTAGAAAGGACATCGTAGAGATTTTTAGCGGATTGTTCAAAGCTATTTCTACAAGAATGTGGACCGAAGAAGCTAAGTTTTCTGTAAAAATTATTATTTCCATGATTCCGGCGGTAATTATAGGTTATAAATACGAGCGTGTTTTTGAAGAACTTTTTGGTAATAATATTTTATTGGTAGGTAGCATGCTCATTGTTACAGCAATTTTGTTATTCTTAGCAGACAGAGCCAAACGCACACATAAAAAAGTAGGCTTAAAAGATGCTTTAATCATAGGTGTTGCGCAAGGTGTTGCGATGCTACCTGGTATATCGCGGTCAGGTGCTACGATATCCACTTCTGTACTTTTAGGAATCGACAAGACCAAAGCTGCTCGGTTTTCATTTTTAATGGTGATACCACTTATTTTTGGTAAAATTGCCAAAGATGTTTTAGCTGGTGAAATAGATTACACGAGTACTAACTTCACCTATCTAAGCGTTGGTTTTATTGCGGCTTTTATTTCAGGTTTGTTTGCTTGCACCTGGATGATTAAACTCGTTAAACAAAGTAAGCTCACCTATTTTGCGATCTATTGTATTATTGTGGGTGTCATTGCTATAATCTGGTCACTTTTTTATAAATGAAAACTGGAGACGATTTTAAAAATGGGCAAGTCCTGCTCATTGACAAACCCTTAACTTGGACATCCTTTCAGGCAGTAAACAAATTACGTTGGGCCATTAGGCAAGCCTTTTCAATTAAAAAAATAAAAGTCGGCCATGCTGGTACATTAGATCCTTTGGCCACAGGATTATTAGTGATTTGTACAGGTAAAATGACCAAACAGATTAACACTTTTCAAGGTCAGGAAAAAGAATATACAGGTACTTTTGTATTGGGAAGCACAACACCATCCTATGATTTAGAAACTGAAATTGATGCTACATTTCCAACTGAGCACATTACGGAAGACTTTATTCATAAAACCACAAAACAGTTCATTGGCAAGATTGAACAATTTCCTCCAGTTTTTTCAGCCATTAAAAAGGATGGAAAGCGTTTGTATGAATTTGCCCGTGCTGGCGAAAACGTAGAGATAAAGTCACGTCCAGTAGAAATCAAAGCATTTGAAATCACCGAAATCAACACCTCAGCTTTGCCTGGCACAAGTTTAGAACTAAAATTTAGAGTGGTTTGCAGTAAAGGCACATACATTCGATCTTTAGCACACGACTTTGGAAAAGCCTTAAACTCTGGTGCGCATTTATCGGAATTACGCCGTACGCGCATTGGCGATTTTAAGGTTGAAGATGCTATAACTCCTGATGATTTTATTACAGCTCTTCCTCTTAAACAATGATTTAACACGGGTTTAAGAATACGATTTAATCCTTTTCATTGTTATATTCGTATATCTTTAGTGTTGTAAAATTTATCTTAACTTGAATATAATTGAAAAATACAAAGCAGCTATCATCACATTTCTCCTTACAGGAACTGTGGTTCTTGCCTTGTTCAGTATTCAACTAAAGCAACAAGGAGATCTCATCACTGAAAGCTATTATGAGATTGAACCAGAACCTGAAGTCTCTGAAGAAGACCTTAAGGAGCTTGAAGATTTAAACGGAGCTTCGACAAACAAAGCATTCAACGAAGACCAAGAATACAAAGAGATGATGCGCAACTTTAAGACCGTTAGCGCTAATGATTTTGAACGTACCACAAAAGCCTTGGAAGAAGCTAAAACAAATGAAATACAAGAAGAGACAAGCTTGAATAAATCTTATGCCAATGGTAATGCGTATGCGTTAAATTCTGACGAAACGCAATCCTACAAAAGCCTACAGGAAAAACTAAAAAAGCGAAAAGACAACCAAAAAATTGCAGATGAACACGCCAAAACTAAAAGTACACTTACGTATTCTCTTAAGGGGAGAATTATGGAAGATTACGATATTCCAAGGTATCTTTGCGAAAATGGCGGTAAGATTGTAGTTAACATTAGGGTCAATAGTATAGGAAAAGTAACTGATGCTTCGGTTAATGGTTCGTCTAATTCTAGCGACCAATGCTTAATCGATCGAGCCATGGAATATGCTAAAGATGTTCAGTTTGATCGTTCTGATAAACAAGAACAAATAGGCACTATTACTTTTTTGTTTAAAGGCAAGCGCTAAGTTTGCTCCTAAAATGAAAAGCTCTGCACAGCGTATCGATCACTTAAACCAATAAATCCAACAAATCTTCTACAATAGATTGTCCTTTATCTTTATTATACCAACGTTGTAAATCTTCTTTAAATTCTGGTGTCAATTGTCCATGCTCCGCTTTGTAAACATTAACCATATTCGTAGCAACTGATGGTCTTGGGCCAAAGGTATTTACAACTTCACCTGTAGTATTGTCTATCATAATTAACTTCGGAATCGCTCTCCCTCCATTGGTTAAAAACTTGTTCATCAGTTCATCATTTTCGTCTCTAAGTACAATTCTGTAATCAATAGTAGCGTTAAGCGCTGCCACTTTATTAATTACAGGCATTACATGTGCTGCATCTCCACACCAACTTTCGGTAATGACCAACCAGGTTATGTTTTTATTAAAACTCTGAATCTTAACTTTAGCTTCTTCAGAAAGTTTTATCGTTTTATCCCAACGCTTCATACGCTTATCGTTAAGCCTTGTATAATTGACCAAAGTTTCGGTTTTTTCATTTCCTGTTGTGGAATTTTCCTCAACTAGCTTTGTAACCAAATTGCGATAATCTTGATAATTAATAGACTTTTCTATACTCTCTGAAATTATTGTATTTACCATAGGTTGCTTTACTGTTTCCATAATACAAAATTAGTGTTGAACAACTACAAATTATGTGACATTTGTTACCTTAGTAGTACAAAATTTAAAAACTTACAAGATGGAAAAACACAGATGTGGTTGGTGTGTTGGTGATCCACTTTACGAAGCATACCATGACGAAGAATGGGGAGTACCCATATATGATGACGACACCTTATTTGAGTTTTTAATCCTCGAAACCTTTCAGGCTGGTTTAAGCTGGATTACTGTATTGAAAAAACGTGAAAACTTTAGAAAGGCGTTTGATAATTTTGACTATAAAAAAATCGCAAACTATAAGCAAAATAAAGTTGACAAATTACTTCAAGACAAAGGTATTATTAGAAACAAATTAAAAGTAAATGCAACGATTACCAATGCTCAGGCTTTTATGAAAATTCAAGATGAATTTGGGTCGTTTTCAAAATATATATGGGCTTTTGTAGATGGCAAGCCCATTAAAAATAATTTTAAAGATTACAAAAAAGCACCTGCAAATACCCCACTTAGCGATGCGATTAGCAAAGATTTAAAAAAACGAGGTTTTAAATTTGTTGGCACTACAGTGATGTACGCACACATGCAAGCCACAGGTATAGTCAATGACCATGAAGTCTCTTGTTTTAGATATAATGAGGTTTAGAGAAGTTTTAGTGGATAATCCATTTATTAATGCCTTTTCTTTTTATGTATGGTATCCTTCCTAACCTTGGTCTCAGTATTAATCTTATTGGGTTTATATTTTGCTAAGAATTTTTTTAAATCTTCAATATTATCAAAGCTAGGAACCTTGTTTGGGTCTAAATCTCGTTGAATTTTAATGCTAATGTTATCACCTTTAAAAATTCTGTATAACTCTAAATTTGTAGTTAACTCTTTTACAGTATATTTTTCTGCATAAAACGAGTCTAAGTTCTGTTTTATAAGTTTATGGGATAATGTATCTCTTATACTGAGATATACCTCATTTACTATAGAGTCTATATCCTTTATACCATTTAATTGCTCCTCTGTTAATTTCAAAGAGTCCTCAATAATTTTTATTCTTACGTCTTGTTTTTTGTTTACTGTTTCACCTGAAGCAGCACTGTATTCTTTATTAGCTTTACAAGCTAAGACCATAACGATGATAGCTAGAATTGATATATATGTGAGTTTAATTTTCATATTCATTGTATGTATCAATCTACCCATTCTTCTGAGATTCTACTTCCATCTGTAGCATTAGTCCTACCCTGAAATGGTTTACTTGCAAAAAGTCTCCCAACACCTTTATAAATTAAAGTCACTTCCATTATAAGTACTATTCTGTTGAATATGAGAATAATTTATTGCCAATCCCCTCAGGCATTTTATATAAGTTTTTAGAAGATAAATCGTAAATAACGTCACCATAAATACTTATCCTCATATACGAAATATCACCATTCTTAAAAGTTATTTTAGCAAGTCTATAACCTTTCCATAAAAACGTAGTATCTTCAAGTATTGTAGATTTGGATAAAATGTCATATATATATTTTGTATCAATTTGATAAAAAGATTCTTCATTTATTTCATCAATCTTTAAATTGTACCTATTGTATATTACAAATTCGTTAACTTCTTGCCATTTCGTTTTGTTATTACAACTATTAAGCAAATAATTTTAAAAAAAGTTTTCATATTTTCTTATTTAACATCCAGAATCTATATTACTAGGTGCTGTTCCATCCACCATATTTGTTATTACTTTACCGTGAAAGGGTTCAGTATATATGTGCCCTAATCCTTCTATAAAGACATTTACACTTAACTGATTATATACATCAGTAACTGCTCTTTGAAGAGACCCTAATATGATATAACTCCAGGATTGTTGTTCCCAAGAAAGAACAAAAGTTACACCACTTATGGCGGAATTGTATCTGTTTTAATTTTTACTTTAATACTATCCATAGTATTTTTTAATTTTTGTAGATCTTTTATATTATTAATTATTAGCGCCTTATTACTATCAATATCCTTATCATTTATAATTCTATATTTTGATCCTTTAAATATTCTATTTAATTCTAAAATTGTTAACAATCTCTTTTTAGAATTTTCTTTTTTCAGAAAAAAAGAATCTAAAATTAAGGACGCTTTCTTTTTTATTAACGAATCTTTTATTGCCAATTTCAATTCTTCAATTATTTTTTGGTCACCCTTAATCTTTTTAAAATTACTATTAGATATACCTAATTCTTTCTTTAAGTAATTATAATCTTTAGATTTCTTTGAAGTTATTTTATGACAACAACCTACCGTGTAAATACTAGTTAAAAACGTAAAAAACAATATTATATAAATCTTTTTCATAAAACTAGTCAACAGTCATGGTTCCATAAAATTTCGTGCCATCATCCATATTTAAATATATTATAATTAATAGCAAATGTTTTAATAGTAGACACCTTTATAAACTAAAGTTACTTCAGTATAAGCATTGTAAAACACGACATATAGGATAATTAACTTCAGTTTAAGAAAAAACTGTTAAAATATTGGAAGTGCTTTTTAGTTTTTTAAGATACCCATAAACTTGCTTTTATAGCAACAAATTTATTTTCATTTATTTTTTAAAACTATATATAAAGTAACGATGTATATAAGTATAATACTCAAAAAATATTTGGTATTTAATTTAAAGGAATACCAATTCATATTTTTTGAAGATATTTTTTCAAATCCTATAAAATATAAGCATAATAAAAATATTGCAGTAATTATTATAGTTAAGACATATTTATTCATAACCTGATATTTATATAATTAATTACAATTTCCATAACCAAACCTTAGCTTTGTGTTTTAGCATCGTTATTTCGCTACTTTTTTTAATATTTTGATTATACATTATTTAGGATATAATGATAGTTTTTCAACTCTTCTTTCCAACTATCGGTATAGTAAAAATAATGACTATAATGATAACTAAAATTATCTCTATCGGTCATTAAACCCCATTCATCATCTATCAAGTTTATAAATTGTTTATAGTTGTCTTTATTAAATATAATTATTCTTTCATCTTTTAAAAACGATTTAATAGTAATCATACCTTTCGATAATGCATATTCAAAAACATCTGAAATAATAGCTTTAGCTTCATTTTTATCTTCGATACGATTAAAGGCACCATCTATTATATCATTGATAAATTCGTTACCGTTTCTATACAACATGGTATACAGAACATGTAAGACATCAAATTCATTTTTATGTTTATTATTAAATAGCATTAGTTATCAAATTTAATTTTTATTCTTTGCCGACATAAAAATGTTTAACTTCTTTTATAGTAATTAAGTCGCCTTTAATTTCTTGCTTATCAATCAACAAAATATGCTTTGCGTTGTTGAATAATTTGAAAATATGCTCATAACCCATCTCAATCATTTCTTTATGAGTCAAAATTAAATTTTCGTTTTTTCTCAAAAAGCTCTTATTTATCTCCAAAAATAATTCAGGATTATCTTTTTCCATCTCGCCAAAATCTTTAAAGCGTTTATAAGTCAATTGAATATTATCAACTTTATTGAAGTAAAACAGATATCGAAAGGATTGTTCTTTTTTATCTTCTGATTTATTCGATTCTTTCCATTTTTTTTGATGAGATTCATTTTCATCAAAAAAAACAATAATAGTTTCTTTATTTACACCTGAATTCTGTTGTGTTATACAACTGTATTGAAATAGAGGTATAAATAGTAATAATATTCTTAACTTATTCATGATAATTAGTTTTCACAGTTTTTAGAAAACAAGTTTTCTCCCTTATCTACATAGCTTAGAAAGTTTTTATACTCTACTGAAGGTGGGTTATCAGGATAGGCAAAATGAAAAGCAGAACTGTCTTGTAAACCTGCTAGACTTAAGTATTTAAAAAAGTCATCCCAATCCCAAGGGGTATCAACTATATATTCTCCTGTATCTTGATTAATATTTGGATTTTCCTCATTAATAAAGAGATAATCTTCAGCTCCTTCTTGATGATTTTGAGGAATCAAATAATCTTTTAAATCTTCTAATATTGCAACTATCGTTGGTGTCATAAAATTAAACATAAACTCATGTTGTCCTTGTAGTGGTGCACATTCTAAAAAATATTCATTTAACTGTTCAGAAAAATCAATATCATCCCAACCTTCAAATGGTGTACCTTGATTACATCCATATTGCTTTACCATAAGGTAAGCATGAATGCTTTCGTGTAAAACAGTTTTTGCCACGGCAATAGACGAAGTGGTCGTAATATAATCTTTATTAATCAGAATTTGTATCTCAGCATTAACAATCTCATTAGTATTTGGGTTATATTGTATGCTTGGCACACAACTTCCATTGCTTGATAATGTGTCAGATACTTTAAAGGAAACGTTCAACTCTTCACTTTCTCCAAAAGTATCAATAAACAAATCTTTAAATTTTGGGGATTGGATTAGTTTATTGTAAATACACATAAATTTTTCATTCGTTTCTACATCAGCAGTATCAATTATGTTACAATTTGTAGGATAAAAATCTACTAAATCTACGTTAAAAGGCGAATTTTGACTGTAATTTGAATTAAGATTACTGACAACAGCTTGACAGCTTTCGTCTTCATCAACTGGTGAGGTTAATGACGGGTTATTTTCATTAGTGTTGCCATTGCCACTTGTATTACCACCGGGACCACTGGTGTCCGGATTGCCCGTTACCGGGTCTTCAATGTCCCCAA
>CAYVNR010000036.1:0-23399 GCA_964453045.1 uncultured Flavobacteriaceae bacterium
TGGTAAAACGTGATGACTAATTAATTATTTAACGTGAGTTCAATATAATAATAGAGCATCTAAGATGTAAAAGACTGATTGTCAGTTCGAGTGATTTCTGAGATTATCAAAATCAAAATACATTTTGATTGAAGATACAGAGCGTAGCTAAAGAAATTGTATCGAGAATTATTTAAAAAAAGAACGTCTCGATACATTTTTCTCTTTTGGATTAAAAAACACTCGAAGTGACGATTTTAACTATTTAAACAACAGTATTTTAAATTATGAGGTACATGAATCTTATGTCTAACTCACGTTTTATTTACTTTTTCGTTTTACTGTTCCAATTTTCACCTTTAAGCTGTAATGCGGCTTTTAAAATATCTTTTTGACTAATCTGTCCAACCAATTTGCCATTTTCTACAATCGGGAAACGTCGTCTCTTAGACTGTAAAAATTTATTGGCCGCATCAAACACATCCATATTACCATCTATGGTTTCTACATCTGTAGCCATTCGTTTTTCTACATTATCGTGTTCTAGAGGCATGTTATAGTATCGGCTTTCACTCAGTTGCTTTAGACAGTCACCTTCAGAGATAATACCAACCAGTTCTTGTTGGTTATTTACCACAGGACCACCAGATATTTTGTACTTTATGAGAGACTCAACCACTTCTTGTACAGATTGGTCGGGTTTAAACGTTATAAGATTAGTGGTCATATAATCTTTCACTTTCAATGCCACTTGCTCGTTAGTACTTTGTTGTTGCTTGCGCGAACCTTGAAAACTTTTTATTCCCATAACGATATATTTTTAGAGTGAATCTTAAAGTTACTGAAAATTAATTGGTTAACAAAATACTGAGCCTTTGGTCTAATATTCTGTATTTTTATCATGAAGAATTAAACTGAAATTGAAAAAGCAAATAAGTGTTATCGGCTGCGGATGGCTTGGGTTTCCTTTAGCCAAAAAATTGATTGAAGAAGGTTACACAATTAAAGGTTCAACTACGTCTAAGGATAAGTTAGTAAAACTCAAAAAAGCTTCTATTGATAGCTATATCGTTACGTTGAACGAAAATAGCATCTCAGGAGATTATGACAAATGTTTAGCCAAAAGCGAAACGGTAATCATTAATATTCCGCCAAGACTACGAAAGCATCCATCAAAAAATCATGTTGTTGAACTAAAACATTTAGTATCCGCTATCGAAAATCAAAGCATTAAAAACGTGCTTTATATCGGCTCTACTTCTGTTTTTAAGGATGAAGTCCATTGTCCTGTAATTGGAGAAAATACAGTGCCAAATGCCACTTCAAATTCAGCAAAACAGTTAATTGCCATTGAGCAAATGCTTCAAGCCAATACCAATTTCAAAACAACTATTCTAAGATTTGGAGGCCTGTTCGATACAGAGCGACATCCTGCTAAATTTTTATCAGGTAGAAAAAACATTTCAAACCCAAATGCGCCAATCAACTTAATTCATAAGGACGATTGTATCGCTATCATTTCAGGTTTAATACAACAAAATATTTGGAACCTCTCGCTTAACGCTGCGCATCCTCAACATATGGATAAACAAACCTATTATACAGCATACTGCAAACGTCATAATTTGCCCTTACCATATTTTAATTTTGCAGAAAAAAGCAAAGGCAAACTGATAGACAGTTCTAAATTGGTACAGCTTTTGAACTATAGTTTTAAACAGGCACCTTAGAAATTAAATGGATAACCGTATAATTAATAGTTTTTTAAGACGTAAATCCTTAAATTTTTATAGTTTTAGCCCTTTAAATACAGAACACAAATGAAACAGATTACAATTGCAGTTATTATGCTCTTCTCGGTAAGTAGTTTTGCCCAGTCTAATGCAGATTTAAAAGCTCATTACGAAGCTTATTACCAGCAAATGAAAAAACAAGGTGATGTACAAGGTATAATCAATGCTATGACGCATCTTAATATTTTAGAGCCATCCGTTGCCAGACAAGACACATTAGCTTATTTGTACCTTTCTGAAGGTAAATATATGCAGGCATTAAACACTATTGGTGTTGAAAAAAACACCACAGATTCTGATATAAATGTGGAGGTTAAAGCCATTGCTCTTAAAAACCTAAATCAACCTAAACTTGCATTAGAGCAATTTGAAGTGCTTTTTGCACGTAAGCCAAATGTATATTTAGCTTACGAAATGGCTGATATGAAACTACAGATCAGCGATATCGCAGGTGCAAAGAGCAATATTGAATATGGTTTAGCCAACGTAAAAGATGATATGAAGCGTGCTTTTTACGAAACGAAACAACCTTATGAAACCTCGATGAAGGCAGCTTTATTGTACTTAAAAGGTATAATGTTGTATTCGGAAAACAAAACCAATGTTGATACCGCCATTAAGTTAATGAATGATGCCTTAGCAATTGACCCTAACTTTAATATGGCAAAAGTGTCTCGTCAGGCTCTAGAAAATCAAAAAGCGCAACAAGCCGCCGCCGCACAAAAGAACTAAAAAAGATAACATATATTTATACAAAAATGCTGCTCAACGAGCAGCATTTTTATTTTTGTATATATTAATCTGTTACCAGATTCTAACACGTTTTTCTGGTTCTAAGTACATGGCATCTCCTTCCTTAATATCAAATGCTTCGTAAAAGGCATCTATATTTTTTAAAGGTTGTGTTGCTCTAATATGACCAGGTGAATGAGGATCTGTATTAATTTGCGTTCTTAAGGCTTCATCTCTGATCAAGGTTCTCCAAACTGTAGCCCAAGACATAAAGAAACGTTGTTCTGGTGTAAACCCATCAATCTTATCTGGTCTTCCGTTTTCTTCAAAGTGCAACTGTAATCCATCGTAAGCACCAAGTACGCCACCTAAATCACCAATGTTTTCACCTAAAGTAAATGGACCGTTTACATAAACGCTATCTAAAACCTCAATAGCAGAATATTGGTCTGCTAAAGCTTTTCCTCGTTTTTCAAATTCCTTTAAATCTTCGTCAGTCCACCAATTGTTTACATTACCATCACCATCAAAACGTGCGCCAGAATCATCAAATGCATGAGAGATTTCATGACCAATTACTGCTCCAATACCGCCATAATTAACAGCTTCGTCAGCGGTATAATTATAAAATGGAGGCTGTAAAATTGCAGCTGGAAAAACAATCTCATTGTTTAATGGATTAAAATATGCATTGACCATTTGTGGTGGCATTCCCCATTCACTTTTATCAACAGGCTCATTAATATCCTCTAAATTTTTCTTTTGGGACCAATGCCCTACAGCCAGCATATTCTCAGCATAAGAATTGCCCTCTTTTACTTGCAAATCAGAATAATCTTCCCACTCATCAGGATATGCTATTTTAACCGTGAATTTATCTAATTTTTCAATCGCTTTTTTCTTTGTTTCTTCACTCATCCAATCTAACTTGGTAATACGGTTTTGAAACGCAGTAATTACATTTGCAATCATTTTTTCTGCTTTTTCTTTAGCCTCTGGTGGAAACTTTGCCTGTACATATAATTGGCCAACAGCTTCACCCACACTACCATCTACTGTGCCTAAGGCACGCTCATCGGCAGGGCGCATTTTTTTAGATCCGTTGAGTGTTTTTCCGTAAAATTCCCAATTTGCTTTTTCAATCTCGGTAGTTAAGAATCCTGCAGCACCATTTAATGTGCTCCAATCCATAAGGGTTTTTATATCTTCAATTGAAGTCGACTTTAAAAATGCATCCATAGCTTTCATATACTTTGGTTGCATCACCAATAATGTGTCAACTTTCTTTTCAATACCCATATCGTCCATAAACTTTTGCCAATCGATAGATGGTACCATCTCTTGCAAATCTGAGAGCGCTGTTGGGTTATTAAAGTTTCTTATATCTCTACTTGCCACTTTATCTAATCGTGGTTCAGCTAACTGCGTTTCCATTGCTAAGATTTTCTCAGCGGCAGTACGTGCATCTGCTTCAGTATAATTAACATATTGTAGCATTCTCGTTATATGATCAACATATTTGCTTCTGATCTCTTTGGTCTTTTCGTCTTGATCTAAATAGTAATCACGTTGCAAGCCCAAACCAGCAGGAAAAACCCAAGCTGTGTTCATGCTACTATCGTTAAGATCTGGATTAGCCCCAATGCCAGCAAATGGTGCACCAATGCCAAGCGTTGAAGCAAATACGGTTTGCATATCGTTAAGGTTATTAATACCATCTATCTTATCTAATAATGGCTGTAATGGCTTAGTGCCAGCTTCATTACGGGCAATGGTGTCTAGCTCAGATTCAAAAATCAAAAGTGCTTTTTGTTGATCGGAGCCCTCTTTATAAGTGCCTAATTCTTTTGAAGTGTTCAATATCTCCAACACATCTTGTCTGGTAGATTTACGTAATACACCGAATCCTCCCCAACGCGATTCGTCATCTGGGATTGTATTGGTTTCCATCCATTTACCGTTAACGTAATTGTAAAAGTCTTCTTTAGGACTTATTGTTGTGTCCATGTTTTCCAGAATAATTCCGGGGATTTTTTCTTCCGCCATGGCAGTGTCTTTCTTGGCTTCGTCTTTACATCCTAAAACAGTAAAGAAAGCCAAAGCTGATAGCGCTAGTACGCGACCCAAATTGGTTTTCATAATTTGATTTGATTAATTCGAATTAAAAGTAATTATAAATAAGACCGTTAATTCATTGAAATGTTACAACTTAACAAAATTTTAAGAGTACTATAGATTAGTATTCAGACTTAATTTTATTGTATTTATCGCGTTCTAATTTCTTGTTGATTTGATAATTAAGATTTGAAAACGCAATCAGAACCTCTTTTACACTTTCTAGTTTTAAGTTGTCGTCAATATTATCTAAAATCAGATTTTCATTGAGTCTATAAAGCGAAGTCTCAATAATAGCCATTCTAGATATAATTGGGTTGGTTTTAAAATTTGTGGGCAATGCGAGTTTAAATTCCTCAATAAACGTTCTAAGCAAATCTTTGTCACCATTAAAAAAAGACAGATCAGCTTTTTTTAGATAATTGATTTGAATTGCCAACTCTTGGTACTTTTCCCAGTTAGCTACTGCCTTTTCTGCACTGGAACTTAGCACGTAATCCGTATAATTAAAGTTTTCTATAGCCTTTTCGGTTATCACTGTTTTTTGGTTTGTGGTTTCTGCCTCAGCTTTATCTTGCTTAGCTTTGTCAGTACCACAACTTATCAACATTAAAAAACATATGCTTAGAAGTGTTAATCCGATCTTCATAGGTTATATAATTTATCTGTAAATATACTTAAACTATAATTCTAGGGTTGTAGTATATCTTAAAATTAAGATTATCAACTTCTTAAACAATTCATCTTTTTTATGAGAAAAATACTGTTTTCACTTCTAATTTCTTAGTATTTTTGAGGATACTCTAATCTTAAATAGAATGGCTTCTAAAATACTCATCATTGGTGCTTGCGGACAAATAGGAACTGAGCTGACCACAGCACTACGGGAAATCCATGGCGTTAACAATGTTATTGCTAGTGACATCAATACCAGAAAGTTAGACCTTGTTTATTCTGGCCCTTTTGAGATCATTGATGCCAAGAATTTTAATGCTATTAAGGATTGTTGTATCAACCATAATATCGACACGGTTTATCTAATGGCTGCTCTACTTAGTGCCACAGGTGAAAAATACCCGATGGAAGCTTGGGATCTTAATATGAATTCTCTTTTTCATGTTCTTAATTTAGCAAAAGGAGGCGCTATAAAAAAAGTATATTGGCCAAGTAGTATTGCGGTTTTTGGCCCAACAACTCCAAGTAAAAATACACCTCAACATACCATATGCGAACCGACAACCGTTTACGGCATAACCAAGCAAGTGGGCGAGCGTTGGTGCGAATACTACCATAAAAAATATGGAGTTGATGTGCGTAGCATTCGCTATCCAGGTATTATAAGTCATAAGGCAATGCCAGGTGGAGGCACAACAGATTATGCTGTTGAAATCTATCACGAGGCGATAAAAAAAGGAAGTTACGAATGTTTTCTATCCGAAAATACGAGCTTACCTATGATGTTTATGGACGATGCCATAAAAGCCACTACAGATTTGATGGCTGCCAATTCTAAAGATTTAACCATTAGATCTAGCTATAATCTATCTGCGATTAGTTTTACCCCAAAAGACATTTTTGAAAGTATTAAATCCCAAATGCCAGAATTTACAATTACCCATAAGCCTGATTTTAGACAGGCTATTGCAGACTCTTGGCCGTCTTCAATTGATGACAACATCGCTAGAAAAGATTGGGGCTGGAAGCATAACTATGATTTAGATACTATGACAAAAGTGATGTTAAAGGAATTGAAAAAGAAATATAACTAACCAGAAACTTAAGTTTATGCATTAATGTAAAGAAGCTTTTGAAAACTGTTATTCTTAATGACAAAATTAAACACTCTTTAAGCAGTCTCTTTTAGTCCCCTAGATAATCTTCAGCATAAGTTTAAAGTAGTATCAAGTGACATTTCATGAACTTAAACATATGAGTTTAACAGAAAAATAACAAACTCTATAACATTGATAATCAATTAAATATTATTTTTATAGTCCAATATTTTTTCGAAAAAATATTGGATAGTCTTACTAACTATCATACATCAATCATGTTTTAAAACATACATTAACTAAAATTGATAATTAAGACGCTATGAAAAGAATATCAAAATGTTTACTCGTTATAGGATTACTTGTTCTAGTAAGTTGTGCTTCTAATGTTAAGACAAAAAAATATACGGACGAAGATTTTAAGAATTTTAAAACGTTTGCCTATTTGCCTAATACTGCATTTGATACAGATGAGTTCAATAACGGTTCTGATAAATCAATTGAAGAATCTTTAATTGCTGTAATGAACGACAAAATGGTTGAAAAAGGATTCTCGGTGAATAGGGATAATCCTGATTTACTGGTCTTGTTGACAACTTCTAACGAGATTAAAAGTAATTTGCAAAACAGAAATAATTATGAACAAGCACTAATTGGCGGTGGTAACTCCAACAGTCCAAATTATGCTTCAGTAAGTTCTACTGATTACAAAAGATATTATAGTAAAGGAGAGGAAGAGATAAGTAATAGACCTTACAAAAAAGGAACTTTAATTGTCGAAGTTTTTAACAGAAAATCTAAAGAATTGATATGGGTCGGTATCGCAGAAGATTTTAAGGCACATATTTCGGATCAGACATTAATGACACGAATGATAAATAAAGTTTTTAAAGAATTTCCTAGATAATGATTTTTTTAGTGATATAGAGTTGTTGGTGAGGGGTGTAAACCAATATTCACCTCAATAAATTAGAAATCGTTTTATTGATAATCGTTAACTTAAAAGTTGAACAGGCTCTTATTTAAGAGTCTGTTTTTGTTTTCTAAAATCACCAAAAACAATAGCTATAAATCTCTTTGTGTTTCAAATTGACCTTAGCCTATTGAAGTAATTAAATACATGAAATTTGATTTGCCACCAAACCTTATTAGGATATGACTTTAAAATAGAGTTCAAACAATTGAAATCCATTTTAAATTTTGAAACAAAATGTTGCTATCTTAGGTTCGTATCAATAAATTGTGAAAGAAATGAGACACAATTATTTATGGCAATAACTGTTTATTAAATTAATAGTAATATATAAAGATCATCTTACTTCTGGTTTAAAATAATTGTGAACTATTAACTAGGTATAAATAGAACTAGACAAAGCATTTATAATGAATTTAGACGTCGTATTTCCTAAAAGTACTGAGCTCAAAAAATATATAAAGTATTTTTTATTTATTAAAAATGATCAAATTAATTATAACCGAAAGCATGTGAGTTACCCTAACACTAACTGTTGCTTAGGTTTACTTAAAGGAAGTAAGTTAATTACTGTTTCAAAAAATGAATATAAAATCACGGATTCCAATGGGTTCTACAGCTACTTAACCGGGATTTATGAGCAACCCAAAACATTTCATTACATCGGTAAATTTGATGAAATCTGTATTGATTTTGAGCCATTAGGCATTGAAGCATTAACAGGTATCAAAGTATCAAATTTAAAATTTATAGATGAAGTTGTAGAGAATCAGTTTAATAGTTCTTGGAAGGAGATTTATGACTTTATTTACGCTACAGACAATATCTCTTTGAGAGCTGAACTTTTAGAAGAGTTTTTTCTAAAAAAAATTAGTTTAAACCATAGAGACAAATTCATTCCCTTTAATGAAATTTTTGTAAACAAAATCTCTTACTTACAAAATGAGTTCAATCTTAGTTACAGATCAATTCACCGTCTTTACAAAGATAATTTAGGCCTATCACCAAAACAGTTTATGAATATTTTAAGGTTCAGGAGCATTATTCAAAACAATAAGCATAAAAATGGGCACATGCTAGATTTAGACTATGGTTATTACGATCAAAGTCATTTAATAAGAGAGTTTAAGACTTTTACCAACCTTACACCAAGACAGTTTACACAAAGAGTAAGTTCCATTGAAAGTGCAGTTTGGATGGAAATTCAATAATTGGCAGATTTATCCTATCTAGTTTTAATGTTAGAATTTATTTTTGGATTCAACTAACATTGAAAACTTGCCTTATGAAACGAAGTCACAAGCAATCCTTTTTTTTACTTTTTTTATTTCTCATCTTATTTAGTTGCAATTCCCAAAACTCTAATAATAGCCATTACAGCTATAAAAGTATAGATAATGGCCCATTTAAAGTAAAAACCTATGCCCTAAAGAATGGACTTGAAATTTTTCTTGTTCCAAAGAAAGACAAGCCTAGAATAGAGACAAGAATAATTGTTAGGGCTGGGAGTAATCAAGACCCTGCCCATGCTAGAGGCTTAGCACATTATCTAGAGCATTTATTATTTAACGGTACTGATAAAATAGGAGCATTTAACTTTGAGAAGGAAAGACCTTTACTAACGAAGATTGAAAACTTATTCGAAAAACATCGTAAAACGGATAATCTAGATAAAAAAAAGGAGATATATGCTAAAATAGATAGTTTGTCTTTTGAGGCATCAAAGTATTCTCGACAAAGTGAATACTCAGATCTAATGACCGAAATGGGTATTGGTTTTTTAAATGCATTTACCAGAACAGACATAACAGGCTATATGAACAGTATACCTTCTAATCAACTAGAAAAATGGCTGACCTTAGAAGCAGAAAGATTTAGAAATCCTGTTTTTAGAGGCTTTCACACAGAGTTGGAAACAGTATATGAAGAAATGAATGCCAGAACACAGAACGGATACGTTCTTGCATTAAACAAACTCAAAGAAAATACATTTAACAACAAACATTACCAAGCCATATTGGGTACGGCAGAAAGCCTTAAAAATCCATCTTTATTAGAAACAAAAAAGTTTTACGATACTTATTATGTGCCGAACAATATGGCTATTATTCTTTCAGGTGATTTTGATATTGAGAATGCAATTCAACTCATTGAAACACATTTTGGCAAAATGGCTTACAAAGCACTGCCTTCTGAAAAAAAATCTGCTACACCATTATTGACTTCAAATAAAAAAGCAACAATTTTTACACCAGAAAAAGAATCCATATCAATGTATTACGTTTTAGAACCTTCAAACTCAGCAAATGCGCATATTGCTGAATTTGTAGAAATGTTATTCCTTAATGGAAATGTCGGTATTGTTGATATTGGCGATGTTAATGCCAAAACCAATTGGTTCAATACATCTTATCAGCATTACTATAAAAACTTTAGCACTCATTTTCTCGAAGGTGAACCTATAGATGGGATAAGCCTAAAAGAACTAGAGGACATTGTACTAAAGGATATAGATAGACTTAAAACTGGTGAATTTCCTGAATGGATGCTAAAAGCAACAGCAAACGATTTAAATAAGCGGTTTTTATCTATGGCAGATTCAAATTCTGGAATCGTTAGCATCATTACTGAAGCCTTTGCAAGAGGTATAGCAATTGAAGATGTTTTTGCAAAACAGCAAAAGTTTCACAACATTACTAAGCAAGACATAATGCAGTTTACGAACACGTATTACAATCATTATTCAATAGTTTATAAAAGACAAGGAGAAAATGATTTTCAAAAATTAGAAAAACCAAAAATTACGGCAATTAGTTCTGAGAATAATACTAAAAATTCAGCCTTCGGAAAAAAAATAAAATCAATTGGCGTTAGCCCAATTGAACCAAAACTTGTTGACTTTAACTCTGATCTTAAGCAAATTACTCTTAAAAACGGAACTATAGTCAATGTCGTAAAAAATGAAAATAACGATCTCTTTAATTTTAGACTTGTTTTTGACAACCATACTAGCAATGAATTAAAAATGTCTAACAAGTATATTAAACGGGTAGGCACCAGTAACTATTCTTCAGAAGAATTAAAGACGGAACTTTACAAAATAGGTGCTGATTTTAATTTAGTAAGCAATAAAGATAACACTACACTTTTTATAAATGGAATATCTAAAAACTTAGAAAGAACTCTAGATTTAGTATTAGAATCTTTAGTCAATCTAAAAGAGGATAAAAGAACACTTAATTCGCTGATAAAATCAGAACTGGATAAAATTGAAAATCAAAAAAACAATAGAAGTCAATTAATGACAAGAGCTTTAAACTTGGTTAATTATGGGCCAGAATATGCATCAAAAATATCACTAACAAAAAATGATTTGGATAAATTAGAAGCAAAGGAAATATTACAACAGGTGTCTAGACTTTTCAACAGAAAACAAGAAATATATTTTTATGGCTCTAAAAATTCAGAAGCGCTTTTCGAGATATTCAATAAAAAATTTAATAATGATATTGTATTTGTTAACAATGAATCTGTTGTAACAAAAATTAAAAATCAGAACAACACTAATAATGTTTATTTGGTAGACTATAATGGCAAACAAGTAGATATCAGCTTTACTGGTCAATTGGATACCTTCAACAAAAATAAGCATGGGATGTACATTTTGTTTGAGAATTATTTTGACCAAGTAATCAATGAACAAATAAGAGAAACAAAGGGATTGGCATATAATGCATACAATACAATTGAATACCCAAAGTACAATTATAGTAATTACTATCATTACACAAGCGTAGGAACACAAACTGATAAATTCGAAGAAACACTGAGTATCAATAAAAATCTAATTGAGAACTTACCTATCGAAGAATCAACATTTAAAACAGTAAAGAAAAGACTTGAAACTTTATGGGGTTCTGGCAGAATTACAAAAAATAGTATCTTATATCATTATGAAAGAGCAAAAAACAGAGGCCTAGATTATGACTATAGAGCACATTATATTAAAGGAATATCTGATGTGACTTTAGAAGATTTTCAAAAGTTTTACGAAGAATCAATAAAAAAACATAACTACAATCTTATACTTATTGGAGATTTAAATGAAATAGATCGGTCTAAGCTAAGTAAATACGGTAAAAATATTGAACTTAGTAAGGAAACTTTGTTCGGTGAGGATTAGCTCTGATTGTAAAGAGTGGCAATTTGAATTGCGTTTTCAATTAAAATGACCCAGAGATTTTATTCAGTAAAGGACGATATTAATTCCTATAACTTGTGTCATTGGTTTACTCCTGAAGTAGAATTATTACAAGGGTTGAAATATGATATAATAAATCCATCTTATACTGGTGGCCTTGTGGGAGGAGATAAAGAAATTATTGAAGATATCTTGAAGCAATACAACGAAGGAGGGCTTATTCTAGTTTTTTGAAATAGTAAAAATTTATTAGAGCTCATCAAATAAGGATTCTCTATCCTTACGTGTAGTAAACTGGTGCTGGATAATTTTTACTAGATGAAATATAAAAATTGCAATAAATCTATTTGTATTAAAAAAGTGCAATAGTTCTAAATTTAATATTTATAGCATAAAGCTTTACGCAAAAATCATAAAATACTGCTATTACACAATAATTTATTTTTTATATCAACATAATTGACGTGCAAATCATTAGACGTGACGGATATTCATGAAATACTTTCTATAAAAAACACTATCTTTATTCTAAATAAATTAAAAATATGATGAAAAATTACACTTTTTTTTTTGGCATTAATAACGACTCAATTAGTCAGTAGCCAATGTACCAACCAAGTCTTTCAGTGGCCACTGGGGACAGTAGATATCATCCCTGGAAGGACAGGGCAACAGATAATTTCAACTAACAATAGACCTCAAAATGATTATTCAGTATTAGAAGGACTAGTTATTGGCGAATCTTATACCGTCAATACAAATATGGCCACTCCGTTCTATATCACAATAACAGAAGATGATGGCACCACGATTATTACCCACGGAGCGGAAACAGTTTCTTTTGTGGCGACCACTACTAGTATTTATTGTTATTGGACAGCAGATGGTGCATGCAATGATGGACCAAATATTGATACTGAAACACGTATAGAATGCACATCTTGTATTTGTACCGATGTTTCTCCTAACCCAGTTCTCAATCCTATGCCAATGGATGGGGATTCAAATGTCACCATCCTGTATAGTGGATCTGACCGCTATCTAGAATTTGACTGGGAAGACGATCTATCTGGTGGTGCAGGATCACCTATAGGTTATACGCTGTATTTTGATAATTCACCTGATCCAAACGTTAGAACAAATCTTTTCACTGGAAGTGAGCTTTTAATCGAATTACCGGAATTATTGGAGAATACCCAATATTACTGGAGAATTGAATCGCACAATTGTGCAGGGAGTATTTTAAGTCCTGTTTGGACATTTACAACAGGTTCCTGTTCTGGCATAGGTCCAAATCAAGTGACTTCCATAAATGCGCCAGTTGATATGGCAACTGATGTAAATATTGATGAAACAGACCCTTCAAACTTAGAAATTTTATTCGATTGGAATGAAGCTACAACGGGCGAGCCCGCCACGAGTTATGTCCTAAGCTTAGGTACTAATCCTGAAGGCGATAACATAGGCACTGTAAATAGTTTTGACACATCGTTTAATTATGCCTATAACTGGTCTTATAATACTACATATTATTGGTTTATCAGAGCTCAAGATTGTAGTCCGTTTTTATCGACACCTAGCCCTGTTTTCAGTTTTACAACGGAATCCGACCCAACATTGGGTATAAACAACCCTGATATAACAGGTACTGTTGGTGTTTACCCTAATCCGGTAGCTGATCAATTTCAAATACAATCGGATGTGCCGATTACCAGTGCCAAAATTTATACAACTACCGGGAAGGAAGTTCTTGATTTAAAAAGTGGCAATATCACTCATATCAATTTATCATCTCTTGGTACAGGGATATACTTTCTAGAAGTCTATATAAATGATATAAATCAAATCATAAAGATTATCAAAAAGTAGAGTACTAATCAATCGTAAAAACCAGGACAAAAGTGTTCCAAAGTTAGAAGAGTATTGGTGATAGTCACTCAAATCAGAAGAGAGCTAATGAGAATTTAAACAATAGAAAACGGTAGTTATAATTAATTACCGTTTTCTACTTTAAGATAATAGTTCTAGGTTTAATATTCTTAATAAAAACAAACGTTCTTTAAAAATACAGTAATAAAAGTACAGGCTTGACCCTATAAAACAAAAAAGCCTCACATTTCTGTAAGGCTTGTTTTTATTAGCTCCTCAGACTGGGCTCGAACCAGTGACCCTCTGATTAACAGTCAGACCATTATAATTTTTCTTTTGATTACTTACTTATTCAAAACCCTTAAAAATAAAGGGAAATATACAAATAAATCCTTTCTCGTTTTTCATATTTTTACTACTTTTAACTTTTAAGCTTGACCCAAAGCTTGACCTTTTTAATTTTATCATATGGCTACCTATCAATTATTACTTAGAGAAAATAAACCAAGGAAAGATAACACTTACCCTATAATCTTTAGAGTCTATTTAGGTCGAAAGTCCAAAATAATAACACTTCCCTTTTCATGTCTTAAAAACCAATGGGACGAAAATAATAAAAGAATAAAAAGAAATAATTCAAAATTCAAAGAGATTAATGAATCCCTGAAAAAACTAGATACTCGTTTACAAAACGCAATTAATGATTTAGAATCCCAAGAAATAGATTATGACTTAGAGGACATCTATAAGTCATTCTTAAACGAAGGAAGGGAAAACAAGATAAAAGTAATTTCTGTCCACGAATTTTTTGACAAAAGAATCGAAGAACTTGATAGCATTGGAAGGTTTGGTTATGCTAAAGGAGTTAGGGACACCCAAAGGTCTCTATTCAAATTTGCAAATAAAGATTTAAAATTCAAACATATAACACCAGAGTTTTTAGATAATTACGAAACATTTTTAAGAAAGACCTATGACGATGGAGGAATTGCTTTCAGGATGAGAGATATTAGGACAATTTATAACAGGGCAATAAAGCATGGTTATGCTAAACAATCGAATTATCCATTTAAAATATATAAGATTTCAAAACTAAAGTCTAACACTCAAAAAATTGCAATTACTAAAGAAGAATTTGAAAAATTCAAAAGCTTTGATATTGGTTTAGAAAAGAATCTTAAATATGAAACCACATATAAAATGTTTCTTTTTAGTTATTATGCAGGGGGCATGAATTTCAAAGATATGACTGCACTTTCTTGGTCAAATATTAAAGGAGATAGATTAGTTTACAAAAGAGATAAAACCAAGGGAGATTTTAACATCAAATTGCTTCCAGAAGCAATAAAAATTTTGGAACACTTCAAAAACTATCCTAAAACTGAAAAAACACAATATGTATTTCCCATCATATTGAAGAATAACTTGACCAAAAAGCAAATTCACGGTAGATACAAGCGATGTATCAGAAAATTTAATAGAGAGTTAAAACATATCGCATTAGAAGTCGGTATTGATAAAAATTTAACAAGCTACGTTGCAAGACATAGCTTTGCAACCCATTTAAAATTCAATGGGGTGTCTGAGGATATTATTAGCGAATTAATGGGTCATTCGGATGTTTCTGTAACTAAATCTTACTTGAAAAGTTTTGGAAATGAAATTTTAGATGATGCAATGAGTAACTTAAATTAACCATGTTCGATAATTATAATTGGTCAATTAAAACTGACCTCAAAAAGCCTAATAAAAATGATATTGATTTAATTTTCATAATTTGTAATGACTATTACCTTCAATATTTCATAGCCTTACAATGGGCAGATATAAACCTTTTCGGAAGGACTCAAAATTTAAAGCAAAAAAGCCCAGAAATCTATGAAAAAGTTATCTCTGGAGTTTTCTTAACTGAATTTAAGTCTCATATTGATAGATATTATTTTTCACAGGCTAAAAAGGACTTTGAGAATAACGGTTTTCTTGACGAGAATTTAAATGCTTTAGAAAAAAACATAGCAACTTACAACAACCTAATTAGACAAAATAAGCAAAATGGAGGTATAACATACTTTTCTGAAAACTATATAGATTTCATTCAAAAAGGACTTGACAATTTATATACTGAACTCAATCAACTTAGCAAAGGGAATGAAATAAACAATACTCCTAGCTTAAAGACTGTTTTCGGAAAAAATTTTGACTTTATTGAGAAACTATATTATGAGTTGGAGGCTAAAGGTTTTATAAATGAAGATGAAACCTCATTAGAGAAATTTTTACAACACTTTGACATAAAAACAAAACCAAAGAACAAAATACTGTTACACGGTTATAATCTTTCAGATTTAGGACTTCTTATGCATTCATTAAAACCGTTCTTTGTTGACCAGTTTCAAGAACCAAATTTCTTGAACTCTTTTTGGTCAGACAGGTTTAAATTCAAAACAATACAAATGCCTATTGCCAAATCAAAAGATTCTGCTAGTATTATGAGAATTATAAGTGATGCAACAACTCCAAATAGTAAAAGACGACCAAGAAGAAAGAGTACTATCAATGAACTCATTAATAATTTGAAACAAACTCCACAATAACTCCACATAAAGTTCAAATTAAATTTTTAACAACTTCATTTTTAGAATATTAAGATATTCACGTGGAGTCGTTTTTATATTAAATCTCCACATTAAGCCTTTTATTTTTATATCAAGTCGAAAGCAAAGAGCGAAAGACAAAAAAATAAATGATAAAAAAATGATTGAACTAAAAAAAATGTTTAAATGCATTCAAGACGATTTGGCGGAGTTAAAGAGAATACTAACTCTATCAACAATTTTAAACAAAGACATATTGTCTTTAAAGGAAGCCTCTCTCTATACTGGTTATAGTGAAAAATACCTTTACAAATTAAATAGCACGACATGCGATTTGCCTGTGTATTCCGCATTCAGTAATGGGAAACTTTATTTTAAGAGAGTTGAGTTGGACAAATGGATGACTAAGCACAAAGGCAACTCAATAGATGAAGTTCAACTGAAAGTAGAAAATTACCTACTAAGAAATATTGCTTAATCTTATCTGATTAACTAAGTGGCTAGACCACTAGCCAAGCAGTAAACCAAGTAAAACTTATTAATTATTTAAAATCCAAAATTTTTTGGAAAGGGAAAGCTATTGCCCAATGTTAAAGTATAGAAAAAATTATTTATTATGATTGATTATATCAAAGCATACTTTAAAGACAAAAATGTTGTCGAAAGTAACTTATTAAGGAAAGACTGCCTACATAAAGTAGTGGCAGTTCATAATTTTCAAAAAAAGGACGAATACGAGCATCCTATAAGAGCTAAAATTGGAAACATGTCCGTAAACATATCCAAAAAACAAGGCTATGTAGAAAACTCATTGCACAAGCATTTTAACGCTCTTACAGGAGAGGAAGTGATGAATTATGACGATTTCTATTACTGTGATTTATTAAGCAGTCTTGAGGCATTAGAAAACGAATTAAACTATCCTTTAAAGGATATGAGTTTAACGAACTTGGAGTTTGGGTTTAACATAGATCTGGGTTTCGACCCAACAACGTTCTTAAACCATAATCTCTTAATGTATAACTTAAAAACCCCATGTGTTGACCCTAAGAACAAAAAGAAAATGAAGTTGAAAAAGTTTTCATGTACCAATTATGAAATAAAGGTCTATGACAAATCCTTGCATTATGGCTTGAAGGGTACAAACCCTAACATTTTGAGAATAGAGGTTAAATACAAGTCAAAAAAAGAACTGAATGGCTTTAATATTTATACGCTAGAGGACTTAAAGGATATAAACAATCTATATCTGTTGTTTGGAGATTTCTTAAAAAAGTTTGAGCAGTTAATTATTGTGGATTCCTACTTTGGAGACGAAAATATGCCGAAAAGGGAACAGAGGTTCTTTAAGGAATGTCTTAACTACCAATATTGGGTAGAGTTGAAAAGAAAATATCACAAAAACACCTTTGGAAACAAGTTTAGAGCTTTTAAAAAACTAATAAAAGACTATGAGTTAGACCAATGGAAAAGCGATTTAAGGCTATTGATAGTCGAGAAGTTTAATCAACTAATTACTAGTGACTGTCACGACCATATCACTCATACTAGATACGTAGCTTAATTGTGATATTTCCGATGATGTATTAATGAAAAAACAACATAAAAAAGAAAGGAGGTGTTATATATGGCAAAAGAACTAAATCAGTGTCAACTTGAAGAAAATGGTATCATTACAGTTTTCAAGTATTACAGAGATGAATTTACAACATCTGAAAAAAAGGATATTGTTTGTTCCAATTGTGGCAAAAAGAGAAGCCACAAGCATGTTTATGGTTTAAGAGATGGCAAAAAAGTTGCTATCTGTTATTTCTGTAATAAGAAAATCAATAATGTGAATAGTTTAAATTCAAAGTTTAACAAACTGTAAGATGATGGAATTTAAATCATAAAAAGGCTTGATAATAATTTATCAAGCTTTTTTATTGAACTATTTCTAAAACACCTGTAAACTCCCCATTGATTTGTCCAACTGTTGTAAGAGCATTGAAGTTGATATTGAAATCTCCATTTGGTAGTTCATTGACTATAATTCTAGCATTTTCATCAACAATATCATTTTGATTAAATACAGAATTAAAGGACTGAACTTCGTTATTCACTATTTGATATTCGTTACTAAATCCAAAAGTTGATAAGTGTCTAACAGAGACAGCATCTTCATCAAAGTTATAGGTAGCAGAGTTTAGAAAAGTATCAGTCATTGGAACTCTAACTGACCAAACAGTAGCGAGTTCAAAGTCATTTGAATATACTTCTGGAGACATACTATAATCAATTTCTCCCTTGGTCAATATGATAGAATAAAATACGCTATTACCTAGTTCGCTCCGTTCTAAATAAGCATTGGTCAATTCATAAGTATTTGAGCCTACTGTTATTCTATTGTCAAAGGTGTTGTTATTAGTTTCCTCATCATCAGAAGAACACGAACAAACAACTAGGGATATTATTAATAGGCTAAATAACTTGACTTTTAATTTCATGGTTTTTTAGGTTAAATTCTTGTCTTAGATATGCTTGTATTTTAAGGCTATCCACTCGCTTTAAGTAGTCCATTAGTTCTGGAAATATCTTTGCTCCTGTGTTTCCAACAATAGTATTTTTATCCTTAATAATCTCTGATTTCAAAACACTATCTAGGACTTTTGGGTTATCTAGGTACGGTTTTACGAGATTTTTGAAAACTGCATTGTAATGACTTCCCCAATTGCATCCTATAAAATGCTTTAGAATATGCTCCATTTGGGATTTAATCTCTTTTACAACGGTTTTCTGCTCTTTAGTTGTCTTATTGAGCAACGAGTCCATAATGGGCTTAAAATCGCTCTTAGCGAAGTCTATTTCTATTTTTGGTTGATGTGTAAACTTGTTTAATCGAGAGCATAGCCAATTATAGATTCGTTTAATGAATATTCTTATGGCAAAAGGCAAATTAATTATATAGGAAATATGGCTTGTCATCCTCTTAGCGGTTTTGAATGCCTGTTAATATAACGTTGACATTCGATTACTGTGCCAGAAAATACTTTAATATCACTTTCTTCATCTGGCGAGTCTGCATAATAATAAACTGCACTCCCCAACACCCTTTCAGTTAAAGTGTTCTTGTAAACATGGGTTACTTTTCCATTTCGCTTTTGAGAGCTATGGATGATGTCATTCAAAGTAGGCTCTTTTGGTTTTTTAGGAACTAAACTCCAGTACAAGAAAGCCAAACCAATAACTATAATTAATACTACCATTTTTAACTCTGCTTATAATGTTATCAAATATATTAAAAATAATGACCGAACGGTAATTATAATTGAAAAGTAAAAAATTGACCTTACTGCTATGAGCATTAGGGAAGAGAAAAAACTACTTACAGCATTGTCAAAAAGAGTAAAAGAATTGCGTAATAAAAAAGGCGTTACGCAAGAACAGGCGTACAACGATACAGGCATTCACTTCGGTAGAATTGAGCAGGGAAAGCGAGATGCCTCTTTTCTGACCTTGAATAAAATCTGTGAATATTTTGAAATGAATCTTGAAGAGTTCTTCAAAGATGGCTTTAAATCTTCTATATAAATCACGAGAGAGGCGTATGTCTTAACCCTATTTTAGAGCCTATTTTGGGCTATTTTTTTCACAAAGCAAAACAACTAGTTAAACATTATAACTAAAACAGAAATTTTTATTGCTCATTGATTTGATTAAAACAAGTCAAAATCTCATCACTAAAGTGGATATAGACAAAAGCAAAAATCACAATTAAGAAGATTAGTATTGATACTGTTTTTGCTATCACAACTTTATTCCTTTGAGCCTTTAGTTTTTTATTTTTAAATGTTTCTAATTTGTCCTTGACACTTTCTAATGCTTTATTGTTTTTTATTCTTTCTGTAAAATCATCTATATCTTCTTCAATTGCATCAATAGATTCATCTATATTCCTGAAAGCAACAAACCAAACTAAAATGAAGAACAACGCACCTAGAATTAACAATAATAAATCTCCAGTAAAATTTTCACCTTCAAAATCGAAATACCTTAAAAGTAGAACAAAGGCTATCGGTACTGCAAAAATATAATTTGATACTTTGCCAATGGTCTGGTTAATTTTGTCCGTTAACTCTTGAAAATGACCAATTGAAGCTGTTTTGATTTTTTCAAATGAGAAGCCTGACAAATACAGCTCAAAGCTTTTTTTGTAACTGTCAAGTAGTGCTTCCCAGTTTTCAAGTAGTTTTTTGAAAGTATTGCCATTTTTATTTAAGATACCTATTAATTCATTCTTAAATATTTGTTTTCTCTCTTGTGCATCGGTTGGGTCATTGAATTGTGATTCAAGTTCTTTTAGTGTGCTTTCAGAAAATGAAATCAAATCTTCTGGTTTGTAATCCACTACCAAGGATAAACCATTCTCTGATTTGTAAAAAAATAACTCAAGATTGTTAGCAACGGTCTTTTGGAAATCAGCAATTGACTTAATTAATTTGATTAGTTCAAGGTTAGCCATGTACTTCTGTACAATAGAAGGAATTTGAACGCCTGAATCGTGTAAATAGTCTAATTCACTTATATAGAAAGAAGAGTCCTTAATTTTAAGCTTATTACCATCAATAAAATCTGAAAAATTTTCATAATAAGCATAGTTGCCAGTATTAAATGATATTTTAAGGTCTTTTCCCTCAAAATCAGATAAACTAGCTTGATTTACAGATACGTTTGACTTGATTTCATAAGTCTCTTCAACACTATCCCAAAGAGCCTTTAAGATGGCAATCCTCTCTTTATCGACATGATTTATTAAGCCCTCAAATCCATAGGTCGTAATATTGACCTCTGCTAGGCTTTTTCTTAATTTGACAACATCCTCTAATTTATTTTCTTTACTCATTTTGTTGACCGAACTCCCTATCTAAAACGTTTTTATCAACATTTTTGATTATTATATTAGAACCATCCCTAACAACAATATTCCTTTTTACAAGCTCTTTATCAAATTCTAGTTTGTAACCATTGCCCTTTACTACGGTTCTGTGTAAAAAATAGAAATCGCCTTTTTTCGTAGCCCTAAAACGCCCACTCACATTTTTATCATTCTCCAAGCTGTAATCCATAAAACCTCTTGGATTTTCAGCATCTACTAATGCTGAGATAGAGTCTAGTTCAATATCTTCTTCACTATCAATTCTCTTAAATATGTAATCTTCAATTTCTCTGGAAACCTTAAACTTTTTATCTCTATCATAGCCTTTGACTCGCATATATTCCTGTAAAGCATCCTTTAAATTATTGGCATTCACTTTAGCAGAAGTCAGGTCTGTGTTACCTATAAATTCCTGAAAGAAAATTGATACATCACGCTTACCTTTTATAAACGTTAAATAAGCATCATCATTATCATTCCATTTATTTATATTGACTCTGTTAGCCCTAACTAGTTCATCAATATTAAGTGCTGATAGTTTTTCAATGATTAGCTTTTCTTCATTAACTGCAAATTGAGCAGAGTTATCTAGCATGGTTGTTACAACAAAATCAACACTACCTTGAGTGTAATGAATAAAAATGACATAACCACCTTTTGTAGAGGGAATGTCAATTGCCTTTTTCAAAGTATTCATCGCTTTCAAAGAAAAATCAAGAAAGTCATGTCCTTCTAAATATTCTTCTAAATACTTCTGAAAAGGGTAATTCTCCTTATCGTCTTTAAATGTACCGTAGGTAGGGCTTCTATTGCTGTAAATATTTAGAAATCGCTCAACAAATTCTATTATATCTGTATTAGTTGTGGGTAGTAAATGGTCAGAACAATTGAGGGTAGGTTTGCCATTTTCTTTCTTTATTATTTGATGTAAAACAATATTCTTTAACTCCATAGCTTATTTTTTTGCAGACTTTAAAGATATAAAAATCAACCCATTAAAAATGTTTATCGCTTACTGAAAATTGTATAATTTTCGTTCTGACCAGTATTTTGCACACCAATTGCATCTTTTAATTTCTATCTTTGTAACGTGAAGTTTTTAACGGTCATATTATCATTAACAATACTCGTCCTTTCAGCGAAGCCCTGTTCTGATGGTCAGAATCTTGAAGACCAACATCAAGACGAAATGAGTATAGAACATAACCATCAAGAAGATAGTGATGATTCTTGTCCTGTAACTTGTATTTGCAACTGCTGTGGCATGTCAATAACCTATGAGCCACTAGCAAAATATGAACTTAAATTTTATGCAAAGATTTCGACTGAAATCATAACAACCTATGAGGCTTTTTATAGGTTTGATTTTCTTTCCAACATCTGGCAACCACCACAAGTAATTAGCTAATAACAGAACAATCTAAATCAATTAATTAGTTAATTACATTTTAATTCAATGAATAAATACATATTGGGCATAAAGCTCATTTTAATGATTTGCCTATCATTAAAGGCACAAACATCAGATATACAAATTAAAGTCATTACAGAAGCTGAAAATGAGCCTCTAATGGGTGCTACGGTTTACTTTGAAGCCTTAGAAAAAGGTGCGGTCACAAATTTCGATGGAATCGCAGAATTTACTGAAATACCTAATGGTCAACATCAAATAGTAATTTCTTTTTTAGGCTTTGAAACATTAGAAGCTACAATTCAAGTACCAAATCAAACGGATTTAATTTTTAAACTTAAAGAAGGTGGTAATGAATTAGATGCTGTTGTACTTCAATCTACTCGTAGCACAAGAACAGTCCGCAAAATCCCCACTCGAATTGAATTTATTGGTGCGGAGGAATTGACCGAAAAAGCCGTTATGAATCCTACAAACATTTCTATGGTACTTCGTGAAAGCACAGGCATACAAATGCAACAAACCTCATTGAGTAGTGGAAATACAAATATTAGAATACAAGGTCTTGATGGTAGATATACACAATTATTAAGAGATGGATTTCCTCTCTATGGTGGGTTTTCAAGTGGTTTAAGTATTCTACAAATTCCACCCCTAGACCTTAAACAATTTGAAATTATCAAAGGAAGTTCTTCTACTTTGTATGGAGGTGGTGCAATCGCAGGATTGGTAAACATGGTTTCTAAAACGCCTGATGAAGAACCTGCATTAGATATTATGCTAACCCAAACACAAGCATTGGGGAGTACAGCAAACGTGTTTTATAGCAAACGTAATGAAAAGTTTGGATTTTCACTTTACGGTTCTGGTCACTATCAAAAAGCATTTGACCCAGAAGACGATGGTTTTAGTAATCTACCAAAAACATCATCAATTTCTTTCAATCCTAAAGTGTTTTATTATCCATCAGAAAAGACTACGGTTTGGTTCGGATTAAATGGAACTTATGATGATAGAATTGGAGGTGACATTACAAAAATTGAAG
>CAYVNR010000037.1:0-22544 GCA_964453045.1 uncultured Flavobacteriaceae bacterium
GTATCGAGAATTATTTAAAAAAAGAACGTCTCGATACATTTTCTCTTTTGGGTCATAACACACTCGAAGAGATAATTTCAACGACTTAAATAACAACACCCGTTGTGTATTTTGATTTATTTTGTACTTAAAACCGTCAGTTCGAGTTTTTTTCTCTGAAAAAAGTATCGAGAACAAGGTTTTATTGGTCTAAAATCCTATTCTCGATACAATTTTTCTTCATTTTATTCTGAAAAATCACTCGAATTGACGAATTTTATTCAAAATGCACAACGGGTTAACAACATTTTAAATTGTACGGTACTTGAATCTTATGTGGAACTCACGTTAAAATGGTTTTGCTAATTTTTGAAAATCAATTTCTTGATTAGGTGATTATATAATGTCCACCTCTTTTGTAAAATATTTGCAACCCAAATCAAACCAACTTTGTCCTTTCATTACAAATACGGGTAAAACATCTATACTATTTCTTAAATAAGAGACGGTTTCCAGAGTCAGGATCTCCAATAGATTTCCATAATATCAGCCCGAGATCTTTTTTGTCATAAAGTTGAAAAACTAGCGACCTATTCTTGTCTTGATTTGTTTTGAATTCTAATTTTAGATTCCAGAATTTTTTATTGGATGACTCTCTAATAGTCCATTCCCCGTCAACACCTATGAAGTCCGGTTCAGTTAAATTTCCAAAAGTATCATGGTTTGGGAAGTTCTCTAAGAGAAATTTACCTTCTTCCTTCAGCGCTAGAAGTGTTTTTTCAGTAAATAATTTTTCTTGTTCTTTTATAAAGGAATAGCTAAAACTGTCTAATTCCCATTCTCCTATAAGTTTCTGTTTTTCAGGCTTCACTTCAACTCTTTTCATTGAGCTTTCGTCAATGGGATTGAAAAAATGACATGAAGCAAGGATTAGAAAAACAAATGTGTAATTGATTTTTTTCATTGATATCAATTTTTTAACTCAGTTAATCAGTGCTTTTTATTGACACAGCAGAATAGTACGTTACTTTGTCCCTCAAAAAATCTGAATAGTATTTAATCTCCAAGGGGTAATACCGCTCTAAAAACTCCTTTCTCAATTGTATTGGGTGATAAAGACTATGAATGTCGTTTGTGACATACATTTCCTTATAAGTTTTTACCCCAGCGGTATCGCTTGTTGGGTCATCCTCCACTACCAGTACTTTATAACAATTTAAGCCGTGAATTACTTTGGCACTGTCTTTATATATCATCTCTTTATAGGGAAGATCGCTTGTATGGAATTTATACTTTTTGGTCTTAACAATTTTATTGGTTTTTTTATTATACTTGGTATAATCTTGGGTCAATGTATTAATTATGACCTTGTACTTTGTAAATTCTCGTTCAAAATCGTAAGTGACCAAGGTGTCAGTGTAATTATAAGCAAAGAAATTGGGCTTATAGTACGAGTTGCTTCGGGTGTAATCGTCTCTTGGGTCAATTAACTTTTTCATCAATGGCCCAACAGGTGGCCAGGATGTGTCCTTGGAATGAATGGAGTCCATTGCTTTGCCATAGGCTTCCAACTCGTTGTCAAATTGCTCTTCATTTTCTATTTCTGTAACGACCTTAAAGACTATTTCTCCATTAAATTTCTTTTTTTTGGAGTCTGGGGAATCCACAGCGGCCGACTTACAGCCCATAAGTGACGATATAGCCAAAAATAAGATAGGGGCAAGCTTTTTCATATCAGTTGTTTAGCATATCTTTTGGGTAATATTTATTATCTCTAAAACTACTATCATCCAAACCTTTTATTTTAACGATGGCAGCAGCTATAAAGCACCAATACCCCGCATAGGTGTTATGCGGGTTATTGTGCTGATTGTATAGTGGTGTGCCTTTAAAAGAGGCGTACCATTCGTTTTCTAAAAAGTACTTAAGTTCTTTTTCAGCGATGTTCTTATCGGTTTCCTTAATAATGGTTTTTAAACGTCCATACATCTCATTGATTCCAAAAAACTCCTCATAACTCTCCTTTTCCATTGGTTTTCTATTTTCATCAAGAGAAGAAATTAAAAAATTGAATAGAAAATCTTCTACTCCATCATTATCTATAAACTTTATTATTGGAATAGCATCCTTTAATTTAATATTAGATAATATAGAAATTGAAAGTAAGTCGATTAAAAAAATATAATTTGACTGTCCATATTGTCTCAAAAAACACCCTCTGTTTTTCTGTGAGGGTATTATTCCTAAATGATTTTTATGCCAACTTTCATCTAATAACTTAATCGCATTATGTAAATCCGTTAAAATTTCACTGGTAAACATATTATCTCCTCTAGAATATTTAGCAATGACCATCCTTAAGTAATTATTGCTCATATCATATTTTACAATAGGTATTCTGTCTTCTTTTATACTATTTTTGCTAAATTTTTCATATCGTTTTTCTTGACTTTTCTTTAATCGGTCTATAAAGTCATTGAAATAGTCTTTATCTTTTATTGTGTCTCTAACCATGTTTTGGTTTGTTTTTTTCAATCCATTTTTCTAGGTCTCCTATTTTATCTTCTATAAAATTTTGCCAGTCAGTAGTATGAGTCATTCCCATCTTTTCTAATTTTTTTACATACCACCCTTTCGGACCAAATAAAACTATACCGTAAAAATCAGGATATTCTATACCTTTAACCCATAAATCATCTATTGCACTAACTATTTCTTTATAAGACATATCTTGATTTTTAAGTTGTGGATTATTAATCCAGTCATAAACTTCCAAAATTTCTAAATCAAAAATATAATTCAGAGTATTCAATACATTTTGTTTTACATTTAAGTCATCATAGCTCTCTTGATTATAACCTAACTGGCCGATTAAATGATTTAAAAACTCAAAGGAATAAGGGCAAAGTAAGTTTATGTTTTCTTTTTTAAATAAATCTTTTTTATCTATCATGGCATAGCAAATTTTAAAATTCTTGGGGTTGAGCCAAATAAGTTAGGAAAACGAATGTGTAATTGATTTTTTTCATTGATATCAATTTTTTAACTCAGTTAATCAGTGCTTTTTATTGACACAGCAGAATAGTACGTTACTTTGTCCCTCAAAAAATCTGAATAGTATTTAATCTCCAAGGGGTAATACCGCTCTAAAAACTCCTTTCTCAATTGTATTGGGTGATAAAGACTATGAATGTCGTTTGTGACATACATTTCCTTATAAGTTTTTACCCCATCGGTATCGCTCGCTGGGTCGTCTTCCACTACCAGTACTTTATAACAATTTAAGCCGTGAATTACTTTGGTACTGTCTTTATATATTATCTCTTTATGGGGAAGATCGCTTGTATGGAATTTATACTTTTCGGCCTTAACAATTTTATTGGTTCTGGTATTGTACCTTTTATAATCTAGTGTTAGTGTATTAATCGTGACCTTGTACTTTGTGAGTTTTTGTTCAAAATCGTAAGTGACCAATGTGTCAGTGTATTTGTAGATAGAGAAATTGGGCTTATAGTACGAGTTGCTCCGGGTGTAGTCGTCTCTAGGATCCAATAGCTTTTTCATCAATGGCCCAACAGGTGGCCAGGATGTGTCCTTGGAATGAATGGAGTCCATTGCTTTGCCATAGGCTTCCAACTCGTTGTCAAATTGCTCTTCATTTTC
This sequence comes from uncultured Flavobacteriaceae bacterium, assembly GCA_964453045.1. GTDB lineage: Bacteria > Bacteroidota > Bacteroidia > Flavobacteriales > Flavobacteriaceae > Winogradskyella. The sequence continues at coordinate 3,643 of CAYVNR010000037.1, forward strand.
TATTTCTGTAACGACCTTAAAGACTATTTCTCCATTAAATTTCTTTTTTTTGGAGTCTGGGGAATCCACAGCGGCCGACTTACAGCCCATAAGTGACGATATAGCCAAAAATAAGATAGGGGCAAGCTTTTTCATATCAGTTGTTTAGCATATCTTTTGGGTAATATTTATTATCTCTAAAACTACTATCATCCAAACCTTTTATTTTAACGATGGCAGCAGCTACAAAGCACCAATACCCCGCATAAATGTTGTGTCGGTTGTTGTGAAGGTCGTACAAAGGTGTACCTTTAAAAGAGGCGTACCATTCGTTTTCTAAAAAGTACTTAAGTTCTTTTTCGGCCGTGTTTTTATCGGTTTCCTTAATAATAGTTTTTAAACGCCCTAAACGCTCGTTGATATGAAAGAACTTTTTGTAACTCTCTTTTGTTACATCAGGTATATTGTTGTCTAAATACTGCATTAAAAAGTTGAGTAAAGAGTCTTTTACATTGTCCTTAATTATAATATCCATCAACTTTTTTAATTTTTCGTTGTCTTCGTTTATGAGAATTCCTAATGACAAAAATTCTGTGGTAGATAAATACATTGAAAGAGTGTATTGGTTAAGAATTATAGTTTCTTTCCCCTCACTGTAAATAAACTTTCCTTGATTCTCTTCCCAGTTATCATAAATCAAATCTACGGTGCGATTGTAATCGTTAGCTATTGAACCTGAAAACATATCGTCACCTCTAGAATATTTTGCTATCAGCATATTTTTATATAGGCCAATGGTAAAGTTTATGACTGATTGGATACGATCCTTTTTTATCAAATCATTTTTATATTTATTAATATTCTTATTTATAAGTTCATTTTTTTTCAAAATAAAATCATCAAAATAACTTTTGTCTTTAATTGTGTCTCTAACCATAATTATACTTAGTTGTGGACGGTATTATTTATTTTTAACTTTATTCAAATATTTGTACATAAATCTTAATATCAATAGCAATAAAACCATTACTATAATAGTCCATAATACCAAAAAGAAATCAATATCATAAAATTCTTTAATCTCGTTTTTCATAAGTTAATCATATCTACTTCTTTTGTAAAATATTTGCAACCCAAATCAAACCAACTTTGTCCTTTCATTACAAATACGGGTAAAACATCTATACTATCTCCTTTATAACCTATTCCTGTAAAATGAGAAGGGGGTTCTTCATTGTTAAACTTTTTTTGATAAACAAAATTTATACCAACAAGGTAATTTTCTTTGACATAAAATATAGCTGATAAAACATGGCCTCTTATATCTTCTTCTGGTTCTAAATAATTTAAAAGCCCTAGTTGTTCATAGACTGAGGATAAAAATTCACCATCCTCATTATCTTCGGGAAATGTTGGTAGACCATACATTTTTGGAATTCTTAGGAAAGCCAATTCTGCTTGTTTTGTTTCGTTTTTTTCAGTGTTTTGAATATCAACCAGAGTATCAAATAATCTTTTATCGGTATCAATCCATTTTTGTATCAAATTATGTTCTTCCATTTTAATAAATCACTTTAACTTTATCTAATTCACTGACCTCTATAAACTCCATGCCAGTAAAACCGTTTTCTTCGATACCAATTTTAAGGCGTTCTGATACAAAATAACCTCCAAGAGGTGCATTTATAATTCTAAACATGTCCTCATTAGCTTTCCTTAAATCTAATGTAACTTTACTGTGCAGTAACATTAGCCTGTCTTTTCTCAATCTTTCTTTTTCTAAATTATAGCTATTATAATCCTTAACTAAAACGGACTGTCGAATACTTGAGTTATTCCAATCTCCTAATTTTTTAGTAAAAAACTCGCTTTTTGAGAAATCAATGTATGCATTTTGCTTTGTGTCACTTATAAGGAACAAGTTGTATTTTTCTATCAATTTTTGGTTTTGCCAAGTTTTTATTTTCCAAGTTTGGTGTTTTCCGACATCAATTTTTTTTAAATAGTTTAATAAATTATCATCAAATACTAAAAATCTGTTAGGATGAATGAATGCAACATTTAAAAAGGAAACTTGTTTTGCTCCCTTTTCAAGTCTTGGCTCGGGAAGTTTAAAATCAAAATTTATAGGGCCATGCCAAGGCATGAAATCTTGCTGAATATCACCAAGAAGACCACCTTGGCTTTGTGGTTTTTTGCCGACTTCTTTTCTGTTTCTACTATATTTTAAACTAAAATATCTCATTTTATTTATGGGTAACTAATTAAATCTCCTATTTGTCCTAAATTTAAAGTTGGATTATTTGTGATTAAATCTCTTATGTGATTTGTTAAACCTGATAGAAAATCATATGCTTCGTCTACATTAGCACTTGGGTTAAAACCATCTAAAATATCTTCTAATACATCATTATAATGACTATGCCCTGTTAAGTGATTAGATGACGGAATAGGGATTCCATTAAGTAATTCATTCATATGAAATGCACTACTGGATTTGGCGGCCTTTTGAACTACACTGTGATTTTTAAAAGTAAGAGGGATAATGTGATGAGCATGCTGTGCTACACCTGTAGCTAAACCCAATACTTTTCTTAATTGTCTCCGACAAGTATTATCACTACCGAAATGAATTGTGCCGTCAGCAAGAACTTTCCAAGTAAGTCTTACTTTTGAATTCACCGTGTAAGCGATATTTCCACCGCTTTCAATTATCTTTATAGCATATTTAGAGCCAATTGAGGCCCATCCAGCAATAGGAATTGTTGCCGCAAAACTAAAAGATGCATTAATGCCATCTCCTTCAATTAAATAAAGAACTCCATTCGTCAAATCTGCAACTTCACCAACTACAGGCACTAAACCAAATACATCTAATGTGATGTGAACTAAATCTTTTGACGCTTCCCAATAAATCTTCATATCAGACCAATCGGGATTGTTTAGTCTCAATGTAGCACATTTTACGGAAAAATACAATGAAAGATAAGATGCTAAATTGGGGTCTGTTGTAACATCTATGTCCGTATATTGATTTACAGATAAAAGAAAGTTGCTGTCAAGATCATTATATATCTTATCTTGGTTCTTGGCCTCAAGGACAAATCTTAAGGTATTCAAATCTGTTACCGTATTGTCTTGGCTAATTACATCAATCATTTGTAAAGTAAAACTCCTAGCCTCAGCCGAACTTTCATTATCCTGTAGATAATTAAACAAAGACTGTACAGCATCTGCATTATTGGGGTTATTGATCCAACGAGATTGAGCAGTGGTGAGTTCGGGCTGTAAAAAATTGGTGAGTATACTTGCCGCTGCAGAGCTCCCATCAATATGAACGGGAGAAGTTATGGTTGTATCTGAGGGAGATTGTGAGCCAAAATTGCCGCTTCCTCCACCTGTGTTAAGTCCGCCGCCAAGCGAACCTCCACCGCCACCACCGTCACAGTCGCCTATAAATTGTAGGTTTTCCATGGAGACAGCAGCAAACATACAGGTGCAATCTTCATTAAATGAAAGTTCAATGACAATATCGTATGTCATTTGGCAACCTCCAGAACCTCTATTGTACACAATATTGCTATTATCCTCAATGGGAATAAACTCTACCTGGACATTATGGATGTCTGCTTGGTTATTCTCGATTTGTTCAAACTCGTCTTGCCCAATATAATAGCGAACCAGATATTCTTTGTAAGTTCCATCGGGCTGCAAATCCAGCAAAAGGTTTTCTTGAATATTTTCATCAGGATTATGCCTCACAATCGGGAAGGTATAGGAGTGATATTCTCCTTTTTCGACATACTTTGCCTGTTCAGTTATAACATTAAAATCAAACAAACTTTCAGTTGTGTTCGATGAGCGTGATTGTGTACTTGGATCATTAGAATATCTTGAAAGTACATCTCGAATCGTTGAGTTAAGACTACTGTCGTTTATTTTTTTAATGAGTAGTTCACTCTGATTGTTTTCGGTGATTTCATCATTTTTTTCACAACTGGTGAAGAATAGTGAAATTCCAAGGATTAGAATTCCGATGCTGTAGAATGGTCTTAATTTGCTAATCATTTTTATACGTTTAGGTTAATGTTCATATCGTTAATTTAGGGCAATAGTGCCTTTATCACATTTCTATAAATGAGATAGCAAAATTGTACGATTTTACATAAAAATGATTCTACATCGGTTAGGGATAACCTTGCTTCTAATTATAATAGCTTGTCTCTATTAGAGATAGCGAGTCAAATCTAAAAAAAATTATTTAAGAACAAAACATAAAAAGTAAGAAATTTCAATTAGTGTTAAATTACTGAAATGCTATAGCCATTTTAAAGGTTTAATGATAGGCTTTCATAGTTTTTGGTTTTAACCCGCAATACCATTTTAAAACGGGATTTTACATTTTATTTTAACTTATCAGTATATTTTTCGATATTTGTAACACTATGAAACCTTTCTGGCAAAATCTAAAACTTCATTTGCATTTCCTTATCAAAAGGAATCCAGAATAGTACTACATTTTTGTTTATTCCTGCGTAGACAGGAATCCCTTTAATTTTCGTAATTTTAATACAAATTTTAGAAACTAGAAAAATGCCATTTTATCATAAATTAGGAAAAATTCCACCAAAGCGTCATACGCAATTTAAGAAAGCAGACGGAAGCTTTTATTACGAGCAGTTGTTCGGAACCATAGGTTTCGATGGGATGTCAACAAACAGCTACCATGAGCAACGCCCAACCCAAGTCAAAGAGATAAGAAAACAATACAGTATAGCGCCAAAAGTTGCAAAAGCTAACAATATGCAATCGTATCGCTTTCATGGTTTTAAGGTAAAACCAGAAAATGATTATTTAGATAGCCGAAAAATTGTACTTACCAATAGCGATTGCAATATTATTTTGGCGGCACCTAAGCAATCTACTAGAGATTATTTTTATAAAAATACAGATGCCGACGAATTGATTTTTATTCACAAAGGCACAGGAAAATTGAGAACCATGCTAGGTAATCTCGATTTTAAATATGGGGATTATCTTTTGGTGCCTAGAGGAATTATCTATAAGCTCGATTTTGACACAGAAGATAACCGATTGTTTATCGTAGAATCTTACAGGCCAATTTACACACCGAAGCGTTATAGAAATTGGTTTGGGCAATTATTGGAACATTCCCCATTTTGCGAGCGCGATTTAAGACAACCGCAAGAATTGGAAACGTACAATGAATCGGGCGACTTTTTAATCAAAATAAAAAAGCAAGACGAAATCATAGAAATGGTTTATGCCTCACATCCTTTTGATGTTGTTGGTTATGACGGCTACAACTATCCTTATGCATTTTCAATTCACGATTTTGAACCCATTACGGGTCGTGTGCACCAACCGCCACCAGTACATCAAACATTTGAGACTGATGCTTTTGTGGTCTGTAGCTTTGTGCCACGACTGTACGATTACCATCCGCTAGCGGTACCGGCACCATATAACCACAGTAATATTGATAGTGACGAGGTATTATATTATGTAGATGGTGACTTTATGAGCAGAAATGATATTGACGCAGGGCATATTTCGTTACACCCAGCAGGTATTCCGCATGGGCCTCATCCAGGAGCTATGGAACGCAGCATTGGTAAAGTAAAAACAGATGAATTGGCCGTTATGGTAGATACATTTAAACCTTTAAAAGTTACTGAAGAAGCTTTGAAAATTGCCGATGAAGATTACTATAAATCTTGGTTATAATTAATAAAAGAGAATATATTTCAAAAGAATAATTAAAAACATTAGAAGGGAGAATAGCAGAATTTTAAAAAAATGACAATGAGTTTTCAAAACAAACTACAAGATGTCTTTTTCTCTATTCTAACTTCTCTATTCTGTAAAAGATATGAGTAAAAAAGAAGTAAAATCCGTTAATTACGGTTTAGAAAAAATATTCGATGGAGCGCAAGATTTTCTTCCGCTTCTAGGAACAGATTATGTAGAGTTTTATGTAGGTAACGCCAAACAGTCGGCGCACTTTTATAAAACTGCATTTGGGTTTCAGTCTTATGCTTATAAAGGCTTGGAAACAGGTTCAAAAGATCATGTGAGCTATGTGCTTAAGCAAGATAAAATCCGATTGGTATTAACTACACCTTTAAACAGCAAATCTCCAATTAACAACCATATTGTTAAGCATGGTGATGGCGTAAAGGTCATAGCACTTTGGGTCGATGATGCCCGTAAATCTTATGAAGAAACCATAAAGCGAGGTGCAAAATCGTACATGGAACCTATTGTTGAAAAAGATGAACATGGTGAGGTGGTAAGAGCAGGAATTTACACTTATGGAGAAACCGTACACATGTTTGTAGAGCGAAAAAACTACAATGGGATATTTATGCCAGGTTTTGTAGAGTGGAAAAGTGACTACAACCCAGAGCCCGTAGGTTTAAAATATATAGATCACATGGTCGGTAATGTAGGTTGGGGTCAAATGAACACATGGGTAAAATGGTATGAGGATGTCATGGGCTTTGTCAACTTCTTGTCATTTGACGATAAGCAAATCCACACCGAATATTCCGCGCTGATGAGTAAAGTGATGAGTAATGGTAATGGAAGAATTAAGTTTCCAATTAACGAACCTGCAAAAGCTGCTAAGAAATCACAGATTGAAGAATATTTAGATTTTTATGAAGATTCTGGTGTGCAACATATCGCTGTCGCTACAGATGATATTATTAAAACCGTTGCACAATTAAAAGCTAGAGGTGTTGAATTTTTGCCACCTCCACCGCAATCATACTACGATATGATTCCTGAGCGATTAGGAGTACACATGGAAATGATGAAAGAAGATATAAAAGAGCTTCAAAAGCTATCTATTTTGGTAGATGCCGATGAAGAAGGTTATTTATTACAGATTTTCACAAAACCAGTTGAGGATAGACCAACGTTATTCTTCGAGATCATTCAGCGTATGGGCGCACAAGGTTTTGGAGCAGGGAATTTTAAAGCCTTGTTCGAAAGTATTGAACGAGAGCAAGCAAAACGAGGAACTTTATAATAGAGAAGCGCGTTTAACTCCCTACAGAAAAACGCGCTTATAAAACCAACTCTAAAATTCTATACATAAACACAAACTTAGAATTTATGTATTTTGGTTTGCTCTACTATGGTATCGTAGAACTATTAAAATGTGAGCATTTATCGAAATTTTTTTAAAATCGACCAAGGTTTTTGCTTGTATATCAATGTTTTAATAGATTTGGAATAGTAATTGTATTTAAGATAGTTGTAACAAAATAATTGCGTTACATTATTTAAATTTACAAACTAGAAATTATGAAATATTTATTTTCCATATTAGTATTCCTTATTGGTTTAAAAGCACCAATTTCTCAAAAAGAATCAGCCTTTCAAGAGGGAGAATGGTTTAAGTTTAAGATGAGTTATAGTGGGTTTCTAAAAGCAGGTAACGCCACTTTATCGCTAAACGAATCTACTTTAAACGGAAAATCTGTATACCATGTGGTGGGAAAGGGATGGACTACAGGATTAATAAAAGCTGTTTTTAAAGTAGAAGACCGTTACGAAAGTTATTTTGATAAAGAAACTGGTGCGCCTTACAAGTTCATAAGAAAAATTGATGAAGGAGGACACACCAAGGATATTGAAATAGACTTTTTACATGACGAACAAAAAGCGGTAGTCAACAATAAAAAGAAGAAACGGATAAGAACTATAGAAACTGAGCAAGACGTACAAGATATGGTTTCTATGTATTATTACTTGAGAAATAATATAGATATTAAATCGTTAAGAAAAGGTGACGAGATAAAAACCAACATGTTTTTTGATGAAGAAAACTACGGTTTTAAGCTAAAATACTTAGGAAAAGACACCATAGAGGTAGATATTAATGGAACAAATGTTAAAGTAAGAGCCTTAAAATTTAGACCTTATGTAATGGCAGGTCGAGTATTTAAGGAAGAAGAAAGTTTAACATTATGGGTAAGTAACGATAAAAATAAAATACCATTAAAGATAAAGGCCGATTTAGCTGTAGGCTCACTTCGCGCAGACTTAGTAGCTTTTAAAGGACTAAAACACTCTTTTAAGACGATACATTAAAATTAATTCATGCCAGACCAAACTAACTACGACGAAATTTTAAAACAACTTCAAGAGAAGTACACCAAAATAGACCAAGATACAGATGACCATTTATACGGCTTGCTTTACAGCAAGCCGATTACTTATTGGGATTACATACAAACGGACGCGTTACTAAATCTTCAGATACAGCGTACAACGCTACCAGATGAGATGGTTTTTATTGCCTATCATCAAATTAACGAGCTTATTTTTAAGATGATACTATGGGAAATATCCCAAGTAGCAGAAAAAGAAGATTTAGATGTTACTTTTTTTGAAAGTAAAATAATGCGTATTAGCCGTTATTTTGATATGTTAACGACGTCATTCAATATTATGAGAGAAGGTATGGAGGTTGAACAATACATGAAGTTTCGTTACACCTTAACACCGGCAAGTGGATTTCAGAGCGCGCAATATCGCTTCATAGAATTTGCATCTACAGAATTGATCAATCTTATCGATTACAGATTCAGAAAAGATATAGATAGAAATACGCCTTACACGCACGCTTTTGAGCACTTATATTGGCAAGCTGCTGGAAAAGATCATAAAACAGGAAAAAAATCCACACTTTTGGTTAATTTTGAAAAGCGATACAAAGACGAGTTTTTAAGGTTTATGGAGACCTATAATACCAAGAACTTATGGACACGTTTTAAGGAATTACCTTTAGAGGATCAAAAAGATGAAGACCTAATAAAAGCCATGCGTCATTTTGATTATACAGTTAATGTTACTTGGGTAATGGCACATTATAATGCTGCAAAGCACTACATTGAAAGTGGTATTGGAGATGGTGAAGCCACGGGTGGCAGTGATTGGAAAAAGTATATGCATCCTAAGTATCAGCGGCGTATTTTCTTTCCAGATTTATGGACAGAAGAAGAATTAAAAAATTGGGGAAATAATATATAATTAGCGCATTAATGCAATTAAGAAGACTAATAACAATAGCCGTAATTGCGGTTTGTTTTTTGGCATGTAAAGACGATAACTCAGCAGAAGAAGCTTACAAAAAAGAAATTGCTGAAATCGCTGAAGAAGAAAATATTTTAGAGTTTGGCTTTAATCTAAAGGACTACGAGTTTAAACGCGATACCATAAAAAGGGGAGATACATTTGGTGTTATATTAGAGCGAAATAATATTGGTTATCCAAAAATCTATCAAATAGCAGAAAAAACCAAAGACACTTTCGACATTAGAAAACTTCAGGTTGGTAAACCCTATACATTATTGTTTCCAAAAGAAGATGTAAATGACAGTATAAAGAAGCCCACAACATTCATATATCAAAAAAATTTAGAAGATTACGTTGTTATAGATTTTAAGGATTCCGTTCAATCTTATACAAGCAGAAAACCAATTACCTATATCGAAAAAACTGCTACAGGTATTATTGAAAACAATATTTCAGAAACATTGGAGAACAAAGGCATAAGTCAAAAATTAGCATATATAATGGCTGATGATATCTATGCCTGGACTATAGATTTTAGAAGGTTACAACCAGGTGATCGGTTTAAAGTTATTTATACAGATAAATATATAGACGACAGTATTTATGCAGGTGTCCATAATGTAAAAGCAGCCTACTTTGAGTATAATGGTGATTCTTTATATGCTTTTAAATTCAAAACAGATTCAATTAAAAATATAGTCGATTATTTTAATGAAGATGCAAAAAACCTTCGTCGTGCATTTTTAAAAATGCCAGTAAAGTTTGGCCGATTATCCTCTCGCTACAATCTTAAGCGTCGTATAGCATATTATGGCTATAAGATAAGACCACACAAAGGTACGGACTTTGCTGCGCCCATTGGTACTCCAATTATGGCCACGGCCAACGGAACCGTAACAGAATCCCGACGAAGAGGTGGTAATGGTAAATATGTTAAAATAAGGCATAACGACACGTATAGTACACAGTATTTGCACATGAAAGCCCAAAATGTAAAAGAGGGACAGTTCGTAAAACAAGGAGACATTATTGGTTGGGTTGGTATGACAGGCAATTCTGGAGGCCCACATGTGTGTTATCGCTTTTGGAAAAACGGAAAGCAAGTAGATCCGTTTAAACAAAAATTACCTGAGGCGAAACCCATTTCAGATAGTCTTAAAGTAAAATATCTAGAATATATAAAACCAATAAAGCAGCAATTAGATAATATCTTTTTCTTAGAAGCTGATGGCATAGAAACAGAAAATACAATAACTGAAGATCCAATTACCGATATACAATAATGGCATTAAAATCTACCAATCCTACCCAAACAGAATCTTGGAAACAATTACAATCGCATTTTGAGATTATTAAGTCTAAACATCTAAAAACTTTTTTTAGCTCTAATGCTAATAGAGCAAATGATTTAACCATTAAATGGGAAGATTTTTATGTAGATTTCTCTAAAAACAGAATTACAACTGAAACTTTAGATTTATTACTTCAATTAGCCAATGAATTAGATTTAAAAGATGCTATTTCAAAATATTTTGAAGGGGATATTATCAATGCCACAGAAGGCAGGGCAGTTTTGCATACAGCACTTAGAGCATCAAAAGATGCTGCCATTTTTGTGGATGGAGAAAATGTAATTCCGGAAGTATATGAAGTAAAAGAAAAGATTAAAACATTTACAAATGCAATTGCTAATGGTGAGCACAAAGGATATACGGGTAAGGTTATTACTGACATTGTAAATATCGGAATTGGTGGCTCTGACCTTGGGCCGGCAATGGTTGTAGACTCGCTTAAATATTACAAAAACCATCTCAATACACACTTTGTCAGCAATGTTGATGGAGACCATCATAAGGAAGTAATTAAAAACTTAAACCCAGAAACAACACTTTTCGTTATCGTTTCTAAAACCTTTACAACGCAAGAGACATTGTCCAATGCAAATTCTATTAGAGATTGGTTTTTAGAAAGTCAACCAGAAGCTGCGGTTTCTAAGCATTTTGTTGCGGTATCTACAAATATCGAAAGTGTGAAAGCCTTTGGTATTGATGAGGTCAATATTTTTCCCATGAAAGATTGGGTTGGTGGCCGTTTTTCGTTGTGGAGTGCGGTAGGCTTATCCATTAGCCTTGCGCTAGGTTATGAAAACTTTGAAAGCTTGCTAAATGGGGCTCATAAAATGGATGAACATTTTAAAACAACAGATTTTAAAGATAATATTCCTGTTGTATCAGCATTGCTTACCATTTGGTATAATAATTTTTTCAAAGCTGAAAGCGAAGCCATAATTCCATATACACAATATCTAAACCAATTTGCAACCTACTTGCAACAAGGTATTATGGAAAGTAATGGAAAAAGTATAGACAGAGATGGTAATACTGTTAATTACCAAACCGGGACATTAATCTGGGGAGAACCAGGCACCAACTCGCAACATGCTTTTTTTCAGCTTATTCACCAAGGGACAAAACTAATTCCAACAGATTTTATTGGCTTTGTAGAGTCGCTTTATGGTAACAGGGAGCATCACGACAAGTTAATGTCCAATTATTTTGCGCAGACAGAAGCTCTAATGAATGGTAAAACCGAAGCTGAAGTTTTATCGGAATTAAAAAATCAATCACTTTCCGAAAATGAAATAGAAAAACTAATGCCTTTTAAAGTATTTGAAGGCAACAAACCAACAACTTCAATCTTAATCCAAAAATTAACACCTGAAAGTTTAGGAAAACTTATAGCTATGTACGAGCACAAAATCTTTGTGCAAGGTATTATTTGGAATATCTACAGTTACGATCAATTTGGTGTAGAATTGGGTAAACAATTGGCAAAATCTATTCTCAAGGAACTAAATTCAGCTGAAAATTCTTCAAAGCACGATAGTTCTACTCAAAATTTAGTGGCTTTTTACAGAGATAATCGTTAAAATCTGTTAAAAAATTTCCAAAAAATTAATTATGCATGCATAAAAGTTGTTAAATGCATAATTACCGTACAGTGTTAAATTTCTTAACATTTACATAATACTATACCCATAGTTAGTCGTAATTTTGCGAAGAATATTGAAACCAATTTAACTTAAATTTTATATGAAAAAATTTAATCAACTTTTATTTGCAACTGTAATGATGTTCATCACTACGGTAGCGTTTGCTCAAAGTTCTATTAAAGGTAAGGTAATAGATGCTGAGATGAATTCACCACTTCCGGGGGCTAATGTGCTCGAAAAAGGAACAACAAATGGTATGACAACAGATTTTGAAGGTAGTTTTACTTTAACTACCCAATCAACTTCTGGTGAGATTGTAATTTCTTATGTAGGTTACGAATCTAGAACTATTAAATTTAATGGAGATGCAGATTTAGGAACAATAGTACTAAACCCAGACAATAGTTTAGCTGAGGTTGTTATTGTTGGTTCTGGTGTTATTGACTTAGCTGAAGACAGAAAAACTCCAGTAGCTGTTTCTACAATTAAAAAATCTGAAATCCTCGCAAGAGGTGTTGGTAATGTTGAGGTTACTGAGATAATGAAGTATTCGCCTTCTATATTCGTATCACCTGGTGGTGGTGGATTTGGTGACAGTGCTTTGTTTGTAAGGGGTTTTGACGATACCAATACAGCTGTATTATTAAACGGTCAACCAATAAACTCTCAAGAGGATGGAAGAATATTTTGGTCTAACTGGCAAGGTTTGTCCGATGTTGCTAATGCTATTCAAATACAACGTGGTTTAGGATCTTCTAAATTAGCGATTTCTTCAGTAGGTGGTACAGTTAATATTGTAACTAAAGCAGCTGATAAACAAAGAGGTGGTTCTGTACGTTTCTTAGCAGGTAACGATAGCTATTTTAAGACTACAGCAGAATACAACACTGGTGTTAATGACAAAGGATGGGCATTTTCATTCTTGGTAGACCACTGGCAAGCACATAGAAGTTGGGCAGAGGGAACATTTGGTCAAGGGCAGAATTACTTTTTCTCTGTAGGATATAAGCCAAATGAAAAGCACAACTTTAACTTCTTATTAACTGGTGCTCCGCAATTTCACGGTCAACGTTGGTCACAGAGTGAGCAAAGAATTGAAGACGATCCTAAGTTTAACCAGCATTGGGGATACACAAGCGGTGAAGAAGATGGACGTTATACGTCTGATATAGAGTCAGAGCGTCGTAATTATTATCACAAGCCAGTAATGAACCTTAACTGGGACTGGACCATTAGTGAAAAATCTAGTTTATCTTCTGTATTATATGCCTCTTGGGGACGAGGAGGTGGAACTGGTCCTAGAGGTGAAGGAAGATTAAGAACACCAGACGGACAAATAGATTATTTAGGCATTGAGCAACAAAATCTTGGGGATCCTGACGGTATAGGTAACTCTGGGGATTATTTAATTTTACCTGGAGATGATGATATTTTAGGAACTGGTGATGATGAAGATGGAAACTACATCCGTAGAGCATCGGTAAACAACCACTCTTGGTATGGTTTGGTAACAAACTTCAACACCGAGTTAAATGAAAACCTAGATTTTAATGTAGGTGCAGATTTAAGACTATACAGAGGTGACCATTTTAGGCAAGTTGTGGATTTTTATGGTTTAGAAGGTTGGGCAAACGACAGACCAGATGGTGCGGTTGTTACTGAAACCTTCGATGCAGATCCTTGGGCAGCTTTGTTTGATTTTGCAGATGAAGATCAACGTATCGATTACGATTACTCAGAAAATATCAATTACCAAGGTGTATTCTCACAAATTGAATATGCAACAGATAAATTTTCAGTATTCTTCCAAGGTGCGGTTTCTAATCAATCTTTTGAAAGAGAAGGGCGTTTTCAAACTGATGAAAACGGTAATCAGGTGACAAGGAATTCAGATAAAATCAATAAAATAGGTTATAATGTTAAAGGTGGTACAAGTTATGCTATTAATGAAGCCAATAAGTTTTTTGTTAATGCAGGTTATTACTCTAGACAGCCATTTTTAGATAATATTTTTAGAGATATTAGAACATCTAATGAATTTGTAAACCCTGAAGTGGATAACGAAGACATCACAGGTTTTGAAGCTGGGTATGAGTTTAAAATAGGAGATAACTTTAGTGCTATTGTAAACGTTTATTATACCAAATGGGAAAATAGAGTAATTCAAGAAGATGATGGTGTTAATAATAATGGTACACCTAATGATCCATCTGATGATTTCAACACACGTACTTTCCAAAGAGGTGTTAACCAAACACACAGAGGTGTGGAGTTTGATTTTATGTATCGCCCTACACATTGGTTAAGACTTAACGGTTTTATATCTGCAGGTAGCTGGAAGTATGATGGAGAAAGTAGTTTTGATGAATTTGATGATGACACAGGTGAGCTTATTAATTCTGAAACTGGAATCAATAGAGATGGTGTTAGTGTACCAGGTTTAGCACAAACAACAATGGGACTTACAGCAAGAGCTAATATAACAAGTGGTTTATCTTTAGATGGTGGTGTAAAATATTTTGGGAACAACTACAGAAATGAGCCTTTTGCGCCTTTAACAACAAGGAATACAGGTAAAATTGATCCTTTTGCATTGGCAGACTTAGGTTTTACTTATAACTTCAATATTGGCAAAGAACGCTTAACCTTAAGAGGTAACGTTTTCAATGTTCTTGATAATGTAGTAGTGAGTAACTCTGATCGTTTTGGATTTTTTAATACAGATGGTAGAACTTACAACGTAAGCTTACGTTATAATTTCTAAGTAAACTTAAAGTTACACAATAAAAAAACCGCTGTATAACAGCGGTTTTTTTATTGTTAATTTTTCCATTTGATGCTTTCCATTATACGCTTGATATCCTTTTTCAAGTATTCTGAAGCAGGATAAATAGAATCGTAATTGGGTTTTGCATAGAAGTATAAAGAACCACTTAGAAAGTGATTAACGCTATCTGTAACATAAAATTGCGATTGTGATGCGGCGTCACCGCCAATTTCATACAGCATGCCATAAACCCTATTTTCACTATTCAGAAATTCGTTCTGCGAAATTTCATCAGCTTTTATAGTGTGCTTTTGAGTTAGGTTTTGAGCATCACGGAGTAAACTATCCAGATTATCATCATTCACCGCCTTATAAGTAAGATAAATTGTGGCTTTTAAACTGGGATATTTTACATCTATTCCTTTTGATTTGCCCGATGTCTTTACTTTAGAGATGGGGTCTGAAAGCTTGTTTCTTTCAAAACTAAAAGGAAGTGGAGTGATAGCCTTTTCGTACTTGGCAGCAGGATATTCTAACCTTAAATAACCCTTTGGTTTTGGTAAAGCGTCATCACCACAACCTAACATAAAAAGACTTAAAAAAGGAATAACTATGCGTTTCATAAATTAGGCTTAAGTATGGTGAGTTTAATTTGTTTTATACGTTTTCGCTCTAGAGCTTCTATAGTAAAAACGTAAATTTTAAAATTTATTTTACTGCCTATTCTAGGAAAACCACCAGAGATTTCTAGTACAAAGCCAGCTAAAGTTTCAGCTTCTCCTTTTCTATCTTCAAAATCTTCAGAGTCGTCTTCAATACCAACAATTTTATACACATCTTTTAAAGGTGTTTTACCCTCAAAGCTGTAGTTATTGTCATCTAGTTTGGTGTAGATTAAATCATCGTCATCGTATTCATCGCTAATATCACCAACAATCTCTTCGATAATATCTTCTAACGATACCAAACCAGAAGTACCACCATACTCGTCAACTACTACCGCTAGATGTACTTTTTTTGCCTGAAAATCGACCATTAAATCATCTAATTTTTTGTTTTCTGGGACAAAAAATGGATCTCGCAATATACTTGTCCAGTTGAATTTTTTCTTATTTAGATGTGGTAAAAGATCCTTAACATAGAGTATACCTTTTATAGTATCAATACTTTCCTTATATACAGGAATTCTAGAATAACCATTGTCAACAATGTCCTTAATGATGGTTTCAAAAGGTGTGTCAACGTTTAGCGCAAACAAATCCATCCTCGGTCGCATCACTTGCTTCGTATCTGTATTTCCAAATGAAACAATTCCTTGTAACAGTTTTTGTTCTTCTTGTGTAGTGTCTTGGCTATTGGTGAGTTCTAGAGCTTGCGATAACTGGTCTACACTAAGGTTAGACTGTTGCTTGCCAAACCTATCCTGAATTTTAAGCGTTACATAACGCATTGGCAAGCTAATAGGAGAAAATAGTACATCCAAAAACTTTAAAGGCTTTGCCATAAAAGATGAAAACTTCACACTATTTCTGCTAGCGTATATTTTTGGAATAATTTCACCAAATAACAAGATTAAAAACGTAGCTGAAACCACTTCAAGTAAAAACCGTACGACAGCATTTGTAACATCCTTAAAAAGTGTTTCTCCTATGTAGGCAAACAATAGTACAATAGCAATATTTATAAAATTATTGGCTACTAAAATAGTGGCTAACAACTTTTTAGGACGTTCTAGTAATTTAGCAATGATCTGCATAGCAAAAGACTTGTTTTCCAGTCCTTCATCTATATTCGATTTAGTTAAAGAAAACAAAGCCACTTCAGCACCAGAAACCAGGGCAGAACAAGCTAAAAGCACAAAAAGTAATACAACACTTGTAATAAATGAGGTATTGGTAACTAATAAATTTGAAATTAAAACCGTGGGTTCTGGATCCAAGATAAAATTAGATTAATTGAATTTAGAATGGTAAATCATCATCACCATCTGGCACAACACTATTCTGATTTTGCTGTTGCTGAGGTTGAGATGGTTGTTGCACATTAGACTGGTGAGCAGTTTGTTGCTGTACTTGTTGCTGTTCATTCTTATTGGTTAAGAATGTAAAATCGGTACACTGTATTTCGGTAGAATAACGCTCCATACCTTTGTCGTCTGTCCACTTTCTGGTTTTTATGCGACCTTCTATATATACCTTATCCCCTTTACTTAGGTATTTTTCACAAATTTCAGCCGCTTTGTTTCTCACCACAACATTGTGCCACTCTGTATTAGAGACACGTTCATTAGTTTGTTTGTTGGTATAAGTTTCGTTGGTTGCCAATGGGAAACGACCGACACAATTTCTGTCATCGAAATAATGCATTTTTACTTCATCTCCCAAATGCCCAATTAGCATTACTTTATTTAACGTTCCTGACATAATAGTTTTGTTTTAGCCTACAAAGTTACAGTTTTAGATAGTAACCTTAAAATTAATAAAAAAATGTGATTTCTATATACTATTAAAATTGAAGTGCTCTATAAATTCACTGATCAGAACAGGAGTAGGATAGGAAGCCAAATTTTTAATAGGGATGCGCTCCTTTGGCAACTTATTAACTTCAATAATCCAAAATTTAGTGTGTAGGTGTTGGTGCGAAAGTTTATGGATTTTATCTGTTTCATTATAAAGCGAGTATTCAAATTTAAGTTTTTCTAAAGCTGTACCTTTTAGATTTATCAGTTGGAATTCTTTGGTCGTTAAGCTTTTCTCAGATTCAATTAATGGAAATTGATATAAGTTTTGCCAAATCCCTTTACCAATTCGTTGCTCTAACAAGGTGTTTTTATTTTGGTCTATACAAACTAAAAAGTTGAAATACTTCGTAGTGACTTTGGTTTTCTTCAACTTTACAGGAAGCACATCAACTAAATTCTTTTGCAATGCAACACAACTATCTTTTAATGGACATATTGAGCAATCGGGGCTTTTGGGTTTACACTGTTTAGCACCAAACTCCATAATAGCTTGGTTATAGTTGGCAGGTTCTTTTTCATCAATTATAGATGAAGCTAAAGCTTTAAATTCTTTAATTCCTGCAGTGGAATTAATCGGAGTGTCAATTCCAAAATAACGCGATAATACCCTGTATACATTACCATCCACTACAGCGGCAACTTCATTAAAAGCTATAGAAGCAATCGCACTGGCCGTATAATCACCTACACCTTTAAGTTTTAATAAATCTTTATAGTTATCTGGGAATTTGCCATCTAAATCAAAAGCAATATGTTTTGCTGTGGCATGAAGATTTCTAGCTCTAGAGTAATACCCTAAGCCTTGCCATAATTTTAAAACCTCTTGTTCAGTAGCATTAGCCAGATCAAAAACTGTGGGATACTGCTTAACAAAATCTTCATAATAAGGTAAGCCTTGTTTAACTTGAGTCTGCTGTAAAATTATTTCTGAAAGCCAAATGTAGTATGGATTTTTTGTCTTTCGCCAAGGTAGCTCTCTCTTATTAATTGAATACCAATGAGTTAGTTTGTTTTTAAAATTCATTCAATCTTTAAATAATTGAAGCAAAATTAAATCTTTATCACGTTAAATTTTAATTAATTACGCTTGAAATATTGAAATTAAATTACATATATTTGCATCCCTTAGAATTTATAGTAACTCTAAAACTAATTTACAATGACAAAAGCCGATTTAGTAGCTAAAATATCTGATAAACTTGGAATAGAAAAAGGCGATGTACAGGCTACGGTAGAAACTTTTATGGAAGAAGTAAAATCATCATTAGAAAGTGGTGACAACGTATATTTAAGAGGTTTCGGAAGCTTCATTATTAAAACAAGAGCTGAGAAAACAGGTCGTAACATTTCAAAAAATACTACGATTAAAATACCAGCTCACAACATACCAGCTTTTAAACCAGCTAAAGTATTTTTAGAAGGTGTAAAATCTAATGTTGAAGTGAACTAAAACAATATTAATTAAAAGCATTATTTATTATGCCAAGTGGTAAAAAAAGAAAAAGACACAAGGTAGCGACGCATAAGCGTAA
>CAYVNR010000038.1:0-14094 GCA_964453045.1 uncultured Flavobacteriaceae bacterium
CGTTCATCTGAGCTGTAGAAATTCTTGTTACAACTAAAACTTTATCTGTGCTTTCTAATTCAAGAATAGAGTTTGGGTTTATGGATTGAGGGTTTTCACCAACCTTAACTTGAGCAAATAAATTAGTTACTAATAGAAATGTGAATAGTAGTAGGATTTTTTTCATTTTGAGGAATTTTTCTGTAAAAATATATCATGTTGATTGTTTTTACGAAAATCCATCATTCTTAGTTTTGTTTATCGGTAAAAACCAAAAATATTCGATGAAATACACAATAATATTTATTAATTTTATTTGATAAACTATTTTAATTATTATATTTGCCACCGGAAATGCGAGAGTAGCTCAGTTGGTAGAGCGTCAGCCTTCCAAGCTGAATGTCGCCAGTTCGAACCTGGTCTCCCGCTCTAAAATTCATTCTAAATTATACATTATTCATTTTTGAGTGTTGTTTAAAAAGAATGAGTGAGCAGGTGAGAGGTTTATGCTGAGTGTAGTCGAAGTAAAACTGGTTTTCCGCTCTAAAATTCCTGCGAAGGCAGGAATCTCATAATTATAATGAGGATGTAAACACTTTGCGCCGGCGTAGCTCAGGGGTAGAGCGTTTCCTTGGTAAGGAAGAGGCCACGGGTTCAAATCCCGTCGTTGGCTCTTTTTTAAAAACGTTCAATAAATAGTTTGAACACTAATATTAAATAAGATTAAATAAATTAAACATGGCAAAGGCAACTTTCGATCGTTCAAAACCACACCTTAATATAGGTACTATTGGACACGTAGATCACGGTAAAACAACTTTAACTGCTGCTATTACTAAAGTATTAGCTGATGCAGGTTTATCTGAAGCAAAAGATTTCGATCAAATCGATAATGCACCAGAAGAAAAAGAAAGAGGTATTACAATTAATACTTCACACGTAGAATATGCAACAGCAAATCGTCATTACGCTCACGTTGACTGTCCAGGTCACGCGGATTACGTAAAGAACATGGTTACTGGTGCTGCTCAAATGGATGGTGCTATCTTAGTTGTTGCTGCAACAGATGGTCCTATGCCACAAACACGTGAGCACATCTTACTTGGTCGTCAGGTAGGTATTCCACGTATCGTTGTATTCATGAACAAAGTGGATATGGTTGATGATGAAGAATTATTAGAATTAGTTGAAATGGAAATCAGAGATTTATTATCATTCTATGAATATGATGGTGATAATGGTCCTGTAATTGCTGGTTCTGCTTTAGGAGCACTTAACGGTGAGCAAAAATGGGTTGATACAGTAATGGAATTAATGAAAAATGTTGATGAGTGGATTGAAGAGCCAGTACGTGATATGGACAAGCCTTTCTTAATGCCTATCGAAGATGTATTCTCAATTACTGGTCGTGGAACTGTTGCTACAGGTCGTATCGAAACTGGTGTTGCTAACACAGGTGATCCGGTTGAGATTATCGGTATGGGTGCTGAGAAATTAACATCTACTATTACTGGTATTGAGATGTTCCGCCAAATTTTAGATAGAGGAGAAGCTGGTGATAACGCAGGTATCTTATTAAGAGGTATTGAGAAAACTCAAATCTCTAGAGGTATGGTAATTACTAAGCCGGGTTCTGTAACACCACACTCTAAATTCAAAGCTGAGGTTTATATCCTTAAGAAAGAAGAAGGTGGTCGTCATACACCATTCCATAACAACTACCGTCCACAGTTCTACGTACGTACAACTGACGTAACAGGAAACATTGCGCTTCCTGATGGAGTTGAAATGGTAATGCCTGGTGATAACTTAACAATTACTGTTGAGTTAATCCAACCAATTGCGATGAACGTAGGTTTACGTTTCGCTATCCGTGAAGGTGGTAGAACAGTTGGTGCTGGTCAGGTAACTGAAATTTTAGACTAAACAAAATAGTTAAATAATTAATTAAGGTGTCCCGAAAAAATCGGGATGCCTTGATTGTTGTTTACGGGTTTAGCTCAGTTGGTAGAGCACTGGTCTCCAAAACCAGGTGTCGGGAGTTCGAGTCTCTCAACCCGTGCAATAAGGTAAAACGAGGCGAGAAGTTTGTCCTAAGCGTAGTCTAAGGAAGTCCCTCAATAAGTTTACACTGAGTAAAGTCGAAGTGTGCATAAATAAATTAGGTTAATTTTTAACCTTAAAAAATAAATCAAATGGCAGGATTAATAACATATATAAAAGAATCGTTCGAAGAGTTAAAGAACCACGTGTCTTGGACACCTTGGCCAGAAGCTCAAAGACTAACAGTTCTTGTAGCTGTGTTTTCAATACTTTTTTCGCTTGCTATTTGGGGAGTGGATACAGTTTTTAGCAAAGCAGTAAAAGCTTATTTTGATATAATTTAGTAACTAACAATTTACAAACGAAGAAGATGTCTGATAAAAAATGGTATGTTGTTAGAGCAGTAAGTGGTCAAGAAAATAAAATCAAGACTTACATTGAGAATGAAATCTCTAGACTGGGGTTAGATGATTTTGTAGATCAGGTTTTAGTGCCTACTGAAAAAGTAATTCAAATACGTAACGGAAAGAAAATAAACAAAGAGAAAGTTTATTTTCCTGGTTATATTATGATTCAAGCCAATTTAAGCGGTGAGATTCCTCATATTATTAAATCAATTACTAACGTAATCGGTTTTCTAGGTGAGACGAAAGGCGGTGATCCTGTACCATTAAGACAGTCTGAGGTAAACAGAATGTTAGGTAAGGTTGATGAATTAGCGATAGAAGCAGATGCAAATGTGGCTATCCCATTTACAAAAGGAGAAACTGTAAAAGTTATCGATGGACCTTTCAATGGGTTTGATGGTACTATTGAAAAAATAAATGAAGAAAAGCGTAAACTTGAAGTAATGGTTAAGATTTTCGGAAGAAAAACACCATTAGAACTAAGTTATATGCAAGTAGAAAAGTTATAATAATTGTTACAATAAAGATAGCGTCATTATCTAGGCTTCCAACATAGATAAGCGCACTAAAATTTAAAAAATGGCAAAAGAACTAGACAAAGTAGTTAAGTTACAAGTTCGGGGAGGTGCTGCGAATCCATCGCCACCGGTAGGACCCGCTTTAGGTGCCGCTGGAGTTAATATCATGGAGTTCTGTAAGCAATTTAATGCTAGAACTCAAGATAAACCAGGTAAAGTTTTACCTGTGGTAATCTCTGTTTACAAAGACAAATCATTTGAATTTGTAATTAAGACTCCACCAGCAGCAGTACAATTATTAGAAGCGGCCAAAGTAAAGAAAGGATCAGGAGAACCAAACCGACGTAAAGTAGCAAAAGTAACTTGGGATCAAGTTAAAGCGATTGCTGAAGACAAAATGCAGGATTTAAATGCATTCGAAATCGGATCGGCTATGAAAATGGTAGCTGGTACAGCAAGATCGATGGGTATCACTGTTAAAGGAGGTGAAGCTCCAAACTAAATTTTACGATATGGCAAGATTAACAAAAAAGCAAAAAGAAGCAAGAGCAAAGATTGATACAAGCAAGCTTTACTCAGTAGAAGAAGCTTCAGCTTTACTAAAAGAAATTACATACACAAAGTTTGACGCTTCAGTAGATTTAGCAGTTAGATTAGGTGTAGATCCACGTAAGGCCAATCAAATGGTTCGTGGTGTGGTTTCTTTACCACACGGTACTGGTAAAGATATGAAGGTTCTTGCATTGGTAACTCCAGATAAAGAAGCAGAAGCTAAAGAAGCTGGTGCTGATTATGTAGGGTTAGACGAATACTTACAAAAAATTAAAGATGGTTGGACAGATGTTGACGTTATCGTTACTATGCCAAGCGTTATGGGTAAGTTAGGACCATTAGGTAGAGTATTGGGGCCAAGAGGTCTTATGCCAAACCCTAAGACAGGTACAGTAACTATGGATATAGCAAAAGCAGTATCTGAAGTAAAAGCTGGTAAAATAGACTTTAAAGTAGATAAAACAGGTATCGTTCATGCTCCAATTGGTAAGGCATCTTTTAGTACTGAAAAATTGGTAGGTAATGCAAACGAATTGTTGACCACTTTAATAAAGTTAAAACCAACTTCGGCGAAAGGTACTTATGTAAAGAGTATTTACATGTCAAGTACAATGAGTCCAAGTATTGCAATTGATACAAAAATAGTATAGTAGTTAAACTTAGAATATTATGACAAGAGAAGAAAAATCCGTAGTAATTGAAGAGTTGACTGCTCAGTTGGCAGATAATACAAATATCTATTTAACAGATATTTCTGGATTAGATGCAGCAACAACTTCAAATTTGAGACGAGCATGCTTTAAGTCTAACATTAAGTTAGCAGTAGTTAAGAATACACTTTTAGAGAAAGCAATGGAAGCATCGGATAAAGATTTCGGTGAATTACCAATGACTTTAAAAGGAAATACATCAGTAATGTATTCTGAAACTGGTAATGCTCCAGCCAAGGTAATTAAAGAGTTTCGTAAAAAATCTGAAAAACCCTTACTTAAAGGTGCTTTCATTGAAGAGGCAATTTATGTTGGCGATGAATTATTAGATACTCTAGTAGAAATTAAGTCTAAAGAAGAACTTCTTGGAGAGATTATTACAATATTACAGTCTCCTGCTAAGAACGTTATTTCGGCACTTAAGTCTGGTGGAGGAACAATAGCTGGTATTGTAAAAACATTATCCGAAAGAGAAGGGTAATAATCATTAGCACACACAATTAGAAAATTATAATAAAACACACACATTAAAAACAATAGAAAAATGGCAGATTTAAAAGAATTCGCAGAACAATTAGTTAACTTAACAGTAAAAGACGTTAACGAATTAGCAAACATATTAAAAGAGGAGTACGGTATTGAGCCTGCTGCTGCAGCTGTAGCTGTTGCTGCTGGAGGTGCTGCTGCTGGTGGAGACGCTGCAGAAGAGCAAACTGAATTCGACGTAATCCTTAAAGCAGCTGGAGCTTCTAAGCTTGCAGTTGTTAAATTAGTTAAGGAATTAACTGGTTTAGGTTTAAAAGATGCTAAAGGTTTAGTAGATGAAGCACCAAGTACAATTAAAGAAGGTGTTTCTAAAGATGAGGCTGAAGGCTTAAAATCTTCTTTAGAAGAAGCTGGAGCTGAAGTTGAGCTTAAGTAAGCTCGGCTTAACCTACAACATTTGGTTTAGGTCTGTTTCGAAAATTTTTTCGAAATAGGACCTAAACCCTTTTGTGTATATAAACGTTATATACATATTTTAGTTTTTATTTAATTAATATCTCGTTCATCAATGTTAGCAAAAAAGGCTGAAAGAATTAATTTCTCTTCTATTGTAAATAGAACAGATTACCCAGACTTTTTGGATATTCAAATAAAATCCTTTCAGGATTTTTTCCAATTAGAAACAAAGTCAGAAGAAAGAGGAGCAGAAGGGTTGTACAATACCTTCATGGAGAACTTCCCAATTACAGATACGCGTAATCAATTCGTATTAGAATTTTTAGATTACTTCATTGATCCACCTAGATACTCTATAGAAGAATGTATTGAAAGAGGGTTAACATACAGTGTGCCTTTAAAAGCAAGATTAAAATTGTATTGTACGGATCCAGAGCATGAGGATTTTGAAACAATTGTTCAAGATGTATATTTAGGCACTATACCTTATATGACACCTAGCGGTACATTTTGCATCAATGGAGCTGAGCGTGTAGTTGTATCTCAATTGCACAGATCACCTGGTGTATTCTTTAGTCAGTCCTTCCACGCTAATGGAACTAAATTATATTCTGCAAGAGTCATCCCTTTTAAAGGCTCTTGGATAGAATTTGCTACAGATATCAACAGCGTTATGTACGCTTATATCGATAGAAAGAAAAAATTACCAGTTACAACACTTTTCCGTGCTATCGGATTTGAGCGTGATAAAGATATTTTAGAAATTTTTGATCTTGCAGAAGAGGTAAAAGTCTCTAAATCTGGATTAAAGAAAGTTATTGGTCGCAAGTTAGCTGCACGTGTACTTAATACATGGCACGAGGATTTCGTTGATGAAGATACAGGTGAGGTTGTATCTATCGAGCGTAACGAAATTGTTTTAGACCGTGATACAATCGTAGATAAAGAAAATATTGAAGAAATTCTTGAAGCTGAAGTAAAAACTATTCTTTTACACAAAGAAAGTGCGCAACAAGGAGATTACGCAATTATTCATAACACATTGCAGAAAGATCCAACAAACTCTGAAAAAGAAGCTGTTGAGCATATCTATCGTCAATTACGTAATGCTGAGCCGCCAGATGAGGAAACAGCACGTGGTATTATTGACAAATTATTCTTCTCTGACCAACGTTAC
The DNA here is from genome assembly GCA_964453045.1 of uncultured Flavobacteriaceae bacterium. Lineage (GTDB taxonomy): Bacteria > Bacteroidota > Bacteroidia > Flavobacteriales > Flavobacteriaceae > Winogradskyella. The sequence continues at coordinate 6,329 of CAYVNR010000038.1, forward strand.
TCTTTAGGTGAGGTAGGTCGTTACAGAATGAACAAGAAATTACAGTTAGATATCGGAATGGACAAGCAAGTGCTTACCAAAGAGGATATTATAACAATCATTAAATACTTAATTGAGTTAATTAACTCTAAAGCAGAGATTGATGATATCGATCACTTATCTAACCGTCGTGTACGTACAGTAGGTGAGCAGTTATCAACTCAGTTTGGTGTTGGTTTGGCACGTATGGCGCGCACCATTCGCGAGCGTATGAATGTACGTGACAATGAAGTGTTTACTCCAATTGATTTGATTAATGCCAAGACCTTATCTTCAGTAATCAATTCATTCTTTGGAACAAATCAGTTATCTCAATTCATGGATCAAACAAATCCATTAGCAGAGATAACGCACAAACGTCGTTTATCAGCTTTAGGTCCTGGAGGTTTATCTAGAGAAAGAGCAGGTTTCGAGGTTCGTGATGTTCACTATACACACTACGGACGTTTATGTCCTATTGAAACACCAGAAGGACCAAACATTGGTTTAATTTCATCTTTATCTGTATTTGCTAAAGTGAATTCTATGGGATTCATCGAAACGCCATACAGAAAGGTAGAAGATGGTGTTGTAGATATTAAAAATGCTCCTACATATTTAAGTGCAGAGGAAGAAGAAGAGCAAATGATAGCGCAAGCTACTGTAGAAGTTGATGGTAAAGGGAAAATTCAGCACGAAAAAGTAATTGCACGTCAAGAAGGTGATTTCCCAGTGATAGAACCAACAAACGTAAATTACACAGATGTAGCACCAAATCAAATTGCATCGATTTCGGCATCGTTAATTCCTTTCTTGGAGCACGATGATGCCAACCGTGCATTGATGGGATCTAACATGATGCGCCAAGCCGTTCCTTTGTTACGTCCAGAAGCACCAATTGTTGGTACTGGTTTAGAGCGCCAAGTAGCATCAGACTCTAGAGTATTGATTAATGCCGAAGGTGATGGTGTTGTTGAGTATGTAGATGCAGATAAAATTGTTATTAAATACGAGCGTACCGAAGAAGAAGCCATGGTAAGTTTCGACAGTGACACTAAAGAATATCCTTTAGTGAAGTTTAGAAAAACAAACCAAGGCACATCTATCAACTTAAAACCTATCGTTGAGAAAGGGGATAAAGTTACCAAAGGTCAAGTACTTTGTGAAGGTTACGCTACACAAAACGGTGAGTTAGCACTTGGTAGAAATATGAAAGTAGCCTTTATGCCTTGGAAAGGGTATAACTTTGAGGATGCAATTGTAATTTCAGAAAAAGTGGTTCGTGATGACATTTTTACATCGATACATATTGATGAGTATTCATTAGAAGTTAGAGATACAAAGTTAGGTAACGAGGAGTTAACCAATGATATTCCTAATGTTTCTGAAGAAGCTACTAAAGATTTAGATGAGCACGGTATGATTCGCATTGGTGCAGAAATTAAACCAGGCGATATCTTAATTGGTAAGATTACTCCTAAAGGTGAATCTGATCCAACCCCAGAAGAAAAATTACTTCGTGCAATCTTTGGTGATAAAGCAGGTGATGTAAAAGACGCATCTTTAAAAGCCTCTCCATCATTAAATGGTGTTGTTATCGATAAAAAGTTATTTGCAAGAGCAGTAAAGGATAAACGAAAAAGAGCACAAGATAAAGAAGATATAGAGCGATTAGAAGATGCTTACGATAAGCGTTTTGACGATTTACAATCTGTATTAGTTGAAAAATTATTCGCTATTGTAAGTGGAAAAACTGCTCAAGGTATCTATAATGATCTTGGTGAAGAAATTATACCAAAAGGAAAGAAGTACACTCTAAAAATGTTGAACGCTGTAGATGACTATACGCATTTAACATCTGGTAAGTGGACAACTGACGATAAAACTAACGAACTTGTTGCAGATTTAATCCATAACTACAAGATTAAAGAAAATGATCTTCAAGGATCGTTAAGACGTGAGAAGTTTACAATTTCGGTTGGTGATGAGTTACCAGCAGGTATTATAAAGCTAGCTAAGGTTTACATCGCTAAGAAACGTAAACTTAAAGTTGGTGATAAAATGGCAGGTCGTCACGGTAACAAAGGTATTGTGGCACGTATCGTTCGTCAAGAGGATATGCCGTTCTTAGAAGATGGAACTCCAGTTGATATTGTATTAAATCCATTAGGTGTACCATCTCGTATGAATATCGGTCAGATTTATGAAACCGTTTTAGGATGGGCAGGAAAAGATTTAGGTAGAACGTATGCAACGCCAATTTTTGATGGTGCTACATTAGACCAAATCAACTCTTACACAGATGAAGCTGGCATCCCAAGATTTGGTCATACCTATTTATATGATGGTGGAACAGGTGATCGTTTTGACCAACCAGCAACAGTTGGTGTCATTTACATGATAAAACTTGGTCACATGATTGACGATAAAATGCACGCACGTTCTATAGGACCTTACTCATTAATTACGCAACAGCCATTAGGTGGTAAAGCACAATTTGGTGGTCAGCGTTTTGGTGAGATGGAAGTATGGGCACTCGAAGCTTATGGTGCATCGAGCACATTACGTGAGATCTTAACTGTAAAATCAGATGATGTTATTGGTAGAGCGAAAACTTACGAAGCTATCGTTAAGGGTGAGCCAATGCCAGAACCAGGACTACCAGAATCATTCAACGTACTTATGCACGAATTGAAAGGTTTAGGATTAGATATTAGATTAGAAGAATAAATTATTCAGTAAACAGTACTCAGTCTCAGTAAACAGTTACCGCGACTGAAAACTGTGACTGAAAACTCAAAAAATATGGCAAGAAGACAAGATAAGAATACAATACAGAAGTTTAACAAAATTTCTATTGGTTTAGCATCTCCTGAATCTGTTTTGGCAGCATCTCGTGGTGAAGTATTAAAGCCAGAAACTATTAATTATCGAACACACAAACCAGAACGTGATGGTTTGTTCTGTGAGCGTATTTTTGGTCCTGTAAAGGATTTTGAATGTGCTTGTGGTAAATATAAAAGAATACGTTACAAGGGGATTGTTTGTGACCGTTGTGGTGTGGAAGTAACAGAAAAGAAAGTACGTAGAGATCGTGTAGGCCACATCAATTTAGTGGTGCCTGTAGCTCACATTTGGTACTTCCGTTCGTTACCAAACAAAATCGGTTACCTTCTAGGATTACCATCTAAGAAATTAGATATGATTATCTATTATGAGCGCTACGTGGTTATTCAACCAGGTACTGCCGTAAATGCTGAAGGTGAACCAGTTCAAAAAATGGACTTCTTAACTGAGGAAGAGTATCTAACCATTTTAGAAGCTCTACCACAAGAGAACCAATATTTAGAAGACACAGACCCAAATAAGTTTATTGCTAAGATGGGTGCTGAGTGTTTAATTGAGTTATTATCTAGAATTGATTTAGATCAATTATCTTACGATTTAAGACACAAAGCAAACAACGAAACATCTAAACAACGTAAAACAGAGGCTTTAAAGCGTCTTCAAGTTGTTGAAGCATTTAGAGAATCTAACGAAAATAGAGAGAACAGACCAGAGTGGATGATTATGAAGGCTGTTCCTGTAATTCCACCAGAATTAAGACCTTTAGTACCTTTAGATGGTGGTCGTTTTGCAACTTCAGATTTAAATGATCTATACCGTCGTGTTATTATCCGTAACAACCGTCTTAAAAGATTGGTTGAGATAAAAGCACCAGAAGTGATTTTACGTAATGAGAAACGTATGTTACAAGAATCAGTAGATTCGTTATTCGATAACACACGTAAGTCGTCAGCTGTAAAAACAGATTCTAACAGACCACTTAAATCATTATCAGATTCACTTAAAGGTAAGCAAGGACGTTTCCGTCAAAACTTACTAGGTAAGCGTGTTGATTATTCTGCACGTTCTGTAATTGTTGTTGGACCAGAATTAAAATTATTCGAATGCGGATTGCCAAAAAATATGGCGGCAGAGCTTTACAAACCTTTCATCATTAGAAAGCTAATTGAAAGAGGCATTGTAAAAACTGTAAAATCTGCAAAGAAAATTATAGATAGAAAAGAACCTGTAGTTTGGGATATTTTAGAAAATGTTTTAAAAGGACATCCAGTACTTTTAAATCGTGCTCCTACATTGCACAGACTTGGTATTCAGGCATTCCAGCCTAAGCTAATTGAAGGTAAAGCGATTCAATTGCACCCATTGGTATGTACGGCTTTTAATGCCGATTTCGATGGTGATCAAATGGCTGTGCATTTACCATTGGGACCAGAAGCGATTTTGGAAGCTCAACTTTTAATGTTGGCATCACATAACATTCTGAATCCAGCAAACGGTTCACCAGTAACTGTACCTTCTCAAGATATGGTTCTTGGTCTGTATTATATGACCAAGCACAGAAAAACAGATAAGGATTATACTGTTAAAGGTGAGGGCTTAACGTTCTATTCTCCAGAAGAAGTAACTATTGCTTATAACGAGAAGAAAGTAGATCTTAATGCAGGTATAAAAGTTAGAACTAAAGATTTCAATGAAGAAGGTGAGTTAACAACCCAAATTATTGAAACCACTGTCGGACGTGTACTTTTCAACGAAAAAGTACCAGAAGTCGCAGGTTATGTTAATGAAGTATTGACCAAAAAATCGTTAAGAGATATTATTGGTAATATACTTAAAGTAACATCTGTACCAGAAACAGCTGAGTTCTTAGATGAGATTAAAACATTAGGGTATAAGTTTGCATTCCAAGGTGGATTATCATTTAGTTTAGGTGATATTATTATTCCTGAAGAAAAGCAGACGATGATTCAAGCTGCCAATAAAGAGGTAGATGTTGCTATTGGTAACTATAACATGGGACTTATTACAAATAACGAACGTTATAATAAAGTCATTGATATTTGGACATCTACTAATGCCGAATTGACCGAATTGTCAATGAAGCGTATTAGAGAAGACCAGCAAGGATTTAACTCAGTATTTATGATGTTAGATTCTGGTGCTCGTGGATCTAAAGAACAGATTCGCCAGTTAACAGGTATGCGTGGATTAATGGCAAAACCTAAAAAATCTACTGCTGCTGGTGGTGAAATTATTGAAAACCCAATTCTTTCTAACTTTAAAGAGGGACTTTCAATTTTAGAATACTTTATTTCTACCCACGGTGCACGTAAAGGACTAGCGGATACGGCACTTAAAACAGCGGATGCTGGTTATTTAACACGTCGTTTGGTAGATGTTTCACAAGATGTTATCGTTTATGAAGAAGATTGTGGTACACTAAGGGGAATTGAGGTTTCTGCACTTAAGAAAAATGAAGAAATTGTAGAAAAACTTGAGGCTAGAATTGTAGGTAGAACATCACTTAACGATGTTTACGATCCGCATACAGAAGAATTAATCGTAGAAGCTGGTGGTCACATAGATGATGTCATAGCTAAGAAGATTGGTGATTCTGCTCTAGAAAGTATTGAAGTACGCTCACCATTAACATGTGAAGCCAAAAAAGGTATCTGTGTAAAATGTTACGGACGTAACCTTGCAACTGGTAAAATGGTGCAACGAGGTGAAGCTGTAGGTGTAGTTGCTGCTCAGTCTATTGGTGAGCCAGGTACTCAGTTAACATTACGTACATTCCACGTTGGTGGTATTGCAAGTAACATTTCTGAAGAAAATAAACTGATTGTTAAGTTTGATGGTGTTGCCGAGATTGAAGACCTTAAAACAGTAAAAACTAAAGATGGTGAAGGAAATGAGGTTGATGTAGTAATCTCTAGAACTTCAGAATTGAAATTAGTGGATGCCAAAACAGGAATTGTTTTAAGTACAAACAATATCCCTTACGGTTCTCATATTTTTGTAAAGCCTGGATCGAAAGTGAAGAAAGGAGATACAATTTGTCAGTGGGATCCATATAATGGTGTAATTATTTCAGAATTTGCTGGTAAAGTAAAATATGAAAATATTGAACAAGGTGTAACTTATCAAGTAGAGATTGATGAACAAACAGGTTTCCAAGAGAAAGTAATTTCAGAATCTAGAAACAAGAAATTGATTCCTACTTTATTGATTGAAGATAACAAAGGAGAAACAATTCGTTCTTATAACTTACCGGTTGGTGCACACATTATGATTGATGATGGTGAGAAAATCGATATAGGTAAAATCTTGGTTAAGATTCCTCGTAAGTCAGCAAAAGCAGGTGATATTACTGGTGGTCTTCCTCGCGTTACGGAATTATTCGAAGCACGTAACCCATCTAACCCTGCTGTTGTTAGTGAGATTGACGGTGTGGTATCATTTGGAAAGATTAAGCGTGGTAACCGTGAGATTATTATCGAATCTAAACTTGGTGAGATTAAGAAATACCTAGTAAAGTTATCTAATCAGATTCTTGTACAGGAAAATGATTATGTAAAAGCTGGTATGCCATTATCTGATGGATCAATTACACCAAACGATATTTTAAATATCAAAGGCCCATCTGCAGTACAACAATATTTAGTAAACGAAGTACAAGAAGTATATCGTTTACAAGGTGTGAAAATTAATGATAAGCACTTTGAAGTTGTTGTAAGACAGATGATGCGTAAGGTTAAGATTATGGATTCTGGGGATACTATTTTCTTAGAAAATCAATTAGTGCACAAATCAGATTTCATTGAAGAAAACGATAAGATTTTCGGAATGAAAGTGGTTGAAGATGCTGGTGATTCTGAGAATTTAAAGTCTGGTCAAATTATAACAGTTAGACAGCTTAGAGACGAGAACTCTATTCTTAGAAGAGAAGATAAAAACCTTGTAACAGCTAGAGATGCTAGTCCTGCGACAGCAACACCAATCTTACAAGGTATTACTAGAGCATCGTTACAAACCAAATCATTTATATCAGCGGCATCGTTCCAGGAAACAACAAAAGTTCTTAACGAAGCTGCAGTAAATGGTAAGGTAGATACTCTTGAAGGACTAAAGGAGAATGTAATTGTAGGTCACAGAATACCAGCTGGTACTGGTGTTAGAGAATACGATAGCATTATTGTAGGTTCTAAAGAAGAGTTTGATGAAATGATGAAAGCTAAGGAAGAGATGAATTTTAATTAGAATTTTTTATTCCTGCGAAGGCAGGAATCTATACAATAAAAGCCTTCATTCTATAAAAGTTTGAAGGCTTTTTTAATTTTAAAGAAAGAATAATCAAATTTCCATTTCTATGGAAACTAAAACAAGTTTAAGATGGCAGACGAAAAGAAAACCCCTAAAAAAGGACAAATAAACATAGAGCTAGACGAAAAAGTGGCTGAAGGCACCTATTCAAACTTGGCAATCATCAATCATTCGGTTTCTGAGTTTGTAGTGGACTTTGTAAGTATTATGCCTGGTACGCCAAAGAGTAAAGTTAAATCTCGAATTATATTAACTCCACAACACGCAAAACGTTTATTAAAAGCATTAGGTGATAATGTAACACGTTTTGAGAAAGCCCATGGTGAAATCAAGGATTACGAGCAACCGCCAATACCATTAAATTTTGGACCAACCGGTCAGGCCTAAAAATTGCCTGAATTACTTTTGAAGTTTCGAAGTTAAGCGTTTCTCGAAATTTGTAATTACGAGCAACCGCCAATACCATTAAATTTTGGACCAACTGGTCAGGCCTAAAAATTGCCTGAATTACTTTTGAAGTTTTGAAGTTAAGCGTTTCTCGAAATTTGTAATTACGAGCAACCGCCAATACCATTAAA
>CAYVNR010000038.1:14194-19781 GCA_964453045.1 uncultured Flavobacteriaceae bacterium
TTTTGGACCAACTGGTCAGGCCTAAAAATTAAAGCCCTTTGAAATTATTATAATTTCAAAAGGCTTTAATTTTAATCAGTCGAATGTAGATTTAGTAAATTAGGCTACATCTTTTTGATTTAAATGATACTTTAATGCACCCGAAGGACATTTTTTAATCTGATTTATTATTGAATCTGTTTGAGCTCCATCTAAATCAATCCAAGGGATTACAGAATTTCTAAATACTTCTGAGAGTTGTCTTGCGCAGATTCCTGCATTAATACAGCAATTTGGTTCGTAAGTAACAGTAATATCTTCATTACTGAAAACGTTTGCATTTGTATCCATAATAAGTAGATTAGTTTGGGGTTAATCTTATTTTAAAATTAGATATTGAATATGAAAAATAAATATTTCATCGATTAAAAGCAAATTATACCGATTAAAAACATTGTCTTTTGTGCTATTTTAGGAAAAGTACTGAAGATTTATTTAAATTCAGAAGTCATATGAAAGGTAATACTAGGGTATTTTTGTTGCGTCATTTGCAATGAAAACATGGAGTCTGCTAAAAATACCAACTGATTTTGTTTGTCTCTAGCTAAATAACGTTGTTTTACCCTAAGAAAATCCTTGTATTCATCGCTCTTCTCATTATCGGTTTCTACCCAACAGGCCTTATGTACATTTAGGTTTTCATAAGTGCATTTTGCACCATATTCATGCTCTAATCGATATTGAATGACCTCATACTGTAATGCACCAACTGTACCAATTACTTTTCTTCCATTATAATCTAGTGTAAATAATTGCGCAACACCCTCATCCATTAATTGATCTATTCCTTTGTACAGCTGTTTAGCTTTCATCGGATCCGCATTATTAATGTACCTAAAATGTTCTGGTGAAAAACTAGGTACACCTTTGTAATTGATAATTTCTCCTTCAGTAAGAGTGTCTCCGATTTTAAAATTTCCTGTATCTTGCAAGCCCACAATATCTCCTGGATACGATATGTCCACAATTTCTTTCTTTTCTGCAAAGAATGCATTGGGGCTGGAAAACTTTAATTTTTTATTATGTCTTACGTGCAGGTAAGGAGTATTTCGTTTAAATTCACCAGACACAATTTTAACAAAGGCCAATCGATTTCTATGATTGGGATCCATATTGGCATGAATTTTAAAAACAAAACCAGTAAACTTTTCCTCTTCGGGTTTTACCAAACGCTCTTCGCTTTGCTTAGGTCTTGGTTTAGGTGCTATTTCAATAAAACAATCCAATAATTCTCTAACTCCAAAGTTGTTTAAAGCTGAGCCAAAGAAAACAGGCTGTAAATCACCATTTAAATAATTGTCTTTATTAAATTCTGGATAAATGCCTTCAACGAGTTCTATTTCATCTCTTAAGGTTTGTGCAGCTTTATCTCCAACTAAATGGTCTAATTCTTTAGAATTTAAATCTGAAATTTCAATTGTGTCATTAACATGTTGTTTACTGTCACCACTAAACAAATTTACATTCTTTTCCCAGATATTATAAATCCCTTTAAACTCATATCCCATACCTATGGGAAAGCTTAATGGCGTTACTTTTAGCCCCAACTTTTGCTCAACTTCATCTAAAAGATCAAATGCATCTTTACCTTCTCGATCTAGTTTGTTGATAAAGACAATCATAGGGATGTTGCGCATTCTGCAAACTTCAACCAATTTTTCAGTTTGTTCCTCCACACCTTTTGCAACGTCAATAACCACAATAACACTATCAACAGCGGTTAAGGTTCTAAAGGTGTCTTCAGCAAAATCTTTATGGCCAGGTGTATCTAAAATGTTAATTTTTATGCCATTATACTCAAATGCTAAAACCGATGTCGCAACAGAAATACCACGTTGTCGCTCTATTTCCATAAAGTCACTTGTAGCACCTTTTTTTATTTTATTACTTTTTACGGCACCAGCTTCTTGTATAGCTCCACCGAAAAGGAGCAATTTTTCGGTAAGTGTTGTTTTACCTGCATCTGGGTGTGATATAATACCAAATGTACGTCGTCTGTTAATTTCTGTTTTAAAACTCATTGCTGTTTTTTGAGAAATGCAAAATTAAAATAAACAACAAGATTATAGTTCATTAATATAGATAATATTGACACTTAATCTATTATTTCAATCTTAATAGAAGAATTTGTCAATTCATCGATTATTTAATTCAAATAAAATTCCTGTGAGTAATTTGCATGCAATTATGAATTAGTAAAAATAATAGTACAAAATTTTACTATGTATAATATGTCCCAAATCAATAGTTTACTTTCAACAATGAAACAGATTAATAGCAAATCTTCCCTTTCATTTATATAGTTAAGTATCTATAATGAGCATTTGGTCATTTTATCAACTCATTGTCTTTAAGAAAAGGCTATAGTAGTTTTTAGTACTAGGATTCTTACTTCAAAATTTATTTTATAACATTTTCGTCGATGAATGTATTTGTCGTTAGAAATATCAAATTGAATTATACATCAACTATATAATAATATGAAGAGCTCTACCCGATTCTCGTTTAGAAATTTAGCCAGCTGCATTGTTTTTTTAGCAGCATTAATTTCTTTTTCAAGTATTGAAGCACAATGTGCCATAACCGATATCGCTTCATCAAACGAATCAAGCTGTAATGATAATAGTACACCTACTGATTTAACTGATGATACTTTTACGGCAGACATAACAGTAACTTTTTCCATGCCACCTATCGCAGGTACGCTAGATCTTACAGGTGATGGTAGTGCATCAGTTTCAGTTATTGGGTTATCCTCCCCTTACACTTTTACCAATGTAGTTTTACCAGCTGATGGAGGCGCAATTGACTTAACAGCTACTTTTTCAGCTGATGGTGCTTGTACGTTTAACAATCCAAATGTTTTAACTGCACCTTTTGAGTGTAGTGATGACACTTGTCCAGATGTTATACCAACAGGGAGTTCTACTGCACCGTTAATGCCTGCAGATGTCACCTTCGATATTACAGGAACAGGTGGTACCGCTGGAGCTGCATTAAATTCTATTAGCATAACGGGTGAGCCTAATCCTTTTACTGAATTATATGTACCATCCACTATAGAATACCAATTTGCAATTCCGGCACAAACTAACCAATACATTACCAATCTGGGGGTGATAGGCTCTAATATTAACGATAATCCAGCCATATTTGATGCTGAGTTATTAGAGTCCTATTCAAATAAAGAGCTGACAAATTATTTTTCTGCGGATAATGGAATAGCACCAGGAATCGTACCTGGTGATTTCGTATTAATACGATATGATGCTCCAATTTCAGCTGCGGCGAATAGGTATATGGTGGCAACTGAAAGAAATGGTAATATTTCATACAGAATTCAGGCATTGGACGCTGCAGGTAATCCAATAGGAACAGAAAGAACGACATCGGTAGCAACTTATATAGATACTGGTGTACAAGCAGATCCAGTTAATTTTCCTGGCGAAAATATTGAAGCTAGTATCTATCCTTTAACGGCATTCGTACCTTCTGGGGATGATATTTACGGATTCAGAATAAGGTTTAGAAACTCATCATCTGGTGAGGCGGGTGATGGAAAAATCTTTATTCTATATGATTCAGCTTTTTTAACAGCTCCACCCACAATTGAAGCTACCACAAGTTTTGTTCAACCTACTTGTCCAACAAACCTTGGTTCAATAACGATAGATGCCACGGACAACGGTGGAGGAACAATAGAATACAGTATAAATGGTGCGGCAGGACCATGGCAAGCATCAAATGTCTTTAATAATTTAACTCCGGGAACCTATACAACAGCTGTAAGATACCAATCGGCACCAGATTGTTTGGCAGTCTCTATTAACGACATCACACTTGAAGATTCTGGATTTAATATTACTGCAATTACTGCTGCGGATATAACGGCATGTAACAACAATAGTACACCATCAGATATTACAGATGATACATTTACAGCTGATATTACTATAACTTTTGATGGTACACCTACAACAGGAACTTTAGATTTAACAGGTGATGGTACAGCAACAGTATCAGTTGTTGGTTTAACATCTCCGCATACATTTAGCGATGTTGTTTTTTCTGCTAGTGGTAATGCGGTTTCTTTAACTGCAGCATTTTCTGATGCGCCTACTTGTTCACTCACTGACTCAGCTGTTTTTACAGCACCTACAGAGTGTAGTGATGATGCTTGTCCAGATGCAATTCCATCAGGAAATCCAACTGCACCTTTGATGTTGGCAGATGTAAATTTCGATATAACAGGGACGGGAGGTGCTGCAGGTGCAGTATTAAATTCAATAACTGTAGCTGGTGAACCTAATCCATTTACAGAGTTTTATATCCCTTCTACAGTTAGTTACTCATTTGCAAATTCAGCTGCTGTAAATCAGTTTATATATGATATGGGTACTATTGGGTCAAACATTACAGATGGTCCAGCAATATTTGACCCAGAGCTTTTATCAGTATATTCAGATAGAGATTTAACTAATTATTTTACCACAGAAGGTGTTGTTGCACCAGGAATCGAACCAGGCGATTTTGTATTGGTGAGATATGATGCACCAATTACATCTGCTGCTAATAGATATATGGTAGCCACTGAAAGAGATGGTAACATTTCATATAGAATACAGGCATTAGATGCAGCTGGCAACCCAATAGGGACAGAAAGAACAACATCTGTATCAACTTATATTGATACAGGTGTACAGGCAGATCCAGCAAATTTTCCTGGCGAAAATATTGAAGCTAGTATCTATCCCTTAACGGCATTTGTTCCATCGGGTAGTGATATTTATGGATTTAGAATAAGGTTTAGAAATTCATCACCAGGTGATGGTGGAGATGGAAAAGTATTTGTAATATATGATTCTTCATTTTTAACACCACCACCAACTATTGAAGTTACAACAAGTGCTGTTCAACCTACATGTCCAACAAATCAAGGCTCTATTACAATAGATGCTACAGATAACGGAGGTGGAACCATAGAATATAGTGTTAATGGTGCAGCAGGACCGTGGCAAACATCAAATGTGTTTAATAACTTACCTCCTGCAACATATATACCGGCAGTAAGGTATCAGTCAACACCAACATGTTTAGCCGTTTCCAATAACACCATTACATTAAATAGTGTTGATTGTCCTAATATCGAGGCGGTAAAGACCGTAGCGATCACCAACGACGTGGCACCCGTGGGTGCGAGCTTGGGCGATACGGTTGAATATACGATCACCGTTACCAACACGGGCAATGTGACCTTGGACGGTGTGGCGATAGCCGATACGTTCGTGGATGCCAACGGCAACCCACTGGCATTTGTATCGGGACCGGACTTTGATGCCCTGAACTCAGATAATGTAGAAGGTATTTTAGGTGTCGGGGAGCAGGCGACCTACACGGCGACCTATGTGATAGAGCAGGGTGCGGTGGATGCCGGGGGCTTCAGCAACAGTGTTGTTGCGGATGGTGACAGTCCGGCGGATACCAATGTGATGGACACGAGCGACGACGGTGACGATACGGATGGGAACACAGAGGATGACCCAACGGA
>CAYVNR010000039.1:0-12609 GCA_964453045.1 uncultured Flavobacteriaceae bacterium
ACATCGGTTTAGGAACAGCAACTAACGTATCTGACCTATCGGGCTGTTTCGATCTCTCGAACCCGATCTCTGTAATGCGAAATGCGGTCAATGGTGGGGAGATACAGATCGCAGGCACAACAGATACTATGACGACCATATGTGTCGGTGAGGGAACGGACGACCTGATTCCGGTTGAGTTTGTGGACATGGGCGTACTTTCGGGTGACAGTTCCACTTGGGTGATTACGGACCAGGCCACGGGCGACATCTTGGGAGCCCCGGCGATGCAGCCAGCGGGAGGTTTCAATTTAGAGGGAGCGCCAACGGGAACCTGTGATATATGGTACTTAAGGTACACGGGAGACATCGGTTTAGGAACAGCAACTAACGTATCTGACCTATCGGGCTGTTTCGATCTCTCGAACCCGATCTCTGTCCTACGAAATGCGGTTAATGGAGGTGCTATTCAAATTGCAGGGACCAACGACACTACAGCTTCTATTTGTGTTGGAGAAGGCACGGATGACTTAATCGATGTTGAGTTTGTGGATGCAACAGTATTATCAGGCGACAGTTCCACATGGGTAATCACGGACCAAGCCACGGGTGATATTTTAGGCACACCAGCTGCAGGACCATTTAACCTAGAATCTGCACCAGCTGGAATCTGTGATATATGGTATTTAAGATATACAGGTGACATAGGATTGGGTACTGCAACAAATGTATCAGATTTGTCAGGTTGTTTTGACTTGTCAAATCCAATTTCCATTGATAGGTTAACAGGAACCGATTGTGATGCGCTGAGTATAGATGATATTAACTCTAATTTCGATTTCAATGTATATCCTAATCCTACAAAAGGTATTGTAAACCTTGTGTTTAATGAAACCTCAGTAGAGAATTTTGATATTCAGATTATAGATATTTTAGGAAAACAAGTTCATAAAACTAAAATCTCTGGTCAAGTTAATACGAATATTGATATCAGTAACTTGGAAAATGGGACATATTTTATGAGTATTACCGATTCAGAATTAGGAAACAGAATCGTAAAACGTTTGATTAAGAACTAAATTCTTTATAGTTTTCATAAATTTTAGGTAAAAAAAGAGCATCATTTTGATGCTCTTTTTGTATGGAATTTTAATGTTTAAAATGGCGCGTTCCTGTAAATACCATTGCAACATCGTTATCATTACAGTAATTAATGCTTAATTCATCTTTTATAGAACCGCCTGGCTGAATAACAGCTTTAATGCCAGCCTTATCTGCAATTTCAACACAATCCGGGAATGGAAAGAATGCATCACTAGCCATTACCGCTCCTTTTAAATCAAAGTTGAATGATTTTGCTTTGTGTATAGCTTGGTTTAATGCGTCAACACGGCTTGTTTGCCCAGTTCCACTGGCGCATAATTGTTTGTTTTTAGCTAAAACAATGGTGTTGGATTTGGTATGTTTGCATAACTTAGAAGCAAAGATTAAATCTTCTAATTCACTTTGGGTAGGCGATGTGTTTGTAACCGTTTTTAAATCTTCTAAGCGATCTGTTTTAGAATCACGTTCTTGAACCAAAACACCATTTAAACATGTTCTTACTGTAGTTTTTGGTAATTCTACATCATTTAAGATTAAAAGAATTCTATTTTTCTTTCCTTTTAAAATTTCCAGAGCTTTATTACTAAATGAAGGAGCGATAACAACCTCACAGAATAACTTATGAATTTCTTCAGCTGTGTCTTTGTCAATTTCTGTGTTTGCAATTAAAATACCACCAAAGGCAGAAACTGGATCACCAGCTAAAGCGTCGACATAAGCTTGGTGAATTGTACTTCGTTGTGCAAAACCACAAGCATTATTATGTTTTAAAATAGCAAATGTTGGGTCTTCATTTTTAAATTCTAAAATTAAGTTTACAGCGGCATCTACATCAAGTAAATTGTTATAGCTTAATTCTTTACCATGAAGTTTTGTAAACATAGCATCAAAATCTCCAAAGAAAAAGCCTTTTTGGTGTGGGTTTTCTCCGTAACGTAATATTTTGCCATTGGTTTCACTTATCTTTAGTGTAGCCTCTTCAT
The DNA here is from genome assembly GCA_964453045.1 of uncultured Flavobacteriaceae bacterium. Classification (GTDB taxonomy): domain Bacteria; phylum Bacteroidota; class Bacteroidia; order Flavobacteriales; family Flavobacteriaceae; genus Winogradskyella. The sequence goes on from CAYVNR010000039.1 coordinate 2,067, forward strand.
GATTTTTGTTGAAGTAATTAAAAATAGCTGTGTCATAATGCGAAGACACATTAAAAGCTTTAGCGGCAAAATGTTTTCTGTCGTCTTCAGTGGTCTCTCCACTTTTAGTTTCAAGTAATTCTAAAAATTCAGCATAGTCCTCTACAGAGGAAACACAGGTAACATCGGTATAATTTTTGGCCGCAGCTCTAATTAATGAAATACCGCCAATGTCAATCTTCTCTATAATATCTTGATGGTCAGCACCAGAAGCCACAGTTTTTTCAAAAGGGTAGAGGTCGACGATGACCAAATCAATTTGAGGGATTTCAAACTCAGCCAGTTCAGCTATGTCGCCATCGTTGTTTTGACGATTTAGAATACCACCAAAAACTTTTGGATGTAAAGTCTTTACGCGTCCACCCAAAATTGAAGGGTAAGATGTAACATCTTCAACAGGTACAACATCAATACCTAAATCTTTGATAAATTTTTCTGTACCTCCAGTAGAATAGATGGTAACGTTAAGGTCATTAAGTTTTTTTACAATTGGAGCTAATCCATCCTTACTAAAAACAGAAATTAAGGCAGACGACATAGTTTTGGTACTCATAATGAAGTATTGTGATTTTAAGGTGCAAAAATAAAATATTCAATAGGATTATTTCCCTGATAAGTTTAGTTTCTTTAAGTTTTTTGTAACAATAAATTGTTGAAAACGTCTTATCTTTAAATTAATTTTATAGTACCAGCCAATGCTAATTTATTTAAGAGTACTCAAGGAGAGTTTTTCGTTTGCTTTAAATGCACTGAGAAAAAACAAACTTCGTACGTTTTTATCCTTACTCGGAGTAACGGTTGGTATATTTTCTATCATAGCCGTTTTGGCTGCTGTAGATTCTTTAGATAGAAACATCAAGGAAAGCTTATCAAGTTTAGACAGCAATACGATGTATTTGTCGCGAATATCTTTTGCACCAACCGATGTGCCAAGGTGGAAACGTGAGCAATTTGAAGATATTTCGTATAATGAATATAAGCATTTAAAATCCACACTTTCTGATGCCAAACATGTTGCTTTTCAGTTGTTTGTTAGAAGGGAAAGTATAAGATACGAGGCTGAGTTGGTAAGTGGTATTAATACTGTAGTTGTATCTCATGAATTTACCGATATTCAGGTTTTGGAGTTTGAAAAAGGGAGATTCTACAATGAGTCTGAATCTAATTCTGGAAAAGCTGTAGTGGTTATTGGTTCTTCCATTGCCAAATCTTTGTTTGGTGATCTAGAGCCTATAGGGAAAAAGGTGAGGATTTATGGTCAGAAATTTACCGTAATAGGAGTTGTTAAAAAAGAAGGGTCGGGACTTTTTGGAGATAGTAATGATGTATCCATTTTTTTACCGGCAAATTATGTGAGAAACCGTTTTGGTGATAACAATCCCAATATTATCAATGTAGTGATTATAAAACCAGAAGAAGATGCTGATATTGAAGGATTAAAAGCTGAGGTTGTCCAAATTCTTAGAGGCAAAAGAGGTCTTAAACCAGATGACATAAACACCTTTTTTATTAGTGTGATCTCAGGATTAAAAGATGCTATTGACGGAATTATCAGTGTACTAAATGGTATCGGTTGGGCTATCAGCGGATTTTCGCTATTAGTGGGTGGTTTTGGTATAGCTAATATTATGTTTGTTAGTGTAAAGGAACGAACTAATCTTATCGGCATACAAAAGTCGCTAGGTGCTAAAAATAGATTTATATTATTTCAATTTTTATTCGAAGCTGTTATTTTGGCTATTGTTGGTGGTTTATTCGGTTTACTATTTGTATACATAATAGCCAAGATTATGAATGGGGTTGTTGGTGATGATTTTAATTTTGTACTCTCTTTTGGTAATATGTTTCTAGGCTTTGCACTTTCAACCTTTATTGGTTTAATTTCAGGAATTATACCTGCAATTTCGGCATCTAAATTAGATCCTGTAGAGGCGATAAGAACAGGTATGTAAAATTTAAGAAAGCATAGTTGCAACTTCTAAGCAGATAAACTCTAAAAATCGCTCATCTTCCTCAGTAAAAGGATCTGGTGTGTTAGAATCAATATCTATTTGACCAATATTTTCACCATTGATAAATATAGGTATCACTATTTCTGCTTTAACCGTTATACTACAAGCAATGTAGTTGTCTTGTGCCGATACATCTGGTACTACAAAATTTTCATTACTAACTGCTACTTGCCCACAAATACCTTTTCCAAAAGGAATAATTGTGTGGTCCGTAGGTTCGCCAACATAAGGGCCAAGTTTTAGTTCGTTTTTATCTCCATTTTTAAAATAGAAACCGACCCAATTATAATGAGGGATGTTAGACTCTAGAAGTTCGCAAACCTGCATTAAACGTTCATCAAATGAGAGGTCGTTTTTGGCAGCGATTAATTTTATTTGAGGTTTTAATTCTTCAAAGCTCATGGCAAGTAAAATTTTTGGTAAAAATAGAGAATAGGTATCAATAATTAATACTAGATTTTAGAAATTACAAGTTAATATTTTGCCGATTAAAAACATAAAAACACGATAAAACACATTTTTTCAACGTTATTTTAATATATTTACTTTTATAAAAACCTAATCTTATGAAAAAGATAGCCTCAATAGCAGTTTTGTTTTTAACTGTTTTAATTTGTAAAGCTCAAAATGATATTGATGTTTTACTAACGGCAGGTGTAGAAGATGCACAGCGTTTTGCCAATGATTATTTAGCACCCGGAACCGATGGTGTAATACATAGTATGAATGCCAATTGGTTTAATTCAGCAAAAGTAAAGCCCTTAGGAGGCTTTGAGATTTCTGTCATAGCTAATGCGGCTCTAATTAAAGATGATCATAAAAAGTTTAATATGAACACTGCAGATTATAACAATGTGCAATTTGTTACTGGTCCGAGTGCGCAAGATGTCGCTTCAGTTTTAGGAGAGAATGATCCAGAGATTTTTGTTGAAGTGGAATATGATGATCCTATTTTTGGTTCCCAAACCGTGGTATTGGAATTGCCTCAGGGTATTGGAGATGGAAGTGGAAATCTATTACCGACAGCTTCGATACAGGGTGCTGTTGGATTGGGAAGCGGTATTGAGGTTAAAGCACGCTATTTCCCTAAAGTAGATACAGATGATGTAACTTTTAATATGTATGGTGCAGCGTTACAGTTAGAATTTACAGAATGGCTGCCAGCTGATAAATTATGGCCAGTTGCTTTATCTGGACTTGTCGCATACAATCATTTAGATGGTTCTTATGATATCACAGAATCATCTGGTATTGACGGGGAAAATCAAAAGTTAGAAAACAATACCAATACATGGTTATTTCAATTGGCAGTTTCCACAAAACTTCCCGTATTTAATCTTTATGGAGGTTTAGGTTATATAACGGGCAAATCAGAGTCAGACCTATTGGGAAATTATAGAGTCACAGATGGTATTTTAACTTCTGAAACCATTACAGATCCTTTTTCTGTTTCTAGCAAAGTTTCTGCCGTAAGAGGTACATTGGGCGCAAAACTGAAGCTTGGATTTTTTAGATTGAATGCTGAATATCACCTCTCTGAATTTGATGTATTTTCTGTTGGAGTCAACTTCGGATTTAGGTAATTTATAATATGTATTTAAAATATTGAAAAGCATAGGAGTAAATCCTGTGCTTTCTTCATTTACAGTAATTTTATTCGTAATTTTGCAATCGTTTTAAAACACTAAGTTTCACATTAAAAATTATAAAAAAAATGAAAGTAACAGTAGTTGGTGCAGGTGCAGTTGGCGCAAGTTGTGCAGAATATATTGCGATTAAAAATTTTGCTTCCGAAGTGGTTTTGTTAGACATTAAAGAAGGCTATGCTGAAGGTAAAGCAATGGACTTAATGCAAACCGCGTCTTTAAATGGTTTTGACACAAAAATAACAGGAAGCACAAACGATTATTCAAAAACTGCAAATAGTGATATTTGTGTAATTACTTCTGGTATTCCCCGTAAGCCTGGTATGACACGCGAAGAATTAATTGGCATCAACGCTGGTATTGTAAAAACAGTTTCTTCTAGCTTAGTAGAGCATTCCCCAAATACAATTCTTATTGTAGTCAGTAATCCTATGGATACGATGACGTATTTAGCTCATAAAACTACGGACTTACCAAAGCATAAAATTATAGGAATGGGTGGGGCGTTAGATTCGGCACGTTTTAAATACAGATTGGCTGAAGCCTTAGAAGCACCGATCAGTGATGTAGACGGTATGGTAATCGGTGGACATAGCGATAAAGGTATGGTGCCATTAACATCACATGCGACAAGAAACAGTATTAAAGTATCTGAATTTTTATCAGAAGACAGATTAAATCAAGTAAAGGAAGACACTAAAGTTGGTGGAGCGACCCTAACCAAGTTATTAGGAACTTCTGCTTGGTATGCACCTGGTGCTGCAGTAAGCGGATTGGTGCAAGCTATTGCATGCGACCAAAAGAAAATGTTCCCGTGCTCTACATTATTAGATGGCGAATACGGATTAAGTGACCTATGTATTGGTGTACCGGTTATTTTGGGAAGAAATGGTATTGAAAAAATTGTTGATGTACCATTAAGCGATGCCGAAAAAACACATATGGCAGAAAGTGCTGAAGGTGTTAAAAAGACCAATGGCTTATTAGAATTGTAGAATTCTAGTACTTGAAACATAATATTGGAGACCGTAGAAATACGGTCTTTGTTTTTTGTTATATTTGTCGCATGAAAACCAAACTACATTTTGGTATTTTAATTATTCTAATGGCCTTTTTAGGGAGGTACTTAGAATCTTCAGTGGTACACAATCAACAGATTGTTGTACAGTTTTCTGATTTGCAAATTACTGAAAGCGAGTCTCAGAAAACTATTGAAGCCATTCAATTAAAGCTCCAAACTATTGGAGTTGAAGATATTCAGGTTGGTCAAGACCAAAACGGACAGCTTAAAATTACCTACTATAGCGAAACGGATATTCAGTACATCAAAGGTGTTCTGTCTGATGATGAAAGTGTCGAGTTTGCCTATAATGCTAGTGGAGACCATTCCGACGAGTTTCCAGAGCAGCAAAGCACAAAAGACTATGAGCTTAATATTTCAGAAATAAATAATACCAATATTTGGGATTTTGAAGCCGTTGAAATCGTAGAGCTAAATCATAAAAGCGATAGGTTCAGTAATCTCAATGATTATAATGCGAATGCTCAAATTGATTTAAAGTTATTGGGCAACCTTATTAAAGCCTGTGTTGCATATAACAACACTATTGCTTTAGTAATTGACAATCAGTCGTATAAAATACCAGAAGTTAGAGCTGGACCAACTACTTAGGGAATCGTAATCACATCTAGTTCCCATCTTTTCAAAATAGCTTTTTACATTCAATCAAAAAGCAAAAAACAATTCATACATAGATAAAAAATAATTGTCGAATGTCGTTGTAAACTTTATATTTGCGCGACAAAATTTCGATATAAAACAAACATAAAATGCAAAACAAAGGAATAATTAAATTGTTTGCACTCTTATTTGGTTTGGTAAGCATTTACCAATTGTCTTTTACATTTAAGGCCAACCAGATTGAGGACGAAGCAAAAAAGGCTGCCATAGCTAAATATGACGAAGCAGTAAAAGATTATCAAGAATTAAGAACGCAGGCCGAAATAAATTACTTAGACTCTTTAAAAACTTCTAAGGTTGAAGTCGATGATAAGTTAGAACCTATAGAGGTGTACGACTTGGGTATTTCTCAGTATACGTATAATGAGGTTGAGGAGAATGCAATGAAATTAGGTCTTGACCTTAAAGGAGGTATTAACGCGATTATTCAAATTTCTGTTAAGGATATTTTAATAGGTTTATCTAATAAAAGTAAAGATCCTGTTTTCAATAAAGCGTTAGCAGATGCTGAAGAGTTACAGAAAGATGCCCAAGAATCATATTTAGAATCATTTTTTAGAGCATTTGATGCCATTAAAGGAGATACCAAATTAGCATCTCCAGATATTTTTGCCAATAGAGATTTAAGTGATGACATAACATTCGATATGTCCGATGATGAGGTAAAAACGGTTTTAGAGCGTAAAATAGACGAATCCATAGTATCTGCTTTTGAGGTATTGCGTAATCGTATTGATGGTTTTGGTGTATCCTCTCCAAATATTCAGCGTTTAGGAAACTCTGGTCGTATCTTAATTGAGTTACCTGGCGCACGAGATAAAAAACGAGTGGTTGATATCATCACTAAAACGGCTCAATTACAGTTTTGGGAAACTTACAAGGCTCAAGAGATGTTTGGTTATGTAGCGCAGGTAAACCAAGCTATGGTTGAAGCCGCTAAAGAAACTTCTGAAGACGAAGTTGCCGAGGCCACTGAAATTGAGCAAGACTCAACATCTAGTACTATTGATGACTTAACGGGACAGATAGAGTCTGATACTACAAATGTTGCTGATATCAATCCATTGGGAATACAAAGCCCAGGTAGAGGTCCAGTAATTGCTTATTTCTTAGCTAAGGATAAGAAGAAAGTTATAGAAGCACTAAATGCTCCAGAAAATAGATCGCAGCTTCCTACAGAAATGCGTTATGTAAAATTTGTATGGGGAATTCAACAAAAGGATTCTGAACTGGCAGAGTTATACGCTATTAAGAGCAATAGAGATGGTGAACCACAATTGAGCGGCGCTGTAATCACAGATGCCAGACAAGATTACGACCAAATAAGCAGACCGGCAGTGAGTATGCAAATGAATGCTAAAGGTGCCAAAACTTGGGAGGAAATGACAAAATTAGCGTTTGAAACCCAGGGCTTTATAGCTATTGTACTCGATGATATAGTATATTCCGCGCCTAGTGTTTCTACTGGACCAATTTCTGGTGGTAACTCTCAGATTTCAGGTGCTTTTTCATTAACGGAAGCTGTGGATTTGGCAAACGTTTTAAGAGCAGGTAAACTGCCAGCATCAGCAGAGATTATCCAAGCAGATGAAGTTGGTCCATCTTTAGGTCAAGAAGCTATTGATAGCGGAATGAAATCCTTCCTTATTGCCTTAGCTTTCGTTTTACTTTGGATGATTTTTTATTATGGTAAAGCTGGTATTTTTGCTGATGTAGCATTATTGTTAAACATCTTATTGATCTTTGGGGTGTTAGCGAGTTTAGGTGCTGTACTTACCTTACCTGGCATTGCTGGTATTGTACTTACTATAGGTATTTCGGTCGATGCCAACGTACTTATTTTTGAGCGTATTAGAGAAGAGATAGCAAAAGGTAAATCACAAAAAGAATCTATTAAAGATGGTTTCTCCAACGCTTTATCATCAATTTTAGATGCCAATATTACCACTGGTTTAACTGCTTTAATCTTATTTGTATTTGGTACAGGGCCGATTAAAGGTTTCGCAACAACATTAATCATTGGTATTTTAACTTCTTTATTCACAGCAATATTCATTACACGCCTACTGATAGACTGGTGGGTAAATAGAGGAGGAACATTAGATTTCTCAACAGCAATGACTAAAGGCTTGTTTAAGAATGTCAATATCAATTTCTTAAAGAAACGTAAGATTGCTTATGTAATTTCAGGTATATTGTTAACGGCAAGTATTATATCTTTATTCACAAACAAGCTAGACCAAGGTATTGACTTTGTCGGTGGTAGAACCTATCAAGTACGTTTTGAACAACCTGTAAGTACAGAGGAAATCACTACGGTATTAAATGACCAAGCAGTGTTTGGAAGTGCTGAAGTAAAAACCATTGGAGCTGCAAATCAGTTAAAAATATCTACTAAATATAAAGTTGAAGATAATTCGGTTGAGGCAGATGATGAAGTGCAAACAAAACTATTCGAGGCTCTAAAACCTTATTTACCTTCTGGTATGAGCTATGAAGAGTTTCAAGATGGTTCTGGTGAAGCTAAAATCGGTAAAATGCTATCAAGTAAAGTGAGTCCAACAATTGCAGATGATATTAAAAAGTCTTCATTCTGGGCAGTATTAGGATCTTTAGTAGTTGTGTTTCTTTATATCTTATTTAGATTTAAAAGATGGCAATTTTCATTAGGTGCAGTAGCTGCTGTGTTCCATGATGTATTGATTGTATTGGGTATTTTCTCATTAACATGGAAGTTTATGCCATTCAGTATGGAGATTGACCAAGCTTTTATTGCAGCAATCTTAACGGTAATTGGTTACTCACTTAATGATACCGTTGTTGTGTTTGATAGAATTAGAGAGTTCTTAAACGAGCATACTTCTTGGGAATTTGGTAAAACGATTAATGCTTCTTTGAACAGTACATTAAGCAGAACATTAAATACCTCTGTAACAACCTTAGTAGTGTTATTGGCCATGTTTGCTTTTGGTGCAGATTCGTTGAGAGGTTTACTTTTTGCCTTAATTGTAGGTGTAATTGTAGGTACATATTCATCGATGTTTATAGCAACACCACTAATGTACGATACAGCTAAGAAAGGTGATGCAGCTGAATCTTTAAAGAAAAAAGTTAAAGAGGAAGACGAAGAATAAAGTCTTTAAATATATAAGATGTTACACTGAGCACGATTTAAGTGTCATCGCAGAATAAAAATGCCTTTCTTAATTGAGAGGCATTTTTTTGTTGGTTACCCAGAAAAAAGAATGACTGAAAAATCACAATTTTTAATTTATCTAATCTTAATGCGATTAATACTGTTTAACCAATAGCTTATCAAAATATCCTGCAAGGTTTTTGACACCTTGTAGGTATTATAAAGATAAAGTATACCCGAAATATACCCATAAGGTTAGAAAACCATGAAGGATAGCATACATTGAGTATAGGTTGTTAGAATTAGTTCGATTAAAATTGAACTTAGCTTAATCTAAAACCTGAAACATAACTTTATCACCAACTTCAAGTTGCCATTCATCTGAAAGGCCTGCATTGATTTCTAAAACATATTGAGCAGGAACTTCCGATGGGAGAGATGTTTCATCAAAAGGTTTGGCATTTTTTTGAAAGCTTACAATGCTCTTTTTCTCGTCTAGATAAATTATATCTAATGGAATTTTGGTATTCTTCATGTAGAAACTTCGCATTTGGGAATCTGGAAAAATAAACAACATGCCTTGGTTTTTGCCAAGTTTCGTTCTGTACATTAAACCGGTTTGGGTTTCGTATTCATTATCTGCTATTTCAATATCCAAGGTTTTAATAATAGAATCCGAATCTGCTTTTTTAAGATGTAAAACACCTTCCTTTTTAAAGCTAACTACGACTCTGTCTTCAGTTTTGGTCGTTTTATCCTCCTTGCAGTTTGTAAGCACTACAAGACTAATACATAGAAATGTATATTTTAAAATGGCTTTTAATTGCATTAGCTTAATTCAGTTTTCGGTCTATAGAAGAACATAAAATACAAACCAATTAAAATAAAGGGAATACTAAGAAGCTGTCCTGTATTCAATAACCAATCGGCACGTTCTATATTCTGAGGTTCTTTTACATATTCTACAAAGAATCTAACAGTCCATAATAAGAGAAGAAACAGGCCAAACAAAAAGCCCTGTTGTTCCGATTTTTTAGTTTTCCAATAGAAGTATAAAAGAATTATAAACACAAAAACATAGCAGAAAGCTTCGTACAATTGTGCAGGATGTCTAGGTTCTGTTTCACTTAGTTGTCTAAAAACCACTCCAAAATCACTACCGGTATATTTACCAATAATTTCTGAATTGATAAAATTACCTATCCTAACAAATACAGCACCTAAAGCTACAGGGATCACTACGCGATCCAAAATCCAAATCACAGATTTTTTTAAGACTTTTTTATTGTACAGGTACATAGAAATAATCATACCTATTGCCGCTCCATGACTTGCCAGACCTTGGAAGCCCGTAAATCGTATACCATCTTTAAAACTGAATGGCAAAAAGATACTGAAGAAATCTTCTGAGATTAATTCTGATTGATAAAATATCACGTGGCCCAACCTTGCACCTAGCATAATACCTAAAACAGAATATATAAATAGTGAATCTAAAGAGTCATTGGATTCTCCCTCATTTTTCCAAATGCGCTTTGTGACTTGAAAACCTAGAACAAAGGCGACAATCCACATAATACTGTAAAAGTGAAGTTCAAAGAAGCCTAAATCTATTGATTTTATAGGATCCCAGTTTATTTTTAATAGATGCATAGATATTCTATTTATGACGTAAATATAATATTTTGAATGTGATTGAAATTGAGATTAACGTAATATTAATCTTCTTTTGGAGGAACAGGGTCATAACCTTTTCCTCCCCAAGGCGACAGAGCGTAAAGAAAATGTACAGGAGTACATTTTTAGTGAATGGGCGAGCATGCGGGCGAGGGAAAATTTTTAGTTGTCATCCTTTTTAGGAACAGGATCATAACCTTTTCCTCCCCAAGGCGACAGAGCGTAAAGAAAATGTACGGAGTACATTTTTAGTGAATGGGCGAGCATGCGGGCGAGGGAAAATTTTTAGTTG
>CAYVNR010000039.1:12709-18310 GCA_964453045.1 uncultured Flavobacteriaceae bacterium
TCATCCTTTTTAGGAACAGGATCATAACCTTTTCCTCCCCAAGGATGACAACTAAAAATACGTTTTAAAGCTAATTTACCACCTTTAAAAAAACCATGTACTTTCAAAGCTTCTTTCGCATAATGCGAACAGGTAGGTTGGTATCTGCATGTTGCTGGTGTAATAGGGGAAATTACAGTCTGATAGACTTTAATGAGTAATAGAAAAGGAGCAATCAGAATATTTTTCATAATAATGGTAAAACCTCCTCAGGGAAAGGGTTTTAGGATTGGCCTCTAATTAGTCGTAAATGTCGTGCCCTCCCTACTATCATTCAGTTGAATACCAACTTCAGCCAATTCGTCTCTAATCTTGTCGGATAAAGCAAAATTTTTATTTAATCGCGCTTCCTTTCTAAGTTTGATTAAAATTTCTACTGCACCAGATAATTTATCAGTTCCCGAATTTTCTTTAGCAACATTAACAAGACCCAAGATATCAAAAGTAAATGTCTCGATGGTTTGCTTTAACAACTCTAAATCTTCTTTAGTTATGGTAGCACTTCCATCTTTAACCTGATTTATAAATTTGGCTGCATCAAAAAGTGTGGCGATTAAAATAGGAGTATTAAAATCGTCATTCATAGCATCATAGCACTTCTGTTTCCAAGCGTTAACATCAAAAGATGAAGTGCTACTAATTTTTAAATCGTCGATAAGATTGATGGCATCCATTAATCTAAAGAAACCTTTTTCGCTTGCCAACAGACCATTGTTCGTAAAATCCAGAATACTTCTGTAATGAGCTTGCAACATAAAAAAACGGGCAACACTAGGCAAGTACGCTTTAGTAATGTGTGGATTGTCACCAGAGAAAATTTCATTTGGTAAAATAAAATTACCAGTGGACTTTGCCATTTTTTTACCGTTCATAATAAGCATGTTAGCATGCATCCAATAATTAACGGGTGATTGGTTATTGGTAGCTTCTGCCTGCGCTATTTCACATTCGTGATGTGGAAATTTTAAATCCATGCCACCACCATGGATATCAAATTGCTCTCCTAAATATTTAGTACTCATGGCTGTACATTCTAAATGCCAACCAGGAAAACCGTCACTCCAAGGTGATGGCCAGCGCATAATGTGCTGAGGTTCAGCTTTTTTCCAAAGTGCAAAATCCTGAGGGTTTTTCTTGTCTGACTGACCATCGAGAGCGCGTGTATTGTGTATTAAATCTTCAAGTTTACGTTTACTTAAAATGCCATACTCCTTGGAAGCGTTGTATTTATGGACATCAAAATAGACAGACCCGTTGACTTCGTATGCAAAACCGTTATCAATAATACTTTTTATAATCTCAATTTGCTCAATAATATGACCTGTTGCGGTAGGCTCTATACTAGGTGGTAAAAAGTTGAATTCATTAAGTATATTATGAAAATCTACAGTATAGCGTTGTACCACTTCCATGGGTTCTATAGACTCTAATCGTGCTTTTTTTGCAATTCGGTCTTCCCCTTCATCTGCATCATTTTCTAAATGACCTGCATCAGTAATGTTTCTTACGTATCTAACCTTATAATCTAAATGCTTTAAATACCTGAATACAACATCAAAAGACATAAAAGTTCTTACATTACCTAAGTGTACGTTGCTGTATACGGTTGGTCCACAAACGTACATGCCAACATAGCCTTCGTTTAGGGGTTTAAAAACTTCCTTTTCGCCAGAAAGCGAATTGTATATTCTTATGGTTTGGTTATTGTATAATGGCATATTATAAATGTGAAAATTCTAAAATAAACTTAAAACTAATTGACTGAAGGGCAGATTAAAAGTGAGTATCTAATTGAATGTAGTCTAAAAATTCTCTTCGTGTTTCCTTATTTTTGAATTTACCACCAAATTCTGAAGTTACAGTACTACTTTCAACATCTCTAATTCCACGAGAATTGACACATAAGTGTTTAGCGTCGATGACACATGCAACATCCTCTGTGTTTAAAACGTTTTGAAGTTCTTTCACGATCTGAATCGTTAAACGTTCCTGTACTTGAGGGCGTTTTGCAAAATAATCTACAATGCGATTCATTTTAGATAAGCCAACTACAGTACCGTTAGAAATATAAGCCACGTGTGCACGACCAACAATGGGCAAAAGGTGGTGCTCGCAAGTAGAATATACTGTAATGTTTTTTTCTACCAACATTTCACCATACTTGTACTTGTTTTCAAATGTTGATGCACTTGGTTTTTTATTAGGGTCTAAACCTCCAAAAATTTCGTTTACAAACATTTTGGCAACACGATTTGGTGTACCACTGAGGCTATCGTCACTAAGATCCAATCCTAGGGTTTCCATTATGTGTCTTACATCATCTTTTATGATATCAACCTTTTCGGAATTGGTTAATTTAAAAGCGTCATCTCGTAAAGGTGTATCACTAGATGAACCAATATGGTCATCTCCTAAAGCATCTATATCATTAAAATCACTATCGATTTTCATTGTAATAAAGGTTATAAATCAAATTCTAAAAATCAAAGCGCAAAGATACGTAATAAAAATAGCATCGATAGGGTAGGAGATTTATAAATAAAGCTGTTATATATATAAAACCGTTGAAATGCCAATAACGTTGACGAATTAACAGCGGTTTTCCTAAAATTTTCTTAATTTTCGAAACTTTAAAAATTACGGTTAAGCTATGAAGAAATTACTAACTATTCTTGTTGTATTACTATTGCCTATGTCTGTATTTGGGCAACAAACAAAACAAAAGCAGCCTTTACCTTTGGCAAAGTTTAATGATAATGTTAAACTACCGCTTAGTTCAAAAGAACGAGCTCAGATTACAGAAGTATATGGTGAACATGCAGAGAAGTATGTTTTTAGTAAACCATTTCAGTTAAAAAGCATGAAACAACTTCTTAGGAATAGAGTTGTAATTAAACAAATAACTAATGAGAACGAAAGAAAAGTTTGCCCAAAACTATCTGAAATTCCTCTATTTACCAGTTTTGTCCCAGATTTAAAACGAGACACTGAATTTAATCCAAATACTTTTAATCCTTTAAAGTATAATTTTGAATTTCATTCTATAAATGCCTCAATGTACCAAGTTGATGGCACTAATTATTATATCATCATCAAATCTCAATATCAATAAAAACTTAAGCATGAAGAATTTATTTACAATAATTTCAATAGTATTTTCATCGGTATTGATAGCACAAGATATCAGTATGCAAAACGGAACGTTTAATCAATGTGGAGGGGTTTTGTACGATTCGGGAGGAGAGTTTGGAAATTATGGCAACAACGAAACTTTCATTATTACCATATGTCCTGAGAACCCAGGGCAAAGAGTTCAATTAGATTTTACTGAATTTACAACACAGCTTAACGCCGATGTTTTAATCATTTATAATAGTGATACTAATGATCCTGCAGAAGCATTCGGTCAATTTTCAGGAGTAACTAGCCCAGGTTTTGTATCTGCAACAGAAGCCAACACAAGTGGATGTCTTACGCTAGAGTTTACTTCAAACGATACTGGTAATTCTACAGGTTGGGCTGCAGATATTTCTTGTAGAACCCCTTGTCAAGTTATAAATTCTCAAATAGATTCTTCCTCGCCTGTTCCCAATGGTGATGGTTATATTCGAGTATGCCCTAATGAAGAGATTACGCTAAATGGAAGTGGAATTTTTGAAATTGATGGTACAGGTGCTAGTTACGAATGGGATTTGGGTGATGGCAATACCGTAGCTGGGCAAACTGCTACATTTTCATATCCTAATCCTGGTGTATATATTGTTAACTTAAATATACGTGATACCAATACGTCTATAGATCCCGATGGATGCGCGAATACCAATTTAGTCAATCAGGTTATTCAAGTAGCTACAGAACCAGATTTCACAGGTACAGCTGCAGCGGAATCTACTATATGTTTTGGTGAGTCAACCACTATTGAAGGTGTAGTAAATCCGGTACCTTTTATAAATGATTGTACGCCACCAGTTAGTGGAACTACCTTTTTACCTGATGGTTCAGGTGCTCAATATGAGACTTGTATTACTGTAGATTGCTTTGATTCTATGCAAACACTTACAGACCCTAATCAGTTAATAGAGGTATGTGTTAATATGGAGCACTCGTTTTCTGGGGATTTAGATATTTTTATTCAAAGCCCTAATGGGCAGGAGATACGATTATTTGACCAAGCTGGAGGCGGTACATATTTTGGTGGTGCAAACGATGATGGGACTAATACGCCTGGAACAGGTGAGTTGTACTGTTTTTCTATGAGTGCGTCAGTTTTATTAGCTAACGCTCCTACTGAAACTAATGGTACTAACCCTCCTGGTAATTCATGGGTTCCTGGAACATACTTACCTTTCGAAGACTTTAATGGTCTTGTTGGAAGTCCTTTAAATGGAGATTGGTGTATTAGGATTGTTGACAATTTAACTATTGATAATGGTTATATTTTTGAATGGTTTTTAAATTTCGATCCTACAATTCAACCTCCTGAGCTATCGTTTACCCCTATTATAGATAATGAAGCTTGGGATGCTGATCCTACAATTACAAATACCGCAGGTAATATTATTACGGTTACGCCACCAGATGCAGGTCAGTATTGTTACACATATAGAGTTATGGATGACTTTGGTTGTGAATACACTGAAGAGGTCTGTATAGATGTATTACCAGAAATCGTAACAGAAACACCAAGCAATTTATTTGTGTGCGATACAGGTATGCCTCCTTATATTTTTGATTTAGAGGTAAATACTCCTACAGTATTAGCTAGTTCAACGATTCCTGGTGATATGGTTGTGACATATCATAACTCATTTGGAGATGCTAGTGGCGATATAGGTGCCATTACTGGTGCGAATGCTTATTCTGGTACTGATGGGGAAACTATATACATTAGGGTAGAGTATCAAAATTCTGGTTGTCACGAAGTGCTTCCATTTACATTAAATGTCGCTGGTCAACCAGATATTAATGATGTGCCAGATTTAGTATTGTGTGACGATCCTTCTAATGATGGCTTTGAAGAATTTGATTTAAGCGTACAAACATTGGGAATTTTAGGCGCACAAGCTGCTGCAGATTTTAATGTAACATATCATTTAAGTTTTGCTGATGCAGATGGCGGTACAGGCGAACTACCATTAGATTATACCAATACAGTAAACCCTCAACCAATTTATGTTAGAGTTGAAAGTGCAGGAGATTCTAATTGTTACAATGCTACCGCAAATCCTTTATTCAACCTTGTAGTTGTCCCAAGAGATGATGCTTCTTTTACAGTGACACCAAACTGTAATGGAGCTACCGTAACACTCACAGGATTGCCTGGAGGAACATTTACATTTAATCCTGCACCTACTGATGGCGCAGTAATTGATCCTAATACAGGTGAAGTTACTGGCGGTACACCAGGCGCAACTTACACAATTGAATACACAACAAATGGAGTCTGTGCTACGATAAACGCTCAAACTTTTGATGTCATTGACGTTGATGACGCTTCATTCACTATGACCCCAACCTGTGATGGCGGTACGGCCACAATAACCGGTGACATGGGCGGAACAT
>CAYVNR010000040.1:0-17997 GCA_964453045.1 uncultured Flavobacteriaceae bacterium
CAATCAAAATGTATTTTGATTTTGATAATCTCAGAAATCACTCGAACTGACAATCAGTCTTTTACATTTTGGATGTTCTATCATTATATCGAACTCATGTTAAACTATGATTATCATTCCGAATAAAGTATGAACTGAAATCTCATTATAAAAAAACCTCTAGCCATTATCAATTTATGGCTATTAGAAACAAATTAAGACGTAAAAGTAACTGTGGGATATTTTAGTGTAAAATCTGTTAGCTAATCCAACTGTAGTTATAAATCAAACCAATCGTCAATGTTAGCAGCAGAACAAGGCTTTCCAACCAAAGATTTATGAATAAATTCATTGTTACATCTGGAATATTCATAATCTTCTGCCCAAACTTCATGGTTTTTGGCTAAAGCAATTATACTATTGCAAACAAAAACTATTTCTTCATTTGTGGTGGTTGGATGGATGGACATACGTATCCAACCCGGTTTGCGCACTAAGTCACCAATAGAGATTTCGTCGGTTAATTCTTTGGAGGTCTGTTGGTCTACATGCAATAAAAAATGACCATAAGTACCTGCACAACTACAACCTCCACGTGTTTGTATACCAAACCTATCATTTAATAGTTTTACACCAAGGTTATAATGTAAATCGTCAATATAGAATGAAATAACCCCTAGCCTATCCTTATGCTGCCCTGCAAGAATATTAATATTAGAAATTGGCTTTAGTTTTTTGAAAATAATATCAATCAGTTCATGCTCGCGTTTCAACATATTTTCAACACCCATCTGCTCTTTTAATTTTACAGCTAGAGCCGTCTTTATAGTTTGAAGAAAACCCGGTGTACCTCCATCTTCACGGTCTTCAATATTATCTATATATTTATGTTCACCCCAAGGATTTGTCCAACTTACCGTCCCACCACCGGGACAATCAGGTACCATGTTTTTGTACAGTTCTTTGTTGAAAACCAAAACACCAGAGGTTCCTGGTCCTCCTAAAAACTTGTGTGGCGAAAAGAAAATGGCATCTAGCTGTGCAGCTTTATCTTCAGGATGCATATTGATATCTACATAAGGAGCAGAACATGCAAAATCCACAAAACACACACCTCCATGTTGGTGGATTAATTTTGCAATTTCGTGATATGGCGTTTCAATCCCTGTGACGTTAGAACCGCCAATAACGGAACAAATTTTTAATGTACAATCTTTGTATTGCTCAAGTAGTTCTTCTAAATTTTCTAGACTAAATAAACCATCCTTGTTAGGTGGAACCACTTCAACTTTAGCCATAGTTTCTAGCCACGACGTTTGGTTAGAGTGATGCTCCATGTGAGACACAAAAACCACGGGGCGAATTTCATCTGGAATATCCGTGTATTCTCGTAAATTTTCAGGAATTTTTAAACCCAAAATACGCTGAAACTTGTTGACCACGCCTGTCATTCCGTTGCCACAAACAATTAAGACATCATCCTCACTGGCATTAACATGGTCTTTTATAATATGCTTTGCTTTATGATAAGCTTTGGTCATAGCTGTACCAGAAACCGTAGTTTCGGTATGTGTATTAGCTACAAAAGGCCCGAAATCGTTACATAGTTTTTCTTCAATAGGTCTGTATAAGCGCCCTGATGCTGTCCAATCTGTATAAATAATTCTTTGTTCTCCAAATGGGGATATAAAAGTTTGATCTTGACCAATAATATGCTTTCTAAACTGTTGAAAGTAAGCTTCGAGCTTAGTGGGTTCAATATGTTTTGTTTCAGAAATCATGATTATTACAGAATTTTTAATTGAGATCATATTCCTTCTAAAAAGGAATGAATTCAATCTACAGTTTTCATTTCATCTTACAAGTTTACGAACACTGGACTTCATTCAAATTTACTAAATATTAGCGACAGCTTTAATTTCAGCTATAAATCGATCTGCTAGGATATCTGCGGCCTCTTGTGATGGTGCTTCAGTATAAATTCTAATAATAGGTTCTGTGTTGCTTTTACGTAAATGTACCCAACTGTCTGCAAAGTCTATTTTAACCCCATCAATTGTGGTCAACTTTTCATGGCTGTAGTTGGTTTCCATCGTACTCAAAATAGTATCGACATCCAACTCTGGTGTTAACTGAATCTTCTTTTTGCTCATGTAGTAATTTGGGTATGTCGCTCTCAATTCGCTAACGGTCATTTTCTTTTCAGCTAATAAACTCAAGAATAAAGCCACACCAACTAAGGCATCACGTCCATAATGCAATTCGGGATATATAATGCCACCATTACCTTCGCCACCGATGACTACATTGTTTTTCTTCATCAACTCAACAACATTTACTTCACCTACAGCACTGGCTTCATACATACCGCCATGCTTTTCGGTAACATCCCTTAAAGCTCTAGTAGAACTCATGTTGCTCACTGTATTCCCTGGGTTTTTACTCAATACATAATCTGCACAAGCGACAAGTGTATATTCTTCACCAAACATCTCCCCTTTCTCGTCCATAAATGCCAAACGATCCACATCAGGGTCTACTACGATTCCAAAATCAGCACGCTCTTTTACTACAGCTGCAGCTAAATCGCCAAGATGTTCTTTTAACGGTTCTGGATTATGCGGAAAATGCCCTGTAGGTTCACAATATAATTTCACAGGATGTACCCCTAAACGTTCTAATAATAAAGGAATTGCTATACCTCCAGTAGAATTAACTCCATCAACAACCACTTTAAAATTAGCAGCTTCGATAGCTTTTTTATTGACCAATGGCAAATCTAAAACCTCATCGATGTGCATATCAATATAAGCTTCATTTTTTGTGATTTTACCTAAATCATCCACCTCAGCAAAATTCATATTGTTAGATTCAGCAATCTCCAAAATCTTCTGACCTTCGGCCCCATTCAAAAACTCACCTTTATGGTTTAACAATTTTAAAGCATTCCATTGTTTTGGATTATGGCTTGCAGTTAAAATAATACCGCCATCCGCATGTTCCATTGGTACAGCTACTTCAACTGTAGGTGTTGTGGATAATCCTACATCAATCACATTAATACCAAGTCCAACAAGTGTATTCATTACCAAATTCTGAATCATTTCACCAGAAATACGTGCATCTCGGCCAACAACAACACGATAATTTTCTTTTTGGCGTTGCTGCTTTAGCCATGTGCCATAAGCAGCAGCAAATTTAACCGCATCAATAGGTGTTAAATTTTCCTCCACAGGCCCGCCAATTGTACCTCTAATTCCTGAAATAGATTTTATTAATGTCATGTAATTTCGTTTTCAGCAAATATAACATCTTAATAGGATTTTGTGATTACGAATTTGTAAATTCGACGAATGAATTTTCTAGCGCACATATATCTTTCTGGCGAAAATAAATTAATTACTATTGGTAACTTTGTTGGCGATGGCGTAAGAGGTAATACATACAGAAATTATCCTCGGGAGATGCAAATCGGTATTCAATTGCATCGCGAGATTGATACATTTACAGATGCACATCCAATCTTTAGGCGCAGTACAAAACGGCTTCATAAACCCTATAGTCATTACAGTGGCGTTATTGTAGATATTTTTTACGATCATTTTTTAGCTAAGAACTGGAAAGCGTATTCAGATATACCCTTATCGGATTATGTACAAGATTTTTATAAAAGTTTGAATGAAAACTTCGACAGTCTTCCACCACGTTTTAAACGATTAACCCCTTTAATGATTGAAGGTAACTGGTTATTAAGTTATGCTACAATCGATGGCATTCAATTAGTATTAAATGGAATGAATCGCAGAACAAAAGGCCTATCTAAAATGAACCAAGCTACAAAAGAACTTCAAATGCATTACGGTGCTTTTGAAAATGACTTTACCGAATTCTTTACTGAACTCATAGATTTTAGCACCAGAAAACGGATAGAAATTGAAAAACTACTTAGCGTATGAAAAAGGTAACCATTGGCATATTCTTTATTTTATTGAGCTTAACAAGCTGTAAAAACGAATCAAGCATTGAAACCCCTAAAACTGAAAACCGTGGACGCATCGCCAATAATGCCATGGTGGTAAGTGCCAGAGCTGAAGCTTCTAAAATTGGTGTGGAAATTTTAAAAGCAGGTGGCAATGCTTTTGATGCCATGATGGCAACCGAAATGGCATTGGCGGTTACTTATCCCTATGCTGGTAACCTTGGAGGTGGTGGATTTTTAGTTTATCGCTTAGCTGATGGTACAAAAGGAGCACTAGATTACAGAGAAAAAGCACCTTTAGCATCAAGTAAAAACATGTATTTAGATAATGACGGTGAAGTCATTAAAGATTTAAGTACAATTGGCAGTAAGGCCGTTGGGGTTCCCGGTACTGTCGCAGGAATTTTTAAAGCTCAAGAACGTTTTGGCAAACTTGATGTAGGCACTATATTAAAACCCGTTATAGAATTAGCAAAGCAAGGTTACACCGTTACAAAACAACAAGAAGAACGTTTTACTGAATATGATAGCATCATAAGGGCTGTAAATGGAAAAAAGATGCTTTATAACAATACCATTAAGGCTGGTGATACCATCACCAACCTAGCTTTAGCAAAAACTTTGCAACGTATTGCCAACAATGGACATAATGAATTTTATAAAGGAGAAACCGCCAAACGACTTGTTGATTATTTACAGTCTAAAGGTAGCATTATAACACTTGAAGATTTAGCCAAGTATGAAGCCAAATGGCGCAATCCTATTACATTTCAATATGACGATTTAAGTATCACGTCAATGTCACCACCATCATCAGGAGGTATTTGCCTCAATCAAATAATGACTATGATAGAACCCTTTGATTTAAAGGATTACGGTCACAATACCTTAAAAACCATTCAGGTTGTGGTTGAAGCAGAAAAACGTGCTTATGCCGATCGTAGTTTTTATTTAGGTGATCCTGATTTTGTAGACATTCCTACAGAAACATTAACAAGTGCTGTTTATTTAGAAGAACGCATGAGCAACTTTTCCTTTAGAACTCCAACCCCAGTAGACTCTATTTCCCATGGAAAAATTACAGGTTACGAAAGCGACGAAACCACCCACTACTCTATTGTAGATCAGTATGGGAATGCCATAGCGGTAACCACGACATTGAATGGAGCTTATGGCTCTAAATTATACGTCGAGGACTTAGGTTTTTTTCTCAATAACGAAATGGATGACTTTAGCAGCAAGCCTGGCGAACCCAACTACTATGGCCTTATTGGCGCAGAGGCCAACAGTATCGCACCAGAGAAACGCATGCTCAGTTCCATGACACCAACTATTGTAGAAAAAGATGGCGAATTTTACATGTCAGTGGGCACTCCAGGTGGCTCGACCATAATTACCTCGGTTTTACAGACCATTTTAAACGTACACGAATTTGACATGACTATGCAAGAAGCCGTAAATGCACCACGGTTTCACAACCAATGGTTGCCAGACGAAATCCGTATGGAGCCTAACAGTTTTGATGACAAATTAGTGCAACAACTTAAGGCTTTAGGCTACAATATTAACCAAACCCGAACTCCAGTTATCGGTAAAGTTGACGGAATTTTAATGCTAGACGATGGCACGCTCGAAGGTGGAGCCGATAAGCGTGGTGATGATACGGCAGTAGGCTTTTAATTGTTGTATGTATAATTACAACTTAGTTTAACGGTTATATATCGAATGCTAATATTCAAAAACAAAAAGATGAAAACATATGACATAGTTATTCTCACAGGTGAAAAGCATGCCAATCCAAAAATCATAGACGACTATACCAAGAATGTTATTACCGAAGATGCTCTCGTTGCCAATGCGCTTGGTCAATTAGGTTTAAAAGTCGTTCGTTTGGCGTGGAGTAATCCTAATTTTGATTGGTCTTCTACTAAAACTGTACTTTTTAGGACCACTTGGGATTATTTTGACAACTTTGGCACGTTTTCTCATTGGTTAAACAAAGTAGCCAAAGTGACCACACTTATTAATTCTGAAGCACTGATCCGTTGGAATATCGACAAGCATTACTTATTGGACTTACAACAAAATGGTATTCGAATTGCCGATACGCTGTTTATTAAAAGTGGTACTACAAAAAGTTTAAAGGATTTGCACAATGATACAGGTTGGACAGAAACCGTCTTAAAACCATGCGTATCTGGATCTGCAAGACATACCTACAAGCTCAACTTAGATAATATAAACGCACATGAAGCTATTTTTAAAGACTTAATTGCCAAAGAAGCTATGATGCTTCAACCCTTTCAGCATCGTATTGTATCTGATGGCGAAATGTCCATAATGGTATTTAATGGTCAATTTACACATGCCGTTCTCAAAAAGGCCAAGGCAGGAGACTTTAAAGTTCAGGATGATTTTGGTGGCAGTGTACATAATTATATACCCACTAAAGCAGAAATAGAATTTGCAATAAAAACCGTAAATGCCTGTGCAGAGCTTCCCTTATATGCCAGAGTTGATATTTTTAATGACAATGGCGGTGAGATTGCATTAGCAGAGCTAGAATTGATTGAACCCGAACTCTGGTTTAGAAAACATCCAGAAGCAGCCATGATATTGGCAGAGGCTATCAAAGAAAAAATTGAACAACTACAGTAAAGCCTCTCTTAAAACAGTAATAGGATGCTTAGCGATCTTACCCGTACCATCCTTAATTTGATGCCTACAACTCGTACCATTTGCTGAAATAATAGTAGCTTCCGAAGCTTTTCTAACAACAGGAAATAAGGTCTGCTCACCTATTTGCATACTGACCTCGTAATGCGCTTTTTCGTAACCAAAACTTCCAGCCATGCCACAACAACCACTTGGAATAATAGATACTTTATAATTCTTTGGAAGATTTAAAATATCAAAACTCGACTTTTGATTGGCGAGTGCTTTTTGGTGGCAATGCCCATGAAATTTTATGGTCTTTGTCTCATCAGTAAATTGTTCAGATTTAATATTGCCCAATTCAATTTCTTTTTGAATAAACTCTTCTATTAAAAACGTATGACTTGCTATAGAATTTGCAGTCTCTTTATCATCAGCCAATCTTAAATATTCGTCTCTGAAAGTTAGTATGGCAGAAGGTTCAATTCCAACTAATACAAAGTCTTCATTTACTATGGCTTTAAAGTATGCTATATTGGTATTTGCAATGGTTTTTGCTTCATCTAAAAAACCTTTAGACAAAAAACTTCTTCCAGATTCTAAATAACTAATAATATGAACTTTATAACCTAATAAATCTAGTAGTACTTTAGTATCATTTGCTATGTTAGATTCTAAATAATTTATAAATTCATCTACAAATAAATATACTGTTTTTATAGGATTTAATACGTTTGACTTTTTTTCAATAACATCGATAGGCTTAGTGATTTTTGGAAAACTTCTTTTAGAATGAATACCCAAAACAATCTTCATAAAACCAGATACAAATTTGGTTTGAAATAAAGCATTATAAAAACCGGGAATTCGAGATGCTATTTTGTTATATTTTGTGGAATTGGCAAAAAATTTATCTTTAAACTTAAAGCCATTTGCTTTTTGATATTGGTATTGAAACTCCGTCTTTAAACTTGCTACGTCAACACTGCTAGGACATTCACTGGCACAAGCCTTACAGCTCAAACACAAATCGAACACGTCCTTCAATTCCTCATGATTGAACTTATTTGCCTTTTCTGAATTCGTTAAATATTCACGTAAAGCATTTGCTCTTGCTCTAGTTGTATCTTTCTCATTACGTGTCGCTCTATAACTTGGACACATGGTGCCGCCAAATTCGGGCAATTTTCTACAATCGCCTGAGCCATTGCACTTTTCAGCTTCACGCAAAATACCTTGTGAAGCAGAAAAATCTAAAACAGTTTCAATTTTAGGAACAATGCCATCACTTTGATACCTTAGATTTTTGTCCATCTGTAAAGCATCAACAATTTTTCCTGGATTAAAAATATGTTGAGGATCAAAAGCCAATTTTATACGCTTTAAAATCTGATAGTTCTCCTCGCCTATCATTAAGGGGATAAACTCTGCCCGTACTATACCATCTCCATGCTCACCAGACATGGAACCTTGGTATTTCTTTACCAAATGTGCAACATCTGTGGTGATCTTTCGAAATAGCTTTACATCTGTAGATTGTTTTAAATCCAGTATCGGCCTTAAATGCAACTCACCTGCGCCAGCGTGGGCATAATACACGGCTTTCTGCTTGTGAGAATTCATCAAGGTTGTAAACTCAGATATGTATTGATCTAAATCCTCTAAAGCTACAGCTGTGTCTTCAATACAAGCGACAGCTTTTTTATCTCCAACAATATTACCCAACAATCCCAATCCTGCTTTACGCAATTCTAAAGCCTTATTAATTTCATTACCTCTCAACACAGGAGCTGCATAGCTTAAATTAAGTTTACCAACGGACTCTAAAAAAGCATCAACTTCAACCTGAAGTATATTTTCACTATCTGCTTTTAACTCGCACATTAAAACGGCCACAGGATTTCCTTTAATAAAACTTCTATTTTCTTGCTGCAACTTGTTATGCTTGGTAAGACTTAGAATGGTATCATCCATCATCTCACAAGTATGCAGATTATGTTGCATCAGAGGTTTTACAGCTTTCATACAGTTTTCAACACTTTCAAAATGTAATGCAACCATAGCGCTTTTTGAAGGTGGCAATTCATCTAATTGCAAAGTAATTTCTGTGGTAAAAGCTAGAGTGCCTTCACTTCCTGCCAGTAATTGGCACATATTAAAAGCTGAAGGTGAAGGTGAAAAAATTTCAGACTCCAACAATTCATCAATGGCATAACCTGTATTTCTACGATGTATTTCTGGTCTTGGAAAATTATCTTTTATCTGTTTTTGAACCGCTTTAGGTTTCAATTCTTCATAAACGGTCTTATAAATTTCACCTTCAAGCGTTTCTAATTCTAGCTTTTTTTCAAACTCCTTTTTGGTCAAACTTGAAAATGCAACTTCAGTTCCATCGCTTAAGATGGTCTTCAAACTCAAAACCTTATCTCTAGTAACGCCATACCGAATCGATGTTGTTCCCGAAGAGTTATTACCGACCATACCACCAATCATGCAACGGTTAGAAGTTGATGTGTTTGGCCCGAAAAACAAACCAAATGGTTTTAAGTAACTATTCAGTTCGTCACGTACCACACCGGGTTGCACAGTTACCGTTTTTTTAGTTTCGTTTATATCTAAAATTTTCGTGAAATATTTTGAGACATCGACTACTATTCCTGTACCGACAACTTGTCCTGCCAAAGATGTTCCTGCGGTTCTGGGAATTAATGAGGTGTCATTCGCTCTAGCAAAATCAACTAATAACTTTATATCGTTGATATCTTTAGGGAGTGCCACAGCTTTAGGGAGCATTCTATAAACCGAAGCATCCGTAGCATAGAGTTTTAGCATTAAATCGTCGAAATAAAGCTCACCTTTGAGCTTTGATTTTAATAATTTTAGTGCTGTGATTTGACTCATCTGAGTAAATAAATATGTTTATAAAACTATAAAGAAATCTAATATAAACCTGTTTTTGGCGTTATTTTTGTAAAGATTAACGAAATCAATAAAAAGCGATATAATTATGAAAAAACTAATTTTAACGACGTTTGCAATTTTTGCTGGGTTTGCATTTATGAATGCACAAGAAATAGCTGATAATGCCATTGGTCTTAGACTTGGCGAGAGCGATGGTTTTGGTGCTGAAATTTCGTATCAACGCGCACTTGGAGACAACAACAGATTAGAAGTCGACTTAGGTTGGAGAAGTGGAAACAATTATGATGGTTTTAAATTGACAGGCCTTTACCAATGGGTTTGGGAATTGGACGGCAACTTTAATTGGTATGCTGGTGCTGGTGGAGGTTTTGGCTCATTCAGTTTTGATGATGATGATTTTGATGACGAAACTTTCTTTTTTGTTGCTGGTGACATTGGGATTGAATACAATTTCGATATACCTTTATTAATTTCCTTAGATTTTAGACCAGAACTCGGTTTTGGAGATTTTAGAGACGATTTGGATTTTGATATTGCACTTGGGATTAGATATCAATTCTAAAAACTGGTTTAAATAGACTAAAGTAGCTGGAATTAAGTTTCAGATTTTTAATCCTCAACAAACAAAACCGCCTATAAGCTAGGTGGTTTTTTTACTTTTATATTAAAGTACATGCCATAAAAATTGCTTAATTTTGCGCATCATAATTTGAAAAATCTCATTCCATGAAAAACACAGCATTATCCTCTACCCACGAAGCTTTAGGTGCAAAAATGGTACCTTTTGCGGGCTATAATATGCCTGTACAGTATGAAGGTGTTAATATTGAACACGAAACTGTGCGCAATGCTGTTGGTGTTTTTGATGTATCGCACATGGGTGAGTTTTTAATTGAAGGCCCAAATGCGTTGGCATTAATACAAAAAGTATCTAGTAACGATGCTGCTCAATTAGAAGTTGGAAAAGCACAATATAGCTGCTTGCCAAATGATAATGGTGGAATTGTTGATGATTTAATTATTTACAGGGTAAAAGACGAAACTTATCTATTGGTTGTTAATGCTAGTAATATAGAAAAAGATTGGAACTGGATTTCTTCAAAAAATGATGTTGGGGCAGAAATGCGCGATTTAAGCGAAGACTATTCTCTATTGGCAATTCAGGGTCCAAAAGCTATCGAAGCTATGCAATCCTTATCGAGCCACGATTTATCAGAAATTAAGTTCTACAATTTTATAGTCGGTGATTTTGCAGGTATTGAGCATGTTATTATCTCTGCGACTGGCTACACTGGTAGCGGAGGGTTTGAAATCTACTGTAAGAATTCTGAAGTGAAACAAGTTTGGGATAAGGTCCTGGAAGCTGGATCAGATTTTGGAATCAAGCCTATTGGTTTAGCAGCTAGAGATACCTTAAGGTTAGAAATGGGCTATTGCCTGTACGGTAATGATATAGACGATACAACATCCCCTATAGAAGCTGGTTTAAGTTGGATTTGTAAATTCAATAAAGAGTTTACCAATAGTGAAGCTTTAAAAGCGGAAAAAGAACGTACTCCAGAACGTAAATTAGTCGCCTTTAAATTAGACGACAGAGGCATTCCAAGACAAGGTTATGATATTGTCGACAGTAGTGGAAAAACCATTGGTAATGTTACTTCTGGTACTATGAGCCCTAGCTTAGGAGTTGGTATAGGCTTAGGTTATGTACCTAAGGTATTTTCTAAAGTTGATAGTAAAATTAATATTCAGGTAAGAAAAAAAGCGATACCAGCAACCGTCGTAAAGCTACCTTTCTACAAAGGGTAAAGGTGTAAAAGAGCAGATTGATTAATGAAGAATGACCCCCACAAACATCGCATACTTATTCTAGGAGCAAGTGGTTACATAGGCAATGCCATTTACAAAGAGCTAGGCCCCTATTTTAGAACTTATGGCACCTACCGAACACCAAAAAAAGAGTTTGAAACTAACAAACAGTTCTTTCAATATAATGTAGAGCAAGATGATGTTTACGAAATACTTGAAGCCTGTAAGCCTACTATTATCATATCTGCACTACGTGGAGATTTTAATGCACAAACCATAGCACATCAGCACATTGCCGAATACGCCTTAGAATTTGGTTCTAAAATTATATTTCTTTCATCTGCCAACGCCTTTGATGCTTACAGCAAATACCCAAGCTATGAGCTAGACAAAACCTTAAGCCATAGTATTTATGGCCATTTTAAGATTAAGATAGAAAATATGCTTTTGCGTTTACCCAAAAGACAAGTTGCCATTTTAAGGTTACCTATGGTTTTTGGTGTTAACTGCCCTAGAATATTGGAAATGAAATCGCTGATTGCCGAAGATGCATCTGTTGAGATATTTCCAAATTTAATAATGAATGTTACTCTAGACAAAAAAGTAACGCAGCAGATTCATTACATCATCAATAGAAATAAATATGGTGTTTTTCATCTGGGCAGTACGGATTTAGTGCATCACGATGAATTTGTAAAAGATATTCTTGCGATCATCACTGAAAAAAAAGTAAAGCTGAAACATGTCTTTACAACTAATGATGATCGTTACTTGGCCGTTCTTCCCAAATTTAATAAACTCCCAAAACATCTCCAGATCGTAAGCTCCACTGTTATAGAAGAACTTAAGAAATAAGCTTGTATGTTCTTAATTATTTCTTAAATTTATATACCCAAAACTATGTGCTATGAGTTTAGACGTATCCACAATTGAAAAAAAATTACTTCGCTTTCCGGATTGGGAATATTACGATAATGCCATTCACGCAGAATTTGAATTCGATAATTTTAAGGACTGCTTCAGTGCCATGAGCCGTATTGCTTTTGAGTGTGAAGCACTAAACCATCACCCCAATTGGAGCAACACCTACAACGTACTTAAAATTTCTTTATCCACGCACGATGCCAATGGCGTTACCAATAAAGATTTTGAGCTTGCCGAAGCTATTGAGGCTATTGTAGAGGTTGAAGAATAAATCAACCCAAATCATTCATGTTCAAAATTTCTCTCTTTTTATTGTGTTGGTGTACACTAAGCGCTTCAAAAGCACAAAACCTTAACTTCTGTAGCGAATTAAAAAAAATCAATACCATAGTTGAAACCAAGCATTATCAACCCAAACCCTTAAACGACAGTTTAGCTAAAGGTGTTATTGGACTGTTTTTAGATGAAATTGACGAAAGAAAACGCTTCTTCACTAAAGCTGATATAGAATTATTTAAAAAAGATGAATTACAGATTGATGATTATATTAAAAACAAGAGCTGTGATTTCACAACACCTTATGCAAAAGTTTTAAAACAACGTATTTCTGATTCCAAGCAAATATTAGAATTATTAAAAGAACAACCTCTAGACTACAGTGGTGTTGATAGTCTGCGATACAATGCAGATAAAGACTATTCCTATTTTAAATCTAAAGCAAGTGTTACAAAATATTGGAGTAAAAAAGTACGTTTTAAAATACTGACCAAATTGGTGGAGAACGACTCGGTGCTTGAACGTATTTCTTCTAACTTTACCACATTGGAGACATCTGTAAAACAAAAGATTATAGATAACGAAATATGTTTACTTAATGAGTTGGAAAGCAGTAAAGGTTCTATTGAGAACTTTGTAAATGCGGCATTCTTAAACGCTTTTCTAAAATATCAAGACCCCAACTCCATTTACTTAAGTAACTCCGACAAAAACCTATTTGAAGAATCAGTTTCCAATTCACAATTATCATTTGGCATTAAAACTATAAAAAAGAAAAATGGTGATATAATTATTGCCCATATTGTACCTGGAAGCTCAGCCTTTAAACATGGTGGTTTTGAAATCAACGATGTAATTATTACTCTAAAAAGTACCGAAACTTCCCTTGACACCTATTGTACTTCAAACGAAACCGTAACAAGTTTTATCAATGATGGTAATATTAAAAGCATGGCTTTTAAAATAAAGAAGCAAAGTGGGCAGATTAAAACTTTAAAACTGACCAAATCCAAAGTCAACGTAGAGGGCAATTCTATAACAGGATATCTTTTAGAAGGAGGTCACACCATTGGTTATATCAACATTCCGAGTTTTTACACCGATTTGGAGTCTCTTAATGGTTTGGGAGTGAGTAATGACGTTGCCAAACAGATCTACAAATTGCAACGTGCCAAAATTGCTGGTCTTATCATAGATTTGCGTTTTAACGGAGGTGGCTCCATGAAAGAAGCAGCAGATTTATCTGGTATGTTTATAGACAGAGGACCAGTAGCCATTTCTAAAGTTAGGGATGTTGAAAATTATACGATAAGAGACCCAAATCGTGGTACAGTTTTTAAAAAACCCATCATTATTTTAGTCGATCAGTTTAGTGCTTCAGCTTCAGAATTTTTTGCTTCAGCTATGCAAGATTACAATGCTGCCATTATTATTGGTTCAACAACACACGGTAAAGCCACTTCACAGGTTATCTTACCTGTTGGCACATCAAAATCTTCTGGTTTTGTAAAGCTCACCACTGGTCAGTTTTTTAGGGTGACCGGCAACAGTCACCAAAAAAGCGGTATTGTACCAGATATTGTTTTACCTAGTATCTATGACAACTATAAAACACAAGAACATTATAAACCATTTGTTTTAGAAAGCAATTCAGTAGAAGTTACTTTAAAGCACAAACCGAAGCCAAAAAGAGACCTTTCAATTTTAAAGAGCAATTGTATTGAGCGCATTAATAATAGTTCAATGTTTAACACCATCAAAGCATTCAATACCATATTTGTAGAAGGCTATATAAACAGAACTGGCACTTATCCCCTAACCTTGGATTTTGTTTTTAAGGATATAACCAATTACAATACGGCCTGGAAAGACTATTCAGAAAAACTGGAGGCCAATACCACTATATTCAAAGTAAACAATACCGCATCAACCGAAGCAATTTTGGCTTATAACGAAGACGACACAGCCATTAATATAAAATACCGTAAAACACTAGAAAAAGACCCTTATATACAAGAAGCCTATTTAATACTTAACGATATCTTTCAACTATAAAATAACAGAAATGAAACCATTTTTTACAATCGCTATTTTTCTATTTACTTTAACTACAGCGGCCCAAACGTTCAATACCGCAATAGATTATCTCAACTTTGTGAGCGAGCAACAAGAAGGCATCACAAAAAAAATGTGGAAATACACCAAGGCCATTGCCCACAGTAGAAGCGACAGAAACATTAACAGCAAACGCAAAAGTCTTTTAAAGACTTTAGACAAGGCCATTGAAAAAATAAGAAAAGCGCCTGGTTATGACGGTAGAGAATTTAAAGACCAGCTTCTTAAGCGACTAGAGTTCAACAAAAACCTAATGAATGATGACTATGCGAAGATTATTGATATGAAAGCCGTAGCAGAACAATCTTACGACGCCATGGAGGCCTATATGCTAGCACAAGAAATGGCAGATAAGAAAATGGAAGATATACAAGAAGAATATGAAACCAATTACTATGCTTTTGCCAATAAACACCATATAAACATTATTGAAAATGAATCGGATCTAAGTAAAAAAATGACATTATCCAATAAAGTGTTTACGTACTATAAAAAACTATATCTCATTTATTTTAAAGTCTACATTAACGAGGTCTATCTTATGGATGCTTTAAACAGTAAAGACATAAATGCCATACAACAAAATAGCAATGCGCTTGCCGAAAGTGCCAAAGAAGGGCTTGATGTTTTAAAAACTGTTGAATTGTACAAAAATGACAAATCCATAACCAATGCCACCAAAAAAGCTTTTGAGTTTTTTATAGATGAAGCCGAAAATAAAATTCCGATTTTAACCGATTTTTTAATACTCGGAGAAGATTTAGAAAAAACACAGGCCACATTAGAAAAAACACCTCAGCGCAAACGCACCAAGGAACAAATCGATGGCTACAATGCTATGGTCAACGATTATAACAAAGGTGTAAAAACTTATAACAAGACCAATACAGAGCTCAATAAAAGGCGAGAAATGGTGATTAACAATCTCAATACAGCCAATCAAAACTTTTTAAGCAAGCATATTCCGAATGATTAACGGAATTTTATAAATTTGTTGAAATAGAAAAGTCGTAGTTTAAACAGTTCCCCAATGTTTTGGGAGCAAAAATATATTTTTGATGGGAAGAGCTTTTGAATTTAGAAAAGCAAGAAAAATGAAACGTTGGTCTGCCATGAGCAAAGCCTTTACACGTATAGGTAAGGATATTGTTATGGCTGTAAAAGAAGGAGGTCCAGATCCAGATAGTAATTCCCGCTTAAGAGCAGTAATACAGAATGCCAAGTCTGTAAACATGCCAAAAGACAATATTGAGCGTGCCATAAAGCGTGCTAGTGACAAAAGTCAAGGAGATTACAAAGAAGTTATCTTTGAAGGCTACGCGCAGCATGGAATAGCAGTACTTATTGAAACGGCGACGGACAACAATACGCGTACGGTTGCCAATGTACGCTCGTATTTTAACAAAACCGATGGCAGCCTGGGCACGTCTGGCTCTGTAGTTTTTATGTTCGACCACACCTGTAATTTTAAGATTAAAGGAGACGGGTTAGACTTGGAAGAATTAGAGCTAGAACTTATTGACTTTGGTGTAGAAGAAATCTTTGAGGATACGGACGAAAATGAAGACGGCGAAGAGATTACAAGCGTAATGATTTATGCCCCATTTGAAAGCTTTGGAAATATACAATCGTATTTAGAAGAAAACAACATAGAGATCATTTCCTCTGGTTTTGAGCGCATTCCGCAAGTGACCAAAAAACTGACCCCAGAACAGGCCGAAGATGTTGAAAAACTACTGGAAAAGCTTGAAGAAGATGATGACGTACAAAACGTCTACCATACCATGGAAGAAACTGCAGAATAGATTTTTCTATTCCATTATTGAATCTAATGGACTTTTTATATTCTCAATCATGTTCTTTGAAACATGCGTATAAATTAAAGTTGTTTTAATATTTCGATTTAAATAAATATTAATGGCATTTGTACTATAACGTTTAAGATCCATTATAGTCTTAAAACTCAAAAAGTACGACATAACTCCCTGTTTAGAGGTTAAAATGCAATTTACAAAAAAGTAAGTAATGACTTACTGAATTATTAGGTTAATGGGAACAAAAACAGTAAGTTCTTATATACTAAAGTTAGGGTGAATTGACTGCGTCACGCACTTGCATTTTGCTCTGGCGAAATACCCACAAGTGCTAATCCACACTAACGGTAACCTTATACGTATCTCGTTGACCAATGGACAGCTATTATTTGCTATATTAGTGCACGAGTAGCGGAAGCAACTCACCATAACATAGTGTATAACCAACGAGGCACAGTAATGGCGACCTCTCGAGGCTGTGCCTCGCTCACCATATACAGGTTGCCGTTGTGCGTCATTTACGAGAACCGAAATTGAACAGTAATCAATGATTAAAAAATGGATTCATAATCTTCTCAAAAAAGAAGAAAGTAATGATATCAATCTTGATATTTTTCAAGAAGCTGTAATCGATTATCGTCAAGAAGGAAAAGAGCTTATGTTTAAACTTGGAGAAAAATATGGTTTAAATATTGAAATTAAAGAAGATTACGAAAAATTGATTTCAAGAAGCAATAATGATATACCACGTAGAGGAGAACTTTCGAAAAGATGGAATTATAGTTTTCACGGACAAGAATGTGGTTTTTACAATAAAAAACATCAAAAGCAAGTAGAAGTTGTGTTAAGTAATCCGCCTGAATTTGGACATATTGACTCTTGGTTTCTTTTATCTTATATGCAATCTGTAGATAAGTACAAAAGTGAAGTTGCAGAAATGGATTGGCAGAAATTAAAGCTAGTTGTCGAAAAATTATATTTGAATGACAAAATTAAAAAAGTAATTGAATAAAATATACAACATAATACTAAATGGACTTCTAATTGGAACAACTAAATTAGGAAAAGCTGATGCACCTATGGGAGTTGCATTTGGACTAATTGAATTTAACAGAATTGAATCACCTTACGAATTCTTCAAAGATTATTGCCAGAAAAACAAAATCGTGATAAATACCGACGACCCAGAATTTGAATTTATTGATACTCAAGTAATGTCGGAACTAAAAGTATTCAGACAAGATGGAATGGAAATAAAAGGAGTTGCAGGAAACGCAATTACAGGTATGAAAGACGAAGGATATGAAATCTCAATTTTAGGAATTCCATATCCATTTTACGAAGAGGAGTTTCCACACCACGTAAAAGAATATGAAAATATGTTTAATAAAAAATAAAAAACGAACGCACAACAATGGCTATAAGTAATTGCTTGTTCTCACCTAGTCTTCGACAGGCTCAGACCATCGCTTCTGAAAATCCTTGTGGATTTTCAGTTTGGTGTGTACTTGCAAAGTTAAGTGC
>CAYVNR010000041.1:0-17416 GCA_964453045.1 uncultured Flavobacteriaceae bacterium
TCACCATTTATTGTACCAACACATGATGGTAAACTTATTGAAGAACATTTTGGTTTGGCAAGTGACGGTAATTCTAATATCAGTATTGCTCACATGATTACCCCTCCTGGCTGGAGTGAGCCATTTCAAACACCAGAATTTGATGAGTATACATTTATAATCAGAGGAAAAAAGCAATTCATCATAGAAGATGAAACCATTATCCTTGAAGCGGGACAATCCATAAAAGTTAATAGACATACAAGATTGCAATACTCTAACCCATTTACAGAGCCTTGCGAATATATTGCTATTTGTTTACCTGCATTTTCAATAGATTCCGTAAATAGAGAAAACCAATAACATGAGTAGTTTTGTTATAAAATCCATTGGCAATGCTTTAAACGCAACGAGCCTAATTTCATCTAAGTACGCTTCAAAAAAAGCTTTAAATTTATTTGCATCACCACGAAAAGGGCGTTACACTGAAGAACAAAGAAAAGTGATTAATTCAGCTTTGTTCGAAGAGGTTTCGTATGATGGTCTAAATATCGCCACCTACCGTTGGAATGGCAAGGGTAAAACTGTTTTGTTAGCTCACGGCTGGGAAAGCAATGCCTCACGTTGGGATTACATTTTAGAGGATTTAAAAGCAAAAAATTATAACATTATTGCTCTAGATGCCCCAGCTCATGGACAGTCTAGCGGAAAGCAATTTAACGCTGTTTTGTATTCTGAATTTATAAATGTTGTAGCACAAAAATTTCAACCAGAAATAATTATGGGACATTCCGTTGGTGGTATGGCCAGCGTATTCTTTATGTATAATTACCAACCAGATTCTGTTAAAAAAATGATTTTACTTGGTGCACCTGCGCATTTCACGGGAGTCTTTTCCAGATACAAATCGATGATGGGCTACAATAGACGTATATCTAATGGTTTAGATAGAATTGTATTAGAGCGTTTCGGTAAATCAGTTGATTACTTCTCAGCAGCAAACTTTACCAAGGCCATAGATGCCAAAGGGTTAATCATTCATGATAAAAAGGATAAAATTATTCCTTACGAAGATGCACAATTGTTTGCTAACCGCTACAAAAACTCTGAATTGGTAAGTACTGTAGGTTTTGGGCATGGACTTAAAGACCAATCTTTGACACCAAAGATTGTTGAATTTATTGATTTATAAATATTATCTAGATGAGATTTTTTACAATCATCTTTCTTATCTTCTTTGTGATGTTTTTTAGTTGCAATCATAAAGAAAAGTCAACAAAAAAGCCTAATGATTTTAATTCCGTAAAAGTCGTCGGACAAATGAAAGACGTCATGTGGAAAGGTGAGCTGTTTGGTAAAATAAGTTTGGATACCATATCTAACACAAAAGGGCTTTACGGGCTTGGTCCAAAATCATACTTAAGTGGAGAAATTCTCATAAATAATGGTAAAACTTATACTTCCGAGGTTCTATCTGATTCTACGATGATAGTTGAGGAAAATAATAACGTTGAGGCACCATTTTTTGTTTATTCTAATGTTACAGAATGGAATATAAAAAGACTACCAGATTCCTTAAAGTCAATTGCACAGCTTGAAAAATATATAACAGAAGCATCAGAAAAAATTAAAAAACCATTTGCTTTTAAGCTTTATGGTGACGTTTCTAAAGCTACTATTCATATTCAAAACTTACCTAAAAACACTAAAGTTTCTTCGCCAAAAGAAGCTCACCAGGGGCAAACAAATTACAACATAGAAAACAAAGATGTTGAAATTATTGGTTTTTTCTCTAAAGAACATCAAGGTATATTTACACATCACGACTCTTTTTTACACATGCATCTTATAACAAGAGATTTAAAAAAAATGGGGCATTTAGACAACGTGATTTTTAACGAAATGACTTTATTTTTGCCAAAACCTTAACTGAATTTACATCGATAATCTTTATCGCACTTTTGTACCATGTCAGACAACCTTACAAGACTCAATAAATACCTCAGCGAAGCTGGTTACTGCTCACGTCGTGAGGCTGACCGCTTAATTGATGCCGGACGTGTAACCATTAATGACGTAATCCCAGAAATGGGTACAAAAGTAGCACCCGAAGATGTCGTTAAAGTTGATGGAGAAATTATTGGAGGGCGAAAAGAGGACTTTATTTATTTGGCATTTAACAAACCTGTAGGTATAGTTTGTACCACGGATACACGTGTAGAGAAAGATAACATCATCGATTACATTGATTACCCTAAGCGGATTTTTCCCATTGGTCGCTTAGACAAACCTAGTGAAGGCCTAATACTTTTAACCGATGATGGTGATATTGTCAATAAAATTCTTCGTGCCAGTAATAATCACGAAAAGGAGTATATAGTCACCGTTGACAAGCCCATTTCCCAAACATTCATTCAACGCATGGCTGGAGGTATTTATATTGAAGAACTGGGAAAACGTACCAAAAAATGCGAGGTCAAAAAAATTGACAAATACACGTTTAGCATTATCCTTACCCAAGGCTTAAATAGACAGATTCGTCGTATGTGCGAGTATTTAAACTATGAGGTGCAAACACTAAAACGTGTGAGAATAATGAATATTAAACTCGATATACCTATTGGAAAATTTAGAGAACTCACCAAAGAAGAGTTTAAAACACTAAGCAAACTTATTAGTGATTCCAAAAAAACCTTCGACCCTAAACAACCTACTTCTCGAAGGAAAAGACGTTAATTAAATCTTAATTATACAACATGGCGAATTATCCTTATTAACTTTAAGGAAACTAACTCATCATGAAATTAATCCTGCCTTTCCTATTACTATTCTCTGTCCTCAGTTTTTCTCAAAACGATTATTCCGTTTCTGACACTCATCCTTTTGGGTTACCAAATCCTAAAGCTACAAAACAAATTAAAGATTTTGAAGGCTTAATCGGTAAATGCAATTGCAAATCTGTATCCAGAAAACAGGACCAATCTTGGGCAGATCCTGTTGACATGACTTGGGAGTGGAAATACATAATGAACGGTATGGCAGTACAAGACGAAACTATAAAGTCTGACGGAAAGCATTCTGGTAGCATTCGTCAGTTTATAGCAGACAGCAGTAAATGGTACGTTCATTATTATTCTTCCAACTCGCCCTCTACAACTTTGCCAACTTGGGAAGGGAGTAAAGCCGAAACTGGTAACATCGTCTTATATCGCAATCAAAAAGCACCTAATGGCATGGAAGGTTATTATAGGTTAACATTTTATGATATAAACGACTCAGGTTACAAATGGATTGGTGAATGGACTGATAAAACCGAGAAGGTCTCCTTTGCTACGTGGAAAATTGATTGTAAAAGAGAGACAAAGACTGAATCAGATTTAGATATTATAAAGAAAAACACTTTGTCATTCTCAAAAGCCTATATGGATGGCGATATAAACACCTTAGTACATATGTACACTGAAGATGGGAAGATATTCCCCAACAATAGAAAAATTATGGCTGGCAAAGCAGATTTATTATCGTATTGGACCATTCCAGATGGTGTTAAAATTCTTCATCACAAGGTAACCCCTTCCGAAATTAATATTGAAAATGACACAGCTTATGATTATGGGTATTATGAAGGAAAAACTCTAACTAAAGATAAAAAGGAAGTGTCTTGGCAAGGCAAGTATATTATAGTCTGGAAAAAAATTGACGGAGATTGGAAAATATACTTAGATATTTGGAATAATGTTATCAACTAACACAAACGGTTTTAGTAAATATTTATAATTCTATACTTTAGTAAGTGTCATTTACTTACATTGGTCAACATGCAACAAACACCGTCTTTTGATACATGGACTTCTGGATTTCTATTTGCAGTTGCTATGGGAGTTTTTCTGTTCTTCATTTTAATAGCAAATAGACAAAAACGTAATTATCCTATTGCATTTTTAGTATTATCATTTTCGACCATTTTGTTTTGTTACGTGCTCTATTGGACAAGATACCATACAGTCTTAACTTATCTAAATTCGCTTCAGTTTATTGGGTATTACTCAATTGGCCCATTACTTTATTTATATATACTCAAATTGTATAACAAGGAAATGAAATATCCCATCATTCATTTTGCACTCAGTTTTCTGTGTCTAGGGCTAACACTCATTATCTGGTCTCGATTCTTATTTAGCTACAAACTGCGATTGGTCCCAATATTTAGTTTATTGTCAAACTATATTTTAATCATGGCTCACTTGGTATTTTATTTTTTTCTAATGCTTATGGTCATCAAAAAGAATCGAGATGTAAAAACCGAATTCCAA
This sequence comes from uncultured Flavobacteriaceae bacterium, assembly GCA_964453045.1. GTDB lineage: Bacteria > Bacteroidota > Bacteroidia > Flavobacteriales > Flavobacteriaceae > Winogradskyella. The sequence continues at coordinate 4,293 of CAYVNR010000041.1, forward strand.
AAAATACGCTATAGGTGGTCAAAAATTTTATTATTGCTTTATACGCTTTTCTTATGTGCTTATATTTCATATTATATACTGGTCAACTTTTCATTCTTCAATAATCAGTGGGATTATATGATATCCATTTCCATGTCCATCGCCATATATACGATTGGTTACTTTGTATATAAAGAACCACAAATTTTTAACGGTGAGTTCTTTGTTGAGTTGTTTCTGCCAATCAAAAATAAAGAGGATAGTTTTGAAGACCATCTAATCAACGAATTTTATGATAATCTTGTCGGTTATATAGAGCGCAAAAAACCATTTAAAGATAATGAGCTTAGATTAGCTAATCTAGCAGATAAAGTGGGTTATTCTACACATTTGTTATCTAAAATCATCAACAAAAAGTCAGGGAAAAATTTTAATCATTTTATAAATGATTATAGGTTATTGGAAGCTGAAAAATTACTTTTAGATAGTAAAGATCTAAGTATAAAAAGCATCTACTTCGATGTTGGTTTTAATAACAAAGTTACATTTTACAAAGCCTTTAAAGAAAAGCACAATTGTACACCAACACAATTCAAAACCGAAAATAAAATTAGGTAAGTTTTTATAATTGCGAACTAAGAATTGGAGATTTTCATATTGTTTTAAAGTAAATTAAAACGCAAAAAACTATGAAAAAAACTACATTCAACTCATTACTTGGCATTGTCTTTATTCTACTACCTATTTTTTCATTAGCTCAGCTACCTGAAGGATCTTATCTTTTAGTGAGTGATATTACAGCCAATGTCACACCTTCTTCCGATTATAAAATTTTGAAGTTTGATAACAATGGGGAGAATGGGGAGCTTTTTACAAATGTCGAATTATCATGGCCTCAAGATATACTAATAGCAAATATTCCCAATGAAGGTCATCGTGTATTAGTTTCAAACTTATTCAGTGGAAAAATCACAAAATATGATCTCGACGGAAATTATGTCGGCGATTTCGCCACAGGAATAGGCGGTCCAACCCGAATGCATATAAGGAATAATGAACTTTATGTTTTACAATGGTTCAATCAATCTTCGCCAGAATTTGTATTGAGATATTCACTCGATGGGACACCTCTTAGTAATTTCACCAACACTGGAACTACCCTGAGTATTGGATTGGATTGGGATAGCGACGGTAACTTTTATGTGAGTTCCTATGGAAGTCCGCCTTTTAACGGAAATCCTGCAATTCCAGCACAAGTATATCGTTACAATTCTCAAGGTGAATTTGAATCTGTTTTTATATCGGAATCCGATCTCCTTGGACCTACAAATATTTGGTTTGACAAATTAGGTAGTGGTGATCTTTGGGTTATTGACTACAACAATAACTCTGTAAAACGCTTTGACAGCAACGGAAACTTAATAGGCACCATAATCACTGGCCTCAGCACTCCAGAAGGAGTTGCTTTCTTAGAAAACGGGAATTTTTTAATAGGAAACGGCATTACCGGACTCATCAAGATGTATGATAGCAACGGTACTTTTATAGAGGATTTTATAGATGCTCAAGCTTCGCTTGCGGCCAACTTAATCAATACCAACGCATTCTATATCACACCTGCGACCTTATCACTACCCGAATTGGCCAAAAAAGAGGTGTCCTTTTTATTTCCAACGATTGGAAATAAATTCACTTTCGATGCCAATATTGTCGATGCCAATGATAACATTATACTTAATGATTTAAGTGGGAGACAATTAGAGAATATAGAACTAGATAATTCAATGGAATGGATTCCCAGTAACTATAACGATGGGATTTATTTTATTTCTGTAATATCAGGGGAAAAGAAAATCACTCAAAAAATAATACTAAAGAATTAAATTATGAAAGAAAAAATCACTTGCCTTCTGCTCGGTGTTTTTTATCAATTTATTTTTGCTCAAAATAATGACCCTTATCAATTCGACTACAGAAACAAAGACTTTGAAAAGGTAATCGAAACTGCCAAAAAGCAATTACAAATAAATTCTAAAGATTCAATAGCTAATTATTACATGGCCTTTAGTTATGCAAACTTAGAGCAACACAAAAAAGCTATTGAGAACTTTGAAATTGCAAAGAAAAGTGGATTAAAAGGACCTTATGTACTTCTATGGCTGGCAAAAAGTTATGTCGCAGAAAACGATAATGATAAGGCACTTAGAGAACTTGAAGCATTAGACAGTTTGCAAGTAGGTTTTTCGCATCAATTAGATGACGCTATATTTAATTCGCTCAGAGATAATGAACGTTTTAAAACCATTAGCAAAAACATGTACAAACGCGCCAATCCTTGTAAGTTTGACGAAAATTATAGAAAATTTGATTTTTGGGTTGGTGAATGGGAGGTGTATTCGCAAGGTCAGAAAATTGCCGAAAGCAGTATTACAAACACTAATGGCGACTGTGGCATTTTAGAAAACTGGCGACCAACAAATAGTAATGGAGGAAACTCTATAAGCTATTATGATTCTACAGATAAAAAATGGAAACAAAACTGGGTCGCTAACGGTAATGTAAGTCATTACGAAGAACCCGAAAACTATAAAGATGGTAATATGCAACTAATTGCGAAGAGTGATAACGTTTGGTACAAAATGGTTTACACTCGTAACGAAGCAGAAGATACTGTGAGGCAAACTTTAGAGTCTAGTACCGATGAGGGAGAGACTTGGACCATGTCGTTCAACGGATTGTATAAAAGAAAACAGAAAGATTGATTGATGGTTAGATTGATTTTTTGTTATGGCTTGCCGAAATTCTATATTTTGGCAAGTCTTTTTAATTTCGGGTGAATGAAATCTTATTTTGATTATATTTAAATCAGAAATCAACCTATTATTATGTCCAAGATTAGCCCGTTTCATTTAGCAATTCCTGTTTCTAATTTAGCAGAATGCCGGAATTTTTATACCCATATTTTGAATTTTGAAGAAGGTCGGAGTAGTGACCATTGGGTAGATTATAACTTTTTTGGACATCAACTCGTTATACACTACAAACCTAAAGCCAAAGAAGATAATCATACCAATACCGTAGATGGAAAAGATGTACCTGTTCCACATTTTGGTGTGGTTTTGCCATGGAACACTTTTGAAGAATTTGCAGGTTTACTAAAATCTAAGGGCATCAAATTTATTATAGAACCTTATATACGATTTAAAGGACAAGTTGGTGAGCAAGCTACCATGTTTTTTAAAGACCCGTCAGGCAATGCCTTAGAATTTAAAGCCTTTAAGGACATCGGGCAGTTATTTGCCAAATAGCCTCTACAGCACAAAAAATAATGCACTATATAGAAAAGATAAGACCGATTATCTGTTATGGAGTCTATGCTGTTCTCTTGCCAACAAGGTATTTTTTAATAACATGGCAATGGTCATAGGCCCTACTCCACCTGGAACAGGTGTTATGTAACTTGCCTTTTTACTTACGTTTTCAAAATCAACATCACCAGTTATGTAATAGCCTTTTTCAGAATCATCTGGTACACGTGTAATGCCAACATCAATAATAACAGCATCGTCCTTTACCATCTCAGCTTTTAGAAAATTTGGTATTCCTAAAGCTGAAATTACAATATCTGCTTGCGAAGTAATTTGGGTGATATTTTTTGTATGGCTATGTGTGAGTGTAACTGTTGAGTTTCCAGGAAAACCTTTACGTCCCATTAAAATACTCATAGGACGGCCAACAATATGAGAACGACCAATAACTACTGTATGTTTTCCTTTGGTTTCCACACCATAACGATCTATGAGTTCTAAAATCCCAAATGGGGTTGCTGGTATAAAGGTAGACATATCTAGAGCCATTTTTCCAAAGTTGGTCGGATGGAAACCATCTACGTCCTTATCTGGATGCACAGCCATTAATACTTTTTGTGTGTTAATTTGTGGAGGTAATGGCAACTGAATAATAAAGCCGTCTATATCGTCATTATTATTTAATTCCTCTATTTTATCAAGCAGTTCTATTTCGCTAGTTGTGTTTGGTAGACGCACCATTGTAGATTCGAAGCCAACACGTTCGCAAGCTCTTACCTTACTGCCAACATAAGTTAAACTCGCCCCATCATTACCAACGATTACAGCAGCAAGATGTGGTACTTTTTCACCGTTGGTCTTCATTTTATCAACTTCGGCTTTTATCTCGTCTTTAATATCCTTGCTGGTTTTTCTTCCGTCTAAAATTGTCATGCTTTAATTAGTTTTCAGTCGCAGTCGCAGTATTCAGTTACTTACTCTTCCCTTACCCCGAATTTGTCTGGATTATTAATCATATAATTTATTAATTTACCTATCTCTACGGCTTGATTAGATAAATCTCTATGTTCATTCTCTGAAATATATAATATATTGACATTCTAATGCAAAATCTAACCAAGTGGATGTTTCAGAATTTTCACCGTCAGAATCTGTAAACTTACTAATAAAATGTCTAGGATATTTTCTCTTTCTATATGCTTCGGCAATGTTGTCATTTACAGAACGAGAACTTCTTCTTATTTGGTCAGTTAACGAATAAGTCTCCTCCTTTGGAAATGATTTTGAAATTTCAAAAATTGACATGACTAAATCAAAACCTTTTTGATAAGCTAATAATTTTTTGAAATCCATATATTTTTATTTCTAATTCTGTAAACTGAAACTGAGACTGCCAGCTTCTAACGTGGCATGTTCTTCATGGCTTGCATCATGCGTTTTCCGCCACCGCCTTGCATCATCTTCATCATTTTACTCATTTGGGTAAATTGTTTCAATAATTGGTTGACTTCTTGCACAGACGTACCTGATCCTTTACCGATTCGCTTTTTACGGCTAGAATTGATTATTGATGGATTAGAACGTTCTTCTGGGGTCATGGAATGTATAATAGCTTCAATGCCTTTAAAGGCATCATCATCTATATCAATATCTTTCATCATTTTACCAGCACCAGGTATCATTCCGATAAGATCTTTCATGTTACCCATTTTCTTAATTTGTTGAATCTGCTTTAGAAAATCATCAAATCCGAATTGGTTTTTAGCAATCTTCTTTTGAAGTTTACGTGCTTCCTCTTCATCAAATTGTTCTTGGGCACGCTCTACAAGCGATACAACATCACCCATTCCCAAGATACGATCTGCCATACGTGATGGATAGAAGACGTCAATCGCTTCCATTTTTTCACCTGTACCAATAAATTTAATCGGTTTATTAACCACCGATTTAATAGAAATTGCAGCACCACCTCTGGTATCACCGTCTAACTTGGTAAGGATAACACCATCAAAATTTAAAATATCATTAAAAGCTTTCGCAGTATTTACGGCATCTTGACCCGTCATAGAATCTACCACAAACAATGTTTCTTGTGGCTGAATCGCTTTATGAATATTTGAAATTTCCGTCATCATAGCATCATCTACTGCCAAACGACCAGCAGTATCTATAATAACTACATTAAACCCATTGGCCTTTGCGTGCGCAACACCTGCTTGTGCAATGGCAACAGGATCGTTGTTGTCTTTATCACTGTATACTTCAACATTGATTTGATCACCTACCACGTGCAATTGATCTATCGCTGCAGGACGATATACATCACAAGCTACCAATAACGGTTTCTTTGTTTTTTTGTTCTTAAGATAATTGGCGAGTTTACCTGAGAATGTGGTTTTACCAGATCCCTGTAAACCAGACATTAAAATCACACTTGGATTACCTGAAAGGTTAATGCCTTCTGCATCTCCTCCCATAAGCTCAGTTAATTCGTCCTTAACGATTTTAACCATTAACTGACCTGGTTGAAGTGTGGTCAATACATTTTGGCCTAAAGCTTTCTCTTTAACTTTATTAGTAAATTGTTTTGCAATTTTAAAGTTAACATCGGCATCTAAAAGCGCACGTCTCACTTCCTTTAAAGTTTCGGCCACATTAACTTCTGTTATGCTGCCATGACCTTTAAGAACATGTAACGCTTTATCTAACTTATCACTTAAATTATTGAACATATTTTCAGTATTCAGTTTTCAGTCTGCGGGTAAGCAGTCTGTTTATTTTTTTATAGGATGCAAATTTAAGAATTTAAGAGAGATAAACGAATGTGATATTTATAATTCTATACTTGTAATTTTAGGAATTACATAAGGTTAGATTTTCAGCGATATTAGTTTTACTAAAAAAGAAAAGAGCTGCCTAGCGGTTGGCAACCCTCTTCATCAACTTAAACTTACTAAAATTACTAACTAACCTAGTGCTTTTGTTTATTAACTACAATTTTGTTCTAAAACTAAAATATCGTCTCCTCTGTGCAATTCTAATCGATCATCTTCACACTCTACAACTAGCCATTCACCAGTTATAGCCTGTATATTTGGGCCTGTTACATTGGCAAAGGTTACTATAACACCATCATTGGACTGTGATGTGGTCCAAGTCGCATCTATCGTTTCTGTATCTGTGTATATAACTACGATTTGGTTGTTTCCTTCAAAATCAAAATTCCAATTCATTAAATTATCGCTACCATTGTAGTTTACGGCATTCCAAATACATTGTGTAAGTATGCCATCTATATCTTCTTCTGTACAGTAATTGGCACATTCTTCAACGATTAATTCATGTGTAAAAATTTGGAAAACACTTGGGTTACCCGCCAAAGAAACCCTAGAGTAAATAACTTGAGGATTCGATGTATTAACATAAGGAGTCGGTATGGCACCCAAATCACTTTCTGCATCAGCTATAGTCTGATGAAATGTATATTCAATATTATCATTAGGGCAATTTGCATAGATAAGATTTAAATCAAACGAGCCAAAACTATCTTGTATGCCATCATCTTCGTCACACACAGATAAATTATAATTACCAAAACACTCAAAAGGATTTTCTTCTGAATCTTGACAAACTAATATTAACTCACTATCTCCTTGATAAAAAACTAAACCATCATCATCACATTCAGATAAATACCACTGTCCGTTATAATACTGGTCTATAAAGGAAGGAAAAGTAATGATTATGAAAACTCCATTATCATCAGAGCTTATGTCCCAAGTGCCTGTATGAGGAAGATCCCCTTGATACATTGTAAACAAACTGTTGTCTTCTGAAAACTGGAATGTAGTTAATGGTGAAGTATAGCCATTAACTGTCGGCACTATATTACAAGACGTTAAATAATCACTGACTTCTTGTTGAGTACAATCAGGTTCTAAATCGCATTCTTGTTCTAATTCTATATAATTATTGCCACTGACTAAATACAATTCATCATCTTCACATTCTACAATTTGCCACTGACCATTTAAACCACTTAGGTCTTGCTGCAAATTAAGCTCTATAAAAACATCTCCAGCAATGAGCATTAACTCATAAGTTCCTATTTGGGTTTCTGTTCCATCATTATTATCGATTAAGACTTGTCCATTTGGTGTAAAGTAGACATAAATCTGAACAGTAGCGTCAATAAGATTAGTTTCGAGTTCCCAAGCACATTCGCCAAGAACTTCATTTATATCCGCCACAGAACATCCTAAATCGCCTTCGCAATCTTGTTCTAATTCAATCTCGTAATCCCCGCGAACGATTTCAATTTCATCGTCATCGCATTCAACAATTAACCATTCTCCACCTAAATCATCTTGAAATGCCGTTAGCTCAGTTAAATTCAAAATAAGACCTTCTGAGGTTGAAGATAAGCTCCATGATCCACCAATAGCAGATGTGGTTTCACCTTCTGTTATTGCTAAGCTTCCGTCTTCGTCAAAAATGATTTGATAGATTTCAAAATCATCATTTTCATCTTCAATATCCCAAGGACATTCTACCAATAAATCAGCAATATCTTCTTCATTACATTCATAAGTATCGTCAATACAATCACCTTCAGCAGATTCAATAGCCTGCGCTAATTCTTCATTAGAATTTACTTCTATGGTTTCTCCGTTTGCATAAATTAAGGTTACAGGATAATTTAAACTTACAATCAAAGCATTGTCATCTTCTTCTAAACCATCGATAAATTCGTAAAGTGCTTCGTCGTTCTCAATAGTTATTGTTTCAATAAGACTGAATTCTGAATTGAAGACAGAAAAGGAAATAGGATATTCAAAATCTATACATTCAATGATATCATCGTCTTCTTCACCTTCGCAGTCTTCAATAAAATCTTCGAGCTGTTCTTCATTTTCAATAACAATCGTAGTATAGTCATTAAAAATTATTGTGATTGGAAATACAAAGTCTAAAACCTCGTCATCATCGTCCAGGTCTTCGTACAATTCTTCTAATTGTTCTAAATCTTCTTCAGTTTCTATAACCATAGTAATATCGTTTACAATAATGGTTACAGGCAATTCTACGGAAAAACAACTCGCTTCATCCAAGATATCATCCATAGCACCATGGTTAGCCGTTGTTCTGCTCATCAGTTCGGCTAAAGGAGTACCAGATTGAATGGTTTCTTGTTCTTCAGAATTATTAACTTCTGAGGCTTCATCTTGGCATGCCGTAAAACTTAATAAGGCAAAAAAGGTGAATAGAAATAAATAATTGATTTTGATTTTCATATAAATTGGAGCTTTTATCAATTTATTATAAAACAGTTATAATATAAAAATCCCTACCCTAAATTTTCAAAATATTATTTATAATTTGTGAGGCGAAAAATATGGATCAACCTCTAAACGATAATATTTGCCAAGAACAGCTATTTGAACGTTTTTACAAAAAACATTCAAAGAACTTGCATGACTTTTTGTATTATAAATTTGGTGAGCATCTCAATCCACAAGATAAAGTACAAGAAGCATTCGTAAAGCTATGGCAAAATTGCGGAAAAGTTTCGCTAGATAAGGCCAAAAGCTTTTTATTTACTACGGCTAACAACCTAATGCTTAATGCTGTTGCACACCAAAAGGTTGTTTTAAAGTACCAAAAATTACCTCAAAAATATTCTACAAACGAATCACCAGAGTTTGTAATGCAAGAAAAGGAATATCATAAAAAATTACAGAATGCTTTGGCTAATTTAACCGAAGCGCAACGTGTTGCTTTTTTAATGAACCGGATTGAAGGTAAGCGTTTTAAGGAAATTGCAACACTCTTGGATATTTCTACCAAAGCCGTAGAGAAACGCATTTATGGCGCGTTAAAGAAGTTGCGTGAAGACATTGATGAGTTGTGAGTGATGATTGAATATAAAAACTTGAATGCTGAATACAAGAAGGGTAGGAATTTTGATATTATAACTGTTATATAGTTGAAATACGATTATGAAAAGAGAGGAACTCATAAAAAAATGGTTAGATAATAACCTAAATGCCGAAGAGCTAAAGGCTTTTGAGCAGCTACAGGATTACAATGAATTAATCCAAATGAATAGTGCTTTAAAATCTTTTAAAGCTCCAGAGTTCTCTGTTGAGAATGGTTATGAGAATTTAAAACCGAAACTCAAGCACGTTAATTCTAATAAATGGTTAAAACCTATACTTAGAATTGCTGCGATGTTAGCTATATGTTTTAGTGTTTACTATTATTCTACAGGTTCAGATACAGAAATCAACACACAAATTGCGCAAAGCACAGAGGTTAATTTACCGGATGCCTCAATAGTTCACCTTAATGCAAATTCAACATTAAGTTTTAACGAAAGAAGCTGGGACGATAATCGTGAAGTACAATTGAATGGTGAAGCTTTTTTTAAGGTTGCAAAAGGACAAGTATTTGATGTCGTAACAACAAACGGGACAGTTAGTGTTTTAGGAACTCAGTTTAACGTAAAGCAACGTAACGACTATTTTGAAGTGACTTGCTACGAAGGTCTGGTCGCTGTTACACATAATGGAGAATCCGTAAAATTACATCCTGGAGATACTTTTAGAAAAATAGATGGGAAACTAATTACTACTGAAAAAGAAATCATCACGCGACCTACATGGTTACGTGGTGAAAGTAGTTTTAAAACCGTACCTCTAATACTTGTTATTGCAGAGCTTGAAAACCAGTACGATATAAAAATATTGGCTCCAAAAATCGATACGCAACGATTATTCACAGGTAGTTTTACGCACAAAAATCTAGATTTAGCATTGCAATCTGTTACAATACCCTTAAATTTAAGCTATAGTAAATCTGGAAACTCTATAGTACTAAAGCGTGAATAAACGGTTACAACGTGTTATTTTATTTGTTTTCATTATTACCTCTAGTGGTCTAGCTCATAGTCAAAATGAGGAACCACAACCACTTGCCCAAATTCTTACACAATTAGAAAAACGCTACAATGTAAAGTTCTCTTACGAAAACAAGATCATTGAAGATATTACAATAGCACCTTTGTATCCCGAACTTTCGTTAGAACAAGCTCTAAATCAATTACGATTAACAACACCATTAGAATTTAATGTTTTGAGCAGTCGGTTTATAGCTATATCACCAAAAGACAAAACCATTGAACGCTTAGAGGAGGTTGTGGTCACCAATTACCTTACCAAAGGAATCTCTAAAACCAACAATGGTGCTATAGAAGTAGATAGTAAAGCATTTACAATGCTACCTGGTTTAATAGAGCCAGATGTATTACAGATTGTACAAAGTTTGCCAGGTATTATTAGTGTAGATGAGTTGATTTCCAACATTAATGTAAGAGGTGGCACAAATGACCAAAATCTAGTGCTTTATGAAGGTATTAGAATGTATCAAACTGGTCATTTTTTTGGTTTAATTTCTGCATTCAACCCCTATTTAACTGATGAGATTAGGATTTCGAAAAACGGAACCAGTGCATTATTTGGTGATGGAGTTTCTAGCACTATTTCCATTAAAAATACCAACAAAATAAGCAATACACACGATGGTGGTTTGGGAGCCAATCTTTTGAGTGTAGACGGTTATGCAAACATTCCCTTGAGTAAAAAGACCGAACTACAAGTTTCGGCCAGACGCTCTTTTACAGATGTTGTAGCCTCGAGCACATACGATGCCTATTTCGATAGAATCTTTAGGGATTCTGAGCTTGGCACCTCTAATAATGTTGGTACAGTTTTAGGTTTGGATGAACGTTTTTTATTTTATGATTTTACTGCTAAGTTTTTGTACAATATCAATAAAACATCAAAACTACGGATCAACCTTCTCAATATTTATAACAATCTAGATTACAATCAAATATTTACCAATACAGAAAACAACTTTCAAGAAACAGAAAGTGAGTTAAACCAAGTGAGCTATGGTGCAAGTGCATTTTATTCTAAAGTTTTTAAAGATAACGTAAATGCTTCAGCCCAAATTTATTATTCTCATTACGACTTGGATGCTCAGAATAATGATCTTACAAATCAGCAATTTTTAATTCAAGAAAACAAGGTAGAAGATTACGGACTCCGTATAGATGTTTCTAAAATTATTGATAACAACACCGAGTTAAGAGGTGGCTATCAATTTAACGAAGTAGCTGTCACAAATTTTGAAGATGTTATCAATCCAGACTTTACAAGTTTAGTAAAAGAAATCAATAGAACGCATGCTTTTTTTGGTGAGACCGAGCGTTATTCAAAATCACGAAATACATATATTAGATTAGGTGCACGAATCAGTTATTTTGAAAAACTTAAAGAGCTTGTTATTGAGCCTCGTTTTGCCTTTAATCAAAAAATTTCAGATTATTTTAGGTTAGAAGTACTGGGAGAACTAAAAAGTCAGTCTATATCCCAAGTGATTGATTTGCAACAGGACTTTTTTGGAATTGAAAAACGGCGTTGGCAATTATCCAACACTACAGACTCACCATTAGTTAGGAGTCAGCAGATATCGCTTGGCATTAGCTACAACCAGAACAATCTATTAGTTTCTCTAGAAGGCTATTACAAAAATGTTGATGATATTAATGCGCGTAGTCAAGGATTCCAAAATCAGTTTCAGTTTGTTAACGACATTGGCTCTTATACCATAACTGGTCTCGATTTTCTTATCAATAAACGTTTTAATAATTTCAGTGCTTGGCTAAGCTATACTTTGAGTAACAATGATTATAAATTCGATAATATCAACGATGGGGATGCTTTTCCCAATACCTTCGACCTAACGCAAGTGGCAAATGCTTCGTTAACCTATAATTTAGATAATTTTAAAATAGGTCTTGGTATCAATTGGCATTCAGGAAGACCGTATACCAAACCGTCCCAAGTTCAAAATAATGCAAATTCCACCATAGAGTATAACTCACCAAATAGCTCTAGGCTCAACGATTATTTTAGAACCGACATTTCTGCCGTTTACAACTTTAAGTTTTCAAAGGGAGTTAAAGCAGAAATTGGTGCTTCTGCATGGAATATCTTCAATCAGAATAACATCATTAACCGTTACTATTTATTAAATTCTGAAAATGATATTGTTGAGATTGATAACCAAGCATTGAAGTTTACTCCTAACCTAAGCTTTAGGATCAATTTTTAAATTTAAAAACTTAATTTTAAGTTTTTAAAATATGATTGATTATGACAGAACAAGACTTCTATAAACTGAGGTTTCCTGTTGGGGAATTTAAAAAACCCGTACATATTACTCAGCAACACCTAGACCAATGGATCAACTCTATTGAAACATTACCGCAACGCATAGTTGCAGTTACCAAAAACCTCAATGAAAAAGAGTTAAATTATAAATACAGACCAGAAGGTTGGACCATTAAACAAGTGGTACACCATTGTGCTGATAGCCATATGAACAGTATCATACGATTTAAACTTGCAATTACCGAAGATACCCCAACGATTAGGCCTTATTTTGAAGATCGCTTTGCTAAACTTATAGATTATTTTGAGCCTATTGATGCGCCGATTTCAATCCTTAAAGGTGTACATAAAAAACTTGGCGTATTGCTAAGAAATTTTTCTAAAGAGGATTTAAAACGGATGTTTGTGCATCCAGAACATGGAGTGAGTTTTACACTTGAAGAAGCCATTGGGATCTATGCTTGGCATAGCAACCATCACTATGCACATATAGAGCAAGCCTTACACTATGGGGGAAAATTTAATTAATGTGAGTTCGATATAATAATAGAACATCCAAGATGTAAAAGACTGATTGTCAGTTCGAGTGATTTCTGAG
>CAYVNR010000042.1:0-13338 GCA_964453045.1 uncultured Flavobacteriaceae bacterium
AATCAAAAAGAATTTTATGATGCAGGTGAGCCTGTATATTGTATATATGTTGCTGTTGGACAAAAAGCTTCAACGGTTGCCAATATTGCTAAAACATTAGAAGAAAGAGGAGCCTTAGCTTATACAACAATTGTTGCGGCCAACGCATCAGATCCAGCAGCGATGCAGGTATATGCACCAATGACAGGAGCTTCAATTGGTGAGTATTTTAGAGATACGGGCCGTCCAGCATTAATCATTTACGATGATTTATCTAAACAAGCGGTTGCTTACCGTGAGGTATCGTTATTATTACGTCGTCCTCCAGGACGTGAGGCGTATCCTGGTGATGTTTTCTATCTTCACTCAAGATTATTAGAGCGTTCAGCTAAGGTGATTAACGATGATGCCATTGCTAAAGAGATGAACGATTTACCAGAAAGCTTAAAGCCAATGGTAAAAGGTGGTGGGTCTTTAACAGCATTACCAATCATTGAAACGCAGGCAGGTGACGTATCGGCATATATCCCAACTAACGTAATCTCGATTACAGACGGTCAGATTTTCTTGGATGGTGACTTATTTAACTCTGGTGTCCGTCCAGCAATTAATGTAGGTATTTCTGTATCTCGTGTTGGTGGTAACGCTCAGATCAAATCTATGAAGAAAGTATCTGGTACATTAAAATTAGACCAAGCGCAATTCCGTGAATTAGAAGCATTTGCTAAGTTTGGTTCAGATTTAGATGCCTCTACATTAAACGTTATTGAGAAAGGTAAGCGTAATGTTGAAATCTTAAAGCAAGCGCAAAACGATCCATTTGCTGTAGAAGATCAAATTGCAATTATCTATGCAGGTTCTAAAAACCTATTAAGAGATGTACCTGTAGAGAAAGTAAAAGAATTTGAAAGAGATTTTATTGAATTTTTAAATGCAAAGCACAGAGATACTTTAGATACATTAAAGTCAGGTAAATTAACTGATGAAGTAATTGATACATTGACCAATGTAGCTAAAGACCTTACAGGAAAATATAGAAACTAGTAATAAGTACAAAGTGGTTAGTGAAAAGAACTAATTACTTTGTACTAAATACTTTACACTAATAAAATGGCAAACTTAAAAGAAATACGTAACAGAATAACTACAGTATCTTCTACGATGCAGATTACAAGTGCCATGAAAATGGTATCTGCTGCTAAGTTAAAGAAGGCACAAGATGCTATTACTGCCATGCGTCCTTACTCTAATAAGTTAACCGAACTACTACAGAGCTTAAGTGCTACTTTAGATGCTGATTCTGGTAGTAAGTATTCAGTTCAGAGAGAAGTTAACAATGTTTTAGTAGTTGCAATAACCTCAAATAGAGGATTGTGTGGTGCTTTTAACTCTAATATTATTAAGCAAGTTAACGCATTAATTAGTGATGAGTATGCTGGCAAAAATGTGTCTGTATTGGCTATTGGTAAAAAGGCCAATGATGCTTTTGCAAAACGAGATATGGTTATTGCTAACAAAAGTGAAGTATTCGATGCTTTAACGTTTGAAAACGTCGCTCAGATTGCTGAAATGATAATGGAGAAGTTTGTAGAAGGTGAATATGATAAAGTAGAGTTAGTGTATAACAGCTTTAAGAATGCAGCAACTCAGATTATTATGACAGAGCAATTTTTACCAATTGTTCCTGTAGAGAATGATGCTAACACAAACTTAGATTACATTTTCGAGCCATCTAAACAAGAAATAGTTGAAACATTAATACCTAAGTCATTAAAAACACAATTGTTTAAGGGTATTAGAGATTCTTTTGCTTCCGAGCATGGTGCACGTATGACAGCAATGCATAAAGCAACGGATAACGCTACAGAATTAAGAGATCAACTAAAATTAACCTACAACAAAGCACGACAAGCTGCAATTACTAACGAAATTTTAGAGATTGTTGGTGGAGCTGAAGCATTAAATAACTAGAATCTATTGTTACACTGAACGTGTATCAGTATCTCATATAAACACAAACCTAACTCTCTCGAGTTAGGTTTTTTTATTGCCAAATATCTTACAGTATTCTACCGATTATCGATTAAAAACATATATCATCGATTAAATAGAATATTTTTATATCTTGTTCCCCAAACCTTAACCTACTTAATAATGAAGAATCTTAAAAAGGCAACTCACGCCATCGTTTTTGCTATTGCGATTTCATTTATGTTTCAATGTGCAACTCCTAAAGTTGCAGCGACGACCTTTGAACAACAAACACCTTTTAAAATTAAAACTGTAAACTTCCAAGAGTGGTATGCTGGTATTAAAGTTGGTGGCACAGGTATAAATGTATTTATTCCAATTTCAGAAATCAGTAATAATGTTGTTTTAGACAATTTATATTTCAGAAATCTTAAAGGTAAGCTTACTAAGAGCGGGGATAAATATATTGCTGTTCTAAAAAATCCTTCACGCCATTATACGTTTCATAAAGTAGAAAAACCAGCAGATTATCCATTTGACCTTTCAAATGACGAATGTGTAATCAGCTATGTCGAAAACGGACAAACCAAATATCACAAAATCACAGCATTATACGAAGTTGCTGGCACGTACTACGAGAATGGACCACCATCAATATATACCGAAAGTAATTCAGAGATAATGGCCTCTTTAGATGAGGAAGACGATGATAACTAATATGTTGTAAATAACAAAAAAAGCCTTGTTGACCTTAACAAGGCTTTTTTTGTTAGAACTGCCCAAGACCCATTTATATTTAATACTTTTGGGCGACACTATGAATTTTTTAGATTGAGCGGATTTAAATCTCTTTTCAAGCAAACATTTATATACGGCTTAGCGACAGTGTTACCAAAAATGCTAAGCTTTTTGCTAGTACCTTTATACACAAGTGAGGCGGTTCTTGCCAACCCTGCTGAATACGGAAAAGTATCCGTTATATTTTCATACTTTGTTTTGTTTAATGTGATTTTGGCCTATGGTATGGAGACTGCATTTTTTCGCTTTTTCAACAAAGAAGATGATAAAGCTAAAGTGATAAGTACATCCACCATCTCCTTGATGCTTTCTTCTTTTGCTTTCTTCATTTTAGCTCTACTATTTCAAAATCAAATCGCTGGCTTTATAGATATAGATGTAAAGTATATCAATTTGGTCATTTGGATACTACTGTTAGATGCTTTAGTAATTGTTCCTTTTGCTTGGTTAAGAGCTAACGAAAAACCGATGCGTTATGCAGTCATCAAGATTTTGAATGTTGTCATCAACATTGGTCTAAACCTCTTCTTTTTATTAGCTCTAAGAGACTTAGCTGAAAACAGAGGTATATTAGAAAGCATTTATAAACCAAACTTTGAGATCAGTTATATTTTCATTGCAAATTTAGCAGCAAGCGCATTTACGTTAGTAGTAATGCTTTCGTTCTACACAAGGATTAAATACATGTTCGATAAAACCCTTTGGAAACAAATGATGCGCTACGCTATCCCTATTTTAATAGCGGGAATTGCGTTCTCAATCAACGAAACCTTTGACAGAATTTTACTCAAGGAATTGTTACCAGCAGATGTTGCAGAAAACGATATTGGTATGTATTCTGCATGCTATAAACTAGCTTTGTTTATGACGCTTTTTGCTACGGCTTACCGTTTAGGTATAGAGCCTTATTTTTTCAGTCACGCCAAGACAAAGCATCCACAGAAAAACTATGCGAATATCTTAGAATTCTTCGTGGCTATCGGGTCAATCATACTTTTGGCCGTTGTTATTTTTGCCGATATTTTAAAGCCATTTATAATTAGAAGTGAAGCCTATTGGGAAGCCATGTGGATAGTGCCAATTATTCTGTTAGCCAATTTCTTTTTGGGCATATATCACAATCTTTCGGTTTGGTATAAGATAACTGACCGAACCAAGTTTGGGGCTTACATCTCAGTTGTTGGTGCTTTGGTAACGCTAATTATCAACTTTACATTTATTGAGACTTACAGTTACAAAGCATCAGCAGTAGCAACTTTAGTAGCTTATGGCACCATGATGTTACTATCGTATCACTTTGGGAGAAAATATTATCCAATTCCATATAATCTTAAGAAAATCGGATTATACTTAGTGATTTCAATAAGTTTATCGGCATTATTTTTCTACAGATATCGAGGAGAATATGTTATAGGAATTGCAATGTTAATTGTATTTTTGGGATTAGTTATACTATTGGAAAAGAACCAACTAAAACAAATAATTAAACGATAATACAAATGTAACCTTAAGCCTGCCTTTATTAGTAAACAGGCACAGTCAATAAGGGACTTTACTAGAAAGATGAAAATTAAGATCATAAACAAATCCAGACATAATTTACCACATTACGAAACCATAGCATCAGCTGGTATGGACTTACGTGCCAATCTAACTGAAGCAAGAACACTCAAACCCTTAGAACGTACAATTGTTGGCACGGGTTTATTTATAGAATTGCCAATTGGCTACGAAGCTCAAGTGAGACCAAGAAGTGGTTTAGCTGCTAAAAAAGGAATTACAGTACTCAACGCTCCAGGAACTGTAGATGCAGATTACAGAGGTGAAATAGGTGTAATTCTAGTCAACCTTTCCAATGAAGATTTTATAATTCAAAATGGCGAACGCATTGCTCAGTTGGTTATAGCAAAGCATGAGCGCGCTGAGTGGGAAGAAACGGAAGAGTTGTCTTCAACTGATAGAGGTGAAGGTGGATTTGGAAGTACAGGAACCAATTAAATATCCTGCAAGGTTTCAAAAACCTTGTAGGTATTATTATAAATAAAGTTAATAGATTTCCACTTGCGTGGAAACGAAAAATAAGATTCTCGATGAAAATAATAGTACCAATGGCGGGCAGAGGCTCACGCCTTAGACCACACAGTTTAACTGTACCAAAACCATTGATTCCGGTTGCAGGTCAACCCATAGTACATCGTTTGGTAAAAGATATTGCTAAAGTTTTAAAACAGCCCATAGAAGAAATCGCTTTTGTATTGGGTGATCCGGCTTGGTTTGGCGATGATGTTGTAGAAAGTTTAACTGCATTAGCGCAAGATTTAGGAGCCAAAGCTTCTATTTATAGGCAAGACCAACCCTTAGGTACTGGTCATGCTATTATGAGTGCAAAGCCATCACTTTCTGGTCCTGCTGTCATTGCTTACGCTGATACATTGATAAGAGCTGAATTCGATTTAGATTCAAAAGCAGATAGTGTTATTTGGACAAAACGTGTTGATAACCCTGAAGCTTATGGCGTAGTTAAATTAGATGAAAACGAAAACATCGTTGAGTTAGTTGAAAAACCAGAATCGTTTGTAAGTGACCAAGCCGTTATAGGGATTTACTATTTTAAGGATGTTGCGGTTTTAAAGGAGAAACTTCAAGAGGTATTGGACGAAAACGTAATGAATGGAGGTGAGTATCAAATCAACGATGGTATTAAGCGCATGATGGCAGATGGTAGAATCTTCAAAACAGGAACGGTCGACGAATGGATGGATTGTGGCAATAAAAATGTAACCTTAGACACTAACGCTAAGATGTTAGGTTTTTTATCTGCAGACAATGAAGAGCAATTGGTACACGATTCTGTAGTATTAGAAAATTCAAATATCATTGAACCGTGTTGTATTGGCGAAGGAACTGTTTTACGCAATACAACAGTAGGGCCAAACGTTTCTATTGGAAAAGATTGCGTTATTGAAGACTCAAGCGTTAAAAATAGCTTAATTCAAAACCAAACCACTATCAAAAATGCTAATTTAGACGAAGCTATGATTGGCAATTATGTGAAGTACAATGGTGACTTTACTAAAATTAGTATAGGAGACTATTCTGTTTTAGAATAATATAACTGTATAGGTAGAAAAATTTCATTATCAATAGTTTGGAACAACTTTTGAAACCACAACGTCATTAGAACAATAGCGAAGCATCTAAAATGAAATTAAATAGGAAAATAACAAGAATTTGTATGGCACTTTTAGTAATGCCTATGCTTGCTATGGCCCAGGTCGATTTCAATAAAACGCCAGATGATGATTTAGGAAATGTCGAAGATGAATTTCAAGAATATTTCTTTGAAGCCTTAAAACAAAAAGGTATCGAAAACTATGACCGTGCGGTAGAAGCGCTTCACAAATGTTTAAATCTCGACAGCAAAAAACCGGTCATTTATTTCGAATTGGGTAAAAACTACAATAAGCTTAAAAATTTTGGTGCTGCTGAAGATAACCTTAAGAAAGCCATTAACATGCAACCCGATAATGAGTGGTTTTTAGACGAGTTGTACGATGTGTATTACCAACAAGATGATATTGATAATGCCATCAAAACCATAAAACAACTGGTTAAATATCATCCAGATTATAAAGAGGATTTGGCAGCGTTGTACGTTAGGGAAAAGCGTTACAAACAAGCTCT
The DNA here is from genome assembly GCA_964453045.1 of uncultured Flavobacteriaceae bacterium. Classification (GTDB taxonomy): domain Bacteria; phylum Bacteroidota; class Bacteroidia; order Flavobacteriales; family Flavobacteriaceae; genus Winogradskyella. The sequence goes on from CAYVNR010000042.1 coordinate 6,433, forward strand.
GGAACTTTTAGATGAACTCGATGAAGAATTTGGTGTAAGCGAAGCCAGAGATGCAATGAGAAACGATATTTACAGCATCACAGGTAACGCAGATGATCGCATAGAAAATCTTGAACAGCGTATTGCCAATAACCCTAATAATGAGGAAAATCATTTAAAACTCATTTATAGATACAGTCAAACAGGCAATAAAAAGAAAGCCTATAAAGCAGCACAAAATCTTTTGAAGATAAAGCCAGAATCTAAGTTTGTTCACTTGGCGTTGTACAAATTTTATCTTCAAGATGGAAAAGTTGAAGACGCAATTAGTTCAGTGAAAATTGCGCTAACAAGCCCAGAGATCAATGCAGATGCCAAAGCAAAAGTATTAAAGGACTTTGTGGCTTTTGTATCTAAAAACCCAGAGTTCGAGGGTGATTTGGTAGACATTACAGCTTTGGTCGATGATAATAAAGACGCACAAACACACAGCGATTTGGGCAGTTATTACTTAAAAGCAGGTGATAAGGTGAAAGCATTATCAAACTATAGAGAAGCTTTAAGGCAGAGCCCCAATGATTTTAAACTTATAAAAGATGTATTGTTGCTTCAGTTAGATCTTGAAGACTATACAGCAGTGGTAAAAGATAGCGAAGCGGCATTAGAGTTATATCCTGCACAACCTATCTTATATTTAGTTAATGGAGTTGCAAATAATAAATTGGGTAATGCCAAGAAAGCAATCGATAATCTTGAAATGGGATTAGATTTCTTAATCGATAACCCAAATATGGAAGCTGATTTTTATTCAGAATTAAGTATTGCCTATAAGGCTCAAAATAATATTAGTAAATCTGAAACGTTTGCTAAAAAGGCACAATCCCTAAAAGCGCAACAGTAGATGGGGTATTGTTATTCAGAGCGTATGCGAAGAATCTCAATTACAGGTAATTGATAAATACATGAAACAACAAACTAAATATACAATCCGAGTCATAACTAGGCTTTTTACTTTTATGTTACTTGCAGTTTTTATTAATAGCTGTAAGTCATCTAAAAACGTAATTGCATCTGGTGAAGCCAGCAATAAACTTTCAGCAAAGCAAGTGATTAAGCAACATCAAAAAAAAGATGCAGATTTTAAGACACTTAATGGGAAAGTTAGAATAGATATTGTTCAAGGAGAAAAAGAACAAGGGCATACCTTTAATCTGCGGATTGAGAAAGATAAAGTGATCTGGTTAAGTGCATCATTTGGAATAGCAAGAATGAAGATAACACCAGAAAAAGTACGGTTTTATAATAAATTAGACAACGAATATTTTGATGGCAACTATGAGCTTTTAAGTGATTTTGTTGGTGTAGCGTTAGACTTCGATAAAGTTCAGAATATACTTTTGGGTCAAGCTATATACGACCTCAAAGATGCTCCGCATTTGGTTTCGGTTAATGAAAATTCTTATGCCTTACAGCCCAAAGATCAAGATGCACTTTTAGAACTGTTTTACTTGATTAATCCATCACATTTTAAAATGGATAGCCTGCAATTGTTTCAACAGTTAAAGAAGCGTTTTTTACAGGTAGATTATACATCGTATCAAGAAGTTGACAAACAGATTTTGCCAAAAGATATTAGAATTATTGCCGTTGAAAATGCCGATGAAGTTGCCATTACCATGGAGTTTAAATCTTTGTCACTCAACCAAGAAGTACGTTTTCCGTTTAAGATTCCTTCGGGATATAAAGAAATAGTAATAAAATAATGAGTTATCCTCTTGAAGCGATATACTGAGCTTGTCCAAGTTAGACTTTAGGGGTGTTTTTAATAATGAACAAACATTTACATACCATATTAGTTTTAGGGTTTTTGCTCTCGTCATTAACCATATTTGCGCAAAGTGACAAGCAAAAAAAGCTTGAAGCTAAACGTCAGCAGATTTTGAAGGAAATGAAGCAAATCAACGCTTTGCTTTTTACCAAAAAGAAAGAGGAGAAATCTGAAATTACGTTAATTGAAGACCTTAACTATAAAGTCAGTGTTAGGAAAAACCTCATCAGAATCACCAATGAGCAAGCCAACTTATTAACTCGAGAAATCAACGCCAATCAAAAAGAAATTACAAGTCTTAGAGAGCAATTGCAAGAACTTAAAGACGATTACGCAGCTATGGTTGTAAAATCATATAAGAGCAAATCAGAGCAGAGTAGGATAATGTTTTTATTGTCTTCAGATAATTTTAAACAAGCCTATAAGAGACTTCGGTATATTAAGCAATATGCCAATTACCAAAAAGAGCAAGGTGAGTTGATAAAAGCCAAAACTAAAGCGTTACAAGAACTCAACATTCAATTATCAAAACAAAAAGAAGATAAGCAAAAACTCATTGAAGAAAACAGAGCTGCTAAGCGTCAACTAGAAAAAGAATTAAAACAACGCGAAGTTCTGATGGCATCTATAAAGTCTGACATGAGTAAATACACTGCGCAGATTAAAAAGAAAAAGCAAGAAGCGGACCGATTAGATAAGGAAATAAACCGTTTAATTAGAGAAGCTATTGCTGCATCTAATAAAGAAGCAGGAAATAAAACATCTACTGGTAAATTTGTATTGACACCCGAAGCTCAAAAACTAGCCTCAAGCTTTGAAGCCAATAAAGGAAGATTGGGTTGGCCAGTATCTCGAGGGGTAATAAAAGCAAAATACGGTAAAGGGCGTTCACTAACGGACAGTTCTGTTGAGGTCAACAATCCAGGAATTAAAATTGCAACAACGACCAATGCAGAGGTTAAAGCAGTTTTTAATGGAGAAGTTTCTCAAATACTAATAATTAAAAGAGGTAACCCAGCTATAATGATAAGACATGGTAATTACCTCTCTATTTACACTAACCTTTCGAAGATTTATGTTAAAAAAGGGGATAAAATAAAAACAGGCCAAGTTATAGGGCAAGTATTCACCAATAAAACCAATGGAGAAACTCTGCTAGGATTCAGAATCTACAAAAATAACCAGAAGCTAAATCCGCAATATTGGCTGTCTAAATATTAATTATACTCTTACCACCACAAATCCTCTTCGGGTTTTCTGATAATGTTTTCCATTAAAGAAGTAGTAGCGCTTTCCTTTTACTCGGACAATTTTATACGGTCTTGGTAGTTTTTTGATTACCGTTACGGAAGCAGGTTGAGTGACAACAACACGTCTTGCGCATGAGTTAAAGCTCAATGCAAACACTAGGATTAGGGTGTAAACTAAATATTTCATCATCAAATTAATTTTATTTAATGGTAAGACTAAAAAAAATTGAAAAAGTTTAATGGACTTGTCATTCAGAGCGCAGCGAAGAATCTCCCAGTCGAAAAGGGATTCTTCAGTCACTATGTTCCTTCAGAATGACAAGTTCGCTTCTGCATCATCAGTATTAGCATTAGCATGCTGTGTCATTCAGAGCAAAGCGAAGAATCTCACATTTAAAAGGGATTCTTCAGTCACTGTGTTCCTTCAGAATGACAGGTTCGCTTTTGCATCATCAGTATTAGCATGCTGTGTCATTCAGAGCAAAGCGAAGAATCTCACGGTCCAAAAAAGATTCTTCAGTCACTGCGTTCCTTCAGAATGACAGGTTCGCTTTTGCGATCATCAACATTGGCATGGTGTGTCATTCAGAGCGCAGCGAAAAATCTCCCGGTCCAAAAGGGATTCTTCAGTTACTGCGTTCCTTCAGAATGACAGGCTCGCTTTTACGATCATTGATATTAGTACACTCTGTCATTCAGAACAAAGCGAAGAATCTCCCGGTCAAAAAAGATTCTTCAGTCACTGCGTTCCTTCAGAATGACAGATATATCTTATAAAAAATGTCTAAGATTCAAAAAGTGCTTTCAATTCCGTGGCGTCCGAAGGTTTCATCTTGCCGGCCAAGACCAAACTCAGTTGTTTTCTGCGCAAAGCGGCGTCAAAACGTTCCTTTTCTAATTCAGTTTCTGGTATCAATTCAGGAATTTTTACAGGTCGTCCGGTTTCATCTACGGCAACAAAAGTATAAATAGCTTCATTGGCCTTAATGCATTCGCCAGACTCTCTATCTTCAATCCAAACATCCATATACACTTCCATAGACGAGGTAAAAGCGCGAGAGACCTTAGCTTCAATAGTGACAACACTCCCCAATGGTACAGATCTGTTAAACGCCACATGGTTTACGGAAGCGGTTACAACAATACGACGCGAATGACGTCTTGCAGCAATACTCGCAGCTCGATCCATACGTGCTAATAATTCACCCCCAAAAAGGTTGTTGATAGGGTTGGTTTCACTGGGTAAAACTAAATCTGTAACTACTGTTTTAGACTGAAATGCGGTTCTAGATTGCATAAAGCTTTTAAAATTTCTGCAAAGATAAACCGATTTTAAATTGTAGATGTACGATTTAGGATATAAATAATCTAAAAAGGATTAGAGAAATTGTTTCAAAAAAGTTAATCCAACTTTTTAATCAACAACCAAGCATCACGATTGTGCTCACGACGGATTTTGTAAAGTGCACGTTTTGCTTCAGCTCTGGTTTCAAAACTTTGATATACCACTTCATGCAGGCCATAACGGTTCTTACCTATTTTACGAGCTTTATAACCTTTGTCTCTTAGCTGATTTACTTTTTTATCAGAATTGGCTTCAATCCTAAATGCGCCAGCAACGATATGATAATGACCAGTCTGCTTTTCTAAAGATAGTGTTGCAGCAGGTAAAGGATTACTAATAACGAAAGTAGCTTCTTGCACTTTGGCATCCATTTGTGCATTGGCTTCTTCTTGGGCAAGCTGATTGTGATTTTCAATGGTATTATCGTAATACTTAGCAGCACCAAAACCACCTAAACCCAAAACAATTACTGCTACAGCTGCATATTTTAGCCAATTGTTATTCGAGCGTTTTTCTGGAGTAAAAGCAACAGGAGCAGTAGCTTCAATAGCTTTTACTTGTTCTTTATGAGTTTCACGCTTAATATCAGATGATGTAAAGTGCGATAGACCAAAGGAGTCAGTTAAGTAATTGATATGATTGGAAGGGTCGAATATAATTTTACCATCTGCATTTAAAACAAGCTCACCAATGTTTTTAAACTGAATGGTTTCCCCTTCAATTAAATACGATTTAATAGACTTAACTTGTTTTGCAATTTTATCAACTGCAGTTTCATAAGGTATTTTTTCAATCTCAGCGATGTAATTGCCCAGTAAACCATCATTGTTTTGCAATTGCTCGTTAAAGGACAATACTTTTTTCGGCGGATAAAAGGTGTGGGTAGAATCGTGAACCTTAGCAGAAACACGAGTCGTTAAAAACGCACCAAAGTCAGGTATAGTTACACATTCGTAACGATAAAGTAAATCACTGATATAAGTCTCTATTTGCATATAAGAGCAAAGTTAAAAATTTTTGAAAGTGATAAAAATTTAGCGTCATTTAGTTATTAACATCAGAAAATTTAGTTTCTTGTGTTCCCCAAGATTTCTATTTTAACTATGACCGAACAACAACTGATTTTTGCTTTAGCCCTACAGCATGTACCAAAAATTGGTGCAACAACAGCTAAAAAATTAATTAATCATTGTGGTTCTGCAGAAGCAGTTTTAAAGGAGAAAACATCAAACCTATTAAAAATTGATGGTATTGGTACTGTTACTATCGAAGGTCTTTTTGATAAGATTCATCTTGAAGAGGCTGAGAATGAGTTAAAGTTCATTAAAGACAACAATATTGCAACACACTATTTTACTGAAGATTCCTATCCTGAAAAATTGAAGCATTGTATTGATGGCCCAATTGTTCTATTTCAATCCGGAAATATTAATTTAAAACAACAACCTATAATTAGTATTGTCGGTGCTCGAAAAATCACAACCTACGGCATAGCATTTTGTGAAAAATTAGTGGAAGCCTTATCTCTATATAATCCCGTGATTGTTTCTGGTTTTGCTTATGGCACAGACATTACAGCTCAAAAGGCAGCAGTGAAACATAACTTACAAACTATTGGGTGCTTGGCACATGGCCTAAACCAAATCTATCCCAAAGTCCACAAGAAGTACGTTGCAGATGTTGAGAAGCATGGAGGGTTCTATACCGATTTTTGGAGTACGGATGACTTTGACAGAAATAACTTTTTAAAGCGAAACCGTATTATAGCAGGGCTTAGTGAAGCCACTATCGTCATAGAGTCTGCAGAAAAGGGTGGGAGTTTGGTTACTGCAGATATAGCTAACTCCTATAACAGGGAAGTTTTTGCTGTACCGGGCAGAACCACGGATAGCCAAAGTGTGGGTTGTAATAATCTCATAAAGTTTCAAAAAGCACATTTATTATCGCATCCAATGGACATTCCTTATTTATTGAATTGGCAATTGGAGAATGATAAAAAACCTGTGGTTCAAAAACAACTTTTCGTAGAATTGGAACCGGATGAAAAAATAATTTATAATTACCTAAGAGAAAATGACAAGGTGTTGTTGGATGTCATTGCTTTAGAATGCAATATTCCAATATATAGATTGGCAGGATTACTTCTCAACATGGAATTAAAAGGAGTGATAAGACCATTGCCGGGCAAATTGTTTGAAGTGATATAATAACGTCATCTTCACTTTTTCTGTTTACTAAAGACAAAACGTCAGAAGGGAGTCTTTTTAAAATATCGACGTAAATCAAATAACTTAGCTGTAAGGTATGATCTTGTAAAAAAATAGGTCTAAAATTTGAAAATTCCATTTTTTATGGTTTAGTTTGGCGGCTGAACTTTCCCCCTAACTGAAACAGGGTTTTTTATTCCAAACACTGTTTTACGAGTTCTTATTGTAAAATGGAACATTAATGGACTCACTATATTAGCTTGGACAAAGAGTTGAAGAACTATCTTAGCAGATTTT
>CAYVNR010000043.1:0-12686 GCA_964453045.1 uncultured Flavobacteriaceae bacterium
ACTCAATGGTCACATCACTAGGTAATGTCAATGTTGGAGGTGTTGTGTCCTCGACTGTGATAGTCTGTATTGCTGTTGCAGTATTGCCACAATTGTCAGTTATTGTAAATGTTCTTGATACTGTGATTGGACAATCGTTAACAGACGTAATTACATCTACATAAGTTATGCTTTCAATATTGAAGTCATCTGTTGCATTATAATTTGGATTAGAAGCGAAAATTGTTTTCACGTCTCCAGATTGTATATCACTGTAAGTGAATATAGCATTTGAACTTGTAATATCAGAAATTGAGCACCCTTCAATAATTATATCTGAAGGAACCGTGATTTCTGGACTTTCGGTATCGTCTGTGTCAATAGTTCCATTTACGCTAAAGGTACATCCGTTAGCATCAGTAATTAAGATCGTATAGTTTCCAGCGGTTAAGTTTTCAAAAAGTCCACTAGTTTGAGACGTAGATCCGTTATCAATAGAATAGGTGTAAGGCGGAATTCCACCTGAACCTTCTGCTGTTAAACTACTAGTACTTTCGCCTAAGCATTCAACATTTACTATTCGTGTAATTGATCCGGTAACTACTTCAGCAGGTTCTTGAACAGTAGATTGATTGGTTGCCGTACATCCATTTGCATCTGTTATCGTAACAGAATATGTACCTGCAACAACATCAATTAAATCTTCAGTTGTATCGCCAGTATTCCATAAATAAGTATAAGGTGAAGTCCCTCCATTGACTGTTAAATCAACAGAACCAGTACTGTCTCCTCTACATAAAATATTTGTCACTGCTATACCAGTGCTTAAGGCATTTGGTTCATTTACAGTAATAGTTGTACTTTGTGTACATAATGTTGTTTGATCTGTTACTGTTACTGTATAGCTTCCCGCTGGCAGGTTAGAAACACTCGGAGTTGTATCTGATAAAGTATCCCAAGTATAAGTGAATGGACCAGTACCATTTGATACTACAGCTGTTACGCTACCATTACTTTCACCATTACATATAACTGGAGTTGATGTACCTGAGATTGATAAATTGTTACATGTTCCAGGGTTAACTGTTACCGTAGCAGTATCTGTACATCCATTTGCATCTGTTACGGTTACCATGTACGTACCAGCTGATAGTCCGGATATGTTTTGAGTGGTTTCGCCATTTGGTGACCACAAAAATGTATAAGGTTCAACGCCACCAGTAGCTGTAGCACTAGCAGTTCCGTCATTTGTATTTGGACCGAGTTCGTCTGTAGAAGTTGCTGTTACGTTTAAAGCATTGATTGGTTCTGTAATAGAAATTGTTTCTTCTACAGGTTGGCATACCGTACCATCAATAGTTACACTAACATCATAAACACCAGCAGTAACTCCAGATAATGTACTGGATGTAACTCCAGTATCCACTTGACCATTACTCCATGTGAATGTAAATGTAGCACTAGGATTAGCATTAGAATTTGCCGATACGATACCAGAACCTGTTGCATCACCAACGCAAAGTACGTTAGTAATAGTTCCGATTGTAATTTCTGCATCACAAGTATTTACACAAACAATTACAATGCTTTGAGTAAGCTCACAGCTATTTGCATCTGTTACAGTTACAGAATGAGAACCAACAGGAAGGTTGGTAGCTGTAGCCGTAGTTTGATTATTAGCAGAAGCGCTCCATGAATATGTGTAAGGAGCTGTTCCACCAGAGACATTTGCTGTTGCTTCACCATTTGTACAACCTTGAGCTGTGTTAGCATCAACTTTACTAATATTTAAGCTCAACGGACTAGCTGGCTCTGAAATTGTTGCATTTGCAGATACTGAACATCCATTATTATCTGTAACCGTAACTGTGTATGAACCAGCCAACACATCGCTTAAATTCTGACTTGTAGCAGAATTACTCCAGGAATAGCTGTATGGTTCTGTACCACCTGTAACGGTAATGGCAATATCTCCGGTGGCTTCACCAGAACAATCTACATCATTCACATTCGCTATAGATACTTCAAGTGTGTTGGGTTCTGTTACTGTTGCTTGTAACGTAGTTGTACAATTATTATCATCAGTTACCAAAATATCATAAATACCTGCTGCTAAATTTTCGAACAGTCCAGCACCTTGATTTGTAGTGCCATTATCTAAAGAATATTGATATGGACTGGTACCATTAGAAGCTTCAACTGTAATACTTCCCGAAGAGTTTCCGTTGCAATCTACATTAGTAATGTTGGTGACGCTGGCAGCTAGTGCGTCGGAGGGTTGGGTTATAGTTGCTTGGTTTGTTGTTGTACAACCATTAGCATCAGTAATGGTAACATCATAGTCGCCAGCAGTTAAATTTGATATATCTTCATCAGATGAGCCGTTACTCCATAATACTGTATAAGGTGCTGTACCACCAGAAATGGTTAAATCTATAGCACCTGTATTGTCACCGTTGCAGAGTACATTTGTGGTTGAGCTGATTGTAGATGTCAATTCCTCGGAAGGCTGGTTTATTGTAAAGTCACCAGATATGGTACATCCATTAGAGTCGGTAACAGTAACAGTGTAAGACCCAGCGGGGCTATTTGTTAAATCTTCGTCAGTAGTTGAATTACTCCATGCATACGTGTAAGGTGGCTCACCACCAGATGCTGTAATATCAATAGCTCCAGAGCTATTAGGATTACATAGAACATCAGTAACTACACCTGTTAATTCTAAGTTATCTAAAACTAATGCCGTTGGGTTTGTGTTTTCACATGTGGTAAATGAACTTCTGACAGATATGATGTAGGACCCTTCAGATAAATTATTAAAATCTGGTGAACTTTGATAAGTCCCATTATTAATGGAATATTCAAACTCAGCACCTAAAGGACTGGTTACTGATATTGTAAAATCATCGTTGTTTGGGCCACAACCAATTCTAGCTTCTGGCACAGATGGTAAATCTACAACGCTAATGGTTGCGGTGGCACTATCGCACACAGAAGTATTTGGAGATGGCAAACAAACTTCGTATTGAAATGAGACATCACCAGTATAGCCATCAACAGGTACATAGCTGTAGGTTCCATCAGAGTTTAATGTAAAAGATTGTCCAGCAGGTGATGGACCAGATACTAAACTATATGTAGAATTGTTGGGAACATTATTATTTATGCTTAAGTCTCCATCATACTTTGTATCAATACAACTTGTATTCTGTTGGTCTACGGCATATTTCTGAAGTATAAAAAACTTACCGTCACCATGATCTCTAGTTGCTGCAATAAATTCAATTCTAGTAATCTGTGAACCTGTTGGAGCAATATCATCCAAATAAAACAAACCTATAGCAATAGTTTGTCCGTTTTCATTACAGCGACCAGATTGCCAATAATCAGAACCAGCTACTGGAGGCGCAAAAACACAATTTCTGTAGTCACCAACGTTTCTAACAAAAGTTTCTCCCAACTTTTGTTCTACACCACCACCAGCTGGTATTCCCCATACTTCAATATAGAAACAGTTGTTACCACCTCTTTCGGTAACCGCTAATACACCACCTTCATTTGAAGGAATTGCAGGACTATAAAAAATGGTCTGCTTTTGAGCATCTGTTGTTGATGCTGCACCAAAGTTTGAACAAATATTTCTACCATTTGGATTGGCAGTGAAATAATGATTTAAGTTTTTATCCTGAAAAGCCGCAGTAGCATTAGTGATCCAATTAGCTTGTCCGCTATTACCACCAACGTTGCCTCCATTCTGACGAATTCTGTTTGGGTTATGGCCGTCCGGTCCCAAACGCGTCATCTCATAACTTGTAGGCACAACAAAAGTATTGTAAAGTGTCCCATCTATAGTTACTGATTGAATAGTTGCCGGCTGATTATTATTGGCTTGCGTATCTGACCACTGAAAAGTTACACCAGCCTGTATAGAAGGTGATTGTTGGGCCATTAGCATATTAGAAAGTATAACAAACAAGCCTATAATTAAAGCGTTTGTTATTCTTACGACTGAAATACAAATGTATTTGTTTCTCATATTGTACATGATAACTTATAATATCTTCAGTGCCGTTAAATCATAAATGTTCAATACCTAAATTAATAGCATTGAAAAACATTTAGCATTTAAACAACATTTTATAATCGTTAATCGCAAAAAAAATAGAGGGAAGTATTATTAAAGTAAATGAAAAATGGATTGTCTTAATATATTTTTGATTTGGGGTCATTTACATTAATTTTACCAAACAAAAGAACTTATAACTAAAATCTTACACAAAGATTAAAGTTGAAGTGGCAAAATAATCGTTAAAACGGAAATATGCAACATTTTATCGAAAAAAAATGTATTTAATCGAAAAAATATGAAAACAATTACAATCGTAAGACATGGGAAATCTTCATGGAAATATGATGTTTCAGACAGGGAAAGACCTTTAAAATCTAGAGGAAGAAATGATGCAAAATTAGTTGCTAATCAGTTTATTAAGAGCAATACTGTGCCAAATAATATCTTTTCTAGTCCAGCAAGAAGAGCTTTTGAAACCTGTAAAATTTTTATGGAAGTATTTAATTTATCAGAAAGCGCTGTTGCAATTGAGGAGAGTTTGTATGATTTTGGTGGTAATGATGTTATTAATTTCCTAAAAAATTTACCCGATAAAATTAACGATGTAATGATTTTTGGACATAACCATGCATTTACTTCAATTACTAATATATTTGGTGATAAATTTATAGATAATCTTCCTACAAGTGGTTTAGTAAAGCTTAATTTTGACATTAAGAGTTGGCAAGATTTAAAACCAGGACAAACAGAACTTATAATTATTCCAAGAGAGCTAAAAAAATGACCAAAGAAAAAAACGTATACATAAACAGGGAACTGAGCTGGTTACAGTTTAATGCCCGTGTATTGCAAGAAGCTGCAGATAAAAATGTTCCGTTAATTGAGCGTTTACGATTTTTAGGTATTTTCTCTAACAATTTAGATGAATTTTTTAAAGTAAGATATGCTACTATAAAGCGAATTTATGATGCTGGAAAAGGAGGTAAAAGTGAATTGGGAGGTATAAAAGCTGGGGAATTGCTCGAAGAGATTACCAAGGTTGTTATTGACCAACAGAGTGAAAGTGTAGATATTTTAAATGGTATTGAAAACGAGCTTGAGAAAGAGGATATACATATAATTAACGAGACCGAAATAGATGAGGATCAGCATCATTTTATCAAAAACTATTTTTATCAGGAGGTCAGTCCGGCTTTGGTAGTCATTTTTCTAAGTGAGGATGTCGATCTACCCGAACTCAAGGATAGCTCTGGGTACTTAACTGTAAAGATGTCTAACTCTAATGGCTCGGATCAATATGCGCTTATTGAAATATCCAAGGCCATGGATCGCTTTATTGTACTGCCCCAAAAAGGCGATGCTAGTTTTATCATAATGGTAGATGACCTTTTGCGATATTGCTTAGATGATATTTTTAATATTTTTAGTTATGACAGTATATCTGCTCACATGGTAAAGATTACACGAGATGGTGAGCTCGATTTTGACAGTGATTTAAGTAAGAGCTTTATAGATAAACTATCTGAAAGTGTAAAGGATAGAAAAAGTGGTGATCCAGTACGTTTTGTCTACGATAAAAGTATTGATGACGATACTCTAAACTTTCTTTTAGAACGTATGGAAATAGATTCGAAAGATAGTATGATACCAGGCGGACGCTATCATAACAGAAGAGATTACATGGATTTTCCAAGCTTGGGACGAACTGACTTGTTATATAAAAAAATAAAACCATTAGCAGTAAAAGGTCTAAGTTTTGAAGAAAGTATATTTAAGACCATTGCTAAAAAAGATTATCTGGTTTACACACCCTATCATACATTTTCCTATATCGTAAAGTTCCTAAGGGAAGCTGCATTAGACCCAAATGTAAAGACTATAAAAATTACGATATACCGACTGGCACAAATCTCACACGTAGCCAGTTCATTAATAAACGCTGCTAAAAATGGTAAAAAGGTCACCGTATCTATTGAACTTAGAGCACGTTTTGATGAAGAAGCCAATATCAATTACGCAGAGCAAATGCAAGATGCTGGAGTAAATATGCTTTTTGGTGTGCCAGGTTTAAAAGTACATTGTAAAATGTGTGTTATCGAACGTGAGGAAAATGACAAATTAGTCCGCTATGGTTTTGTAAGCACTGGTAATTTTAATGAGTCTACTGCAAAAATTTATACAGACTTTACTTTATTGACTGCAAACTCAAAAATCTTAAAAGATCTCAATAAGGTATTTAACTTTTTTGAAGTCAATTATAAGGTCAACAGATACAAACATATCATTACTTCACCCCATTATACAAAGACAAAACTTTTTTCATTGATCGATGATGAAATAGATAATGCCAAAAAAGGAAAACCTGCTTATATTAAGTTAAAAATGAATAGTATTAGCAGTTATAAAATGGTAGACAAACTCTACGAAGCCAGTAGAGCTGGTGTAAAAATACAAATGATAGTTAGAGGACTATGCTGTTTGGTGCCAGGGGTTAAGGATATGAGCGAAAATATAGAAATTATAAGTATTATTGATAAGTTTTTAGAGCATACTAGGCTCTATATTTTCTGTAATAACGAAGATCCAAAAATTTATATCTCATCAGCCGATTGGATGACAAGAAACATAGATAATAGAGTGGAGGTAAGCTGTCCTATTTACGATAAAGATATAAAACAAGAACTTCAACGCTTATACGATATTTGTTGGAACGACAATGTAAAGGCTAGAATTATCAACAAAACACAAGATAATACTTACAGACGAAACGACCTGCCCAAAGTGAGAGCGCAGTTTGATACTTACAAGTATTATGCAAATAAATTATAGATATATATGCTGAAAATTCAGAAGTATGCTGCTATAGATATTGGCTCTAATGCCGTTAGATTATTAATATCCAATATTATAGAACAAGATGACGAACCAGTGATTTTTAAGAAAAACTCTTTGGTTAGGGTTCCCATTAGATTGGGCGCAGATGTTTTTGTTAATGGGGATATATCTGAATATAATCAATTGCGAATGATAGATACTATGCAAGCATTTAGTTTGCTAATGAAATCCCATGGTGTAGTGCGTTATAAGGCATGTGCAACCTCAGCAATGCGAGAAGCAAAAAATAGCCTGCCGCTTGCCAAGAAAATACTGGACACTTGTGGAATAAATATCGATATTATTGACGGTGAGGAAGAAGCAGCAATAATTGCAGAAACAGACCTTCACCGGTTTATCGATCCCAATAAAACCTATCTCTATGTAGATGTGGGTGGTGGCAGTACAGAATTTTCGATTATTAACAATGGAAATAAAATCAAATCTAAATCCTTTAGAATAGGTACCGTAAGACTGCTTAATGACATTGTTAAAAATGAAACTTGGGTAGAACTAGAACAGTGGATAAAAGAAAACACCAAGCAATATTATAAAATTGAGTTAATTGGTTCTGGTGGAAACATTAATAAGATCTTTAAAATATCTGGTAAGGATATAGGCAAACCATTGACTTATTTTTACTTAACCAGCTATTATAAAATGCTGCAAAACTACTCGTACGAAGAGCGTATCACCAAATTAAACCTTAATCAAGATAGAGCAGATGTTATTATTCCAGCTACGCGAATATATTTATCGGCAATGAAATGGAGTGGTGCAAAAGACATATACGTTCCTAAAATTGGTTTGTCCGATGGCATTATAAAAAGTATATATCATGAAACCGTTTCTAGCGTAATGGTATAACTACAACATATTAAAACTTTCGTTAATCGGGTTTTTTCGTACAAAAAACGGTAAATTAATGTATAGTTTACAATTAAAAATTATATTCGCTATCTCAAATTTATGATTATGAAAAAGTTTTTACTTGCTTGTGTATTTATTGCTGTGGCCATGGTTGGCTCGGCACAAGATATAAAATATGGTGTTAGAGGAGCACTGAATATTTCAAACCTAGATTTTGATCCGGATGCTACCTTTGAAAACAAGCATCGCAATGGTTTCGCTTTTGCAGGTTTTGTTGAATGGGGTTTTTCTGAAGAACTATCGCTTCAAACCGAGCTACAATGGTCTGCTGAAGGTGGAAAAGACGAAAGCATTAGAGCTGATTATATTCATTTGCCAATTATGCTAGAATTGTCTGTTTCTGAACGCTTATCCTTTGGAGCAGGACCACAAGTTTCATTAAAAACATGGCAAAATGAAGATGCATTTTCAACCTTTGCTTTCTCTGGTGTGGTAGGTGCAGAATATATGATTACAAGTGAGTTGTTTGTCGATGCCAGATTTTCTTATGGACTGACGAACATCTTAGATGAAGATTTAACTGATGTTGAAGCCAAAAACCATGTAATACAATTTGGTTTTGGTATTAAGATTTAAAAAGGAGAAACTTATAATATGAATAAAGCTTCAATATATTGAAGCTTTATTTTTTTATAAATCTTAAAGTTTTAAACACTTTATCGTTACTACTGAAACTTATAAAGTAAACGCCAGTCTTAATTGTACTTACATTAATTGTGTTTGTCTTTAAACTTGAAGACTCTATAAGCTTACCTTCAATTGAATAGATGTTGTAGATAACGTCATTAGCCAAAATATTGTTATCTGCTCTTAACCTCAGTTGATCTTCAACTGGGTTTTCAAATATAGATATTGTATTGACCAAATCATTGAAATCAATAGTTGAGAGTGATTGCTTACTAAATGTCAGTACATCACCTACAGTATTTATTGAACGACCGCTTGTATTAGGTACATTGGTTAAAATAAGATTATCACCATTGTTGGTGAGCTCAAAACTAAAAGTATTAGCAGTTTCATCTCCCAAAACAGAAAAATAGGCAGTTTCAAAATCACTAGCAGGGTTGCATATATTGGTAGTTGGCGTGAAGTTGAAAATTTTTATTTCATCACCATTGTTAAAATATATACCATATTCACCAGTAAAATCGTTGCAGTCTCCTGTGCCACTAAAATGAATTGATCCAAAAAACACATCGACATCAGACCCTAAAATGAAAGTTGGCGTATCTGTTGAAGAAATGTTATAAGTAATGCCATTTTCTGACACGGAGTATAAATACCAAGTACGGTGTAAAACTGCTTCAGGATCTGTTTTACTATATGTGATTATATCACCATTCGGTTTTGTGAGAGTCAATGACTGCGTATTTCCATCGCCTTCAATCGTATAATTGAATACATTAGGAAATATAAAGTCATTATTTAATAATGTAAAGTATAAATCTTCAAATTTACCACTAACTTGATCGGAACAATCGGAAGCTGAAAAACCAAGATCATTAAAGCTTATGGTTTCTGTTGTTGCAGAATAGCCTCCGAAATAGTAATTACAAGTGCTACTGCCATTATATCCCATTTGATTATTTGTATCTTCAGTGAATTCAATATTGCTTAAAGACGAATACACATTTGTATACGTGCCGCCATCTATGGTAAATGACTCCAAATACCATTCACCTATCAATTCACTTTGCGCAAATGAAAGTCCAGAAATAAAAAGAAATATGAGATAGATATTTTTCATGAAAAAAATATGAGGTTTTGTAAGTAAAATTACATATTTTTTTGGATAAATATCAACTAATCAATTGATTATTTTATTACAAATATTATATTTTAAGTAATTTAGGGATATTATAAAGTTATCCATGTACGGTTTCTTTATTTCCTAGTCCTTTAATTATTTCAGCTTCATAATCAAGGAGTTGTTGCCATTTTTTATCAACTTCTTTCCGTTCCCCATATTGGCGTGCAAAGTTTAAAAACATAGTGTAGTGGCTTGCTTCGCTAATCATTAGTTTTCTATAGAATTTGGCAAGTTTTTTGTCTTCTAGTTCTTCGGAAAGTAATCTAAAACGTTCACAACTTCTGGCTTCAATCAATGCTGCGTATAAAAGGCGATGCACTAATTGCGTGGTTCTGCTGCCTCCTTTTGGAAAAAACTTCAACAATGCAATTACATAATCATCTTTTCGATCTCTGCCGAGTATCCAACCACGTTCGAGAATAAGATCGTGTACCATTTTAAAATGGCTCATTTCCTCGTTGACAAGCTCTATCATTTCCTCAACAAGTTCTGTGTACTCTGGGAAACTAACAATTAGAGAAATTGCTGTACTAGCTGCTTTTTGTTCACAATACGCATGGTCTGTAAGAATTTCTTCAATGTTTTTTTCTACGATGTTCACCCATCTTGGGTCAGTAGGTAATTTTAATCCCAGCATATTTAGTTGGTTTCTATATGTTCTACTTTTAAGGTTCCTTTATTGTCAATAGATAGCGAATGTAATGATGTTTTATCTGTTTCGGGAATAGCATACATGACTTCTATTTTAATTCTATCAGAAAAAGATAGATCATCATTGATTTCTATTGATTTTAAAACTCCTAGTTCAACAAAATTATAATCTTTTATAGTATCAAATTTAAAGAGAGAATTTACCTTCTCTTTATTAAAGTACTGATTAAAAATGCGCTTACCGTTTTTTTCTATGAGAATATCAAACCCAAAGTTTCTGTAGTAAGTTTGATAGTTAATTGTGTCTTTAATTTTGGTAAAAAGTACAGCATTATCCATATCAGAGTAAGTTTTTATTTTTACTCTGTAACCATTGTACAATAACGTATCCACTTCACGTTGCATATAAGCTTCTGGTTCGTAAACAATTTTTTCAACTTCAACTTCCTTTTTAAACGCTTCTATGTCTTCGGACAAAGCCTGCCTTTGCGTTTTACGGCCTTCGCAACTCGTAAAACCTATGATTAGAATAGCCAATAAGCACAACAGTTTTTTCATCTATTTAACTTTTTTATTCATCCATTTTTTTAATCATATAGTTATGTCAATTGGTTTTGACTATTGTCTGCCAAATGCACAATATGGGCTTTCTTGATTCTAGATATCTAAGCCAAAGGTTTTTTTAAGTAATTCTATATTTGGATTTTTCTCTTTTAATTTTTCGTATTTCTCTTTAGGCGTAAATGCATACTTTTTTGCAACTTCTTCATTTACTGTTATGTATAAGTGTAAGTCGAAATTTTTAAGTGTTTTACGCAGATACGCCAATAATGGATATTGGGCGCGCTCTAGTTCAATTTTATTAGTGTTATTGGAGTAGGTGAGATGTATCGCAGTACCTTTTAATTTGGGTTTATCCATTTGCAATATGGAAGCCATTATTTTTTCGCCCTTTTTATCCATTGAATTGGTGTAGGCATTCCAAGCTTCCGTCAAAGCTTCTTGTGTAACAGGTTCTTTTGGCAAGTCTTCTTCATCAATAACAACATCTAGTTGACGAATTTGGTGTTCTTTTTTCTCTTTGATGCTTTTTAGAGATAAGCCAGAAGTTGATTTTTTTGCACTGTCAATCGATATTTTTGGAATTTTTACCGGCTTAGGTTCAGCAACTGTAATAACAGTCTCTTTTTCTACTATAGTATTCGTTTTTTGGGTTGTAGCTTCTACTTGAGTTGCTTGTAGTTTTTCCTTAGGTTTTTCAATTGGAATAGGCGTAATACCTTTTGTTTTAAAGTAAGATGGTGGAATTATGAAGTGCTTACTGTTTTTTTTTTCTCCATCAAAAGTGATAGAGGCTAATTGCATAAGTGTTAATTCAACAAGTAAGCGTTGATTTTTACTGGTTTTATACTTTAGGTCACAGTCATTGGCGAGTTGAATACCGTTCATTAAAAACGCATTGGATGTTTTTAGACATTGCTCAACATACTTCTGCTTTGTTTCTTCACCAACCTCTAGCAGTTCTATAGTCGCTTGGTTTTTACAGACCATTAAGTCTCTAAAATGAGATGCCAAACCAGCAATATAATGGTGGCCATCGAAACCCTTTGATAGTATAGAATTGAATTGTACCAACAACTCAGGTATTTTATTCTCTAAGATTAAATCCGTACTTTCAAAATAGGTTTCATAATCGAGAACATTAAGATTTTCGGTAACAGCTTGTCGTGTTAAGTTTTTACCCGAGAAGCTTACAACACGATCAAAAATAGACAATGCATCACGCATAGCGCCATCTGCTTTTTGCGCAATAATGTGAAGTGCATCATCTTCAGCAGTAATACCTTGTTCTTCCGCAATGTATTTTAAATACTCTTTGGCATCAGAAACTGTAATCCGCTTAAAATCGAATATCTGACAGCGCGATAAAATTGTTGGTATAATTTTATGCTTTTCCGTAGTTGCCAGGATGAAAATACAATGTTTAGGTGGTTCTTCCAGAGTCTTTAAAAACGCATTAAAAGCCGCTTGCGATAGCATATGTACCTCATCTATAATATAGACTTTGTATTTGCCAACTTGAGGTGGAATTCTAACCTGGTCGGTTAAATTTCTTATGTCATCAACAGAATTGTTTGATGCGGCATCTAGCTCAAAAATATTGAAGGCAAAGTCTTCATCTTCACTTGTATTGCCATCGCTATTTATCATTTTAGCAAGAATACGAGCACATGTAGTTTTACCAACCCCACGAGGTCCCGTAAACAACAAGGCTTGAGCCAAGTGATTGTTTTCAATAGCATTAAGTAAAGTATTTGTAATGGCTTGCTGGCCTACAACATCCTTAAAGGTTTGTGGTCTGTATTTACGTGC
>CAYVNR010000044.1:0-11869 GCA_964453045.1 uncultured Flavobacteriaceae bacterium
ATCCCCTTCCGAGGACGTGCCGCTGCCAGCCGTAAAGCTCTCGTTGCCCGATGATGTGGATCCCTGGAAGGCCACGGCAGCATTACCCGAGGCAAGTCCAAATACAGTTGAAAAACTAAAGTTTCCGGAGGCAGTACCAGCACCTAAAACAGCTGAGTAATCTCCTACATTTGCATCATCCCATTCATTTCCAAATGATATTCCTGCTCTAAAGGCAGATTTACTTTTATCAAAAAAGAAACGGGAATCTGAACCAGATAGAGTTGTACTTCCAAAAACAAAATCATCATTATTTATATCGGTCGTATTTTGAACGACACCACTAATACTTTGAAACTCGCCTGATGCACCAAAGGTCAATTGATTCCAGCTGGTGCCATCATAAAACCAAAATCCTTCAGAAGAATTTGTTTGATATACCAAAAGACCTTCTGCTGGTGAGCCGATTGCCAACCGATTTGCCTGTGTCATACGTGGAATCAATATGCCAGAGCTTGTACTTTGAATATCCAGCATTGATGAAGCATCAGGATTTGTGGTTCCGATTCCTACTTGAGCAAATGAAAGATTAACACATAAACAAACTAAAACAAAGGATAGGGTTTTCATAATGAGCGGTTTTATAATTTACCTCTACATCGTGAAAGAAGAAATATGTCATCAATAATTTAAAAAATGACTTCAAAGTTGGTTGTATTTCTTTTGTAAATATTCCTTTTCAGAACTATTGTTAACTTTTTTAATGGCTATATCAAGATATTCCTTGGCAGATTTTATATTATGTTGCTTAGCATAAAGATCGGACTTTGCTGCATAATACAAATATATTCGCTGTTCTAAATCTTCTGGGGTAATTTGCTCGATATAACTCTCGGCCTTATCGAGGTTTTCAATTTGCATACAAATCACAGCCATGGTCAGCAAATGAATTGGCATAGGTTGTAATTTATTGAGTACTTCGTACCATTGTAGTATTTTATTCCAATTAGTATCTTCAAAGGATTTAGCACGAAGATGTTCTGCGGCTATTGCTGCCTCGTAATGGTAGCATGAAAACGTTTCGGTGTCTACAGCTTTATACATCATGGTATTACCAAGCTCGATTAAAGGAAAGTGCCAACGATTTCGATCTTGCTGCTTTAAATCCAATATTTCATTATTTGTCCCAATCTTAGTTTCCAGCCTTGCTGAATGAAAACACATTAATGCAAAGAGTGCATATGCTTCGGGCATTCTTGTAGCTTTGTTTTTAAGTAGTAATTGACATAATCGCATGGCTTCACTACATAAATCCTCTCGAATGAGTTGGTTTTTACTATTTGAATGAAAGCCCTCGTTAAAAATAAGGTACAATACCTCCATAACACTTTCAAGTCTTGATTTTAATGCTTTTCCTCGAGGGATATGAAATTGAATATCTGAGGTCTTAATTGCTTTTCTAGCTCTAAATAATCTTTTCTTAATGGTTTCCTGCTTAGTGAGTAGTGCTGTGGAAATTTCCTTTATGCTGAATCCCGAAACAGTTTTTAAAGCGAATGAGATACGGTCTCTTGGGTCTAATTTTGGATGGCATGCCGTAAAAATCATTCGGAGCTGTGCGTCCTTAATTTCAGAATCTAAAAACAACTCATTAATGGCTATGGCATTAGTACCTGTAGATAGTGTATCTGTGAGTTTTTTTTGCGTTTTGAGCGTACGGAAAATATCAAGTACTCTATTTTTAGCAGCTTGAGTTAACCAAGCTTCAGGATGTTCTGGTCGCTGTTTTCTCCAAGAAATACTTGCCTTTAGAAAAGTATCTTGTACAGCATCTTCAATAATCTCGAGATGTTCTAAACCAAAAATCCGAGTTAAAACAGAGACCATCTTTCCACTATGATGGCGAAACAGATGGTCTACCAGTTTATGTTCCATTACTTGTCAAAGACCATAATTTCACGTATCTCTACAGTATTACCTAAATCATAATCAGGAAAATCTTTTGCTACTTCCTGTACTGCATCAAAATCTTTGGCTTCAATCAAATAAAAGCCACCTACGATTTCCTTAACCTCAGCAGAGGTTAAATCTGTAACCGTTCTGTTTTTTCCAGTGATTCTTCTAATTTGAGGTGTTAAGGCTTCACCTCCTCTTAGTATTCCTGCATTTTCCATTTTACTTCCCCAGGCAAACCACTTTTCCATTCGACCTTGCATATCTTCTGGAGATAACCCAAGGTCCGTGTATTCTTTTCCAATAAAAAGCATCATAAAATTTTTCATAAGTTCTAAAATTTAAAAGTTTATACCGTTAAGACGTTTCTCAAAATATTAAAGGGGACACAACATAAAATTAATTTTAAATTTTTCTTAAACAAATTCTATTTAGGATTGATTACCAAAATTCAATCACATTCAAAGCAATTAAAAAAAGATGTATCTGAATTTACATCATCAGATCCTTTTAGAGCTTCAAGCACAACACCTTGTTCATCAATAATTTGCTTAAATTTAGAAGCGTATTCAGTTAATTTTTCTCTTCGTTTTTTGATTTTATCCGATATGTCTTTTCCATCCAAGTCCCTAATAGCTTTTGGCCAAACTTTTAGGCTAGATTCTATGGCCTCATCTGACAACAATTTTTGCAATTGTTTTGCTTGGTCAATGAAAACATCTTTGGGAGTATCCAATAAAAAATAACGATCAAAAGGGTATACCAAACCTTCCATAAAATCAATATCATCTTCGTAAGGTCTTAGTTCTGGTATTACATTTTTGTTACTTAATATAGAAGGTAAAATTCCATTGGGGTTAAAAAAGGCATTGTCCCTATCGCCAGGAATTGGTATGGCAGTAAACATACTATCCTTTTGCTGAATTGCCCAACCCCACTGTTTTGTGTGCCTGTCCCAATCACCAATTAAAATATCGAACAGTCGGGCTCTTATTAAAGCATTTTTGTCAATCTTTAAGTTACTCCTTATTTTTAATTTAAGCTCTTGAAGATCTTCTGTATCCATGAGTGATTTTATATGTTTCAAACCTGTCCAATTCGCCGCTCCTTTAGTTTCATATTCCAATAAAAATAAGCGGTTTCCGTATTTCTTATTGTACTTTCCCAATTTATTCTGTTCTGGCAAAAAAACAGCTTTGGGATTCGTATGCAAAACACCTGCTCTTGTTGCCAATTGAGCAGCCAAAAGTGCTCCATAAGGATGCTGGGCAGAAATACCGTCAACTATAATATTTTCCAACCCTAAGGTTCGTGCAAAATCTGGTACTAAAGGTTGAGGATCTTTGTTTATACTTCTTAATGTGTATATAATTCCATTAGTGGCTTTTAATTTTAATGAATGTGTCTGTTTACCTCCACCCTCTTTTAAAATTTCGACACCACCAAATAGAGTATCCAAAAAAAGAATGGGTACTTTAACAGGTGTTGCCCAAGCTTTTCTATATTGTTGTCCCTGCATTAATCTTTTTACGTCATTGGCTGTATAAAGTGTACTTGCCGCTACTAAAACAGAGTCATGGTTTCGAAAATTAATACTATCAACCTCATCAAAACTTAGGATTTTGCAGGATGCAAACTCCTCTTCTGTACTCCAAAGTGATACATAAAGTAACGCAATAAATCCTAATATGAGTGCTAATATTATGAGAACAACTTTCTTCAAT
The DNA here is from genome assembly GCA_964453045.1 of uncultured Flavobacteriaceae bacterium. Lineage (GTDB taxonomy): Bacteria > Bacteroidota > Bacteroidia > Flavobacteriales > Flavobacteriaceae > Winogradskyella. The sequence goes on from CAYVNR010000044.1 coordinate 3,657, forward strand.
GCGCTTAATATTTTCTTCGAAAATAAAACTTATCTAATAAAATCTTTAACCCTAAGCCAATAAGTATTGTATAAAACGAATTAAACATATCATCGGAAAAATATAAATCCGAACGATTAAAGAAAGTTTATGCCATTTAAAAGCTATACTTTTCAAATAACTAACTCAATCTTCAATGAAATTTATATTAACATTATTTGCAATAGTGCTTTTTAATGTGAGCCCTGCTCAAGTCACTCTAAAAGACGATGGATTACATTTTGCAGTAGGTGCTGCTTTGTCTAGCGGAACATATGCTTTAGTCTACTCTAAGACCAAAAATAAAAAAAAGGCATTTTGGTACAGCTTTGGTATTTCTTCGTTAGCAGGGTTCTCTAAAGAATTCTATGACGGCAATATCATTAGCGGTAAATTTGATACCAGTGAATTATTGGCAACCATGGCAGGTGGTTTAACAGCAAGTTATACCTTTAAGATCTTTACAGGTAAAAGAAAGGAAAAAAAGATAAAAGAAAAATTAAACGCTTTTAGCTTATAAGCTTAGCAACAATATCTTTTACTGGCAAAATCGCTTTGGTATGTTCAATGCTAGGACCAGCTACCCAAACCGTTTTATATGTTGCTTTTTTAGCAGCTTTTTCTGTTGCTTTCATACCTATTGAAAAACGTACCATCTTCACCCATTTTTTAAGTTTTCGATTTTTATTCAATAGATTTTCTATCCAAGTCGCTTTAGTTCCTATTTTTTGAACATAAGGCGTATTGATTACTGTGCATGGCGTACCAGAGATACGCTCGGTCATTACAATATCATCTGCGCCGTAATCTACACAGGCTTGCTTATACTCATCAGTTACACCAGCTTCTACAGAGGCTATAAACGGACTACCGACAGAAACACCTGCTGCACCGTAACTTATCATTTTGTCAATATCAGCCCTACAGCCCACTCCACCTGCTGAAATCACAGGGATGGACAATTCTTTGTTCAACAGACTGGTTAATTCTTCTGGCGAGAGATTTCCTCTATGTCCACCAGCTTCATTATTTACAGCTATAGCGGCATCGGCTCCTAAACCTTCAACCTTTTTGGCAAACTTTAAATCGGTTACATCGCAGAAGACTTTAATGCCAACAGCATGTGCTTGACGAATCGTTTCTTCCGGACTACCTAAGGACGTAATTATAAAGTCGCAACCTTCTTCACAAAGTACTTCTAACTGTCCTTTATATTTTATGTTAGATTTGTTGACTATTAAATTAAAACCAAAAGAACCACCTTCAACCTTACTCGCTTTTAATTCTTTTATAGCCGCTCTTAACTCTTCTAGGGTTCTATAATTCAATGCTGGTATACAACCGGCAATACCAGCATTCATAGCCTCTTTTACCATTGCAACGTTAGACACTAAAAACATCGGTGCCTGTATAATTGGGTATTTTATGTTTAAAAGTTGCGTCAATTGAGTTGTCATAGCCTTAAAGTTTGAGAAACAAATATAACACAAATATTATTATGCATGCATAATACTTTCACTCCAAAAATTGGTAGTAACCACATTTTAGATAAGCACCTTCTAAAAAACTTACAGGATGGTCACTATCATGGTTTGTTTTGAGAAGTGTTTCAAAAAGTCGTGATTGTGCATTAAGTACTCTTGTGTTGAGATCAAAAAACGATTGCGCCAAAACTCTAGAAGAACACGATGCTAAAATCAATAAACCTTTTTTAGCTGTAAGTTGAACCCCTAATTCCGCTAATTGCGCATATTTTTTCTTAGCTAAATCTACTTCAGATTGTTGCTTGGCAAAACTTGGTGGGTCGATCACGACAACATCGAACCTTTTGCCTTGTTTTATTAGGCGTTTCATTTCTAGGAATGCATCACCAGAAATGGTTTTATGAATTCCAGAATATGTGTTCAGTTTTGCATTTTCTCTAGCTAAATCCAAGGCCTGCTTGCTTATATCCAAACTCGTAACTTCTGTAGCTCCGTTAGCTAAAGCATGAACAGAAAACCCACCGGCATAAGAAAACACATCTAAAACCGTTTTCCCGCGACTTAATTCCCCAACACGCTTTCGATTATGTCTATGGTCTAAAAAATAGCCTGTTTTGTGACCTTTAATGACATTGGCCGAAAATTTTACTCCATGCTCTATAAACGTAACAACTTCATTTTCCAACTTACCATAAACAACCTCTCCATCTTTAAAATTATGACCTTTACTACTTTGAAGGTTACGACTTAAACGTATAACGATAGTATCAGCTTTTGAAATTTGCTGGAGACTTTCTAAAATTGATTTTAAATAGGGAAACCAAATTTCAGAATATAGTTTAACAACCAGAACCGTATCGTACATATCGGCAATTAATCCAGGAAAGCCATCATTTTCACCAAATAATAAGCGATAACTGTTGGTATTTGTTTTCAGTAATTCTGAACGTTTTTCAAAAGCTATTTCAATCTTTTGATGAAAAAATCCTGAATTAATTTCAACTTTTCTTTCGGCATTATGGATAATTTTTATGCGTATTGGTGATGCTGAATCGTATAATCCAATAGCAATAACCTTATTTTTATTCTTACCAAAAATAATCGCCAAATCGCCTGTTTTAGCATTCTCATTTATTTTGACAATACTTTTTGAAAACACCCACGGATGTCCTTTAACCACAGCCTGCTCCCCTTTTGAGTTGAGTTTAACAGCAAGACGGTTGGACTTAATATCTGGAATTAAATGAGTTAAGTCGGGCATAGATCATTTTTAAAATGAAATCGGAAAATACAAAAACACAATTAATATTTTGACATTTTCAATTTAATAGTATAGCCATAAATCGTTGTACGCTCAACTAAATCACTTCTACATGAAAGGTGTTACAATAACTTTTATTAAGCTTTACAAATTGTTGTTTTTTGCACTAAACCTCTTCACTAATTAAAATCGAATCGCAGTGCAATGGCTAAACTATTGACATCTTGGGGATTATTTCTAAACACAGCATTAACATTATATTTGGCATAGATACTTATATCACCAAAACCAACGTAAGCGCTTGGGCCAAAAATAACATCGTTGACATTAAAACTATCATTTTGATTGACTCGAATACGTTTTCCACTCTCGTCATTATATCTTATAAATTGTCTGGTTGCCACTCTAAAGGCTACAAAGCCACCGACCCCAAGTCTAAAACCTTCTTGTGATCTTAAATAGGTTTGATTGGTTTTTTTATCAAATTGTGGTTTAGAAAAATCAAGCTCCAAATGTACAGGTAGTCCAATATAAACACTAGACAAATAGGATCTTCTAATGTTAAAACCTGAATCTTGCAATGTGGTTTGATTACCATTTGTCACAAAAATGTCATCATCCTTTTCTGGTCGAATTTCATCGATCATGGTTGAAAATCCTAATTTTAGATTCCAAAGGTTGTCAGATTCCTTAAGACGATATTTAAACGAAAAGCCAACTTCACCATATCCAAAAGGACTGGTTTTAAAACCATCACCGTAAAACCCATCTGTATCGCCACTGATAATATTGGCACCTAAGGCCACCACAAATTGACTGGTCCATCGTTTTTCTACTTTAAGTCCTGTAATACTATCTTTATAATAATTATCGTCCATACCAAAAATTGAGGAAAATGATGTATTGCTTTCATCATCGTTGGTAGCAATATTACCGCTGACTTTATTTCTTATCAACGTCTGCAATTTTTGCTCTTCTAAGGCTACAGCATTATTAATTCTTTCAGCGTAAACTTCGGCAATTCGCTTCTTTTCAGCTTCTGCTTCTGCAGCAGTAAATTCTTTCTTATCTAATTTCTTGTCGATTCTTTTCAGTTCTTTCTTTAATGCACGTTTTTCCACTGAAGTAATAGAATCGATACGTTGTGCTATTTGAGACGCTTTCTTTTCAAAAACAGAGTTTTGAGCTAGGACATTTTGCGTTAAACCGAATAGAATAAACAATACAATAATATTTCGCATGATATGATGAATTTTAAAGGTTAAAAATTAGTTTTTAAAATTTCTGTTAGCCACAGAGGCCTTTATTTTTTTAAGTTTTCTTGCAGTTCGCTTAAAAATACTTTTGTTTGCCTCATCAAATAATTGGCGTTCCATTTCCACCAGTAGTTGATTAGAGTTCAAATAAGTAGCTGGAGTCTTTATATTCGGTTCAAGCAATTTTGTTGTGCTGTCATTTGCAACTGTAGCCATCAATTCTTTAGCTGTGATATAAGAAAAGCGTTTTAATGGTTCTTTTTCTGCTGTATCTGTTCTAATTTCTGATTTGGCGACTACTCCACTCGAATCGACCGAATTTATAGGCAGTTTCAATACCAGCTCATTTGCCTTGCGAATAGGTTTAGATGAATCTTTATAGATTTCAGAATTTATCTGTGTTATATTTTTAGCATTTTTATGCGTAACCACATGTTCGTTTGATGATGGGGAAACTTTAAACTTATCGCTATCTTCTTGTTTCTTAATTTCTTGATCGACCAATACATTTTCTGGCTTTATATCAGATTTGTGATTTTCAATTGTAATTTGGACAGGCTGCTCAACATCCAAATTGTTAGACAACAAGTGAACTCCCAACAAGGAAAAGAACAAAACAATGGAAGCTGCAATTCCATAGTACAACCAAGTTGTCTTTTTCTTTTTAGGCTTACCATTTAGTGCAGCAATAAGTCGTTCTCTTGCCTCAGCACTTGGAATAATTTCGGATTCCTTAAGGCTTGTTTTTACAAATTCCTCTATATTATTTGGTTCCATACTTATTAGAATTTAAATGTTTAAGGTATAACCTTAATAGTTTTTTGGCATGTGCCAATTGTGACTTTGACGTGCCTATACTTATATTTAAAAGCTCGGAAATTTCTCTGTGCTTATACCCTTCCATGACATAGAGGTTAAACACCGTCTTACAACCTGTAGGCAAACCATCAATGGCCTCTTGTATGTATTGTGTATCATCTTGGTGTGTATTTGATTGTGTTTGACTAAAGTGGTAATCACCGAGTTCTACTGTGTTGAAAGTGTTTTTTTTAACCCGTAAATGCGAAATACATTCACGTACCATAATACGACGTAACCAACCTTCAAAACTGCCGTAAGGTTCATATTTGCTAATATTTAAAAATGCTTTGTGAAATGCCATAATCATAACATCTTCTGCAAACTGTAAATCTTTGATGTAATGTCTGCAACATCCCAACATCTTTGCCGAAAACCGATCATAAAGTGCCAACTGCGCTTTTTGATTAGACTGTTTTGCCTGTCTAATCAACTCATCAATATCTTTATAGATTGGTATCAGCTTTGACATTTTTTGGTGTTCTATAAATAAAAACGCTTTTTAAATTAAAATGGTTGGATGCAAATTGAAAAAAACGACAGAAATTAAAATAAAAAAACGCAATCAAATTAATGATTGCGTTTGTTTTATTGAGATTCTGAAACAAGTTCAGAATGAAGACTTACTATTTAACTTCTTCGAAATCTACGTCTTCAACATCACTGCTCTCATCAGCTGGTTGACCTTGAGCTCCTGCATCAGGACCTGCAGCGCCACCTTGCTGTGCTTCAGCTTGTGCTTTGTACATTTCTTCACTCGCTACTTTCCAAGCTTCATTTATTTTCTCTAAAGCTGGGTCTATAACAGCAATATCCTTAGTTTCATAAGCTTTCTTCAATTCTTCAAGCGCATCTTCGATTGGTTTTTTCTTATCATCAGATAATTTATCACCAAACTCCTCTAATTGCTTTTCAGTTTGAAAGATCATTCCATCTGCTTGATTCAATTTATCAGCAGTCTCTTTAGCTTTGGCATCTGCATCTGCGTTGGCTTCAGCTTCAGCTTTCATCTTTTGGATTTCCTCTTCAGTCAATCCAGATGAAGCTTCAATTCTAATATCTTGTTTTTTACCTGTTGCTTTGTCTTCGGCAGATACTTTAATAATACCATTAGCGTCAATATCAAACGTTACTTCAATCTGAGGTGTTCCTCGTCTTGCTGGTGGAATTCCATCTAAGTGGAAACGACCAATCGTTTTGTTGTCTGCAGCCATTGGACGTTCACCTTGTAATACGTGAATCTCTACCGATGGCTGGTTGTCTGCTGCTGTCGAGAATACTTGCGATTTCTTAGTCGGAATCGTTGTATTTGCTTCAATCAACTTTGTCATAACGTTACCCATAGTTTCGATACCAAGTGATAATGGTGTTACGTCTAATAAAAGAACATCTTTTACATCACCAGTTAATACACCACCTTGGATACCAGCACCTAGAGATACCACTTCATCTGGGTTAACACCTTTACTTGGTGCCTTTCCGAAGAACTTCTCTACCGCTTCTTGTACCGCTGGAATACGTGTGGAACCACCTACTAAAATTACCTCATCAATATCAGATTTTGATAAACCTGCAGCCTTTAAAGCCGTTTCACATGGTTCAATGGTACGCTTGATTAAGTCGTCAATTAACTGCTCAAATTTAGAACGTGTCAATGTACGCACCAAATGCTTTGGTCCACTAGCTGTTGCGGTAACGTAAGGTAAATTAATTTCTGTTTGCGCAGAAGATGATAATTCAATTTTAGCTTTTTCTGCAGCCTCCTTAAGACGTTGTAAAGCCATTGGGTCTTTACGTAAGTCCATATCTTCATCTGCAATAAACTCTTCTGCTAACCAATCAATGATTCTTTCATCAACATCGTCACCACCTAAATGCGTATCACCGTCAGTAGATAATACTTCAAATACCCCATCTCCTAATTCTAAGATAGATACATCATGCGTACCACCACCAAAATCGAATACTACAATTTTTTGGTCAGTAGATTTTTTATCTAACCCATAAGCCAATGCTGCTGCTGTTGGCTCATTGATAATACGTCTTACTTTTAAGCCTGCAATTTCGCCAGCTTCTTTTGTTGCTTGACGTTGTGCATCATTAAAATATGCTGGCACTGTAATTACAGCTTCAGATACGTCTGTACCTAGATAATCTTCAGCAGTTTTCTTCATTTTTTGAAGAATCATAGCTGATAATTCTTGTGGAGTATACAAGCGACCATCGATATCCACTCGTGGCGTATCGTTATCACCTTTTACTACTTTATATGGTACACGTTCTGCTTCTTTTTTAGACTCAGAATATTTATTCCCCATAAAACGCTTAATAGAATAAACCGTTTTTGTTGGGTTAGTTACTGCTTGTCTTTTTGCTGGATCACCAACTTTAATTTCACCACCTTCAACGAAAGCGATAACTGAAGGAGTTGTTCGTTTACCTTCAGCGTTTGGGATGACAACCGGCTCATTACCTTCCATTACAGAAACGCAAGAGTTGGTTGTTCCTAAATCAATTCCAATAATCTTACTCATAATATTAGTGTATATGTTTTATTGTGTTTTATTTTAAATTCGCCATATGTAAGTCAAGTTTTATGCCATGACAGAATTTGTGACATGATGTCACGTTGAAATTGAAACTGAAGCTGAATTTGAAGTAAAAATCAATAACATCGATAAAAAATAAACTTTCATTTATTACACTTTGGAACGTCATTTGATAAGATAAAAGAAAAACTATTAATTTATGAGACGTATATTATCCTTTATTTCCGCATTTACTTTATTATTAACCTCTTGTAGTGGTGAAGATGGTCGAGATGGTCAGAACGGAGCTATCATTGCTTCATCAGCATTTGAAATTCAATTAGACTTTACAGCACCTAACTACGACTTTATTGAACCTTACGGTTTTGAAGTACTACCCACGGACGTAACCCTAGTCTATATTTCATGGGACATAGACAACGGCCAAGATGTGTGGAGGCTAATACCACAGACTGTAATTTTTGAAGATGGTAATGACTTAGTTTACAACTACGATTTTACACAAACTGATGTTCGCTTTTTCTTAGAAGGCTCTAATTTAGATATTTTAGGTCCAGAGTGGACACAAGCTCAGGTGTTTAGAGTTGTTGTAGTGCCAGCCGATAATATTGGACGTTTAGACCTATCCGACTTAGATGCTGTGATGAATATGTACGGAATCGAGGAATTCACAAGACGATAACTTAACCTATATATAAATTGGCTAGCAGCCTTGGTTTAAACCAAGGCTGTTTTTTTATATACAAATCCAAACAAACAAAATGTATATTTGTGAAACACTAAATCA
>CAYVNR010000045.1:0-8090 GCA_964453045.1 uncultured Flavobacteriaceae bacterium
TAAAAACTTTTTACTTTCTACTTTTTACTTTTAACTTTTTAATTATCTTTGCACCCACTTTAGATTAACCTCTGGCGAAAACCGTAAATGTTGATTTAAAGCAACCATTTATAAAAGAAAAAACAATGGATTCTTTAGTAAAATTTGTACAAGACGAATTTGTAACCAAAAAAGACCTTCCAAAATTTAGTGCTGGTGATACCATTACAGTATACTATGAAATTAAAGAAGGAAGTAAAACACGTACACAGTTCTTTAAAGGTGTTGTATTACAACGTAAAGGCACAGGAACTTCTGAAACATTTACCATCCGTAAAATGTCTGGCACAATTGGCGTAGAACGTATTTTTCCAGTTAATTTACCAGCATTACAAAAAATTGAAGTTAACAAACGTGGTAAAGTACGTAGAGCACGTATATTCTACTTTAGAGGTCTTACTGGTAAAAAAGCAAGAATTAAAGAAGTTAGAAGATAATTTAACTTATATTATCTTATAAAAAAGCTCCTAGTCATGGGAGCTTTTTTTGGTTATCAACTATTGTTAATAACTGCGGTTTATAAGATGTTTATATCTAATTAGTTAAAAAATTTGTTTTTTCGTAATATAAACATACTTTAGCTAAACAATTAACAACAAACCTAGTTTGGTTTTAAAAGAAATTTTGAATTTATGTTAAATTGTAATAAAGTAACGTTCTTTATATATTAAGATTGTTTTTTGAGATTGGTGAACCGCTTGTGTAGGCAAGTGTTGGTAAGCTGATCATGAAGCTTAGAGTTTACAGCATGTTTTGCAGGTTGTAAAATTTAAGTGAAAAGCTTTGAAGAAGTAACGGAATCGAAAGTGAACGCGAAAAGGATGAGTAATGCGCTTGGCCGTATCAAACACGCAAGTGAATGGTAAAAAAGAACGCATCAAGAAAAACAAGTCTTAAGAAGCTTAGTAATATCAGGTCAATACATTTTGAAAGGTATGAAACGTTTCATCGAAACAGAAACACTTGAACTGAAAAGGATGATGGTGTAAACCATACAGCTGAGTTAGTGAAAACTAAATAAGTCACGTTAGTACTGTTTCAAGAGAAGCCATGTCAGCGCAGTTTACTGTAGTGATATGGCTTTTTGTTTTCCATATGACTTATATTGATGTAATACTTCTGCAAAAAAGAGATAAATCATATTCCTAATTCTAACATATTTTAATTACGAATTCATCAAAATTTTAAGCCTGCTCTTAACAATCTCACACCAACAAAACTGAAGCATTTTTGTATATTTGCACAGCTTAAAATTAAGCTTTAGCACAATCACTTTATTTTTAACGACCTATGACTAAAACAGCAAAGATTGTTTATACAAAAACTGACGAAGCACCCGCTTTAGCTACACGTTCTTTTTTACCTATAGTTAAATCCTTTACAAAATCTTCAGGTATCACTATTGAAACTAAAGATATTTCTCTAGCTGGCAGAATTTTAGCTGCATTTCCTGATTATTTAACAGAAAATCAGCGTATCAATGATGCCTTAGCAGAGCTTGGCGAACTGGTAAAAAAGCCCGAAGCCAATATTATAAAACTACCAAATATTAGTGCTTCCATTCCGCAGTTAACTAATGCAATAGAAGAGTTACAGTCCAAAGGTTATAAACTTCCCGATTATCCCGAAGATCCAAAAAACGATACCGAAAAAGAGATAAAAGCGCGTTATAATAAAATAAAAGGAAGTGCCGTAAATCCGGTATTAAGAGAAGGAAACTCAGACAGACGTGCCCCAAAAGCAGTTAAAAACTACGCCAAGAAAAATCCACACAGAATGGGAGCTTGGTCTTCAGACTCAAAAACACACGTTGCTACAATGTCCCAAGGTGACTTTGCTCATAACGAAACTTCGCTTACACTGCCAGAAGCTACAACAGTAAAAATTGTACATACTGACAATAGTGGTAACCAAACCATTTTAAAAGAAGATTTGAGCTTGTTAAAAGATGAAGTTTTTGACACCACATTAATGAGTAAAAAAGCGCTATTGAGTTTCTTAGATAAAGAGATTAAAGATGCAAAGGATCAAAATGTTTTAATGTCATTACATATGAAGGCTACCATGATGAAGGTTTCTGACCCAATCATTTTTGGCCATGCCGTGCGAACCTATTTTAAATCTGTTTTTGAAAAGTATGAAGAGACATTTAAGGAAATTGGTGTAGATGTTAATAATGGTTTCGGAAACTTACTCGAAAATTTAAAAGAATTACCTGAAAACAAACGCAAAGCTATTGAAACTGATATTAAAATAGCATTAGAAAACGGACCAGACTTGGCCATGGTTAACAGTGATAAAGGCATTACCAACCTTCATGTACCTAGCGATGTTATTATTGATGCTTCCATGCCTGCCATGATTAGAACTTCAGGACAGATGTGGAACGCAGAAGGCAAACAACAAGATACCAAAGCTATTATTCCAGATAGCAGTTATGCTGGAGTCTATATTGCGACTATAGATTTTTGCAAAAAACACGGAGCGTTTGACCCAACCACAATGGGAACTGTTCCTAATGTCGGTCTTATGGCTCAAAAAGCTGAAGAATATGGCTCTCATGACAAAACTTTCGAAATCACGTCTAACGGAAAAGTGGAAGTTATTGATGCTTCAGGAAAGGTATTAACATCACACAATGTTGAAACCGGTGACATATGGAGAATGTGCCAAGTTAAAGATGCTCCAATCCAAGATTGGGTAAAACTCGCAGTAACAAGAGCTAGAGCATCACAAACGCCTGCAGTATTCTGGTTAGATAAAAACAGAGCCCATGATGCTGAATTGATTAAAAAAGTAAATCAATATTTACCCAACCATGACACTTCTGGACTAGACATTAGAATTTTATCACCTATCGAAGCAACTGAATTTACTTTAGATAGAGTTAAAGCTGGAAAAGATACTATTTCTGTAACCGGTAACGTCCTTAGAGATTATCTAACGGATCTATTCCCAATTTTAGAATTGGGCACAAGTGCTAAAATGTTGTCTATTGTACCGTTAATGAATGGTGGAGGTTTGTTTGAAACTGGAGCTGGCGGTTCTGCACCAAAACATGTTCAGCAATTTGTTACAGAAAACCATCTACGTTGGGATTCCTTAGGGGAATTCTTGGCTTTGGCAGTTTCCCTAGATCATTTTGGGGAGGTTAACAACAACGAAAAAGCTAAAATTTTGGGTGAAACTCTAGATAATGCCACTGAAAAGTTATTAGATAATAAAAAAGGGCCTTCTAGAAAGGTGAATGAATTAGACAACAGAGGAAGTCATTTTTATTTAGCTATGTATTGGGCCGAGGCCTTGGCAAATCAAGATAAAGATAAAACACTTAAAGCTGAGTTCACAGAAGTTTATAACAACCTTGCATCAAATAAAGACAGTATTATTAAAGAGCTTATCGATTGTCAGGGTGTCACTGTTAACATTGATGGTTACTATTTGCCAAATGAGGATTTAACCAGTAATGCAATGCGACCAAGCAAAACATTTAATTCAATATTAAACTAAACTTAAGTTAAAAGAGCTTCAATGAAAAATGAAGCTCTTTATTTTTACAAAAAATTGATTGATGAATAAAGCACATCTTGTTTTTTTTATAATTCTTATAAGCTCTTTTCTTAAAATATCAGCACAAGAAAAATTTACTTTAAGCGGAACAATTACAGATAGTCAAAGTAACGAAACATTAATAAGCGTTAACATTATTATTCCTGAGCTTCAAACAGGAACTATTACCAACGAATATGGTTTCTATTCTATTACACTACCAGAAGGAACGTATAAAATACAGATAAGCTATTTAGGTTTTAAGACCGTTTCTGAAACTGTTGTTCTTAATAACGACATGGTTAAGAACTTTAAGCTTTCTGAATCGGCTGAAAGCTTAGACGAAATTGTTATAACAGAAAATGTTGAAAAGCTAAACATTAAAAAACCACAAATGAGTGTCAATGCTTTATCAATAAAAACGATAAAAAATATGCCTGTGGTTTTAGGTGAAGTCGATGTTATAAAATCCATTACACTACTTCCTGGTGTCACCAATGCTGGTGAAGGTTCATCTGGTTTCAACGTAAGAGGAGGTGCAGCAGATCAGAATCTTATTTTGCTCGATGAAGCAACAATTTTTAACTCATCGCATTTGTTTGGTTTCTTTTCGGTTTTTAACCCAGATGCCATTAAGGATATTAAGTTATATAAAGGAGGAATTCCAGCAAAATACGGTGGTCGTGTATCTTCTGTGTTAGATATCTATCAAAAAGAAGGAAATAGTAGTCAATTCCATATGAATGGTGGAATTGGCTTAATTTCTAGTAGATTACTTGCTGAAGGACCAATCAAAAAAGACAAAGGCTCTTTTCTTTTAGGCGGAAGAAGTAGTTATGCACATCTGTTTCTACCGCTTTTCGATTTAGATAATATCGCTTATTTCTACGATTTAAATACCAAATTGAGTTATAGACTTAATGACAACAACAGCATCTACCTTTCTGGTTATTTTGGTAGAGATGTATTTGAAATTCAAGATAGCTTTGAAAATACCTATGGGAATACTGTTGTTAATTTTCGTTGGAACCATTTATTCTCAGATAAACTATTTTCAAATCTCTCATTGATTTATTCCGACTATTATTATGGATTAAAATTGAATTTTGTCGAGTTCGATTGGGAATCTGGTATTAGAAACTTCAACCTTAAATACGATTTTAAGCATTACATCAGCAATAATTTTAAGTTAGAATATGGGCTTAATAGTATCTATTATAAATTCAATCCAGGCGAAATCAATCCTACAACTGAAAGCTCTGGTATTAATCCTTTTAAATTAATTGATAAATATGCTTTTGAAAATGCAATTTATCTCGATGCAGAGCATAAAATAAGTAATAAACTATCTGTAAGTTACGGAGCCAGATTTAGTACATTTCACCGTTTAGGGCAAGATGAGTTAAATGTCTATGAAGATGATAATCCTCTTATTTTCAATGAAGAGCTTGGCATTTATGAAAAAGCAGATCCAATAGGCACTGAAAGGTTTAATCGAAGCGATGTTATTGAATCCTTTGCAAATATTGAACCTCGTTTGGCAGTAGCCTATCAATTAAATGACAAATCATCCATTAAAGCGAGTTATAATAGAATGAGTCAATATTTGCACCTCTTGTCAAATACGAGCTCACCTACTCCCCTAGATGTTTGGACCCCTAGCGGCAAGTATGTAAAACCTCAATTGTTAGATCAAATTGCTTTGGGTTATTTTAGAACATTTAAGGACAACGAGTATTCATTAGAAATTGAAAGCTTCTATAAAACCATACAAAACCGCATAGATTATACAGATGGTGCAGATTTAATAGCCAATAATGCCATAGAACAAGTTATACTTAATGGAGAAGCCAGAGCATATGGAATGGAAGTTCTGTTTAGAAAAAATGAAGGAAGACTTAAAGGTTGGTTAGCTTATACGTTATCAAAATCCGAACAGCGTACACCAGGTAGAACTGCTGTTGAAACCGGAATAAACAATGGAGAATGGTATAACACACCTTTCGATAAAACTCACGACATATCTTTGACTGCTAGTTACGAATTAAATAAAAAATGGTCTTTTAGTTCCAATTTTTTATTTCAAACTGGTCAGCCCGCAACATTTCCAAATGGTCAGTACGAATATAATGGTATAATTGTACCTAGCTTTGAAGCTAGAAACTCTAGTAGATTACCAGCTTATCACCGATTAGATTTAGCTGTCAACTATAATCCAAAACCAGATAGTGAAAAGCGCTTTAAGGGAGAATGGGTTTTCGGAATATACAACGTATATAACCGTAGGAATGCTGCTAATATTACATTTAGAGAAAACAGAATGTCTGGCACAAATGAGGCTGTAAGACTTGCTATATTTGGCATTGTACCATCAGTATCTTATAATTTTAAATTTTAGAACTAATGAAAAAGTTACTCATCCTAATATTGCTTTTTAGTTTTTGTACAAACTGTGAAGACGTCATTGACGTAGACCTTAACGAAACCGAACCAAGATTGGTCATAGAAGCTTCCATAAACTGGTTTAAAAATACATCAGGCAATGAGCAAAGTATCAGATTAAGTCTTTCAGCTCCTTTCTTTGATGACAGCGTTCCACCTGCTAATGGGGCTAGTGTTCAAATTACGGATTCAAATAATAACACCTTTAATTTTATAGAAGACGGACAGACTGGCATATATAGAAACAACAGCTTTATACCAGTAATAGATGAAGCATACACTTTAACCATACAATATCAAGGAGAAACGTACACAGGTACAGAAACGCTCAAATCTGTTGTGCCTATCGACTTTGTAGAACAAGAAAACGAAGGTGGATTTACTGGTGAAGATATAGAACTTAAAGCATTTTATACCGATCCTGCAGATATAGAAAATTATTATTTTTTTGAATTCACCAGTAACATACCTGTCGTTCCCACTCTAGAAGTTTATGAAGACAGATTTACCGACGGCAATCAAATCTTTGGTTTTTATACAGAAGAAGATTTAGAACCCGGGGACGTAGTTACCATAAGAAACTACGGAGTTAGTGAGCGTTTTTATGAGTTTATGTTTGTGTTATTACAACAAGGAAGTGAAGAAGGTGGCGGGCCATTTGAAACACAACCAGCAACAGTTAGAGGAAACTGCATCAATGTAACCAATCCAGATAATTTTCCATTCGGCTATTTTAGACTCTCAGAGGTCGATGAATTTATTTACACCATTGAATGACCCAAAATCATAGATAAATAAATTTATTACTACTTACAGATTTGGTTACAGAGCATAGTCGAAATATTGTCGCCTACGCACGAATCAGCCAAATATATTTCTTACCTTTAAATCATGAGTTTTACCAAAACCACTGAACAAGATTCTCATTACAATCATCTCGAAAAGATGTCTATTAATGAAATTATTACAAACATTAATTCCGAAGATAAAACCGTACCCTTAGCAGTAGAACAATCAATTCCTCAAGTTGAAAATTTAATTGAAAAAGTTGTTGAAAAACTAAAAGAAGGTGGTCGTTTGTTTTATTTAGGAGCTGGCACAAGTGGTCGTTTAGGTATTTTAGATGCTTCAGAATGTCCTCCAACCTTCGGAGTTTCACACGATTTAGTTATAGGCTTAATTGCTGGTGGAGATGCTGCTATAAGAAAAGCTGTAGAGAACGCTGAAGATTCTACAACTCAAGGTTGGGAAGATCTTAAGAAGTATAACATATCAGAAAAAGATATTGTAATTGGTATAGCCGCATCAGGTACTACTCCCTATGTTGTACATGCCTTAAAGCGATGTAACGAGAACAATATTGCTACCGGATGCATTACCTGCAACAAAAATAGCCCTTTGGGACTAACCGCTCAATTCCCTATTGAAATTATAGTTGGACCAGAATTCCTAACAGGAAGTTCAAGAATGAAAGCTGGAACAGCTCAAAAGTTGGTACTTAATATGATTACCACAACTACTATGATTCAATTAGGAAGGGTAACAGGTAATAAAATGGTAGATATGCAGCTAAGCAATGACAAACTGGTTGATAGAGGTATAAAAATGATTATGAACGAATTAAAAGTATCTGAAAAAGAGGCTTTAAAATTACTTCAAGAATATAAAAGTGTTAGACAAAGCATAATACATGGAAGAAAATAACAAAACAGATAAAGAGCTTTTAGGTAAAGGATTAAAGCGCATGGGCATTTGTCTAGTATTAATGTTTATGGGACCTACATTATTACATCTCTCTTTAGATAATGATGATAAGCCCCTTTACATTCCATTACTTATTGTAGCCATAATACTTTGCATAGCAGCTATAGTAATGCTATATATAGGTCTTAACACTATTCTAAATAGCATCTTCAAAAAAAAATAACTATTCCATCATTTTTCCATAATTTAAATTTCACGTATATATAAAAACAAAACACCCTTACTATTTTTAGTAAGGGTGTTCAAAAAAGGCGGCGACCTACTCTTCCACAGTAAGCAGTACCATCGGCGCAAAA
>CAYVNR010000046.1:0-4626 GCA_964453045.1 uncultured Flavobacteriaceae bacterium
AGCTTCTTAGAAATAAGGGGCTTTTTTTATTTGATTTATAATGTAAGGAGAATGGCACGAGAAGTTTATGCTGAGCGCAGTCGAAGTAAGTCCCATCTTCTACCCAAAAAGACAAAGCCTTTCAGAAATGAGAGGCTTTTTTTGTTTGATTTATAATGTAAGGAGAATGGCACGAGAAGTTTATGCTGAGCGCAGTCGAAGTAAGTCCCATCTTCTACCCAAAAAGACAAAGCCTTTCAGAAATGAGAGGCTTTTTTTGTTTGATTTATAATGTAAGGAGAATGGCACGAGAAGTTTATGCTGAGCGCAGTCGAAGTAAGTCCCATCTTCTACCCAAAAAGACAAAGCCTTTCAGAAATGAGAGGCTTTTTTTGTTTACAGGTAGTTTTATACTTTTATTCAGTAGCATTATCGACTATAATTCTATCATCTCTATTGGCTAATTCCCAAGCTGTATGGAATACTAAGCGAGTTCTATTCTCTAATAGATCATATTCAATTTTATCTGCAGTATCGCTTGGTTTATGATAATCATCGTGTGTGCCATTGAAATAGAATATAACAGGAATGTTGTTTTTGGCAAAATTATAATGGTCAGATCTGTAATAAAAACGATTTGGGTCGTTATCATCATTATAGGTGTAATCTAATTCCACATTACAATACTTGGCATTCACTTCTTCGGAAATATTGTGTAATTCTGTACTTAACTTATCACTTCCTATAAGATATATATAATTTCTATCGCCTTCTTTTCGCTTTGGATCCGTACGGCCAATCATGTCAATATTGAGGTTGACAACTGTATTTTCCAATGGAAAAATTGGATCGTTATCGGTGTAGTGTCTAGAGCCGAGAAGGCCTTTTTCTTCACCTGTAACATGCAAAAATAAAATAGAACGTTTTGGACCAGAACCAGCTTTTTCCGCCATTTTAAAGGCTTCAGCAATTTCTAAAATAGCTACTGTACCCGAGCCGTCATCGTCAGCACCGTTATATATGTCTTCATCTTTAATACCTTCGTGGTCTAAATGTGCAGAAATAACCACGATTTCGTCTGGTTTCTCTGAACCTTTAATGTAAGCTACAACATTTTCAGATGAAATGGTTTTAGACTTGTTTTCAATATTCAAATCCAGTTTTGTTGAAATCGTTTTAGGAGCATGGTCTTCGTTTATTGAAGCGTGTAATGCCTTTCCTAAGCTTTCGTCAACTAAAAGCATCATAATGTCTTCACTGTTGTTTTTTAAAGATAAACGACCAAAAGCACCAGCTGTTGCTTGTCTTTGGTAATAAGGTGCATATCTCGAAAACAGAACACTATCCATATATATTAACCCTTTTGCACCATTATCTTTTGCTGCATCTCTTTTACTGGACAATGACTGACGACCACCAGACCATTTTGTGTCTTCTACGTTGCCAGAGGTAATATAATTACCAGCATCATCTTTTGGTTCACCGGCTTTTGCCAATACTATTTTTCCTTTAACATCGATATTTTTATAATCAGAATAGTTGTCCGCATCAATACCGTAACCAACATAAATAATTTCATTTATGGAAGCAGTAATATTGCTAGGTGTTCTTAATACGATATGGTCTTCAAAACTATTAAAGCTTTTTCCGTTTACTGAGATTTTTGCTTCAGAGACACTTTGTTTTTCTAATGGTACTTCTTGAAAATAATCATCGCCTTTAAGAGGTGATTCGATTCCCATAGCTTTATATTGTTCTTTTAAATATTCTACAGCCAATTTCTGACCCTTTTCGCCAGTTTCTCTTCCTTCAAATTCATCTGAAGCATATTTATATAGCATGGTTTTTAACTCGTCTATTGTAATAGAAGACGCAAACTCAGATGGATCTGCTAACTTTTTGCTATTTATTTGTACGGAAGATGTATTGTTTTTTGATGATGTACCACAGCCCAAAAATATACATAAGGCAAAGAGGATTAATAACTTTTTCATTTTAATATAATTAGAATATTTACTGTTTAAAGAAAGTTATGATTTGCTTTAAATTAAGCACTAAAATTACGAAAATCGTGTAGGCTAGTGTTAAGGGGCAAATTTCTTTTAACAGACTTTAACATTAGATGACTTCTACGGTTAAGCGATTTGGGGAATTCGCTAAATACCAAGCCGTTGCAAAGATAAGTTTTGTGCGCTTGGCTAAAAGTGGATAATTGATTTTATCTGCTGTATCTGTAGGTTTGGTATAATCTTCGTGCTCACCATTAAAGAAAAAGACAACCGGAACTCCCTTTACTGCAAAATTATAATGATCTGATCTGTAATAATAACGGTTTGTATCCCTTTTGTCATTGTATTTATAGTCTAAATCAAGATTTACAAATTCTGAATTAGCCTCTTGTATAATAAAATCGAGCTCAGTACTTACGCGATCAGCTCCAATAACATAGATATAATTTTCATTGTTCTTTTCTTTGTTTCTTTCATCCACACGACCAATCATATCTATATTTAAGGTGGCAACTGTATTTTCAATTGAAAAAATAGGATTATTGGTGTAATAACGAGATCCGTGAAGTCCAACCTCTTCCGCTGTAACATGTAAAAAAACAACGCTCCGCTTTGGCCTGTGACCATTTTCTACTGCTTTTTTAAACGCTTCTGCCATTTCCAATACTGCGGCTGTTCCTGATCCATTATCGTCAGCACCAGGATAAATTTTACCGTCAATAATACCTTCGTGATCAGAATGTGCGGAGATGTAAATGTACTCTTCTGGAAACTCAGAGCCTTCTATGTATGCAATGACATTTTGAGATTCGTTTAGCTCTTCTGGTAAAGCATCTTTTGGAACTTTTTGGTAATAATCCGGATGCGTTTCTGGAGCCTTAATACTCTGGGATTTATAATAATTCCTTATGTAGTTACAAACTTGATTATGACCTTCCTCACCAGTCATTCTACCTTTATATTTATCTGAAGACACTTCTTCAATATGAATCTTTAACTCTTCGGGACTAATAGTATTTAAATATTGATTGACCACAGCTTCATCATCATAAGAAATACTGTTCTTAAGATTGTCTATTCTTTCGCTATGTCTAAGTGTAGAACAAGACCCAACTAAAATAAGTGCAGAGGCGACTAAAACTTTCATCTAACTGATTGATTTGCGCAAAAATAGATAAATAGGTAATATGTTTTCTTACAATCGGAATGAAATTTTATAAATTCTCATCAATTTCTAAATCATCAAGAATTTCCTTTGAGTCTTTTAGGTTTTCCTCTTCACGTTGTTCTAATTGTTCGGTATCACCAATTTCGGCGGTGTTAAATACTGCTTTGTAAATGGTTAAGCCTAAGGCAATGATAACCAAGAGGTAAATATATTGTATGGTTTTGGTTTTGGTTTTTTCCTTTTTTGAAATGAAAAGTATTGCCAATCCGCTTAAAAAAGCAACAATTATAGGTGCTATTGCTAAATTTGAAAGAGGAGTTACTGCTAAAATCACCGCCAAGATAGCTGTGATAAAACCTAAAATGATAAATAACTTTTTCATTTGATTAATTTTTTAGTCCTGTAGCTGAAACTATTTTTAATTCGCCATTACCTACTGGAATTTTAAACTTGGCATATACAGGAATTTTGTTAGCATCAGCGGTTAACCATAATAGATTAGAATTACTACCTTTTAAAATATCGCTACCTTTTATGGATATTGCCAATTTGTAACATTCTTTAGAACCTATTTTGGTCGATATGGTTTCTTTGCCAATATACTTAACCGAAATCGTCTTTTCTATGTTATCGAAGAGAACTGTAAAATTTTGTTGATCTCCTGGGTTAGCTTTGTGGATATCCAAGTTTCTAATATAGTATAATGTGCTTACAATGTCTTTGGTAGAAGCATTGATCTTTACAGTTTTGTTTTCATCCCAGGTTTCACCTTCGCTATTTTTTTTACGCTTTAAGCTTTTTACCAATTGCGATTTGTGATTGTATTTATATTGCATAAACTTATAATAGCCGCCTTCGCTAATATCTCTCTTGTACAAATAAGGGGTCAGTGTTTTTGGGTTGACATAACTCTCGTACAAATCCCTAATCTTAAAGAAATTATCCCATTTCTTATAAGTCGTGGCCGTACACTTTAAACGCATCAGTGTACTTTTTGATGTTTTAACTTCACTGGTTTCCATTTTTACCTGAGCGATATCTGTCAATAAACCAGACATGTTGTAAGAAGCAGTATAAACTAATTTTTCACCAAATGCTATGGTCTTATTTTGGGCGATACCGTTAAAATTCAAAAGTACCATTACTAAAAAAATATAGTATTTCATAAAGATTGATTTACGATCATAAAGTTAAGCTAGCACATATTGTGCCGAAAAATACAATGCTAATTTAAATGATACTAATTTTAAGTTTTAAATCTCTGAACTGAATTTATCAAAAAACTAGAAAAAAACCTTTGCCTACTTCAAAAAGGATTTTATATTTGCACCCTCATTAGGAGAAATGGCAGAGTGGTCGAATGCACTGGTCTTGAAAACCAGCGAGGGTCACACCTCCGGGGGTTCGAATCCCTCTTTCTCCGCAAAGAAACCAAGTGTTATGCACTTGGTTTTTTTATTTCATCAATTT
>CAYVNR010000047.1:0-3914 GCA_964453045.1 uncultured Flavobacteriaceae bacterium
ATTCTAAGAAATTAGGATTTGAAGGTGGTCAAATGCCTTTACAAAGACGTGTTCCTAAGTTTGGATTTACCAATATTAATAGAGTAGAGTATCAAGGTATAAACTTAGATACCTTACAACAGTTGGTAGACGAAAAGAAAATTAAAGATACTGTAGATTTTGAAACACTTGTATCATTAGGTAAAGCTGGAAAAAACGATCTGGTTAAAATCTTAGGTAGAGGTGAATTAAAATCTAAATTAACAGTAACTG
Organism: uncultured Flavobacteriaceae bacterium; assembly: GCA_964453045.1. Lineage (GTDB taxonomy): Bacteria > Bacteroidota > Bacteroidia > Flavobacteriales > Flavobacteriaceae > Winogradskyella. Next base: position 253 of record CAYVNR010000047.1, read on the forward strand.
CTCATAAATTTACTGCTACGGCAAAAGCTGCTATTGAAGCTGCTGGTGGTGAAGCAGTAACTTTATAAGACCATAAGGATGAAGATAATAGAAACATTAAAAAACGTTTGGAAAATCACAGAACTTAAGGATAGAATTATGCTAACCTTAGGTTTATTATTGGTTTACCGTTTTGGTGCTCAGGTTGTATTACCTGGTATTGATATCGATAAATTAGGTGGGTTACAAGCTGGTATGGATGGCGGTATATTAGGATTATTAAATGCCTTTACAGGTGGTGCATTTGCAAATGCCTCTGTATTTGCATTGGGTATCATGCCATACATTTCTGCATCCATCGTTGTACAGTTAATGGGTATTGCTATTCCTTATTTACAAAAACTACAGAAAGAAGGAGCTAGTGGACAAAAGAAAATTACTCAGATTACACGCTGGTTAACAATTGGTATTTGTTTAGTACAAGCGCCAGGTTATTTAGCAAGCGTTCCTGCACTATCAGGATCTCCGTCTATGAGTAGTTTATTGGTACCAGGCTTTTCTGAAAACATCTTTTACTTTTCATCGGTAATTATCTTAGTTACAGGTTGTGTATTCGCTATGTGGTTAGGAGAGAAGATTACAGATAAAGGTATCGGTAATGGTATATCCCTATTAATAATGGTTGGTATTATTGCTACGTTACCACAATCTTTTGCTCAGAATATGTTCTCAAGATTAGAAGGTAATGGTGGATTTATGATGATATTAATAGAGTTAGTAGTGTGGTTCTTAATCATATTAGCGTCAGTATTCTTAGTAATGGCAGTACGAAAAATTGCTGTACAATATGCAAGAAGAACGGCTTCTGGTGGTTACGAGAAAAATGTATTTGGATCACGCCAATTTTTACCATTAAAATTAAATGCATCTGGTGTAATGCCAATTATATTTGCTCAGGCAATTATGTTTGTTCCAAGTCTTATTGGTGGATCTTCATTTTTAAAAGACACAAGTACAGGTCAATGGATGCAAACTAATTTTTCTGACATTTTCGGGTTTTGGTACAATTTAGTATTTGCATTGTTAATTATAGTATTTACCTATTTCTACACGGCGATTACAGTACCAACAAATAAGATGGCTGATGATTTAAAACGTAGTGGAGGATTTATACCTGGTATTCGTCCTGGATCGGAAACCTCAGAATATTTAGATAGAATAATGTCACAGATTACCTTACCGGGCTCTATTTTCCTAGCATTGATTGCAATTTTCCCTGCATTTATTGTAAAGTTAATGGGTGTGCAGCAAGGTTGGGCATTATTCTTTGGTGGCACATCGCTGTTAATTATGGTTGGTGTAGCAATTGACACAATGCAGCAGATTAATTCTTATTTATTGAATAAGCATTATGATGGCTTGATGAAGACAGGTAAAAACAGAAAATCTGTGACCTCATAATTATAAAACTTAGAAAATTTAATCTGAAGAATTCGGCAAGGTATTTGTTAATTGAGGATTGAACACTAAAAATAATTTATGGCTAAACAAGCAGCAATAGAACAAGACGGAACAATAATTGAAGCATTATCTAATGCAATGTTCCGAGTAGAATTAGAAAATGGTCACATTGTGACTGCACACATATCTGGTAAAATGCGTATGCATTACATTAAGTTGTTGCCAGGTGATAAAGTAAAATTAGAAATGAGTCCTTACGATTTAACTAAGGCTCGTATAACTTATAGATACTAAAAATTAGTATAAAGTATAAAGTTGTAAGTGTTATATCTTAAACTTTATACTTTACACTTTTAAACTAACAAGGATGAAAGTAAGAGCATCAGTAAAGAAAAGAAGCGCAGATTGTAAATTAGTGCGTAGAAAAGGTAGACTTTACGTTATTAACAAAAAGAATCCTAGATTCAAACAAAGACAAGGATAAAAGAAAGTCATTAGTAATTAGTAGTTAGATGAATCTGTTCGAAATCGAAAGGTTTAGGATTCTAACAACTAAAAGCTAACAGCTAAAAACTAAATTATATGGCAAGAATTGCAGGTGTAGACATACCAAAACAAAAAAGAGGAGTAGTATCCTTAACCTATATCTATGGAATAGGTAGAAGTAGAGCTAAAGAAATTTTAGAAACTGCTAAAGTTGACGAAAGCACTAAAGTACAAGATTGGACTGACGACGAAATCGGAGCTATCCGTGAGGCTGTTGGAAATTTCAAAATCGAAGGTGAGTTACGTTCTGAAACACAATTAAACATTAAGCGATTAATGGATATTGGTTGTTACAGAGGTATTCGTCACAGAGCCGGTCTCCCATTAAGAGGACAACGTACCAAGAACAACTCTCGTACAAGAAAAGGTAGAAGAAAAACAGTTGCTAACAAGAAAAAAGTAACTAAATAATAATAGTCTTTAGTCTTTAGACGTTGGAAAGAATCTGTTTGAAATTTAACGGTTTAGGATTCTAGCGACTATTACTAAAACTAAAAGCTAAACAAATATGGCAAAGTCAAGTACAAAAAAACGTAAAGTAATTGTTGATGCAATTGGAGAAGCACACATCACAGCTTCATTTAACAACATCATTATTTCTTTGACAAATAAAAAAGGTGACGTTATTTCTTGGTCATCAGCAGGTAAAATGGGCTTTAGAGGTTCTAAGAAGAATACTCCTTATGCAGCACAATTAGCTGCAGAAGATGCTGCAGGTGTGGCAAAAGAAGCTGGTTTAAAGAAAGTAAAAGTATATGTAAAAGGTCCTGGTAATGGTAGAGAATCTGCTATTAGATCTATACATAATGCAGGTATCGAAGTGTCAGAAATTATCGATGTTACTCCAATACCACATAACGGTTGTCGTCCACCAAAAAGACGTCGTGTATAATTTACACTTTTAAGAAGATTAATATCAGTCATTTATTTGGCTGATATTAATTTTTTTATGCGTAAATTTGCAAACTGAAATTTTTAAAAAACAAGTATCAACGAGAGATTAACGGTTATAGAAGGATAAGATTAAGACCTTAATTCATTAGCTACTCTCAAAAACAATTTAAAATGGCAAGATATACTGGTCCTAAAACAAAAATCGCTCGTAAATTCGGGCAAGCTATTTTTGGAGATGATAAAGCCTTCGAAAAAAGAAATTACCCTCCAGGGCAGCACGGAAACAACCGTCGTCGTGGAAAAAAATCTGAATACGCTATCCAATTGATGGAAAAGCAAAAAGCTAAATATACTTATGGTATTTTAGAACGTCAATTCAGAAACATGTTTAAAAGAGCAACTGCAGCTCAAGGTATCACAGGTGAAGTATTATTACAATTATGTGAATCGCGTTTAGATAACGTTGTTTTCAGAATGGGTATTGCTCCAACAAGAAGTGGCGCTAGACAATTAGTATCTCACAGACATATTACAGTAAATGGTGAAAAGGTAAACATTCCTTCTTACCAATTAAAAGCTGGTGATGTAGTTGGTGTTAGAGAAAAATCTAAATCATTAGAAGCTATTCAAAGTTCATTGACCAACTCTAGCAATGTATATGAATGGATTACTTGGAATAATGATACAATGGAAGGAACTTATGTTTCTGTTCCTGCAAGAATCCAGATTCAAGAGCAAATCAATGAGCAATTCATAGTCGAATTATACTCTAAATAATAATT
>CAYVNR010000048.1:0-3869 GCA_964453045.1 uncultured Flavobacteriaceae bacterium
GATAGAGAAGACTTCTTTAACACAGGAGTATCTTTTAACAATGGTATTTCATTTAGTCAAGGAAACGAAAAATCAAATATGCGTTTGTCTGTAAACAACACAAAAACGCAGGGTATTGTTCCAAATTCTGAATTAGACAAAACATCAGTTAACTTTAATGGCTCATCACAATTAACCGATAGGTTAAAAGTAGATGCTGGTATTAATATGACTATAACCGAAGGTTTCAATAGACCAGCAACTGGTTATACTGGGGCTGGAGTGGTACAGCAGTTATATCAATTTGGTCAAACTCAATTAGACTATGAGAGACTTAAAAAATATAAATTATCAGATGGATCACAAAGAACTTGGAACCGGGTAGCTTTTGACGATTCAACACCTCGTTATACAGATAACCCTTATTGGACTTTATATGAAAATACTGCACAGGATAAAAGAACGAGGTGGTATGGAAATGTAGGTATGCAATACAATATCACTGATGAATTATATGCTACTGGAAAAATCTATGCAGATACATATAACTTAAGAATTTCTGAAAGGACTGCATTTGGTTCTCAAGGTGTATCCGGTTACACAGAAAGCGATAGAAATTTCGAAGAGATAAACTACGAAGCTAGATTACATTATGATACAAACTTTTTTGATGATAAAGTTAGCTTAAACACTTTTGTTGGTACTAACAGAAGAGATGTAGAATTTCATAGAATTGCTGGTAATACTAGGGGCGGATTAGCTACTCCTGGAATTTATAACTTAAACAATTCAAAAGATGACCCACTAGCAGATGATTTTGATTCTAGAAAAAGAGTAAATAGCGTTTTTGGTTCAGCTTCTTTCGGATATGACAATTTTGCTTATTTAACAATTACCGGTCGAAATGACTGGTCATCTACATTACCTTCTGATAATAATTCTTACTTTTATCCATCTGTAAATGGCTCTATTGTCTTTTCTCAATTTATTGAGGGTGACTGGTTATCTTTTGGTAAGATTCGTGGAGGTTATGCAGAAGTTGGTAATGATACAGACCCTTACAACTTAATCAATGTATTTGGTGGTGGCGCAGGTTTCACGTTAGATGATGGAGCTTCCTTTTTAGGAACACCACAATTTGCTAATAGTAGTAGAAAATTGAATCCTGAATTGAGACCTGAAAACAAGGAAACTTGGGAAGTTGGTCTTGAAATGGCTTTTCTTAAAAACCGTGTAAGCTTTGATCTTACTTATTATAATGAGAAAACAAGTGATTTAATTACACCTGTATCTATAGATCCTGCTACTGGTTTTACTAGTACTTTCCAAAATGCTGGTGTATTAGAAAATAAAGGTATTGAAGCGTTAGTTAATATTACTCCAATTGAGTCTGATGATTTCAGATGGGACTTAACTTGGAATTTTTCTAAAAATGAAAATGAGTTACTTGAATTAATTGACGGAGTTGAAACACTTGAACTGGCACGCTTTCCATTTAACGGAGTAACATTAAATGCTGTTGTAGGAGAACCTTACGGTATCATTAGAGGAACAGATTTTGTTTATGACGATCAAGGAAACAAAGTAGTTGGACCTAGTGGAACATACTTAGAAACACCAGATGTTCAAAACTTAGGATCAGTACTTCCAGACTTTAATATGGGCTTCAGAAATAGCTTTGAGTACAAAGGAATTAGTTTGAGTTTTCTTATTGACTGGCAAAAAGGTGGCGTTTACAGATCTTTAACTAATATCTGGGGTAATTACTCTGGTATCTTAGAACAGACTGCCTCTAACAATAAACGTGAAGTAGGTGTAGTATTGGATGGTGTTACAGGTGATGTTACATATAACGAAGATGGAACATATACAGTTTCAAATACAGCTACAAATACTCAATTAATTTCAGCCCAACAAGAAGGTCAAGATTATTTCTTTGGCGCTGATGCTGCAAACGTATTTGACGCTGATTACGTTAAATTACGCGAAGTTTCACTAGGCTATACTCTTCCTTCTGAATGGATAGGCGACGATTTAAGTTCTATTAGAATATCTGCTTTTGGTAGAAACTTATTTGTTTGGGGATTAGATAATGATAACTTTGACCCAGAAGTTGCAACTTCTGGTAGTGGAAACATCCAAGGCTCCGAAGGTGGTTCATTACCATCAACAAGATCTATTGGATTTAATGTAGAATTAAAATTTTAAGAAAATATGAAAAAGATATTAATTGTAACAGTAATGTTTGCAATATCCTCTGCATTTATTTCGTGTAGTGAAGATATTGATAACCTTAATACCAATCCAAATGCACCGGAGTTTGTGTTACCAAATACAATCTTCAATAGTGCAACGAAACAATATACCGACTTTTTGCGAGATGATTTTAACTCAGGTAGACTTTCCTTACCATGGATGCAATACTGGGGTCAAAACGCTTATGCAGACGAAGATCGATATTTATATAGAGAAACAACCGCAGAAAGTTTATACCGAAATACGTATTTAGTTGCTACAGAATTTAAGTCTATTATAGATATTAATGTTGACCCGGAAACATCTGCACAAGCTTCAGCTGTTGGTAACAACGAAAATCAGATAGCTGCATCTAGAATTATGCTATCTTATATGTTCCATAGATTAACAGATTTCTTTGGGGATGTTCCTTACTATTCTTATGGCAGTGATGATCCAGATTTTCAAGCATTAAATATTGATGAAAGTTTTTCACCAAAATTTGCTACACAAGAGAAAATCTATGCTGATATTTTAAAAGAATTGAGAGAGTCTGCAGATATGATAAATACTTCTGAACCCGTATTTACAACTGGTGATAATATTTATGGTGGAGACGCTTCTAAATGGAAGAAGTTTGCAAATTCTTTAATATTAAGAGTAGCAAATAGACTTAAAGAAGTTGATCCTGCTACAGCAAATAACGCTATAAACGCTGCAATAAATTCTGGTGTGTTTACTTCAAATGAGGATAACGCTATTCAACCTTATGATGTTACAAACACTAATGCTTCTCCATTTTGGAAAGCTTTTCTAGATCGAACTGATTTTGCTGTAGCAAAACCTTTTGTTGATTTGCTAAAAGGAGAAACTGGATCTTTTGGCCCCGACCCAAGACTTTTTCAAATGGCGGCACCAAAAACAGTGTCCATTGCTGATATTAAAGCTGACAATTATGAAGTAAGTGAAGATTATGCTGACTATGTTGGTATACCTTATGCTTTCCCATTAGCGAACACGTTACCTTTCACGACGTATTCTTTTCCAAGCAGCAATATACTTAGACCTGATTTCGGAGAAGTTTTAATGGAATATGCTGAAGTTTCTTTTATTCTATCTGAAAATAATGGTTGGAATCAAGCACAGTACGAAGATGGTGTAAGAGCCTCTATGACTCGTTGGGGTGTTCCAGCAGCAGAAGTGGATGCTTTTGTAACTGCATTACCAGCTGCAACAGAAGAAACTGTTTTAAACCAAAAGTATGTTGGTTTATACATGCAACCTCACGAAGCTTATTCAGAATACAGAAGAACTGGTTTTCCAAGTACAATAGTATTACCCGGAGAAACAATAACTCTACCAGCAGAACAAGCTGCTGCTTCAGAAGTTGAAAACTATGTTTTTGAACCAGGTCCAGATGTAACAGATTTACCATTTAGATTACGTTACCCACAAATACTACAAACTTTAAATGGAACTAATAGAGCTGAAGCTGTTTCAGGTCTATCTGATGGCGACACCATTTTAAGTAAACTATTTTGGGATGTTGATTAAATAAGTAATAAGTAAGTAATTTAAAAAAAAACTTCACAATCAAATATTTGATTGTGAAGTTTTTTTAAATAGTGACCGCGGAAGGATTCGAACCCTCAACC
>CAYVNR010000049.1:0-3865 GCA_964453045.1 uncultured Flavobacteriaceae bacterium
ACTAAACCTCAAAATACACCTCTTCAAAAGGAATCCGAAAACGTGGACCATAGATCCCTTTATCGTCTCTTTTACCGCAACCTATAACCATATTGATTTCGGCACCTCTCGGAAGTTTTAAAATTTGCTTTACCCTTAGGGTGTCGCTTCCTTCCATAGGGCACGTATCGTAGCCAATAGCGGCCATACTGGTCATAAAATTTTGAGCGGCCAATCCCGCACTTTTATGTGCCACAATACGCATATCACTTAGGCGTGCTTGTCTGTAAATAGGTTTGAACAATCCAACAACTTGAAAAATAAAAAATTTGATGTAACCAAGAATCCCAAAAAAGTCAGTATAAATCGTTGGAATTAATTTTTTATAATAATCAGTTGCCATTTTCTTTCGTTTCAAATCGCGTTCGCTTAATCCCTCTTTATTATAGACTTTATTCAAAAATTCAATGTTTGCTTTCGCACGTTTGCGCCACAGATCTTTTCTTGTAACAACAACTACGAGTTGCTGAGCTGTTTTAGCAGCATTTTGATCAAGACAAGCTTTAGCCAATCGCTCTAATTTGTCCTTGCTTGTAACATGGTAAAATTCCCAAAGTTGAAGATTGCTGCTTGTTGGTGCCAATGAAGCATTGATTAGGCACTCTTTTACTTTTGCAGTGTCAATCGGCTCATTTTTGTAAATGCGTGTTGATCTTCGATATGCTATAGCTTCTGAAACTGTTTTTTCCATTCTTGGTATTGGATATTCAATCTACAAGATAAACGAATTAAATATATTTATTCAATTTTAATAGAAAGCTTATCTTGAAACCTCATTATGAAGAGTGAAACTATTGACTATATTAATATTGGGTTGCTAATTATAGCCTTTGTAGCTGCAATATACCTCCCTTTTGAGTTATTTCTTTTTTCCTATGCTTTTCTTGGGCCGCTACATTATCTAACGGAAATCAATTGGCTTGATGATAAAAAGTATTTCATAAAGGCCAAAACCAAACTCTATAAGATATTTATCGTTTTGGCTTCCGTTATTGCTGTATACCCATTGCTTAAATATATTGATAATGATTTTTTCAATTTTATAAGCTCTCAAAAGCATATCATCATTACTATAGGTTTTTTATTTTCCTTAAGCTTGATTCTATTTTCAAAGTCCAAACAATTGATTTTAGCATTTATAGCCAGTATTTTGCTCTCGGTTTTATGCTTATTGTTTTTACCCAAGATTATTATGGTACTGGGTATTTTTTTACCCACACTGATTCATGTTTATATTTTTACATTGCTTTTTATGATTTATGGTCAGTTAAAGTGCTGTACCAAAGCTGGTATTACAAGTATTGTGTTATTAATCATGGCTCCGATAGTCTTGTTTTTTATAGATATAGTGCCGAAATCCTATGAGATTTCAGAATTTGTTCGGCAAACTTTTTTAAGAAGCGGGTTTTTATCCATCAATACCATTGTTGCAGATTTTTTTACAGATGTAAATAGAGACACTATTAATTTGATGTCACCTGTAGTTCTTAAAATTCAGATTTTTATAGCCTTTGCCTACACTTATCATTATCTCAATTGGTTTTCTAAAACTTCAATTATAGGTTGGAAATCGAGTTTAAACAATAAACGGGTAAAGTATATTATTGTGATGTGGTTAGGGTCAGTAGGTATTTATTTATACGATTACATCACAGGATTGACAGTTCTGTTTTTTCTTAGTTTATTGCATGTAATACTGGAGTTTCCTTTAAACGCAGTAACCATAAAGGAAATCGTTAGCGCCAGTTTAAAACGACTACCGAAAATTAAATCCCGTATTTATAATCTTTTTGTTAAATTCGTGCGGTACTAATAAAAGTACAAATCAAATTATAAACTACAGCTTAAATATACATTCATAGCTTTGAGTGTTAAAGCGATTTAATTAAATGAACATGAAAAAACTAAAACTTAACCTGTTAGCATTACTTGTAATTATTGGAGTTGGAATGTCGTCTTGTAGCTCTGATGACGATTCTAGTGGCTCTCAAGAACCAGAAACTTTTATTAGATTCTCTGTTGATGGTGTTGACTTTGCGTACGAAGACAATATCGCTACAGTAGAGTCAAATAATATAACTATCAATGGTCAAAACGGACTGTCAGAGGATGATGATTACTCTTTTATGAGTATTTGGTTTCCTTTAGGTTTTACCACCGGAACCTATGATTTTTCTGGTGATTTTTTCCAAGAAGGAGATTATAAATTAAATGCCGAAATTAATTCACTAGATGTTGATGATTGGGCAACCTCGGGAAGTGTAAATATTACTTCAATTGGTTCAGAGTTTATTAGAGGAACTTTTACTGCAACAGTGCCTAGTAATGATGGCGGAACGATAACCATAGAAAATGGTGAGTTTAAAGCCTATACGATAGACTAAAAATAAAAGTAAACTTCTATTTTAATAGAGCATAAACAAATATAAAAGCCGCAACATTTAAGTTTGCGGCTTTTTTGTTTTAAGGCAATTGAGTTTAAAGCTATCGAAATTTAAAGGTGAATAACTTTTTAGTTTACTAATTTAAAATTAAATGGTGGATTTTATCACCAATCCAATAGCCACAACCTAGGACTAAAGGATAGCCAATAAACAGCCATAGATAATCTATAATGGATAGTTTGCTAAAAGCTGAAGTACCACTAGAAGTCAGTAAGTTAATAAAATCGTACCAAGATTTAATTCCTAATTTTAGCACTATGGCATTTGCTAAAATGGCAATCATAAGAATGGCCAAGCCAATACAGTAAATTCTAAGCATTCTTAAGTTTATCTGAATGTAATTTACGAAGTTTTGCCAATTTAGGGTCAATTACAAAATTACAGTATCCATAATCCGGATTGTTTTTGTAAAAGTCCTGATGCTCTTTTTCGGCCTCATAAAATGTTACAGCTTCCGAGACTTCAGTTACTATAGGGTTTTCGTAATACTGTGATAACTCTTTAATTACGATGTCTGCTATTTCCTTTTGCTTATTATTGTGATAATAAATCACCGAACGGTACTGCGTGCCACGATCCGCACCTTGTCTGTTTAAAGTTGTAGGATCGTGCGTTGTCATAAATATAACAAGAATATCTTCGTAAGAAATCACATTGGCATCAAAGGTAATTTGAACGACTTCAGCATGACCTGTTAAACCTGAGCAAATCTCTCTATAAGTAGGTCGACCAGGAACGTTACCTCCCGAATAACCAGAAACAACAGTTTCCACGCCTTTAACTTCTTGAAACACGGCTTCGGTACACCAAAAGCAACCACCACCAACGGTAGCAATTTGTATATTTTTAGTAGCCATTAGTCTGTCTCCTTCTCTAAAGTCATTGATTCTGAATTGATACAATAGCGCAAACCACTTGGCTCCGGGCCATCTGGAAATACGTGTCCCAAATGGGCATCGCAAGTATTGCACATCACTTCTACGCGTACCATGCCAAAAGACGAATCTTTTTCATATTTAATGGCGTTTTCCTTAATGGGTTGTGTAAAGCTTGGCCAACCCGTACCAGAACTGAATTTAATGGTGGAATCAAAAAGTGGTGTGCCGCAACATATACAGTTGTATTTACCTTCATCGTAAATACTACAAAGTGCGCCACTATGAGCACGTTCAGTGCCTTTTTGTCTTGTAATTCTAAATTGCTCTGGGGTTAGTTGAGCGCTCCACTCAGCTTCGGTTTTTTCAACACGACGGTCTGGGGTTGGGTTTCCGTTTACGGAGAAATTGATAACATCTTTCCAAGTTAGCATACTTCGGTTTCCTTTCTTTTTTTAGTTAATAATATGCTTTTATAAAGATAAGGATATAGTCGTTGTGTTTTTA
>CAYVNR010000050.1:0-3628 GCA_964453045.1 uncultured Flavobacteriaceae bacterium
ACAAGAAATCGACAATCAACTTTATGGCACATGGAATTCAATTGGCTACGGACAACAGTTAAAGATTTCAAAACAATATGTAACACTCTACGATACCTACGAAAGTGGATGTAACCTAAACACAAAATTACCAACAGCTTATTTAGAAGAACTCTGTAAATTAACCAAATTGACACAAGATAGTCTGCAGCTAGAAGTTGGTTTTACAACATACAATTTCATACGTTCTCAAGAAGCAAAACCTTGTACAAAAAACAAAAACAACCCTTTATCAAATTTTGATGCACTATGGGAAACCTTCAATGAAAACTATGCCTTCTTTAACTTAAGAGAAGTTAATTGGAACAAACTAAAAGCTAAATATCGTGGACAACTATCAAAGAAAGCAACAGATTTTCAACTCTATACAGTGCTTAATGCAATGATTTTAGAATTAAACGATGGACACGCATCTATCGAAATTCCCGATTCATTAGAAGATAAAATTGAAGATGATGATGAGGATACAGATAGTTTAAGAGAAAAAGTGATTCACTCTATAACTCAAAACTATATTCCCAATCATAAAACATACAATAAAGGACTTATAAATTGGGGACTTGTAAACGATAACGTTAGTTACATTCAATGTAATGACTTTGAAGATTTGGCAAATTATAATATTTCAAACGACCTGACAACCGAACAATTTGCTGACCAATATTGGAAAAAAGCAGACGAAAGTGTAAACTACACTAAAGATGTTTTAATAAGTTTTAAAGAGCAAATGGAAATTATCTATGATGATATTAAAAACACCAAATCCTGTATAATAGATGTACGTTTTAATGGTGGTGGATTTGACCAAGTCGGATTAGAAATTTTAAGCTACTTTACAAATAATAAAATAATGGCTTTTTCTAAAAAAGCAAGATCGGGAAATGGATTCACAGAGTCTCAAAACATTTACATTGAACCAAATGGAAAAAACTACAAGGGAAGTTTGTACATACTAACAAGTCCTCAAACAGCTAGTGCAAGTGAAATATTTGTATTAGCATCACAGAATATTGAAAACGTTATCACAATTGGTTCAAATACAGAAGGAATACTGTCAGACGTACTTTCCAAAAGGTTACCGAATGGCTGGGAATATGGACTATCTAATGAAGTTTATCATAGCGTAAATGGAATTAGCTATGAAAAGACCGGAATTCCTCCACACTATGATTTGGGCTATGTAAGAGACACAAAAGAATTTTATAACAATCTATTATTAGAATTGAAAACCAAAGACAGAGCCATCGAAAAAGCTATTGAATTGAGTGAGTAAAGACGACCTCTAAATGGCTATAAATGATTGCTCGTTCTTGAAAAAATCAGAAAAACATAAAATAAGAATTATTATATAGCAGCTAGGTGTTTTTCATTGCATAAAAAAGAGCATTCGTTTTTGAATGCTCTTTTTGATTTGAATTAATCAATTTTCTTAAATAAGACCTAATTATTAAGTTATTCAAACTTATGTAATTTATTCCTTGACAGCAAAGAATCTGTGCTTTCAAGCTATTTTTTTTATTTTTAGGGCACATGCTTGGTTTGTCGCAAATGCTAAAAAGATTATATCAAGTCATCTAAAAAAGAGCACTCATTTTTTGAATGCTCTTTCTTGATTTGGATTAATCAATTCTCTTATTAAATCAGTCCCTAATTAATAAGTCACCCCAAACCTATATAATTTATAAGCCCAAAATAAGAATCTGTTTTTTTAAGCTAGTATTTTTATTTTTTGAACACATGTAATTTATGGTAAACTGTTTATAGGTTACTAAATGTTTGTTCTTCTTAAAGTTTATTATACTTTTAAGGTGAATAATATAATTATATCTATTGGCCAATATTTGAATGAATCATTTGAAACCAATACATCGGAATCTGATCTCAAAGGTTTATAAATGATATTTAATACAACAAAATTTCAAAATAGAACCAATGAAATAAATACTGTGTAGTTATATTCGTAATTAACATCATAAAAGCATTAACTCAGCTTGCTTTTCTTTACATGAAACAACTCCTCAGCTACATTTTGCCTATTACAAAAACTGTAGAGTCTAAGTATAGTGGCACTTTAGAAATTACGTGGCATAATGGTAAAAAGCATCTTAACTCAAAAAATGCCAATTACAGTTATGGTTCTTTACAACGTATTTTAAAATATGGGTTGGACAAAATAAATCTATCTCAAATCGATACTGTATTAATTCTAGGTATGGGAGGCGGAAGTGTTATTGAAACATTAAGGCAAGACTTTAACTATAGAAAATCTATTACCGCAGTAGAAATTGACCCTATAATTATTGAAATAGCCAATACCGAATTTGGCATTTCAGAAAACGAAAACTTAAAAATTCACTGTGCCGATGCCTCAGAATTTGTAAAGCATACCACTAAAAAATTCGATTTAATCATTGTAGACCTCTATATAGATCTTTCCGTTCCCAGCCAATTTCTTTCCGAAGCATTTTGGGACGGTATCCTTAAACTAAAATCCTCTAAAGGAGATATTATCTTTAATGCATCCGTAAAAAATTCCAAAAACAAAACACTAAAACAACTTATTGAGTACTTAAAAACAAAAATTTATAAGGTTGAAGTTTTTGAAAAAGTAAACAATACCAATACGTTAGTTGTTCTAAAACGTTTGTAAGTGAATATTTTGTAACTTGGCTTTATATGGAATATAGTATTGGCAAAGGCATTGAAATTTTAGAACAAACACCAAAAACCTTAAAGTCTTATTTGGGAGATCTTTCCGATGATTGGGTTTTTTGCAATGAAGGAACGGGCACTTGGAGCGCTTACGACATTGTTGGGCATTTAATACATGGAGAAAAAACAGATTGGATACCGCGAGTACATATTATTTTGAACAATTCTGGTCAGAAGGTTTTTCAGCCTTTTGATAGGTTTGCCCAGTTTGAAGCTTCAAAGGGAAAATCACTCTCCAACTTACTTGATGAATTTGATACTTTGAGACAGAACAACCTCAATACATTAAAAGACCTAAATCTATCTAACGATCAATTACAGCTTAAAGGTATTCACCCAGAATTAGGTGAAGTGACCTTGTCACAATTATTAGCAACGTGGGTCACACACGATTTGGGGCATATTGCACAAATAAGTCGGGTAATGGCAAAGCAATACAAGACCGAAGTTGGATCCTGGATAGACTATATCTCAATTTTAAATTGATCACTATGAAAAGACAATGTCCAGAATGTGGGGATAGAATTATTGGCAGAATAGATAAAAAATTCTGTAGTGATGGTTGTAGAAACGCACACAACAACCGCATCAATAAAGATTCTAAAAACCTAATTAGAAACACCAACAACCGAATACGAAAAAATTACAGGATTCTCGAAGCTTTAAACCCCAATAAAAAAACCAAATGCTCAAGAGCAAAAATGATAGAAAAAGGCTTTGACTTTAATTACTTTACAAGTATTTATAAAACCAAGGCTGGTACTATCTATTACTTTGTATACGACCAAGGCTACCTGCCTTTAGAAGGTGAGTATTATGCATTGGTAAAACGTGATGACTAATTAATTATTTAACGTGAGTTCAATATAATAATAGA